>CAVSEW010000003.1:0-316225 GCA_963727105.1 uncultured Solirubrobacterales bacterium | reverse complement strand
CGACTCCGCTTCAACACCCGTCACCGACAGCACCGTCATTCGGACGGCGCGAGACGTGGCATACCGCAGCAACGCTGTCTTTCCCACCCCGGCGTCCCCGCGCAGCACAAGCGAGCCGCTCTCTCCCCTCTGCGCTCTTTCGAGCAGCCGATCGATCACCGCGCAGACCCGCTCACGCCCGACGAGTCCCGCAACCCGCTGATCCGGCTCAGAACCGCCCATCACTGGAAATCATTGCGCACCTCGTTGGGCGTGCAACTCGCGGCTGGTCCACGCACATCGTGGTCAGGTGACCGGCGACCGACTGGCGACGCACCCGATGCGACCGCACGGGAGCGGTGAGACCGTGGCGCGCATGCAATCACTCCTCCACCTAGAAATCGCGCGAGCTCTGGCCGCCGAACGGCAGCGAGAAGCCAAGCGCAGATCACGAGGTCGCGAGATGCTCGGTCCCGGGCGAAGCGGTCGGCGTCAGCGGCGACTCCTTCTCCGTCCATGGAGAACGCCGCGGCGCTCGAGACTGCCCACACGAGCGGCCGGTCGCCGCGCTGCGGATCGGGCACCGACCTGAGAGGCCGCGAGTCGCTGCTCGCGACTTTCTTCTCGGATCACCGCCAACACCCAGCGTCCAGATGCAAGGATCGCGAGAGCAGACTAGTTAGCTTTTGACTAGTTAGATATTTTCTAGTATGTTGCCGACCATGATCAAACCCAAGACTCCCCGCCGTTCGGCTCTCGGTCTGACTGTCCTGTGGCAGCTGATGAGCGGGCCGATGCACGTGTATCGGATGCAGAAGCTGTTCGAGGCCCAGGGCAAGGATCGTGTGGTCAATGTGCGGGCTCGGGCGAGCCTGTATCAGACGATCGAGCGGCTGCAGCGGCACGGGCTCGTTGAGGTGTCGCAGACGACCCGCGTCGAGGGTTATCCGGACCGGGTCGTGTATGCGATCACCGTCGTCGGCCGCGAGGTCGCGCGTCAGTGGTTGCGCGAGATGCTCCGCGGCACCGAGGGCGAGTTCCCCGAGTTCATCGCGGCCGTGTCGATCCTGTTCGGGCTCGAGCCGCAGGAAGCCCGCTCAGAACTCGAGCTTCGGGCCGGGCAGCTCGCAGCCGAGCTCTCCGAGACCGAGTCGGTGCTGACCGATGGCCCGGCAGGCCTGCCGCGGCTGTTCTTGCTCGAGGAGGAATACCGCCAAGCGCTGCTGCGGGCCGAGCTCGCCTGGCTTGATGGCGTGATCGCCGACTTGCGCGAGGGACGCCTGACCTGGACCGAGGAGTGGCTGCATGAGATCGCAGCCACGTTCACACCCACTGACGACCACCAGGAAGCGGAGGACAGCTAGATGACTGCCACGATCGAGGCCCACGGCCTCACCAAGCAATACGGAAAGACCAGGGCGCTGGACGGGCTGGATTTGGTCGCCCAGTGCGGCCAGGTGACGGCGGTGCTCGGCCCGAACGGGGCCGGCAAGACGACCTTCGTGCGGATGGTCGCGACGCTGCTGCGAGCCGACGCGGGCACGCTGCTTGTCGCCGGCCACGACGCCCGCAAAGATCCGGCCGCGGTCCGCCGCGTGATCGGTCTGGCGGGCCAGTTCGCGGCCGTCGAGCCGGCGATGACCGGGCGTGAGAACCTCGAGATGGTCGCGAGCCTGTTCGGGCTGAGCCGGCGCGCGTCGAAGGCGAGCGCCGCGGCCGTGCTCGAGCAGCTCGGTCTCGTCGAGGCCGGCGACCGGCTGGCTCGCACCTATTCCGGCGGGATGCGCCGGAGGCTGGATCTCGGTGCGAGCCTGGTCGGCGCTCCGCGGCTGCTGTTGCTCGACGAGCCGACCACAGGCCTGGATCCGCGCAGCCGGATCGAGCTGTGGGACGCGATCCGCGCCCTGGTCGAGCAGGGGACCGACGTGCTGCTGACCACGCAGTACCTCGATGAGGCTGACCATCTCGCCGGCCAGGTCGTGATCATCGACCACGGTCGGGCCGTCGCGTCCGGCACCCCGGCCGAGCTCAAGCAGCGGATCGGCGGCAACGTGATCGAGGTGCACGTCCGTGAGAACCGGGACGTGGCGAGGATCGCCGAGCTGCTCGATCGGCTCGGCGAAGGTGTCGCGCAGATTGACCAGGCCACGCGACGGGTGAGCGTACGCGTGGATTCCACGGGCGCCCGGCTAATGACTGCGCTGCAGTCGCTCCACGCAACCGGAGTCGAGCTCGACGACATCGCGATGCGACAGCCCAACCTCGACGAGGTGTTCCTCACCCTCACCGGACAGCCGACAGACGACGACCACGACGCGACAGCCGCTCGCGCGGCCTGACAAGAAAGGAACGACTGTCTCATGACAACCATCGCCTCGCCACTCGACCAAAGCCCAGCGACAGCCACCCGCCGCGAGACCGGGCTGGCCAAGAGCACCCTAACCGTGGCGCGCCGCTCGATGCTGCGCTACGTGCGCACACCACAACTGATCGTGCTCGCCACCGTCCAGATGTCGCTGTTCTTCCTGATCTACCGATACATGTTCGGCGGCGCGATCCACATCGCCGGAATGCCCTACGTCGACTACCTGGTCCCCGGGTTCATCGCCACCGGAGTCCTGTTCACCGGCATGGGGACCGCCGCCGCGATGGCCGAAGATCTCGAGCAGGGATTCATCGACCGCCTGCGCTCACTCCCGATCCCACGGGCTGCCGTTCTCACGGCCCGAGCGATGGCGGACACCGTGTTCCTCGCTTGGAGCACCGCGTTCACCGCAGCCGTTGCGTTCGCAGTCGGATTCACCCTCCACGGCTCAGCGATCGACGGTCTGGCCGCGTTCGGACTCGTGATCGTATTCGGGTTCGCGTTCGAATGGCTGTTCATCACGATGGGCCTGTTCGCCGGCAACGCCCAAGCCGCCCAAGGCATGGGAATGATCGTGTTCCCTCTCGCCTTCGTCTCCAGCGCCTACGTGCCCGTCAGCTCGATGCCCGGATGGCTGCAGGTGTTCGCCAACCACCAACCATTGACCTACATGGTCGACTCCGTCAGGGCGCTCACGCTCGGCCCGCACGCCCACGCCCTGCTCGGCCACCCCGGCTCGTACTACATCACCCGCGCCCTGATCTGGACGCTCGCGATCCTCGCCGTCTCGCTACCCCTCGCCGTCGCCAAATACCGCCGCGGCTAAGCCAACAAACACCTCACAAGACGAAAGGAGCACCACCATGACACCCACCGATACCGAAACCGTTCACGTCCGCGCGCATAACCGGTCCGTAAAGCGCCTCGGCGACTGGACGACCGCCCGCCGCTTCGACGTGCGCGCCTCCCGCAGCCTTGTGGTCCTCGACCTGATGCTGCCGAAGATCGCGCCAGGCGTGATCGATATCGCGCTCGACATCGATCGCTCCACCGTCAAGCTCCTCGTACCCGACGGGACGATCATCGACGACCGCGACCTGCGCCGCGTCGGCCGTGGCCGGGTAAAGGACTGGACCGGAGCCAGCGCCCCCGACGGGCGCCGGATCAGGCTCGGCGGTGAAATCCGCAACGGCGAGGTGCGCGTCCACCGGGTAGGCGTCGCGATCCTCTCCCTACTCCGGTCCCGCCGCAGTCGCAACCAAGTCCGGAAGGCCCACCGCGAAGGCCGCCTCAGCCCAGCCGCCTGACGTGGCCAGAGCCGATCGCCCCGCTCTGCCTCGCCGTCGCGTCTCGCCGCTTGAGACGCGCCGGCAGGCAGCGCCGGGGTCGGGCTGCGTCATCGCCGGCCACGAGCCAGAACCTACGGAAATGAGAGAAGCGAAATGCAAGTTGATGTCGACAGACACGAGCGGAGCGTGGCGATGACCGAGCATGCGGTGGTGATCGCCGGAGGTGGCCCGGCAGGGCTGATGCTGGCGGCTGAGTTGGGGTTGGCGGGCGTCAACGTTACGGTTGCCGAGCGGCGTGCCAGACAGGACCTCGCCGGCTCGCGGGCCGGCGGTTTTCACTCGCGCACGATCGAGGCGCTCGATCAGCGCGGGGTCGCTGACCGGTTCATTGCGGAGGGTCAGGTGGTTCAGGCTGCAACGTTCGGCACGACGGTGTTGGACATGAGCGACTTCCCGACGCGCCATCCGTATTCGCTTGGGATCTGGCAGAACCAGATCGAGCGGATCATGGCCGAGTGGGTCGCCGAGCTGCCGGTGCACATCCGTTACGGGTCTGAGGTGACGGGCTTCGCGCAGGACGACACGGGGGTTGATGTCCGGCTGTCGGGTGGCGAGTCGCTGCGGTCGCGGTATCTCGTGGGGTGTGACGGTGGACGGAGCCTGATCCGTAAAGCGGCCGGTATCGAGTTCCCGGGGTGGGATGCGACGAGGAGCAACCTGATCGCCGAGGTCGAGATGACCGAGGAGCCGGAGTTGGGCATCCGCCACGATGAGAAGGGCACCCACGCCCTCGGCAGGTTGGAGTATGAGATCCGCGACGGCGAGGTCGTCTACTCGGACGCGGGGCCTGTACGGGTCATGGTGACCGAGGAGCACGTCGGGCACACGACCGAGCCCAGTCTGCGCGAGCTCAGAGACGCGCTCATCTCCGTCTACGGCACCGACTACGGGATGCATAACCCCACATCGGTCGCCAGGTTCACCGACATGACTCGGCAGGCCGCGGCCTACCGCGCGGGACGGGTGCTGCTGGCCGGCGACGCGGCGCACGTGCATTACCCGGCGGGTGGGCAGGGCCTCAGCCTGGGCGTGCAGGATGCCGTGAACCTGGGATGGAAGCTGGCGCACGTGGTACGCGGGATCTCCCCGGAGAGCCTGCTTGACACCTATCACGCCGAGCGCCACCCGGTCGCTGCCCGCGTCCTCAAGTACACGATGGCGCAGGGCACGCTCCAGCGCCGCGACGATCGAATGCAGGCCCTGGTCGAGCAGGTGTCTGAGCTGGCCAGCATGGATGAGCCTCGCAAACGGCTCGCCGGCCTCCACTCCGGGCTGGACATTCACTACGACCTCGGCGACGGCCACCCGCTGCTCGGACGCCGCATGCCCGATCTCGACCTGGTCACCGCCGACGGCCCGCTTCGGCTTTTCGAGCTGCTGCACGATGCGCGGGCGCTGCTGCTCAACCTCGGCGATCCCGGCGGCCTCGACATTGCGTCATGGGCCGACCGAGTCCAGCTGGTCGACGCCGACTACGCTGGTGTGTGGGAGCTTCCAGTGATCGGCGAGGTCACCACTCCCACCGCCGTGCTGATTCGGCCTGACGGATATGTCGCCTGGGTGGGAGACGGCACGGACCTGGGGCTCGCTGACGCGCTCACCACCTGGTTCGGGCCGCCCCGAGCCCGAGCCGTTGATAGAGGCACCCCTGACCACCGACATGACGAGGAGTCGAAATGAGTAACGAACCGCAACCCAGCCGAACCTGACCCAGTGCACGACTGGGTGAGCTCACATGACGGCCTGCGGCCCGCGGTTCGGCGGTCGGGCACCGGCACCCGCTGGTAGTCGTGCACCCGTCATCGAGCGGACTCGAATCATTCGCCCCTGTAGTGCCATCGCTTGAAGGGTTCGAAGTGTGGGCCTACGCCCGCCGCAGCTACGCACCTGAGCACGCGAGTAGCAGCGCGACACCGTTGTCATCGCTGTCGTCGGCGACGCATCACAGCCACGTCGTTAGCGGCGAGATCGTCCCACCGGGCTGCGGCCGCCGGACGACCCGGCCACGACGTCTTGGGTCTGATGCCCGTGCGAGAGCGGAAGCGAGTCTCGGGCCGCACGTGGCCTCGCACCTCCTGTTCGCCACAAGCACGACCAGGGGCGACCGCCGATTCAGCGCTACACGCCGCGACGCGCGCTACGGTCACCCCGTGCCGAATATGAGTGGAGAGCTGCCGCTCGACGTCCGGCTCGGTGGCCACCTCGTCGAGGCGCACAGCACCTACGCGGCGGCCGCCGGCGGCCTGGTGCTAACGATCGCCACGGTGCTGCCCCAGCACGGGCTTGCGTTCGAGTTGATCTCGACCTACGTCGGGCACGCGGACGTGCCGGCGCACGTCACGCACCTGGCCCTCGGCCCGGTTGGGCATCAGGCGTCGGTCGAGCACGTCGAAGATCGCGACCAGCAGCTAGACCCGGTCGCCGCTCCGCGCGTGTGCGCGTATGACCACGCGCACCAGCTGATCGAAGCGGTCTCAGCGCTCGGGCGCCAGGCGAGCGTCGAGGTCGACGAGCGCACTTTCATGGCGCTCGAGCGCGTCGAGTAGCGACCGCCGGCCGCGGCGCCGACTCCTGCCATGATCGCGCCGTCTGGGCGCGTGGAGGTCGGGGATCGGCCCCGCAACCTGCAGCTGAATCAGGCGGAAGCAAAGCTGCTGCACCCCAAATGCACCCCAAGGCCTGTTTTGCAGGCCTTCCCTGAAGTGGAGCTAGCCGGACTCGAACCGGCGACCTCCTGGGTGCGATCCAGGCGCTCTCCCAACTGAGCTATAGCCCCGTGCGGCGGCGATTACCGCGCGGTGGAGCCACAGTTTAGCCCCGGTCGGAGTCCGCGCCGGGCCGAGAAGCGTCACCCCGTTTGCACCCGGACTGGCGGATTTGCGTGAATCGGCCGATACGCTCACCACGGGCCGGGCATCGCATGAGCTTTCGTACGCGCCTCACCAGCTTCTTCGTCGTCATCGTGATCGTGCCGATGCTGGCCGTCGGCTTCCTCGTGTTCCGGCTGATCGACCAGAGCCAAGAGGGCAAGGCGGACGCTCGCGCGAACGGGCTGGCGACCGCGGCGGCGAGCATCTACACGGGCGAGGCGGCGGCCGGACGGCTCGATGCGGAGACGATCGCGAAGGCGATCGGGACGCTTCATGGCGCCGCGCTGCGCACGCGCGTCGCAGAGCTGGCATCGCAGTCGGGCATCGCCCGAGTGACGGTGACCGACGGCCCCCGCGAGCTGGTGGCGGTTGGGTCTCCCACCGGGATCGCCCCGGGTGTCGCGGTCGTGATGCCGCAGGGTGGGTCCCGGTCGCTGACGATCACCGCATCCGAGCTCACAGCCCCGTCGTTCGTCCGCGAGCTGAGCGCCAAGGGTGTCGGCGTGGTCGTCCGCCAGGGGTCGCGGACGCTGAGCGCCATCCCCGTGGCCGCCGGCGTCGCTCGGCTTCCACAGCGCGGGGCGGTCACCGTCGCTGGCAGCGATTACCGCGCCTTGACCCAGTCCTTCCGGGGTTTCGGCTCCGCCCCGGTGGAGGTCAGTGTCCTCTCGAGCCTGTCCGCGACCTCGTCATCGGTCAGCACGAGCCGCGTCCTCGCGATCGCCTTCATCGCCGGGTTCCTGCTGCTCGCCTTCTCGTTCTCGGTGCTTGCGTCGCGGGCGCTGCAGGGACAGCTGAGCCGCTTTCTTCATGCCGCCCGGCGCCTCGCGACCGGCGACTTCTCCTCGCCCGTCCCGACCGAAGGGCACGACGAATTCGCCGCCCTGGGGGAGGAGTTCAATCGGATGTCGAGCCAGCTGGCCCGCCGGATCGACGAGCTCGCCCAGGAACGCGCCCGGCTGAGCGAATCGATCCGGCGCATCGGCGAGACATTCGCCTCCAACCTCGATCGTCCGGCGCTGCTCGAGCTCGCGCTGAAGACGGCTGCCGACGCAGTCCACGCCGATTTCGGCCGCCTGACCGCGCGTGCCCAACCGGAAGAGCCGCTTTCGGAGGCCGCCCGGATCGGGACCTTCGGGGGACTCGAGGACCAGATCCTCGACGCCGAGCGCGCGGCGCTGAAAAGGGGAGATCTCGGCGAGTACAACGGCGCTGGGCTGAGCGTCGCGTCGGTCATGCTCGGCCATCTCGACGGAACCGACCTCACCCACGGGGTCATCACGGTGGGGCGGTCGGGCCGCCCGTTCAACGAGGACGAGCGCGACGTGCTCCGATCGCTCGCCTCGCAGGCGGTGCTCGCGCTCGAGAACGTGCAGCTTCACCACCAGGTGCAGCGCCAGGCGGTGACCGACGAGCTGACCGGCCTGACCAACCACGGCCGCTTCCAGGAGCTCCTGACGCAGGAGGTGGAGCAGGTCCGCCGCTACCGCTACCAGCTCGGGCTGATCATGCTGGATATCGACAATTTCAAGTCGATCAACGACACCTACGGGCACCAGCAGGGCGACGTCGTGCTCAAGCAGGTCGCCCGAGTGCTCCGCGACAGCTCCCGTGAAGTCGACGTCCCGGCTCGATACGGTGGCGAGGAGATGGCCCTGATCCTCCCGCACACTGACATGGAGGGATCCTTTGCAATCGCCGAGCGCATCCGGGCTGAGGTCGCGGCCCTTCGCGTCCACCGTCTCGATGGGCACGGGCAGCTGCGCGTGACCGCGAGCCTCGGTGTCGCCGCATCTGCTGATGGGCACAAGGATTCGCTGATCGCCGACGCAGACGCGGCGCTTTACCGGGCCAAGCGAGCAGGAAAGAATCAAACCTTGCGTGCGACCCCGGAAGCCGCGAACGTGGTCGGTCCCGAGTAGCCTTTGTAGCCATGGGAATCCTCGACGACGCGATTCGCGAGCATCTGGACCTCAAACGGCGCCACGGCGCGGACCCGGCGGAGATCGAGCAGGCCGAGCGCGAGGCCCTCGGTCCGGTTCGGCGCAGTCCGGATGATCTCGCCGGCGGCGAGGAGGAGCAGGACCTTCCGGCCGCCGGGGAGCAGGTCGAGTACGAGAACGGCGACGACCCGGGCTGGGACGAGTCCTTCGAGAACGACAATGATCTGTTCGCTCACGAGCCCCCAGAGGCCCCGCCCATTGGTCGCGCGCCGGGGGGGCCCGAGCCGGCGCCGCCCGCCCCGCAGCTGGACGAGCCGGATTTCTCGGACGAATTCGCCACGCGTGAGCACACCGCCGGCCCGGGCCCGTTCGACAGTGAGGACGATGGTCCGCCCCCGCCGCCTCCAGCGGCCCCGCCGGCGCCCCACGCGGCCCCGCCCGAGGTCCCCGAGCAAGCCGCACCGCCACCTCCGCCGGCCGAGGCGCCGCCAACTCCGCCCTCGAACCCGCCACGATCGAGCGAGTCCCAAATCAGCGAGGAAACGGCCGAGTACGACGTCGAGGGCGAGCTCGGCAAGGATCCCGATGTGCTCGAGGAGACCCCCGAATTCCTCCAGGACACCCCGGACCACGACCGGCTCTGGTTCGAGCAGCGCCCCCCGCGCGACTTCGACTTCGACGGCTAGCCCGAACCCCGCCGGTTAAACTCGACGCGGACGGGGCCATAGCTCAGTTGGGAGAGCGCCTGCTTTGCAAGCAGGAGGTCGCCGGTTCGATTCCGGCTGGCTCCATGGGCGAAAGTCCCTGGAAAACGGCGGCTTTGACAGAGAGACGATCGCGCATCACGGCGCGTCACTCGCTCGTCGTGGGCAGCTGATGGGCAGCCGAGCTTTCACGGGCGGCCAAGATCGCGGCCTCGGCGTCCTGTCGTGGGGCCTCATCCAACTCGTCGATCACGTGTCCGTAGGTGCCGAGCGTGAGTTGCGCGCCGTGCCCCAGTTGCCGGGCGACGTAGATCACGCTGCGGCCCTCGTGCAAGAGCAGCGATGCGAAGCTGTGGCGTAGGTCGTATGGCCTCGCATGCTGGACGGCCGCCGCGGTTGCGGCTCGGTTGAATGCCCGTCGTCGCCACGACTGATATGCAGCCTCGGTCCTGTCATCGAACAAGAGCCTCCGTTTCGGAGTGGTAGTTGCTATGGGGGCAACGCTCTTGGTCGGGCGACCTGCACGAGGCGGTCTAACTGGTGCTGCGGGTGCCTACCCCGCTCTCCAGCGTGGCGAAAATATTGCGCGACCGTCAAGCGGTAACGACATCGGAGTTCTCGTCAGGCGAGAGTTGCCCTCGCTGCCACCGCGCAGAGATCGCCCAACATCATCGAGAACGCCCCCACGAGCACGTTTATGAACGCCGCGATGCCGATCACGAACACTCCAACACATCGACAGCTCGACGCGCCGGCATCGCCCATCACGCTTCGTCCCTTCCACCAGACGGAACGATTGGATACGAAGGACGGAGCGATGTCGTGGCCGGCTGAACTCGTCAAGGGCAACTTCTGCAATCGCCTCACCAACAAGAAGCCTCGCCGGCGCATCTCAGGAATGCCGCCAACGTTCCAATCGGGCACTTTGACGCAGCGCAATTGCGAGGTCCTGAGAGTTCCCTTTCCGCGCGAAGCAGGTACGCGGAGCCGTCCGCGCGAGGTACTGCGAGGAGATCGGAGGAGGTCTGGACGCCCGCCGACTTCGATTCGGTGATCGCCGGGTCGGGGTCGCTCCGGTTCGGGTCGACGTGGATCGCTTCGCGCTTGGTGTCGCGGCGCGGAGGGCCTCGGGTGTCAGCCTGCTGGGACGCCCGCGGTCTGCTCGACGGGGCCGGAGTAGACCTCGAAGAAGCGAGCCATCATCTCTGGTGGGATGGCCAGGTTCGCGTCGTGGTCGGAGCGGACGCAGACGAGGCTCGGGCCGTCGGTGGTCTGGGCGCGGCGCAGCGCGGGTTCGAGGTCCTCGATGCGCTCCACGTACTCGGCATGGCAGCCGAGGCCTTGGGCGACGATGTCCCAGCGGATCTCGCCCTGCCTGGTGCCGAACGTGCGGCCGTAGATGGCGAGCTCGTTGGGCTCTTCCATCGTCCAGGTGCCCTCGGCGAGGACCACGGTTGTGATGGCCACGCCTTCGCGGGCAGCGGTCTGCATCTCCATGATGTTGAAGCCCGCCGCGCCGTCGCCGGTCACGCACACGACCTCACGATCCGGGGCGCCGAGCTTGGCGCCGACCGCCGACGGGATGCCGGTGCCGAGCATCCCGAGCTCGAGGATGCTGTGGTAGGAGCGCGGGCGCGTCGGCGGCAGCACGGAGTAAGCCCACAGTGACGTGTTGCCACCATCGACGGTGTAGACGGCGTCGGGACCGAACACGGCTCCGACCGCGCCGATCGCGTGCGCGGGGTGGATGCCCGGGCCCTGCCACTCGAGGATCGGCGCCGCCTGCGCCATCCGGACCTCGATGTCGAGCGCTCGGTAGCGCTCGAGATCGCCGCCGTCGCGCGGCCCGAGCGAGCTCGCTAGCAGACGGGCGTTCAGATGCTGCAGCGCGTGGCGCAGCTCGCCGACGATGCCGAGCGCGAGCGGCCGCGTCACGCCGAGGTGCCGCGGGTCGATGTCGATCTGGATCAGCTGCTGTCCGGCGGGGTCGCCCCAGTACTTGTCATAGGGGACATCGAGGTTCCCGAGCCGCGACCCGGCGACGAGGATCACGTCAGCCTCGGCGCGGGCGAGATCGCCGGCGGGTCCGAAGCCGAACAGGTAGTTGGGATGATCGCCCGGAACGGCCGAGCGACCGGCCATCGTCGTGATCACGGGGCAGCCGAGGATCTCGACCAGCTCGATCAGGGCTTCGTTCGCGGCGCTGCGGTCGACACCGCTGCCGGCGACGACCAGCGGGCGCTCGGCCGATGCCAGCAGCCCGGCAGCCTCCGCGAGCTGCTCCTCGCACGCGCGCGGGCCGTGCGCCCGGTAGCTCGCCGGGAGGCGAATCGGCGGGCTGTCGTCCTCGCCGGTCTCATACAGAAACGGGGCCGGCAGGTCGATGTGCACCGGTCCCGGGCGGCCGTTCCACATCTCGCGAAACGCGAGCCGGACGACCTCGGGAATGCGCTGGCGTTGGAGGATCGGTCCACCCCATTTCACCGCCGGGCGGAACAGGTCGACCTGATCCTGCCCCTGGAACGTCGCGGGCGACGACGGGTAGACGAGGCCAAGGCGATGCTGGGAGGTAATCGCCAGCAGCGGCACGCCCTCGTGCAAGGCTGTCACAACGCCCGGGAGGAGGTTCGCCGAGCCGGGGCCGGGATTGCCGAGCACCGCCGCGACCCTGCCCGTCGTCTTGTACAAGCCCTCGGCCATATGCGCGCCGGCCGCCTCGTGGCGGATCGGCACAAGCCGGATCCCGTGCTGCTCCAACGCGGCCAGCAGCGGATCGATCTCGGGGGACGGAAGGCCGAACAGAAACTCGATCCCCTCAGCCTGCAGCGCGCGAGCGAGCAGCTCGCCGCCAGTGATCTCAGTCATCGCGAAACTCCGATCATCGTAGGAACAATGGCCGCAACCGCCGCCGGCTCGCGCACGAAATCGAGCATCCGCTCAGCGACGAGATCCGGCTCAGCGTCGCACACGAAGTGTCCGCTGCCCGGTACGCGGTCACTCGGGGGCGAGCGCCGTGTTCGTCGCGAGACTGAGCGGCCGAGCCGCTCGACAGGTCATCCACCCGGCGCGATGACGATGATCGCGCGCGAGTCGCCGGGCGGCGAGCTCGCCGTCGTCGACGAGTAGCTGTGGGCGGTGCTTCACTGACTCTACGCCGGTGGACCTTCTGGAATCGCGCCGAGCTGCTGCATCATCGACAACACGTCGACGAGCCCCCAGTGCTCGCGGATCATGCCGGCGGCGTTGAACTGCATGATGTCGATGAGCTTCACATCGACTCTCTTGCCGGTCGGCGGCATGCCCATCAACTCACCCTGGTGAGTCCCGGTGGCCCTGGCCCGCGTGACGGTCTTATCCCCGCTGACGAGAACCTCTTCGGGGTCCATCCGCAGGTCGGGGAACGCCGTCCGGTACATCCGAAAGAACTCCAGGACCCCGTCCTTCGTCGGAGCTAGGCCAGGCGTCTCCTCGTGCTCGACGAAGTCGTCGGCCATGAGGTCGCCGAACCCGTCGATGTCTCCCGCATTGATCAGCTCATATGCACGTCGGGTCGTGTCGGAGATGTCCATCGTTGTCCTTCCGGTCGGAGGAGCCGATCGTAACCCGGATATCGAGCCTCCAGCAAGTCCTGCTGGCGCCGCAACCACGCAGTCGCAGCTTCATTCCGGGACGGCGCGTCCACACCGAACCGACGCTCCCGCCTCCTGCCAACCGCACTCATCATCACCGAGCAGAGCGGCAGTGCTGTCGTCGTGACCGCTAAAGGCTTGATGCGGCAGCGCCACGGCCAGTCGCCTGCAGACCGAGTGATCGGCTAGAGCCCAGCTCTACGTCCGCCACGAACATCGCGGGCGTGACGCCGACTTGCCCGCCTTGCGCGGGCAGTAAGAGCCTTGATGTACCGCGCCAATTTCGCGCCGCTCCCAGCCGGCACGCCTCGGCAGTCCGTTGACCCCATGTGAGAGGCGGTAGCGGCCCTTTAGTCGGGGTCGCGCATGCGCTGGACCTGCATGCGGACTGCGCTAATCGACGTGGGGTAGCCACGGACATGCGCCGGGTCGAACGCGCTTGATGCCCTCGAACGTCGCCCAGCCGATGCAGCGGAACTGCGTCAAACCCCGGCGCCGTCCGCGGCCGTCCGCGAGTCAGAGGCGCCGAATCCGGGCCTCAGTATTCGGAGGGCCGCTTCGATTCCTTCGTGGCCCTTCCGTGGCTTCGGAGACCCAGTCCGAAACACAGCGCGGACCTGAGCTTGCGCAACGCTGGCCCGAAGCAACCGTGCGACCGCGTCCGCGCTCCTGCTCGTGGCGATGAGGGCCGCGCTCCCCGCCCGGCCCTGGGACCTGCCTTCCTGCCGGCGCAAGTGCGCAGCGACGCGGGTGCCCGCGTCGCTCCTTATGTCCGTGGCTGTCGGCTAGATCGGGCGCACCGGAAACTTGTTTGTGCCTGACTCCAGTCACCTGCCCCAGCGCCGAGTCGAATCGGTTACGAAGAGCCTGCGCATGGCGGGAGATGGCCTCCGGTGCGTTCGGCGGTCTGCGCGCTTGGAGGTGAGCACAAGGACTCTGGTTTATCCGACAGCGTGCCGGGCGGCGCTTGCGCCGCCACCCATGAGGGATGAAAATCCTTCTGCCGCCGGGCTGACGCCGACGAGGCTTGGTGCGGTAGTTAGAGCCCGTGCGACAGCGTGGCGCAGGAGCCTGTGGAACCTTTGATTGCTGCCATGAGCGCGAAAGCCAGACTCATACCTGGGAGGCTCCTCCCGGTGGCCTATATCGCCCCGTCGACCAGGGAGTCTCCCGGCCTCAGCTGACAACCGAGGCGCTCACCGGGCCGGCCAACGGCCAAGCCGTGGTCGCGTGCTCAGGTGCCCGCGCTTGAACCCAGAGATTACAAGCCAGCCACGTCCGATAGGAGCCGCCTCGGTCGGGCGCGGGAGGTGACCGGTCAGCGGCAAAGCAGCCGTCCCGCGCGCCGGCGCATGACGGCTGCTCGTCGGCGAAGGCGATCGTGCGCCGTCGTTCCCCCATGGCCCGGATCGCCGCGACCCCTTCGTCCAAAGGAGTCGCTCGGTCCAGTTCTGTCCGGAGCGCGTAAGGAGTTGTCCAGCGCGACGCGCTACCGCATGATGTGCGCGAGATGGGCTCGCCGTCAGTCCGATCGGTGAGCAGATGGATTCGGAGTGTCGCTAGTCAAGCCGCCGGTCCCGAAGCGGCCTACTTTGAGTCGGGTTCGTGACGTCCCGATCTTCTTTGCGTGCCTTCTTAGTCTCCCGGGGTTGGGGTTGATCGCTGTGCCGGTCATAGTTACTGTTGTTTCAGCGCGCTTGGGTCACCGAAGAAGGAGGAGGGCGGCGCGGCAGGTGTTCAGACCGTCGAGTTCGATGCGTGAGAGGCGTTTGGGTTCGGGTCGTTGCGCGCTGGTGACGGTCTGTGCCGCGGTGGCGATGTTGGCGGGCGTGGCGCCGGCTCGGGCGGTGCTGCCGGGCCCGAATGGGAAGATCGTATTCACGAGCGGGCGGGATGATGGCCTGACCGTGTTTGGCGACGCTCATGCTCAGTTGTGGGTCGCCGCTCGGGCGGGAGCGACACCTGTTCGGGTGACCGCGAACGCCGCGGTGCAGCATCGTCATGCGAGCTGGTCTCCGGATCGCACCAAGCTCGTCTACTCAGCGGGTGTCCCTCCGGATTACGACATCTACATCCTCGATCTCACGCAGCCGATCTCGTCCACCAACCCGCGGAATATCACTCAATCGCCTGGAATCGCGGAGGACCGCCCGTCCTGGTCGCCTGATGGCACGCGCGTCGCCTACCAGAGCAAGGTGATCGGCTCTCCGCTGCCCGCGGAGATAGTTGCTGAGCGGGTCACCGATCCGATGTTCACGACGGTCTTGACTCAGCCCTCGGGAACGGGTGACGCTGGCAAGCCGGTGTGGTCGCCGGACTCAAAGACGCTCTACTACAGCTTGGTCGTGAACCCGGGTGGCTCGCCGGTTGACGACGACATCTACGCGAAGGCCGCGGACGACAGCGGCAGCGCGACTCCGATCGTTACCGGGTCGACCGACGACTACCAGCCGGCGCTCTCGCCTGACGGCCAGAACCTGTGCTTCACGCGCGGGGCATTCGGCACCACGATGGCGACCGTGCAGAGGTCGACGATCACGGGTGCGAACATCATGCAGATAGCGAACAGCGGGCAGGGCGACTACAACTGCGCCTGGTCGCCGGATGGCACCGAAATTGCGTACGTGCAAGGGGTCTTCGGCAACGGCGACCTGATGGTGACGAGCTCGGACGGAACCGGGACTCCGACCGCTCTGGTTCCCAACGTCGCCGGGCGTTTCGACGGTAACCCCGACTGGACCCGCAACCCTTCGCCGACCTGCCAGAGCAAGACGGTGAGGACCGAGCCCAACGCGACGGTCGCGATCCCGTTGCACTGCGTCGATCCGGCCCCAGAGAACGACCCGGTGACGCTGTCGATCGTCACCTCGCCAGCGCACGGCACTCTCAGCAGCATCAGCTCAGGATCGATCAGCTACACGCCGGCTCGCGGCTTCTCCGGCGTCGATCAGTTCACGTTCGTGGGCAACGACGGCACGTCCGATTCGAAGCTCGCGACGATCCAGATCAGAATCAGAGATGTACCGGCGCGGATCTCGACGCTGAGGGTCAGCCCATCGCGTTTCCGACTCGGCTCCAAGCCCGTCCGGATCACCCGCGGGCGTGCACGGGTCGGGACGACGATCTCGTTCATGCTCTCCAAACCGGCGAGGGTGAAGCTGGTCTTTGCGAAGGCCCTCCCCGGACGCAAGGTGAAGCGGCGATGCGTGGCCAGAACGCACGCGCATCACAGCGGCCGGCGGTGCACGCGGTTCACCACGATCGGAACGCTCAGCTTCGAGGCCCATGCCGGGCGCAATACCGTTGCGTTCGAGGGGCGCGTCTCGCAGACCACGAAGCTGACCGTCGGCAGCTACCGACTCACGGTCAGCGCCACGGACGCTTCCGGCACGCGCTCTCGGCCCCGCACCACGAACTTCACCATCGTCAGGCGCTGACCGTCGATCCGACCGGCCGGCGTCGACCTCGTAGCCGTCGAGCTCGACGAGTTGCTGCGCTGACGCTTAAGTCTTGAGCCAGCGCAACAGCTCCCGAGCGCGCTCGACCTGCCAACTCAGGTTGTTCCGCTCGAGCGTGTTCAGCGTCGCGAACGCAATCGGCTTCGCGAGCGGGATGGTGATGTTCGGCGCGATCATCTTCATCTCCCTGTTCCTCCAAATCGTCTACGGCGCCAGCCCGACTGCCTCGGGGCTGCCGATGCTGCCGCTGATCGCCTGGCTGCTCGTCGCCACGATCTCCTCCGGCCAGGTGATCACTCGCATCGGGCGCTACAAGGCGTTCCCGATCGCGGGAACCGCGATCCTGATCGTCGGCATGTACCTGCTCTCGCTGCTGCGGGTCGGGACCGCCCCCTGGCTTCATTTCGTGTACGGCGTCGCCGAGGGGAAGCGTGAGGACCAGGAGCGCTGGCGGACCGCGCTGAGTTCTCGAAGGTGCACTTGGCGGCCGCATACAAGCGACGGCCGCCGCCGTCGCGCGGGACGCTGTTCCTGGTCAACTAACGCTTAGCCATCCGGTCGATCCGCCACACGGCCCACATGTCAGCAGCGGCGATCACGATCCCCGCCGGGATCATCAGCCACCACTTGTCGCCGCCGGTCCGGGTGCTGTCGGTAAGCGACACCACGAACGCGATCAGAACCATGCCAATGATGGCGCTGATGATCTTCCTCGTTCTGGTGCTCATCACGACCTACATCGTCGGCCTGTCCAGCCCAAGCGCCATCCGCTAACTCGCGCAGCCTGGCGTCGTGAGAACTACAGCGCGATACCCGCGCAGTGCGAAATGATCTGGGTGGATGTGCTCCGCAGATAGCCCGTTCGAGGCCGAGGGGCTAATGGCCACGGCTCTGAGCTTCGCCTCGATGCTGGTCAGGCGCCACGATCACCAACCGACGATCACGACCACGACCATGATCGCCACCACCGCCAGCACAGCGATCACGCTGCTAGTCCCGCGCCGTGCGCGGGGCGCTCTCGTTTTCCCGCGCGCGAAAGGCGAACCTGCCCCGCGCATCGAGATTGCGCCTAGCGGCGAGGTCGCGCTGCAAATGCGCCCGAATCTCGCGCGCCGTGCGCTGCTGGCGCCCTAGCGCTAGGAGGTCCAAATCGATGACCGCTAACAGCGACTGGCGGATCAGGGCGCTGCGAGACAATCCACGGGCAGCTGCCGCCGAGTCGAGCGCGGCGCGCAATTCCGGCTCCATCCGGACGGCTGTGACCTCGCCTGCCACCTCCCGAACGGTAGTACGTCCTGTGGGGGGGTCTGGTATTGGAGTTCCGCGCGCTGTCTCGCTGTTGAACCGTGTTCAGCGCGGATTCGAGTAATACGCCTGGATTAGGCGAGGCGCTCTCCTGGCACGCTAAGCCGGCTCGTTTCGCGGTACGGCGGGACAGGAGTCGCTTCGGCTGGACGGGTGCCCGGGCATCGACCTGCTCACGAACGATGTGATCGGTTCCTGTCCATCAACGACACCCCTGGAATGCTCGTCGACGGGTGCCGACGTGACTGTTCAGGCGGCGAGGGTCTCGGCAGCGACCCGTTCGCCGGAGCGCACCGCGCCGTCCATGTAGCCGGCCCAGAACGTCGAGGTCTCGCTGCCTGCCCAGTGCACCCGCCGGAAGGGCTTGCGGATCTCGGGTCCGAAGTCCGAGAGGACGCCTGGCGGCAGCGTCACGGTCGGACAACCACGGATCCACGGCTCGTCGGCGGCCGAGTTGTCCTCGATGTAGGACCTCGGATGCCGCGCGCGCTCGCCGAAATAGGTCACGAGGTTCTCGATCACGGCCGCTCGTCGCGCGCTCGGAGATCGCTGCATCCACTGTCGCGCGTCGTGGCCGCCGATGAAGCCGAACACGATCCCGGGTTGTCCGTCAGGTGGTGAGTTGTCGAACGTCGTCCGCGCGGGCCCGACGTCTGAGACGGCCTGGCCGCTCAGGCCGGCGTCGCGCCAGAACGGACGGTCGTAGATGACCTCGGCCTTCGCCAGGGTCCCATGCGGCATCCGCTGGATCAGTTGGGCGCGCAGGCCCGGAAGGGGCGGACTGAACTTGATCGCTCCGGTCAGCGACGGCAGGATCGCGACGATCGCGCGCTGGGCGCGGACGGTAAGGCGATCGGACTCGACGGTCACGCCATGGCGGTCCTGCGAGATCGCCCGGACCGGCGAGCCGACCACGACCCGCTTGCCGAGTTCGGCCGCCATCCGGATCGACAGCAGCTGCGATCCCCCGATGAAGCGCCGCTCCTGCGCCCCGCCGCCGGTGCTGATGAGCCGCACGAAGCTGCCCGCGGTGCGCTCGTTGCCGGCGACCCGCGCGTACCACAGTGCGTACAGGAGCGAGAGGTCGCGCGGCTCGGCTCCCCAGATCGCGTTGATCGCCGCCCGGAACAGTTTGTAGACGTCGGTGGAGGAGATGTTCGCCTGCATCCAGGTGTCGAGTGTCTGCCGATCCCAGTCGGCTGCCTGAGCCGCCCGCCACGGAGCCGCAACGGGAACCTCGGACACGAGCTTGTCGATCGCGCCGAGCACGGCGACGGTCTCGTCGAACAGCGGCTGTGCGGTGGGAATCCCGACCGACGCGGGATACGTGGTGCGCTGACCGTTCAGGAAGAGCACGTTCTGACCCTTGTTGTAGGTCTTGAACGTGCCGATTCCGAGCCTGCGTCCCAGGCCGATGACATGGTCTTGCGTCGGCCCCACGTACTCGCCCATCAGCTCGCTGATCTTGCCTGCGCCGATCGGGTGATTCTCGGTCCGGCCCCCAACGCGATCATCGGCTTCCAACACGACCACCGAGCGCCCCGCGCGCGTGAGGACTCGCGCCGCGGTGAGCCCCGCCAGTCCCGCACCGACGACCGCGACATCAGCGCTGCCCGTGCCACGACCGGCTCTCCCCTCCGCGCCCGCCGCGAGGACCGTCCCCAGGCCCGCTGCGGTCGCCCCACCGATCAGCCCGCGCCGCGTGATCGGATGCTCGGTCATATCCGGGCAGGATTGCCCAGCCGGGCCGTCCGGACATCGGCTGAAACTACGGAACGGCGAGTAAGCGCCGTCAATGATCTCCGGCCACGCACGGAGCGCTCACACTACGAGAGCAGCATCCGGGGCCGCGCAACTCAGTCAATACGAGCGGCGGTGGGGCGGCAGCATCGCGACGGCCGCCACAAGATCGCCGAGTGAACAATGCGGCAGCGCTGCGGGCTGCGCTTGGGACCCCGGGTGGTCGTGGTCAAGCGCCGGAGGCTGCTGATCTGGGCGAGCGTCCGCATCCACCTCGATGAGGTCGAGGATCAATCGATGCCGCGTTCGACGGCTCCGGCTTCGACCACATAGAAACGAGGCGGTAGCGGTCGCTATTAGAGGTCGCGCGTGCGTGGACCGGCATGCGAACCCGCTGCGCTAATGACGTGGGGTAGCCACGGACATGCGCCGGATCGAACGCGCTTAACGTCCTCGAACGTCGCCCAGGCGATGCGCTCGGGAACTGCGTCAACCCCGGCGCCGTCCGCGGCCTTCCTCGATTCAGAGGCGCCGAATCCGGGCCTCGGTATTCGGAGGGCCGCTCGTGACCTCGGAAGCACCTTGCGTGGGTTTCCGTGACCGTTCAAACGCTGGTCCGGAGGGCACGGTGCCCGTGTTAGGCGTGCGCTGCGGCGCGCTCGATCACGAACTGCTCGTCGAACCTGAACCCGGTTTCGAGGGCGCGCTTCGCCGGGCAGGTGTCGACAACCCGGCGGAGCCGTCGGAGCTGGTCCGCCGTCAATCCTTTGGGGAGGTGAACTTTGATGCTCGCGCGCCTCGGTGTTGCGTCCGGGTCGTATTCGACGTCGACACGGAGATCGCCGAGGTCCCAGTCGCGCCTCTGCGCGTACAACGCGATCATCGTCGAGGCGCACGCTGCGAGCATCGCTGCGAGCAGCTCGTGAGGGGTCGGTCCCTCATCGGTCCCGCCGAGCCGCTGGGGCTCGTCGGTAATGATGATGTGGCGGCCGTTGACGTCGATCTCGTGTCGAAGCGCTCCATCGACGGAGTGTGCGGTTGCGGTCATCATCTCCTTTGGATGATCCGCGTGAGTGGGGCGAGGCGCATCCGGCCTAGACCGCAGAAAGCAGCCGCAGCTACTACCGACCCATTGCTCGAGGCCGCCGGAAGTGCTCGGCGGTGTCGTCGGGATCGAACGCAGTCTCCGGCGCCACGGCACCGGCGGCCTTTCCTGGTCGCGCTCGCGGCGAGAAGCAGGTCGCTCGGCTCTCTCGCCTTGCCGTCGTTGCGGTACTCAGCTTGCATAGCGGCGGCGCTTCCCAATTCGTTCGTGGCTGGCTGTAAATCCCCGGGTTCGAGCGCGCGCACCTGAGCACGCGAAACGGGGCCTGGCCGTTGGCCGGGCCCGGTGAGCGGCTGTGATGTACCTCGATCGGAACGCAAATGTTCAATGTGCAGGGCACTCATCACGTTCAGAGTGCAACCTGCGTTGCCTGCGTGATTGCATACGTCCGTGTCGCAGATGCCGTCTACCGGAGATCTCGCCGACGCGCTTGCGGTAGCGCTTGCCGAGGAGTTTCCCGGACCCGTCGAGGTTCACGGGCTGGAGCGCTTGACCGGGGGCGCGAGCCGCGAGACGTGGTCATTCGACGCCGTCGATGCGACCGGTGAGCGACACGGACTGATCCTTAGGCGCGACTTCCCGGAGCGCACCGCGGTGGGCGAAGAGGACGTAGCCGAAATCGACCGCAGTGTGGAGCTCGCGCTACACCGTGCTTTGCACGAAGCGGGCACCCTGGTTCCTCGGCCGCTTGGCGCGCCGCCCGCGAAGCTGGGGTTGCGCAACTGCTACCTCATGGAGCGAGTCGACGGGGAGAGTCGGCCGCGCGCGATTGCTCGCAAGCCGGAGCTCGCCGACGTGCGGTCGAGGCTGGCGTCTGACGCCGGGCGGACGCTGGCGAAGATTCACTCGGTTGACACGGCGAACGTTCCGCGGCTGCCCCAGAGTGGCGTCGACGAGCAGCTCACGCTCGTGCGCCGGTTCCTCGACCGGGGACCGGCGCCGCGCCCTGCACTCGAGCTGGGCCTTCGCTGGTGCCGGGAGCGAAGACCCGACTCGTCCGGCGATCCGCGGCTCGTCCATGGCGACTTCCGCAACGGGAATCTGATCGTCGGCGACGATGGCCTCCGTGCCGTAGTCGACTGGGAGTACGCGCATCTGGGTGAGCCGCTCGAAGACCTTGGCTTCCTGTGCATGCGCCCGTGGCGCTTTGGCAACGACGACGCTGAGGTAGGCGGCTTCGGCTCGCGCACGGATCTCTACCGCGCCTATGAGCAGGCGGGCGGCGGCCCTGTGGATCCCGATGTCGTTCAGTTCTGGGAGGTGCTCGGAACGCTGAAATGGGGCGCGCTGTGCGTCCTGCGCGGGATGGAGCACATATCCGGGGCCAAGCGCTCCGTCGAGCTGGCGGCGATCGGCCGCCGCGTCGCCGAGACCGAATACGACCTGCTCGAGCTGTTGGCCTGATCGTGCCCGAGGACCGCCCGACAGCCAACGAGCTGATCGCGTCCGCCGCGGAGCATCTGGTCGTCAACGTGCGCCCGGCGCTCGGCGGGCACGGAGCGTTCGAGGCGCTTATCGCCGCCAACCTCCTGGCGATCGCGCTGCGGGAGCTCGAGCTCGGCACCGAGCTGCGCGCACTGGACGAACGCGAACTGGCGCAGTTGCTCGGGCACGAGGCTCCGCTGGCGGAGCTCGAGGCACGTCTGGTCGAACAGATCCGCGAAGGTGAGCTCGATGACCGCCGGGCAGAGGTCCTCGCGGTGCTTCGCGCGAGCGCGCGGCGGCGGCTGCGGATCGCGAATCCCGAGTACGAGCGTGAGGAGGCCTGACCACAATGGAGTTCGAGCTGTCCGAGAAGGTGCGTGAGCTCAGAGAGCGAGTCGTCGCGTTCATGGACGAGCGCGTGTATCCGGCCGAGCCGGAAGTCGCGGCGTTCGTCGAACGCACTGGTGGGACCGCGATCCCGCCCCTGATCGAGGACCTCAAGCGCGCGTCGCGAGACGCTGGGTTGTGGAACCTCTGGATGCCCAACCCCGAGTACGGGCCAGGCCTGTCGAACCTCGAGTACGCACCTCTTTGCGAGGTAATGGGTCGCTCGCTGATCGGTCCCGAGATCTTCAACTGCAGCTTCCCTGACACCGGCAACATGGAGGTGCTCGCGCAGTTCGGAACTGCCGAGCAGAAGGAGTCATGGCTGTATCCGCTGCTCGAAGGGGAGATCCGCTCGGCGTTCGCCCTGACCGAGCCCGAGTCGGCGTCGTCGGATCCGACCAACATCCAGTCGACGATCTCCCGCGATGGGGAGGACTACCTCGTCAACGGACACAAGTGGTTCATCAGCGGCGCGTCCGATCCACGCTGTGAGGTGCTCCTGTTCTTCGGGCTCTCCGATCCCAGCGCCCCGCGGCATGGACGCCACTCGCTGATTCTCGTGCCGGCGCGCGCCCCGGGCGTCGAGGTCGTACGCAACATGCGGGTGCTCGGCTTCGAGGATGCCCCCTCCGGACACGCCGAGGTCCGGTTCGACGACGTTCGCGTCCCGGCCACGAACATGCTCCTCGGCGAAGGCCGCGGCTTCGATATCGCCCAAGCGCGGCTCGGCCCTGGGCGGATCCATCACTGTATGCGCGCGGTCGGCATGTGCGAACGCGCGCTCGAAATGATGACCGACAGGGCACTCGCGCGCACCGCATTCGCGCAGCGATTGGCGGACATGGGCGTGGTGCGCCACCAAATCGCCGAGTCCCGCATCGAGATCGAGCAACTGCGCCTGCTGACCTTGCACACGGCGTGGAAGGTCGACCAGGTTGGCGGGCGAGCCGCGCGATCTCAGCTCGCGCAGCTGAAGGTCGCCGCCGCGAACGTCGGACAGCGGGTGCTCGATCGCGCGATTCAGGTCCACGGAGCCGCCGGGCTCTCCCAGGACCTGCCGCTCGCCCAGATCTACGCCGGTATGCGAGCGCTGCGCTTCGGCGACGGACCCGACGAGGTCCACCGCGAGACGATCGCAAAGCTCGAGCTCAAAGCACGAACCGAGCACGCGGCCACGGCAAAGCCGGACCCTCGCTAACCCACAAGCCGTGGACGACAACCCATAGTGCGATCGGCCAATCGTCTCAGCTCCTTCGTCGAATGCACCCCCTAGCGGCAGCGGACGCGACACGCCACCCGACCCCGGTGTTGCCGAGGCCAGCGAGCGCCAGAACGTTTGTGTGACTCACCAAACGACCGAACGCGCGACCAACCAGAGCAGAAGTGCGGGCCAAGGTCGATCGCGTAACCGCTCCTGAAGAAACAGATCCAGCAGCACGAGCCCGAGCTTGTCCGGCGACCAGCGCGCGCGGGAGAAGAAGCGGTGCCCGCGACTGTAATGCCAGCCGCCGGCGACCCCACAGGCCACCAGGCAGCCGGTAATCGTGTGCTCGCCGACCCCGGCGATGAAACCGACCGGCAGCGGGCGGAAGGTACGAAATGTCGGCTGCGTGAAACAACCGGCCAAGAGGGACACAAGCTCGCCCAGCGAACCGGGAACTTGCGGCATCGCCGGCGACCTCCTCGTGGGAGCTGCGGCAAGGTTGTGGCGACCGCCCCGCGGCATTGATAGCTCACCCACGAGTTCAGGGAAGCCGCCGATGCTCCTCTGCCGCCAGACCAGCCGAGATCACGCCAAGCCGCTACCGAAACGGCGAAAGTCGAGGTCTCAGGAGTGCTGCAAATAGCGCTGGTGCTGTCAAGGCAACGGCGTAGGTTCCCTCAAGTCCGCAAAGACGATTGAAGGAGGCCTACGCCCTGAGACGTACCGTACCGCCGTCGGTGGAGATAGAAGATCGGATCGAGCAGATGTTGTCGGTGGGGTGGGTGAGAACCCGCGCGACTCGCTCTCGGAGCCGGCGGAGCTGGGTGCGCGGTTGATCATCCAGCGCGCGGTTGAGGATGAGTTCGACGCGTGGCTGGGGCGCGCTCGCTACGAGCGGCAGGCTCACGATCAGCGCGATGAGCGCAGCGAGGAGAGCGTGATGTCTGGCCGTCGAGGAGCGCACTTGCTCTCTTGTCGGGGAGGAGTACCGTGAACAGCTAGATCGTGCCCGCGCGGCGGTCATTCAGAGGATCGTTCTTGTAGGAGGTTGAGTAATGGGCGTAAAGGACCAGGGACCGTCCGCGGCGGAGGTTGCGGACGCGGCCGTTTCGGAGGCGCAGATCGCGGTTCACTGGCGGGAGGAGGAGTACTTCCCGCCGCCGCCGTCATTCGTAGCGCAGGCCAACGCGTCTGACCCGGCGATCCTGAAGCGGTTCGGCGAGGAGCACTTCCCGGACTGCTTCGTGGAGTACGCGGAGATGCTCACGTGGGACCGCAAATGGGACACGGTGCTCGACACGAGCAATCCGCCGTTCTGGAAGTGGTGGGTCGGCGGTCGGCTGAACGCGTGCGTGAACTGTGTCGACCGGCACTTGGCGTCTCGTGGGGAGAAGAACGCGATCATCTGGGTGCCCGAGCCCGAGGACGAACAGACGAAGGAGATCAGCTACGAGGAGCTGCATCGCGGTGTGAACGAGTTCGCGGGCTTGTTGCGCGATTTCGGCGGCGTCGAGACGGGCGACCGGGTCACCTTCCACCTGCCGATGGTTCCTGAGCTGCCAGTCTCCATGCTTGCGTGTGCTCGGCTCGGCGTGATCCATTCGGAGGTGTTCGGTGGGTTCAGCGGCACCGCGTGCGGGCACCGGATCGTCGACTCGCGTAGCAAGATCCTCGTGACGATGGACGGCTATTACCGTAACGGTGAGCTGATCGATCACAAGGCGAAGGCCGACGAGGCGATCGCCGCCGCGCGCGAGGAAGGGATCGAGGTCGAGAAGGTGCTCGTGTGGCGCCGACACCCGGGCCGGTACGCATCGAAAAGCCCGATGGTCGAGGGGCGCGACTTCTTTGTAGACGACCTGCTGGAGAGCTACCGCGGCAAGCAGGTCGACCCAGTGTCGATGCCCGCCGAGGCGACCCTGTTCCTGATGTACACGAGCGGCACCACCGGCCGGCCGAAGGGCTGCCAGCACAGCACGGGCGGCTATCTGTCGTATGTGGCCGGCACGTCGAAGTACTACCAGGACATCCACCAGGACGATACGTATTGGTGTTTTGCCGATATCGGCTGGATCACCGGGCACTCCTACATCGTCTACGGGCCGCTGACACTCGGCACGACGACCGTCATGTACGAGGGCGTGCCGACGTATCCCGACCCGGGTCGACCGTGGCGGATCGCCGAACGGCTCGGGGTGAACATCTTCCACACCGCGCCGACAACAATCCGGATGCTGCGCAAGCTCGGCCCGGACGAACCGGCCAAGTACAACTACCACTTCAAGCACATGACGACCGTTGGCGAGCCGATCGAGCCGGACGTGTGGCGCTGGTACTACGAGTTCGTCGGTAAGGGCGAGGCGGCGATCGTCGACACCTGGTGGCAGACCGAGAACGGCGGCTTCCTGGGCAGCACGTTGCCCGCCCTGCAACCGATGAAGCCCGGTAGCTGCGGACCGGGTGTGCTCGGCGTCTACCCGGTGATCTACGACGAGAACCGCGAGGAGGTGCCGAGGGGGAGCGGCAAGGCAGGCAACATCTGCATCCGCAACCCATGGCCCGGGATCTTCCAGGGGATCTGGGGGCAGCCCGAGCGGTTCGTGGACACCTACTACGCGAAATACAACCGGAACAGGGACAGCAAGGACTGGCACGACTGGCCGTACTTCGCGGGCGACGGCGCGCTTCAGGCCGCGGACGGCTACTTCCGGATCCTCGGGCGCGTCGATGACGTGATCAACGTCGCCGGGCATCGGCTCGGAACCAAGGAGATCGAGTCGGCGACGATCATGGTCGAGGAGATCGCCGAGGCGGCCGCGGTTCCCGTGATCGACGATATCCGCGGCAAGATCGTCGAGGTGTACGTGTCGCTGAAGCCCGGGTTCGAGCCGAGCAAAGAGATCGAGCAGAAGGTGAGCGACGCGATCGACAAGGAGATCGGGAAGATCGCACGTCCCAAGAACGTGTGGATCGTCGCGGATATGCCGAAGACACGCTCGGGCAAGATCATGCGCAGGGTAATTGCGGGGATCTCGAACTTCGCCGACGTCGGCGATACAAGCACGCTGGCGAACCCTGAGATCGTCGACGACATCCGCCACTACGTGCAGAGCGAGAAGGTCGCGCGTGGGGAGAACCCCCGCGAGCTCTCAGACAAAGAGCAACAGGAGCTCGCCGCCTTCGGACATGCGGACTAGCGGCCTCGGCGAAAACGACAACATCCAAGAGCGCGCAGCGAGAGGCAGGTCGACGGCGAGATCCGCAACGACTCGATCTCGGAACATCGATGACCCAGCAGTACATCATCGGGCAGTTCTCGGCTTTGCTCGGAGATCTGCAACCTCCCCCCGGTGACGGTCTAGCCGCCATCGTCCACGACCTGCGCCGGGAGGTCGAGTCGTCTCCTCTCCCGATGCTGCCAAAGCTGGCCAATGAGGCGATGAGCCTGACCGACGTGATCTGCTGGGCTGCGCTTGAACGGGGAAACGCGGACGGCTTCTGCTGCTATGCCAAGGCCGCCGCCACGCTTTGGGAGTTCACGGACAGCGCCGGTCTGTTGCCCGAGTAGACACCGTTGGCTCACATCTGATCGAGCCGCCCGGTTTGGCGGCTCGCCGGCGGACGGTTCGACCCAGCTACCTCGTGGTCGGATAGACCCGAATCGCCGACCCCGAGTGGTGGGAGAAAATCAGCTGGCCTCGGAGCGGTCCCCATCTTCGGCCGGCTAGGACGCGGCCGTGTCCTAGCCGGCCGCCCGGTCCTCGGCGGGGTGCCGTCTGCGGCAGTTCGTCGGGAAAGCCCGCGCCCGGGGACGTGGTTTCCCCCATGGCGTGTTGACCTGGCGGCGGTCGTTCGGCGGCGAGTACCCGACCTGCGCGATGGCCCGCTAACGTCCTGGCACGTAGGTCATCCAGCACCAGGAGGCGGTCAAGTGATAGGTGCAGTGATCACGGCTCTGGTCGCGGGCGTGGTTGCCCGCCTGCTGACGCCTGGCGACATCTTCCGCAAGATGTCAGGCCCAAAGTCGTGGGGGATCTCGCTGCTCCTTGGCTTCGGGGGAGCCGCGCTCGGCTACCTGGTCTTCACAGTCGGCCTTGGGATCGGCGACACAAAGGTCTTTGACTTCGGCGGAATCATCGGCGCGATCATCGGCGCGATCATCCTGCTGTTGATCATCGGCTTTATCGCACGGCGCACTCAGCGCGCCAGCAAGTCATCCCCGCCGAGCACCTAGCCGACCGCTCGGCCGCTCGCTGAGATCATCGTGACGTTGGCGGTGCCGATCGCAGCGATGATGATCGTGGGCACGATCGTGCCCGGCACCGTCTAGCTCACAGCGCGCCGAGTCTTCCTATGACGAGCGATTGGTCAGCGACTTGCCAGCGCTGTCGATCACCTTGTGGATGAAGTCGTACTGCGTGTGGACCAGCCGGTCGGCCATGTCCAGGGCAGAGTCGACGATCTCCTGCCGCCTGGACGGGCCCTCGCCGTGTGGCAACGCTGGCAGCGTATGGTCGACGGTGTCGATGAAGTTGCGCACTGCCTCGATCGCCGCCCGTTGAGCTTTCTCAAGGGAATCGAGTACGTCTGCAGAAAGCTCTTTGGTCCTCTCGGCCGGTGCCCCGGAACGCGGAGCGGTCGTGGTGCGCTTGCGAGTTGCCGGTGCCTTCGCCGCCGGGCTGCGCTTGCGGTTTGCCGGAGCCTTAGCCGCGGCGCTGCGCTTGGCCTGAGTCATTGGCGATGCTCCCTTCAGTACGTGTGTTCGTTCTCTCCAACGCTACGCCACACGAGCACCCGCGCCATCCGTAAACCGCCACACGCATGAGCGCACTCGCATGGAAAGACTCGGCTCGGGGTGCGACCGGGGCGTGCCAGGTCTGCGACCGCTTGGTGGTGATGCGTCCGATCCAGATCACCTTGTTCGGGTTGAACGCGCCCGGTTCGACACCCATGGTGCTGAACACGACGCGCGGTCCGATGCCCGCCGGCGAGACCGTCAAGAGTCCGACAGCGATCACAACAATTGCGATCAGAGCTGCCCGGACGCTCCGTCGTCGGCGCGGACTCCTGACGAACACCATTGCCTTCCTGACTAACTGGCTGCCGCGATTGCGGCGCTCCGCGGTACAGCCCGTCGTCCGACGGCGACTGCACGCCCCCCACCAAGCTCCGACAAACCTGCCCCCGCGCGTACGACAGAGGCCGCAGCCGCAACCAGCGCTGATCCGCCGCGAGCTGCCAAACGCTCGCTCCGCCACAGCCGCGAGCGCTCACCCCGGTCCGATCGTTGCCGATCACACGCTCGCAAGGACGAACGCCCGAGAGCGCGGCCTGGACCGCCGCCCGCTTCTGCTCCGCCTGGTGATGCGAGATTGTGGTCAGCAGAGGACGGCACGGTCAGCTCGCGAGCACTGCCTTGACCTTCGCTCCCTGGCGTCTATGCGATCCGGCCGGGGGGCTCTGGGCGATTACTCGTCCGCGGCGGGCGTGTCTGGCGCGCCTGCGCGTGACCCGTCCGAGGCGACAGCGGGCGGTCTTCAGGCTGGCGCGCGCCGCCTGGAGTGTCTTGCCGAGTAGCCGCGGGTCGGTGCAGCCCGGATCGGCCGTGACGCGGCAGACGACTACGGCGTCCGGTTGCACGAGGGCGCCGATCTTGCCTTGTGAGGTTGAGGCTTGGTTCGTCCAGACGTTCAACAGCGTGTACCGGCTGGCCCTTGATAGGCCGACCGCGCTGGCGCTTGTCGTTATCTGCTGAGGACCAGGCCCGCGGTTGAATAGCGCAACGGCGCGGGCGCCGCTGGCGAGCGGCTTGACCCACACCTGCTGCCCTGTGCTGGTCTGGGAGACGAGCGAGCCCTGGGCGCCGTGCGAGTCTTGATCGATCGCGATCACCCGTGTGTTCTTGAGCATGTTGATTGTGGTGGACGACAGCGAGCGTGGGTCGCTGCCGAGGATCAGCGGCGCCGCGACCATCGCCCACATGGAGAACTGCGATTGCGCTTGGGTGCTCGTCATGCCGAGCTCGGGGCCGAGATAGTCGGGATCGTTCCAGTGACCCCACGCGATCCCGGACGACCCGGGAGGGCCCGCCGCGTCCTGGATATTGGGGTATGGGGTGGAGTCCTGATCGAGGTTTCTCAGAACCCATTTGAATTGAATGTTTCCCGTGAAGCCGATATCGGTCTCGGTCCGCCAGCTCTGCGCGACCGCCGGCGCCCACGAGAAGCTGTCCCAAGAAGAGTCCGAGTATGAGGGAGCCGTCCCGTTGATCTGCCCCGGCGTCCAGAAGTTGCAGACGTTTAGGATCATCGAGCGCGGAGCGGCAGCCACCGCTCGCGAGAACTGCCCGTACAGCCCCCCAGGGTCGTTCGGCGGCTGGTCTAACCACTCCTGGCCCGCGCCGCAGAAATCCACCTTGATCGCATCAAAGCCCCAGTTCGCGAACTGGTCAACGTCCTGCTGGTAGTGGCCGTAGGAGCCCACGCCTCGTCCCCCGCAGCCGCTGGTGCCGGCGTCCGTGTAGATCCCCGCATACAGCCCTCGCGCGTGAAGCAGGAGGTCAGCCCGGACATTCCGTCCGGCCACTGGGTCGAGTCCACGATCAGGTTGCCGTTGCTGTCCCGTGCCCCCGTGGCCCAACCGAAATCAAGCCAGACGATCTTGTAGCCGGCTTGCGCCAAGCCGCTTGAGATCAGCGAGCTGGCCACCGACTTGACCGTCGCCTCGTTGAAGGTCCCGCCGACTCCGTAATAGGTGTTCCAACCCATGTACGGGACCGGATCGGTCGCCCGGGTCGCCCGCGCCAAACTCACGGGGACTGCGAGTACCACCACCAGGACCGCGAGCCCTGAAATAAGAGACGCGAACCGGCAGCGTACAGCCGACCCCGAAACGATCGCCCCATTAGCACGCCTCATAACACCCCCCAACGAGTCTCAGCCCTAAACAGCCCACCGACTATATGCCCGGTGGGCTCGCGCGAAACTCAACAACTCACCGTGATCTGCTCGGCGCGGAACAGCTCGACCACCGCGTGGGGACACGCTTGCTATGCAACGGAAGCACGGGCCCCCGCGGCGGGATTGGACTTGACCCGTTTCCCCATGCCAGCGTTGGGCGCTGCATTCCGCGCCGACCGAGCCTCCAGTTGGCGCCGGGTCTCCCCTGCCGTCTCACGGAAACCGCGCAAGTCGCCGGCGATCGCCTTCGCTTCTTGAGCGGTCCCGGAGCTCACAAGCGCCTGGCGACGCTGCGAGCGGTAGAGCGCTGTCCGCGTGCGGTCAGGCGGTTACGCGGAGGTTGAGCCGCCTCGGGTTATCTTCTGAGTCTGATCGCGTTGAGGTCGCGCTCGCGTATCTCATCGATCCTGTCGAGCAGCTCATCGACGTTGTCGTGCTCGGCGTGGAGGTAGCGGCCGGCGAGCGTGTCGTAGCGGCCGGTCGCGAGCCTCCGGACGAGCTCCGGAGCGAGCTCTGGCGGCGTCCATGGCGCGTCGTCAGGGAACGCGCCTGCAGTCAACTCCGTCTGCACCAGTCCGGGGCTGAAGAAGAAGACGGGGATCCGGCCGGCGAGTTCGTTTGCCAGCATCTCGCCGTAGCGGCAGACCGCGGCCTTGCTCGGTGGGTAAGCGGTGCTGCTGCCGCCCGGAAGGTAGGCCGCGCCGCTCCCGGTGATGATGATCCGGCCGCGGCCGCGCTCGAGCATCCCCGGGATCACCGCCCGGCAGCAGCGATGCACGCCGAGAACGTTGACCTCGTAGACGTGCCACCACTCGTCGGGGTCGATCGTCCACGATGGCCGCGGCTCATGACCCTCACCGATGCCCGCGTTCGCGACCAGCAGGTCGAGCTCGCCCGCCTCGGCGACTGACCGCTCGACCGAGCCGCGATCCGCGACGTCGATCTCCACCGACTCGCCGGCGATCTCACCCGCGACCGCCTCGACCTGCGCGCGGCTGCGCGCGCCCACGACAACATCCCAGCCGTCGCCCGCGAGCGCCCGCGCGATGCCCGCTCCAATGCCGCGACCGCCACCCGTAATGAGCGCTCTCATCTCGGACGCACCCTATCGCCACGCAACCATCGGCGTCCGCGATGAGGAGCTAGACGAGCCATACGGACCGCTGCTCGCGCGACAGAAGCGTCCGCGGACGTGCCGTCTCCTCCTTCGACCAGGGCACCCGTCCACGATCACGCCGGCGGACGCGAGGGCCGCGACCCGACAACGTCGCCTCGGCGCCAGAGCCTGTCTGGGTTGAGCAGGTCCTCGTGCGCCACCCGCCCAGTGCTACTTCCCGGTGGTCCGGTGCATCACCCCGCGCTTGAAACCGGAACGTCCTCCCCGGCTGACCGCCGCGGCGCGGGCGGCACCGTGAGCCGGCTCCGGCGTCCGCCGGATCAGCTGACGCAAGGCGCGGTCATCCGGACCGTCCTGCTCCCGCGCGGTGAGCGTCTTCGGGCCGACCGTGCGAAACAGTGGCCCGCGCTTGGCATCGATCACGGCCACGACGACCTTTGAGCTGCTCGGCGTGTCGAACACAATCCCGTCCAGAACCGGGCCGACACCGGCTACCGTCACGAGCTCGCCTACGGTGATCACGTCCACAAACCGAGCTTACCCCAGCCGCGATCCAACGACAGCGGATCGAGCCGCGGCTTCAGTCGGGCAGCGATCCCCAGCCACCAGGCTCACTCCAGGTTATCGACGATCTCGCTCGCTCGCGACCACAGCTCGGGTGGAACCACGAGGTAGATGTCGCCCCGGCCGAAGCGGTCCGGGGCATGGTCCGCAACACAGCTCGCTTCAACACCCATCGCACGCAGCTGGTCGCGCCAGGCCACGGCCGTCCTCTCGTCCTCGAACGTGCTGACCGTCTCCCAGCCCTCGAGGCGCGGGTCCCCGACCGACACCGATTCCTCCTTGGCGACGCGACCCTTCAAGAAGCGAGGAATCGGCATGCATCAAGCCTACGCGCCGACCGGGTCGATGCAATGAACCGCTCGAATCGAGTTCCGATCTACCGGGTCTGACGCACATCGTGGGCGAACGCGACCGTCAGCACCAACGCCGACGCCGGCCACCCCGGGTGAGCACTTCGTCGCCGAGCGGTCGTTCTCCCCGACATTGAGCCGAGCGAAGCGGTCGTCGGCGGCCCCGGGGGTATGACAGCTGCTCGTCCGATCCGCAATTGATGCCAACTCAACTGCACAGTTGGCGAAGCGAACTAACCGTGGGCGGTGTCGTGACGGGGGCAAACCACCGTGGACCGGGAGCGATCCAACGGGGCCATCGCGTCGGTTCACCGTGTGTTGCGCGGCTATTCGCGGGGCGCGCTTCACGGTCCTGACGGGCGGTCCGTAGTTTGCCGCAACTTCGGGGTGTCATACCACGGTTGGCGTCGGATGGCGGGAGCCCGACACTGAGCGTCGATGAGCAGGTTCAGGCCATGGTTGCACCGTGGTGGTCTGCCGCACCTGACGCGCGGGGCGATCACCGCTGCATCCGTGTTGGCGGTGACGATCATCGCGGTAGTCGTTGCACTTGCGCGCAGTCCCACGCCCGTTCCGTCCCCGCCGGTCTCGACCCTCCCGGTTGACGCGCGGGTCACGCTCGGAACCGGCTCGCCGGTGACGGTCCCAAGCTCGTTCCTCGGGATCTCGACCGAGTACTTCACGATCCCGGCGTGGGCGCGGCAGCCGGCACTGCTAAGCCGGGTGTTCGCGATGCTCTCCCAAGACGGGGCCTTGCGACTGCGGATCGGAGGCGACTCGGCCGACCAGACGCTATGGGCTCCCACCAAGGAACTGCCCGAGTGGGTGTTCGAGCTGACCCCGGCGTGGCTGCGGCAGACCAGCCAGATCGTCGGCGAAACCCACGTCAAGCTGATCCTCGACCTCAACACTATGACTGCCACCCCGGCGCTAGCGGCGCGCTGGGCCAGGGCCGCCTCCGCAGCGCTCCCACACGGCAGCATCTCGGCGTTTGAGATCGGCAACGAGCCCGACATTTACAGCCGCCGGTCCTGGAAACGACTCACTGCCGGGCCGGGCGCGCCTCCGCTCCCCCGCCGGATCACCGCAACGAGCTATGCGCGCTCGTTCGCCTCCTACGCGAACGCGCTCGCCAAGGTCGCTCCCGGCGTGCCGTTGCTCGCGCCGGCCATCGCCGAGCCGCAGAAGAACTATGGCTGGGTGACCAAGCTGCTTCAGGCCCCGCACCCCAGGCTCGCCGGGATCACCGCCCACCGCTACCCCTACAACGCCTGCGCGAAGCGCGGCACGCCAACATACCCGACGATCGCGCGGGTGCTGAGCGACAACGCGACGGTCAGCATGCGCCGCACCGCGCTCACCGTCGAGCACGTCAGCGACCGGGCGGGACTCCCGCTGTGGCTGACCGAAATCAACTCTGTTACCTGCGGCGGCACCAAGGGCGTGAGCGACACCTTCGCAACCGCGCTGTGGGCGCCCGACGCGCTGTTCGAGCTCGTCCGTGCCGGGGTCGAGTCGGCCAGCATCCACATCCGTCCTGGCACGGTCAACCTGGCGTTCTGGCTCACGCGCACCGGCCTCGTCACGCACCCCCTGTTCTACGGCATGGTCCTGTTCGCCCGCATGCTCGGCCCCGGCGCACAGCTGATCCCGGTGCACCTGGCGGCGCCACCGGCGCTGCATCTCAATGCCTGGGCCGTGAGGCTGGGCAACGGCATCATGCACATACTTCTGCTCAACAAGGGCTCCCACTCGGCGCGCATGCGCCTCGAGCTGCCGCTCACCGGCGCCGCCACCATCGAACGGCTGACCGCGCGGAAGGTGACCTCCACGACAGGCGTGACGCTCGCCAACCAGCACCTCACCCGCATCGCCACATGGGCGGGAACCCCGCGCACCGAGACGGCCGCGCCGACCGCAAGCGGATACCTGATCAGCGTCCCACGCTTCAGCGCGGCCCTCGTCACCGCGCGGCTGCGGGCCGGCTACTGACCGCGACGCGCCACCCGGAGAGTCACCGCCACCGGACGCAATCAAAGCGTATCTCGCACGGACCATCGCGTTCGTCATCCAGGCAACCACAGCGGTGGCGACCGCTTCTGCGACGCCTCGATGGTGCGGACCGTGTCGCCAGCGCGATCGCTTGGCCACGAAAGGAGCACTCTGCTCACACGCCTCCTTCGGGCTTACAAGCAACAGCGCATCGCGCGCGCCGTGATCGTGCTCACGATGGTCGCGCTCGGCACTGCCGCAACGCGATCATCTCACCAGTCTGCCTGGATGCGGGGCGCAGTGCTGGTTTCGGCGCTACCGAATCGGCGGGGCGAGCGGCGGATCAGAAGTGCCGCTCGCCCGGCACGGGCGCGGGGTCGGATTCTCCGCAGACTCGGACCCGGGAGGGGGAGATGGACCGGGCGAGCGGTGGGGTGTGGTACTCGCCCGGCTCCGATCGAATGGAGTGTTACCGCTGCGTGAGGCTGCTGTGCGAGTCCAGAAGGCGGCCGTGCCGCGGTTGTTCGAGTGCGGCGGCATCAAGCCGGCGTAGCCGGTGGAGCGGATACTCGTGGACGCAGCGTCCGGACAGAACCCTTCGAGACGCATTTCATGCGCGAGGAGCGAGACGGTTCGTCGGTCGGTCCGATTCACGACAGCGCCGGTACACGCAAGCGCCATCCAAGAGATGGGGAATGGTGGTGGCGGAAGATGGGTGGTTCTCCCGATGCTCGAGCCGTGGTCCGACCGTACCGTTCGACCTACGCCAGTATCACCTCTCACCGAAGGAGCCGGGCATGTTCACTGCAACCGTCAAGCGCACCGTCGTCACCGCGACCGCCGTCCTCGTCACTGCGGCTGCGCCCTCAGCCGCGCTCGCTGACTTCAGCTTCCACAAGTACATCGACAAGTCGACCCCCACCATCTACCAAAACGCCGGGGGCGGTACGTCCACTGGCACCACGCCACCCGCCAAGTGATCGACTTCACCACACCGCCGCCGACCGAGTGAGCAGCGATGCCGCGTGTGTCCCGCCTCTCCTCTGCCGGCTCTGGACCGAACCGCCCGATACCGTCCGTCGTAGCCCGCGACCGGCGACCACGGGGCGAGCGCGCTCGCCGACCGCCGCAGATGCGGCGCTGCCCTGGTCCAGCTGCCGCATCGATCCACAGGCATACGTCGTCGACGGCGAAGTCGGACGATCACTTTCCTCGTAGCGCCACCACCGGTCGCACGAATGTGACGGCGACGCTGCGCTGGTTGACGGGCGACGCGTTCGGGTTCGACTTGGAACTAGGATTCGGCGATCGGGTTGTTCGGTTCATGGGTGAGGTCAACGCTGGCAGTTAGCGTGGTGCTCGCGGCTGTGGCGGCGATCAGCCTGTCTGTGGATGCGTCGGCTGAGCGGCCGTCGGGCCGGCGTTTGGGGCCCGGGCTGCGATCTCTCGCGCCCGGCGGTCGCTCACCGTGCGGGCGGGCGCCGGCTGCGCCATCAGCCTGCTCATGCCCCGATCCCGTGTGTGACGTTTGTTGGCCGAGCGGTCGAATCGGCCACCATCGGTGTCACGAAGACCGGGGCGGTGATGTTCGCCGCGCGCGATGACAACACGGCTGCGCCCCCCGCCAACACCCTCCAAGGGCCCGAGTTCGTGGTCCGCTCGCGCAACCTCGGCTCCACTTGGACCGCGTTGAGCTCGGGCGGCCCGACGACCGGAGGTCTGGTCCCGCCGTGGATGAGCGTGGACCCGGTTACGTCTCGCGTGTGGTTCCTCACGACGCTTCCGAAGCTCGAGGGCGCGAGGGTCTCCTCACTTCGCCCCATCCTGCTCACCCGCACGCGTCGCGGCGGGTCCACCCGAACACACGGAACCTACGGGATTCGCGCTCATGAAGGCGAAAAGATTTTCGCCGTCCGCTTGGTGATCGACTTCCAGCATTCTCGAGCGCGACCATCGTGAGCACGATGACGGCCCGGCGGGATGCGCTGTTCTTGTAGCCCGTTGCACCAGTCTGCGACGTGGCCGATCAGAGTGTCCTTTTGCGCTCGGAGCAGAACTGGGCGCTAGACGATGCGCTTGGTCGTCGAGCACGGCAACTCGTAGCCGAGGTGGCCGAGCCGAAGTTCGGTGATCGACTGACGAACGGAAAGCGTGCGGCCGGTATTAGCGGATTCGAGTAGCGCGCTACGGCATCGGCGCGACCGAGCTCGCGCCGACGGCGATCGTGGCTACATCTCGCTGATCGGCGCACGCACCAACAGCGTCATCACCCACATGACAGTGCGAGTCGGGGAACAGCAGTGACTCGTCGCGCGGGAGGCGGTAGGCAACTACGTTGAGAAACGACCCGGTGATCAGTCCGCCGAGGGCGGCTAGCGTGATTGGCATTGCCGTTCGTTCACTCCTGTCAAGCTGGGTCCAATTCTCTTATCGGGAACTAGCACCGCGCCATGAGCCTAGAACGCAGATGGGGCGGGCCCATGGCCCGCCCCATCTTGTTGCGTTGCGGAGTTCGTCCGCGGTTTGCTACCAGGTGCCACCCACGCAACCACCGGATGCGGCGGATGTCGTGGCCGGCGTGCAGGAGCGGCTGGTCGAGCCGTTCGCTGCACGGGTGATCGTGTACGTGTTGGTGCTGTTCGACGTCGCGGTGACGCTGTAGCCGGTACCGCTACCGGTGACGGTGACGTTGCTCAGGTACGCGTTGTTGTTGCCGGCGGCGATCTGGATCGTCGGCTCGACGGTCTGCAGCGCGCTCGCGGTCATGCCGGCGTAGCTGCCGTTGTGGTCGGTCGAGTACGTCTCGGCCGCCGTCTGGGAAGTACGAGCCAGCTCCTTGGCCGAGGCGTCAGTCGCCTTGGTCTTCTGGTTCAGGAAGGAGGGGATCGCGATCGCGGCAAGAATGCCGATGATCAGGATCACGACGAGGAGCTCGATCAGGGTAAAACCCTTCTCATCCTCGGCGCGACGACGGAGCTTATAGAGCATGGATCCTCCTAGGGATCGGTTGATTGGGTCTCCATGCCAGATCCCTCTCGGTCCCATAGCCGACCGTGGCTACGACAGCTCTCAAGCCCTGGTGGCAGCCCGACTCCCTCCGTTCCCCGGGAGGTTCGTAGCTTTGCGTCCCATCCTCGCGGATGGTTTGCCCCTGGCACCTCGTGACTCTGGCAAGCCACGTATCGACAGCACCTACCAAAGAGTTGACTGTCACTGGACGAACGGTCCAGAAATTGCCTGCGTCTCCTATGGAAATGCGCCCGCGACGCGGGCGATTCAGGCGGCGGCGTCGGGCGGCGTGGTGTCGTTCTGGGCGTCGCGGCCCGGATGAAACACGCCGTCCCCCCCACACCACGGGCACGTGACCTCGTGCGCCGAGCCGCCGAGGTTCGAGATCACCTTCCCAGTCCCGCGACAGCGTAGAAGCTGACGCGGTCCATATGGCAGGCACCGTGGCGGCAGTTCGCACGCGGGCGCCGTGCGCGACCTCAAGCAGGTGTCCGGCAGCGCGATTCGCCGCCAGACGCGCACGCCGAAGTCGCGCCAAGCTGTGCGAGAGTTAGAGCTGATGGCTACGCTCCGGGAATACCGACCCTCGGACGAGGAGACTGTGGTCGAGCTTTCGTTGCGCGCGTGGGAGCCGGTGTTCGACGCCCTCGAGCAGGCGCTCGGACCGAAGTTGTTGGACAGCTTCGGGGCGATTGGCGAGCTGGTCAGGCCACGGACGTGCGCGATGTGCTCACCGACTCCGCCCAGCGGGTGTGGATCGCGGAAGACGGCGGCGAGAGGGCCATCGGATTCGTGGCAGCCAGGCTTCACCGCGAGCAAAACCTGGGCGAGATATACATGATCGCTGTCGATCCCAGCGCCCAAGGCCAAGGAGTTGGAGCGGCCTTGACCCGGGTCGCCACCGATTGGCTGCGGCAGTCCGGGACGCGGGTGGCCGTGGTCGAAACCGGTGGGGACCGAGGTCACGCTCCAGCGAGGCGCCTTTATGAGACGGCCGGCTACACGGCACTGCCCGCTGTGCGCTTCTTCAAGTCCCTGTAGCCAATGCTCTACGCGACATCGCATGTCGGCGGAGGCCACGGCGTTCTGCGCATTGTTGTCTGGTTGCGCAGCGGCAACCCGTCGGGGTCTGGGAAGCAGAGCGCTCCGCGCACCTCGACGCTCTCCATACCGGCGTGGTCAAGCGCGGCGCGCACTCGAGCGATCTGCTTCTCGACGCCGTCGATCAGTCCGGTCTGATCACGGCCGCCGATCAGCAGGCGCGTGCGTCGCGGCGCGAACAGGCCGCCTAGGCGTCTCGGCGACGCCGCCGCGAGCTGCTCCCTTCGGGCTAAATGCGGTCGCGCGCGGTTGTCCGTCCTCGTGGTTCCGTGACGCCTGAAGGAGCTGCCTGGCGATCGCGGGTGAGATTGCGGTCCAATCGCGGATACAGCAGCGCGACCACGCTGGCAGTAAACGTTCGCAGCTCGTCCAAGTCGGTCCCTCGAACGCCTCCACGCGGACGTCGCGCGCTGTCTTGCCGCTCTCTAGCCCTTGACGATGTGCCAGATAGAGCCGAACGTCTTCAGCTCATCGCCCGTGGCCATCATTTTGTGAGCGGCCTGGATGTCGGGCGTGAAGTAGTAGAGCGGCTTGCCGCCCAGCGTCAGCTGGAGCGTGCCGTGATTGTGGAATGTCCCGAGCTTTCCCCGGATGCCCGACTGCGCGCGCAGTCCCTTCGCCGACGGGACCGATACCGGCGGCCAGAATGCCCAGCAATTAGTCGCCGCGCTGCTGGTCTTCTTGCAGATGATGTGGTGCGTGGTCTCGCCCTGGAACGTGTAGACCGCGAATCCAGACGGACCGACCGCGACGGCCTCGTGGACGTCAACCGCGCGGACCCTGAACGCCTTCGTCGGCGTGTTCGTGACGTGCACGTTCTTCGCGACCCGAAGCGTGAACGACTTCCCCACCGCAATCGCGGCGAACGCAACCAGCGCGAGAGCCGCCGAGGCAGCGACGACCGTCAAAGCTGACCGCGACAAGCGGCGACCGGGGTCTTGATTCAAACGACTAGACATCATGCTCCCTTCAGGCGTCAACACTCCTTCCTCCAGACGCGGAAAAGCAGCCAACCCTTCCCAGAGGGCGTGGAAAGGTTGACTGCTGACATCACCCGGCAAGCAATCGTCTCGACTACCGCGGCTCACGCAATCGCGTGATTTCGAGAGGGCTCGTGATTGCGTTCGTCCGCACCGGAGGATCCTCTTTACGGCCTGCTCGTCGACTTTATGCGCGGGCCGGGTTCGTGAGGGTGTCGGCGCCGAGCAGGCGCTCGAGCTCGGTTCGTAGGCGGTCGGCCGATTCGGCCGCGAGCGGTCGAAGCGGTGCGCGGACGTCGGGACGCACGGGTAGGTTGCGGAAGCCCAGGGCTGTCTTCACTGAGGCCTGGAATGGGTGCTCTGAGAGCGCGCGGCGCAGCGACTCAACCAGCGCGGCGCGCTCCGCTGTGGGCTCGCGCACGAGCGCCGCCACCGCCTCAGGGAATGCTGCGGCGAGGCCCGATACTGCGCCGACCGCGCCGTTCTTCAGTCCCGGAGGGATTACTGCCTCGGCGCCGATGAACACGTTCAGTCCGGTGGCGAGATAGGGCGCGACGCGCTCGAGCGGGGCGTCGGAGACCTTCATGCCGGCCAGGTTGGGCGCGCGTTCGCGGAGCCGCTCGACGACGGCCACCGGGACCGTGTAGCCGCTGCGCTCGGCGTACTCGTAGAGGTAGAACGGCAGCGGCGCGCATGCCGCGGCCGCGGCGGCGAAGTGCTCGAGAAGCTCGGCCGCGTCGAAGGCGAAGTACGGCGGTGCGATCACGGCGACCGCGTCTGCGCCAGCCTGCGCGGCGTGGTTCGCGAGGGCGCTGGTTTCGGTTGTGGTCTGCGCGCCGCAGTGCACGATCACCCGCAGGTTTCCGGCGCCGGCGATCGCCAACTCCGCGGCGCGGCAGCGTTCCTCATGCCCGAGCAGGATTCCCTCTCCGGTCGTGCCGAGCACCAGCAGCCCGTCGAGACCGCTGGCCCGGTAGAACTCGAGCAGCGGCCCAAACGCGTCCTCGTCGAGCCGCTCGCCGGCATCGCGCAGCGGCGTCACCATCGCCGCAAGGGTTCCCAAGATGCGCCCACCGCGCATCACGGCATCGTGTCACGAACGACCGCTTGAACGTCTCCCGCGGCATCGGGCTACCGCTGGCAAACAAAGGCAGCCGCGCGCGCCGGCCCGGGCAATCGCGATCGTCCGGGACGCCGCCAGCGCACCGCACCCGCGCGATCCTCGCGTCGCCAACTCGATCGTGCGGTCCGCGACGTGCGCCGAGCAAAAGCAATCGTCGGCGGCGGCGCCGGCGGGTGGCTGCTTATGGGCCGGATGCAGCAGTGCGCGGCCCCGGAGCTGGCGCTCGCCTTTACGTGGAAGCAGCGGCGGCTGATGCTCGGAGCCGCGACGAATGCGCCCTCGGCCAGTCGAGACTGCGAGCCGCGAAGACGCCCCAAAGCTCGTACGGTTAGTGATTCAGAACACCGTCCGTCTCGGGCTCGGGGCCCCAGCCCGCCGAGTGCCGCGTTCGCAACGGAGCAGGGGTCTGACCCGACGCTTCGCGCGCACCCGCTTGTCGCCAGCTCCGGAACTGCCAGGCATTAGCCCCCCGACTCAGGCCCGCGGTCGCGCTAGCCGCGGTAGGCGGGGCCATCGCCGGTGACGGCATGGACTCGAACTCAGCGTTAGCGGGGTCGGGGCGCCTTAGCTGGGAGGCGTACTGAGTGCGGAGCAACGAAGCCAGGCGCGGCAAGCAACTGCACGTGCGATTGTGCATTACGCTCCGTGCACGAGTCCTCCCGCGACACTGCTTATGTGGTTTCAGCTGCGCTCGCCGGAGCTGGCGGAGGACTTCGAGCGTCTGATGGCGGGGGATCGGGACATCGTCCGCGGATCGCTGGACACGGTGTCGGAGTGGCGTCTTACGCGGCCGGCAGACGTCCCCGGACAGGCGATCGGTCAAGCCGATTACGTGCTGATCGCGGAGATCGTCGAAGTGGAGCGCTTCGAGCAACAGGCGAGCGAGCACGTCCAGCGCTTGGCGGACGACTTGGAGCGGCTCGTCTCGAGTCGGGGGATGCTGGTCGTGCGTCCCGTCCTTTGAAATCCGCCGTCGGTAGCAAGCGATCAGAGCCGGCTTGAGATTTCCCCTGGAAGCTCCGGCGACGTTGGCGCCTGAATGCAGCCTCGCCGACTGCTGGTTGTTGAATCACGCCTTGCGGAGTCATGCTGGTTGGCTGGCCGCTTCGGTCGGCAACCAGACGCGGGCGATGTTGGTAACGCTCGAGCCATGTGCGCGAGTTGGGTCAAGCATTCCGAGCAGCCTGGTCGCCGCTGGCGATCCGCGTCGCCCGCCCGCTGTCATCGCGCGCCAGCTATGGCGCTCAGAGTCCCAAGAGACCGGGCTCTCGGCGACCTCCACCCACGTCGACGCCGACGCGAATCGAACGAGTTCTTGACGCGTGCCGCGGAAGCGGATGGAATGCGCGCTTGATAAGACACCGGCTTCAGACCCGGTCGTGAGCGGGGTGTGAGGCCCAACCAGCGGAGGTGCCAGATGGCGGAGCTCCCACCGCCCCCGGAGGGAATTGTGCTGGCCCACTTCATCGTCTCGGGCGATGTCGAGCGCTCTCGGCGCTTCTATACCGAAGTACTCGGCGGCAGGGTGGCCTTCTCCGGCCCCGGAGGGCTGACCTACGTCGCGCTATCCAACAGCTGGATCATCATCAACGTCGGGGGCGGCCCGACGGACGACAAGCCTACGGTCACCCTGCAGACACCAGGCGATCCCGACCGGGTCAGCAGCTTTCTCAATATCCGGGTCAAAGACATCGCGACCGTGTACGCCGAATGGAGCGCCCGTGGCGCTGAGTTCCTGACCCCGCCCAAACAGCACCAGTACGAGATCCGCTGCTATATCCGCGATCCCGACGGACACATCATCGAAGTCGGGCAAACCACGGACCCAGAAGGGGACTGGACGCCCGCTCATTGGCCATCCGAGCAGACGACTTGAGAGACCGGTTCGGGTCGTGAGCACCGCGATCATCGGCACTGGAGGGCTCGGATCGGTCATCGCCCGCCGGCTCGCCTCAGGCGGCGAGATCCTGCGTCTCTCGAGCGCCGACACAGAGTCGGCACGAACGCTGGCTGCGGCGATCGGGCGAGGTGCGGCCGCTGCCAGCGACAACCGCGACGCGGTGCAGGGCGCCGATGCCATCATCCTCGCGCTGCGGTTTGGCGTGCTGAAGGGGGTCATAGAAGAGATCGCCGACCCGCTAACCGACAAGCTCGTGGTCGTTCCGAGCAACCCGGTCGGCCTCGACGCACAAGGGAAGATCCTGCGTCTGCTGCCGCAGGGGCAATCCTCTGGGAAGGTTGTAGCTGGGTGGCTGCCGCAGGGGGCGCGCCTGGCCATAGCGTTCGGCAGCATGTCAGGCGATCTCCTGGAGTCCTCTAGCAACCGGTCACCGGAGCCGGCCGTCCTCTTCTACGCCACGGACGACGAGCGCGCCGGCGGGCAAGTCGAACAGATAATCCGAACGGCCGGCTTCGAGCCCATGAAGGTCGGCGGCGTCGAACAATCCGGTCGACTTGAGGTGGGCGGCGACCTTCACGATCTCGTAGTCGGCCCCGCGCAGGCGCGGTCATTGATCGATGGCACCTGATCGCATCGCCGCCATGGCCGGCGGGCTTCGCGGTGTGATGGTTGTGCTGTGGCGCGCGGCCTTTCGGATCAGTGAGGCCCTGGTGCTCACGGAGACCGACCTTGACCCCGAGCGTGGCGCTCTCCTGCTCCGCCACGGGAAAGGTGGCAAGCGTCGCGAGGTCGGGATGGACCGCTGGGATGGACGCAACTCGAGCCGTGGCTTGAGCTACGCCGCCACCTGGCCGTCGGGCCGCTGTTCTGCGTCTTGCGGGGCCCGACTCGAGGGCGACCCTGTGGGGCGGCCGGTATCCGCAGCCAGGTGCACCGCGTCGCGTTGCAGGCGGCCGTGCGTCGGTTTGCTCCCCACCAGCTGCGGCATGCCCATGCGGTTGAGATGTCTCGGGAGGGCGTACCGCTGGCTGGTCATACAGCGCCAACTCGGTCACGCCGATCTGGGCATCACCTCGACGTACCTGCGCGGGATCGACAACACCGAGATCATCCACGCCGTCCACCAACGGCCGGCGCCGATGATCCCCGCCGGCCTCCACCTGACCACAACTGAGCCCCCGACCGATCGAGCGCCCGAAGCCATCACGCAGCAGCGGTGAATGCAGCCGAGGCGCCGCTGGCCTAAGGCGCTCGCTCAGCGCCTTGGCCCAGAGTGACAGCTCGAACCAGTGCCTAGCTCCAAGACCTGCTTTTGCAGCTCGTATGTCAACTGCGTTTCGCTATTTGCGGGTTTCAGCGTGCGCATGGCGTGAGGACCGGGGCGGCGCCGACGATCGTGCTGATGGGTCGGCTTGACGGTGGTGGGGGTGGTGCTGGGGCGTGGGTTCGGTGGTGTTGAGAAGGTGCCAGATGTGGCGTGCGAGGTGTCGTTTGAGGCAGCGGATCGCTTCTCGTTTGGTCTTGCCTTGGCTGTGTCGGCGATCGGGGTAGGCGCGAGTGCTCGGATCGGTGCGAGCGCGTGAGAGAGCGATGATGTGCAGCGCGCGGTTGAGTTGACGGTCGCCGCCGCGGTGCGGCCGGTGGCGTTGGGTGTTGCCGGAGCTGGCCGGGATCGGGGCGGTGCCGGCGTGTCGAGCGAAGCACGCGTCGGTGGGGAAGCGCTTGGCGCCGGCGGTGTGGCCGATGATGATCGCGGCGGTGACGGTGCCGCAGCCGTGCTCGGCGAGTAGCTGCGGGCAGTGAGCTTCGATCAGCGCCTTGATCTCGGCGAGCAGCTCACCTTCCTCGCGGTAGATCTCGTTGATCCGCTTGAGGATCGCCCGGGCGACCCGGACTTGTGGGTTGCGGGGTAGTCGCGCGAGCCCTCGCGCGACCTTGGCGCGGATCTGCGGACCTATGAGACCTTGGGGACGCACCTGTGCTTCGAGCTCGGGCGCGATTTGCACTAGGTGCCATCGCAGGCGGCTTGCGAGCCGCACACGCTCGTTGACGAGCTGGTCTCGGTAGTCATTGAGGATTCGGATCTCGTGTGCCTGCTCGTCGAGGAACGCGACGGGCAGCGTGTCAATTCCTTCTCTGAGCGCCGCGCGGGCGATCGCGGTGGCATCGATCGGGTCAGACTTCCCGGGCTCGCGCACGGCCCGCCTCGAGGTCTCGGTCAGCCCAGGCGCCACCCGAACGACCCGATCGCCGCTCGCGACCAGTCCTCGCTCCAGGCGGCCGGATACGTGCCGGCAGTCCTCCACAGCCCAGACTCGCTCGATATCGAGCTCGCCCGCGAACCGCAAGCGTCGAGCGTGCCTTCCTCGCTGGCTGGGATCGTCAGCTGCCCGCGCGCTGCCCCAGTTGCCGCGTCGAGCGCGACAAGCGTGTGCGAGCGCTTGTGTGTGTCCACCCCGATCACGATCATCTGCGCCGTCCCTTCGTTGGTTGTGGCCGACGGAGCGGATCCCCGGCGGACACACCTCAGTTGGGGCGATGCCACGCTCCTATGAAGTCACGCCGGCGATCCTCGACGGCGGCGGGCGACACGGCAAAGCCGGTCAGACCCAGACCAGGTCGACAGGCGAATAGAGAGTCAGCCCGCCGCCGTCCGAGAGCCAAACCGACGAGCCGGACGACACCGACCGCCGGGCCGTCAGGTTCTCACTCAGGCGAGGAGCGGGTGCGTCGCCACGGCAGGGGACGAGACCCGCATTCGTGTGCTCCCGCGGGCATGGGAGGCAGCTCTGGGATGAAGTGGGCGAGCGCTCGGGCGTGAGTTCACCGTCGCGGGACGATGAGGATCTTTCCCGATCGCTCCCCGCTCGCGGCGCATGCCACTGCTTCTTTGATCTCGCTGACGTCGTAGGTGGCGTGGATCGGCGCGTGGAGCGTTCCCTGGGTGATGAGTCGGGCAAGCTCATCAACAAGGGCCCGGCGCTGTTCCTCGGGGGTACGCCGGAACCAGTTCACGAGCCAGAAGCCACGCAGCGTCAGGTCACGGAAGACGAACGCGTCCGGTTGCACCGCACACGGCTCGCCGCTCATCCGGCCGTAGCTGACCAGCGTCGCGCTCTCGCACAGGCAGTCGGCGAGGCGTCCGGTGGCGGCACCGCTCACCGCATCGATCCCGAGGCGGACCGCCGCTGCGTCGGTCGCCTCGACGACCCGCTCCGCCAGGTCCTCGCCATCGACGAGGACGACGTCGCCGCCGGTATCGCGAACGACCGCCGCCGCGTCCTGGCGGCGAACGACGTTGACAGTCCGGTAGCCGCGGTATCGCGCCAGCTGCACCAGATACAGCCCCACCGCCGAGTTGGCCGCATTCTGGATCACCCAATCGCCCGACCCCAGGGTCACGAACTCGCTCAACAGCAGCGCCGCCGTCGGCGGGTTGATCGCCATCATCGACAGTTGCAACGGGTCCGCCTGATCCGGCAACGGCCGCAGCTGCGCCGCCTCCGTCACGACATGGGTGGACCAGCTGCCGCAGCCAAGCGGCAGCAAGACCAACTCGCCGACCCTGACCCCACCGGTGTCTGAGCCAAGCTCAGACACCCGTCCGACTCCTTCGCGGCCTCCGATCGCCGGCAGCGGGGGCAACTGGCCGTATTCGCCGGTCAGGGTCAGGACATCCGCCGGATTGATCGGCGCCGCGACGACTTCGAGCAACGCCTGCCCAACCTGGAGCCTCGGCACCTCGAACTCCACCGCCTCAATCACGTCCTGTGGAACCGGACCGCGCCGTGCGTATTGAGCCCTAAGCATCAGCCAGCCAGTCGCCCCGATTTACCCGGCCGCCGTGAACTCGGTCGCGACCACTGCCTGTCCCCGCGACGTGATGCTGAACCGGATCTCCTTCACCGGCCGGTAGTCAGCGTTGAGCAACCCCCAATCCGCCGCGGCGTCAGCAAAGCGCAGCACGACGGTGCTGCAGCCATGCGTCTCCTCCGCACCGTGTCACGACTGATGAAGTCGACCTCGGCTTACGACCCTAGAGCCGGCACGGCTGCACTGCAAGCACCGGCGCCAGCCGACGCGGGACCGGCAGCCGGTGGTCGTGCCCGTAGCGCGGCGCTGATGGCCGGCAGCCTCCAGCGGCATCGAACGCTCGGTTCGAGTTGCAGCGGATGGTCAACCTATCCCACCGAGGGAGGATTCATGGAATCCGTGTTGCTGGACGCTACTGGCGCGTGGGCGGATCACGACCCACTGTTTGGTGTGTGGAGGCTGAGGATCCGTACAGGTCCCGGCCCGCGTCGGTGAAGCGTGTGTGGCACAGCGTGGGGGACCGAGATGATTGTCCCTGGGCCGGCGGTCTGTATCGCACCGGCGAGCGTCGCCTCAACGGCTCCGTCGAGGATCAGGAAGGTGTCGATCTGGTTGCCTTGATCGCGTAGGCGCAGATCCAAGGGTTGTCGTCCGCGGAGATGCCAGTCTACGACGCACAGGTCGGGCAGCGCGCACCTGAGCCGGGATGGCTGATTCTCGGCTGTTCTGTCCTCGCCGGGGAGGTCGTGGCTGACGATCGCGTCGTTGGCGGACAGCCCGCCGTCGGCGGGCACGGCGGAGATGTCCCACTGGATCTTGGTGCCGTCGCGGAGTCCGCGCATGAACGCGGCGAAGCCGCCGTCGTGCACGTGGATTGTGAGCCAGCGCGCGGGGCGGTCGCCGTCGGTGCGGAACGAATGGGCTACCTCCGGTGGCGCTGCGAGGAAGCCGCCGGCGGCGACTGTGATCGTCTTGGTCTCGCGCCCGATCTCGAAGGTCAGCTCGCCCTCGAGGACGTAGAAGGCGTCGGTGTGCTGGTGATGGATGTGCGGGCCGGCTACCTGTTGGCCGGCGGCGTAGCGCGCGTGGGTGATTGTGATCTGCTTGTGTGCGAGGAGGATGCTGCCCTCGCGCTCGGCGTCACACAGGAGCGACTCGCCCTCGGTGATCGGGACGATCACGCCGCCGGTCTGAAGGTTCGGCTGTGAGGAGGTGCTCATCGCCCCAGGGCGGACGGGGCGACGAGTTCCTGGTGCTCGCGGTCAGGCTGGCGCGCGAACCTCTGACCGCCACGTATGTGGGGCACGGCGGCTATCGCCGGCGGGTGGATCTGGACGCCCTGCGAGAGCGGCAGGCCCGCGGCGGTGGCGGCGGCCGCCGGCGCCGGGGCGGGCTGGTTCCAGTCGAGGATCGCGGTGATCGTGTCGCCTAGCGGGTCGGCGTTCACGCGGATCGATGCGAGCGCGTGGTCGAGCGCGGGCGGATCGGGGTCACGGCACCACGCCAGGTAGTCGCCTGCGGTGATCCCGTCGAGTTTGAGGCTCAGGACCTGAAGTGACATGACGTGCCTTCCTCTGCGTCCGGGGGGCGGTGGTGTGAGCGGCGTCGGTTTGCGAGTCCTGGCGCCCCGCCGACGACGGCGCCGCGGCACCTCGCTTGCGTGGCGCGATGCGTCGTCGGAGAGCTGCGTGAAACGCAGCTCGTGGTGCTCAGGTGGCGTTGGGCGGGGCGGGGGTGAGGCCGTGGCGGCGCATCACTTCGAAGGCGGCGCCCAGGTCCGGGGGGCCGCCGGCGCTGGCGGCGAGGACCTCGCCGATCTCGCGGAAGTAGGCGGGCCCGAACACCGCCGGAGTCGCGATGCAAAGCATTTTCGCGTCGACGCTCCCCTGGTTCTGAAACCCGTGGATTTGCCCGCGCTTGACGCACACCGCTTCGCCGGGGCCGACGTCGACGGTCTCGCCGTCGATCGTCCAACTCGTGATGCCCTCGAGCCCGTAGATCGTCTCCTCGAACCCGTCGTGGCTGTGCGACGCCGGCATCCGCGAGTTCGCGGGGACGTAGCACTCGAACACCGACGCGGTCCCGTTCGAGTCATCGGACTCAACCAGGAAGCGGACGCCGAGCGCGCCGACGGTGATCGTCTCGTTGTCGATGGCCTGATGCATGATGATCTCCTTCGCGCCAAAGCGCAGGTGAGTAAAACGATTTGACGAGTGTATACTCAACGCCATGAGTTTGTCAAGCGACTGTACTCAGCCGGGTGCGGGAGCCACTACCGGCCCTCCGCCGCCGCTAATCGGCGCGCTCCTGCGAATCCCGTTCGAGACCGTGCGCGACCGGATGCTCACCGGCCTGCACCAGCGCGGCTACACCGATCTGATCGCCGCGCACCTCGACGTGTTCCAGTACCCCGGTCCCGAGAACCAGCGCCCGATCGACCTCGCGGCCCAGACCCGGATGAGCAAGCAGGCGCTCAACTACCTCCTGGGCCAACTCGAGCAACTCGGATACCTCACCCGCGATATCGACGAGCGCGACCAGCGCTCCAAACGCATCCACGCCACCCCGCGAGGACTCGCCGCGGGCAAGGCAATCCGCGACATCGTCCAAGAGGTCGAAGCCGAATGGGAACAACAACTCGGACCCCGAAACTTCTCGCAACTACGCGACCTCCTCGCGCAGCTATACGCGATCACCGCGGCCGCCCCTGACCACACGATGTAACACCAATAAGCATCCACCAGCCCGAGCCGCATCAATTCCGGCCGGCCGACTCAGCAACCCGCATACTCGAGCTTCTCCGCACCCACCAGCGCAAGCCGGCCACAAGGCACCGAAGACCCGCTTCGCTCTGGTCGCACGTTTTCGAAGCGACCCCGCCAAACACTTGCTTTGCGCGTAAAGCGGACATGGCGTCAGCGATCGCTTCGTCTTCCCCGGAGCGCCGGTGCTCGCGAGCGCATCGGCGACGGACCGCTGGCCTATCAGCAGCCGGCTGCGCGCGCATGTGATGTGAGCCGATGAGAAGCGCGGGGAACCCCGGTCTCAGTTCACCATGGGCGCCGATGAGGCTACGTTCTCCCGAGGTCAACGCGAAGGAGGTCCGATGAACGTCGGAACGGAGCAGGAGTGGCAGACCGCACGCAAGGAGCTGCTGGTCGCCGAGCACGAGCTGGGGGAGCACGCCAAGCGCATCGAGGAGCAGCGGCGGGAGCTGCCATGGGTCCCGGCCGAGGCTTCTTAGACTGGCGCACGATGTCCGCGCGAGAGGTTGACGAGTACCTTCGGGGTGTCGAGGAGCCGAAACGCAGCACGCTCGAGCAACTGCGCCGGACGATCCTCGAGATCGTCCCGGATGCCGAGCAGGTGATCTCGTATCGCGTTCCCGCCTTCCGGGTGGGCGGCAAGACGATCGCCGGGTTCGCCGCCTTCAAGGACCACCTCAGCTACCTGCCGTTCAGCGGCTCGGTACTCGAGGCGCTCGCCGAGGCGCTTCGCGGGTACACGATGACCAGGAGCGCGCTGCACTTCCCGGTCGACCGTCCACTGCCGAAGTCGCTCGTCGAGAAGCTGATCGATGTGCGTCTGGAGCAGATCCGGCGCTAGGGAGGAGCGACAAGACGTGCCCCTTATCCTACCGCGACGAACTTGACGGCCCAACGATTCGAGGCGAAGACCACGGCGCGTCGATTTCGCTGATCCTCGACGAGAGCGAGCCCGGCCAGGGGACCGCGGCTGCACCGCCACGCCTACGACGAGACCTGGGTGGTCCAGGAAGGCAACATCGGCTTCCGAGTAGGGGACCAGCAGCTGAAGGCCGGCCCAGGAGACGTGGCGATCATTCCGCCGGGGGTGCCGCACAAATTCGTCAACGACGGGCCGGGCTGCTCGAGGATCGTCTGTATCCACGCCAGCCCGACGATCGTCGGCGAATGGCTTGAATAAGCGCGGCCACCTCGCGAAGCCGACGACCCGAGGACCCTTGTTACCGCGCTGAGCGGGTTTCTCGGCAACGTCGTCGAGATGCTGGCCCGCGCATGAAAGCGAGGGGCTCGACCGGCGCTCGGCGATGAGTCTCGCCGCATGCGAGAGTCTGAAGAGTCATGTTGAGAGAGTTCGAGGCCGAACTTCAGAAGGGCGATCTCCCGGGTGCGTGGACGTGCGTGGTGATGGACGACGCGGCCGAGCTCTTCGGTACCCGCGGCCTCGTCAAGATCCGCGGCACGATCGACGGCGCGCCATTCACCAGCGCGCTGATGGCTCAGGGCGACGGCACGCACAGGCTTCCGGTAAAGGCGGCACTTCGAAAGGCGATCCGCAAGGAGGCAGGCGACACCGTCCACGTCCGAATCGACGAGCGAATCGGTTAGCTGGCCGACGGCGCCGGCGCTATCGCGGCGGGTGCGGCGTGGCACAACGACGCTGGTCAGAGCGTCGAGAACCCGCTCTCGACTTGGAACGCGGGCTCGGCGGCATCGACACAGTCTCTTGCGCCGCGATGAGGATCTGCTCCGGGCCGCAAGGCGGATGGAACGGCGGTGAAGCGCTGAAGCGACCGCGGGCGATGATTTTCTTACCCTGCGACAGTCTCTTTCCCCATGACAACGACATCCGCTCACCTCTCAATCTCCCTCGACGGCTACATCGCCGGCCCAAGACAGGATCGCGACAACCCGATCGGTGTCGGCGGCCTGCAGCTGCACCAGTGGCACCTGGCTGAGCCGCTCCACGAGGGAGACGCCCGCTCGCGCGCCCACCTGGCGAAGAGACGTGGCGCGTACGTAATGGGCCGGAACATGTTCGGCCCGATCCGCGGAGAGTGGGACGACGAATGGCGCGGGTGGTGGGGCGACGAGCCGCCCTACCATGCGCCCGTGTTCGTGCTCACACATTACGCCCACGAGCCGATCGAAATGGACGGTGGTACGACGTTCCACTTCGTCACCGATGGCTTCGATGCCGCCTACGCGCGCGCCGTGGCGGCCGCCGGCGACCGCGAGGTCCTGATCGCGGGCGGCGCCTCGACCGTGCGCCAAGCGTTCGCGGCGAGCGTGATCGACGAACTCGTGCTCGACATCGCGCCGGTGCTGCTCGGCGACGGCGAGGCACTGTTCCGGGGCGTCGAGGACCCCGGGCTGGAGCCCGTGGACGTAATCCACTCCCCGAAGGCAACGCATATCACCTACCGCGTAGGCCGCTGAGCACCCAGCCCTGGCGAACTCGTGCTGATCGACCGCGACGGCCCGACAGGCCCGCGAACTGCTTAGGCACCACTTCAAACCCGAGTCGCAGGAGACGTGGGCGTGAATTCGCTTCATCGCTGTGGCCGCCTCCTTATGGGCTCCCGGCCGGCGGGCTGGACCGGCGCCTCCCGTGTCGGTGCAGACGGGATACCCATCACGGCCGGCCGCCCGGTCTCGAGCCTGACCGATTGCCCGTGATGGGCGATCTCGAGCGGCTCGCCCTCGAGCACCGAGTAGTGCGCCTCGCTGCGGCGGACGTCGACGAGCAGCCGCCGGCCGCGGCACATCACCCTGAACACCACCCGCGTGAGCGAATCGGGCAGGCGCGGGGCGAAGTAGAGCCTGCCGCCCTCGTTACGCATGCCGCCTAATCCCCAGATCAAGCCGATGCACGCTCCGGCGAGCGACGCGATGTGTAGGCCATCGCGGGTGTTGCGCTCGAGGTCGTCGAGGTCCATCAGTGCGGCCTCGCCCAGGTAGTCGTAGGCCAGCGGAAGGTGGCCGACCTCGGCGGCAAGCACCGCTTGGGTGGAGGCGGACAGCGACGAGTCCCTGACGGTCAGCGCTTCGTAGTAGGCGAAGTTGTTTGCCTTTTGCTCGTCGGTGAACGCGTCGGGACGCGCGAACATCGCCAGTACGAGGTCGGCCTGCTTGACGACCTGCTTGCGGTACAGGTCGAAGTACGGGAAGTGCAGAAGCAACGGATACTGATCGGGCGAGGTGTGGGCGAAGTCCCAGCGGTCGTGGTCGAGGAAGCCTTCGGCCTGGGGATGGATCCCGCGCTCCTCGTCGTAGGGGATGACCATCGTCCTGGCGGCGTCGCGCCAGCTCGCCGCCTCCTCGTCGTCTACCTCGAGGCGGGCCGCTACGCGTGGGTGGCGCTCGACCGCGGCCGCCGCTGCGCGCAGGTTCTGCTGGGCCATCAGGTTCGTGTACACGTTGTTGTCAGCCACCGCGCTGTACTCGTCCGGGCCGGTCACGCCGTCGATGCGAAAACGCCCTGCGGTGTCGTGGTGGCCGAGCGAGCGCCACAGCCGTGCCGTCTCCACCAGGAGCTCGGCGCCGACGTCGTGCTCGAACGCCTCGTCGTTGTGCGCCGCCTGGTAGCGCACCACGGCGTCGGCGATGTCCGCGTTGACATGGAAGGCGGCAGTGCCTGCCGGCCAGTAACCGGAGCATTCCTGGCCGGCGATCGTGCGCCACGGGAAGGCCGCGCCGCGGAGACCGAGCTGGCGGGCGCGCTCACGGGCGAGATCAAGCGTCGCGTGGCGCCAGCGCAGCGCATCGGCAGCCGCGCGTGGTGCGGTGTAGGTCAACACGGGCAGCACGAACGCCTCCGTATCCCAGAACGCGTGGCCGTCGTAGCCCGATCCCGTCAAGCCTTTGGCCGCGATCGCGCGCTGCTCGCCCCGGGCGCTGGCCTGCAAGATGTGAAAGAGCGAGAAGCGGACCGCTTGTTGAAGCTCGGAGTCGCCGGCGACCTCGATGTCGGCCCGCTCCCAGAAGTGGTCGAGATACTCGCGCTGCTCGGACAACAGCCGGTCCCAACCCCTGTGCTCGGCTTCTGACAGCGCGCCGCCGACCTGGTCGCGCAACGCCGAGATCGATCGTTCAGAGGACCAGCCGTAGGCGATGAACTTGACGAGCCGCAAGGGCTTACCGGGCGCGACATCGGCGGTGATTGTCAGCCGCGCGACATCCTCGAAGGCCTCGATCGAGTAAGCGGTACCGGGCGGCCCGTCGATCTCGTGCCCCATTGCTGCCGATACGCTGAGTCCGCTCGAGGCGGTCCGGTGGGTCAGAATCGCACGCTTATCGCGACAGTCGAAAGCCTCCGAGCGCAGGGGCGCCGCGAGCGCCTCGGCTGTGCGCGGGTCGGCCTCCATCTCCGGCATCGACTCGTTGCTGACAAGTTCGGACTGGACCACGATCGGCGTCGGCTCGTCGAGCGGCTCGACCTCGAACGAGACTGCGGCGATCGCGCGGTGAGAGAGCGATACCAGGCGAGTCGAGGTGACTCGCACCGCCTTGCCGGTGGGAGACACCCATTCCGTTGCGCGCCGCAGCACCCCGGCACGCATGTCCAGCATCCGTTCGTGGTGTCTGAGCTCGCCGTAGCGGACGTCGAACGGCTCGTCGTCGATGATCAGGCGGATGATCTTGCCGTTGGTCACATTGACCACGGTCTGGCCCGACTCAGGATTACCGTACCCGGCCTCAGCGTAGGGCAGCGGGTGCAGCTCGTAGAAACCGGCCAGGTACGTCCCCGGTAGCCCAAACGGCTCGCCCTCGTCGAGGTTGGCGCGCAGCCCGATATGTCCGTTCGACAGCGCAAAAACTGATTCGGTCTGCGCGAGCCGGTCGAGGTCGAGCTCGGTCTCGCGCAGGACCCAGGGCGCAACGCTGAAGGCAGACTGGGCGATCACCTGGCGTCGAGCAGCTCGGCGAGGTCCTTCACCACGACGTTCGCGCCGTGCGCCTTCAGCGCCTCCGCCTGCCCGACGCGGTCGACCCCGACGACGAACGCGAACTTACCCCGGCGTCCGGCCTCGACGCCCGCGAGCGCGTCCTCGAACACCGCCGCCTGGTCCGGCCGGACACCGAGCGCCCGTGCCCCAGCGAGGAACGTGTCGGGTGCGGGCTTCCCCTGCAGATGCTCGCGCGCGGCAACGTGACCGTCGACGATCTCCTCGAACAGATCGAGGATCCCGGCGGCGACGAGCACGTCCCGGCAGTTGGTGGACGAGGACACGACCGCGCGGCGAAGGCCGCCCGCCCGCACGGCGTCCACGTAGCGCATCGATCCTGGGTAGGCCTTTACGCCTTTCTCGCGGATCATCGTCAGCACGATCTCGTTCTTGCGGTTTCCGAGCTCGTCGATGATCTCGTCGGGCTCATCGATGCCGCGCGCTGCGAGGAACGAGCGCACCCCCTCGGCACGCGGCTTGCCATCGACGTACTGGTCGTAGTCGGCGACCGCGTCGAAAGGCGCGACCCGCTCGCCGCGCTGCCCGGCCCGCCGCCGCAGGTAGTCATCGAACATCTCCTTCCAAGCCGCGGCGTGGACCGTGGCCGTCTCGGTGAGCACGCCGTCGAGGTCGAACAGGCAAACGCTGACACTGGCCGGCAAACCGAGCATCTGCAGACCGTACCCGCAACAACGCCGCCGACGCCAGCTCGCCACGCTCGCGAGGGTTGGCGAGGAGTGCGCGGTGGATTGACCCCGCATCCTTCAGCCCGTGGTTGCTAGGACATCGTCCGTCTTTCCCGCGCGCGTCATGAGCGAGCCTCATCGTCGGACGGGGAGGTCTGTGCAGCGGTCTCCGGCGAGTCGGTTCGACCGTCATGAGATGGGGTCTCGACTCCATATAGGCGTACGCGACGAAAGCCGATAAGCGGTTAGAGAGCTCGAGGGACCTCGCCCCTCCCTCGAGTGGATGGGAAGCGCGCGGCCGCCACTGCGCCCCGATTGCGACGGCCGCCGCTCTCCCGCTGCTGTCCCGAGCCGAGAGCGAGAGAGATCGGCGATCGACGCGCGAACGTCACGAGGTCAGACGGTCTGGTCGACGGTGCGTCGCGCCGCGCCCGGCGCTCCGACCCCGCCTGGTCAGCGCTTCGGTACGCCCCGCGTCGGCGTCGATCAGCTGGACCCGGTCGGCCGGTCATCGATGTTACGGCTCACAGCTTGGCCGCCAGAAGGCCGACCGCGAGCAGGACGACGGCGATCCAGAGCGCGGACAGGGCGCCTTCGAGCGGCGCGGCGAGGCGTGCCTTCGTTAGCCTCACCGCGGTCCCATCGGTGAGCTGCTGTTCTCCGGTGACCGCCGTTGTGCGCCGTCGGAGCTCTCGCACGGGCGTGCTCAGGCGTCGCTGAGCGGCGCTCAGCAGGCAGCAAGCAGCCGCCACGAGCACACCCGCGGGGCGGATCGTGAGCGTTTGCGCGAAGTAGCCGGTGAACGCTGGGAAGCCACCCCATGCAAGCGCGAACCATGCGTCGGTGTGGAATCGCCCGCCGGCGAGCTCCAGGTTGTACGCGACCACCAGCAGGGCTCCGAATACCACCAGCGGCGCGAGTAGCGGAGACACGGCGATCGCGCCGGCGACCCCGATTCCAACCGCGCCCGCGAGCCCGACGGCGGCAAGTCCGATCAGCGTGCGACGCCGCAGCACGGTCTGGAGCGGGCGTCCGTTCAGCTCATCGAGCGCGTGGGCGCTGATCCCGACCGCCAGGAAGAACGCGACGAGCGTCGCGACGAGCCGACCGGCGTGGAGCGTCGGCGCGGCCGCCGCCCCAAGCACAACGTAGCTCAGGTGCCAGGCCGTGTACGGCGGATGAAGCAGCGTGACGAAATCGCGCCAGCCGCCGCTCGCCAGAGCGTAAAATGCGGGACGGTCGAGCCTACGGCGCTCGGTTTCCATCCCTCACACCACACATCACGATCCCTGCCCCGAAGCTCATACCGCGGAGGCGCACGGTCCTGATTCCGGCCGCTTCCCACAGCCCGACCAGGTCCGGCTCGAGCTCATGCAGCTCCTCGATGTTTGGCCCTAGGAACCGCCCAACCTCGAGCCAGGCCGGAGAGACGAGCCGGCCGAGCAACGGCAGCCCGACGCGGGTGTGAACGCGCCACAGCGCGCGCAGCAAGGGGCCACGCGGAACGCCGAACTCGACCATCCCGATCCGACCGCCTGGCTTGACCACGCGGGCGAGCTCGCGCATCGTGGCCGCGCGATCGTCGACGTAGCGCAACAGATAGGTGAACGTGAGCGCATCAAACTCGGCGTCATCGAACGGAAGCCGCTCGGCCTCACCACGCACGAGAGTGATCCGCGCGGCGAGTCGGCGATCCCTCCCAACCCGCGCGCGGGCGGCGGCCAGCATCGCCTCGCTCTGATCGAGCGCAACGACCTCACACGCCGAGCGGCGCGCCAGCGCGACCGCCACCATCCCGGTCCCGGTCGCGACGTCAAGCACACGCAGGCCGGGCTGCGGGTCGATCGCGCGCACGAGCGCGCGACGCCATCGCGGATCCTGGCCGAAGCTGAGCAATGCGCCCATGCGGTCGTAATGTCGCGGCAGGCCTTGGAACAGCGCGAGCGCGTGGCGCTTGCGGGGGGAGGGGTTGTTGGCGATCGTCATTCGACGATTGTGACGCCGGGCGCAACGCGCAGCGGTAGCGCTCCGCCGGGCACCCCCGTCGAGACCGTCGGCGCGCATCGTCTACCGCGCGCAGATTGCGAGTGCGGTCACAGCACGACCACGTTCCGTGACGGCAAGGACGCTGCCTCCTACATCGCGCCCGTCAAGACCCGCTTGAAGCCGGCCGAGTCATTCCGGCGCTGAGGTGGCCCGGCGCCTAGTCGGCGCCGAGGACCTTGAAGTCCGGGCTGACGAAGATGTGGTGCGGCCAGTTGACGCCGATGTTGTGGACCTCGTACTCGCCGTTGCTCAACTTCACAACGCGGTCGACGATGCCGCCCGGGTGGGCCGCCAACGCAGCCGCGGTCGCCTTACCGGCGGCCGTTGCGTTGACGATCGTCCCGGATCCCTGACTGTAGTTGGCCGGGATCTGGCCGACCTGCTTTGAGGTGGACTGTGTACCGCGTTGGAAGGGCACCACCCCTTCCGGTGAGGAACTTGCAGATCCGCTGCCAGCCGGTTGCAGGGTGACGTGGCTGGCCGTGATGGTCGTTCCGTCGGTTGTCCCCAGCACGAGGACGCGTTCGCCTCTTGTAATCGCACTCGCCGAGCCCGAGCTTGTCCCCTTCTGGTAGGTCGTGGAGGACGCGTCGTTCACGGTCACCTTCTGACCGGCCGACGTGGTGAGGGTGAAGCCCGAGCCGGACACGCTGTCGACCGTGCCTAATGATCCTCCGGGGGCGGGTCCGGACCGAGCGTTGGACCCCCCGCCGCCGGGCATGTGCTGCCCTGACGTTGCCGAGGGGGAGGTGGCTGCTGCCGCGGTGCCCGAGTCGCTGCTCGAGGTAGCGCTGACGATGCCGGCAGCACCGCCCCCGATCACCACTGCCGCGATACCCGCGGCGAGCAATCTGGTGCCTTTCCGGGAGAGGCTGAATTTTGCGGTGAACATTGGAAGGCTCCTTCTGTCGATGCCATGCAGCTGAGGTTGGTGCTCGACGCTCGGATCAACGTGTGAGAAAGCCGAGGAATGTGTAAGAGAGGGCCTCGAGCCCGCAACTGGGAGACCCGCTCTCATGCTGGCGCAGGCAACTTGGGCTTCGACTCCGTTTGCGCGGAACGAATAGCGCCCATGGGCACCGACCTGGGTGCGCGCGGCGCGCCGGTTACCCGCAGGTATTGCCCTTGACCGTCTCGAGCAGGGCTCGGGTGGCGGCGCTGAGGCGACGGTTTGCGGGAATCGCGATCGCGGTCCGGAACTCCGGCGGGTGGTCCCGGATCGGCACGAATGTGATGCCGTCGGGGGTCTCAACCAGCGATCGGGGCAGCATTCCGATCGCCAGTCCTTTGCGGACAAACCCGACCAGGGTCGCGGTGTCGTTGACCTCGTAAGTGATGCTGCGGGTGACACCCGCGGCGGCGAACGAGCGGTCGGCCGCCATGCGGACGCCCCATCCCTCGGGGAGGTCGACCTGGGGCTCGTCTCGAAGCGCCGCGAGTTCGATCCGGGTGCTGGTCGCGAGGTGGTGCCCGTCTGGTACGGCGAGCATGATCGGTTCGCGTGCAAGCGGGATCAGCTCGACGCCAGGCGGGCTGTTGCCGGGGAGCGCGACGAAGGCGAGGTCGAGGCGTCCCTCCTGGACTTCGCGGGCCATGGCAGTGGAGCCGCCCACGTGTCGAATCTGAACGGCGACTCGTGGGTGCTCGGCGCGAAAGGCGGCGAGGATCCCGACGAGGTCGATCGCATGCATCCCTTGGGCCTGCATCGTGCCGAGCAAGACGGTTCCGCGCAGGCCGCCGCGCGCTTCATCTACGGCGTCTCTCGCCGCCTGCGCCGCCGCCAGCGTGGCGCGAGCTTCGGGCAGCAGCGCATCCCCGGCGTCGGTCAGTTTGACGGTGTGCGTGGAGCGATCGAACAGCCTGGCTCCGAGTTCCTTCTCGAGATTGCGCACACCGGCGGAGACGGCTGACTGGACGACATGCAGGCGGTCGGCGGCGCGGGTGAAGCTGCCCTCCTCGGCGACCGCGACGAAGGTGGCGAGCTGCCGGAGCTCCACGCCGAAAGTTTATCGCCAACGGCGATAACCGTAAGCAGCTTCTTGCGTTGATCGCAATGCAGTGCTGGGCGATCCTGGATACACGATGAAACGCCCGGACACCATCGAGTCGTCCCGATCAGGCCGCAGCGGCGTCGGCTTCTGGGTCGTGGCAATCGTGTTCACGACCGCGATGGCGTTCACCACGGTGCCCACCCCGCTGTGGTCGCTGTACGCGCAGCGGGATGGGTTCTCGCCGCTCACGGTCACGATCGTGTTCGCCGTCTATGCGCTGGCGGTCGCCCTCAGCCTGTTCCTCTTCGGCCATCTCTCGGACTGGCACGGCCGCCGCCGTGTGCTGCTACCGGCGCTCACCCTGGAGATCCTTGCCGCGTTGGTCTTCCTGGTCTGGCCTTCGCTGCCGGGCCTGCTGGTGGCCAGGGTCCTGAGCGGCCTCGGTGTCGGCGCCGTGACGGCGACGGCGACGGCCTGGCTTTCTGAGCTGCGCGGCGGTCAGGTCCGGCGCGCGCAGATGGTTGCGACCGGTGCCAACCTCGGCGGCCTCGGTCTCGGCGCGCTCATCTCCGGGGCGCTGGCGCAGTGGGCAGGACGCGCACTGATCGTGCCGTTCCTGGTGTTCCTCGTGGCGCTGGTGCTCGCGTGGATCGGAATCCTTACTGCACCCGAGACGCGACGCGGGGCATCCGAGCTGCCGCGCTATCGGCCCCAGCACATATCGGTGCCGGCTCGGTCGCGCGGACGTTTCTCCGCAGCCGCGCTCGGAGCCGCGATCACCTTCTCGGTCTTCGGGCTGCTGACATCGCTTGCACCTGACTTCCTCGCCGGAACGCTCCATCAGCCCTCGCACGCGCTGGCGGGCGCTGTCTCGTTCGCGGCGTTTGCGACCGCGGCGCTGGCGCAGACTCTGACCGCTTCCCGCACCACACAGCAGCTGCTGACGGCTGCGATCCCCGCGCTGATTGCCGGTCTTGGCCTGCTGACGGTCGCGGTGTGGCTGCCCTCTCCAAGCTTCGGCGTATTCCTCGTCGGTGACTTCGTCGTCGGTGCCGGCTCCGGTCTGATGTTCAAGGGCGCGATCGCCACGGTCGCGGAGATTTCAGCTCCGGAGCATCGCGCCGAGGCGCTCGCGGGCCTGTTCTTGGCCGCCTACCTGGGACTTGCCGGACCTGTGATCGGCCTCGGCGCCCTGACCCAGGTCGCCTCGACGCGGATCAGCCTGCTCATGTTCGCCGGGCTGCTCGGTCTCGGAATCCTCGCCGCGACCCCGGCGCTCCTGGGCCGGCGGAGCAGTCGCTCAAGCTCGCAACCACAACCCACCTCCACCTGAGAGGGATGACTATGTACAAGACAGCAATGAGGACCACACAGCTAGGCCAGACAGGCCTCGAGATCACGCGCGTCGGGTTCGGCGCGTGGGCAATCGGCGGCGGAGGCTGGGAGTTCGGCTGGGGCCCGCAGGACGACGAGGAGTCGATCGCGGCGATCCACCACGCCCTCGAGCAAGGGGTCAACTGGATCGACACTGCCGCGGCGTACGGCTTCGGCCGCTCGGAGCGGATCGTCGGCCGTGCGCTTGAGGGGCTCGTCGAACGACCCTATGTGTTCACCAAGGCCTCACTGCTCGAAGGTCCCGACCGTAGGGTCCTGCACAGCCTGAAGCGCGACTCGATTCTGCGTGAGGCCGCCGGCAGCATCGAGCGCCTCGGGGTCGACGCGATCGACCTCTACCAGCTCCACTGGCCGATTCCCGCCGGGTACATCGAGGAGGGGTGGGCAGCGCTCGCGGAGCTCAAGGAGCAGGGCATTGTGCGCCACATCGGCGTCTCCAACTTCGACGCTGAGCAGCTGCGGGTCATCGGCCAGATTGCTCCCGTCGAGACGCTGCAGCCCCAGTACTCGTTGATCGAGCGGGAGGCCGAGCAGGAGATCCTGCCCTTCGCGGAGCGGGAAGGAATCGGGGCGATTGTCTACTCGCCGATGGGCTCCGGGATGCTGACTGGCGGCGTGACCCGCGCGCGCATCGCCGGAATGGCCGAGGACGACTGGCGCAAGCGCGATCAGCGGTTCACCGAGCCCCAGCTCTCGCGGAATCTCGCGCTGGTCGAGCGCCTGGAGGGAGTGGCCGATCGATACGACACGACCCCTGGCGCTGTTGCTGTCGCCTGGACGCTGCTCAATCCGGCCGTCGACGGCGCGATCGTCGGGTTTCGGCGTACCGATCAGGTTCACCCGATTCTCGCCGGCGCGGGCCTCGAGCTCACCGACGGGGACGTTGCCGAAATCGAAGGGAGCACGCGATGAGCACGATTGGATTCATCGGTCTCGGGGCGATGGGCAGCCGGATCGCCGGCCGCCTGCTCGACGCAGGCCATCCTGTGTACGGAACGAACCGCAGCAAGAACAAGGCCGAGCGACTGATCGAGCGCGGCCTACGGTGGCGCGACACGCCGCACGAGGTGGCGGCCGCGGCGGACGTCGTCTTCAGCATGGTGACCGACGACGATGCGCTCGATGCGATCAGCCTGGGCCCGGACGGGATCCTCGCCGGGCTCAAGGAAGGGAAGGTCTACGTCGACATGAGCACGGTCAGTCCGCGCGCGAGCCGAGAGCTCGCCGCCCGGGTCGACTCGCTGGGCGCGCAAATGCTCGACGCCCCCGTCTCCGGCAGCATCCCGCAGGCCGAGAACGGCACGCTGGCCATCATGGTCGGCGGTGACCGCCACGCGTTCGACCAAGTGGAGCCGTTGCTGGCAGAGCTGGGCCAGATGGTCACGCACGTGGGGACCAATGGCCAAGGGCTGCTGCTCAAGCTCGCGGTCAACATCAGCCTCGCAGTGCAGACGCTCGCCTTCAGCGAGGGACTGCTGCTCGCCGAACGCGGCGGCATCGACCCTCAGCTAGCAGCCGGGGTGATGAGCACCAGCTCGATCGGGTCGCCGATGCTCAAGGTCCGCGTCCCGCTCCTACTGGACCTCCCCGAGCACGCGTGGTTCGACGTCACGCTGATGGACAAGGACATCCGACTCGCGCGGGAGGCAGCCGACGAGCTCGCGATTCAGCTCCCGTCGGCCGCCCTCGCGGACGACATGCTCAACAGGGCACGCGAGCTCGGCTATGCACACCGCGACCTCGCCGCGCTGCATCAGGTGCTGATCGAGTCAGCCGTGGTATGAGATGGCTATCGACAGGACAGACCCAGTGGCCGGGCGACGCGGCGCCGCCTCGCCGCCCGGCCGCAAGCGGCGCCGGCCGGTCCGGACCGAGCCGGTCGCCCGCGAGCGCTCGCCTTGCGCCCAGACGTCCCCGAGCGAGCTGGGGCCTGGCCGCAGCTGGCGCCCCGGGGGACCGGACGGCAATGGGATCCTGACGACCACGGCGGCGGTCGTACTTCTGGTGCTGCTGATCGCTGAAGGAATCACGATCGTGCACATGCGCGGCCTGCTTAGCGCGCACATATTCATCGGCCTGGTGCTGATCCCGCCAGTACTGCTGAAGCTGGGCAGCACCGGGTACCGGATGGTCAGCTACTACGCCGGTTCGCGAAGCTACCGTGCCAAAGGTCCGCCGCTGCTCCCGCTGCGACTGATGGCTCCCGTGCTATCGGTGAGCACGGTCACCGTGCTCACCAGCGGCGTGCTGTTGCTCGCCGCTGGACACAAGTCTGGTCTCCTGCTGACGATCCACAAGCTCAGCTTCATCGTCTTCGGGGTGTTGTTCGCGGTGCACCTGCTCGCCTACCTCCCGCGCGTCGTTCGCTCCCTGCGCGCCGACTGGACGACGGCTCGCCGCCGCGCTGTGCCTGGTGCCGGCGCGAGAGGGATGCTCGTAGCCGCCGCGGCGGGTGGGGGAGCAGCCCTCGCGCTGGCGCTGCTCCCAAGCATCCAGGCCTACGTCGGACACTAGGACCGATCGCGGTCGCGGACCTGTCATGGCAGGGCGCGAGCCGGCGTCGCGACGCTGTCGCCCGCGATCCAGTGGAACAGCTCGACGAGCGCATTGATGACCCGATCGGCCGTGAGGTCAAGCTCGCCCTGGATCGATGCCAGCTGCCAGTCATGTCCGACCAACGCTGGCCGATCACGGATCCGCGCGGCACCGGAAGCGCCACGGATCACGGAGCCAGGGCGCTCGACAGACGCGGCTCCGGGTCGCAGCGACCATGTGAATGGTGGTGAAACCGAGCTCACCGGACAGCTTCCCGACGGGACCGAAACACCACGATGCGGTGATGAAGTCTCACCCGAACCTTGATTAACGTTCGTCGGGGTGATTGGACCCCAGGGATACGTGGCCCGGGCCGACAGCCGGGCGAAGCTCTACCAGGAGGCGGCATATGCCCGAGTCTGTTGACCCTCATCACCTCCTGCTGATCGGGGCCGGACCCGGCGTCGGCGCCAGTGTCGTTCGGCGCTTCGGCCGCGAAGACTTCCGCAGCACACTCATCTCCCGCGGCGAAGCTTTGGAGCAACTGGCCCCTGAGCTGCGTAGCGAAGGGCTTGAGATCGAGCCGGTGCGTGCAGGCATCGAAGATCTGGACGGGTACCGTGCGACGCTCGAGCGGATTTTCCGCGCCCCAGGCGCCCCCGGCGTCGCCGTGTATAACGCTGCCCTGCCGGATCCTGGCGAGATCCTCGACACAACGGTCGGACGCCTCCGGACCGCATATGACGTCGATGTCCTCGGCGCCGTCGTCGCGGCACAGGTCGCCGCACCCGTCCTGCGAGCTCCGCGGGGAACGCTGAAGGTCGGCCATCGGCGAGCCGACTCCGGGAACCCCCACCCTTCCCAGAGACCGAAATAGCAGTCCTCAGGATCTGAGATCACAGCGCCCAGCAGCTGCAGCAAGGCTCGCCACTGCCCAGCTTCACCGAGCGATGCGACGAGATCGGCTTCGGTCTCCTGCTGGCCTTGGTGGGTGGGGTCGGGAATGAATCGCACGCGCGCGTAGGCCGCGAAGCCGGCGGGTCCAAAAGTCGCCAGCCGATCCCACGGAACGTCGCTCGTCACGATCCAACTGGCTGGCGAAAGGTCCGAGCAGACAGCGAGCGACACGCGAACAATCTATAGGCGGGTTGTTCGTAGATTCTGGGCGTCCTTGGCACCCAACCGGCGCGAACCCCGCGCTTCCACTTCGTCGCCGAAGGCATTACAGGCCTCGCAACGCTCGCCAGGCCAAAGCGATCGTCAGTGCGAACCCTATGAGGAGGCGGGTGCGGCGGATGCGCGCTCGACCGCGCGCTGATATGCCGGGCGCTCGAAGAGCGTCGTCAGGTAGTCATCGAGCACCGGTGGGAACCGCTCCGGAAAATTCGCTCGTTTGGCGAACGAGAGTGCCGTACTAACCAGCACGTCCGCGACGCCGAAGCGCCCGTCGACGAGGTACTCCTCGCCATCGAGGCTTTGCTCGACGGCATCGGCCGCCTTGAAGAACCGGCCGCGCGCCTTCTCGGCGCGTTCGGGTTGGGCCTCGCGGAAGATCGCAGCCTCGATGAGGGGCGGCTCCAGCTCCGCCGGGGCGAAGATCGACCATTGGTACGCCAGCGCTCGCGCGTACGTTCCTAGTCCGCCGATCAGGCCGGCGTCCGGGTACAGGTCTGCGAGATGTAGGCAGATCGCAGCCGACTCGAACACGTAGCCATCGTCGAATTGCACGACGGGTACACGTCCGAGAGGCTGGCGCTTGCGATGCTCTTCCCCGCTGCCCTCCTCCCAATTCATGATGGTCAACTCGTAGGGCTCGCCGATCTCCTCGAGTAGCCACAGAACCCTCCGGGGTCGCCCCGCATGCTCTCGGTGAAAGACATGGAGCATCGCGCGGACGATATCCGTCCTGAAGCCGTACTGCCGCGTGCAATGGCGGAGCCGCCAAGGGTGCTGACCGGTACCGAGTCCCGCCCGCCCCGGCCGTCAGAGAGATCCCCGGGATCGCGCCGGCATCGCGCTCCTGGCCCCAGCCGTACGATCGGGATTGTCGGGAGCGCGAGGCCGCGAAGCCCGCGCGGCCGCCTTTGTCCGGGACCGGCGGTCCGGGCGATGCCGGCGAGGCTGCTTGTGCTCGCCACCCACGAGTTCGTGGCTAACCGTGTAGGCCGGCGGGCCATGGCGGATAGGCCCAGCCGGCGATCGGCGCAGCTCCTGCTCAGCCGCAGCGGAGTGCGCAGGGGGCGGCGTGGCGACGACGGGCGGGTGCTGCAGCCGGTCTGGCGACGCACCCGTGTTCGTTCACGCCGCTTCGGGCTCATCCGCGTGGAAGCGACGCGTCAGCGTCGCACCGATCGCGATCAGTCCCGCTCCGACCCACCACGGGGTCGGAGCGCCAGCCGACAGGACGACGACGCCAGTGATCGTAATCCACGGTGTGACCTGCCCGACGAACTCGTCGATCGGGGGCGGCTCGGCCGCGTCCCCTTGCGCGATCGATTCGAGCGCCTCGACGCGCTTGGGGTACCAGATCGTGAACTGGGCTGCGACGATCATCGGCAGCGTCTGGATGATCCACCCAGTCCAGAGGTTGTTCGGGTTGTCGAGCACGAGATCGCCGTAGAAGCCCGACATAGCGGCGATCAAGAAGGCGCCGACCCAGACCCATGACAGCACATAGTTCGTATGCAGGAACACGGGGTTGTCCCAGATCTCGGGTTCCGCCTGCTCCTTGGCGTAGGCGAGCGTGAACGGCTTACGGATCATGATCGAGCCGAGCGCGATGACAACGAGCGCGATATTCGCCACCTCGCCTGACCACCGCTCGAGCCAGTGGTGGGTGTCCGCGGGGGCGACCGCGACGACGACACAGAGTGCGCCGAAGAACACAACGTCGGAATACTCGAGCAGCTTTGGGGTGCCGCCGCGGTACCAGCTCAGCATCAGGATTGCCAGCGCCAGGCCGAACGCGACCGCGGACGAGATCTCGAGCCGTCCCGGGCCCTCGATGATGCTGTAGACGATCCACGGGGCGAGGCCGGCGAGCGGATTGTCCAGCACCGCCCCCGCCAGGGGGTCGATGGCTCGAGTCGGCTTCTTCACCTGGGTGCTCATGCTCGAGCCTCTCGTGTACCTCGGGCTGCCATCACGGTCCTGAATCGGCAGGAGTCAGAAAACCCTTGACCTATCGCCCAGGGATCCACCCCGGTCCACAGCTACAACCGCGGATGGCGAGGCGAGGCAGAAAGTACGCGCCTAGCGATGTCCCCACGCACGTCCCAAACCGCCCAAATCTGGTCGCGCTTAACCTCACCCAACCCGACCGAAACCGCGTAACCAGGGCCCTTCGGCCCCCAATCCCCACCCTCATAATCCGTCGCGCGCAGGTTCGAATCGCCCGGGCCATGCGGGAGCGTGGGGTTGCCGGCGAACGATCGGCCGCGCGTCACCTCGGTGGCGAACGCGACCATTCGCTGATGCGCCGGTCGCGACGATGCGAACGATTCGAAGGTCGCCTACGCGATGGCCACGCAGCGAGCATTTGGACCGCGAAAGTCGTCTCGTGTCGCCCTGGGAGCGAAGGCACGTCCACGCATGTGTGTTCAGCGCGCGACGCGGTAGTGCATGTGGGTGACACCGTCCTCGCCCTCGAGGATTCGGGTGCGCTGTAGCTCGATGTGCTCGGGAAGGTTGTCGAACAGACGGCGTCCTTTGCCGAGGAGCACCGGGATGAGATGGATCTCGAGCTCGTCGAGGAGGCCGGCAGCGAGCGCGAGCTGCGCGGTCGCGGCACCATGAACCAGTACGTTCTTGTCGCCCGCGGCCCGTTTGGCCTCGGTCATCGCGGTCGTGACGTCGTTGACATAAGTCACGAGTGGCCACTGGCTCACGTCGATGCCCGGCTCGCGGCGGCTGAGGATCCAAATCGGCACGCCGTCGTGGTGGTCCCCGCCCCACCCGTCCGCCGGCTCGAAGGTCCCCCGGCCCGCGACGATCGCCCCTGTGGCCATGAACTCGTCGAACACCTGGCCGAAGACGGGCTGCTGGCCGTTGAACAACCACTCGTGCAGGCGTTCCCCGCCGTCGCCGAGGCCGTTACCCGGCCCAGCATTGGGGCCGGCGATGAATCCGTCGAGGGACATTGACATGTAGAGAACGGTTGCGGACACGGCGTCTCCTCTCCTCGCGTGCTGTTTCTACTGAGACCGTTGGGTGCCGCGAACCTCATCGCTCGGCCCGACGACAGCTTCCCGGCACTCTCCGCTTGATGAGGACCGGGTGCGTCCTGCGTTACCCGGCCAGCAGCAGTCACCAGCGCTTCTGCGTGGCGCTCGCCGAGGCTGGCGTAACGGCGCGAGCCCTGGTTAGTGTCAGCGTGAGTATCCGGCCGTCGTCGAGGTCGCACCCGCTGTGCGCGGAAAGGAGAGGGCTCTGGCTTCGCATTGGCCCGGGCGCCAGCGCGGATCTGCCAATAGGAGGTCCGCTGTGTGAGCGGGCGCCGGCGAAAGCGAGTGCTGCTTCACCCCGTAACCGCGCAAGAGGTGCTCCTACCCAGCACGCCAGTCGACGCTTCCTCCCGACGCGTCCGAGCACGCCCAGTCCTCCAAGCGGGCGATGGCCGATGACGTGGTCTCGCTCATCCGGCATCTCGGCCACGAGCAGTTCGGCGCGGTGGGCCATGACCGCGGTTCGATTGTCGCGTTCCGCGCCGCGATGGATCATCCGCACGCGGTCACACGACTGGTGGCGATGGACGGTCTGCCGGTGGTGGAGCATCGCGAGCGCCTCAACGAGGCGTTCGTGCGTACGTGGTGGCACTGGTGGTTCTTGGGGCAGACCGAGAAGCCGGCGGAGCGGCTCATCAACCTCGATCCCGACCCCTAGTACCGAACTCCCTCGCCGGCGGAGATGGGGCACGGCAAAGTCTCACTCGCGACTGTCGTGAGCCCGATCATGGCGGCGCAACGCAGTGTTGCTTGTAGCCCAACTCGACCACTCTCGGCCGACGTCATTCCGACCATGCGGTGTCAGTCGATAGAGATGTGGACGCCAGCGAGGATCCCGATGATCAGGCACGTCAGGCCGATACCCGCCAGCCACCCGCCTCGGTGCGCGCTGATTTGCTTGCGGACGAGGCCGTCGCGGGCGAACGCGATGTCATCGACGGTCGGTGAAAGGCCGACGATGCGACGACCGGCGTAGCGGAACAGTGCTCTGGTCAGGAACGCGAATCCCCCGATAGCAAAAAGGACGGCGAGGCTGACGAAGGTATCGGCGATTGGATTCGGCGTCTCGGCCTTGGCCGCCAAGCCGCTGACGGCGACGAGTACGCCGCAGCCGGGCACCAGGGGCGCCGTTCGCGCCGTTAACGCGGCGTCCGCGCGCTCGAGGTCTTCCACGACAACACCCGCGGCCTCATCTTGGCTCTGGCCGGTCGCCCGCGAGAGCTCTTCAGCTCGACGGATCAAGGAATCAAGCGACCCGATCACATGCTTTCCCGTGCCCCGGCGAGACCGTCCACGCCTCGTAAGCGCTCGCGTCGACGCGCTCCGCCCCGGCGCTTCGCGGGCCCGCTCGGTCGGCTCGGCGTAAGCCTCTTCGCCGGGAACCGCACCCAGCGGGGCAGAGTTATCCGCACGTCGTCCCTCGATCCCGACAGTGTCGCAGTCCGCGTCAGGCGCGACAAACCGGCGCCGCAGCCCAGCGTGTAGCCGGCGCTCTCTGCGTTTCAGTACAGCGTGGCGTGACCTGAGGTGCCGTCGCCGTACTTCCAGGTCACTACCTTGCCGGCCCCGGACGTCAGGGACGAGACCACCACAGACAGCGCTCGTCTTAGCCACTCCTCGCGGACGCTTTGCGTCGGGGCGGCGAAAATGTCGCGGCGGGCAAGCTCGCGCCGGCTGGCTAGATTGTGCATATGGCGGTTCAACGGATGGACAATGTAGGAATTGTCGTCGACGACTTACCGGCGACGATGGCGTTCTTTCGCGAGCTTGGCCTCGAGCTCGAAGGCCAGGCCATGATCGAAGGAGACTGGGCAGAGCGCGTCACCGGACTGCGTGACATGCGCGTCGAGATCGTCATGATGCGCACTCCGGATGGCCACGGCCGGCTCGAGATCTCGCGCTTTCTCACGCCCCCTGCGGTCGCCGATCACGGGAACCGCCCAGTGAACGCGCTCGGCTATCTACGGGTGATGTTCGCCGTGGACGACATTGACGAGACGCTCGCCCGGCTCCGTGAGCACGGCGCGGAGCTTGTCAGCAGCGAAGTCGTCCAGTACGAAGACGTGTATCGGCTCTGCTACATCCGCGGGCCCGAAGGACTTCTCATAGGGCTCGCCCAAGAACTCGGCTGAGCGTCGGCCTCTTCATTTCAATAGAGCAGGGCTCAAGCAGCAGCGCATCGCGCGCCGGCCCGTGATCGTGCTCATGATGGTCGCGCTCGAGACTTCTGCGCCTGGGTGAGAGCAGCGCTGTTGGTGATCTCTCAGAACGTGCGACGTGGCAGGCTTCACCGTGATGGCTGCACCCAAGAAACGGATCTCTGTGCCTGACGCAAGAGAGATCGCCGTCCGAGCACATGCCGATCAGCGAGATCGCGACGGCAGCTTCCACATAGCTCACGTCGCGCGGGTCGCAGAAGGCGTTCCAGATTCCGACGAGTACCAGCGTGTTGCGTGGCTGCACGACGTCCTCGAGGACAGCGACATCGCCGCCCAAGAACTACGCGACCAGCTATCGGCTGCCGAAATCGACGCGCTTGGTCTGCTGACACACGACGGGAAAGAGTCATACGCCGAGTACGTGCAGCGGATTATCGAGGCCGAGGGCGAGGCTGGGATGCTCGCGCGGGCGGTCAAGCAGGCCGACATGCTCGACAACCTTCGCCGCTGCGCCGTCGCCCACGATCCTGCGGTTGCCCAATACGGCGAGGCACTTGGGGCGCTATGGACCGCGGAGGGCACACATCGTCGATAAAGGACCCGAGGAGCAGCCGGGGTGAGGCACCAACGCATGATCGCCGAGCCGGCGGCGCGACAGGACTGCTCCTTTGGGCCGCTAGGTCGCGGCCGATTCCAAGAGCGGCCATCCCAGCGCCGGGTCGCGTGGCTGCGGTCGGCGGAAGACATCAGCATGGCGAGCACGGGCCGAGACGCCTGGTGCAGTTCGCACTGGGGGAATCGCGTTACCGGCGGCGCCGGCACCTCCTCACCAACCAGGATCAGATCCCCGGAAGCGCATCGGCAGCGAGCTTCTTCTCGGCGCTCAAGACGCCCGGCACACCAATGACGGCGACCCGACGGCTCTGCTCAACTGCCCCGCTGGCCCGCTGTCAGGAGCGCATGAACTGTCCGTGAAAGCCGAATGGGATATGGTGTGGCACGTCGGCTCTGGCCACCTCGCGGAGTGTCTGGGCGTCGAGCACGAGCATGAACGATGTCCCGCGCTGCGCGTTGAAGACCACCGAGAGCAGAACCCCTTCGTTCTCGGCTTGTGAGTCGGGCGCTGCGACGAACACCGGCTCGCCGGGGTAGCAGCCGGGCTCGCTCCAGCGCGTGGCCTTGCGCTCGTCAACGTCGATCATGACGATCTCGTCGAACCATCCGCTGGCGCCATCGAAACCCGCACCCCACGTGTAGCGGTACGAATGCTCGTTGTTACGGCCGTAGCTGATGCGCGGCAGCTCGAAGGACGCATCGGCGATCCGCTCGCGCGCGACGGCACCGGTGGCGAGGTCGAGCTCGAAGCGCTCGAGATGCGGGAGGCTGGTGACGCCAGCGCCGCTTCGCAGGCGGCCCATATAGAACTCGGTGACGATGCTCGCATCGTCGTAGACACAGATGTCGACGATCAGTTTGTCGCCGCTCTCGTACGCGTTGACGTGGTGAAACGCAAAGCAGGCGTCGGTTTCGAACACGTGCTTCAGCTCGCCGGACTCGCGACCGACGAGCTGAAATCTCGTGGGCCGGTCGGCGTGCCACGTGTAGTTCTCGATGTAGGGGCGGCCGCTCGTCGCGAGCTTGAACGAATTGACGGTGAACGGGAACTCTGCCAGCACGAAGAAGTGCTCACTGAGGCCGAACGAGTGCATGTAGGCCGGCTCATTCACCGGGAGCGACGCCACCGTCTGCGGCTCGCGCGCACCGGGCGGAAGCGCGAAGAACTTGTAGCGGTTGCGCGGGCCGAGCTTGGCGGCATAGTTGAGCATCGCACCGTCGCCGCGGCGGACGTGCGGGTGCGCCGTCGTCAAATGGCCGGGCGCCTGGTACGCCACTCCGACCGTCTCGAGCGTACGCGCATCGAACTGAACGGCGAGCGGCGCCTCGGTCATCGCGATATAGCGCTCGCCGAGCCGGGTGAGGTTGACATTGGTGTTGTCACTCACTTTCGGCGAGAACATCGACTGCACGCGCTTGAAAATCGAGCGGCACGGATCACTGGCGAACTCGCCGAACTCGATCTTCCCCGTATCGCGGGCCGCCTTGTAGGACTCGGTCTCAAGGAACTTGTTCGCGTACGAGACGTTGCCGTCGCTGATCTGGAAGCGATGCAACATCGCGAACCCATCAAACCAATGGTTCAGCGTGCGCTCGCCGACATCCCACTGCGCCGGCGCGACACGCACCAGTGAACCTTGGAGCCACGCAGGAAGCTGCCCCGTGAGTGGGAGGCTTCCAACGTTGACTTCGTCTCGCAGATCGGCAAAACCAGCTGCGGCAGATGCCGCTCTGGTCGGGGCCTCTAACGCTGACGCACTCTCGGCGCTGGGATCCATCGCGCTCAGCTCCAGTCTGAAACCACACATGCGGTGTAGCCGAAGAACTCCGGGTCGATCCTACCCGGTCCCGACCGCTCCGCAACGAGTCGGGCGAGCCGTCCTAGCCGGCGCCTGCCGCTCCTCTGCTTCCCGCCGAAAACGGAGACGTCGGCTGGACGGGTCAGGTCATCCCTCCTGTGCAGAGCACCCACGTGCTCGCGCGCCTCACTCAGTCCTGCCTTCAACGTGTGGCGAGCCTCGGCGGCGACCGGTCGCAAGACCCACCGACGCGCGGGAAGCACGACTCGGCGTGCGCGACCCAGGCCGTCGCCTCGATCGACTTCGAGCATTCTCGAGCGCGACCGGCGTGAGCACGATCACGGCCGGGGGCGATGCTGTTGCCTGTAGCCGAGCGGACCAAGTTGGCCTCGCTCCACGCTGCAACAGCCGGGGCGTCGGCCCGACCCCGCGAAATTGCCGAAAGCCCCGGTGTGCGTATCAGCCGCCCGGGGAGTGATGGGCCGCAAGATCGAGCCACTCGGCCCGACTGGGTGGACCGCTGATCCCACCTTCTTGCAGCGCCTTTCCAAGCCGCTCATTCATGAATCGCCCCTGGGCCTCCCGAGACTCCCAGACCTCAAGAACCGCCCAGCCGTTCTCCGTCGCCCCCGCGGTGTGTACAAGCAGCCCGGGCGGCCAGTTACCCTCGCCGCTGCCCATGTCGATCCCTAGAAGATCGTTGACCGCCTCGTACTCAGGGCGGCCGATACCTTCAAACTCGAGAATCAGAGCGTCAGCCATTGCGTGAATCCTCCGAACGTTTTGCTGTCCGACCGATCCTCGCTGATGCTTGACTGACCGTCAACTCACGCGCCGACGCAATTTGCGGAGCGCTGACACCGCGCTCTCCCGCAACGATCGACAAGGAGCAGTCTCAGCGGGCCAAGCTCCGATGGGTGAGCCGCCCATCGGCGCTGTGGAGAAGCGTGCTCACGTCTAGCGCCGTCTCGTGGCTCGCGTTCGGCCGCTCATGGCCCCGGATGTACTGACTGACTTCTCGCCGGGTGGCACGTTCAGGGGACACGGTGCCCCGTTACGGCCGAAGCGGGGGCGCCCCAGGGACGGGCGGCCGAGCCCGCCCGTCCCACTCTGTCGGTTCGGATTGCCGCTCGCGTGTGCTCTTCATCGGCGCGATGAACTTGCCGAACTCTTACGGCACGGTGATATGAAGAGGAGAGTTCACGGACGAACGCGGGGCGGGCGGCTCCATCGCCCCCAAGCGAGCCGCCCGCCCACCCCTACATGAGCGATGACGGCAGAGCCAGCGAAAAGTTGCGCACTAGCCCCAACTGCCGGCGCAGTTACCCGGGCAACAGCGAGGCGGGGCGGGGTCTCACCCAGGAGGTCGCCGGTCCGAGTCCGGCTAGCTCCACCTGTACAGTGCCGCAACTTCGTCCCGAGCTTGGAGCCTCGAGTCCGCCACGGTCCATGGCATCCGAGCCGTCGAACTGAGCCAGAATGGGCATCGCGCTGACATTCGATGACGGGCCACACCCGAAGTGGACGCCGCGCGTCCTCGATGTGCTCGACCGCTGGCACGTCCGCGCGACGTTCTTTGTTCAGGCCGACAACGTCGCTCGCTGGCCGGCGCTGGTAGCGGAGACACAGTCCCGGGGCCATCAGATCGGAGCGCATTGCTTTGCGCATCGCTCCCACCTGTCGATGACGGGCGGAGGAGATCGAACGCGACATCGCGCGGTTGCTCGAGATGCTCGGCGGCATCGGCATCCGACCGTCGTTGTGGCGTCCACCCGAGCCAGGCTGCCGCCGGTGCGGCCGTGCCTCAGGCAACACAGGCCGGAGCGATGCGATCCGGCGAGCGCGGGCCGTCGGCCACGCTGCTCGAGGCCGTCAATCTGCGCAGAATCTCTCCTCTCACCGGCGAGAGCCACGCATAACGCCTGGCGGGACACGCCCTGCTCACCGGTACCACCATCAGGGACGAAGGCATACCGCCCAGAGTAGGGTTTTGGTGTGGCGCGGTTTCGCCAGGATATGAAGGTGGCTGCTCTCAAGCGGCCACCGCTTTTTGAGGGCCTTTCGCGCAAGCAGCTGGTAAAGGTTGCCCCGCTGACTGACGACCTCGACGTGCCGGCGGGCACCGTTCTGTGCAAGGAAGGCTCACGCGGGCATCAGTTCTTCGTGATCACTGACGGTGAGGCTGTGGTCACGCGAGATGGCAAGCACCTAGCCACGCTCGGGAGTGGCGAGTTCTTTGGCGAGATCGCGATGCTCGAGCCCGTAAGTCGCACGGCGACGGTCACTGCAGCGTCGCCGCTTCGCTTCTTCATCGTCAGCGATCAATCATTCAGGTCCGTGCTGGATACGGACCCCGGGATCGAGCGCAAGGTCCTGCCCACGCTGGCGCGGCGCCTGTTGTCGCAGACCGGCGATCCGCAGACGCCTTAGCTCACAACATCTCCTCGGCCTGCGAGAGGGCTTGCCAATCCTCACACCGGCGGAGTTCGTCGGCAAGCTCCGCGGGAACCGCTCACCCGCGGGCGAAGTCCCAATTCCGGCGCGCAGCGTCGCCCAAGCGGTGGCGAGCTCCGGGCACGAGCAAAGCGCAAGCGATCGTGCGAACGGTGCGAGTCTTCCGCGCATTGCGGCACGTCTGACGTCGAGGCTCCCAGACGTTTCCGTCCTGCCGCGCGGACCGAGGGTAGGCGGTACGGTTGGCGGCATGGCCGTCCACTACGTGGACCCGAAGAAGGCGCGGTTTCGTGGCCTGTGGCACCGCCACTTTGCTGACCCCCGCCGCGAACGGGCGTTCCTGAGCGCGGTCGGCTTCAACCTCGCCTTCCTCACTTGCCGAGTCGTGACGCACTCGATTCGCGCAGGAATCGGGCCGTTCCACAACATGAGTGCCGGTGGGCGCCATCTGCATCACAGCACGTTCGGGATCTTCGGTCTGATGGGGATCGGCTATGTCTGGACCTACCGGTGGGCGCTCGGCACGCCGGGGATACACCCCGTCCCGTCGCGCGCGACCGCAACCCTCTACGGGGTCGCGTCAGCGTTGACGCTCGATGAGTTCGCGCTGTGGTTCGACCTCCAGGACGACTACTGGACGGACGCCGGCCGCAAGAGCATTGACGCCGTCGCGTTGTTCAGCAGCCTGCTGTTGGCGGGCGTCGCTGGCCGTGGCGCCGTGCACGAGTTCTCACACGTGATCCGTCGCGTGGCACGCGGCGGCCACTCTTAGTTTCAGGTCCCGGACAGCCGTCGGAACACCCGACAGTGCACGGCCAAACGCCGAAGCGCCCGATTGCGGCACAGCGCATTCGTGGGCGGGCTTCGGGACGGACGTTCCCTCGGACCACGAACACGCCGCGGGCACGACGTGGACGACCTTACTAATACGCCTGCTGGATCGCGCCGTCGATCAGCTGTTGATCGCCGAAGATCGAGAAGACCTCCGGAAAGGGAGGGGCGGTCAGTGGGATGTTCCCTATGAGGTTTGCGAACACGAGGGTGCGTCCGCTCTTCGTTTTGATGTACCCCACCAGGTTTGACGCGCCGGCGATCCCGAGCGTCGGGTTCGCGAAGGCGACCCGGTTACCGGGCTTGGCTTGGATCATGCCGACGGAGGGCGTCCCTCTGCCCAGCGTCGCCAGCGTCCCATTCACGCCGACGACCGGCAGGGCGCCGCGCAGCGCGGAGCCGTAGGGCTGGAGTAGCAGACGGCGCAGGAATGTCGTGATCGCAATCGGGTTGATCCGATCGCGGTCGTCGGAGCCCGCGCCGTCGAAGGCAAACGTTGTGTCCGGCGGCGATCCCAGGCGTGCGGCGTTGGTCTGGAGGTACGCCAGGCCGGCCAGGCAGTTGCGCTGGCCATGTTTGACGGCCACCAGGCACACGAGCAGGTCGGCGCCGCGGTTGGCGCTGACCTTGAGGATCACCTTCACGACCTGGGAAAGCGGGGCCGACACCCGCAGCGCTACCCGGCGACCCGCCGGGTAGCTACGACTACGCGGCAGCAGATTCCGGGGGTTCGGTCCTACGGACCTCGCCGCGACGCTGACGCCGGCGCGGCGCAGCGCCTCGATTAACGAGGTGCGGGCGAAGGCAGCCGGGTTCGGGATGAAGAAGACTTGGAGCAGCGGGCCCGCGCCGGCGGGCACCGTGCCGCTTACGGTGACCTCGCTCGGGCCAGTTTGCGTGACCTGCCACGAAGGCGCCGAACCTCGGGCGGCCGTCTTGACGGTGGAGCGCACATGCCACGCAGCGGTCCGTGGCCGGTAGGAGATGCGGGCCGCCTGTCCTGTTCGGGTCGGCGTGGCGGTGACGTCGAGGAAGTTCTCGTTGATCCCGATCGGCGACATGACACCGTCGGGCCAGCCGGAATACGCGTTGAACAGGCGGTCGTCGATGACGACGTTGCCGCTGACCCTGCGGATCCCAGCAGCGCGCACCTGGCGCGCGAGCTGCTCGACGCCGGCCAGCGGATTGGAATGCGGCACCAGCGTAGGGCCGGGCGCGCCGTTGGCGTCGCTGTGATCGAGCTGCGGCGCGCTGTTGTACGCCTGCGTCCCGTTGGGTCGATCGCGCAGGCCGAAGCTGAAGTCGCCCGATGCGACGAGCACGAGGTTGCCGCTTAGCACGCCACGACGAACGCTCCCGGTGCGAAAGACAGGCGTCCGGAAGCGATAGCCCGCTCCGTAGTCGTGCAGGACCGCCGCCGCGCTGTAGAGCTTGAGCGTCGAGCCCGGCGTGAACAGCTGCTCGGCATTCTGCGAAATGAGCACCTGCCCAATCTTCGCGTCGGCTGCGAGGAGACCCCACGTCGAGTGGGCGTATCGAGCCTTTGCCTCTACGCGGGCAATTACAGCAGCCACGCTCGGCGGCACCGGCGTTGTGGTCGGCGACAGTGGATCGATTGCACTTGCCGTCGACGCCGCCAGCGCGAACACAATGCCGGCCACTGCGACCAGCCTTGCCCCTAGACGCATCAGAGCCCTCCTCAGTAGGAGGCGAGTCTATCCAAGACGTGGGCGGCGCGGTACCGCCACGCCGAGTGCGACTGAGAGAGGAGCGGTGGTCCGTCCTCGGCGTCGTGCGGGGGCGCCGGTGAGTTTCGCGAGTCGCGCAGGTATGTACAGCAGGCAGACCGCAGCCCTACCACCGAGAGACCATGATGAGGAGGTCCCATGTCGCACAACCGTGCCGAGGACGAGGTCGCGATCAACGCGATGCTGAGCGAGATGTACCAGTACTGGACGGACAACGACGCAGACGGCTTCGCGCAGTACTACACCGAGGATGCCACGGCAATCCTGCCCGGGTCGCTCCGCGGCAGCCGTCAGGTGATCCGCGACATGATCGCCGCGGGGTTCGACGGTCCTCTGAAGGGCAGCTCCACGCTCGACAAGCAGCTGAGCCTCCGGTTCGTCGGTGAGGACGGGGCGATTGCCGTCAGCGAGTCGGGGATCCTGTTCGCCGGAGAGCAGACCGTGCCGCAGGAGCGGAAGATCTACGCGACGTGGGTGTTCGAGAAGCGCGATGGTCGGTGGATGGTCGCCGCCTACCACAACAGTCCCGTGCAGACGTCGGTTCACGCTTGACCCACGCGTCGACGTTGCGCAACCAAACCCCCGGCCCCTCGCGGGCCGGGGGTCACGTCGTGAAAGGAGCGCGATGACAGCGATCCAGGATGCGCCCGGCTTCGACGAGCGCATCGAGCCCTATCGCGCCGAGCTGCTGGCGCACTGCTACCGGATGCTCGGTTCGGTCGACGATGCCGAGGACGTCGTCCAGGACACGTATCTGCGGGCGTGGCGCGCTCGGGAGCAGTACGACGAATCGCGTAGCTCATTGCGCACCTGGATGTATCGGATCGCCACGAATGCCTGTCTCACCGCCTTGCGCAGCGGTGGCCGCCGACCGTTGCCGTCCGGCTTCGTGGCGGAGTCCGACCCGCTCGAGCCGCTGGTGCCGGCCCAGGAAGTCACCTGGCTCCAGCCCATCCCGGATGCCTTGTTGGATGCCGGTGACCCCGCGCGCACGATGGTCGACCGGGACAGTCTGCGTCTGGCCTTCATGGCGGCGCTCCAGCATTTGTCGGCTCGTCAGCGTGCTGTCTTGATCCTGCGCGATGTGCTCGACTTCTCCGCGGCGGAGACTGCCGAGATCCTCGGTGCGACGGTGATCTCGGTGAACAGCTCTCTTCGCCGCGCAAGGTCGAGCGTGCAGGCGAGCGGAGCTCACCCGGACCGCCTCAGCGAGCCGCCGGAGGCCGAGCAGCGCGGCTTGATCGAGCGCTACATGAGGGCATTCGAGCAGGCCGACGTCGAGGGACTCAAGCAGCAGCTCGCCGAGGACGTTCTCATGGAGATGCCGCCGATGCTGAACTGGTTCGTCGGGCGGGACAATTTCGCGCTGTTCATGGAGTGGGTCTTCGGGGCATCCGGCACCTGCTGGCGGCTCGTGCCGATCGGAGCCAACGGCCAGCCCGGGTTCGCGGCGTACCGACGCATCGGTGAGAGCTACCGGCTCCACACCCTCCAGATCTTCACGGTCTCGCATGATGGCATCAGCCGCAACTCGGTGTTCCAGGACGACGACGTGTTCGCCTCGTTCGCGCTCGCGTTGGAGCTCGAACCGTAGTGACCGGTGACGACGCAATCCCCCAGAGTCGGTGTCGAGCACCTCGGGGGAAAGGTCTCGACAGGCGGATTTCAGGCGCGATCGGACAGCGTCATGGCGACCGCGGTGACACGCACTGTCTTGTCGTCTTAGCCGGGCAGGTCGTCGGGCCGCTTCTTGGCGAGTCTGCCGTGGAGCAGTCCGGTGGACTGGCCGACTTCGATCATGTAGCCGTCGGGGTCCCGCATGTAACAGCGAATCTCAGCACCGCGATCGATCGGCGGCGTCACGAACTCGGCCCCCTTTGAACCCCACTCCTCGTAGCACGCCTGGATGTCGGCGACTCGCAGGTTCATGAAGCTCGACACGGTGTCCCCGCGCTCGTAGTTGACCACCGAGACGTCGGGCTTGTCGGGGGTGGGGCCACCCCCTGGGTTCATGATCAACCACGAATTGGAGAGCTTGATCATGCACGGGTTCTCTTCCAGCACCACCTGACCGCCGAGCACGTCGGAGTAGAACGCGCGGGACCGCGCAACGCTTCGTACGGTGATGAACTGCGTGACGAGGAAGCCCGTGGTCGGCGCGGGCAGGTTCTCGTAGTCGATGAAGGGCGTGTGCTCGGTCACGGTGCTTTGCTCCTCGTATGCGCTTCTGTCAACAGCCTGATCGCAGCCTACGCAGACCGTGCACTCCAGTGCGGAACTGCTGGCGAGCCGCTCCCCGAGGTGGGGATGGGTGTGTTCGAGATCGCGCGCCGACGCCTCATCGGCGACAAGCAACAGAGCGAGATCTCTCGGAGCTGATCCGCGAGTCCCCGACGAACTGAAGGCCATCGCCGCGTAGGATCATCAAGATGGCGTCCGCCCTCGAGATTGGCGTGTTCATCGTCCCGGATGCGACGAACGGCGCGGCGACGGTCGAGCAGATCATCGAGGCGGATCGCTGCGGCCTGGACATCGTGGGCGTCCAAGACCACCCATATCAGTGGCGCTTCTTCGACACGTGGACGCTGTTGGCGTACGCGGCCGGGAGAACACGCCGCGTGCGCCTCTTGCCCGACGTTCTCAACCTCCCGCTCCGCCTCCCGACGCTGATCGCCAAGTCGGTGGCGTCGCTCGACGTCCTGAGTGGCGGACGCGTCGAGCTCGGGATCGGCGCAGGTGCCTTCTGGGACGCCGTCGTAGCGATGGGCGGACCCCGGCGCACGCCGAAGGAGTCGGTCGACGCGCTCGAGGAGGCGCTGACGATCCTCCGCGGCTTCTGGTCCGGCGAGCGGTCGTTGAGCTTCGACGGCGAGCACTACCAGGTCAGCGGTGCCCATCCCGGGCCCCTGCCGGTGCATCCGCTCGGGATCTGGCTCGGAGCGTACGGACCTAGGATGCTGAGGCTGACCGGGCGACTCGCCGACGGCTGGCTCCCGAGCCTCGGCGGGCACTACCTATCCCCGGACGACGCGGCAACGGCCCACACGGCGATCGACGAGGCCGCCCGCAAAGCCGGACGCGACCCGGCCAACATAGAACGAGCGGTGAACGTGATGTCGCTTGCCGGCGATCCGGAGGGGTGGCCCGATCAGCTCGCGCGAATCGCAAGCGAGCTGCAGTTCACAACGCTGCTCGTCACAGTCCCACCAGACGACTCGCTCGCATTCGTCCGCCGACTCGGCGAGGACACCGCACCCCGAGTACGCGAGCTGCTCCACTGAACCCCGGAGCCTCTCGTTCGTGCCACCGCGGGCATCGGCACATCGGATGGTCGCCTCCGTACGCAACTCGCGCCCGGGAGCCCGAGCCAGCAGCGCGTTTACAGCGGCAAAGGGACAGACCCTGGATCGTGCGGACACCCGGCGAGTGTCCTGCGCCGCAGCGACACGCTGCTCGCTATCGGCGCGCGGTGAGATGGGCGTGGACGAGCTGCACCGCCCAGGCTCCCTCGCCGACGGCCGTGGCGCAGCGCTTGGTTGAGCCGGAGCGAACGTCGCCGGCTGCGAACACGCCCGGAACGGTGGTGCCGAGCAGATCGCCGGCGCCGGCACCGGCGCCGGTGAGAATAAAGCCGTGGTCGTCACGCGCGACCGCGTCATCGAGCCATTCGGTGCATGGCAGTGCGCCGAGGAAGAGGAACAGAAACGAGAACCGCAGGCGCTCGCCGCTCTTGAGCGTCACCGCCTCGAGCTGACCGTCGGTGCCGTGGAGCTCGGCGATCTCGCTGCGGTCGCGCACCTCCACTCCGTATCGCTCGAGCTCGCGCAGGAGATAGTCGGACATCGTCTCGCGCAGGTCCGCTCGCCGGTGCAGCAGGGTCACCAGCGCGCCGCCGCGAGCGAGCCACACGGCGGCCTGGCCGGCCGAGTTCCCTCCGCCGACGACGGCTACACGCTCTGCTCCGCATAGCTGCGCCTCCGGCGGCCCCGCGGCGTAGAAGATGCTGATGCCCTCGTACTGATCGAGGTGGTCGACGGGCAGGCGCCGGTATTGCGCGCCGGTCGCGATCAGGACCGCGCGCGCGGCGATCTCGTGATCTTCCTCCAGGCGCACCGTGTGGCGGCCGTTCCCCGGTTCGAGTGCGACCGCGCGGTATGGCGTCGCCAGTCGCGCGTTGAACTTGCGCGCCTGGGTGACGGCGCGACTCGTGAGCTCGTTGCCCGTTATCCCTGCCGGGAAGCCGAGGTAGTTCTCAATCCTTCGGGACGCGCCTGCTTGACCGCCTAGCCCGGAGCTCTCGACGACGAGCGCATCCAGGCCCTCGGACGCTCCATACACGGCGGCGCCGAGGCCTGCGGGACCGGCGCCGACCACAAGCAGATCGACCTCCTCGCGCGCGGCGAGCTCGCGGCCAATTCCGAGCGCGCGGGAAACCTGGCCAGGTGACGGGCCTTGGAACTCCACTCCGCCCGGCAACCTGACCAGCGGCAGCCTCGCCTCATCGACGCCGGCTACGAGAGCCGCCGCTGCTTGATCCTCCGCGCGTTCGGGGTCGCGCCAAGTGAACGGCAACCGGTTACCCCGCGCAAACTCGATCAGCCGCATCGTGGCCTTCGACGAGTGCGGACCCACGATCTCCAGACCGATCCCCTGGACCCGCTGGAGCGCCTCGCGCCTGGCAATGAAGGCCGACAGCACGACATCGCTGAGCGGGCCGTCCTCGTAAAGCAATGAGCGCATCACGTCGCGGTCGACCGCGATGTACCGCAAGGGCTGCGTGACCACCGCCGTGACGAACACGGTCTGCCCTGAGAGCATGTTCAGCTCGCCGAGGAAGCCCGCCGCTCCGTGGCGGACGATTTCGTTGCCGGCCGAATCGAGGATCGCAACCTCGCCCTCGAGGATGGCGATGAACGGATAACTCCGATCGCCGACGTCGTACAACACGTCCCCGACCTTGGCCACGCGCTCTTCACCGAGCCCGGCGAGCGTGACCAGCTGAGAGGCGGACAGGGTCGGGCTCGGCGGCGGCGCACTCGAATTGGCGGTGCTGGTCACATAACCGATGTTAGGACCCCGCGGGGCTCAGGCCACCGACGTCGTGGCGCGCAGGGTCGCGCGGCCTGGGTGATCAGGCTGACGACGGGTCGGCCATGAATGCGGCCTCGCGGGCAGCGAGGTCCGCTGAGAGCGCGCGCCACGGCGGGGCGTAGGTTCGTGCCGCTCGGAACCTGCGCTTTACTGGGTCGGTGACAACGAGTGCATCGCCACGTTGTGAACGCCGCGCCGGACTAGCCGCATGACGGACACGCGCGAGATGTTGGACGCCTCTCCGACCGGCGTGCCGCTCGGAGTGGTAGAGGTCGCGGCGGCGATCGACGCTTGCTTGAACTGCGTGCAATCGTGCACGTCGTGCGTGGACGCGGATCTCGTGGAAGCCAACGTGGCGGAAATGCGCGCGTGCATCGCACGCTGCCTGGATTGCGCCGACGTGTGCAGCCTCGTGGCGCGGATCCTCTCCCGGCCTGCCCAATCGGACCACGTCGTTGTTCACCGGCTGCTGCAAGCCTGCGTACGCGCGTGCACGCTTTGCGCCGAAGAGTGCGCCCTGCACGCCCAGCATCATCGTCACTGCGCAATCTGTGCCAAGGCGTGTCGCGCCTGCGAAGTCGCGTGCAGGGCACTGCTCGATGCCGAGGCATTCGAGGAGCTCGAGAAGCTAGCCGGAGCCTGACCACGGCGCTTCTGACCGGCTCGGCGTGCGCTCCCTCCGCCGAGCAGATAGAGCGCGGGGCCTTTGCAGACCGACAGACCGAGCGTGATCACCGGTGAAGCGGCGGATGACCGCGTGTGCGAAGCTCAAATAATGGCTGTGATCGCGGTCGCCGAAATGTTCGGGATAAGCGGGCGACGGGAGGAGCTCACGGGACTGCTCGAGCGCTTTGAGCGCTGGGCCGTCGGGGAGCCGGGCTGCAGGCGCTACGTGTTCGCGGCGGAACTGGCAGATCCCAGCCGGTTCGTGCTCTTCAGCGAGTGGGCGAGCCAGGAGGCGCTCGACGCCCACTACCGCTCTGAGGCATTCGCCGAGTTTCAGATGTCGCTCGACGGCTTGCTCGCACGACCGAGTGAACTGACCGTGTACTCGCTCGACGGCGCCGTCCGGCCAACAGACACCCGCCCGATGGACCCGCGCGACGCCGACTAGGGCATCGTCGCCACTTAGGACATCCAGCAGCGAGCTTTTGGTGACCAAGGTCAAGGATCCGGGGCCGGGGCGCCGTCACCTGGCCTGACAGCGAGTCGCCGGCGCCCACCCGGTCAGCCGAGCGTTATGTCAGGGCGCCTGGCGGTAGAGGGAGCGTGAGGAGGGCGGCGCTGTATGGGGGGAGGGGAACGGTGTAGTGACCGGGTGCGTGTGGCTTGATCTGCGTTCTGGCCGGCTTGCCTTGCCAGGTTGCCTCGTGTCCGAATGTTTGTCCCCTGAGGGTGACGTCGGTGGTGGCGCTGGGGGATGGTCCCAGTAGGCGCTGCATGCTTGCGGGATCGCGCGTGGGGAGATGTAGGCCGACGCGCAGCGCGTTCGGGCCTTTGTTGATCAGGAGCAGGTGTAGCGTTCGAGCGCCGACGCGGACTGCCCATGCTTTGAGATGAAGGTCCGTTGCGCTCTTGAGGCGCAGCGGGACCAGGCGAGCGTGCGGTCCGAGTGTCCGGATGAAGAGCATGAGCCCGTAAAGGAGGGGTCGTGCCTGCAGGCCCGTCGGATCGAAGGTGAAGGGATCGTTGATCGCATGCTGGCGTGCGTGTAGATGGATCGCCTTGACGCCGGCGGCGAGCAGCTCGAAGGCGGCGTCTGGTGCCCACAGTGCGGTCGCGTACGTGTTGCTCACGCCGGGCAGGCCGCCACAGGTGATCGAGTTGAATTCGGTGAGCTCGAACGGGAATCCGGCACGGTGGGCGATCAGTACGGCGGGCTTCACCGATCGGGCCATGCCCGCGGTCGCCTGTTCCCCGAGCACTCGCGCGAAGGTCGGATATTGCGGCGTGTTCGGGGGCGTGCAGCCCGAATATGGGTAACGGTGCCCGCTGATCACGCGCAGCCCCGGGTGAGGAGACGCAATCAGCGTCGAGATGAAGCTGCGATCCGCTCCGGGGTTGGCAAGTGCTGGGGCGAGGAGCGGTACGCCGGGCGCGACGCGCGTGAGCACCCATGCGTATGCGCGGAAGTCGGCCGCGTAGTCAACGGGTGTGATGTCCCGCGGAAGCCCGTCTCCGCTGATCCTGATTCCGGCCGTCACACCCAGCCAGAACGCGTAGCTGTACAGGTCCGGCTCGTTCCCAACCTCTAAGCCGATGATGCTCCTGGGCGGCATCTGCGTCTCGGCATACCGGGCCCACGAACCCGCAAGCTCCGGCGACCCGGTGATCAGGTTCATATCCAGGATCACCCGCAGCCCAAGCCGCCGGACGATCGCGGCGGTCCGGTCGACGAACTCGGGCGTCAGGTCGAACGCCCACCGGGGAAGATGACCGTAGCGCGGGTCATAGAACGTGTGATCAGAGGAATCACCGCCGATCCTCAGCACGAACGGTCCGTCGCCCGGCACATGCAGATCCGAAAGCACGCGGCGATACAGCTTGGCGTGGAGCTCATCCACCGGCAGCGTCCAGTACTCGGTGGAGAAGCCCAGGAACGACCGAGGGATGTCGACCAGCGACTCGCGCGCAGGGATCGTCACGCTTGGCTGCGCGAAATGCGCGAGGGGGGTGAACAGCACGTCGTATCGGGCCCCGCTCGCCGCCGGATCGTGCCTGCGGTGGTTGCCCGCGGTCAGCACGATCACGGCCAACGCGATGCCGGCGATCAGGCACGCTACGGCAGCGCGCGGCCAGCCCGGTCTCTTCGCCCCCATGGAGCCTTACCCTATCGCCGCGAGATGACCTCTAGGGAACCGGGGTGCCTGTCCCCTGAGCGCCCACTCGTTCGTCTCTGAGGGGACGGCCGGCGATGGGCGCCGGCGCGAAACGAAGGAGTTGCGATGAAGTACCTCTTCCTGCTGTACGCCGACGAGGCCGGCGCTCCCCCGCCCGGTACACCCGAGAGCCAGGCGGTGCTCGGGGCCTATGGCGCGTTCTACGACGAGGTCTCGGGCCGCGGTGCGTTCCAGGCGGGCGATCCGGTGCAGCCATCTGCAACCGCCTCGACCGTCACCGTGCATGGTGGGTCGGTCTCGGCCGCCGACGGGCCGGCCAAGCCGGGTGGCGAGCAGATCATCGGCTTCTATGTCCTCGACGTGGCCAACAAGGACGAGGCGATCGAGCTCGCAGCCAAGATTCCGGCCGCGGCCCACGGACGCGTCGAGGCGCGTCCGATTCTGGCCCTGTCCTGAGGGCCGAGCCTCCTGCGGCAGCCGCCCAGGATGTTGAGTGCGCGCCCGGCGCTAGAGCGCGCTCGGTCGCCACCCCCGGCGCCGCGTGCGAGGAGAGCGGCGCCGGGGGTTGGCTGTGTCCGTCAGGGCGTCGGGTCCGCGTACGACCCTCCGAAGATGTCGGAGTTGCCGAACGTCGCCGGGCAGTCCTGCTGCGGCGCCGGCGGCGGCGTGGTCGTATCGCCGTTCTGCAGGCCCTCCCGCCACGTGTCGATCGCGGGACAGTCGGCGCATTGCGGTCGCTGTTCCATACCGCTGCCCCATAGCTCCGGGTGGCCGTCGCATAGACGTAATCACCGAGGAACTCATCGGTCAGCGCGTTGGCGCTCGACGCTCTCGGATCGCCACCGTCCGAGCGGTTCAGGCTCGAGAACGAGCCCGTGGGCATGCTCGCATCCGTCGAGGAGTCGGCGTGCAGCACGACCCCGACCAGTGACCGCATGTCGGTCGTGTTGTCGCGGAACGGCGTCGTGTACGCGTTGTAGACCACATACACATCCTTTCCGTTGGGCGAGATCGACGGCGCCGTGTAGAGGCCGCGATCACCGGCGGTCTCGATTTGCCGCGGAGCCGACCACGTGTTGCCATGGTCGGTCGACTCGGTGAAGAACACGTGCGGCGCGGCCAGCGTGCCGCTCACGTATGTCATCACGATCCGGTCGGTCGCGTCCGAGCCGGAGGGCGATCCGTTGGCGACGCTCGGCGCGGGCGCGAGGTCACTGCGCGCACCGGCGATGCCGTCGATCACCGGACGACCCTGCACTGGGTCGAGCACACCGGGCTGCGTCACCGGACCGGCAACCGGCCGGAACAACGACCAGCTCTTACCGCCGTTTGTCGACTTGGACATCATCTCAAACGTCTGCTTGCCGTTCGGCTGCGAGGTCGCAATGCCGAACACGTACGCGTTGCCCTGGCTGTCCGTGCGAATCGTGCATCCGTCCTCCGGGTTGCGCTGGCTGTTGTCCGCGGCAGCGCTGATCTGATGCTCAGACCAGGTGTCGCCACCATCGCGCGAGACCGCCACCTGCAGTGCGGCCGGCGCTGCATTGCCCTTCTCCTGGCCGACGAACGAGGCCCAGCACACATACACGTTGCCGAAGAACGGGCTCGAGGACGCGTTGTCGGCCCAGATTTGGTCCTTGTCGGAGAACGTGGGCGTTGCACGCCTCCATGTCGATCTCGTCGTTCGAGCCCGCGACGAGGATGCTCGGGTTGTTGGCGTCTGCCGTGATCGTCGGCTCGTTCTGCTTGTTCTGCGAGAACGGGGTTCGTCCGTCGGGCTGCCGACGGTCACGAGCGTGTCCGGATTGAAGGCCATGGCTGGTGCCGCCAGCCAGAGCAGTGCACCGAGTACCGCGAGCGGTAACGCTGCGATGACGCGCTTTTCCATATAGATGACTCCACCTCCGCTTACGCGGGCGCGATGGACGGACGAGCGCCTGCTGTTCAGTGCGCGCATTCCCCGGCGGCGAGAATCGACAACATGTATACGCCCGCGAGCCCGACCTCGGTCCGGCCCATCCTTCGATCTCTGGATGGAGCCAGGGCTTCCGCTCCTAGCCGAGGAACGAGTGGAAGCCGCCGAGCGGCTCAGCCAGCTTCGGGTTGAACGACTTGAAGTGGTACGGCTTGCTGGTGTCGAAGCCGGCCTTCGCAGCGGCAGTCTTGTCCGCGAACGGCGTCAGGGCGGTGATCGCCCGGTGGATGCTCGTCCACTTCAGTGTCCGCTCGTAGCCGTTGTTGTTCGGTGGGTCGACGCTCTCGGCCTTGCCCTGGATGCCGGTCACCTTTTCGATCGGACCGCCGTCGCGCTTGGCGACGCCCGGCGCGACGACGCGCGCGAGGGTGCGATGGTCGCTCTCGATCCCCATGATCCGGGCGGCCGTGACCCGTAGGTCGGCGGTGCTGAAGTCCCGGACTCCGACGAGGTAGGCGGCGATGAACGCGTCCTCGAGCGTGACGAGGATGTTCAGCGTCGTTTGCGCGTCGGCGAACATCTTTGGCGGGTAGTAGAACGTCGTGAAAGGTGACGGCTTGCCGGTCACGCCCTTCTCGAGCAGGTAGTGCGACATCTCCTCCTGCCGGGCGGCCTTGAGGTATCCCTGATCGTCCGACGCCAGGCGCTTGAAGAACGGCGCCCGATCGATGATGTTCGTGTAGGTGGTGACGGCAAGCGCCTCAGCGATCTGAGCGGCGCCGACGATCGCGACGTCGCCGTTCGTCGGACGGCCCGCCTTCGCCGCCCCGAACGACGGGATCAGCGCCTGCACCCCACCGGCACCGGCGAGCGTGCCCGCACCGACCACGGCCCGACCCAGGAAGCCACGACGGTCCGTTCCCGAGACTCCTTCGTGCCCTTCAGACATTGCCCGATACTCCTCGTGTTGACGTTGCTGTCGCACTCCGATACGTCGCGAGCGTCGGATTGGATCAATCGTCGATCGCGCGTCTAGGCCAGCCAGCGAAAGCCGGTCGCGTCGGGCCGTGGCGGCAGCGGGCTGGCCGGCAGGCCGCCCGGCGGGTCGTCCTGGTTGTAGGCGCTCGGCGCGACGTCATTGGGCGCGTCCGCGTGGAACAGCGCGGCGAGCAACTCGATCTGCCCCCGTGCCACGCCCAGCTCGCCCATGCCGCCGCCGTACATCGGCCGCCGCTCGCGACGGCAGCGCGCGTACACCTCGAACAGCGGACGCAGGCTCCCGATCCGCGACGGCTTGACGTTCACCACGCGCGCGGCCAGCGGCGTCCCGCCGATGTCCTCGGCGCTGCGGATCGGCGAGTCGTATGACACCCGATCGAGGTGATCGCCGAGCCGCTGAGCGATCTCGGGCAGGTCGTGCGGGTCCTCCAGATAGGCGTCCGGGAACGCGGCGAGCACGTGGTCGTAGAGTGCCCCGAGCGCCTCCGGATCCCCGACCTCGAACCCGTAGTGACCCTTGAAGTCGATCGTGTCGACCGCACCTGTCGCCGCGACCTCGTCGACCAGCGCCGCCGGCCAGGTCGCCTCCGCGTCAAGCTTGAAGCGCACACCGGGGGAGCGATCGAGCCGCCGGCGCACCGGCTCGATCGAAGGCTCCTTGCCGAGCCCGAGCGAGTTGACGAAACGCACCGGCTGCGGCTCCAGCCCTAGCACCCTGTGCAGCGAGTGGCCAGCCTGGCGCAGCGCAAGATCGAGCGCGGCCGACTCAAACGCCCAATTGCGGAAGCGCCGCGCCACGTCCCACTCCGGCGGCTCCGGCCACAGCTCGAGCGTGGCGAGGTGGTCACAGAAGCCGGCAATGGTCCATTCTCCCTCGAGCGGCAGCGGCGGCCGGGTCTCGTGCAACGTGGTGCCGTCCTCGTGGAACACCGAGACGTCCTCGCCGAGCCCGTCGGCTCCGTCGCCGACGAGCCGCACGTGGGTCGTGACGCGCTCGAACTCGTAAGCGAGGACGGCGTGCAGGCGGTCGTACTCGCACGCCTCGATGACGAGGGGAAGCCCCTCGAGCCGGGGCCACAGCGACTCGCCGTCCGTCGTTGACCTCGTTGGCTTCACGGCTGTGATTGTTTCATCACGCCTTCCGCACCAGACCGCCGGAACGCCTACCGGTGCGCGTCCTGATACCCGCTCAGCAGGAATGCGGCGCTAATCCCTTGGCGCGCATTGGACAGCGTCGCCGGCTGATCGAGGTCGCCGACCACGACCTCGCCGCCCACGGGTAGCGACACGTGGCCGGCGTCGCGGGTCAGGCCTCGCACCTCCTCCCAGGCGGCCGCCAGCGCCGCGGCAACCTCGCCGCCGACATTGCCGTGGCGTGGTGGAGCCGGGACGGCCATCGGTCACATCTCCGTGCCGCCGGGTGTCAAAACGAGTGAAAGATCGATTCTGCCGGCGCCGAGCCGCCGGGCTGAGACAGGAGGAACCATGCAGACCGAAAACAGGAGCCAGAGGATTGCCGTCACGGGTGCCACGGGTCGTGTCGGATCGCACCTCGTCGAGATCGTCGCGCAGCGGGGACACGATGTAGTCCCGATCGCGCGCTCCAAGGGTGTCGACGTGGTCAGCGGCGAGGGTCTCGATGAGGCACTCGCTGGGGCCGAGACGATCATCGACACGGCCACCGGGCCCTCGCCCGACCAGGCGGAGGCGACGGCATTCTTCACCGCGTCGGCACGGAACCTGCAGCGAGCCGGCGCCGCAGCCGGGGCGAAGCGGATCGTGGTCGTCTCGATCATCGGCATCGACAAGTTCCAGGGCGGCTACAACGCCGCGAAGATGGCGCAGGAGCAGACGCTGCTCGAAGGCCCGCTCCCGGTCCGGATCGTTCGCGCGGCCCAGTTCCACGAGTTCGTCGAGCCGTTGGTCGGGTGGACGATCCAGGATGGCATCGCCAACGTGCCCGAGATGCGAACGCAGCTCGTGGCCGCCCGCGTCGTCGCCGAAACGCTCGCCGACGCGGCCGAGGAGCCGGAGATCGAGAACGGCATGATCACCGAGGTCGCAGGCCCGCAGGAGGAAAGTCTCGCCGATGCGGCCGCGGCGCTCTTCGCCAGCCGGGGTGACACGATCGAGATCCGCGAGGGCCGTGGTGGACCGCTGGCGGAGCCGGGCGACCCGGACGCCGCTGCCTATTCGGAGGGCGCCGCGCTGCCCAACCCGGGCGCGACGCTCGCCGGCCCCAGCTTCGAAGAGTGGCTCGCGGGGGCCAGGGTGTAGTTGCTTACCAAGGGCCTCCACTGGGTCGGGCTCATGGAAGTCGAGCCCGGCGAGTGGAGGCTCGCGTCGTTACTGGTTGCGGCGGCGCGGTTGGTGCGGCGCGCCCCATTGAGACTCGGCTCGCGGCCCGACATGCGGTAACCCGGCCGCACAGCGAGAGTGGCGCGTATGTTGGAACTAGTGCGGAGGATTGACTGAGCTATTGAGGAGGTATACGGTTTGCCGACCGCGGAACGTCGCTGCCGACGACGTGCGGCGGACTGGACCGTGGGCATTCTGCTGACCCTTCTCGTGTTGGGAGGTGATCAACGATCAGTCCGGGGCCTTTATCGATACGCGAAACGCGCGAAGGTGGAGTTCACCGCCTGACGCCGATCGGTGAGCTCGATCTCGCGACGGCACCGCTGCTCGAAAGCGCGTTCGACGCTGTCGTCCGGGATGACGGGGTCGAAATCGTCCTCGTGGACCTCACGGAGTTGACCTTCATGGACTCGACCGGGATCAGCCTGCTGCTGCGGATGCACGCCGCCTGCGAGGACGCCGATCGGCTGCGGGTGATCAACGGCTCACGCGCCGTTCAGCGAGTTCTCGACGTATCGGGCGTTCGCGCTCATCTTCCGATCATCTCAAGCGAACATCCGCTCGCACGACCGCCTGGATGACGCATCGATCCTGTCGTCGTACACGGCCCCCCAATGCGCAGACCTGCTCGGGCCGACGGCCCGTAAGACCGTAGCTTTGACCCGTGAAGCCCGCGCTGTATAGCATCGGCGTCGTTTCACGCATCGTCGGCGTGCCTGTCTCGACGCTGCGCACCTGGGAAGAGCGCTACGGACTGGTGATCGCTGTCCGCAGCTCGGGCGGGCAGCGACGATATACACGCGAGCAGCTCGCACGACTGTCTTTCGTCGTCGAACAGCTCGAGCAGGGATTCTCGCCAGGCGATGCTCACCGTCTGCTCGCGGAGCACATCGATCAAGGCGCTGAGCCTGCGATCGCCGGCTCGGCTGAGGAGCGGACGGGGATACTGATCCTGATCGCCGAGCGCGACCGTTTTGCGGCGAGCGTTGAGGACTATCTGCTTCGCACGGAAGGATTTCGCGTGGAGATCGCCTCTACCGCCGAAGAGGCGGAGCGGAAATTTGGAGAGCTCATGCCGCGGATCGTGCTCGTCGAGTTGTTGCTCTCGGGCGGCCTCGGTGGTCCGCTGATCGAAAGGCTCAATCGAGCCGGAGCCACGGTGATCGCTGTTTCGCCGCTCGCGGCGCGCGAGGTTGCTGCCGAGCTCGGTGCCGCGGCATTTCTGCAAAAGCCGATTGACCCGCTGGTTTTCGTGTCGACCGTACGTGACCTGCTCGGGACGAGCGCGCTCACCCGCCGGCGGTCGATGCGAACGTGATCGACCGCCTCCAGAGCGGGAGCGGCCGGCTTGACGTGATCCTTGGCGGCGGCCTGCCCGGAAACGCGATCCACCTCATCGTCGGGCCGCCCGGCAGCGGCAAGACGATCCTCGCCGAGCAATATGCATCGACCAGGTGGGCGCCAAACGCATCCTGATCGACAGCCTCACTGACGTCCGGTTCGCCAGCGGCGACGAGCTCCGCTTTCGCGAATACATGTATTCACTGATCCAGCGCTGCTCCCGCGCAGGCGTCAGTCTGTTCATGACCACCGAGCTTCCAGACCTCTTTGCCGTCACTCGCCTCTCTGAATACGGCGTCTCCCATCTCTCGGGCAACGTACTCGTGCTCCAACACATCCGGGACGAGTCAACCATCCGCCGCGCCATCACCGCGCTCAAGACACGCGCCAGCGGGCAGGACCCTCGAGTCCGAGAATTTCGCATCGGACCCGAAGGCATCACCATTGACGGCACGCCCGGCCGGTGACACACCCGGCTGCGCGGTCGCCACTTCGCCGCGCAGGCGGTTATTCGCGGGCGATCATCGCGGCGGCCTCGCGCTCGAGATCGACGTAGGGTTCGCCGCTGACGTCGACGGCGCCAAAGTGGATCGTGCCGCCGGTGAACGGCCAGGGCCGCTGGCCGGGGTAGTCGTAGGTGATCGCGTGGAGGCTGCGCCCGACGGTCAGCCCGGATCCGGTCAGGCCGAAGGTCGCGGGTTGGGTCTTGATCTTTCCCTCGCCGACCTTCTTCTCGCCGTAGTAGAGCGACAGGGTTCCCGTGCAGACGCCCGGCTTGCCCTCGCTGTCCTTGACGAACTCGGCCGACAGGAGCAGGTTGTCGCCGACCGGCAGGTCCTCGGTCGCGTCGATCTTCTGCTCGAGCATGCCGACGAAGTTGTAGACGTAGTGCAGCCGGTTGTCCTTGACATACAGCGTGTGGCCGCCGAAGTGCGAGCCGTGCGCGAACAGCACCCCGCTCGCCCCCGGCGCCGGGATGTCGACCCACATTCCGATGATGTAGTCGCGATTGCGGACATTGACGGCCAGTGCCTCCGGAACCTCGGCCACGCCGGGGAAGTAGCGGTAGCGGTCGCGCGGGCTGGTGATCTGCGGCCGAGGGGTGGTGATGATCTCGACCGGCGAGCGGTCATCGAGCGGGAAGGCGCCGTTTCGGCCGGCTTCGGAGAACCACAGGTTGATCAGCTCACGCAGCTTCTCGGGATGCTCTGCTGCGAGGTCGTGGACCTCCGAGCGGTCAGTCTCGACGTTGTAGAGCTCCCAAGTGTCGTCGTTGAAGTCGCTCCAACCGGCGACCGTCGGATGCGTGGTGACAGCCTTCCAGCCCTCGTGCCAGATCGCCCGCGAGCCGAGCATCGAGTAGAACTGCGTCGAGCGCGCGTGTGGGATCGAGGCGTCGTCGAAGCTGTAGCGCATGCTGATCCCGTCGAAGCTGCTCTGCACGTGCCCCTTGATCGTCTCCGGCGGCTCGACCCCGAGGCAGTCGAGGATCGTGGGCGTGATGTCGATCGCATGGTGGTACTGGTGGCGAATCTCGCCCCTGGCCTTGATCCCCTTGGGCCAGGAGATCATGCACGGATCGCAGCTACCGCCGTTGAACTCGTAGCGCTTCCACATCTTAAACGGCGTGTTGAACGCCATCGCCCAGCCGTTCGGGTAGTGGTTGTAGGTCTTCGGGCTCCCGAGCTCGTCGATCATCGCCAGGTTCGTTTCGATGTCATCGGGAATCTGGTTCATGAACTTGTTCTCGTTGAGTGAGCCGTTCGGCCCACCCTCGCCGCTGGCGCCGTTATCGGAGACCAGCACGATGATCGTGTTATCGAGCTGCTCGGTCTCCTCCAGATACGCGATCAGGCGACCGATCTGATCATCAGTGTGGGCGAGGAACCCTGCGAACACCTCGGCCATGCGACAGAACAGCCGGCGCTCGTCATCGGACAGCGACCCCCATGGGCGCGTGAAGTCAAGCTGCGGGAACGGCTTGCCGTCCGGACCCTTGCGGTCCTGTGGGGTCCCGATCGGGTTGATCGGTGGGAGCTCCGTGTCCTCCGGGACGATCCCGAGCTTCTTCAGGCGCTCGAGCGTCTGCTCGCGCATCGCCTCATAGCCCATCTCGAACCGGCCCTTGTACTTCTCGATCCACTCCTTCGGCACCTGATGCGGGGCGTGGCACGCACCGGGCGCGTAGTAGAGGCAGAACGGCTTGTCCGGCGCCACCGCCTTCGCGTCCATGATGAACTCGAGCGCCCTGTCGGTCAGATCCACGGTCAAGTGGTAGCCGTCCTCGGGCTGGGAGGGCTGGTCGACGGGATGGTTGTCATAGACCAGGTCCGGATGCCACTGGTTGGTCTCTGCGCCGAGGAAGCCGTAGAAGCGCTCAAACCCGCGCCCCGTCGGCCAGTTGCGCCGGGTCGAGGCGAGATGCATCTCGTCGGTCGGGCACAAATGCCACTTCCCGGTCATGTACGTGTTCCAGCCAAGCTCGCCGAGGATCTCCGGCAGCATCCCGTTCTCCGGCGGCACCGTCCCGCTCGCATTCGGGAACCCGATCGCGGCCTCCGTGATGCACGCCATGCTGTTGCGCGTGTGATTGCGACCCGTCAGCAGGCACGAACGCGTCGGCGAGCACAGGGCTGTGGTGTGCCACTGCGTATAACGGACCCCGTTGGCGGCGATCCGGTCGATGTTCGGCGTCTCGACCGGGCCGCCGTAGCAGCCAATCGCCGAGAACCCAACGTCATCGAGCACGATATACACCACATTTGGCGCGCCCTCCGGAGCCCGTGGCGGCTCAAACGGCGCCCAATCAGGAACCGAGTCGCGAATATCGACGTTGATGACTCCCTTGAACGGCTTGCTCATGAACGGCCTCGATTCGTCCGCGCGTCTACCCGATAGCTGTGGCCCTTTCAGCCTCCCCGGTCACCAGTAGCCGAGCATCATCCAGATCGGGTGATCTCTGGAAGCATCCGGCCTGGGATCAGGTCGGGCTCGGTTCCTGGCCCGCGGTCGCGCTGCCGCTGGGTGCGATCGGAGTCTCACGACGAGGCCATCCCTCTGCGATCCGGATCTCGATCTCGGACCACGACGGGATCCCGCTGGTCGGGTCGATTGCCTCGACGCTGCATGCACCGACGGCGGTTGCTGCCCTCGCCGCCTCGGCCGGGCCCGCGCCGCGCAGCAACGCGGCCAGGAACCCGGCGACCGTGGCGTCCCCAGATCCGGTTGTACCGACCACGGCCCGAGGCGTGAAGCAGGGCGCGAGCACTTCCTGCCCGATCCAGTCACCAGCGGTCAGCCCAAGCCGGTCGCAGTACCCGGTGATGCGCGAGGAGTCGGACGAGGCGCGCACGTACAGTCCGTGTTCGCCGAGCTTGATCATCGCCACGGCGCTGCCCATCGAGATGATCGACTCGCTGAGCGCGCGCAGCCGCGCCACGTCGATGGACTCGAGACCTCGCTCGAGGAACTGCCGATGCTCAGCGCGGTCGAGCATGTGGAGAAGTTCCTCGATGCTCGGGCAGAAGACGTCGACGGACGGCAGGCAGTTGGCGAGGATCTCCCTCCAGTCCACCTGCCCGGCGTCGCTATCCGGATCGATGGCGCACATGTCCAGCGATGTTGCGGGGCCGCCGGCGCGCACGCGCGAGAGCATCTCGCGCAGCTCGCGCCCGCGGTCGGCGTACATCCGCGGCATCAGCGGCGGATAGCCGAAGTGAAACACCTGCGCATCGCCCAACCGTTCATAGGGCACGTCCTCGGCGCCGAAGGTTTCATTCACGCCGGGGCAGTGGAGAAAGCTGCGATCTACCCCGGGTGGACTGACGACGATCGTGTAGCTCGTGGCCTGCCCGACGGCCACGCCGATGTGGTCGGCGAAGCCGGCTTCCGCGAGTGATCGCCGGACCGACTCGCCGAACAGGTCGTCGCCGACCTTGCCGACGAGCTGCACATCGACCCCCAGGTTGTGAAGTGCAAGCCCAGTGTTGGTGACGACCCCTCCGGTCGAGACGGAAGCCGGACCGACCGTCACCAACCGGCCGGGCTCGAGACGCACCGGCCCGAGTAGGTGCGGAAAGAGATCGAGCGAGACGTGGCCCGCGACGATTGCCTTGGACAAGTGGCGAGGACGATAACGGTCCGCGACCGCTAGCCTGCGACCAGGTCTCGGCATGAAGTCTCTGGACGCCAAGCTCGACAGCCTCCACGCCGATCCCGCACATGCGCGCGACTTCATCCTCGCTGACGCGAAGGACGCGGATATGGCATTTGGTCTCGCCGCAACCGGCATGGACCCGGGAACGGGCCGGCCGAGGTCGATGGCTGAGTTCCGAGACCGGATGCGCGAGGTCGTGCAGCAGGGTCTCGTCGACATCATGCTGATGAGCGTCAGCAGCTGCGAGGTGCTGGCGGGCGATGAAGGGCTGTTCGATGGCTCACCAGTCACGCCGGCCGTCCGCGCGAACGACACCACTGACATCCACGTGCTTCACGGCTCGTCGTATCAGCACCAGCCCTCCCAGCTCCTGCGCACCGCCCGAATCGAAGAGCTCGCGGCGCATGCGAATCTGGCGCTGTACTCACTGACGCCGCTCAACGATGCCGAGCGCGACGCTCGGGCGTTGGAGGCATACCGCGAGTTCCGCCGGGAAGCCGAGGATGTTGGCGTGCGCCACCTTCTCGAGGTGTTCGTCCCGAACGTCCCTGGCGCCGTCGCGCCAGAGGACCGCGGACGGTTTCTCTCGGACTTCGTCGTGAGAGCACTGGCCGGGGTCCCCCGCGCCGGCAGGCCGATCCTCTTGAAGATGCCGTACCTGGACCCGGAGTCGCTGGAGGCGCTCGCCGATTACGACCCCCATCTGATTCCGGGCATCCTGGGTGGCTCGGCGGGCACCACCTTTGACGCGTTCTTTCTGCTCGAGAAGGCCCGCCGACACGGCGCTCGCGCGGCGCTGTTCGGCCGCAAGATCAACCGCAGCGAAGACCAGTTGACGTTCGTGCGCTATCTCCGGCTCCTCGCCGACGGTGAGATTGAAGCGGCCGAGGCGTGCCGGGCTTACCACGCGGACCTCGCGCGGCTGGGTTGCACGCCGCACCGCACGCTCGAGGACGACCTTCAGCTCACCGAGCCCACGCTGGCGGGGACGACGTGACGTCCGACCTGCCTAACGCGCGAGCGGCCGCAGCTCGATCGGCAATCCGTCACCCGGGAACGCGCCGGTCCCGTAATCGAGGATCGGCTCGTAGCCGGCGGGCACGCTCCACGAGTTGCGCAGCAGGAGCTGGTGCAGGATCGCCTTGACCTCCATCGAGCCGAAGTGCATCCCGATGCACTTGTGCACGCCGCCGCCGAACGGCGTCCAGGCGTACTTGTGCGCGGCGTCCTCGCGCCGCGCGTCGCTGAACCGCTCGGGGTCGAACGTGTCGGGGCGCTGCCACCAGGGCTCCATCCGCTGGGTGGCGTAAACGCCGACCATCACGCGGCTGCCGGCGGGGATGTAGCGACCGTCGATCTCCGTGTCCTTGATCGCGCGGCGGGCGACGGTGCCGACGGGCGCGTTCATCCGCAGCGTCTCCTTGAACACGAGGTCCATCGAGGGCAGCGCGTCGAGGTCGTCGTATCCGATCGCGTCCTTACCCAGCGCCCGCGACTCCTCGCGCAGCCGCTCCTGCCACTCCGGATGGCGGGCGAGGTAATAACCCATCATCGTCACCGTGATCGTGCTGGTGTCGTGCGCGGCCATCATCGTGAAGATCATGTGGTTGACGACGTCGGCGTCGCTGAACCCCTCGCCCTCCTCGGTCTCGGCCCGGCAGAGGACGCTGAACAGGTCGTCCTCCCCACTCGCGCGCTTGGCCCCGAGCCGGCTGCGGAAGTACTGCTCGAGTCGGCGGCGGCTCTCGAGACCGCGGTGCCACTTGCCGCCGGGCACATCCGCACGGATAATCGCCTGCCCACCGACTACCACGTCGATGAAGGCGGCGTTGAGACGAGCCGCCTCGGCGTTCGCCTCGGCGCCCATGAACACCTCGGTGGCGATGTCGAGCGTCAGCTGCTTGGCCGCCGGATATAGCTGGAAGCCGCCACCCGGGCGCCAGCGCGAGAGGCCTCGGGTGATCGCCGGGTTCATCTTGTCAAGGTAGGCGACCAGCCGTTCGTGCTTGAACGCCTGCTGCATGATGCGCCGGTGATGCCGGTGCTCCTCGAAGTCCATCAGCATCACGCCGCGGTCGAAGAAGGCGCCGATCAGGGGATCCCATCCGAGCTTGTTGGAGAACGCCCGATCGCGGTTGACCAGGACGGTCTCGAGCCCATCGGGCCCGAGCACGTTGACCCAGCGACCGCCGAGCGCGTTGACCCAGAACACCGTTCCCAGTCGCTGGTGGTAGTCGCGGGCGTGGCGCAGGCCGTCATGGAGGAAGTCGAGCGTGTGCCCGACGACCGGCACCCCGGTATCTCCCATCACGGGCTTCAACCCACTGCCCGCAGGCGGCATCGCCAGCGGTCGCACGGGAGAGGCAGGGGCGCGCTCGACGAGCGAAGCGGCGACGCCGCGCGCCTTCAGCTTGACCGGTGTGCCCATGGAACTCCTCGGATCGGCAGTTTCTCGCCGTTACCGGCGACCGCACCTGCGCGCATCTGGGATCGTAATGCCCCGCGACGCCGGCGACCGGGTCACCCGGCCTCAGACGTAATTCTCACGCTCCTCTCCCGGCTTCCTTACAGCCCCCGAGCAAGGTGGCTACTCCACTCAAGCAACCGTAAGGAGAGTCATGAGGAACATGAGACACATGCTGATAACCGGCGCCGCGGTCGGAGCGGCTGCCGTCGGCGGCGCGGCGATCGCCAGCGCCGCGAGCTCGACAACTACGACGTCGAGCTCCAAGACGCCGTCCGCACAGCAAGCTGCGCCTGCCTTTCCCGCCCACGGGACGGCCGCGCACGAGGACGCGGAGAAGGCGGTGACCGGCGCGGCGGCTGCGAAGGCGCGAGCGGCGGCGGTCAAGCTCGCCGGCGGAGGCACCGCCGGCGCGGTCACAACCGACTGCACCGGGAACGGGTACGAGGTCACCGTCACCAAATCCGGCGGCGGCACGGTCGAGGTTCACCTCGACAGCTCGTTCAATGCCCTGAAGGGCCCGGGCGGCCATGGCGGCCCCGGCGGCCCGGGCGCCCCGGGGGGGTACGCCGGCTGAGAGCGTGCGTGGCGCGGGCGGCGGGGCGGCCGCCCGCGCGTCACCCGCTGGTTACGATCCGGCCAGGATGGGCGTCCGTCTCGCCGAGCTCGATGATCACGCGGAGCTGACGCAGGTGCTTGCCCGGGCGTTCGACGATGACCCGATCCAGCGGTGGGTCTTCCCCGGCCCGCGGGTGCGCGCCCGGTACGGCGATCAGTTCTTCCGCTGGTCGCTGTGGCGGTGCGCCGACCAGCACGTGAGCTGGACGACCGACGATCTGGCCGGCGCCGCGCTGTGGATGCTGCCCGACCGCTGGCAGGTGACGATCCCGCAGCTCGTGTGGCTGGCCAGGTGGGTCGGCCTCGGCGTCCGCTGGCGGGCGCCCCGGGTCACCTGGGGACTGACCGCGGTCGAGCGCCATCATCCGGGCGACCGGCATCTGTATCTCGCGGTGCTCGGCGTCGATCCGGCTCGGCAGGGGACCGGCCTCGGTTCGGCGCTGCTGGCTCCCGGACTCGAGCTGTGCGATCGGGACGGGATCGCGGCCTACCTCGAAACGGGGAAGGAGCGCAACCTCGCCTTCTACGCGCGGCACGGGTTTCAGGTCACACGCAACCTCCGGCTCCCGGCCGGACCGCCCGTGTGGCTGATGCGCCGGGAGCCGCGCTGACGCGGCCCGCTTGGCTGCGGCCGCCGCTAGCCCTCTTCCCTCAGGCTCCCGATCCGCAGCGACCCGTCGGGGCCCGGGTCCGCCTCCTGGGCCGCCGACTCGGTGGCGCCGGGATCGGGCGGGTCGTCGAGAAAGCCGGCGCTCGGGACGAAGAACAGATTGCCGGTGACCGCGGTGGAGAAGTCGAGGATGCGGTCGTGGTTTCCGGGCGGCTTGCCGATGAACATGTTCCGCAGCATCTCCTCGATCACGTCCGGGGTGCGCGCATAGCCGATGAAGTACGTCCCGAACTCGCGCCTGCCGATGTTCCCGAACGGCATGTTGAGGCGAAGGATCTGTCGCTCCTCGCCGTTCTCGTCCTCGATCACGTTCAGCGCGACGTGTGAGTTGGTGGGCTTGAGGTCGTCGGCGAGCTCGATGTCGCTCAGCTTCGTGCGGCCGATCGCCAGCTCCTGTTCCTCCACCGTCAACGCGTCCCAGGCCTCGAGGTCGTGCAGGTACTTCTGCACGATCACGTAGCTGCCGCCGGCGAAGAGCGGGTCCTCGTCTCCGATCACGACGGCCGCGGCCGCCTCCACGCCCTCCGGATTCTCCGTCCCGTCGACGAACCCGAGCAGGTCGCGCTCGTCGAAGGACCGGAACCCGTGCACCTCATCCACCACCCGCGCGAAGGCGCCGAGCCGGTCCATCAGCCGCTGGGCGAGCTCGAAGCAGAGATCGAGGCGGTGGGCGCGGATGTGGAAGAGCAGGTCGCCGGGAGTCCCGGCCGCGCTGTGCCGGTCGCCCGCCAGCTCGATGAACGGGTGTAGCTCGGCCGGGCGCGGCGTCCCGAATGTGCGGTCCCACAGTTCGGTCCCTATCCCGACAATGCAGCTCAACTCCCCCTCGGGGATGCGAAAGCCGACCGACCGCCGCAGCGCGCTGACGTCGGCGAGTATGTCGCGGACGGCGTCCTGCGCTCCCGCGTCGACCGTGAGCACGAGGAAGATCGCCGACTCCGTGAGTGGACTGAGCACGGACTGAGGGTCTGATCCTTCCATGGCACTCCACCTTCCGCTCGCGGTCGGTGAAGCCTACTCAGGCCCCGGCCAAGTAGCCTTTCCACCGGGAGTCGGCATCATTGGATCCGGAGGGCGCATGTTCGGAAGTCATCAACTGCTCGAGCACAAGCTCCGTAAGAGCGGGAAGTCGGCGCTCTCGAAGGTGACCGCGTGCGAGCGCAAGGAGACGATGCAGCAGAACGTCAACGCCGGCGTCGGGACGCCCAAGACGCTCTGCTATCTCGAGCTGCGGGTACGACCGGAGGGCGAGCCCGCCTTCGAGGCCAAAACTGACGCCTGGATGGTCGGCACCGAGGGCGCGCATGTCGGCATGACTGTCCCGGTGCTCTATGACCCGTCAGACCACGGCAAGGTCGTGGTCGACAATTCGGAGGAGGCGTGGCGGCCCGCCGACAACGAGAACGCCTTTGCGAGGATCGCGGCCAAGGCGGCCGAGCGGGGCGAGGACCCGTCTCGGACGGCGGCGATGATGGCGATGAGGCGCGCAGCGCTCAGCGACCCGGAGGGATTCCGCAAGATGATGCGCGAGCAGGGGCCGGCGGCATTCGGACTGCCCGGGATGCCGGGGCCGCTGCAGACCTCCGCTCCCGCGCCCGCGCAGGACCCGCTCGACCGGCTCTCGAAGCTGGCCGACCTTCACGAGCGTGGTGCTCTGACCGACGCCGAGTTCGAGGCCGAGAAGAAGAAGCTGCTCGAGAGCTAGCTGCTAGCTCTCGTCGAGCGACGCGAGCGTTATCTCGAGCACCCTGTCCCAGTAGCGGCTCCCGTGCTCGGCGCTGGCGGCTGTCGGGTCGCCGATCACGCCGTTGTCGGCCAGGGAATGCACCCCACCGGTGAAGATCCGACCGACCGCCGTCTCGAGATCGCCCGTGTAGCCTGGCTCGCCTCGCTCGAGGTGGACGAGCTCGGGATGGATGGCCGCGAGCATCGACGTCTCCCACTCGCCCGCGTGCAGGCCGCCCTGCTCCAGCGGCACCGCGTACTCATCGGCTCCGAACTGCGCCACCGCGGACAGCGCCCCGAGGTCGGTGAGCGCGCTGACCTCGATTTCCGGCGCCTCACTCAGCGCCTCGATCGCGTCCGCAAGCGGCCGGAAGTTCCCGCCGTGCGTCGGCAGCAGCACCACCCGGCGAAAGCCGCCGCGGGCAAGGGAGCGCACGACGTCGGCGACGATCGCGTGGAACGTCGGCTCAGACACCGACAGCGTCCCCGGGAACTCGAGGTGGTGCTCCGAGCAGCCGATCCTCACTGTCGGCGCGACGAACGCATCCAGCCGCTCGGCGACGAGCCGCGCCAGATGGTCTCCGAGCAACGCGTCCGTGGCCAGCGGCATGTGAGGTCCGTGCTGCTCGGTCGCGCCGAAGGCGATCACGACCGTGTCGCGCCCGGCCTGAAGCTCCGCCATCACCTCGGGCCACGACAGGCGGTCGAGCTCGAGCGCTCCCATGCCGGTCGGCTCAGCCCGCCTCGGCCGCGGCCTTGATCCGCTCCGCGAGTGCGGGCGCGTCCTTGACCGCGGACTTGGACGCGAACCCCACGATCAGCTTCCCGAACCCGTGGCCCTCGAACTGGTTGTGGATCGTCACCCTGGTCTGACCGTTGCCGACGTCCTCCAGGTCGTAACCGCCGTCCGGGACCGTGACCGCGTTCTTCGAGCGCTCGGCCCACCGGATCTTCGTCGGCGCCTCGAACTCGGTCAGCTCGAACTTCCGGCTGCTCTTCATACCGGCGTCCTTGACCGTGCTCTCGAACACCGTCCCGACGCCCACCGGTCCGTCCGTCGTCTTTCGGATCTCCTGCACGCGCGGGCTGAACTTGGGGTCGTTTGTCCCGTCAGCCAGGAACGCGAACACCTCGTTGATCGGGCGGTCGACCACCGCCGACCCCGTGAAACCATGTGCCATTCGGCCGTACTCCTTACTCGACGACGTACCTCGGAGACCCTATACCTGGCGCCAAGCGGGGAACTCACAATTTCCGGGCTCCGTGCCGATAAACAAGCACCGAATCGTTGGCGGTCGCCCAGGCTGGAAGGGCCGCTGCGGCGGGTGAGCGTCGGCGCCTCACCGTCCGCCATCCGATCGGATCGGCGGATCGAGCTCGCCGCCGTGGACCCGCTCGGCGACTACGGCCGCGAGGCGGAGAACATGCGCTACGAGGAGCTACACCAGCGGGGCGCGCACCAGGCGTCGTGGGTGGCGGCGACGATCGTGCGCCGGAGGTGAGCCGCGGGATGCTGTGGCGCCCCACCGAGCACGAGCCGCTCACCGAAACGGCTTGGGACGAGTCGCTGGCCCGCGCCGCGATCGATCGGATCGTGGCCGACGCCGAGGGCGCGGTGCGAGACGGCTTCTGGCCCGGACACCCGCTCGACGAGCTCGAGCCCGACGAGCGCTTCTGCTCCCTGTATCTCGGGAGTGCTGGGATGGTGTGGGCGCTGCACCGGCTGGGGTCCTCGCTCGATTGCGGCGCGGTGTTGAGCCGAGCGCTCGAGCACTACCGGACCGCACCCGATCTGGGGAGGGATGCCCACCCTCCGAGCCTGTGGATGGGCGAGACCGGCGTGCTCGTGGTTGCAGAGGTCGTCGGATCGCCGGACGCCGACCGCGAGCGGCTCCGGGCGCTGATCCGCGAGAACCGCGTGCATCCGACGTGGGAGCTGATGTGGGGCTCGCCCGGGACGATGCTCGCCGCCCGCGCCTGCGGGCTGGCGGACGAGTACGAGGACAGCGCGCGCCTGCTGCTCGACGCCTGGGATGACGCCACGGGGCTGTGGACTCAGCATCTCTACGGGAAGGTCAGGCGCTACCTCGGCCCGGCACACGGATTCGCCGGCAACGTTCATTCGCTACGCGCGCATCTGGACGCGGACGCGCTCCGCGCGCGTGTGACGGCACCGCTCGAGCGGACCGCGGGTCGCGAGGACGGGGTGGTCAACTGGCCGCCCGAGGACCGGACGCTGGATGAACTCGCGGCCGAGGTCCGCGTGCAGTGGTGCCACGGCGCGCCGGGAATGATCGCCACGCTAGGCGACCTGATGCCGCGCGAGCTCGCGCTCGGCGGCGGCGAGCTGACGTGGCGGGCGGGACCGCTCCGCAAGGGTCCGGGGCTCTGCCACGGAACGGCCGGCAACGGCTTCGCGCTGCTCCGGCTGCACGAGCTCACGGGCGAAGCGATCTGGCTCGAGCGCGCGCGCAGATTCGCGATGCACGCGATCGAGCAGGTAAGGCGCGACCGGGCCCGCGTCGGCCACGGGCGCTACACGCTGTGGACCGGCGATGCCGGTGTCGCGCTGTACCTCGACGCCTGCCTGGAGGCCAGCGCATGGCTACCGACCATCGACGGCTTCTGAGCTAAGCGGTCACCCCCCGAGAACTAAGGCGAAAGTCGGCCCGGATGCCCGATGGCAGGCGGCCGGCTTACGCCTACGGTTCTACCCGTGAACACGCACCTGACCAACATGCTCGCTCAGCAGCGAAGCGCCGAGATGATTCGGGCCGCCGAGCGCTCGAGGCTCGCCGCCGGCATGGAGGAACGGCGATGGCCACGGCTCCGGCGTCCGCGCTGGCTACAGTCAGACGATGGCCAACATCGTCGTCATCAAGGTTCTCGGCCGCGTCCCGGGGCTGCGGCGCATGCCGGTTGCGAAGCTGCTGGTGATCGGTGAGCTGGCTCTGCTCGCACAGGAGCACGTGGGCAGGCTCGAGCCGGCGGAGCGCCGGCGCGTCATCGAGCTGATGCGCCGCGCACGCGGACGGCCGAGCACCCTGAGCCGGCGCGACCGGGCCGAACTGGCCGCGCTCGTCGCGAAGGCGAACCCCCGGCTGTTCGTGGGCATGGCCGCGGACAAGCTGTCGCCGGTGCGACTGCCGCGCCGTGTCGTGCGCGGCCGCCGCCGCGCGGTTTAGGGCCCTGGCCGACTCGGATCGAAGTCCGTGGCGACGATCCGCTGGTCGTGCACGTCTGCCGCGGCGTTGGAGGCCAGCCATACGACCGGTGGTCCCATGATCGACGGGTCGAGTAGGTTCGCGCGGATCTCGGGCGGCGCGCCGTCAGGGATCATCCCGGTCGCCGTGGCGCCGCCCGGGAGCACGATGTTGACCGTCACGGGGCTTCCGGCAAGGTCTGCCGCCATGACCCTCGCCGCCGCCTCCACGGCCGCGCCGGACGGTCCATACGGGATGAAGCCCCGGCGTGTCATCGTGGCCTCATTCATCGAGATCACAACGATCCGCCCGCCGCCCGCCGCCAGCATTCTCGGGGCGGTCGAACGGGCGACCAGGAATGACCCCGTGACCTTGGTCTCGACCACGTCACGAAACCCGTCGGGCGCGACCGCCCAGAACGGCTGCGCCTCGGTCATGAACCGCGGGTTCACTCTCCGCATCCCGATCCCGGCATTGCTCACGAGCACGTCGAGGCCGCCCCATCGCGCGTACGCCTCGGAGATGCAGCGCTCGACCGACGCCTCGGACCGGACGTCGAGCTCGAGCCCGATCGCCTCCGGGCCGACTCGCGCCGCGGCGGCCTCGGCGCGGCGCGAGTCGCGGCTGGTCAGGGCCACGCGCGCCCCGGCCTTGGACAGCGCCTCGGCGATCGCGAGGCCGATCCCGCTGGTAGCGCCGGTCACGAGCGCGCGGGTCCCGCCGAGCCGACCTGTCTCCATGCCCGCCAACACTACCCACGGTTCGGCTCCGGTCGGCGGGCCGCTGTCATGATTCCGCCGGGAGGAGCTCGGACCATCGGGTGCGGGCCGCGTGCGCGACGACATCGCTGTGCTCGTGATCGAGTTCCCGCACGGCTGACGCTCGCGCGTTAATCTCGTAGCGTGCGCTTCCGCGCTGACCGTCCGCTGGGACTGGCGCCCGCGACCGTGCTCGATTACCGCGAGCTCGCCCGGCGTCGCCTTCCCCGCCAGCTGTTCGACTACATCGACGGCGGCGCCTACGAGGAGACGACGATGCGATCGAACGTCTCCGACCTCGAGAAGGTGCTATTGCGGCAGCTCGTGATGCGTGACGTATCGACCCGCGATCCCGCGGTCGAGGTCCTGGGCCAGCGGCGCTCGCTCCCGGTGATCCTCGGCCCGGTCGGCCTTGGCGGGATGTTCGCCACCCGCGCCGAGGTCCAGGCCGCGCGCGCGGCGGAGGCGAAGGGCGTTCCGTTCGTGGAGTCGACGGTCTCGATCTGCAGCCTCGAGGAGGTCGCAAAGGCGACCTCGGTGCCGCCGTGGTTCCAGCTCTACGTGATGCGCGACCGCGGCTACACGGAGGAGCTGATGGCTCGCGCTCGGGCGGTCGGCGCGCCGGTGCTGGTGCTGACGATCGACCTCGCCGTCGTCGGGGCCCGCCACCGCGACACCCGCAACGCGGTCGCCGGCACGCCGTCGCTCGCGGCCAGGATGCTCCGCGGGCTGGATCTCGTCTCGCATCCGCAGTGGATCAGGGACGTCCCGATCTCGGGCAAGCCGCTGACGTTCGGCAACCTGGAGAAGGTGGTCCCGAACGCGCGGACGCCGGATGCCTTCCGCGAGTGGGTGGATGCCCAGTTCGATCCGAGCGTCACCTGGGACGACATCGCCTGGGTGCGCGAGCACTGGGACGGACGGCTCGTGGTCAAGGGAGTGCTCGATCCCGAGGACGCCCGCCGGGCCGCCGAGGTCGGCGTCGACGGCGTGATCGTCTCAAACCACGGCGGCCGCCAGCTCGATGCCGTTCCATCTACGGTCCGCGCGCTGCCGGATGTGGTGGATGCGGTCGGGGGACAGGTCGAGGTGCTGGTCGACGGCGGCATCCGGACTGGGCTCGACGTCGTCAAGATGGTCGCGCTCGGGGCGAGGGCCGTGCTGATCGGGCGGGCATGGGCGTGGGCCGTCGCGGCTAGGGGCGAGACCGGCGTCCGTCACGTCCTTGACGTGCTCGCTTCCGATATCGACGTCGCGCTCGGCCTCACTGGGCAGACGTCCATCGCCGCGATCGATCGCTCCGCGCTCTACTCGTCCGGCGTGCTGGCCCGGTAGGAGTCAGTGGGCTCGCTTCGGTTCACCGCGACCCTGCAGGCCCGGGGGCCAGCCGCCGGTGACGGCGTCGAGGTGCGGCTCGAGCTCGACACCGAGCCGCGTGAGGTCGAGGTCCCCAAGACGCTCGCCGACGCGCTGGCCGGCGACGCCGTCGCGTTCGACAAGCTCGCCTACACCGCGAGGAGCATGCGCGGTGGGTCGAGGAGGCCAAGCGCGAGGAGAGTCGCCAGCGTCGCGTCGCGTCGGCAATCGAGATGCTGCGCGAGGGGAAGACCCGCAGCTGAGCGGGCTATGATCGAACCGTGCCCGATCGCCTTCACTTCACCGATTCTGACGAGGCCAACGAGCTGATCGCCTCGGACCCGATGGCGCTGCTGGTCGGGTTCGCACTCGATCAGCAGGTCTCGGTTCAGAAGGCCTTCAGCGGACCGCTCGCGCTGCGCGAGCGACTCGGGTCGATCGACGCCGCCACGCTGGCCACAGCGGACCTCGAGCCGGTCTTCCGCGAACGGCCGGCGATTCACCGGTTCCCGGGCTCGATGGCGCAGCGCGTCCACGACCTCGCCGTCCACATCCGCGATAACTACGGCGGCGACGCCGCGCGTGTCTGGACCGACGCGTCCGACTCGGCCGAGCTGCGCGCCAACCTCCAGGACCTCCCGGGGTTCGGCGAGATGAAGGTCAAGGCGCTCGGCGCCGTCCTCTCCAAGCGGTTTGGAGTCGCCGCCGCCGACGACCTCGTGCCCGGGCATCCGACGCTCGGCGACGTCGACTCGCGGCAGGCACTCGAGGACTATCAGGCCGCGAAGCGCGCGCACAAGGCCGAGTGGTCGAAGGCCCGCGCGCAGTCTTAGGCGCGAGCGAGGACCGGCGCAACGCCAGCCTTCGCTATCGAGCGCATTAAGGAGTACGGTAGGACACCGACCGTACGTGCTTTCGCGGTCATGGGGCGTTGTTCATAGCGGCCGTCTCCTTGTGCACGTGGCTGGCGCCCACGGCGCCTTTGCCGAAACGGTGACTGCCGACTAACAAGCTTTTCAAGGCCCTCAAATGAGGGCACCAACGTGGCACTGAGCCGCAAAAGGAGAAGACACCATGTACGTGGTCATCAGAAGCTATTCCGGGCAGGGCGGCTCCGAGCTGTTCGATGCCCTCGCCAAGAGGGACGAGGACGTCAAGGAACTCATCGGCAGCGTGCCGGGATTCGTCAGCTACGCGGCGTTCCGCAACAACGGCGGCGGACAGACCGTGACCGTCTGCGAGGACAAGGCGGGCACCGATGAGTCCTCCCGGCGTGCCTCCGAGTGGGTCAAGGAGAACATCGACGTGACGGTAGATCCACCGACGGTCGCCGAGGGCAGCACCGTCATCGACTTCTAGTCATCCCGTAGACGGGCCCGGAAGATCGTTGACCCCGGGCCCGTCGAGTGGGGAGCTCTCGACCGCTCTCGCCGCACCGCACGCACGCCTACGAAGATAAACGAATGTTCGTTTATAGTGCCATCGGCATGGTGACCAGCCGGCTCCAACACAAGGTCGCTCTGGTGGCGGGCGCGACGCGCGGAGCCGGGCGGGGGATCGCGGTCGAGCTCGGTGCCGCCGGCGCGACGGTCTACTGCACGGGGCGCACGACCCGAACGATGGCCTCGCCGATGAAGCGGCCGGAGACGATCGATGCCACCGCCGAGCTTGTCACCGGCGCCGGCGGTCTCGGCATCGCGGTCGCCGTCGACCACGCCGTGCCCGAGCAGGTGGCGGAGCTGGTGCAGCGGATCGACCGCGAGCAGGGCCGCCTCGACCTTCTCGTCAACGATGTCTGGGGCGGGGATCCCCTGGCCGGCTGGGGGGTGCCGTTCTGGGAGCACTCGCTGGACGATGGGCTCGCGCTCCTGCGCCAGGCCGTCGAGACGCATGTGATCACGAGCTGGCATGCGGCGCCGCTGATGCTCCGAGGCCCGGGCGGCCTGATCGTCGAGGTGACCGACGGAGACGATGACCGCTACCGCGGGAGCTTCTTCTACGACCTGGCCAAGAACGCTGTGATCCGACTCGCCCGTGCGCAGGCAGCCGAGCTCGGCTCTCGGGGCGTGACCGCACTCGCGCTCACGCCCGGGTTCCTGCGCTCCGAGGCGATGCTCGAGCACTTCGGTGTGACCGAGGAGAACTGGCGCGACGGCGCGGCGCGAGACCCTCACTTCATCGCCTCGGAGACCCCGCACTACATCGGGCGAGCCGTCGTGGCGCTGGCGGCAGATCCGGACGTGGCGGTGCGCAACGGGCGGTCGCTCTCGACCTGGGGGCTCATGCACGAGTACGGCTTCACCGACGTAGACGGGTCGCAGCCTGACTGGGGGGGCCACTACACCGCGAACGTGGCGGGCTCCTGAGATGCCGCGCCCGAGGACGGTCGCCGATGATGTGGTGCTCGACGAGGCGATGCGCCTGATCGGCGAGGTCGGCCCTGCGGGGCTGACGCTGGCGCGGATCGGTGACGCGGTCGGACTCTCGCCGGCGACCCTTGTGCAGCGCTTCGGCTCTCGCCGCGGGCTGCTGCTCCAGCTGGCCGGCAGGGACACCGACCTATGGCCCGTGTTCGACCGCGCGCTGGCCCGTCACCGCTCGCCGCTGCCGGCGCTGAGGGCCGCCCTCACCGACCTCGTCGCCGACATCACGTCTCCGGAGATCCTCGCCAATCACGTCGCCTTTCTCCATCTCGACCTGACCGATCCCGTGTTCCACGAGCTCGCGCTGCGCCAGGCCCGCTCACGGCGGCGGTCGATCGAGCGGCTGCTCAGCGCCGCGCTGGCGGCGAACGAGCTCGAGGAGTGCGATCCGCTTGCCCTCGCGGAAACCGTCGACGTGACCTACAACGGCGCGCTGATCACCTGGGCCATTGATCGTCGGGGGAGCCTGGTGCGCCGGCTGGGCCGCCAGATCGACCGCGCGATCGGTCCGTACCTGGCCCATTGATAGGTTGACGCCGATGAACTCGGCCTACGTTCTCGACGCGGTCCGGACCCCCTTTGGACGTTATGGCGGTGCCCTCTCGGGGGTGCGACCGGATGATCTCGCTGCGCACGCCGTCCGGGCGCTGCTCGGGCGCGCCCCCGCGCTCGACCCGGAGCGGATCGACGACGTCTTGTTCGGCGACGCCAACGGGGCCGGCGAGGACAACCGCAATGTGGGGCGGATGGCCGTCCTGCTCGCAGGCCTTCCCACCAGCATTCCCGCGGCCACCGTGAACCGGCTGTGCGGCTCGAGCCTGGACGCGGCGATCCAGGCCAGCCGGATGATCGAGTCGGGCGACGGCTCGGTCACGGTCGTCGGCGGCGTGGAGTCGATGAGCCGCGCTCCATGGATCATGCTCAAGCCGGAACGCGGCTTCCCCCGCCAGCACGAGGAGCTCTACTCGAGCACCCTCGGTTGGCGGATGGTCAACCCGGAGATGCCGGGTCAATGGACGATCTCGCTCGGCGAGAGTGCTGAGAAGCTCGCCCGCATGTACGAGATCTCGCGCCCGGCCCAGGATGAGTTCGCCCTGCGCAGCCATCAGCGGGCGACCGCCGCGTGGGATGACGGCTTCTACGACGGCTGGGTGGTGCCGGTTCCCGACATCGAGCTTGAACGCGACGAGACGATCCGGGCGGATACGACGCTCGAGAAGCTGGCGAAGCTGAAGCCGGCCTTCGTCGAGGGCGGCACGGTGACGGCCGGCAACTCATCCTCTCTCAACGACGGGGCTGGGGCGCTCCTGATGGCCGACGAGAGGGGCGCCGAGGCGGCCGGGCTCGAGCCACTCGCGCGGGTGGTCAGCCGCGGCGCCGCCGGCGTCGATCCGGACGTATTCGGCATCGCCCCCGTGCGCGCGGCCGAGATTGCGCTCGAGCGCGCGGGTATCACCTGGGATGACGTGTCGGTGGTGGAGCTCAACGAGGCGTTCGCGTCCCAGTGCCTGGCCGATGTGTCCGGCTGGGGCGGACTCGATCCCGACAAGGTCAACCCCAACGGCGGCGCGATCGCGATCGGGCACCCGCTCGGCGCCTCGGGCGTCCGGATCCTCGGAGGCCTGGCGCACGAGCTGAAGCGCCGGGGCGCCGGCTACGGGGTGGCGGCGATCTGCATCGGTGTCGGCCAGGGCCTGGCGGTTGTCCTCGAGCGCTGAGACACCGACCGGTTACGCGCGCGACCCCGGTGGGGCGGACCCGCCGATGGACCACCCGCCTTACAGATCGACCGAGCTCCGTCACCCCAAGCAGCCGCTCGTCTACCTGCCCCACACGATCACCGAGGTGACCGGACCGCAGCTCGGGCCCGAGCGGGTCACCGGCGCGCTCGACGCCGACCTCACGCGCCAGCACGCGGGCGATCCGATCGGCGAGCGCATCATCGTCGCGGGGCGGGTGCTCGACGGCGACGGCAGGCCGCTGCCCGCGACCCTGGTCGAGATCTGGCAGGCGAACGCAGGCGGGCGCTACCTCCACAAGGTGGATCGCTGGCCGGCTGCGCTCGACCCGAACTTCTCAGGTGCGGGACGCTGCGTGACCGACGCCGAGGGCCGGTTTGCGTTCACGACTGTCAAGCCCGGGCCGTACCCGTGGGGAAACCACCCCAACGCGTGGCGTCCCGCGCACATCCACTTCTCGCTGCTCGGCCGCGCCTTCGCCCAGCGGCTGGTGACGCAGATGTACTTCCCCGCCGACCCGTTCTTCGAGTACGACCCGATCTTCAACTCGATCCGAGATCCGGCCGCCCGCGAGCGGCTGATCGCCGGCTTCTCGCTCGAGCACACGGTCGCGGACTGGGCCGTCGCCTACGACTGGGACATCTACCTGCGCGGTCCCGAGAGTACTCCGTTCGAGGAGGGGCATTGACCTTCCGCGCCACCCCGTCACAGACCGTGGGCCCGTTCTTCGCCATCGGCTTGCCGTGGGGGGGCGGCCCGATGGCGGTCTCGCCCGAGGACCCGGAGGCGATCCGGATCCGCGGCTCGGTGTACGACGGTGCCGGCGATCCGGTCCCAGACTCGATGATCGAGACCTGGCAGGCAGATCCTGAGGGACGCTTCGCCGACCTTCACGGCTACGGTGGCGGCTCGAGCCGTGCGGACTTCCGCGGCTTCGCCCGCTGCGCGGCCGATGAACACGACGGCAGCTTCGAGATCGTGACCCTGAAGCCGGGGCGCGTGCCGGGCCGCGGCGACGTGCTCCAGGCCCCGCACATCGACGTCTCGGTGTTCGCCCGGGGGATGCTCCAGCGCTGCGTCACGCGGATCTACTTCGCCGACGAGCTGCCGGCCAACGCCGAGGACCCGGTCCTCGCCTCGGTGCCCGAAGCGAGGCGGGGGACGCTCCTGGCGCGGCAGGTCGAGGGCGGCTATCGGTTTCCGATCCGGCTGCAGGGCGCCCGCGAGACGGTGTTCTTCGACGTCTAGACCGTCTATGGCCAGACCTCGGCGGCGGTCTCGACGATCAGCTCGAGCTTCGCGACCTCCTGCTCGTAGCTGAGCGTGTTGCCCTCGACCGTCGAGGAGAAGCCGCACTGGGGCGAGAGGCACAGCTGCTCGATCGCGACGTACCGCGACGCCTCCTCTATCCGGCGCTTGAGCGTGTCCTTTGATTCAAGCTCGCCCCGCTTGGTCGTGACGAGCCCGAGGACGACCATCTTGTCCATGGGGACGAAGCGCAGCGGCTCGAATCCGCCGGAGCGGGCATCGTCGTACTCCAGGAAGAAGCCGTCGACGTTCAGGCCGCCGAACAGCGCCTCGGCCACGAAGTCGTAGCCACCCTGCGCCGCCCACGAGGAGCGGAAGTTACCGCGGCACATGTGGGTTGTGATCGTCATTGCATCCGGCTTGTCCGCGAGCGCCTCGTTGATGTGGCTGATGTAGGTCTCGTGCAGGTGCTCGGCGTCCTCGCCCAGGTTCGCGATCATCTCGCGCTGGCTGGGATCGTTCAGATAGGCGAGGCTCGTGTCGTCGAACTGCAGGTAGCGCCCGCCCATCTCTGCCACCGCCCTGACCTGATCGGCGTAGGCGCCGGTGAGATCGCTCCAGAACTGATCGATCTCCGGATACACGTCCGGGTCGATCGCGGCCCGGCCTCCGCGGTAGTGCACCATGCTCGGCGACGGGATCGTCAGCTTCGGCGTGACTCCGTCGGCGGCAACGCTCTGGAGGAAGCGGAAGTCCTCGGCGAAGATCGGCTCGGCGAGGTGGACCTTCTGGCCGACGTGGATCGCCGCGGGCGTGAACTCGATGTCGCCCTGCTCGTTGTGGAACCTGACCCGCAGGTCGCCGGGCGCCTTGTCTATGCCACCGAGCCGGTAGATGAAGTCCATGTGCCAGGAGGCGCGGCGGAACTCGCCGTCGGTCGCCGACTGCAGACCGACCTCGTGCTGCATCCGGACGACCGAGCGGATCGCCTCGTCCTCCACCTCGTGCAGCCGCTCGGCTTCGAGCCCTCCGGTGGCGAACTCCTCCCGGGCCCTCAGCAGCTCCGGTGGCCGAAGCAGGCTCCCGACGTGGTCGGCCCGGAACGGAGGCGTGGTCCGGGGGCCGGCAGCGGTTGCCTCGCGGGCGCTCATCACCAGAGAACTACCCAGCGATCGCGGGTGCAACCACCGTCGCGAGCCTCACGCCCGCCCGGGTGCTCAGCTTCCGATCGACTCGCCGCCCCATTCCTCGGGCGCGACGTCGTTGATCGACTGCGTGAAAGTCCATCGGTGGCCGGCCAGGTCCTCGGTCGAGTACTGGCGCTCGCCGTAGGCGTGGTCGGCCGGGGGCTCGATGATCCGAGCGCCGCGTTGACGCGCGTATTCATAGTGGTCGTTGACGCTCTCCACTCGCACCATCACGACGTGGCTGACCTCGCCGCGCCGCGGCGGTCTGAGGATCACCGCGTCGGAGGAGTCATGCACGTGGCCCACCCGGCGCTCGCTGACGATCACAGCCCCGTCGCCGAAGCTGAGCTGGGCGCGGTGGTCACCGATCCGGACTCGCTCGGAGAAGCCGAAGGTGTCGCACAACCATTCGACGGCTTCCTGAACGTCCTCGTAGACGAGGACCGGAATGACGGTTGCCGCGGGGACCGACCGGTTCTGGATCATCCCCGCGATTGTCGCAACTGGAGGACGGCCGGGTCGGCGCGGGCGCGGCTACGATCTCAGCACCCCGGCGATCGCGGATCTCAGGAGCAAACATGTCCAGCACGACAACCCGAATGCTCGACAACTACGTCGGGGGCGAGTGGACTCCCGCGGCCGAGGCCAACGAGGTGCTCGATGTCGTCAACCCGTCCTCGGGTGAGGTCCTCGCGCGCGTCCCGCTGTCGGGCGCCGGCGACCTTGACGCCGCCGTGACGGCAGCCCGCGACGCGCTCCCCGAGTGGCGAGCGGTCTCGACGATTGCACGCGCCCACAAGCTGTTCGAGCTCCGCGAGCGGCTGACCGCGCGCAGCGAGGACCTGGCGCGGTCGGTGACCACCGAGATGGGCAAGACGTTCGGTGACGCTCGGGCCGAGGTCGCGCGGATGATCGAGATGGTCGAGGCGGCGTGCGCGATCCCGACCACCATGCAGGGCCGGATCCTCGAGGACGTCTCTCGCGGGATCGACGCCGAGACGGTGCGCCAGCCGGTCGGCGTGTGCGCGGCGATCGTGCCGTTCAACTTTCCCGCGATGGTGCCGTTCTGGTTCCTTCCGTTCGCGATCGCGTGTGGAAACACGTTCGTGCTCAAGCCCTCCGAGCAGGTCCCGTTGACCCAGCAGATCGCGTTCGAGGAGCTCGACGCGCTCGGGCTTCCGGACGGCGTTGTCAACCTGGTCAACGGCGGGCGCGAGGTCGTGGAGGGGATCCTCGCCCATCCCGGGATCGACGCGGTCTCATTCGTCGGGTCAGCCCCGGTCGCGCGGCTCGTCTATGAGCGGGCCGCGCAGGCGGGCAAGCGCGTCCAGGCGCTCGGTGGGGCCAAGAACCACATGGTCGTCATGCCCGACGCGGTGATCGGCAAGACCGTCGACGGGATCATCGGGTCCGCCTTCGGGGCCGCCGGCCAGCGGTGCATGGCCGGCTCGGTCGTGGTCACCGTGGGCGACGCCCACGAGCAGCTGATGCCGCCGCTGGTGAAGGCGACCCGGGCGTTGCACGTTGGCGACGGGCTCGATGAGTCCGTCGACGTCGGCCCGGTGGTCTCGTGCGCCGCGCGCGATCGGATCGTCGGTTGGATCGAGCGCGGTGTCACCGACGGCGCCCGGGTCCTCGTCGACGGGCGCGGCGTTCTCGATGACTCCGGCGGCTCGTTCGTCGGGCCGACGATTCTCGACGACGTCACTCCCGAGATGGAGATCTCGCGCGAGGAGGTGTTCGGCCCGGTCCTGACCGTGATCAGCGCCGCCTCGCTCGACGAGGCGATCCGGATCGTCAACTCGAGCCGCTTCGGCAACGGCACGTCGATCTTCACCGAGTCGGGCGCGTCGGTCCGCCGCTACCGTCACGAGGTGCAGGCGGGGATGGTGGGCGTGAACATCGGCGTCGCGGCGCCGGTGGCGTTCTTCCCCTTCTCGGGCTGGAAGGACAGCTTCCTCGGCGACCTTCACGCCCACGGAACCGACGCCGTCGACTTCTACACGCGCAAGAAGACCGTCACCAGCCGCTGGTTCTCGAGCGGCCAGGGAAGCGGCGCGTACTTCGTCGAGCGCTAGATGGGTTTGGCGGGCTCGCCGACCTCGTGGCGCACCGGCTCGCCCGGCGGCCGGTCCTTGGCCTCGACCACCGAGGCTCCCCGGGCGTTGGGGGCCTCGGTGCCGTCAGCCATCGGGACGAACGTCATCGCGTGCTCGGCCAGGGCGGTGATCGTCAGGCTCGGATTGACGCCGGGGTTGGCGGGAATGACCGACGCGTCGCAGACGAGCAGGTTTTCGTAGCCGAAGGCGCGCTGGCGAACGTCGACGACGCCGCGGCCGGCATCGGGGGCGATCACCGCGCCGCCGAGGATGTGGGCCGTCGCTGGTGTGTTCAGGAGCGCCTCGGGCAGGTTGCTCTGCGCGACGCCGTCGATCTTCTCCGCCAGCCGCTCGGCCGCCTCATTGGCTGCCGGGATCCAGGTCGGATTCGGGTTGTCCGGGTCCTGCTGGGTCTGGAGCACGAGCTTGCGCCGGCCGACCCGGATCGCCCGGAAGCGCATCGAGTTGTTGAGCGTCTGCATCACGAGCAGGATCACGGTCCGCTTCGCCCAGCCGCGCTTCCGCAGAAGCCGTGTGAAGCGGATCGGGTGCGAGGCGACCTGGCCGACCCACTTCAGCGGCCGGGTGAGCCGCGTTCCGCCCTCGGTCAGGGCGGTGAACAGGAGCCCCATCGCGTCGCCCGCCTCCCCGTAGGTGACGTTCTCAATGTGGGTGACCGCGTCGGGGTAGATGCTCGAGCTGATCGCCACCGAGCGATGGAAGTCGTGGCGGTCTCGGCGTGCGGTGACGGCAAGCAGCGCCTCGCTGTTCGTCCGCACGACCTCGCCGAGCCGCTCGGAGAGGTTGGGAAGCGACCCGAACTCCTTGCAGCTGCGCAGGAGCCAGTTGCTCCCGACGGCGCCGGCCGATACGACCACGCCACGGGCCGTCAGCGTCTCGCGGCGTTTCCGCAGCCATGCGCCCGGCCGCTGCGCAGTCACCGCGTAGCCGCTCGATCCATCGGTCGCGCCGGCGAGCGGCATGATCTCGGTCACGTGCCGCTCGGGCAGGATCTCGACACCGAACCGCTCGGCGAACCACAGGTAGTTCTTGCGCAGCGTGTTCTTGGCGTTGTGGCGGTAGCCGACCATGCACGCGCCGCACCGGACGCACCCCGCCCGGTCGGGCCCGGCGCCGCCGAAGTACGGGTCGCTCACCGTCTCGCCCGGCTCGCCGAAGAACACCCCCACGGTCGGCCGGCGGTACTCGACGCCCATGTCGTCGGCCAGCTCGCGGAACAGGTGATCGGTGTCGTTCTCGAACGGCACCTCGGTCGCCCCGAGCATCCGCTTGGCCGTCTCGTAATGGGGCGCGAGCGCCGCCTCCCAGTCCTGCATCTCGCGCCACTCGTCCGCATTGAAGAAGTCGCGCGGCGGCACGTAGAGCGTGTTGGCGTAGACCAGGCTCCCGCCGCCGACGCCGCACCCGGCGAGGATCGCGATGTCCTTGAACAGATAGATCCGCATGATCCCCCGCTGGCCCGCCCGCGGGAACCAGACGAACGTTCGAAATCGCCAGGCCGACTTCGGGAAGTCCTCATCCTCGAACCGCCGGCCGGCCTCCAGCACGGCGACGCGGTAGCCCTTCTGAGCCAGCCGCAGCGCCGACACGCTCCCGCCGAAGCCCGAGCCGATCACGATCCAGTCGTAGTCGTATTCCGCCGCCATGGACACCTCCCGGACCGGGACTCTAGGTGGATCAGCGACGGCGGTGTGCGAAGGCGTCGTTCATCAGCTGCTGCGCCTGGCCCGGTGGGTCGTTCGAGTGCAGCAGCACGATCCCCAGCCACGTTCGCCCTCGCCTGGCCGCCGCCACCAGGCAGGGGCCGGCCGCCACCGTGTAACCGGTCTTCACGCCGTCGGTTCCCGGATAACCCAGCCGCAGCAGCGGATTGTTGTTGTAGAGGTACAGCTTCCCGCCCTTGATCGGGAACGGCAGGATGACACTCGAGGTGGCCACGATGGGCGCCAGCACGCGGTCGGTCAGCACAGCGTGGGCGAGCGCCGCGAGGTCGCGAGCGCACGAGTAGTTGCCCTGGTCGACGATCCCCGACACGGTTGTGAAATGCGTGCAGGTCAGCCCCATCGTTCGCGCCCGGTCGTTCATCAGGCCGATGAACCGCGACTGCGTCCGCGCCACGTGGTCGGCCAGCGCGATCGCGGCGTCGTTCCCTGAGGGCAGCATCAGGCCGTAGAGGAGGTCCTCCAGCGGGACTCGCTTGCCCTTTGGGAGCAGCCCGACGCCCGACCCCGAGTAGTGCAGCGCGTCGCGGGTGATCAGGACCTTCTCGCTCGGCCTGGCGTGGGCAACCACGACGAGCGCGGTCATCATCTTGGTCAGGCTCGCGATCGGGAGCCGCTGGTTGGGGTTGCGCTCCCACAGCACGCGTCCGCTGCGCACGTCGAACAGCAATCCCGAGCGGACCGGCGCCTTGAACGTGGCACGGACCATGTGGGCGGCGGGTGCCGTGGCGTAGATCGCCCGGTGCGGCCGGGGCGCGGGGACGACCACGGCGTGGGGCGTTGCGGGCGCTTTCTCGCTCAGCCGCGAGGACATGAAGGCCAAGAGCGCGAAGAGCCCCACGAGCACCACCCCAGCCACGTCCCGCAACCTCCTGCGCCTTCGCGCCCGCCGGCGCTCGGCCTCCCGCGCGTCACGGCGAATTCTCCCTTGTTGCAGTACCCCTAGGTCGGTCATTCGGCTGGAGGTTGACGTAGGGCTCCGACGATGCCTGTCATGAATAGCACGAGTACCAGGATCGCGAGCACGTCAACGGCGGATATGCCGTAGTGGACCATGTCGATGACGGTCAGCGCGCCGAGGACCGCGATGAAGGCCAGCGCGACGATCAGGATCAGGCCGCGCATCGGCTCAGTACACCGGGGCCCGTGGCGGGACCTTCTTGACGTTCGTGGCCAGCAGCCGGATCGTGAGCAACCCGAACGCGAACCCGCCGACGTGCGCGAAGTACGCCACCCCACCTCCGCCCCCGGTCGGGTTGGTCAGGCCCAATGCGGCGAAGACCGCCTGCTCGAGGAACCAGATTCCAAGCATCACCAGCGCCGGCAGCTCGATCACGGTGACGAACAGGATGATGAAGATGAACGTCAGCACCCTCGCCTTGGGATACATGAGCAGGTAGCCGCCCAGCACGGCCGCAATCGCCCCCGAGGCGCCGATCGTGGGCGCGGTCGAGTTCGGAGCGATCGCCACCTGCAGCGCCAGCGCCGCGATCCCGCCGAGCAGGTAGAAGAAGATGAACTTCACCGGACCCATCGAGTCCTCGACGTTGTTCCCGAAGATCCACAGGAACAGCATGTTCCCGCCGATGTGGAGGATCGAGGCGTGCATGAACATCGATGTGAACACGGTCTGCCACGGCGGAAGCGGATTCTCCGCCGCGATCCCGTTTACGGCCAGCAGGCGCGAGTTGCAGACGATCTCCGGGTTGCTCGGGTTCAGGGTGCTGACGACCTCGGCGCAGTGGACGTTCGAGTGCGTCAGCGCCTTCGGGATCGCGCCGTACTTCATCACCTCCTGCGCGTCCGGCCCGCTGATGAACGATCCCCCGTGTCGGATGGCGAGAAAATAGGCGATGAAGTTCAGGACGATCAGGACCACCGTCACGACCGGGAATCGGTCGGTCGGGATGTTGTCCTTGATCGGGATCATCGGGCCGTCAGCGTAATGAGTCGGTCCGGACGGCTTGGCCCGGCGGCGTCCGGCGTCGGGTTGGTCAGGCGGCGGCCGGCGCGCCCGCGGATACGATCCGCCACGGCTGGGCCGCGTCGCCGCTCAGCGCGAGCTTCCAGTGCTCGGTGAAGCTCGCCTCGCGGGCGGCGCTGCCCTGGAGGACGGCAGTGGTGGCGCGGTCCTCTAGGTAGCGGCGGCCCTTGAGCTCGACCTCGATCGTCATCGTCGGCGGCTCGGCCGCGGCGTCGAGTCCCGTGATCGCGATCCGCCCGACCTTCGGTCCGCGGACGACCAGACGGCTGGCCGGACCGGCCGGATGCAGCAGCGCCCGGACGGCCTCGGGACTGGCGATCTGCGCGAGCCGCTTGTCGTCGCCGTCGATCGCTTCCGCCCACGCGGCGACGGCGCGCCGCGCCGCGATCTCGAGCAGGTCCGGAGCGAAGCGGCCGTCCGCGAGGCTGAGGTCGAGCGCGGCCGCATGCGCGTCGCCCTCGAATTCGAGGTCGGCCACCTCGGCCGGCCTAACGTCGCTCGGCAGCGCGTCCTGTACCGCGCGCTCGGTCATCGCCTCGTCGCGGAGCGATTCGTCGTCTGACCACGCGTTGGCGACGAGCTTGTCCTCGAGCGCGTGCGTGCCCTCGCCGCCCTGCTCGATCGAGCTCAGGATCCATCGTCCGCTGCGCTTGGCCAGGGTCCAGAACTCCCGCACGCGTACCGTCTCGGACAGCCGGCCCTGGCGCTTTATGCGATTGCCGTTGCGGTCCTCGACGTAGTCGCGGAGCTTGGCCTCGATCTTGACCACGACGCGGTCCTGGTGATCGTCGCCGCGGTTGGTGATCCCGACGTAGCCGACGGTCGGCTCGCCGACCGGCTGGGTGTGGTTGTGCCATCCGCGCCGCTCGAAATCATCAAGGCGCTGGTTCCACTCCTCGAGCAGGTCCGGGGCGACGAGCTGGCCGAGCCGTACTCGGTCGTTCGCGTCCCACGCGGCCTGGATGTCCGTGAACAGCTTCGCGGCGGCGGGTTTGACGACGTCGGGCGCGAACGCCGCGTCGTCCTCAGACGCCTCGGCGGCGGCGAGCTCGACCCGGCGCTCGCGATGCTCGGTGCGCCGCCGCGCCGCCCGTCCCTGGTTCTGGTTCGCTGACCAGAACGACTGGGCCTTGGGGGCGAAGTTGCGGAACACCAGGAAGATCACGAGCAGTCCGATCAGGACCAGCGCCCCGAGCCCGTGCCCGATGATCGCGATCCGGATCAGGATCTGGAAGAGGATGTAGAGGCCGGCGCCGCGTCCGCCACCGCCCCCTCCGCCACCGCCGCCGCCGCTGAATCCGGCCGAGCCGCCGCCGGCCGCGGCGTGGGCGACCGGGACCACGATCAGCGCAATCGCCAGCGCGGATAGGAGGAGGATCAGGGCGCGCCGGCGCGTCATCACGGCGCTGCTCCGGCGATCTGTGCGAGGGGCCCTTCCCCGGGCTCGGACTGCGGCACGTGCTGGTCGGCGTGATAGCTGCTGCGCACGAGCGGGCCGGCCGCGACATGGTCGAAGCCGAGCGCGTAGGCCGCCTCCTCGAGCGCCTTGAACTCGTCCGGATGCCAGTAGCGCACGATCGGCAGGTGGTTCTCCGTCGGCCGCAGGTACTGGCCGATCGTCAGCACCTGGACGTGGTGCTCGCGGAGGACGCCGAGCGCGTCGACCATCTCGTCGTGGGTCTCGCCCAGCCCGACCATCAGGCCGGACTTGGTCGTTACCTCGTCGCCGCTCATTTCCTTGGCGTTCCGCAGGACGCGGCACGAGCGCTCGAACTTCGAACCGCGGCGGGCGACCGGGTACAGGCGAGGCACGACCTCGACGTTGTGGTTGAAGACGTCGGGCCGCTCGGCGATCACCTTGGCCAGCGGCATCTCCTCGCCGCGGAAGTCGGGCGTCAGCACCTCTACCTTGGTCCTTGGGGATTGGTGGCGGATCTGCCTTATCACGCCGACGAACGCGGACGCGCCGTAGTCCGGGAGGTCGTCGCGGTCGACGCTCGTGATGACGGCGTGGCGGAGGCCCATGCGGGCGACGCTGCGGGCGACCCGGGCCGGTTCGAGCGGGTCGTTCCACGTCGGCTTGCCGGTCTTGACGTTGCAGAAGCCGCAGCGCCGCGTGCACGTGTCGCCGAGGATCATGAAGGTCGCCGTGCCGCGCTGCCAGCACTCGCCGATGTTCGGGCACGCGGCCTCCTGGCAGACCGTGTGGAGGTTCTCGGTCTCGATCAGCCGGCTCAGCTCGCGGTAGCGTGGGCCGCCCGGCGCCGGCACCTTGAACCACGGCGGCTTGCGCGCCCGGTGCGGCTGCACGTCAGGGCCGAGGATGCCCAGCACGTTCGAATTGCCGCCGGGGTGGGCTCGTGAGCGTGTGGGCGGCGGCGCTTGGCTCATGCTTGTAAGGCTAGCGCCACGGGGGCGTGAGCTTTTGTGGCGTTTGCTGCACCGAATTGGCACCCGGCGTGAACCACATGGCACGAGATTTGCGGGACGGTGTGGGCGTGGATTTCGAGGGTGGGTCAGAAAACGACAAATAGCGTGGATTTCTCACCCAGGCTCGCATCGACGCGGCATTGTCGGCCCTGGCGGAGCGGCAGCATGCCGTGTTCGACCTTGAGCAGCTGGCCGAACTCGGGCTCTCGACGCGTTCGGCCAACTACCGCGCCGCCGCCGGCCGCCTCCACCGCATCCACCATCGCGTCTACTCCCTCATCCCATTCTCGCTGCTGACCCGCGAGGGGCGGTGGCTGGCGGCCGTGCTGGCGTGCGGCGGGGGCGCCGTCCTCTCGCACGAGTCGGCGGCCGCCCTCGAGGGCCTCCGCTGGTACGGCGGCGCCAAGATCGAGGTCACCGTGCCCGGACGCTCCAAGCGCCGCCGCGACGGCATCCGTGTCCACCGATCGACCACGCTCACGCAAGCCGACGTCACAACGGTCAACGGCATCCCGTGCACGACCGTCGCGCGCACGCTGTTCGACCTCGCGGACTCCCTCAACCGGCGCCGGCTCGAGCGCGCGTTCGACCAGGCGGAGGTCTCCGGAGTCCTCAACCTCCAAGCGATCAACGACCAGCTCAGGCGCAATCCGACGCGCGCCGCCGCCGGCAAAGTGCGGGGCCTGCTCGAAACCCACTACATCGGGCGCACGCCGACGTGGAGCCAGCTCGAGGAGGCGTTCCTCGAGCTCACGCGCCGGCTCGGGCTGCCGGACCCGGAGGTCAACGGCTGGATCACGCTCGACGACGGGTTGCCGGCGATCTGGGGCGACTTCGTCTGGCGCGCCCAGCGCGTCGTGGTCGAGACCGACGGGCACCAGAGCCACGGCACGCGCCAGAAGTTCGAGCTCGAACGCGTCCAGGACCAGCGGCTCACGGTGGCGAACTGGCGGCCGGTGCGGACGACCTGGCGTCAGGTGTTCGGCCGGCCTCACGAGCTAGAGACGACGCTGCTGGCGCTGGTCGGCCCCCCGCCGCCCCGGACGTAACCCTCGCCGCGTCGCCCCGGACCTAGCCCGCCCGCCGCCCCGAACGTAACCCTCGCCCCGCCGCCCCGGACCTAGCCCGCGCCCGCCCCCGCCGGCGCCGCTGACCCGGCGACCCGCTCGAGCCGGTCGAGACTCACCAGGCGCTGGCGCAGTCCCAACGTCTGCGCCAGCTGCCACGCCGCCCGACGGCGGAAGCAGGTCATCTGGCCGGCGAGGCGGCTGGTCTCCTTGATCAGCGAGGTCATCTGCACGCCGTCAAGGCCGCAGGGGACGATCCAGTTGAACGGCTGGAGGTCGTTCTCGACGTTGACCGCGAACCCATGTGTGGTGACGCCGCGCTGCACATGGACGCCGATCGAAGCGATCTTGCGCTCGCCGACCCAGACGCCGGTGAAGTCCGGGCCGTCGTCGAAGCGCGCTCGGCTCTTGATGCCCTCCTCGGCGAGAGCCGCGACCAGCGCCTGCTCGAGTCGGCGCACGTACTCGACCACGTCGTCGACGCGGACGATCGGGTAGCCGACGAGCTGGCCGGGTCCGTGGTAGGTGACCTTGCCGCCGCGGTCGGTCTCCACCACCTCGATGCCCTGCATCGAGTACCACTCCTCGCCCATCGGGAGCTCGCCGGGCGCCGAGCGGCGCCCGCGCGTGTAGACCGGCCAGTGCTCGAGTGTGAGCAGGACATCGGGGGTCTCGTCGTGCTGGCGCGCGGCGCGCACGCGCTCCTGGAGCACGAGCGCGTCGCGGTACTCGACCGTGCCGAGGTGGCAGACCCACAGCTCGCGGCTCACGCGGCTCCCGTCCATCCCTCCAGGTGCCGCTTGATCGTGGCCAGGAACTGCGCCGACAGGGCGCCGTCGAGCGCCCGGTGATCCCAGCTCAGGCCGAGGATCGTCATCGGCCGGATCGCGATCGAGTCGTTGCCGTCGGCGTCGGTGATGACCACCGGCCGCTTGACGATCGCCTCGAGGTCGAGAATCGCCACCTGGGGCTGGTTGATGATCGGTGTCGCCATGATCGAGCCGTACTGGCCCGGGTTGGTGATCGTGAACGTGCCGCCGCGGACCTCGTCCGGCGTCAGCTCGCGCGAGCGGGCCCGGCGGGCCAGGTCCCTGACCCGCGCGGCCAACCCCTCCACAGAGAGCTCGTGGGCGCGATGGATGACCGGCACGATCAGGCCGTCCTCGCCGAGCGAGACGGCGATGCCCAGGTTCACATCCGCGAGCTGGGAGTAGGTCTCGCCCTCCATCCAGGCGTTCAGCGCCGGGTGCTCGCGCAGCGCGGCGACCGTTGCGCGGGCGACGAACGACAGCGCCGTCACGCCGAGCTCCGCACGTGCCGCCTCCACGCGGCCCATATCGACTTCGATCCAGGTCGTGCAATGGGCAGCAGTCTCGAGCGAGCGCTTCATGTGCTCGCCGATCTGGCGGCGCATCCGCGAGAGCTGACCACCTGCTGCGGCCGGCGCCAGCGCGACTGGGTCGGGCCGGTAGGGACTCTCGGTGTGCAGTGGCGGATCGGGCGCCGAATCGATGAACGCGAGAACGTCCTGCTTGCGCACCCGCCCACCGCGACCGGTGCCCTCCACCTGGGCGAGGTCGATGCCGTGCTCAGCCGCGATCCGCTGGACCACCGGGGAGTAGCGGCGCCCGTCGGCCGAGCCGTTGCGGCGCGAGCCGTTGGGGTGAGGCGCGTCGGGGGCCGCGGGCGGGGTGGTCTCCACCGACATAGCCCCGGAATCCGGTGCATTGGTTCTGGGGACCTCCGGCGGGGAGCCGGGGACCTCCGGCGCCGTGGCCGAGTCCGGCGCCGCGGCCGGAGCCGCCGACGCACCGTCTCCCGCCGCGATCCGCGCCAGCAGCGTCCCCACCGACACGGTCGTCTCGACCGGCACCAGGATCTCGGCCACGATGCCGCTGACTGGGGCCGGGACCTCGGTGTCGATCTTGTCGGTCGAGATCTCGCAGATCGTGGCGTCGGCGGCGATCCGGTCGCCGACCTCCACCCGCCAGGCCACCACGGTCCCCTCAGCGACCGAGACGCCCATCTGGGGCATGGTCACATCGACCAGCGTGGCCGCCCCGGTACCCATCTCAGTACGCGAGGAGCTCACGGCACGCCTCCTTCACTCGCTCGACGCCGGGCAGGACGGCCTGCTCGAGGGGCGGCGAGAATGGGATCGGGACATCGGGCGTGGCCACCCGGACGACCGGACCGTCGAGGTCCTCGAAGCCGTGCTCGGCGATCAGCGCCGCTACCTGGGCCCCCGCAGCGCAGGTCCCGTTGGCCTCGTCCACGACCACGACCTTCGAGCAGCGGGCGACCGAGTCGAGGATCGCGTCGCGGTCGAGGGGCACGAGTGAGCGCAGGTCGAGCACCTCGATCGAGGCTTCCTCGATCTCCGCGACGGCCTCCATCGCCACGTGCACCATCGCTCCGTACGCGATTACGACGAGGTCCGAGCCGGGCTGGACCACGCGCGCGGTGAACGGGGTCTCGAACACCCCGTCCGGTACCTCGCCCTTCACGCGCCGGTACAGGTGCTTGTGCTCCATGAAGCACACGGGATTCGGGTCGTGGATCGCCGTGTGCAACAGCCCCTTGGCGTCCTCGGCGCTCGACGGCGCGACGACCTTGATCCCGGGCGAGTGCATGAACCACGCCTCGGGGTTCTGGGAGTGGAACGGGCCGCCGGAGAAGCCGCCGCCCGAGGGCAGGCGCACGGTGATCGGCACCGCGAGCCCCTGCCGGTAGTGCATCTTGCCCGCGACGTTGACCAGCTGGTCGAAGCCGCAGGAGATGAAATCGGAGAACTGCATCTCGCACACCGGCCGCATCCCGACCACGGCGGCGCCGATCGCGCAGCCGATGATCGCCGACTCGGCCAGCGGCGTGTCCATTACCCGGTCGCCGCCGAACTCGTCAACGAATCCGTCGGTGACCTTGAACGCGCCACCGAACACGCCGACGTCCTCGCCCATGACAAGCACGCGCTCGTCCGCACGAAGCTCGTCGCGCAGGGCGGCCGTGATCGCCTGTAGATAGGTGAGCGCCGGCATCACGCACCACCTCCGGAGAACCCGCTCCAGCGGGGCACGCCATCCCCGAGCGGCTCGGCCTCGCCCACGCAGAAGACCCCGTCGGTGGCCGAAGCGGGGTCGGGCATCGGCGCAGCGAGTGCCTCCTCGGTGGCGGCGTCGATCTCGGCCTGCACCGTGGCTCGGAGTCCGTCGACATCGACGCCGGCGGCGCGGAGCCGGCCCTCCTGGCGGTCGATCGGGTCGCGCTTGCGCCACTCCTCGACCTGCTCCTTGGGCACGTACTTCATGTCGTCATGCGCGGCGTGGCCGTGCATGCGCATCGTCACCGCCTCGATCAGCGTCGGCCCTTCGGCCGCGAGCGCGCGCGCCCGCGCCTCGAAGCAGGCGGCGAACATCGCCTCGACGTCGTTGCCGTCCACGGTCACGCCGACGAAGCCGTAGGCCGCGGCTCGCTCGACGGGATCGACCGCGAACTGCTTGTCGACCGGCGTCGAGTACGCGTACTGGTTGTTCTCCAGCACGAAGATCACCGGAAGCTTTTGCACGCCCGCCCAGTTCATCGCCTCGTGGAAGTCTCCGCGCGAGGTCGAGCCGTCGCCGAACCAGGTCATCGCGCAGCGCTGCTCGCCTCGGAGCCTGAACGCCATCGCCATGCCGGTCGCGACGAGCATCATGTCGGGAAGCATCGAGACCATCCCGACGCATCCGAGGTTGCGGTCGCCGAAGTGGACGTTCCCGTCCCGCCCCCGCGTGATGCCGGTGTCGCGGCCCATGTACTGGGCCAGGATCCGGGCGGGCGTTACGCCGCGGATCGCGTGCGCGGCCAGGTCGCGGTGCAGGATGCAGAGCCGGTCCTCCGGCGCCATCGCGAATGCCGCACCGGCGGACACCGCCTCCTGCCCGAATCCGTCGTAGAAGGAGCCGGGAACCTTTCCCTGGCGGTACAGGCTCATCGCCCGTTCCTCGATCCCGCGCATCAGCAGCATTGCGCGGAGCAGCCAGGTTCGATCCTCGAGCGTGAGATGCTCGGGCGCAGCGGTGGTCCCGCCTGCGGCCGGCTCAGCCATGTGGGTCGCCATTTATGCGTTTCCCCTTCGTCCGTGGGCCGGACGGGATCTCCTCCGACCCGCTTTCAGGAGTCGCTCCGGGATCTCCGGTGCGTCCCTCGATAGGGCACGGCCGAGATTACTCCACTGATCGGGCGCCCGGATGGGTCCGGGCGGGTCGCGAGAGGTGGTCATGCGAGACGTGGTCGGAGATCAGGCGCGCAATACGCTTCTCGAGATGTCCGATGCTCGGCTCGCGCGGCTGCGCTGGCGACGGAGAGGTGCCTGGCTATGGCCGGCGTTCGTCGTCGTGACCGTCGTCGATGCGGTCATCGCGCACTCGCTGCCCGTGAGCGGCGAGTCGCAGTCGCTCGGCGGCGCCCTGATCCTCGCCGGCGTCGTGAACCTGATCGCGGTGCTTCTGCTCTCGCGCCCGCTCGGCGCGGTCATCCGCCACTACCGAACGGATCTCCCGTCGGTCGTCGCCCGTGACTACGGAGGCCGGGTCGCGCTCGGGGCCATCGCGGCCGTCACCCTCGCCGCCGGCCTGGCCCACCACTCGGTGATCGTGTCCCACCGAAACGCCATGCAGGACGCGATTACACGCGCGCAGGCATGGATCGGGGCACGGGCGCCGGCCGAGTTCCGGCGCAACGTACAGTTTGTAACCACGTTCACGATCGAGCCGGGTCACATCTTCCGTACCTGTGTACCGAGCGACCGCCGGGATCGCACGTACTGCGTGATCGTGAACACCAGACTGCCGTTCGCCGAGAGCGTGCGGTTCGACGGCTACGAGCCGAACTCGGTGTTTTCGGAGGGGGTGGGGTGACGGCCTCCCCGAGGCCGCTCGATGGCCACTAAGCGAATTGCGCTCACCGCGAGCATCCTCGGCTCGGGGATCGTGTTCCTCGACTCGACGATCGTCAACGTCGCCCTCCCGGCGATCCGCTCGAGCCTGCACGGGGGGCTCGCTGAGCAGCAGTGGATCGTCGAGGCGTACCTGCTGACGCTCTCGTCGCTCCTGCTCGTCGGCGGGTCGCTCGGCGACCTGTTCGGCCGCCGGCGCGTGTTCGCCCTCGGCCTGATCGGCTTCGGCGTCTGCTCGCTGCTGTGCGCGATCGCCCCCACGAGCGGCGCGCTGATCGCCGCTCGCGCGGTGCAGGGGGTCGCCGGCGCGCTGCTCGTCCCGAGCACCCTGGCGCTGATCATGGACACCTTTCCGGAGAACGAGCGCGCGGCCGCGATCGGAAGCTGGACGGCGTGGACCGGCGTCGCCACCGTGATCGGGCCGCTCGGGGGAGGCCTGCTGATCCAGGCTGCCTCGTGGCGGTGGATCTTCGCCATCAACCTGGTCCCGGTGGCGATCACGCTCATGCTGCTGAGCCGGCTCGAGTCCGACACCCGGAGCCCTGGGCACGTCGACGTCGTCGGCGCCGTCCTCTGCGCGCTCGGGCTCGCCGGCCCCGTGTTCGCGCTGATCGAGCAGCCGCGCTACGGCTGGGGCAGCGGGCAGGTCGCGATCCCCCTGATCGGCGGCGTCGTGCTGCTCGTGGCGTTCGTGCTCTGGGAGCGCCGCAGCCCGCAGCCGATGATGCCGCTGGAGCTGTTCGCGTCTCGCAACTTCAGCGTCGGCAATCTCACGACGCTCAGCCTGTACGCCGGACTCGGGGTGGCGACGTTCTTCCTCATCCTGTTCATTCAGCAGGTGGGCGGATACACGCCGATCGAGGCCGGGCTATCGCTTCTGCCGATCACGATCCTCGTGTTCCTGCTGTCCCGGCGCTTCGGTGCGCTGGCCGACCGGATCGGGCCGCACATCTTCATGTCCGCCGGCCCGATCGTCGCCGGTGCCGGGTTGCTGCTGCTGGTCAGGACCAACGCGGACGCCAACTACTGGACCCAGATCTTCCCTGGCATCGCGATCTTCGGCCTCGGGCTCGCGGCCACGGTGGCGCCCCTGACGGCGACGGTGCTCGGTGCGGTCGAACCCGGCCATTCCGGCGTGGCCAGCGGCGTCAACAACGCGGTCGCGCGGATCGCCGGCCTGCTCGCGATCGCCGCGCTGGGCGCCGTCGTCTCGGGCGCCTTTGTCACCCGCCTCGACGCCAAGCTCGAGAACCGGCCGCTCTCGCCGCAGGCGCAGGCGGCCGTCGCAACGGCCAAGACCAAACCGCTCGTCACCAGCGTCACCGGGGTCACCGGGTCGCAGCGGGCGGAGATCGAGACAGCGCTCGTCAACGCGTCGGTGTACTCGTTCAGGCTCGGCATCGGCATCGGCGCCGGACTCGCCATCCTCGGCGGCCTGCTCGCGCTGGTCGGGATCAAGAACCCGCGGCGGGAGGTCCGCTGCGCTGACTGCCCTGGCGGCGCCCTGTCGCCGGCGCCCGCGGCCACCGCGGCGACACGGGGCGAGCACGTCGGCGCCCGGCCGCAGCCCGAGCCGGCTACCTCTCCCGGCTGAGGATCACGACCGGGATCTCGCGGATCCCCGTCGTGCGTCCCTCGTAGACGTCAAAGCCGGGGTACAGGTCGCGGGCGGCCTGCCACCCACGCTCCCGCTCCTCGCCATCGGCGACGCGCGCGTCGTAGTCGCCGGTACGGCCCCCGGGGGCATAGATCTTCACGTGCGGATTCGCGACCACATTGCGGTACCAGGCCGGATGCTTCGGGCGGCCGGTCGCCGAGGCGATCAGGACCAGGTTGCCGTCGAGCTCGGTGAACAGCAGCGGCGTGCGGCGGATCTGGCCCGTCTTCGCGCCGCGGACCTCGAGGCACAGCACCGGCTGGCCGAGCGCGATGCTGATTCGGCCGTTCGTCGCGGGGAGCAGCCGGCGGTCGACCGGGTTGGCCACGTTGAGGAAGAACCAGCTGCCGGGCTTGGAGGCCGCGAACGAGCTCAGCGCCCGGGCCCAGGGACTCATCTTCACCGGCATGCTCTCACCCTAACGGTTGGCCCCGGCCGGGAGACGAAAGAGGACCGGGAAGCGCAGGGCCAGGAACGGGTCGCCGGACAGCTCGAGCCGGCCCGCGGACATCAGCTGCGGCCAGCCGGCGCGGCCGAGGGCGAGCGCCACCATGTCGCCGATGCCGAGCGTCGCGGTCGCGCCCGCGTCGGGCGCGGGGCCGGCGAGAACGTCGCAATGACCGCTGATGATCCGGACGGTGAGCGGCACGGCGCGCCTGCGGGGCAGGCGCCGCACGCGCAGCTCGAAGGTCGCGGCCAGGTCGCGCGCCTGGTCGGGATCGAAGCGCAACGGGAGCACGACGCGCATGACCCGGGTGACGATCCGGTCCGAAGCGCTCATGACATCAGGTACTTCATCGCCTCGGTCGGATCGGAGAACAGCATCAGCGCGTCGTCGGTGGCGACCATGCGCCCGTAGTGCGTCGACATCTCGTGCTGGATCGAGTACGCGTCGATCTCGTAGCCGAGCTCGTCAGAGACCTCGCCGTAGGGGATCGACAGCCGGTCGCGCGCGCGGATGTCCCAGAACGCCGGCTGCTCGAACACCTCGATGCCTTCCCGGCGCGCGAGGATCTCGGCCACCGCATCGCCCTCGGCGCTCTTGGCCATCACGATCCCGACGAAGTCGTAGGCCCCGTCGGCGGCGGGGGCCGCTGCGGTCGGTTTGGCCTTCACCTGCCTGATGCGGCGGCGTCGCCGGCTCTGCTCCACACCGTCGTCCTCGGAGCTGCTCAGCACCTGCTCGGAATAGCTCCGGATCCGTTCGAGCGCCTGCTCGGTCTCGATCCCGTGGGGAAGCTGGTCGGCCAGGGACGCAAGCGCGACCGCGGCCTGCATCGCCAGCGGCTGCCACTCGGACACCCAGCCGTCGATCAGCTCGTGGTTCGCCTCGCCGAACAAGTGCTCCTCGGACAGAAAGCGTACGAGCTCGATCGTCCACGCCCGCGCCCACTCCCACTCCTGGGTGGCGACCCGCGCGAGCACGGGGGTCACCGTGTCGCCATTGGCGGCGGCGGCGCGGATCCCCAGCTCGCGGCGCAGCAGCGTGCCGACGACCGGCTCGAAGCAGAGGTTCGCCGCGACGATGACCTCGCCCCAGTCGCGGGTCGCGGCCAACCGCTCGAGAAAGCGCCGGGTCGGCTGCCACAGCTCGTCGTGCAGGAAGCGCTCGCGGGCCGCCTCGATCGGGAACGCGCCATGGTGCTGCTCGAGGTCCATCGCGTAGAGCACGATCGCCTGGGCCGAGCGCTGCTTCATCGCCGCCTGCAGGCACACGCAGGTGGCGACCGAGTCGGACAGGCAGTCGCGCGCGATCGTCGCCAGCGCGAACCACAGCCCGTGCTCGACATAGGCCGGGACCTGCAGCGACCGGCGCAGGAACTCGACCCAGTCATCGTCGAAGTCCTCCATCAGGCCCTCACCTGCGGCCGAGCGCATCGCGCCCTCGATCTGATGCTCCACCGCGGTCTCGCTCTGGTAGAAGGGCCGCTCCCACTGCTCACCCGGGTCGCGGAAGGCGAACCAGTCGGCGCAGCGCAGCGCAGTCGAGCTGTCGTCCCAGGTGCCGCGTCCGTCCTCGAAGCTGACCGGCCAGCCGCGTCTCAGGTGGCGATGGACCGAGGGCTGGGTGTCGATCGTGACGTCCTCGTACAGCGTCGCCCGGCGCTTGGCTGGGGTGTACCAGGCGAAATCGCGCTCTGCCTCATCGACCGCCGGCCCGGCCGCGTCGGGGATCCGCTTGACCGGCGCCGCGGGCCCCGACGAACCCGCAGACGCCGCCTCGGCGGGCTCGGCGTCAGCCGAGGTTGTGAACTTGTCGATGAAGATCCGCTGCTCGTCGATTCCGTGCGAGGCCAGCATCTCCTCGGCGGCCTCCACCATCGGCGGCGGGCCGCACATGTACACGTCGGGTCCGCTCAGCGAGGCGCCCCGGAGGAATTCGTCCACCGCCTCGTGCACGAACCGCTCGATCACGGGGGTGAACTTGAAGTCGGACAGGGGGAGCGCGCGGATCTCGTCGAGTTGAAACAGATCACGTTCGGTCCGGGCGCCGTAAAAGAAGCGCACCGGGCGCTCGCAGCCCTGCCGCGCGCACTCGCGCAGCAGCGAGAGGATCGGGGCCATCCCGGAGCCACCGGCGATCATCAGGATCGGGTGGTCGTTCTCGCGTGCGCGCAGGCTCCCGTACGGACCCGTGAACTCGATTCGGTCGCCGGCCTTGATCTCGCCGTCGAGCATTCCCGAGAAGCGCCCGCCGGGGTAGCGCTTGATCATCAGCTCGATGCACGCGTCACCGGGCAGGTTCGCCATCGAGAACGAGCGCCGGGCGCCGTTCGAGTCCCCGGGCACGTGCAGGTCCACGTACTGGCCGGGGGTGAAGTCGAATCGATCCCAGCAGCGGAGCACGAGGCGCACGATGTCGTGCGTCAGCGGCTGCACCGTCTCGACCTCGGCCACGCCCTCTCGGATCGCGTGCTCGAGCCGGTAGCCGTCGGGGTCGAAGTGCAGCAGCTCGACGACGAGGTCCTGCTCGGGCATCGCCCGGCACATGAGCGAGTAGCCGTTCGAGCGCTCGCTATCGGAGAGGGCAAAGTTGGAGTAGCGCTTGAGCGCGACGTCGCCCTCGAGCAGGAAGCATTTACAGGCCGAGCACTGGCCTTCGCGGCAGCCGTATACGAGGTTGTAGCCCTGTCGGAAGGCGGCGTCGAGGACGGTCTCGTCAGACTCGCATTCGATCTCCTCGCCGATTGGCTCGAAGCGAACGCGGGGGCTCATCGCAGCGCGACCCCTGTCGGCAGATCAGTCTGCGCCATGTCGGGCGGCACGGAATCGTTTGAGTTCGGGGTGGCGCTCCAGTCGCCGGAGGGCAGGCCCTGCTCGGCCGCCACCCGGATGTTGGGTGAGACGAACCGAAGGTCGTGCCGGCGCACGTCCGCGAGCGTCCACCGCCGCTCCGAGGAGAGGTGCGGCTGCCCGATCAGCGTCTTCCCGTCCGAGCGCACGAAGCCGAGGTCCTGGATCACCTCCGAGGCCTCCCATCCGTGGTAGCGGTCGAGGTAGTTGCGATCGCCGGTATAGCGGCCCGGGTTCGACTCGTCCATCCATAGGCATTCGTGCGAGCAGTAGAAGCGGGTGCGCCCGCCGACGATCCGGTGGCGCCGGTCGGCCTCGGCGACGCACAGCCCCTGGCAGGTCCAGCAGAACGGCGGGGCCATGTTCATGAACTGGAGCGGGAGGAAGCCGGCGGCCGGATCCGTGCCGCTGCGGAATGCCTCCCAGAACGCGCCGTACTCGGCGTACCAGCCCGGGTACTTGTGTTCGAACCACTCGAAGTCGCGCTCATCGAGCGGGTCGAAGCGCCAGTGGGCCAGCGGCCAGGCGGCGAACGCGAGGATCGCGTGACGGTGGTGCACCCCGGCAACGAGCCGCTCCCGCGCGCGCTCGAAGATGTCGGTCGGGATGTCGAGGCCGAGCTTGCCCAGCTTCATCACGTAGGCGCGATGCCAGTCGTCGCGGACCCATCGGTCCCACTTATCCACGTAGGACTCGGGGTCGGAGCGGTCACGCGAGAAGTACTCCATGACCACGGCCGAGAAGATGTCGATGAAGGCGTGATTGATCCAGAACGCCTGCTGCAGGTCGCGCTCGATCAGCGGCGCGTTGTGGTCGTCCTGCAACACCGTGAGCAGGGTCGCGTAGCCGTTGGAGATGTGCCGCGCCTCGTCGGACTGGACGCTGAGATAGGTCGTCGGCAGGGTGAAGTCGCCGTTGCGCGCGGCGACGTCGGGCAGCGCAACGAAGACCACGTTGGTGAACGCCGTCTCGGCGACGACCTGGAGCGTGAACGCGCACTGGATCGGGTCCCCGACCATGAAGTGGCTGAGCATGTTCAGCCCCGGGTTGGTCAGCACCGAGTTGCAGAACGCCTTGGGGCCGAGGTTCCACCCGGCCGGGTCGGGCACGTTCTTCGCGTACCAGCGCGCAAGCGACATCTGCATGCCCGTGTGGCGGATCTCGTCGACGAACTGGACGTGGTAGCCGTTGCGGAGCTCGTTGTTGGGGACGGCGCTCATCAGCATCGACATGCACCGCCCGGCCCCGATCTCGGCGAAGTTGGTCACGGTGATGAACGGCTTGAGGATCTCGAGCCAGCGCTCGTGCGCCTTGCTCGGCATGTCCGCCCGCACCGCCGCGTCGAGCCCGCCGTAGACGCGCTCGTCCTTCTCGAGCTCCATCGGCAGGTATTCGCGCATGATGTGCTTCATCGGGTCCTTGGCTTTGTTCGGGAACCGATAGCGAGTCGGATAGCGGACGGCCGGCTCGTGGTAGGTGGGCTCCCACCCGAGCTGCGCGATCCGTTCGTGCGTCTTGGTGATGCTGCGGCGTGCGGTGGTGGCGCTCATGCGACGGGACCCTACGCCCGCCGGGCTGCCCGCATCTACGCCCGGGCCCCAAGTCTTCGCGGCGCCTCTTTGTCACAATGTGATAATGCCCGCGGGAACCTGGCTCGCCGAACGCGTCCCCGAGGACACGGTTGGCGCTGTCAGAGCGAATGTCGGCTCGCTCGTTGAGGGCATCGTCTCGGCGGTCCGGGCCGAGAACCCGGTTTACGCCGAGGTGCTCGGGAGCCCCGAGGGGATTGGGATCAGGCTCGGGATCGAGCAGGCGATCAAGTCATTCCTCGACGCGGTGCAGCGCGACGAGCATCCGCCCGGCGACACGGCCGAGGTGTGGCGGCGGCTGGGCGAGGCCGAGTTCCAGTCCGGGCGCAGCCTCGAGGCGCTGCGCGCGGCCTGGCGAACGGGAACGCGTGCGGCCTGGCGGGGCTCGGCCGACCTGGCCGCGGCGGCGGGCATCCCGGCGCCGACGGTGATAACCCTCGCCGAGGCGATCTTCGTGTACACCGATGAGCTGGCCACCGACGTCGTCGAGGGCTACCTGCGGGTGCAGTCGGACGAGGCGGGGGAGCGCGAGCGCCGCCGCCGTCGCCTCGCGTCGCTACTGCTCGACACCGACAACCACGACCCCGAGGCGATCGAGCACGCGGCCGAGCTGGCGCGGTGGCCGCTCCCGAGGGCCGTCGCCGTGCTCGCGCTCGAGACAGACGAGCCGGGAGGCGTTACCCGCCGGCTTGACATCGACGCGCTCGTCGGCTCCGACGGCATCGGTGCATGGCTCGTCCTCCCCGACCCGGACGGCCCGCGCCGTCAGGCCGCGCTCAGGCGGGCGCTCGGCCAGACCCGCGCCTCGCTTGGCCCCAGTGTGGCGCCCTATGACGCCGGCCGCTCGCTGCGGTGGGCGCGGATGGCGCTCGAGCTGGTGCAGCGCGGAGCGCTGCCGGCACAGGCGCCGACGCACGCTCCCGAGCATCTGGCCGCGATGATCGTGGCGCACGACGGCGAGATGGCCCGGGCGCTGGTAGAGCGACAGCTCGCGCCGCTGGCTGATCTGCCCGGTCCCGAGCGCGAGCGCCTGATCGAGACCCTGCGCGCGTGGCTCGACCACCAGCGCCACACTCCCGGGATCGCGGCTCAGCTCCACGTCCACCCCCAGACGGTGCGTTACCGGCTCGGGAAGCTGCGCGAGCTCCTCGGCGAGGAGCTCGACAACCCCGATGGCCGGTTCAAGCTCGAGCTCGCGCTGAGGGCGCGCGAGACGCTCGGCGACCCCGACCGACCAGGGTAGGGAGGCGCCACGCGGACCACGCGCGCGGCGACCGGCACGGATAGGATCGTGACGAAATCCAGGAGACGAAGGGAGGCCCGATGCCGCAGGGCACGAAGGCACGTCGAAAGAGCCCGAACGGGCAGGCCGGACTGCGCAAGGGAGCGGTGGCCGAGCGGGTCGCGAGGCTGCGCGAGCAGGGCAAGACCGACGCCCGCGCAGCACGCGATGAGGCGTGGGAGTGGATCCGGGAGCTGGGAGCGAGCGCGGCCGAGGACCGCGAAAGTGCGCTCAACGATCTCCAGGAGCTGTTCCTGTGCGGGCAGCCGGCCGACGGGATCAGCGGCCAGACCGAGGGGATCCTGGTGACCTGGACCATGCACCCGATCGCCGACCGGCTGATCGGGTCGGTCACGGACGCCTGGATGCCCTGGGTGGGCAAGAAGTTCGACCGGGAGCGCCGTCGCGGCGTCAACACGCTCACGAACGGCGCCCGGTGGCCGGCCAAGGTGCTGTGGCCCGTCTACTCGACTCGCCCGGATCCACTCGGGCGTGGCGCGTTCGACTTCAATACGTACGTAGACGCGGGGAAGCTCGATCCGTCCGTTGAGGTGCTGGTGATCGACTACGAGAGCGTTCCCGCGAATCCGCGCCTGCTGATCCGCCAGATCCGCGACGAGCTGGTGGAGATCGTCCCCGGCGCGAACCTGGGCAAGATGCTCGTGAAGGTACCGCGGCGCGCCGAACTGTTCCCGGCTCTGTACTTCGCGCTGAGGTGCTGAGAGCCCGACGGCCGGATAGGATCGGCCGCCGTGACCGCAACGGCCGGTTCGCCATTCGTCGCGCTCGTCACCGGTGCCTCGAGCGGCATCGGCGAGGCGGCTGCGCGGCGGATCGCCCGCGAGCCCGGCGCGAGGCTGATCCTCGTCGCGCGCCGCGAGCAGCACCTGAACGAGCTCGCCGCCCAGCTCGGGGGCGCAACCGTGATCGCGCTCGACCTGACCGAGGCCGACGCCCCGCAACGGGTCCGGGAGGTCGTGCAGCGCGAGCACGGCGGTGAGCTGCACATGCTCGTCAACAATGCCGGCTCGTCATGGCGCGGCAGGTTCGATGAGGGCGGGTGGGAGAACATCGAGCGCCACATGAAGCTGAACTTTGAGGCGCCGGTGCGGCTCACCGAGGTGCTGTTGCCACTGCTGCGCCGGAGCGCGGCGGCCGAACGCGACCGGCGGGTCTCGATCGTCAACATCGCCAGCACCGCTTCCCGGGTCTCGCGTCCGAACGCGGGCGCGTACTCGGCGAGCAAGTTCGCCCTCGTCGGCTGGAGCGACGCCCTGCACGCCGAGGAGCTGCCGCACCGAGTGCACGTCGGCACGGTGCTTCCCGGCTTCATCGCGACCGAGGGCTTCCCGGCGACCGAGCTGCTCGCCAAGCCGCACACCCGGTGGATCGTCTCCTCGCCCGATCGGGTGGCCGAGGCGATCATGGAGGCCGGTCCGGGCGGGAAGGCCGAGCGCTACGTGCCCCGCCCGTACTGGATTGCGGCGGCGCTGCGGATCCTCGCTCCGAGCCTCGTGCGCAGGGCCACCGCCGGCGGCGGCTTCACGACCGCCACAGCGGTCAGGGACCCTAAGTAACCTACACCTCTGTAACAACGTCATTGAGGAGCAGGTCAGAGATGAATGCAAACGGCCGTCGCGTGGCAGTGCTCGGCGGCATACGAATCCCCTTTGCCCGTCAGAACGGGCCATACGCGCACGCCTCCAACCAGGACATGCTGACCAGCACGCTGGACGCGCTGGTAACCAGATTCGATCTCGAGGGCGAGCAGCTGGGAGAGGTCGCCGCCGGCGCGGTGCTCAAGCACAGCCGCGACTTCAACCTCACTCGCGAATCCGTCCTGGGGTCCAGGTTGGCGCCGGAAACGCCTGCCTATGACGTGCAGCAGGCCTGCGGGACCGGCCTCGAGGCGACGATTCTCGTCGCCAACAAGATCGCCCTGGGCCAGATCGACTCGGCCATCGCCGGCGGGGTCGATACGACCTCCGACGCACCGCTCGCGGTCAACGAGGATCTGCGCGAGGTGCTGCTCGAGGTCAACCGCGCCAAGAGCAACGCCGGTCGGCTCAAGGCGCTGGCCAAGCTCCGCCCCCAGCAGATCGTGCCGGAGATTCCGCGCAACGCCGAGCCGCGAACGGGGCTGTCGATGGGCGAGCACGCGGCGATCATGGCCCGCGAGTGGGGGATCGGGCGCGAGGATCAGGACGAGCTCGCGGTCGAGAGCCATCGCAAGCTCGCCGCGGCCTACGCGAGCGGTTTCCTGGACGACCTCGTCATCCCGTACCTGGGCCTCGAGCGCGACCAGAACCTTCGCCCCGACTCGAGCGTCGAGAAGCTGGCCGAGCTGAAGCCGGTGTTCGGCGGCCCCGAGGGGACGATGACGGCGGGCAACTCGACGCCCCTCAGCGACGGCGCGTCGGCCGTCCTTCTCGCCAGCGACGAGTGGGCGGCGGAGCGGAACATCCCCGTCCAGGCGTACCTCGTGGACGCCCAGACCGCCGGCGTCGATCACGTGCACAAGCGCGAGGGCCTGCTGATGGCTCCGGCCTACGCGATGCCGCGCATGCTGGCCCGCAACGGCCGCTCGCTCCAGGACTTCGAGTACTACGAGATCCACGAGGCGTTCGCCTCGCAGGTCCTCTGCACGCTGCGCGCTTGGGAGGACCCGGTGTTCTGCCGCGAGCGGCTCGGGCTCGAGGAGCCTCTGGGCGAGATCGATCGCGGCAAGCTCAACACCCACGGCGGCTCGCTCGCCGCGGGGCATCCGTTCGGCGCCACCGGGGCCCGGATCGTCGCCGGGCTGGCCAAGACGCTGCACTCCCAGGGGAGTGGCCAGGGCGTGATCTCGATCTGCGCCGCTGGCGGACTTGGAGTAGTCGCGATGATGGAGGCGGCGGGATGAGCGATCGCTACCAGCAGCTGATCAACACACCGGTCGGGAAGATCGTCTCCAAGCAGGTCGGGCTGCCGGCGCCGGTCACGCTCGATCGCTACGAGGCCGGCCGGCCGGTAATCGATGGGCCCGTTCTGCTCGGGGCGGCTCGAGGGTCGCGGCTGTCGCCGGCGATTGCGCGGGTGCTGGCCGGGATCGAGGCCGACGTGCACACGCCGGTCGGCAACGAGGTGCGCACGGCTGCGGCCGACGCCGGACTCGAGGCGAGCATCTTCAACGCCGAGGTGGCGCCGTCGGACCAGACGTTCAAGGCATTCGTGTTCGACGCCACCGGGATCGCCTCGAGCGAGGACCTGCACGAGGCATACGAGTTCTTCCATCCGACGATCCGCCGCGTTCAGCGGTCCGGGCGCGTGCTCGTGATGGGGACACCGGTTGAGGATTGCGACGGGCCTCCCGCGGCGATCGCCCAGCGGGCGCTCGAGGGGCTGGTGCGCTCGATCGGCAAAGAGGTCCGTCGGGGCGCCACCGCGCAGCTGGTCTACGTCGCCCCCGGCTCCGAGGATGCGATCGAGTCGACCCTGCGGTTTCTGCTCTCGCCGCGCTCGGCCTACGTGTCGGGCCAGGTGATCAGGATCGGCGCCGCGGTCGCCGAGGAGACCGGGGAGGTGATCGCCTGGGAGCAGCCGCTGAACGGCAGGGTCGCGCTCGTGACCGGAGCCTCGCGCGGGATCGGCGAGGCAATCGCCGAGGTACTGGCGCGCGACGGCGCGCACGTGATCGGGCTCGATGTGCCCGGGCAGGCCGCCGATCTCGAGGCCGTGGCCGGCCGGCTCGGCGGCTCCTCGATCAGCCTCGACATCACCGACGACGCTGCCCCCGCGCAGATCGCCGACCACCTGCTCGAGCGCCATGGCGGGGTCGACGTCGTCGTGCACAACGCCGGCGTGACCCGTGACAAGACACTCGGCCGGATGAGCTCAGATCTCTGGGACATGGTGCTGGGGATCAACCTGATCGCCCCCCAGCGCATCGACCGGGAGCTGTTCGCCCGCGACGCTGTGCGTGCCAACGGCAGGATCGTGTGCGTGTCGTCGATCAGCGGAATCGCTGGGAATGCCGGCCAGACCAACTACGCGACGTCAAAGGCCGGCGTGATCGGGATCGTCGAGGCGTGGGCGCCCGCCGTCGCCGAGCGGGGCGCGACGATCAACGCAGTCGCGCCGGGTTTCATCGAGACGCAGATGACCGCGGCGATGCCGATCACCACGCGCGAGGCGGGCCGGCGGATGAACAGTCTCGCCCAGGGCGGGCTGCCGCTCGACGTCGCCGAGGCGATCGCGTGGTTCGCGAGCCCGGGGTCCGCGGGGGTGACCGGGAACGTGGTCCGGGTCTGCGGCCAGTCGCTGATCGGAGCCTAGCCGTGGCCGTGCGCGAGCTCTCGTCTTCTCCGCGGATGCTGCCGATGTTCGCCCGCGCGGGCGCGGGGCTGATCCCGGGCGCTTCGCGGATTCCGTTCGTCGGGAGTGGCGGTGGGGACGACGTGCCCGATCTGACGCTGCTGCGCAACGCCGTAGCGGTCGACCCCGAGCGGCTCGCGGCGTACGACCGGGTGTGTGGGTTCTCGCTGCGCGACCGGCTGCCCGCCACCTATCCGCACATCCTCGCCTTCCCGATGCAGCTGGCGCTGATGACCGACGGGAGCTTTCCGTTCCCGGCCATAGGCCTGGTCCACATCCACAACCGGATCACCCAGCGCCGGCCGGTCCGGCTCGGCGAGCAGCTGTCGCTGCGGGTCTGGGCCACGCCCGTGGAGCCGCACCCGCGCGGCCGGCAGTTCTCGCTTCGCACCGAGGCGAGCGTTGGCGGCCAGGTCGTGTGGGAGGAGGTCTCGACCAACCTCCGCCGCGGACCCGGCTCGGAGTCGGCAAGCGGCCCGGAGGTTCCATCGGCGACGGAGCTCGAGCCCGCCGCCACGTGGAGGCTGGCGGGCGATCTGGGGCGCCGCTACGGCTCGGTGTCCGGTGACATGAACCCGATTCATGTGCATCCGCTGAGCGCGCGGCTGTTCGGCTTCCCGGCGGCCATCGCCCACGGGATGTGGACCAAGGCTCGGTGCCTCGCGGCGCTCGAGTCGAGTCTGCCGGATGCCTTCACGGTCGAGGTCGCGTTCCGCAGGCCGATCTTGCTTCCCGCACGCGTCGAGTTCGTCGAGGGTGGCGGCCCGTCCGGCGAAACCCGGTTCGGCGTCCGGGACGCCGTCAAGGGCACTCCGCACTTGGACGGGGTCCTCAGCGTCGGGTAGCCGTCCAGATCCGCCGGACTGACTCACGCCTTGCGGCCCAGCAGCCGAATCCTGGGTCGATATGGAGGGAACCCCGCCCCCCGAAGGGGCCACCTATCAGACAGCTCGACTGGGCGTGGGACGGCACGATGGGCCGGGACCGATCGTCTGCATCATGGAGCTCGCGTCGATGCTGGCGGGCGAGCGCTTCAGCGATCACCCGGTGTCGGTCTGCCCGATCGTCGGCGCGATCCTGCGCGCCTATAACGACGACATCGACGAGGGACGCCGTCCGGATCTGTATCGCTACGCAGCCGAGTCCGTCGGCACCCGCGGCAGTTACGCGCTCCAGCTGCGCCGCGCGCGCCATGCGATCGCGTGGGCCCGCATGGTCTACTCGAAGCGCGGCCGCTTGCGCCGGCGCCCGACCGAGCCGGGGCCGGACTACGGGCCGGAGGAGATTGCCTTCTACCTGGTGCGCTCGCTCGGCCGCCGCCACAGCGATGAGTCCCACGCCGCCGTCCTGGCGATGCTCGACGAGCTGATCGAGATGGGCCTCGAGACCCGGATCCCCGAGCCGCCCGCCGCGATCCCAGCCGCCCCGGCACAGAAGCCCGACGCGGCTCCGGTTCCGCTAGGGCTCGACCTCGTCGAGCAGCCGCCCGATGCGATCGAGGACCGCAGCGGCAGCCCGCAGTTCGTCCTCGCTGAACTCGGATAGCGCCGCTCGCCACCGCGGCTCCTGGCGGGCGCGCCGCTGCTCGATCACCTCGCGGCCGCGGTCTGTCAGCGACGTCAAGACGACGCGCTTGTCCTCGGGGGAGCGGACGCGCTCGACCATGCCGGCGGCCTCCAGGCCCTCGAGCATCTGGGCCGCGGTCGCCGGGGTCACGTCGGCTGAGTAGGCCAACTCCCGCGAAGACAGCGCGCAGCCGCCGGCCAGGCCAAACAGCAACCCGTACTGCGCGTAGCTGAGTTCGCCGGGGCGATGCGTGTCGCGGCCGCGGAGCCGGCGCATCGCCCCCATCGCGTGCTTGAACGAGCGTCCGACCTGCTCGTAGGCGTCGGCGGCGGGCGGGGCCGGCTCGGTCCCGACCGACTTCGTGCTCATTGGACATCCTTTCCGTTGTGACCCGATTTTGGTGTCGGGTTGCGCAGCCGACCGCCGCCGGGAGAGAGCCTCTCGCGCTTGCCTCTGTGAAGGCCCGCATGAGACCTGCTCGTCCCGGCGGTGGGGCTGCCGCAAGCGGCAACAGGACGTAGCCCGTCAGAGGGCCCGTCAATGAGCACCCGCAACGGTAGCTCCTGGTCGGCGATCAGTCGAGCGATCGAGAACGAGGAGGTTCGATGCAAGAAGCTGGTGTGTGCGCGGGGATCGATTGGGCGAAGGACACGCACGATGTGTTCGTCGCCGACGCGGACGGTGAACGCCTGTGGAGCGAGACGATCGCTCACACCGAGGCGGGAATCGAGAAGCTGTGCCGGACGCTGGTCACGCTCGGCGTAATCAGGGTCGCGGTCGAACGTCCTGACGGTCTGTTGATCGAGCGGCTGCTGGACGCCGGACTGACCGTGCTGGCGATCCATCCGAACATGGTCGCCGCAGCCCGACCGCGGTTCCGTGCCGCCGGCGGGAAATCCGACCGGTTCGACGCATTCGTGCTCTGCGAGCTCGCGCGCACCGACAGCCACCGGTTCCGGGCGCTCTCCCCGGATAGCGATCAGACCAAGGCGCTGCGGGCGCTGACCCGCGGCCGCGAGGTCCTGGTCGAGCAGCGCGTCGCGCTGTGCAACCAGCTCCGCGCCGAACTCGAACGATCCTGGCCCGGCGCCGCCCAGATCTTCCGGGATCTCGACAGCCCGATCAGCCTGATGTTCCTCGAGCGTTACCCCTCCCCGGCCGACGCGCACCGGCTCGGCGATAAGACGCTCGCCCGGTTCCTTGCCCGCCACCACTACTGCGGGCGCAAGCAACCCGGCGAGCTGCTCGCCAAGCTCCGCGCCGCCCCAGCCGGCCGCGCCGGCGAGATCGAAGCCGACGCTCGCCGCGGCCTCGTCCTCGCCCTCGTCGCCGCCTTGAAGCCAATCGTGGAGCAGATCCGCCTGCCCACCTCGGAGATCGGCCACGCGCTCCGCACGCACCCCGACGGCGAGATCTTCTCCTCGTTCTTCAAGAGCCCCGACAGCGTGATCTGCGCCGCGACCCTGCTCGCCGAGATCGGCGATGACCGCAACCGCTACCCCACCGCCGAACACCTCGCCGCCGACGCCGGCATGAGCCCCGTCGCCGTCGAGTCCGGCCGCAAAAAGGTCGCGTGCTTTCGCCGAGGCTGCGACCACCGCCTCCGCGACGCCACCTCCACACTCGCCGACGCGACCCGCCACTGGCATCCCTGGGCCCAAGACCACTACGCCCGCGCCCGCGGGCGCGGACACGACCACCCACGCGCGATCCGGACCGTCGGACGGGCCTGGACCCGAGTCCTGTGGCGATGCTGGCAAGACGGCGTCGCCTACGACCCTGCCCGCCATCACGGGCTTCAAAAACACACCGAAGTCGTCATCCCCAACCTCAGGGGTTGACACAGGACGTCTCATGCCGCCACCGCCTCGGCCATGACCTCGGCCGACGCCGCGTACGCGCGCTTGGCCTGGCGTGCCCGGTGCTCGGTGACCACCAGCACGATGCACGGGATGATCGCCAGCGCGGTCAGCGCGGCCGATGCCCAGAAGGCCGTGCCATAGGCGGACGCGGCGCCGCTCAGCGTGTGCACCCCGATCAGCGCCCGCTGCAGGACGACGGCCAGGAGCGCCGTGCCGATCGAACCGCCGACGCGCTGGAGCACGTTGAGCTGAGGCGTCGCGTCAGGGAGCTCGGAGCGCTCGAGCGAGGCGAAGGCCGCCGACATCGCAGGCATGAAGGCAAAGCCGATGCCCATGCCGCGGATGAACATCGCCGTCGAGAGCCAGCCGACCGACGTGTGCGAGCCGATCATCCCGAACGGGATCGTGGCGAGCGTGGTCACGATCACGCCGAACAGCGCCAGCGGGCCGCCCCCCCAGCGATCGGTGAGCTTGCCCGCGAGCGGCATCACCAGGGCCATGCCGAGGCCCTGCGGGGCGGTCAGCAGGCCGGTGTCGACGACGCTCTCGTGGCGGACGCCCTGCCAGTAGAGGGGCAGGAGGATCATGCCGCCGAACAGCGCCGCGCCGAGGCAGAACATGGCGAACGATGCCGACGAGAAGGTGGGACGGCGGTAGAGGCGGACGTTCAGCAGCGGATAGCGGGTGCGCAGGGCGTGGAACACAAAGGCGATGATCAGCCCGAGGCCGAGGAGGCAGGAGACCACGACCTTGGTGGCCGTGAAGCTCCCGGTCACGCCGACCTCGGCGAGGCCGTAGGTGAGCAGTGGCACGCCGGTGGCCATCAGCACGAGACCGAGCGTGTCGAGCGGGTTGGCGGGCTGACGCTGCACCTTGGGGAGGAAGCGCAGCGCCGCGAACACGGCGATCGCGCCGATCGGGACGTTGACGTAGAAGATCCAGCGCCAGCTGGCGTTGTCGACGATCAGCCCTCCGATCGTCGGGCCGAGGATCGGCGCCAGCATCGCCGGCACGGCGACGATGCTCATCACGCGGCCCATGCGCTCAGGGCCGGCGGCGTCGGCCATCATCAGCTGGCCGATCGGGAGGATCATGCCGCCGCCCATGCCCTGGATCACGCGGAAGATGATCAGCTCGGTGGTGGAGGTGGCGAGCCCGCACAGGGCCGAGCCCAGCGTGAACAGCACCAGCGAGGTGATGTAGACCTGCTTGGCGCCGAAGCGCTTGGCCGCCCAGCCGGTGACTGGGATCACCGCGGCGAGCGCGAGCATGTAGCCCGTCACCACCCACTGGATCTGCGAGATCGTCGAGTGCAGCTCGCGTCCGAGCGTGGCGAGCGCGACGTTGACGATCGTGGTGTCGAGGATCGACATGATCGATCCGACGATCACGACCATGCTGATCCGCCAGACGTAGGCGTCGATCTTGTTCGAAGCGGGGGAGGTGGTCGTCATGGCTTGAAGATGGTTTGTGTTCGCGGGCGAACAGTCCCAACCGGCCATCCAAGATTCATGAGGTACCTAAACGTTAGGTGCCGAAGAGTTAATCGTCAAGTCCGGCTCGGACCCCCGCCAGCCATGCCAGGCGCCGCCCGGCGGGGCGCCCGACTATCTTCATCTAATAATGACGAGCTTTGCCGATCTCGAACTCGCCCCCGATATCCTCGAGGCGATCAGGGATGTGGGTTACGAGTCGCCCAGCCCGATCCAGGAGGAGGCGATCCCGCCGCTGCTCCGCGGTGCCGACGTGATCGGGCAGGCACAGACAGGATCGGGCAAGACCGCGGCCTTCGGGTTACCGATGCTCCAGTACGTCGATCCCGAGGAGCACGAGGTGCAGGGACTGGTGCTCACGCCGACGCGCGAGCTCTGCATCCAGGTCACGCAGGCGCTGCGCGCCTATGGCAAGCGCCGTGGGGTGGACGTGGTGGCGGTTTTCGGTGGGGCGCCGATCCGCGGCCAGCAGGCCCAGCTCCGGGCCGGCGGACACGTCGTCGTCGGAACCGTGGGCCGGGTCAAGGATCTGATCTCACGCCATTCCCTGATCCTGAACACGTGTCGGTTCGTCGTCCTCGACGAGGCCGACGAGATGCTCGACCTCGGCTTCCTCGAGGACGTCGAGCGGATCCTGTCGCTCACCCCCTCGAGTCGTCAGACGGCCCTGTTCTCGGCCACGATTCCGCCGGAGATCCGCCGCCTCGCCGACCAGTACCTGTACGACCCCATCACGGTGAAGGTCAAGACGGCGACGCTGACCGTCGACACCGTCGAGCAGTTCGCGCTCGAGGTAAAGCCACGCGAGAAGGCCGACCGCCTGGTCGAGGTGCTCCAGGACGAGCGTCCGGAGCAGGCGATCGTGTTCGTGCGCACCAAGATCCGCTGCGACCAGCTCTACCGCACGCTGCGCGACCGGGGGGTGAACGTCAAGGCCATACACGGCGACATGTCCCAGGGCTCGCGCGACGGCGTGATGATCTCGTTCAAGGACGGGCGGCTGCCGCTGCTCGTCGCCACTGACGTCGCGGCTCGGGGCCTCGACATCTCCGGGGTCTCGCACGTGATCAACTTCGACGTCCCCACGTCGCCCGATATCTACATACACCGGATCGGGCGGACCGGCAGGGTCGGCCGCAGCGGTCGCGCGATCACCTTCTTCGAGCCCCGCCAGCAGCGCGAGATCCAGGCGATCGAGAAGCATGCCGGGGTCAAGCTCGCGCCGTGGGTCAAGGATGCACACGTCGCGCCGACAGCCGTCAAGCCGAAGCCGCGTCGGCACTCGAAGCCGCACGTCTCGGTCAACGGCGAAGGGCCGTCGCGAAAGCTGATCGTCTCCGGCGGCCGAGCGGCCGGCCTCGAGCCATCGGACATCATCCACGCGATCAGGAACGCGACCGGCCTAGACGGCGAGGCGATTCGCAACGTGCGGGTGCTCGAGCGCTTCGCTTTTGTTGAGGTGCCCGAGGGCGACGTCGAGCGAGTGGTCGATCTGGTCAGCGGCACCAACGTGCGGGGGCACGCGCTGCGACTCGAACCGACGACCCGCTAGAGCGGGTCTCCGATCGCTAGGGTGAACGACATGTCCACAGCCAACATGAACACATCGCACGGCACGATCGCGCTCGAGTTGTTCGACGAGGACGCGCCAAAAACGGTCGAAAACTTCCGAAAGCTCGCGTCCGACGGGTTCTACGACGGGATCATCTTTCACCGCGTGATCCCGGACTTCATGATCCAGGGCGGCTGCCCGCAGGGGATCGGCACCGGCGGGCCGGGCTACACGTTCGAAGACGAGATCAACCAGCACAAGGTCGTCCGCGGGGCACTGGCGATGGCCAACGCGGGCCCGAACACGAACGGCTCCCAGTTCTTCATCGTCACCATCGACAGCGCGCCGTGGCTCGACGGCAAGCACACCGTGTTCGGCCGTGTGACGGCCGGGCTGGACGCCGTGGACGCGATCGAAGCGCTGCCCACGGGCGCCCAGGACCGGCCCGTGGACCCACCGGTGATCGAGTCGATCGAGCTCGATCCGCAGTAGCCCGCGGTCGGCCGCCGCGCGCGCCAGAACTGCCGGGAGCGGACACTCCGCCACGTCCAGTCCGCGGGTTGAGGATGCGACACGCCAACACGGGCGCGCGAGGTACCGTGGCGGGGTGACAAGGCTTTGGCATCCGTTCGCCGACATGGGCGCGGTCAAGGACTCCGAGTTCGTGATCGAGCGCGGCGAGGACGTGTGGGTTTGGGACACTGGGGGTCGGCGCTACCTCGATGCGACGGCCAGCCTCTGGTACGCCAACGTCGGGCATGGCCGGCCCGAGATCGCGGCCGCGATCACTGACCAGCTCAGCCGGATCGAGGCCTACTCGGCGTTCAGCGACTTCGCCAATCCTCCGGCGCTCGAGCTCGCCGACGCGCTCGTGGAGCGGGCGCCGATTCCGGCCAAGATCTTCTTCGTATCCGGCGGCGGCGACGCGATCGACACCGCCGCCAAGCTGGCCCACCGCTACTTCTACGAGCTCGGTCAGCCGGAGCGCACGGTGCTGATAAGCCGCCGCGACGGCTACCACGGCACCCACGGCTTCGGCACCGCGCTGGCCGGGATCGCCGCCAACCGCGAGGGGTTCGTCCCGCACGGCGAGACGATCCTGGTCGGCCGCGACTCGGTGAAGGACATCGAGGACGCGATCGAGCGCGTCGGCGCTGAGCGGATCGCCGCCGTGTTCGTCGAGCCGGTGATCGGGGCCGGCGGCGTCTACCCGCCCGCCGAGGGCTACATCGAGGCGGTCGCCGAGCTCTGCGAGCGGACCGGCATCCTGTTCGTGGCCGACTCGGTGATCTGCGGGTTCGGCCGGCTCGGCAGCTGGTTCGGCGTGGAGCGCTGGGGCGTGAGGCCGTCGATGATCGTGTTCGCCAAGGGCGTGACGAGCGGATACCTGCCGCTCGGCGGCGTCGTGATCTCCGATCGGATCGCCGAGCCGTTCTGGAAGGCGCCGGGTGCGCCCGTGTTCCGCCACGGACCGACCTATTCGGCGCACGCCACATGCTGCGCGGCAGCGCTGGCCAACATCGAGCTGCTCGAGCGCGACGGTCTCCTGACCAAGGGGGCCGACAACGAGCGGGCGCTGCTCGAGGCCCTACAGCCGCTCGCCGCTCACGAGGCGGTGGCCGAGGTTCGAGGCGGCGTCGGGACTTTGGCTGCGCTGGAGCTTTCGGCCGAGGTGCTCGAGCGCGACAAGGGCGCGGTCCCGCGGGTCGCGATGGCGGCGCGCGAGGCCGGCGTCCTGGTCCGGACGCTCGGACGCGGTCTGGCGGTGTCGCCCCCGCTGACCGCGACCGGGGAGCACTTCGCGATGATCGGCGAGGCGCTCGAGCACGGTCTCGCCGCGCTTCAGGTGCACGCGGGCACCGGCTAGCCACTGCGGCCGCGCCCGCCCGGGCGGCGCGCCATCATCAAGTCGATGCACCTCCTGATCCTCGAGCACGAGCCCGACACGCCGGCGGCATTGCTCAGCGATTGGGCGGATGCCCGCGGTCACTCCTACGAGCTGGCGGCTGTACCCGAGCTCGTCGTCTGGCCTGAGCCGGAGGCCTACGACGCGATCATCAGCCTTGGCTCAGACTCCTCCGTCCACGCGGACCCGCACGACTGGGTCGAGGGCGAGCTCGAGCTGCTGTGCTCGGCCCACGGCGCCGCCGTCCCCGTTCTCGGCATCTGCTTCGGGGGCCAGGCGCTGGCCAAGGCACTCGGTGCTCACGTCGGCGCTGCGGCGCGGGCTGAGGCCGGCTGGGGACCGATCGAGACCGACGCTGCGGAGCTGGTCATGCCCGGTCCATGGTTCTCCTGGCACGCGGACGAATTCGCCACGCCCGAGGGAGGGCGGGTCCTGGCCGGGACCCACGCCAGGACGACCGCGTTCGCGTGTCAGCGGAGCCTCGCGCTCCAATACCACCCCGAGGTCGACGAGCGTCTCGCACGCGCCTGGATCACCGGCGGCCGAGCGAAACTGTCGGCCCAGGGCATCGACACGCATGAGGTGCTCGCGCAGATCGATCGCAACGGCCCCGGCGCCCGAGATCGGGCATTCGAGCAGTTCGACCGGATTACGGCGTGGTGGGAAGGGTCGGCCGAGTGCTCGGGATCGCGCTCGGACTGAGCTCCTCGCTGTCCTGGGGCGTCTCGGACTTCATCGGTGGCATTCAGGCCCGCCGGCTGCCGTTGCTGCGCGTGATGCTGATCAGCCAGAGCGTCGGCTTCGCAGCCGTGATCCTGGTCGTCGCGGTCCGGGGCCAGGGGCCGCCCGGCTCCGAGCGGCTGCTCGCCGCAGCCGCGGGCGGGCTCGCGGGCGTCGTGGGGTTGACCGCGTTATACCGCGCGCTGGCGATCGGGACGATGAGCATCGTCGCGCCGATCGCCGCGACCGGCGTGTGCGTGCCCGTGATCGTCGGGATCGCCGGCGGCGAGCGTCCGGGGGCCATCAGGCTCCTCGGGATCGTGGCCGCGATCCTCGGCGTCGTGCTGGCGAGCCGCGAGCCCGGAGAGGGGCCCGCGTTCGGCTCGGGCCACGCTCGTTCCAGCGTGCTGCTGGCCCTGCTCGCCGCGCTCGGGTTCGGTGCCATGGCTGTCGGTCTGCGCGCCGGCGCGCGCGGCGACGTGCTGTGGACGCTGTTCGCGGCCCGCGCCGCCGGCGTCACCGCGCTCGTCGTCGCTTTTATCGCGCTGCGCCCCCCGCCCGCCGGGCGGCCGGTCAATCTGACGCCGCTGCTCGCCATGGGCTTCCTTGACGTCTCGGCCATCGGCCTCTACGCCCTGGCCACCCGCCACGGCCTGCTCAGCGTCGTCTCGGTCGCCGCGTCGCTGTATCCGCTGGTCACGGTCCTGCTCGCGCGCTCGGTCCTGGGTGAGCGCGTCCACCGCGTGCAGGAGCTCGGGATCGTCGCGGCGCTCGCCGGCGTGGCGCTGATCGCCGCGGGTTAGCGCCGCGCTACTTCACGCGCTTCCAGGGCGCGAATGCGTTCTCGGACCCCTCGAGCGCCGGTGCCAGCCCGGGGTGGTGGCGCACGACGACGTCGCCGAACAGGTTGTTCTCGATCCATTCGAGCCCCTCGGGGGTGTACACCTCCGGCGTGTAGTCGTTGGTGAAGAAGCGGTCGGATTTCAGCCGCCGCGAGGCCATCAGGATGAAGATCCTGAACGCCGTATCGCTGAAGCCGAAGCCGGGTGGGAGCTCCTCGCCGAGCAGACCGACCTGGGTATCGACCTTGTCGATGTCGCCGCCGTAGACATCGCGGATCTGATCGTTCCACTGCGGGTTGGGCGTGAGATCCTCGAACTTCCCCACCCGCCGCTTGCGCAGCTTCTCGCGGAAGTCGTTGTACCGCGGCACGCCGCGCTCGCGGTCGCGCAGCACGTCGATCGTCGCGATGTCAACGTGGTCTCCGTTGACCCGGACCAGGTCGCGCAGCGCGTTCGGATGGTTGTGCAGAGTGATCGCGCCGGGGTGGGCCAGCCCGAACGAGTAGACCCAGTCGGACATCCCGTACTGGTCGATGCTGGCGCGCGTCCCGTGGCCCTGAAGCGGCTCGAAGTCGGTCTCGGCGATGACCTCGTCGGTCGTGTGCGAGCGGACCTGGTAGTCGTCAGGGATCAGCGGGTGCATCCGGTAGACGGTGACGAACTCGCTGGTGATGGAGTACGGGGCCGTGTGGTGGTCGAGCGGCGAGCCGACGATGCCGCTGATCAGCTCGCCGGAGCCGATGTGGCCGAAGGTCCGCTTGACCCACTTGGGGAGCACGCCGTACCAGTTGGCGTTCATCGCCCGGTGAAGGGCGGGGTGGTTGAGGATGCCGGGCGTCCACTCGATCGTGTGGATCTTCGCGATCAGCGCCGCGTTGATCAGCCGAGCCTTGAGGAACAGCTGCTCGTCCGCCCACGTCGGGTGGTGCGCCTTGAGCATGTCGCAGACCGCGTTGTGCTCGCGCGCGAACAGCGTGTGCATGATCGACAGCCCGACCCAGTAGTTGTCGCTGAAGCCGGTCTCATCGACGCCGTGCAGATCGGCGCGCGTCTCCTCGGGCAGCCGGCCGTCCTCGAGCCGCAGCTTGCCGTCCTCTCCCGAGCGCAGCTGGTGGTTGCGCTCCTCGGTCGACCCGTACAGCTGCGATCCATCCCACCAGGGCGTGACCTTGTTCACGTAGGTGGGCGGCAGCTGCCCGCCCGAGTTGGTCGAGTCCGGGCTGGTCCGCCGCACCTCCATCACGCCGTTGTCCCAGTCGTCGTCGTCGGACAGCGGCACCTCGATGAACTCGGTCCCGGAGTTGTCGCCGTGACTGAACCAATCGTGATTCTGGAACTGCAGCCAGCACGCGGCGAGCACGTTCAGGGTCGTGGCGGGCTTGAACGTGTCGCGGTTGAGCAGGTGCGTGGACACTTCCCGGGGGCTCGGGTCGAGCATCGACTGCTCCTCCGGGTAGGTCGTCTCCAGCGGCATGTTGCGACCGAACCGCGTGCCCGTCCTGCCCATCGCGGGGCTGCCGGGATCGGTCTGGGCGCCGTCATAGGCTCGGTGGGGAGGTGGCTCGGCGCTCACCGCCACGCCCGAGCCGTTCTCCGGCTGCTCGGTGTCGTAGAGGTTGAAGCGGCGAAGGTCCTCGCGGAAGTGGGCAAGCTGAAGGAGCTGGGCCGGCAAAGGCAACTCCCACCAGTTGACGTGGCTGTCAACCACGTCGAGGCCCGTGCGCAGCACCTTTTGGGCAGCGCCCTTCGTCACGTCTCCCGGCTTGTACGGCAGCTGCTCTCCTCCCGCCGTTTCCCGCTTGACGGCCCGCAGTCTAAATGGGCGTGTCGCGGCGAGGCGAGGTTCTGGAGCCTAGGTGGCCCGATTCAGGCAGGCCGGAACCTCGAGCGCCTGCCAGGCGCCGTCCTCGGCCGATTCGATTGGCGCCAGCCGCTGCTGGAGCGCGGCCATCGCGGTCACCGGGTTGGCGCCCGAGTCGATCTCCTTCACCGCCGCGTGCATCGCCGTCAGCTTCTGCGAGAAGGAGCTGATCGAGGTCGAATACACCTGCGCGAGCTCGGTCGGTGGCTTGAGCTCCCGCAGACCCGCGAGCTCTGGCCCGAGAACCACAATCCCGCGCTCGAGGAACTGCTCTCCGCCGGCGGGCGAGGCCGGGGTCGGGATGCGGGCCGTCTGGGCGCCGGCCAGCGAGCAGAGCTGGGCGGCCTTCGCCCGCAGCTGGTCCGCGGAGAGCCGGCTCGTCCCGCCGCACCCGGCCAGGACCAGCGCTGCGCCCAGCGACGCGACGACCGCTCGCCTCATCGCAGGGGGACCTGCAGGAGCTGCTCGAGCTGCGTGATCGTCTGTCCGGCCTCGGTGTGGTGGACGGTCGCCATGCCTAGCTCCGCGGCGGGTTCGAGGTTGAACGGCAGGTCATCCACGAACACACACGCGTCCGCGGCGATCCCGATCTGCTCGGCGCCGAGACGGTAGATCTCCGGCACGGGCTTGCGGATCCCCACGTCGCCCGAGATCACGATTCCGTCGAACAGCTCGGCCAGCCGCTCTCGGTCGTAACGCCGAGTGCCCCACGAGTTGGAGATCAGGCCGGTGCGGATCCCGGCTCGCCGTGCGCTCAGCACGGCCTCGAGCATCGGCTCGTCGGGGCCCGATCCGGCAAACAGCCGATCGATCAACCCGGGCGCCTGGACGCCGAGCATCCGCGCGAACCGCGGCTCGAACTCCTCCTCCGGCAGCCGGCCAGTCTCGAGGTTGATCAGGAGCTCACGGCATTCGCGGTCCTCGCGGAACATCCGTGCGACCTGGCCCGGTTCGAGGCCCTCGAGCTCGCAGAACGCGCCGAACGAGTCGAACAGGCTCGTCGTCAGGACGCCGCCGTAGTCGACCAGCAGACCGCGGTAGCGCCCGTTGCCCTCAGATTCGGTCACGGCCGGGAGGATGGCAAACCCGGCCGTGACCCTGCTTCCTTCTCAGCTGAGCTCGGAGATCGCCCCCTGGAAAGTCGAGATCGACTCCTCGAGCCCGGCGTCGAGCGAAGCGCCGACAACCCCGAAGCCGTCGACGACCATGCCGGCCCGGGCCGAGATCCGCGTGAATTCGGTGTCGACTCGAAGCGCGGCCAGCTTCGCGCGCTCTCCCTTGATCAGGAAGAACCCGCCCAGATCGCCGCCGTGGGGTTCCAGGAACACCGCGTCGATGCTCTCGATCGTACCGCTCTGCTGCAGGCCGCCGTAGTAGGTGAGGGCCTCCTGGAAGACGTCGAGGCTCTTTGCCTCGCGTCCGCGTACGACCCCGCCCCAGCCGATGAACAGCCCCGCATCAGCCATGCTGCCTCCTTTGGTTAGATGCCTGCGGCAACGCTATTGCGCTCCCGCCGGGAGGTCAACCCGGAGCGCTAGAACCCCTCTTGGGTGACGCGGAGTGCACGCCGCGCGAGCTCGAGCACGCCCTCGCCGAAGCTCTTCAGATAGGGGTCGTCGGTGGACCCGGAGATCGCTCGCTTGTAGTTGCCCTCCATGAACACGATCGCCTTCCACAGCGCGAGCGCGACGTACCAGCTCAGCGCCTGCATCGAGCGTCCGGAGCGCTCCTCGTAGCGTTCGATCAGCTCGTGGCGGCCGGGGAAGCCGGGGCGCGTGGTGACGCTCTGAAGGTTGAAGCGCCCCGTGTCATCCCCGGGCTGGGTCCAGTGGATCATCATGTAGCCGACGTCGGCCAGGGGGTCGCCGATCGTCGCCATCTCCCAGTCGAAGATCGCGATCAGGCGGGCCGGTGTGCCGGAGGCGAACATCGTGTTGCCAAGGCGGTAGTCGCCGTGAACGATCGTCGAGGGCGGGGACTCGGGCAGGTTGGCCCTGAGCCACTCCCCGACCTCCTCCACCTCCGGCACCTCCCGGGTCCGGTTGTGCTCCCATAGCCCCAGGAACCGGCGCACCTGCCGCGCGAGGTAACCCGTGGGCTTGCCGAACCCCTCGAGGTCGAGCTGCGTCCACTCGACCCCGTGTAGCTCGACGAGCGAGTCGATCAGCTCATCGGCGATCAGCGTGCGCTGGGCCGGGTTGTCGAGCGGACCCGGGATCTCGGTGGTGATCACGTCCCCGATCACCCGCTCCATCACGTAGAACGGTGAGCCGATCACCGAGCTGTCGTCGCACACGGCGAGCACGCCCGGCGAGCGCACGGGCGTCGGCTCCAGGGCGCGGAGCAACCGTGCCTCGCGCAGCACATCGTGCGCGCTCGGCGGCAGTGGGCCCCGCGGCGGCCGGCGGAGCACGACGCCGGTCGAGAGTCCGAAGGTGACGCACGAATGACCCTCTCCGATCGGCGTCGCGTCGAGATCCGCGGGAGCCTGGAGGCCGTGCGCGGCGAGGAACTCGCGCAGCGGCTCGAGCACGACGAGCGGCTCACGCTCGTTTCGCGCGCCCTCCTCGTGTGTTCGAACGACGTCGTCGGGTGCCAGCGTGACGCTCATTTCGGTCGCGGAGCCTAGCGGAGGACCGGGCCGCCGTTAACTTCTTGTAACTAGTTACGAGACGATTCCGAGAGTCTTACCGTTGCCTTGCGTCGATTGATGTCGCGCTCGGCGTGTGCTCGAATGGACCGCACTCCCGGTTCGGATGAAGTGAGTCACGCCCCGTCGGACTTCGCCGGATCGGCCACTGAGGGCTCCACCTGCAACCACGCAAGGAGACATCAGTGCGTCTGCTGACCCGTTTCTCGGCCCGGGCCCTGGGGCTCGCCGCCATCCTCACGATCGCGGCCGCCGCCAGCGCCGCCGCGTCACCGACCACCGTGGTCGGGCACATCTACGTCAACGACAACACCTCGCCGGTCAACACGATCGCCGCCTTCGACCGACACGCCGACGGCACCCTCACGCCGGTTCCCGGATCGCCGTTCGCGACCGGGGGCGCCGGGACCGGGTCGGCGATCGGATCCCAGGGCGCGCTGCAGACCGCGCGCCAAGGTCGCTTCCTGCTCGCGGTCGACGCCGGCAGCGATCAGATCTCGGTGCTCAGGATCCAGCCCAATGGGTCGCTGCGCCGGGTGCACGACGGAGTGGTCGCCTCCGACGGATCGGAGCCGGTCAGCATCGCCGTTCACGACCGTCTCGTCTACGTCGCCAATGCTGGCGACACCGCGGTCAACTACACGGGCTTCGTGCTCAGTCCGAACGGTCGCCTGCAACCGCTGCGGGATTCGACCGTGTCGCTGCCAGCCGGTTCGCAGCCCGGCGACGTGCTGTTCAACGCCGACGGGTCGAACCTTGCAGGCACGCGGGTGGGCACGTCGTTGATCGACAGCTTCCGCGTCACCGGTGACGGCCGTCTGGTCGCGGCGGCCGGCTCGCCGTTCGCCGCTCAGGGAATGGGGCCGTTCGGAAGCGAGTTCCGTCCCACCGACGCGCGGCAGCTGTTCGTTTCGAACGCCCACGGTGGCACCGCCAACGGCACCGTGTCGGCCTTCCACGTCGGCTTCGACGGCACCCTGTCCTCGATCGGCGCCTCGCCGTTCGCCGACAACCAGACGGCGCCGTGCTGGGTCGAGATCTCGCACGACGGCCGGTTCCTGTTCACGGTGAACACGGCCTCGGCCAGCATCTCCAGCTACGGGATCGCCAACGATGGGACACTCTCGCTGCTGGGCAACAGCACGCCGCTCAAGGATCCGAGCGGTCTGGCTCCGGTCGACGCTCGGCTGAGCCCCGACGGCGGCACGCTGTGGGTCGTCGACAGCGGAAGGGTCGCGGTCAGCGGACTGCGGGTCAGCGGCGGCGATCTGACCGAGATCGCATCCTCGCCGGTATCGCTGCCGGCGGGCGCGGCGCCGTTCGGGATCGTCGTCAACTGAAGGCGGATCGCGCGGGCCGGTTCGTTTGCGATCCGGCCCGCGCCGCCCCAGTGAACAGGTGATGAACTCGTGTTTGAGTTGCACAGAAATCCGGCGAGCGCTGCGACAATCGCCGGCATGGAGGAACACGCCCGCGGCACGGTCCTGGTCGTCGACGACGAGCCGACGATCGCCGAGGTCGTCGCGCGCTACCTGGAGCGCGCGGGATACCGCACCCGCATCGCCGGGGACGGGCCGGCTGCGATCGAGGCCGCCGCGGCGCAGCGTCCCGACCTCGTGGTGCTCGATCTGATGCTGCCCGGGGTCGACGGCCTCGAGGTGATGCGCCGCCTGCGCGAGCAGGACTCGGATCGGATCGCCGTGATCCTGCTCACCGCCAAGGGCGAGGAGTCCGACCGTGTGATCGGGCTGCGCCTCGGCGCGGACGACTACGTCGTCAAGCCGTTCTCTCCCGCCGAGCTGGTCGCGCGCGTCGACGCGGTCCTGCGTCGCGTCGACACCTCCCCCGCGCCCGAGTCCAAGCTTGACCTCTCCGACATGACGATCGACCCTGGCGCCCGGCGCGTGATCGTCCGCGGCGAGGAGGTGCAGCTCACCCAGCGCGAGTTCGACGTGCTGCTGTTCCTCGCGCGCCACCCGGGTCAGGTGTTCTCTCGCAACCAGCTGATGGACGCGGTGTGGCAATACTCCTTCTACACCGACACCTCGACGGTCACGGTCCACATCCGGCGGCTGCGGTCCAAGATCGAGGTCGATCCAGCCCGCCCGGAGCATATTCAGACCGTGTGGGGAGTCGGGTACCGGTTCCAGCCGTGAGTGGATCTGGTGCAGTCGCGCGTGTGCGGCGGTGGGCGGGAACGCTCCCCCGCCAGCTCGCCCTCGCCGTCGCGATCGCGGTCGCGCCTGTGCTCGTCGCGCTGGTCGTGATCGGGTTGCTGATGGTCCTGTCGGGACACGACGTGGCCCTGGTGGCGGCGATTGTCCTCGCCGCCGGCGTCCTCGGCGCGATCGTCGCCAAGCTGATCGCGGGCGCGATCCTGGACGACGTCGAGTCGATCCGTGACGGGCTGGGCGCGGTCGGCGCCGGCGAGCGCGACGTCGTCATCCACACGACCGCCCGCGACGAGCTCGCCGAGCTCGCCGACGCCGCCAACGCGATGATCGATCGTCTGCGGACTGAGGAGGCGGCACGCGAGCAATCCGACGCCGCCCGGCGCGACCTGGTCGCAGCGGTGTCGCACGATCTGCGGACGCCGATCACCTCGCTGCGGCTGCTGGCCGAGGCGGTCGGCGACGAGGTGGTCGACGGGGAGCTTCGCCGCGCCTATCTGCAACGGATGCGCACCCACATCGACATCCTCAGCACGCTGATCGATGACCTGTTCGAGCTCTCGAGGCTGGAGGCGGGCGACATCCGCTGGTCGCTCGAGCGCGTCCCGCTCGACGAGCTCGTGGGCGAGACCGTGGACGCGATGCGCCTGCAGGCGGAGGCCAAGGGGGTGTCGGTCGCGTATGAGGTCGCGGACACGTTGGGTCCGGCCAGCGCGAACCCGGAGAAGCTGCAGCGCGTGCTGTTCAACCTGATCCAGAACGCGATTCGGCACACGCCCGCCGACGGCAGCGTCGTCGTGCGCGCCGAGCCGGTGGCCGACCAGATCGAGATCGAGGTCGCCGATGACGGCGACGGGATCGCGCCCGAGGAGCGCGAGCGCGTGTTCACCGCCTTCTACCGCGGCGGTGCCGACGCCGCGCGGAGCGGCGGGGGAGCGGGGCTCGGGCTCGCAGTGTCCCGGGCGATCGTGGAGGCGCACGGGGGACGGATCTGGCTGCCGGAGTCGAACGTCGGGACCCGGGTCAGGTTCAGCCTGCCGGCCGCGGCCTGAGGCTGCTGAGCCGGTCCGCCGAGGCGCGTCGGGATCGGCCGCGCACGACCTTGTCAAAGCGCCAGCCTCGGAGCTGGCTGCGGTCGCGCACGAAGCCGACGATCACCGCGCCCGTACGCTGCTCGATCGCGCGCCGCAGGCGGCGCAGGCGCGTGCCCGAAGGGTCGGCGCTCGCGTCCTCGATCAGCACGGTGACTCGGTCGGGGTGGCGCATGGCGACCTCGTCGAGGAGCCGGTCGTCCTGCTCTGACGGTCCCACGATTGCCAGCACATCGGTCATCGGAGGGGAGTCTCATCGCGACGGCTAAAGGAACTCTGAACGACGGCGAACAATCCGGCTACTAACCTCGGAAATTGCATGCCTGAGCTACCCGAGGTCGAGATCACTGCGCGCCTGATCGGCGCCGCTACGACGGGCGCGCGCGTGGAATCAGCGCTGGTGCCGGGCATCAACGCGCTCAAGAGCTTCGACCCGCCGATCACCTCGATCGACGGTCGCACAATCGAGGGCCTGCGCCGGCGAGGGAAGCTGTTCCTGCTCGACTTCGCCGACGGCCTGACGATACTCATCCACCTGATGTCGGCCGGGCGCCTGCAGCTGTTCGACACCCGGGCGTCACTGCGGGACCGAACCTCGCGCCTGCTCGTGCGGCTCGGCGACGGGCGCGAGCTTCGCCTGCGAGAATTCGGGACCAAGCAGCGCGCGTGGGTAAAGCTCCTGCGCACCGACGACGTCGACGCCGAGGAGACGATCAGCGCGCTCGGCCCCGACGCCTGGCCCGACCCGCCGCCGTTCGCCGAGCTGCTCGACCAGCCGCGCCCCCTGTACGCGCTGATGCGCGACCAGCACGTGATCGCGGGGATCGGCCGCTCCTGGGTCGACGAGATCCTGCACGCGGCGAAGCTCTCGCCCTTCAAGCGCGGCTCCGACCTCGAGCGCGACGAGGCCGATCAGCTGCGCGAGGTCACCGTTGCAACTCTCGGCGAGGTGATCGACCACTACGAGGAGGTGATCAGGCTCCCCATCCCGGACAAGCTTCCGATGCCGCTCACGGTCCACCGCCGCAACGGCGAGCCGTGCCCTCGCTGCGGTGACCGCCTCGAGGCCGTGTTCTACGAGGACTACGTGATGTGCTACTGCCCGACGTGTCAGACCGAGGGTAAGTTGCTGAAGGACCGGCGGCTCTCGCGGCTGCTGAAGTAGGGGCCGTGCGGCCGGGCTATCCGGCCGCGGCGCGCGCCCAGGCGATGAACAGAGCCTGGAGCGGGAGCCGCGCGAGCAGCGCCGCGCGGCCGCCCGGTATGTCCGGGTAGCGCTCGGCGTGCCTGGCCATGTGCACGTTGGCAGGGAACACCGCGAGCAGCGTCGCGACGCTCCACCAGCTCGCCATCTGCCGGGTGCGCGGGTGCAGCATGCCGGCGCCGCCGCCGATCTCGGCCAGCCCGCTTGCGCACACGAGCGCCCGATGCGCGGGCAGGTAGTCCGGAACGATCGACTCGTACGCGCGTGGGATGACGAAGTGCATCACCCCAGCGAAGATGAACGTCGGTCCGAACAGGCGCCTCAAGGGGTGCGATTCTATGGGGCGGGGGCCTTGACGGGGCGCGCACCCCGGACCGCACGGCACCGCGCGCGAAGTCCCCGTGGCCCATATCGGACACCTCAGCCCCCAACGCCCACCCTCTTTCGGCTAGGTTCACCACCATGGCCGACACAAACGGAACTGTTCTGGTAACCGGTGGAAGCGGATTCCTCGGCGGCTGGTGCGTCGCATCGCTGCTCGAGCGCGGCTACGAGGTACGCACGACGATCCGCAACCTGGCGCGCGAGGACGCGGTACGCGCCGCGATCGCGAAGGCGGGCGTGAGCGCTGACTCGCGGCTCACGGTGCTCGCCGCCGACCTCACCTCCGACGCGGGGTGGCCCGAGGCGGTCAAGGACTGCCGCTACGTGCTCCACGTCGCCTCGCCGTTCCCGCCCGTCCAGCCGAAGGACCCGGACGAGCTGATCGTCCCCGCCCGCGAGGGCGCGCTGCGCGTGCTACGCGCCTCGCTCGATGCCGGCGTCGAGCACGTCGCGATGACCTCGTCGGTGGCGGCGATCCGCGGCAACCAGCCCTCCTCGGAGTCAAGGCCCCTGACCGAGGCCGACTGGACCGATGGCAACGACACCTCGCTGACGCCCTACGTGCGGTCGAAGACACTCGCCGAGCAGGCGGTCTGGCAGCTCGTGCGTGACGCCGGCGCCGAGGATCGCCTGACCACGATCCTGCCCGGCGCGATCATCGGCCCGGCGCTGAGCGACGACCACTCCTACTCGCTCCAGGCGATCCAGCGGCTGCTGACCGGAATGCCCGCGGCGCCCCGCCTGGGTTTCACGTTCGTCGACGTCCGCGACGTGGCCGATCTCCACATCCGCGCGCTCGGAAACTCCGCGGCCGCGGGCGAGCGCTTCATCTCCACCGACACGTTCCTGTGGGTGCCGGAGGTCGCGAAGATCCTCCGCAAGCGCCTCGGCGACGCGGCCAAGAAGGTGCCGACGCGCACGGCGCCGGATTTCATGGTGCGCGTCCTGGCCATGTTCGACGGCAGCATCCGCTCGGTGGTCGGGGATCTCGGCAAGCGCTCGTGGATCTCAAGCGAGAAGGCGCGCACCAGGCTCGGGTGGACGACGCGCCCGGTGGAGGAGTCGATCGAGGACTGCGCCCGCAGCCTGGTCTGACCCGCTGAGGCGCCACCGCTAGCATCCGCGCCGATGCTCCAGCCGGGCGACAAGGCACCTGACTTCGCGCTTCCCGACCAGGAGGGCGACGAGGTCTCGCTATCCGGCCTCAAGGGGAAGAGCGTCGTGCTCTACTTCTATCCCAAGGCGGACACACCCGGGTGCACGACCCAGGCCTGCGGTGTGCGTGACCACCGCGCCGACTACGGCAAGGCCGACGCCGTCGTGCTCGGCGTCTCGCCTGATCCGGTCAAGAAGATCGCCAAGTTCGACGAGAAGTACTCGCTCGGCTTTCCGCTGCTCGCCGACGAGGATCACTCGGTCGCCGAGGCCTACGGCGTGTGGGTCGAGAAGTCGATGTACGGCCGCAAGTACATGGGCATGGAGCGCTCGACGTTCGTGATCGGGCCCGACGGCGTGATCAAGGACATCTTCCGCAAGGTCAAGCCGGCCGAGCACGACGCGCTCGTACTCGGCGCGCTCAGCGGCTCGTACTGAGACGCCTCGCTCTCATCCTCGCAGTCCCGGGTCGAGCGGGCGATGACCGCGTAGGGCGCGCCTACGGGCCTCTACGCGCCCGCTACAGGCGCTGCGGGTCGCTCCGGGCCGGTTACGGGGGAGGCAGACCGGCAGCGCACAAACTCGAGCCTCTTACCCGGACGCGCTGTCCTACCGCTTGACGACGACCGTCATCTTCATGAAGGAATGGATCGTGCACAGGAAGTGGTAGGTGCCCACCTTCGAAAAGGTGCGGCTGAACTTGATTCCGTGTACGCCGGTGGCCGACTTCCATTTCCGTTTCACGATGCCCTTCGGTCCGTTCACAAGCGTGACGTTATGGGCGGCGATGTTCTTCTTGCTCCACGACCACGTGACCTTCGTTCCCTTCTTGATCGTGAGCTTGTGGGGGGTGAACGAGTAGTCGGCGACCCTGACGTTCTTGGTGGGACTCGGGCCGGCCGATGCCGGAACCGCCACGGCACCCGCTGCCGCCGCCGCTCCGACGGTGAGAAGCCCAGCTGCGATGAACTTCGTACGCATCGGAGGGTTGATATCAGCTATCGGCTTCCGATCGCTCAATCTGACGGCCCAGACAAACTGCCGTAGGAGCCGAGGAGCGTTGCGCGGTCGAGCAGCGCCCGCGATCCCCGCCTTTAGTCAGCCGCCAAAGCGGCAAGCATTGCGCTGCGCCTCAACGGCGCGAGCGCGATGGCAGACGTACGTGCACCGGGTGAGAAGCAGCGCCTCCACGAGAAACACGTCGGGACGTGTCCGTGTTGCCAGCGCGCCCAGCTTGCCCGCTGGCGCTCGCAGCTCGACGAGTCCGCGTCGCCCTCGGTGGTGCGCCGCAATCGCCGGCACCGTGTCGCTGCTCGCAGCGATCACCGCCGCCTCGCCCGCCGCAGATCCCGGGAACGGGAACAGGTGCGTCGGTAGCGCCGTGTCGCAGTCGGCCCACGTGATCAGGCAGGAGTTCGACATGGGCCTAGCTCAGTTCTTCCATTCCTTCGGGGTGAATCCGGGCGACGTGATCCAGCAGTTCAAGGCCGCGAGCTGCGACGGGTGAGCGCCGCCGCCGGGCCACCGCCGGGAGAGCCGCAGACGGAGAGCGTGCCTATTGCAGCCCCTCGCGCGCCTCGCGCACGAGCGTCACTGCCTCAGGGAAGACGGTCGCCATGACCGAGCGCAACTGCTCGGCCTGCTGCTCCGTCGTGCCCTGAATATTGGCCCGGTTCATCGCCGCGACGGTCAGGTCGACCGCGAGCTTGATCGCGTTGTCGGCCCAGGCGAGCCGCTGCGCACCCTGCATCTGCTCGGCGAATTCGCCAAGCCGACGCTGAAGCTCGTCCGGATCTCCGAACATTCCGCCGAAACCGCTTCCTTCCATAACTCAATGGTAGCTATCCGCAGGCGCGTTGAGCCTGGCCACCACAGCGACCGTCCCGCCACGCCCGGCCAGCCCCGCCGCCAGCTCCACCAGCACCGCCACCGGCGCCAGCGCCGCCCCGGCACCGGTGATCAGAAGGTCATTCGAGCGCAGCGGCGCATTGCGCTTGAGCAGGTTGTAGAGGTACGACGGATGGCTCGTGAACCGGTTGACGAGCGATTGCCACAGGCCGAACGGGTTGTGCTCAACCAGCACGTGATGGGTGCCGAGCGGCGTGAACCGGCTTCGCTCGAGCAGGCGCAGCAGCCCGGCCGGCGTGAAGTGAACGCGGTGGCGGGGGACGTCCAGGTGGTACCAGTACTCGACTCCGAGCCGGGCCTGGAGGCTGGCGAGGTTCGGCACGCCGACGAGCAGAAGCCCGCCCGGCGCGAGCCAATCGCCGATCCGCAGCAGAGCTGAGCGAGGGTCATCGAGGTGCTCGAGCACGTGCCAGAGAGAGACGACGTCGACCGAGTCAGACGGAATCCCGGCATCCTCGATGCTTGCCCGTCTCACATCGGCGCCGATCTCGGCGGCCGCGAGCGCGCCTCGCGCCGAGGGCTCGACGCCCGACGCGTCATATCCCGCCGCCGCGGCGGCGAGCACGAATCGGCCGCGCCCGGCGCCGGCGTCGATCAACCGCGCGGGCGGTGGAGCGTGACGGCCGATCAGCGCCAGCCGATGGCGGTCGAACAGGGACAGCGCCCGGCGAGCGAGGCGATACAGGCGAGGCGCTCCGGCGGAGTAGGCGCCCGCGCTGTGAAGGTCTGGCGCCGGTGCCCCGGAGGTGACCGCCGATCCGCAGACAACACAGCGCCTGAGCATGAACGCACTGCCGGCCAGCGCCGGCTCGGAGGAGCCGACCGATCGCCAATCGACGAGTTGACCCCCGCAGGCAGGGCAGCTTTGCACGCCGCGGACCGTACACTGGCCCCGTGCCCGGGTCGACGCCGAATGCCAAGCTTCGCGGTCGGATCGAGACGATGATCAAGCTCGTCTCGCCGGCCCTCGATCTGATGCTCGCCGTCGGCGAGCGCGTTTCGCGCGTACTGGTGCGCGACGATCCCGACTACGCACCGGCGCGGATGCACTACGAGGGGGAATCGGCCCCCCGAGGCCTGCGGCCAAAGCCCTAGCATTGGCGACCCGATGACCCCGGAAGAGCGACTCTCCTACGAAGCACGCATGCGCACTCGGCAGGCGATCATCGCCTGTGCGGCCGGGATCTTTCTCGTCCTCGCCGCGGTGCTCCAGCTCTCCGGGTCGCATACCAAGGTCGACGAGCTGACGCTCGATCTGATCACCGCCCACAAGCGCTATCCGCTCGACCTGATCGGGGCGATTATCAACGGCATCGGACTGTGCGCCGTCGCCGCCACGCTCAACTACCTGTACGGTGCGACTGCCGCGCGCAACGGCGACGTCCGCTCGTTCGTGCGGTACCTGGCCATCACCGGAGCGGTTGTCGCGGCGGTCGTGGGAATCGCCTACGCGATCGCGATCGCGATCAAGGCGAATGACTTCGTCAGTCACGGCAATCAGACCTACGAGCAGGCCAACAAGCTCACCGGTTCGGGGCCGCTCGCGTTCCTGCCCCTGCTCGGCCAGTTCGCCTCGCTGCTGCTCGCGATCGGCTTCGTGATGATCGCCCTGAACGCGATGCGGATCGGCCTGCTGACACGGTTCATGGGCTACCTCGGCATCTTCACCGGAGTGCTCGTTCTGTTCCCGATCGGATCGCCGGTCCCCGTCGTGCAGGGCTTCTGGCTGATCACACTCGGCTACCTGCTCTCCGGCCGCTGGCCCAGCGGCGTTCCGCCGGCGTGGCGCAGCGGCCGCCCCGAGCCGTGGCCGTCGAGCGCCGAGCTCCGGGAGCAGCGCATGCGCGCATCGGGCCGCACGCCCCCTCGCAAGAAAGGGCCGGTGCCCGAGCCCGCGCCCGAGGCGGCGGTGGCGGCCGGGGCGTCCGCTCGCACCCGCTCGTCTACGCCTAAGCGCAAGCGCAAGCGCCGTAAGTAGCGCCCGGGCACGCGAAAAGCCGCGTCGGACATTTGTCCGGGGTAGCTATTGCCGGCCCGGCGGAGTGCCGATGTCGCTCTCACGGACGGCGTGAACTTCGGAAAACCCGTTCGTAGACCTGTCGTCGTGCTTCCCCATCGTTAACTCGCCGCACCTAAGCGCTTTGTTCTGACAGCGCCCGCTGTCAGAACGGTTCCCAGCGCGACGGCGACTAACGCCCCGGCCGAGACTGCCCCAGCCCCCGTCCACGCCGGGGGCTGGGGCTGCGGGGCCTTCCGCGAGCACCCCACGAGCCATCGCGCCAGCCGAGCGGCGCCGGACGGCTGCCGCTCGTCGTGCTCCCTGCACCGCTCGCCGCTCCTGACGTCCGCCTAGCGATCTCCCGTTGTTGGTCCGAGCCGCGCGGGGTCAACCTACCGCCGACCCGTCCATCTCCAAATTAGGAGGAATTGATGGAAGCTGGCAACGTTGGCCCGCGCGAGGCGGACGTAGCGCCCGCCGCGGATCCCACCGGTGGCCGGTCGGCCGGCTGGACGCCCGCCGATCCGGGACCGCTTGGACTGGCGGCGTTTGCTGGGACCACGTTCGTGCTGAGCATGGTCAACGCAGGGCTGGTGGGAACCCACGCGGTGCCCGGCGGCGGACTCCTGCCGTTGATCGCTGCACTGGCGCTCGCGTACGGCGGTATCGCGCAGTTCGCAGCCGGCATTTGGGAGTTCCGTACCGGAAATACGTTCGGCGCAGTCGCGTTCTGCTCGTACGGGGCGTTCTGGATCTCGTTCTACTTCATCGTTCAGTCGGTGGGAAAGAACGTGCCGACCGAGGTCTTCAGCGGGCTCGGGCTGTACCTATGGATGTGGGGCATCTTCACCGCGTACATGTTCATCGCGTCGCTGCGGACGAGCGGAGCCGTGGCGTTGGTGTTCCTGTTGCTGGCGATTACATTCATCATCCTGGGCATCGGGAACTCGTCGCTCGCCGGGACGCACAGTGCCATCAACGGCACGGTCAAGCTGGGTGGCTGGGTCGGTCTCGCGACCGCGGTCGCGGCCTGGTACGCCTCGTTCGCGGCGGTGATCAACTCGACGTTCGGCAAGACGATCGCCCCCGTCTTCCCCCTCAGGCGATAGGAGGGGTATACCCCGAGGGCTTCGTGGGGTAGAACTAAGCAACATCAAATCGCCGCACGTCGTGCGGCCCGCCATGGCGCCGGCCATCGTGCCGGCGCCGCGGGCTGCCCGGTGTGAGACGCCAGTCCGTTAGAAGGAGAGACTTTCTATGGCAGACACGGCAACGACCCCGGCCGGCGAGGAGACGCTCGAAGCGAAGCTCGAGAGCATGCTCGGCATCGAGAAGTTCGAGCCGCCCGAGAGCTTCCGCAAGGACGCGCTGCTGAACGACCCCTCGATCTACGAGGAGGCGGAGAGCGACTGGAAGGGCTGGTGGTTGAAGCAGGCCAAGGAGCTGCACTGGTTCAAGGAGCCGACGGAGACGGTCGACGAATCGAATCCGCCGTTCTACAAGTGGTTCTCCGACGGCAAGATCAACGCGTCATACAACTGCCTCGATCGCCATGTCGAGGCCGGGAACGGCGACCGGGTCGCGTTCCACTGGCGCGGTGAGGAGGGCGAGGAGCGCGACGTCACCTACGCCGAGCTCCACAAGGACGTCCAGCGCTTCGCGAACGCGTTGAAGGACCTCGGGATCGAGAAGGGCGACATCGTCGGGATCTACCTGCCGATGATTCCCCAGGTCGTCGTCTCGATGCTCGCCTGCGCGCGCATCGGCGCGCCGCACAACGTGGTATTCGGTGGCTTCTCGGCCGAGTCGGTCCGCGAGCGGATGGAGTTCTCGGAGGCCAAGGCGCTGATTACGATCGACGGCGCGCGACGCAAGGGGAAGACGGCGCCGATCAAGCAGCAGGTCGATGAGGTGATGAGAGATCTCGAGACGCTCGAGCACATCGTCGTGGTCAAGCACACCGATGCCGACTGCGAGATGAAGGACGGGCGCGACGTCTGGTTCCACGAGCTCATGGAGAAGGCCGCGCCCGAGTGCCCGGCCGAGGAACTCGACGCCGAGCACCCGCTCTACGTGCTCTACACCAGCGGCTCGACGGCGAAGCCGAAGGGAGTCCTCCACACCACGGGCGGCTACCTGACCGGCGTCAAGGCCACCCACCGGTACATCTTCGACCTCAAGCCGGAGAAGGACGTGTTCTGGTGCTCGGCCGACGTAGGCTGGGTCACCGGCCACTCCTACATCGTCTACGGCCCGCTGTGCAACGGCGCCACCAGCGTGATGTACGAGGGCGCTCCCGATTACCCCCACAAAGGGATCTGGTGGGAGCTGTGCCAGCGTTACGGCGTGACCCAGTTCTACACCGCCCCGACGGCGATCCGCGCCTGCATGAAGTGGGGCGTCGAGCACGTGGAGAAGTTCGACCTCTCGAAGCTGCGACTACTCGGATCGGTCGGTGAGCCGATCAATCCGAAGGCCTGGCTCTGGTACTACGTCGTCGTCGGCGGCGAGCGCTGCCCGATCGTCGACACCTGGTGGCAGACCGAGACGGGCGCAATCATGATCACGCCGCTGCCGGGAATCACCGCCACGAAACCGGGCTCGGCCACACAGCCGTTCCCGGGCGTTTCGGCGGACGTGGTCGACGAGCGCGAGGGCAAGCCGCTGCCCGAGGGCCAGGGCCTGCTGGTGCTGCAACGGCCGTGGCCGTCGATGCTCCGAACGCTCTACAAGGAGGACGACCGGTTCGTGGAGACATACTTCGCGCGGTTCGGGAAGGAGACCTATCTGGTCGGCGATGCCTCGCGCAAGGACAAGGACGGCTACTTCTGGATCATCGGGCGGATCGACGACGTCGTGAACGTATCCGGGCACCGGCTGTCCACGGCCGAGGTGGAGTCCGCGATCGTGTCGCACCCGAAGGTCGCGGAGTCGGCAGTGATCGGCCAGACGGACGAGGACAGCGGTCAGGCGATCTGTGCCTTCGTCACGCTTCAGGGCGAGACGGAGGGCAGCGACACGCTTATCGAGGAGATCCGCGGGCACGTCGCCGACCGCATCGGGAAGTTCGCCCGGCCGAAGCGGATCATCTGGGCCGACGACCTGCCCAAGACCCGCTCGGGCAAGATCATGCGCCGTCTGCTGCGCGATATCGCCGAGGGCCGGGCCCTCGGCGACGTGACGACGCTCCGTGACCCGGACGTCATGTCGCAGCTTGAGGGCAAGATCAAGGAGGAGCAGGCGCACGCGGACTAGCCGCGTGCTCGCAGGCGCGCGCGCCCGCCGCACGGGCGCGCGCGTCTCAGACGCCGAGGCGACGCCCCAGCTCTGACACGTGGCGTCGGGCGATCGGGACCACCTGACCGTCCGCGAACAGCAGCTCCGCCGTGCCGCCCAGACGCGGCCGGAGCTCGACCGCCTTGAGAAGGTTGGCGACGTACTGGCGGTGCACCCGGACGAAGCCCATCGCCTGCCAGCGGCGCTCGATGTCGCCGAGCGTCGCTCGGAGCAGATACCTGCCGTCCGAGGTGACGATGCGGACGAAGTCGCCATTGGACTGGACGTACAGGATCGCGCTGCGCGCGACCAGATGGGTCGAGCCGGAGCGGACGCTCGCCACCGCGATCATCTCGCCCTCCGGCGTCCCGGCCGGTGCGGACCCGCCGTCGGTGGGCGGATGCCCGTTCCCGGCCCGCGCCCAATCGGCATCTAGCGCCGCGGCGATCCGGTTCAGCGCCTCCTCCACGCGCGATCGGCTGACCGGCTTTCGCAGGTAGTCGAGGGCATGGAGCTCGAACGCGTCGACGGCGGCGCTGTCGTATGCGCTCACGAACACGAGCTTCGGCGGCGAGGCGAACCGCGTCAGCACCCGACCCAGCTCGACGCCGTCGAGGTCGGGCATTCGCACGTCGAGGAAGATCGCGTCGTAGCGCTCCGCCGATGCCTTGACCAGCGCGTCGTGACCGTCGCTGGCGCACTCCACCTCCTCCACAAACGGCGAGCTTCGCAGCAGGCGTGCCAGATCCTCGAGCTGAGTGCGCTCGTCGTCGACGGCCAGGATCGTCAAGCGATCCGAGCTCACGCCGAGCTCACCAGCTCGCTGCGCGCGGCCTCGCCCCGCAGGTGGGGAACCGTCATGACCGCCGCTGTCCCGCGACCGGGCCGCGACTCGATCCGCAACGCATAGCGGTCCCCGAAGGTGGCGCGCAGCCTCGCGTCGACGTTCGAGAGGCCGATCCCGCCGCCGGCCCCGGCCAGGACGTCCGGGACGCGCTCCGGCTCGATGCCGATCCCGTCGTCGACCACGCGCAGCTCGACATCGCCGCCGATCGACCGAGCGGTGATGCGCACCTGCCCAGATCCGGCTCGCTGCTCGACACCGTGGCGCACCGCGTTCTCGACCAGGGGCTGCACCGACATCGCCGGCACCACCGCGCCGAGGGTTTCCTCGGGCACGTCGATCCGTACGTGGAGGCTGTCCCGAAAGCGGGCCTGCTCGAGGCGCAGGTAGCGCTCGACGTGGTCGATCTCCTCGCCGAGCGTGACGTAAGAACGGCCGTCCCGGAACAGGTAACGCGTGAGCTCGGCGAAGTCGATCAGCAGCTCGCGCGCCTCCTCGGGCCGGGCGTGGATGTCGCCCGCCACGGCGGCCAGCGCGTTGTAGATGAAGTGCGGCGAGATCTGGGCGCGCAGCGCGCGCAGCTCGGCCTGAGCCAGGCGCTCCTCCTGCTCAGCCAGGACCGACAGCTCGACCTGGGCCGAGACGAGGCTCGCCGCCTCCTGCACGACCCGGAGCTCGCCGTGGCTGGGCCGGCCGGTCGCGCGGTAGAACGCGATCAGCGTGCCCGCTCGCCTGCTCTGGACCGTAAGCGGCGCGAGCACGGCTGAGCGAAGCGGACAGGTCGGGTCCGACGAGGTCAGCCGCGGCACGATGTGGAGCCGGTCGTCGGGCGTGCGGGCGAGCAGTCGTGAGAGCAGGTCCCCGGGACGCACCTGCTCGCGTCCCTCACCGTCGATCGCCAGCACCGAGCGTGTGTCGGCGAGCGCGATCGCCGCCGCGCCGGTGAGCTGGCGGAGGTGGGGGACGGCCTGGTCGGCGGAGCGCGCGGTAAGGCCTCGCCGAAGATGTGGCAGCGTCGCCGTGGCGGCATGAAGCGCGGACTGCATGCCGACCGCGCGCGGCACCCGCTCCGCCCGCGAGGCGCGAACGACCCTCCAAGCCGCGAACATGAGTGCGGCAATTCCGGTCCCTACGAGGACACCTAGCGCGAGGTCCATCGAAGTTCGGCGCAGAGCTTACTCCCACGCCGGGCCATGTCTGACAGCGGACTTGTACAGCGGCCCCAAGGAGAAGAAGATGTGGGTATGAGCTCACCGACCACGATCTCCTCCTACGAACACGCCTGCTCTCAGCATCGCTGGGAGGTTCCAGAGCGCTACAACATCGCCTCCGACGTGTGCGACCGACACCCGCGGGACAAGCCGGCGATGGTCCACGAGGACTTCCACGGCGACGTCCGCAATGTGAGCTGGGGTGAGCTCCAGGACCTGTCAAATTGCTTCGCCAACGTGCTCGTCGCCCACGGTGTCGAGCCCGGCGATCGCGTCGCGATGCTGCTGCCTTCGACGCCCGAGACGGCGGCGGCGTTCTTCGGCACCTGGAAGGCCGGAGCGATCCTTCTCTCGATGTCGGTCCTCTACGGGGACGAGGGAATCCGGCACCGGCTGACCGACTCCCAGCCCAAGGTCCTCGTCACCAACGAGGCGAATGGCGACCGCATGGAGCGCTCCCTCGTCGAGCACGTGCTAATCCTCGATGAGGAGCTCCTCAGCCGCGGGTCGACTTCTTTCAACGCCGTCGACACCGCGGCCGACGACCCCGCCCAGCTCTACTACTCTTCTGGAACGACCGGGCTGGCCAAGGGGATCCTCCACGCCCACCGATACATCCTCGCCCACGAGGAGTTCATCTACTGCCACGACGTGCGGGACGGCGAGCTCTTCCACGGCATGGGAGAGTGGGCCTGGGCGGCCGGGATCTGCCCGCTGATCGGGCCGTGGCGGATGGGTGGGGTCCAGGCCGTCTATCAGCGTGAGGGCGGGTTCGACCCGGCCAAGCAGCTCGCGTTCCTGTCCAAGCACGAGGTCAGCAACGTGTTCGCCACGCCGACGGCGATCCGCTCGATGATGTCGATCGGCGACGCCGGAACGCGCTACCCGCAAAAGTTCAGAATCGTGTGCTCCGCCGGCGAGCCCCTGAACCCGGAGGCGATCCGCTGGTTCCGGGAGCAGTACGGGATCACCGTGCTCGACTACTACGGCCTGACCGAGTCCTATCCGCTGTGCGCCAATTACCCGTTCATGGAGGTGCGCGAGGGCTCGATGGGCAGGCCGATGCCCGGGTGGGAGGTGGCGATTCTCGACGAGGACGAGAACCCCGTGGCCAAGGGCGAGCGCGGCGAGATCTGCCTGAAGGCCCGGACCAACCCGCACTACCCCCTTGGCTACTGGAACCGACCCGAGGAGGACTCGCAGGACGTCTTCGGAGGCGACTGGTTCCATACCAAGGACGCCGCGCGGGCCGACGACGACGGTTATTTCTGGTACGAGGGCAGGGCAGACGACGTGATCATCTCGGCCGGGTACCGGATCGGCCCCTTCGAGGTGGAGTCGGCGTGCCTCGAGCATCCCGCCGTCGCCGAGGCGGCCGCTGTGGCGGTGCCGGACGAGCGGCGCGGCCAGGTCGTCAAGGCGTTCGTCGTGCTCGCCGCCGGACACGAGCCATCGGACGCGCTGGCGGACGGGATCAAGGCCTACGTGCGCGAGCATCACTCCGCCTACGCGTATCCGCGGCAGGTCGAGTTCGTCGACGATCTGCCCAAGACGCTGACCGGCAAGATCCGGCGAATCGAGCTGCGCCAGCGCGAGCAGGAGAGCGCCAGCGGCTGATCGTCTGACCGTCCGCGCCACAACGGCCAAACGAGGTCTCACAACAGCGACCGGGCGCCGGTTGCAGCGGTTTTAGCCCTGCGATAGCGTGCCTCGCCTCGGCCGGGATCGTCCACATCTATCTAACGAGAGGGAGGTATGGGTCTCTTATGAAGCGCAGGCGAGCTTTGCTGCCGGCGATGGTCTGTGCCCTGTTTGCAGTGGCCGTCCCAGCGGCTTCCGCAAAGACCCAGTTCCATCCACGGATAGGCGGTGCGCTTGGGGTCATCCCGCCCGTCAACAGCCAGGGTAAGTTCGGCGCCGACGACATCGCGTCGGGCGCACTGATCCCGGTGACGTACCACGGCGGCGCGGTGATGGCCGGAGGCGTGACCGTACACACGATCTTCTGGGCTCCGTCGGGCTTCGCGTTCCAGGGCTCACCTGGGGCCGGGATTCCGACCTACACCGGAATGATCGAGAAGTTCTTCACCGACGTCTCAGCTGACAACGGCGCCAATACGAACATTTTCTCGGTGCTGCCCCAGTTCGGGCAGGGAAGTACGGCAGGTACGCCGTTCGCGCCCGGCGCGTACAACATCAGCTACAACAGCGCCAATCCCAGCGATGCGATCATCGACACGGATCCGTACCCGTCCACGGGACAGTGCGCGTCGCCGAACAACGCCACCGGCGCGTGCCTGACCGACGCGCAGGTCCAGGCCGAGGTCGACCACGTCGTGCAGAGCACCTCGGGGACGCCCCGAGGGTTGCACAACCTCTGGTACGTGTTCCTCCCGCCGGATGTCGACGAGTGCATCCTCCCCGGCGAGTGCGGCACCAACGCCTTCGGTGGCTACCACTCGGTCTCCGACGTCGGCCACGGCACGACGATCTACGCCGTCACGATCGATCCGATCATCGAGGCCGGCTCGATCGCCCAGGGCGGCGATCCGCAGGGCAATCCTGACGCCGAGGTCACGGCGGACATCGCCGGTCACGAGACCGTGGAGGCGATGACCGATCCGCAGGGGGTCGGCTACATGGACCCGAACGGCTTCGAGGTCGCCGACAAGTGCGAGTTCGGGCCGCAGCACGGCACGCCGCTCGGCTTCGCCGGGCCCGACAACGCGCCGTACAACCAGGTGATCAACGGCGACAGGTGGCTGCTTCAGGAGATGTGGTCCAACAGCAACAATGGCTGCGTCCAGTCCACTCCCAGCACGTCGAATCCGCTGCCGCTGCCTCAGGTGAACCTGACGCAGTTCAGCGGTACGGTGAGCGGCAACATCGGCGGGACGTCGCCGGTGGCGGGCGTCGGCGTGCGGGTTAAGCTGCTCCGCATGGGTGCTGACGGCACGGCGGACATCGTCGCCAGCGCCGCCGGCGTCACCACCGCCGGCGGCGGTTGGTCGGTCAACCTGTCGCATCCCGTCGGCGATGACCGCGACGAGATCGACATCGACTACACCAGCGCGGCCGGCCACGTGGGCAGCGCGCCGAGCCCGACCCATCAGGTCATCCTGACCGGGAACGGCGGCAATCCGATCACCGAGTCAGGGTGGACGGGTTGGACCGCGATGGACAACGGGACGGCGGTCAGCAACGCCAGCTCGGTGCTCCAGATCGCACCGTGCTTCCAGACCGGGGTGCTCTCGGCGACCGTCGGTGGCTCTGCCCCGATGCCGCCGAACGGCGACGACGGACTCGTCGACTTCTGCAGCACGCAGACGGACGTCTCCTCGGTGCCGCTGAGCTCGGCGGTGTCCGGCTCGCAGGCGGTGGCGGTCAGCTCGAACGACAACCGTGCGTTCCAGGACCCCAACCTGACCGGCCAGCCCAACACGGTCGGCGGTCTGGTCAAGCTCACGGTCCCGACCGGCGAGCCTGATTCGGTGTCGCTGTTCTCCAGCCCGCTGATCTTCCAGCCGGGCGGGTTCCCGAGTTGTGCGGCGGACCTGGAGGCCAAGGGCGTGTCATGCACCGGCCTGGTGCCGGGCAACAGGTACACCGTGACCGACGGCAGCTCTCATCCGTCCACGACCGCGGACGACAGCGGGACGGTCTCCGTCGCGCTCCCGGTCAAGGGTGGAGACGTCGTGAGGCTGACCAACTCGAGCCATCTGGCGCTCACCACGCTTCACGTGGCACACCTCCGCGTCGCCATCGACGGCGAGCAGACGGTGCTCGCCGGCGGGTCGTGCCAGGCGGACAACTACTACGGCGGGCCGCTCTCGAGCATCCCGACGAGTGGTACCGCAGGGGCGCCGTCCGCGCTCGTCGGCGGGGCGGCCCTCACGGGTGAGATCTGTCCGCCGAACGGCGACGCGTCGGGGCTACCGTCGTCGCCGATCGTCCAGACGGATGAGCACAGCCAGGGCACCACACAGACCGAGGTCCCGGACTTGGAGGACACCTCGCCACTGGAGGGTGAGACGCTGTACGGCAAGTTCACCGCTCTGGCCGAGAGTGGCTTCCCCGGCCCGGACAACAGCGTCACGCCCGACACCACCTCGAGCGTGGATCTGTTGATCCGGCACAGCTCTGGCGGCTCGCCGGTGTTCCACAGCAGCAACGTGGCCACCGCAAACGGCGTCACGGTGAGCGGGCTGCGGCCCGGCACCTACACGGCCAGGTGGACGCTGAAGGACGCCAACGGCGACACGCGGACTGTGATCACTCGGTTCATCGAGCAGTCGGCGCTCAGAGGGCCGAAGGGTCCCCGCGGTCCGAAGCCGAAGGTCTCGTGCAAGCCGGTCAAGCACCACAAGATCAAGTGCACGGTGACGCTCCCGAAGTCCAAGAAGGGCAAGCTGCAGGTCCGCCTCTCGCGCGGCGCGCGCGTCGTGGCGATGGGTCACGGCAAGCTCAACGGACGCAAGGCGACGGTTACCCTGCGCGAGGTCCGGCAGCTGACCACCGGCGAGTGGACGGTCACCCTGGTCATCACGGCACGGCATCAGCCGTCGACGACCACAACGATGCGGCTGCACATGCCATAGCCGCCACGCGCACCCCGCGTCAGCGCACCCCCGGTCCGCTACGAAGGGCGGGCCGGGGGCGTCCCCCGAGACGTCTTCAGTCGCCTACTTGACGGTCTTGCCGGCCGCGCTGACCGCGTTCCACGTCCCGCCGAACATCGGCGTGCCCACGTACAGGGTCTCGCCGGCGCAGCAGTCGCTGGAGTAGGTGTAGAGCGGATGGCCGGCGTAGGTGACCTGGCTCTTGCCGTGGCCGATATTGATCTTGCCGAGCAGCGAGGCCTTGACGCCCGGGCCGGCGACCGGCTTGCCCTTGGTCGTCAGAGGCGGCCACGTCATCGGGCAGAACTTGATCCCCACGCACGTGTCGTGGTTCCGCGTGTCCCGGGTGAACATGTAGATCACGCGACCCGTTCACGTGGGCAACAGCGTCAGGGCGCTGCAGTGCGAGCGTGGGAGCGCATCTCGGACAGGATCCGCTCGAGTCGCGGCTCGGTCTCGCGGTCGACGTGCGTCATCGCATCGGCGACGGCCGGGTGAACGGCGGCGATCTGGGCGTGCATCTCGTGCGCGACCGCCCGGTAGCTCGGATGACCCTCCCGTCCGGAGCGGAGCTCGATCAGCTGCATGGCCTCGCGGGCGTTGAGGTCGAGGACGTAGCGGATGCGGTAGCCGAGGCACAGCGCGTAGGGCGCGGCGCTCAGGTGCCCGCGGTCGACGAGGCGCTCGTACTCGGTTCTCGAGAGCTCGAGCGCGCGGCGGTAGCTGCCGCCGCAGCCCGCGAGCTCGACCTGCTCGGGGACGCCCGCGCCGAGGTCGGGCGTCAGCTGCTGCCACTGGACGGTGAGCATCCGGTGACGCTGCAGGTCCCGGAAGGCGCCGTAGTCCGAGACTATCTCGAAGCGGTAGCGCAGCGACTCGAAGCCGCGTCCGGGCCGGTGGCGGCGGTTGCGTCGGTCGCCGACCAAATCGGCCAGGAGCGCGGCCCGCTCGTCGGCGTCGAGTGAGGCGACGCCCTCTCGGATCCCGTCCTCACCGTGCGAGCTCGACTCGAACAGCAGCGCGGTCAGCAGGTCCTCCTCGTCGCCGTCGACCTTGAGCAGGCGAACCGAGGGAGCGGCATGGTCCTCGGCGTGATCGCTCAGCCCGAGCCGCGCCGCCCAGCGCTCTCCCGCCTGCGCTCGCTCCTCCAGGTAGGAGATCCATCTGCCGCCCCGATCGGGTCGCCCGACCCGGGCGACGAAGCTCGGCATCACCGACTTGATCTCGTCCAGGATCATCTGCCCGTAGCTGCGCGCCTCGGGAAGCGGATGCGCGAGCAGGTGCAGCACCAGCTGCTCGTAGGTCTGGCCGGTGGCGAAGATCCCCATGTGCGAGAGCGAGCTCGCCGGCAGCAGCCCTCGCAACAGATCGAGCGCCTTCGCCTTGATCGCGCGGGCATGGGCGGCCGGCGCCTCGCCCTCGGCGCGCGGGAACTCGGACTCCGCCCACGCGGCGACCCTCGGAAGCGATTGGGAGTAGATCGAGAACACCTCGTCCATCGCTCGCTCGTACTCGTGGCCGAGCTCGGTGTCTCGGTAGTAGCGATATGAACCGGGCCCGCCCGCCCGATCGGGCATCGGCCCGTCGTAGGCGATGTACCGCGTCGACTGCTCGAGGTAGGCCCCGAGCCGGGGCCTCTGAAGGACCTTGGTCAGGACGTTCGAGACCCACTCGCACGCGACGTGGGCGCCGCCGAGCTGGGCCACGGAGTCGTCGCCGTAGCCGACGAAGATCCGCTCGTAGAGCTGAGCCGCCCGCTCGCCCTCGGCACCATCCCACGCGCCGCGCGACTCGGGCAGGTCGGCCGCGAACTCATCGAGGAACAGGCGGCGCAGCGTGCCCGGATAGCGCGAATAGCGTGCAAACAGCGCGCCCTTGACCGTCTCGGGCAGGTTGACCAGCGCGAACACCGGCCGGTCGAGGTTCGTGAAGTGCGCGCCGAGCAGCTCTCGCTCGGTTTCGCTGAAGCTCTCGACCGGGTATCGCACGGACGGCTGATCGTAGCGGCGCGAGCGGGGGACTAAGTCCCCCGGCGGCTTCCGTTCGGCCCGCACCGGCCGGGCAACCGGCACGGCTCCGATCGTCTCGGGAGAGGGTGGGCGAGAAACCGGACGTATGGGCCGGTTTCTTGCCCAGCCCCGGCCCGGAGGCCCCAGGGGCCGCGGCTATCCGGCTTTGTCCGGATGCCCGGTCGACTGCGAGCTCTCACCCGCGGCGCCCGGATTTCCCTCGTCCCGACGCCTCGGGTGGTCTCGACGTGCCTTCGAGTCGTCCGCCGGGGGCGCCGGCGGCTCCTCGGAGTTCTGATCCGAGGTCTCGCCGGGCAGCGGCTGGTCGCCGAAGGTCTCGTCGGTGTCGGTGCGGCGTTCCTCCATCACATCGGCGCTACCCGGCGACGCGGACGACCAACCCTAGAACAGCCCGCCGATCGCGCGCCCGGCATGCGCCGCGAGATCGAACAGCGGCGAGGGCACGATCCCGAAGAAGACGGCGGCGGCGGCGAACACGGCTGCCACCAGCGCGACCTCCGGATACGGGACCGATTCGGCGATCGTCGGCCACTCGCTGCGGTCCAGCGGCTCCGGGACTCCCTCGGCGTCGGCCTCGGGCGAGCCGCCGGCGATCGGAGCCAGGCCGCCGATGCCGGTGGCCGGGGCCGGGCGCGACCGCATCCACATCGTCGCCACGACACGCAGGTAGTAGCCGAGCGAGATCATCGAGCCGATCACGAGCACGATCGCCAGCCACGTGTAGTCGCCGGACACGAGCGCATGGATGAGCTGGAACTTGCCGATGAAGCCGACCGTGCCGGGGATGCCGGCGAGCGCGAGCATCGCAATCGTCATCGGCCAGGCCAGCCACGGCTTGCGAGCCCCGAGCCCTGCCAGCGCCGCGATGTCGTCTCCGTCCGGCGAGTCGTGCTCCTGGGCCACGATCACCGCGAAGGCCGCCATGTTCATCATCAGATAGACGCCGAGGTAGAGGACCGTGGCCTGGATCCCGAGCTGGGTCCCGACGACCACGCCGGCGAGCATGTAGCCGGCCTGCGCGACGCCGGAGTAGCCGAGCATCCGCTTCAGCGACGATTGACCGAGCGCGCCCACGTTGCCGACGATGATCGTGATCGCCGCGAGCGCAGCGATCAGCGGCGCCCACGTGTCCTGGGCGGAGATCACCGCGACGTCGAAGAACCGCAGGAACACTCCCAGGGCAGCCGCCTTCGTCGCGGTGGCCATGAAGCCCGTGATCGGCGTCGGGGCGCCCTCGTAGACGTCCGGCGTCCACTGATGGAACGGCGCCACCGAGGCCTTGAAGGCGAAGCCGACGACCACGAACGCGATCCCGGTCAGCAGCAGCGGATCGTTCAGCACGCCGCCGCCGAACGATCCGACCGAGAGTTTGGCGGCGATGGCGGAGAAGTCGGTGGCGCCGGTGGCCCCGTAGACGAGCGCCAGCCCGTAGACGAGGGTGGCCGAGCCGACCGACCCGATCACGAGGTACTTGAGCCCGGACTCGAGCGAGTGCTCGCGCCGCATGTTGGCCGCGCACAGGACGTATAGCGGGATCGACAGCAGCTCGAACCCGATGAACAGCGTGACGAGGTTGATCGAGGACACGAGGATCGCCATCCCGAGCACGCTGAACAGCAGCAGCGAGTGGTATTCGCCCTGCCCCGCCTCGCGCGCAGCGCTGACTCGCCAAGACAGGATCACCGCCGCGATCGCCGCCACGGCGAAGATCAGATCGAGGATCAGGGCCAGGTTGTCGACGACCAGCGCGCCCGAGATGATCTGGCGGGGGTGGTTCAGGCGGGAGATCTCGAACGCCAGCGCGGTGCCGAGCGTCAGCAGTGAGAGCAGGGGAACGACGCGCTCGCGGATGAAGGCGGGGCGCAGCAGGCCGACAAGCAGAACGATCAGCGCGCCGGCCGTGAGCGCCACGAAGGGCGAGAAGCTGGCCCAGTCGATGTGCGGGCCCTTGACGTGGTGGGCCGCAGTGTGGACGACGACCACATTCATCGTTCCGCCACCCTCACGGGGGTTGCGACCGCGATCGAGCTTCGCACGCTCGGCTCGGTCCGCTTGAGCACGAACTGTGGATACAGGGCCAGGGCCAGGATCACGAGAACGATCGGGACGAGCACCACAAGATCGGCGAACCCGATCTCACGCGAGGTGACCGACGGGGCGACCCGGTTGTGCATCGCGCGGATGAACACGCGCAGCGCGTACACGGCCGCCCCGACGACCCCCAGGAACGCGATCACGGAGATCGCGAGCTTGGCCTTGAAGACGCCGAGCAGGATCAGGAACTCGCCGACGAAGTTCGACGATCCGGGGATGGCGAGCGTGGCCAGCGCGACGATCAGGAACAGCGAGGCGAGCACGGGGGCGCGGAACGCGATCCCGCCCATGTCGCGGAGCTTCTCCGAGCCGCCGGCGCGCGCGGCCAGCGCCGCGACGACGAAGAACAGCGGCGCCGTGACGAGCGCGTGGTTGACCATCTGCAGCAGCGCCCCCTGGGCGCCCTGCGAACGCAGCGAGAAGATCCCCAGCGTGATGAAGCTGAGCTGCGCCACGCTCGAGTAGGCCACCACGAGCCGAGCGTCGCCGACGGTGAAGGCGAGCGAGGTGCTCCACAGGATCGAGACGAGCGCGATCAGCAGCATCAGGGTCTGGAAGTGGACCGAGGCGTAGGGGAACAGCGGCAGCACGATGCGCAGGAAGCCGTAGGCCGCGACCTTGGACAGGATGCCCGAGAACACCGCCACGGCCGGGATCGGCATCGACTTGTAGCCTTCGGCAAGCCACCCGTGCAGCGGTACGAGCGGCATCTTGACCATGAACGCGATCGCGAAGCACAGGAAGATCCACTCCTGCGATGCGTGCGAGAGCGGCAGGTGCTGCAGCGAGGAGATCACGAACGTCAGGCCGGTGCCGTGCTGGTTTGAGGCGAGCACGCCGGTCGCAACCGCGCCGGCGAGCATGAAGAACGAGCCGACGAGCGTGTAGACCACGAGCTTGGTCGTCGCCCGCACGCGGTCGCCGGTGCCCCACATCCCGATCAGGAAGTAGAACGGGATCAGCATCAGGTCGAAGAAGGCGACGAACAGCGCGAGGTCCTGGATGCAGAACGCCCCGAGCACGGCGCTCTCGGCCAGCCCGAAGTGCAGGTAGAAGAGGCGCGCCCGGTCCCATTCCTTGAACGATGCCCACACCAGCGAGGCGCTGAACAGGAGCGTCGTCAGCAGGACGAGGACGACGTTGAGCCCGTCGAGGCCCAGCTTGTAGTGGATCCCCAGCGACGAGATCCAGACCGAGTCGGTCACGAACTGCAGTCCCGCGTGGCCGACGTGGAAGCGGGCGATGAACGAGATCGCGATCCCGAGCGTGACCAGGCTGCCGATCGCGGTGACGCGGCCGATCAGCGCCCGCGGCGCAGCGACACTTGCGACGACCGAGATCGCGAAGGGGAGCCAGATGAGGATCGAGAGCGTCATCTCAGGCCACTAGCTCGAGGAGATCAGGAAGTAGAGGGCGACCCCGGCCGTCGCCACCACCATCGCGGCGGCGTAGTAACGAAGGAACCCGGTTTGCCAGCGACGCACAGCAGCTGACCCGGCGCGGGCGATCTTCAGCGTGCCGTTGGTGACGCCGCCGTTGATCACGATCTGCTCGAGCACCGATTCGGTCACGCGGCCGATGAACAGCGTGGGCCGGACGATGACCGTGTCGATCAGCTCGTCGAAGTACCACTTGTGCGAGAGGAAGGTGTAGACGGCGCCGAACCGCTCGCGCAGGCGCTTGGGCGTCTCCGGCGAGACGACCCACAGCCGGTAGGCGATGGCGATGCCGCCCACCGCGATCGAGGCGCCGATGAGCAGGCCGATCCACTCGGTGCCGGTCGAGACGTCGAGGTGCGCGAGCTTGGAGGTGGCGAACGAAGGCGCGAGGAATCGCTGTATGCCGCTGTCGACCCCGGGGATCTGCAGCACGCCGCCGATCACCGCCAGCGCGGCGAGCGCGCCCATCGCGATCTTCATCGGGATCTCGCGCTCGGCGATGTAGTGGCCGGGGCCGGGGAATCCGACGTCGTTGTCCTCCTCCTCGCCGGTCATCGGGTTGCGCGGGACATCGGCGTGCGCGAGATGCCCCTCCTCGAGCTCGCGCGCCTCGGGGACGGGCTCGCCAAAGAAGGCACGGAAGATCATCCGGAAGGTGTAGATCCCGGTCAGCAGGGCGCCGACATAGCCGGCGATTCCGAGGATCAGAAAGCCGCCGCCGCGATGGTCGAGGAAGCCGATGATGTCGTCCTTCGACAGCCAGCCCGAGAAGGGCGGCAGACCGGAGAGGGCGAGTCCGCCGATCACCATGCAGACGAAGGTGAACGGCAGCGCCCTGCGGAAGCCGCCCATCCGGTCCAGCGACTGCTCGCCGGCCATCGCGCCGATGATCGAGCCGGCGCCCATGAATAGCAGGGCCTTGAAGAAGCCGTGCGTCATCAGGTGGAACAGCCCCGCCGAGTAGGCGCCGGCCGAGACGGCCATGATCATGTAGCCGATCTGGGACATCGTCGAGTAGGCGATGACGCGCTTGATGTCGGTGACCACGAGGCCCACGGTGGCCGCGAGCAGCAGCGTCACGCAGCCGACGATCGCCCCGACGTCCGCCGCCGTCGGCGCCTGCTCGAACAGCGGGTGCATGCGCGCGATCAGGTACACGCCCGCGGTCACCATCGTCGCGGCGTGGATCAGGGCGGAGACCGGCGTTGGGCCCTCCATGGCGTCCGGGAGCCAGGTGTGGAGCGGGACCTGGGCCGACTTTGCGAACGCGCCGACGAGCAGAAAGAGGCATCCGACGACGAGGTCGGTGTTGTTGTGGTCGAACACGTGCGGGACCGCGCTGAATGTCTTCAGGAAGTCGACCGTGCCCGTGTGCTTGAAGATGAAGAAGGTGCCCAGCACCAGCCCCACGTCTCCGACGACGTTGATCACGAACGCCTTGAAGCCCGCCCGCGTCGCCGTCGTGCGCCGGTACCAGAACGAGATCAGCAGGTAGGAGGCGGCCCCGACGAACGCCCATCCGACGATCAGCAGCAGGAAGTTGCCGGCCAGAACCAGCAGCAGCATCGAGAAGACGAAGAAGTTGAGGTAGGAGAAGTACCGGTTGAAGCCGGCGTCCTTGTTCATGTAGCTGACCGAGTAGAGGTGGATCAGCGTCGAGATGCCGGAGATGACCAGGACCATGAACACCGACAGCGGATCGACGAGGATGCCCAGCTTCACGTCGAGGCCGGCGGTCACGGCGTAGTTCCACAGCGACGAGGTGAGCACGCGGTGCGTCTCGGGCTTGTCGAGCATCGAGACGAGCGCGGCGACGCTCAACGCGAACGAGAGCGCGATCGCCAGCGTTCCGATCCAGCCCGCGGCGCGGCCGGTCAGGCGCCGGAAGCCGAGCCCGATGACCACCGTCCCTACAAGTGGGCACAGCAGAATCAGCCATCCGAATGTGGTGGTGGCCATCAGCCCTGGAGCTCGTTCAGCTCGTCGACGTCGATCGGCAGGCGCCGGCGGTAGACCGCCACGATCAGGCCGAGGCCGACCGTGACCTCACACGCGGCCACGACCATCACGATCAGCGCGAACACCTGGCCGTCCTCGCCACCCCACATTCGGCTGAACGCGACCAGCGCGAGGTTGGCCGCGTTCAGCATCAGCTCGAGGCACAACAGGATGACGAGCGGGTTGCGGCGCGTGAGCACGCCGGCGGCGCCGATCGCGAAGATCAGGGCGGAGACCGTCAGGTACCAGCCGATGGCCATTACCAGCCGCCCTCGTGACGGGTCTCGCCCTGGGCGCCGACGCCCTCGACGTCCGGCTCGGGCGTGGACTCGGCGACGCGCGTGCCGGCGGCCTCGGCCATCGTGCCCGTGTAGAGAGGCCGCTGCGCGCTGACCACCGACAGCAGCTCCTCGTCGTCGCTCTCGAGCCCCCGCCGGCGGCGCGCGAGGACGACCGCGCCGATCGCGGCGACGAGCAGCAGCAACGACGCGACCTCGAATACGAACAGGTACTTGGTCAGGAACAGCGTCCCGATCCGGCGGGGCGTGCCGAAGCCGAGCACGTATGGAGGGCCCTTGCTCGAGATTCCCTTGAGCGCGGATCCGAGCATCGCTATGCACAGCTCGACGGCCAGGCCAAGCGCGAACAGCGGTCCGAGGATCCGTAGCGCCGTGCCGCCGGCGAGCTCCTCGCCGCCGCCCACGTAGGCGACGACGAACACGTACAGGACCATCACCGCGCCCGCATACACGACGACCTGCGCCGCGGCCACGAACTCGGCCCGCAGCAGCAGGAACAGGACGGCGAGCGAAATCAGGTGGAAGACGAGCGCAAGCACGCTGTAGAACGGGTTGCGCAGCGTGACCACGCCGATCGCGCCGGCGAGGGCGCCGATCGCCCCGATAAAAAACAGAACGGGAGTCACTCGCCCTCTGCGCGCAGCGGCGTGCGCTCGATCGCGTCGGCCAGGAGCATCTCCTTCGTGAAGATCAGGTCCGAGCGCGTGTAGTCGGAGAGCTCGTAGTCGTGCCCCATCGTGATCGCGTCGAACGGGCACGCGACCTCGCAGTATCCGCAGAAGATGCAGCGGCTCATGTTGATCTCGTATACGGCCGCGTAGCGCTCGCCGGCTGAGATGCGGTTCTCCGGCGTGTTCTCGGCCGCAACCACGCGGATGCAGTCAGCCGGGCATGCGGCGGCGCAGAGCGAGCAGCCGACGCACTTCTCGAGCCCGGTGTCCTCAAAGCGGTGGAGCTTGTGGCGCCCGCGGAAGCGCGGGTAGACCGGCGTCTTCTCCTCCGGGTACTGGATCGTCACAGGCCCCTCGACGATCCGAGCGAACGTCGTCTTCAGGCCCCGCAGGGTCTCGCCGAAGGCGCGGTAGGCGCCGGCGACGGGCCCGCGGGCCGGGTGGCGCATCACCTCGATGACGTCGTTGCCTGGGTCGTAAGGGCTCATGACGCCACCACGATCGCCGTGACGAGCAGGTTGACGGTCGCCAATGGCAGCAGGACCTTCCAGCCGAACGCCATCAGCTGGTCATAGCGCAGGCGGGGGAGCGTGGCTCGGATCCAGATGAAGAAGCTGACGAACAGCATCATCTTCGCCAGCACCACGATCGGATCGACCCAGCCGGGGGGATGGATCCCGAACGGCAGCAGCCAGCCGCCGAAGAAGACCGTCACGGCGATCCCCGAGACGACGAACATGTTCATGTACTCGGCGAACAGGTAGGCCACGAACGCGGTGCCGCCGTACTCGGTGAAGTAGCCGCCGACCAGCTCGGCGTCGGCCTCGATGAGGTCGAACGGGGCCCGGTTCGTCTCCGCGAACGAGGCGACCATGAAGATCAGGAAACCGACGAACTGGGGGATGAAGAACCACATGCCCCGCTGGGCGTAAACGATCCCGGTCATTGACAGCGTCTGCGCCGTGATCACCACGCCGACGAGCGAGAGTCCCTGCGAGACCTCGTAGGAGATCAGCTGCGCCGCCCCGCGCATTGCGCCGAGGAACGAGTACTTCGAGCCCGATGCCCAGCCGCCGAGCATGATCCCGTAGAACGAGATACCGGCCAGCGCGAACACGTACAGCGGCCCGATCGAGACGTCGATGCCGTAGAGGCCGACCGGCGTGCCGAAGATGTGCTGAACGCCGCCGAACGGGATCAGCGCCAGCGCGCCGACCGCGGTCGTGATCGCGATCACGGGAGCGATCCGGAACAGGTAGCCGACCGAGGTCGTGGGCCGGAACGGCTCCTTCATCGCGAACTTGACGATCTCGGCCATCGGCTGCAGCAGCCCGAACGGGCCCACGCGGTTGGGCCCGTAGCGGGCCTGGAAGCGGCCGAGCAGCTTGCGCTCGTAGACCGTGAGCATGGGCAGGATCGCGAACGCGACGAGGAAGATCAGCAGCGCCTTGACGATCTGGATCCACCACGCTTCGACGTAGAAGGCGTTGGCGTAGGCGGTCATCGCTTGCTGACCTCGACCGTCTCCTCGGTCAGCGCGTTGGCCGAGTCGGATTCGATCCCGTCGGCGAGGAACGTCGTTCCCTCGGGCACGCCGGAGCGGATCGCGGCGCGCGCCTGCAGCCTGGTTCCGTTCTGCGCGACTGCGACCTCGTCGCCGTTGCTGATTCCGAGGCGGCCCGCGTCCTCGGGGGACAGCTCCACCTGCTGCTCGGCGATCGCGAAGTGCAGCGCCGGAGAGACCTCGACCTCGGGGGCGGCCCAGATCGGCCGGTAGGTGCCGACCCGCAGGCCTCCGCCTGACGAGGCGAGCGCTGCCGATGGCGACGGGGCGGCCGTGTCCGGAGCGCCGGAGCCGAAGTCGAGGCCCTTGACCTGCTCGCGCTCGGGCCAGCGCACGCCCTGCCCGCCGATCTCCTCGAGCGTCAGTCCGTCGTAGAACGGGACCGCCGCCGCGAGCTGCTTCCAGGCCGCGCCCGCCGTCAGCACACCGAGATCGAGACCGCACCGCTTCGCGATCTCGGCGATCACCGACCACCCCGCGCGTACTTGCCCGGGATGCGCGATCGCGGTGCGCAGGCGCTGGATACGCCCGTCCGGGTGAACGACCGTCCCCTCCTTCTCGGCGTAGGACTCGGCCGGGAGGACGACGTTGGCGTGCTCGCGCAGGCCGTCGGTCAGGACCGAGGCGTGGGCCACGACGAGGCCGGCGCTGCCCAGCGCACTCTCCCACAGCCCCCGGTCCGGGTGGTCGCGCACGGGGTCGGTTCCGAACAGGTGAAGCGCGGTGATCTCGCCATCGGAGGCCGCGCGTGCGATCTCTTGCGCGCCGCGGCCGGCGGCATCATCCGTGAGCTCCGCATAGCCCGGGCCGTGGTCGGGCGCCGCGCCGGCCTCGCGGAGGCCACGGCCGTTGGCGCCCGCGGGAATCTCGAGCAGCCCGGCGCCGTCGTGGTCGGCAAGGCCGAGGGTGGAGGCGATCTCGAGCAGGATTCCAAGCGCGTCGGCCGCGATCCGCTCGCCCCACAGGATCACGACGTCCTCACCGCCGTCGCGCAACAGCTTGGCCAGCGGGGACTCGGGGGTAGCCCGCAGCTCGCCGGCCAGGTCGGCGAGGAACGACGCCTCCTCGCCCGGTGCGAAGCGGATGATCGCCGTGGCGTTCGGGTCGAGCGCGCTCGGACGAGCCGTAGCGATGGTCAGGTTGACGCCGCGGCGGCGCACGCCCTTGCGGATCCGCAGGTCGAGGATCGGGGCGTCGTCGAGCGGCTCGCAGCCGAGGACGAGGACGGTGTGGGCGAACTCGAGGTCCGGGACGGTCGCCTGCAGAGCGGGGTTGGCGAGCGCGCGCGCGAGCTGGACCGGCACGCCGCCGGCGACCCGGGAATCGATGTCGTCCGAGTCGAGTCCTTCCCGGGCGAGCCGTGCCAGCAGGTGACCCTCCTCATTCGTGGCCTGACCGCCGACCAGCGTTCCCACCCGTCCGCGGTGCTTGGCCAGCCCCGCCGCGGTCTCGAGTGCCCGCTCCCACGACACGGGTCGGAGCTCGCCGCCGTCGCGCACGAGCGGCTCGGTGATCCGCTCGTCGACGTGGATCGCCTGGTAGGCGAAGCGGCCCTTGTCGCACAGCCAGCCGTCGTCGACGTCAGGGTGGTCGCGAGCGAGCACGCGCATGACCTTCTCGTCTCGCACGGTGAAGGTGACGTTGCACTGCGAGGGGCATAGCGTGCAGATACCACCCGCGCCCTCGATGTCCCACGGCCGGGCACGGAACCTGTACGGCTGCGAGGTCAGCGCCCCGACCGGGCACAGCTCGATGATGTTGCCACTGAACGGCGCCACGTACGGATGGCCGTCGAACGTGGTGACGAACGAGTGTGCGCCGCGCTCGGCGAAGATCAGCTGGTAGTCCTCGGCGATCTCCTGCGAGAAGCGCACGCAGCGATAGCAGAGGATGCACCGCTCGCGGTCGATCGCGACCAGCGGGCTGAGCGCGAGCGGCTTCTGGAAGTGGCGCTTGGGCTCGATGAAGCGCGAGCGCCCGAGCCCCCATCCGAAGGTGATGTCCTGGAGCGGGCACTCGCCGCCCTTGTCGCACACCGGGCAGTCGAGCGGGTGGTTGACGAGCAGGAACTCGACCACCGCGTTCTGGGCGTGGCGGACCCGATCGGTCTGCGTGTGGACGACCATCCCGTCCTTGACCGGCGTCGAGCACGAGGTCTGGAGCTTCGGGATGCCCTCGATTTCGACCAGGCACATGCGGCAGGCGCCGACCGGATTGCCGAGCTTCGGCTCGTAGCAGAAGTACGGGATCTCGACGTCGCCCTGCTTGGCGGCGTCGACCAGCATCGACCCCTCCACGGCCTGGATCTCGAGGCCGTCGATCGTCAGCTGGATGATCTTCTGCTCAGGTCTTGGCATCGGTTGTTCAGTGGACCGGCATCGGGCCGGCGTGCGGGTCGGCGACGCCGAGTGGGACGACGTCCTCGAGCGACCCGAGGCCGGCGCGCTCGCGCGCCGCCTCGATCTCGGCCTCGAGCTCGCCGCGGAACTTCTGCACCATCGAGCCGATCGGCATCGCCATCGCGTCGCCGAGGACGCACAGGCAATTGCCGATGATCTGCTCCTGGACTGAGGCCATGATGTCGAGGTCCATCGGCGTCGCCTCGCCGGTCTCGATCCGCTGGAGCATCTTGTGTGTCCAGTTCGTGCCCTCGCGGCACGGAACGCACTTGCCGCACGACTCGTGCGCGTAGAACTTGGCCAGCTTCAGCGCCACCTCGAGCACCGGGTGCGTGTCGTCGACGACGATGATCGCGCCCGACCCCAGCATCGAGCCGGCCTTCGCCATCGAGTCGAAGTCGTAGGGGAGGTCGAGGTCGTCCTTGGTCAGCACCGGGCTCGAGGAGCCGCCGGGGAACCAAAACTTGACCTCGCGGCCCTCGAAGGTGCCGCCGGCCAGGCCGAAGATGATCTCGCGCGAGGGGACCCCGAGCTCGACCTCGTAGTTGCCGGGCCGCTGCACGTCCCCGGAGACCGAGACCACCTTTGTCCCGGTCGAGGTCTCGGTGCCGAGCTTGGCGTACTCCTCGCCGCCCATCCTGATGATGTCGGGCACCGTGGACAGTGTCTCCACGTTGTTGATCAGCGTGGGGCCGTGGTACAGGCCCTCGATGGCCGGGAACGGGGGCTTCAGCCGCGGGTTGCCACGCTTGCCCTCGAGCGAGTCGAGCAGGCCGGTCTCCTCGCCGCAGATGTAGGCGCCGGCGCCGCGGTGCAGAACCAGCTTCAGCGAGTGGCCCGAGCCGAGGATGTTCCTGCCCAGGTAGCCGGCCGTCTCCGCCTCGGCGATCGCTGCCTCGAGGATGTCGGCCTGGTAGGCGTACTCGCCCCGGATGTAGATGAACGCGCGGCCGATCTCCGCCGCATATGCAGCGATCAGGATCCCCTCGATCAGCATGTGCGGGTTCTTCTGCATCAGCTCGCGGTCCTTGAACGTGCCCGGCTCGGACTCATCCGCGTTGCACACGAGGTACTTCTCCATGTCGCCGCGCGGCAGGAACGATGCCTTCTTGCCCATCTGGAACCCGGCGCCGCCGCGGCCGCGCAGGCCCGACTCCATGATGTTGTCCAGTACCTCCTCAGGCTCCATCGCCAGCGCCCTGCGCAGCGACTCGTAACCGCCACGGCGCTGATAGACCTCGAGCGTGTTCAGTCCGGGCTCGTCGATTCCCTCGAACAGCAGCTTCACTTCTCGGCCTCCTCGTCGGGCCGGATCCCGATCGGCGCGGTCGGCCCTGGACGATCGAGCTGCTCGCCGCCCTCGGGCAGCCCCGCGGTGTCGGACATCGGGGTCTCCGCGCGGTCGGGCGGGCTGAAGTCATCGGCGCCGGGGGCGACCTCCGGGTCGGCGCAGCGGCGGTAGCGCAGCTGCTTGTGCTCGAGCACGGCGCGCCCGGCGCGCAGGTCCTCGATGATCCGGTCCGCGTCCTCGGGCTCGAGCGGGCCCACGTACTCGCCGTTGACCGACGCCATCGGTGCGATGTCGCACGCCCCGAGGCACTCGAACGAGCGCACGCTGACGTCCGGGTCCGCGACGGCCGCTGCCGTCATCGCCTCGAAGAACTCGTCGGCGCCGCGCAGCGAGCACGAGATGTTCGTGCAGACATAGACATCGTTGCGGGGCTTGGGGACGGTTGAGAACATGTCGTAGAAGGTCGCCACCGACGACAGATAGGCCGGTGTCACCTGCATCACCGCCGCCACCTGCTCGATCGCCTCGGGCGAGCACCATCCGTGCACCTCCTGCGCGGCGTGGAGGGCCGGGATCGCGGCCGAACGGCGGTCCGGGTACTTCGCCATCGCGACCTCGATCTCGGCCCGCAGGGCGGGAGGCACTGGCGTGGTGGCAGGGTCCGGGACCTCGGCCGGCAGCTTGCTCAGATCGGCGGCCTCGTCCCAGCCGGGAACGCGTGAGCCGTGGCCGAACCGCGGAACTGATGTGCTCATCGGTCGATCCCTCCGAGGATCGGGTCGAGCATCGCCAATGTCGCGATCAGGTCTGCGATGTAGCCGTCCTTGACCATGTGCCGCAGCGCCTGGAGGTTGACGAAGCTGGGATCACGCATGTGCACGCGGGCCGGCTTGGCCGAGCCGTCGGCGCGGACGAAGCAGCCGAGCTCGCCGCGGGTGGTCTCAATCGGGTAGTAGACCTCGCCCGGCGGTACGCGGAAGCCCTCGGTGACGAGCTTGAAGTGGTGGATCAGCGCCTCCATGCTCGTCGCCAGCTCGTGGCGCGGGGGCAGTGCGATCTTGCGGTCGGTCGTGATGTGAGGACCTTCGGGGAGGCCGTCCAGCGCCTGCTCAATGATCTTCACCGACTCGTAGAACTCGGCGTGGCGCACGCGGTAGCGGTCGTAGTTATCGCCGACCGTGCCCACCGGGATCTTGAAGTCGAAGTGGTCGTAGCTCGAGTAGGGCTGAGCCTTGCGCAGGTCCCACGGGTGGCCGGTCGCGCGCAGGAGCGGACCGGTGACGCCGAGCTTCAGCATCGTCTCCTGATCGACGATCCCCGTGCCACGCAGGCGCTCGAGCACGATCTCGTTCTTCTCGAGCAGGTCGGCGTACTGGTCCGCCCGGTTCGGCATGTCTCTGAGGAACGTCCGCAGCTTCGCCTCGAAGCCCGCCGGGATGTCCTCGAACACGCCCCCGACCTGGATGTAGCGCGTGTGCATCCGCTGCCCGGATGACATCTCGAACAGGTCGAGGATCTTCTCGCGCTCGCGGAAGCAGTACCAGAACATCGAGATCGCTCCGAGGTCCAGCGCGCTGGTCCCGAGCCACACCAGGTGGGACATGATGCGGTTCAGCTCGAGGTGGATCACGCGCAGGTACTGCGCGCGCGGCGGGACCTCGACGTCGAGCAGCGTCTCGACCGCGCCGCAGAAGGCCATCGCGTTGAAGTAGTACGCGAGATAGTCCATCCGCTCGACGACCGGGATCACCTTCCAGTAGGCCTTCTGCTCGGCCGTCTTCTCGATCCCGGTGTGGACGTAGCCGATGATCGGCCGGATGTCGCGCACGACTTCGCCCTCGAGCGTGGCGAGCAGCCGCAGCACTCCATGGGTGGCCGGGTGGTGCGGACCAATGTTGAGCGTCATCAGCTCGTGTGTCTCGGCCGAGCCCGCGGGTTCGCTCGAAAGCGTGATCGACTCCTCGCGCCGCCGGTACTCCTCGATGACGGTCTGCCGGTCGCCCGCGCTCACACGTACTTCCCGTAGTTCTGCTGCTCGTTGAACGTGAAGAGCACCGGCTCGCCGCCGACCGGGAAGTCGCGGCGCTGTGGGTGACCCTCGTAGTCCTCCGGCATCAGGATCCGCCGCAGGTCGGGGTGACCGTCGAAGATGACGCCGAACATGTCGAAGACCTCGCGCTCGGGATAGTCGGCGCCGGGATACAGGCCGACCACCGAGGGGACGTGCGCCGACTCGGTGTGCACGCGGGCCTTCACACTGATCCGATCGACCTGCTTCATGCCGAGCAGCTCGTAGAGCACTCCGAGCCGAGGCTCCTCGGGGTAGTAGTCGACGCCGTGCAGGCTGGCGAGGAAGTCGAAGCCCTTGCCGTGGAGGTGCTCGATCACCGTCAGCAGCTTCTGGGGATTGACGATCAGCGTCGCGCGGCTGCGCTGGAACGTCGTGTCGAAGACCGAGTCGCCGTCGACGTCACGAAGCTCCTGTGCGATCAGCTCGAGCCCTGTCGCGTCAGGCACCTGCGGTGTCCCCGGGCCTGAAGACGTTGACGCTCGCGCTCGACGGCGCCGTCTCCCCCTCAAGCAGCTCCTCGGTGCCGACCGCGGCGTAGCGCTCGCGCCAGCCCTCGCGAGCATGGCCCTGGATCTTGTCGCGCAGCCGGAGGATGCCGTGCATCAGCGCCTCCGGTCGCGGCGGGCATCCGGGCACGTGCACGTCGACCGGCATGAACTTGTCGGCGGGGACGAGCGCGTAGTTGTTGAACACGCCCGTGGAGGAGCAGCACGCGCCCATCGAGATCGCCCACTTCGGTTCGAGCATCTGGTCGTAGAGCCGGCGCACGACCGGCGCCATCTTGATCGACACGCGCCCCGACAGGATGATCAGGTCGGCCTGGCGCGGCGACGCGCGCAGGGCCTCGAAACCAAACCGGGCCACGTCCATCCGGGCGCCGACAATCGACATCATCTCGATCGCGCAGCAGGCCAGCCCAAAGGTCAGGGGATAGATCGAGTTGCCCTGCGCCCACGCGATCGCCTTGTCCGCGGTCGTGGTCAGCACCCGCTCCTCGACGTAGCGCTGGAGCTGCTCGTCGTCGAGGTCGCCACGGAGCATCGTGCGGGCCTCGAGCTGGCGCACGCGGAAGTCCTTGGGGGCGACCGGCTCGCGCTTTATTTCCACGCCAGCGCTCCCCGGCGCCACACGTACAGGAAGGCGATCATCAGGAGCGCCACGAACACGATCGTCTCCGTCATCGCGAACGTTCCGAAGGCTCGCAGCTGGACCGCGATCGGGTAGAGGAAGATGACCTCGATGTCGAACAGGATGAACAGCATCGCCACCAGGTAGAAGCTGATCCCGAACCGGAACCCGCGCTGGATCTCCGAGGGCAGCCCGCACTCGTACGGCGCGTCCTTGGAGCGATTCGGGCGCCGCTGCCCGATCACGATGTTGAGCAGAGAGAACGTTGCTCCGACCAGACCACCGAGGAGGAGGAAGACGATCGCCGGGAGGTAGGTTCGGAGCATCAGCTAGGTCTTATAGCACCGCGACGGGGTAGTTTGTAACAACGTGTTACTTAGTGCCAAATGCGGCTATCTGCCGCCTCCTTATACCCGCGAGCGACGCGCATGAAAGACGTTCATATCGTCGTCGGGGTTCTCGCCATCGCGCTCAACGTGGCGGCCGCGCTGTGGGGCGCCTGGCGGTGGTGGCACGTGGCCCCAAGCGCGCTCTTCTGGCGGCTGCTCCGGGGCGGCCAGGCGGCCGTCGTCGTCCAGGTGGCGCTCGGCGGAGTGCTCGTCCTCCTCGGCCACAAGCCGCCCGGGCTGCACGTGATCTACGGGCTGCTGCCGCTGCTCGTCTCGTTCATCGCTGAGCAGCTGCGCATTGCCTCGGCGCAGATGGTGCTCGACCAGCACGGGTACGCGACGGCCGCCGAGGTCGGGGAGCTGCCCGAGGAGGAACAGCAGTCGATGGTCGTGGCGATCGTCCAGCGAGAGATGGGCGTGATGACGATCGCCGCCTTCGTCGTGGTCGTGCTGCTCCTGCGCGCGGCCGCAACGGCCGGGTAGGTTTCGCGCACGGGCTCGGAGGCTGGGGCCTGGGGTGGGGCTCGGGCGATCCGGGGTTCGGGGATTCGGGGCGACCGATCCCCGGGCCGCGAAAACGTCAGACTCGGCGCGGCGGCGTGTGCCAACGTGACAATCGACGCCACCAATCGGCCCCAACGTCACACTCGGTCTAGAGCGCGACCCGAGATTGACGTTGGCCCCCGGCGGCGCCGCGGGGCCCCGCAACGCAGACGTAGCCCCCGCTACCCGAGCGCGCCCTCGTGGTAGCGCCCGCCGTACCACAGCAGCGGTTCGCCCTCGCCGAGCCCCAGGGACATCACCTCGCCGATCGCGATCGTGTGGTCGCCGCCGGCCAGCAGCTCGCGTAGCTCGCACACAGCCCAGCCGATCGTTCCGGAGATGATCGGGAGCCCGAGCTCGAACCGGTGCTCGACCGCCTCGAGCTTCTCCGCCTCGGGCAGCTTCGATGCGAATACGCCGGCCAGCTCCTCCTGCTCGGAGCTGAGGATGTTGACCGCGAAGCGGCCCGCGTCACGGACGATCGGCAGCGTCCGCGCCTGGTTCTCGAAGCACACGAGTGCGAGCAGCGGGTCGAGCGAGAGGGAGCAGATCGCGTTGGCGGTCATGCCGCCGGCGCCGATCGGAGCCGCGCTCGTGATCACGGCGACGCCTGTCGCGAAGCGTCCGAAGACCTCGCGGAAGAGTTCGGGATCGGGTGTCTCCGCCATCGCGGCTGGTTATAGCGTGAGCGCCGCGCGGCGTTAGCGCGCGGCAGGGCATGAGGGGCCCCCGGCGCCGGCTCCCTCTGGTTGCCGCCGTGGGGGGACGATCGCGATTGCGTAGTAAGCGATGTCTCACAGGCCGGCGCCGGGGATGGGCTGATCTTCGTCGTCTCCGCCCTGGCTCCTGCCTCGCGGCGGGGGAGTTCAGCTAGTCACCTTCAGCGTTCCGTACGCGCCCAGCGCCTGGTCGGAGAGCATCGTCGAGGCGATCGAATACGTCCCCGGTTCGAGCGAGAGAGTCATCTCGGCGCTCTGGCCCGGCCAGATCGGCTTGGTCGTGCCATCCGTCACACCGTTCCGGGAGATGACGAGGTTATGAGTGAGGCGACCGTAGTTGCGGACCTGGATGTCCAGATAGCCCGCCGTGACGTGAATGTTGTCCGGTCTCAGGCGGTACTCGCTGAGCGCGATGTGCAGCGTGCGATCGCCGCCCACGCCGTGCGAATGGCCGCAGCCGACCAGCAGCGCGGCGCAGCCGGCGAGGAGGGCAAGCTTGGATGCGCGGGGCGCACACATAGGCATCCCGATTATGATCCGGCCCGCATGAGCCGGCCGTTGAGGGTCCTACTCAGCCTGGGTGCGATGACCGCGGTCGCGGCGTTGATCGCCGCGTGCGGCACCGAGAAGATCTCGGTGCCGAAGTCGAACCCGAACATCCACTGGGGCGCGGTTCTGTTTTCCCAGCGCTGCGCCGGCTGCCACACCCTCTCGTACGCCGCCACCAACGGCTCGGCCACCAACGTGCGCACGCGTGAGATCACCAACGGGCCGAATTTCAACGTCCGCTGCGAGCGCCCGGTCATCCGCGTCCTGTACGCGATCCAGAACGGCGGCTTCTCGGGCGCGATCATGCCCCAGAACGTAGTAGTGGGCCAGGACGCCCGGGACGTGGCGCAATTCGTCGCCACCTACGCCGGCCGCCAGGCCCCCAAGACGCCCGGCGTGCCGACCTGCGATTCGCAGCCGGTCGGCACGCTGCCCGGACCGACCGCGATCGCCGCGAGCGCTCCGACCACGACCACGTCCACGACGACGACGACCGCAACCTCGTCGTCGACCAGCGGCGCCCCCAAATCGGGCAAGAAAAAGAAGTAGGGCAACCCCGGGGAGAGCCCAGTTCTCGACGTTAGGCTGATTCGCCGCGATCCGGATGCCGTCCGAGCATCGCTCGCACGGCGCGGTCCCGATGCGGCGGCCGCGGTCGACCGGGTGCTCGAGCTCGATCGCCGGTGGCGGGCTCTGACCGCACAGGCGGAGGAGCTCCGAGCCGAGCAGAACCAGGCCAGCCGTGGGCGCAAGGGACCGCCCACGCCGGAGGAGCGCGAACGGCTGGCTGCGCTCGCCGCTCGCGGGCGCGAGCTGAGCGACGAGGAGACCGCCGTGCGCGCCGAGCTCGACGCCGAGCTCGGCGCCCTCCCGAACCTGCCCGCGCCCGACGCGCCCGACGAGGACACGCCGATCCGCGAGGTCGGCCACGCCGGCGCCACCGGCCGCGATCACCTCGAGCTCGCCGGCCGTCTAATTGACATCGAGCGCGCGACGCGCATGTCGGGCTCGCGCTTCGCCTACCTGCTCGGCGATCTGGTCATGGTTGAGTTCGCGCTCGTCCGCTGGGCGCTCGACCGGCTCCGCGCTCAGGGCTGCGAGCCGGTGATCCCCCCCGTGCTGGTGCGCGGCGAGGCGCTCTACGGCACGGGGATGCTGCCCGACACCGAGCAGCAGATCTACCGGCTCGCCGACGACGATCTCTACCTGGTCGGCACCTCCGAGGTCGCGCTGGCGTCACTGCACCGTGACGAGATCCTCTCCGCCGACGAGCTCCCGCGCCGCTATGCCGGCTTCTCGACCTGCTTCCGCCGCGAAGCCGGGGCCGCCGGCCGCGACACGCGCGGCATCTTCCGCGTGCACCAATTCGACAAGGTCGAGATGTTCAGCTTCGTCGAGCCCGACCGGAGCGCCGAGGAGCACGAGCGGCTGCTCTCGATCGAGGAGTCGATCCTCCAGGAGCTCGAGATCCCCTACCGGGTGGTGGCCATCGCGGTCGGCGATCTCGGCGCGTCGGCGGCAAAGAAGTGGGACTGCGAGGCGTGGCTGCCCGGGCAGGGCCGCTACCGGGAGCTCACCTCGTGCTCGAACACGACCGACTTCCAGTCCCGCCGGCTCGACATCCGCTACCGGCCGACCGACGGCAGGCCTACGCACCTGCACACGCTGAACGGGACCGCCGTGGCGGTCGGCCGCACGATCATCGCCCTGCTCGAGAACGGGCAGCGCGATGACGGATCGGTGCAGCTCCCGGAGGTGCTGGTGCCGTACGGCGCGCCGGCTCACCTGCCGGCCGCGAGCTGACGCGGATCAGCTGCCGACGAGACGCAGGCCGCGTGGCGCGCTGTCGAGCACGACCAGGGCAGCGCGCGGCGGTCCGCAGGCCGCGATCTGGGCGCGCATCCTTACGCCGAACGTGTTCCACGGCCGTACGTACGCCTGAGCCGGCTCGTCGTCGGCCATCACGTTCGCGACCGCGGCCGCGAACGCGGTCGCACCGCGCGCCTCGGCATCGGCCGGCACGACCAGTTCCGCGACCGGCCGGTTGACGGCCATCTCCTCGCTGACGCCGAGTAGGCGTTCGGCCTCCACCGAAACGGCCTGGATCAGCAGTGCGCTGTCGAGGACCAGGAACGCGTCGCGGGGCTGCGGGACGGCGTCGGCGCGGGTCTCGAGGAACAGCCCCAGTCCGCACGACGGGCACACTCGAGCAGTGGGGGCCGGAGGGTCGGACCCCGGCGAGTGCGCGGCGCAGTGGCCGCAGAACCACGCATATTCGACGAGGGCCTCACCGGGTCCCTCAACGAGTCTCAGCGCCGGTCTTTGGATGTCTTGTCCCACCTCTGTTCCCGCATCCTTTCGGAAGTCGACCTCGGACCCCGATAGAGGCTGAGAGGATATTTGAGATGTTCCCCGCGGAAACTATGCGAATTGGATAAGGCCGCGCGGGTCCCCTGTGCAAGCCGTATGGAACCGGATCAAAGTGACCCAATACCCCGTTTTTTGGGGCGCATTTTCGAAGCGGAGAGGGGGATTCGAACCCCCGAACTACCGTTCTCCAGCATTCTGGAGCCCGAATCCCCGACTTCCTGGGGCGAGCGGTCCCGAGCGTCGCCCAACCGCCAGGCGGGAAGGGTCACGCGCTCGTCCGGGTACCTGGGTGGCGACCGAGCGGTTGGAACCGGTTGACTTAGTCGCGGTTCGGCTCGAACGCTACGAACTGGCGGTCGCTGGTACCGCCGCTGCGCCCAGGAGGCCGACCGCCATGCCGGAAGGCATCCTGCGCATCCCGATTGCCTTCCGGCGCGGGACCCTCGATCGACTCACTGACCTCGAACCCGATCATGCTCGGTCTCGCGAAACGACGGCAGGCGACGTGTCCGTAGTTGCTGGCTGATGCGCTCGATGAACTGTTCGTGCCGACGCTTCAGGAGTTCGGTCCGCTCACGCAGCCTTCGGGCCGTTCGTTGTCGCTCGCTTTCATCGCTCGCCGGAGGCACGGCCGATGACGTTAGTCGGGCTGTACCTCGACCGCATCGGGAAAGACTGCGCGCAGTGGCTCCGTACTTGTTCGTAAAACAGGGGAAGGTCTCGGATGCCGTCGGCGCAAATGAGGCGCGCGCCGCATGTCTTCTGCGGGCCGCGCTGCCGTCACCGAAGAGTGAGATCCCAATCGGTCAGTAGGCCACCAGGGCTTGTTCGACGAGACGCGCGAGCCGGGCGAGGCGGGGGTCAGACAAGGGGTCACGCAGCCCGCAAAGCCTGTAACTAGCAGCGGAGAGGGGGGGATTCGAACCCCCGAACGAGGTTGACCCCCGTTACGCGATTTCCAGTCGCGCCCGTTCAACCACTCCGGCACCTCTCCGGGGGTGGAGTTAGCCTAGCGGTCGCGCGGGGCTGCTCGCGGCCAGCTCACAGCTGCCACTCGCCTCCACGCAGGAGCGGCACGTCGCTGCCGTCTCGGGTCAGCCCCGTGACCGCCACTTCGTCGCTTCCGATCATGAAGTCAATGTGGATCTCGCTGTTGTTCATGCGGGACAGATCCGCCTCGTCCGCGAGCGAGAACTCGAGGCCCTGGCCGAGGGCCAGGTGGCTCGCCGCGTTCTCGTCCAGCAGCGTGTCGTAGAAAACGGTTCCCAGCTGTCCGATCCGGCTCGCCCGATCGACCAGCGCCACCTCGCCTAGGCGGGCGGCACCGGAGTCGCGCTGTGAGAGCGTCCGCAGCGTCCCGGCCGCCTGGTCAGCGTCGATCTCGACGGCCCGACCGCCCTCGAAGCGCAGGCGCAGCCCCGTGATCACGGTGCCACCGACGAACAGCGGCTTGGTGCAGCGAACGGTCCCCTCCACGCGCTCGGGATCGGGCGTGGCGAACACCTCCTCGGTAGGAAGGTTTGGAGCATGCTCGATCCCGTCGACGGTTTCGAGCTTGCCGCACAGCCAGCGGCTGCTCGGAAGCAGGCCGATCGTCAGCGACGTCCCCGGGCCCTCGTACCGGAGGGTGTCGATCTGAAGCTCGTTGAGCTTGCGGGCCACCTCGGTCAGCCCCGCCAGCCGCTTCTGCCACGCGGCGACCGGATCGGCCTCGTTGAGCCGGCACACGTGGGCGATCTCCTCCCACAGCTTCTCGAGTGCGGCGTCGGGCTCGAGCTCGGGGTGGACGAGCTCCGCCCAGGCCGGGGTCGGACACGGGGTCGCGCTCCAGTTCGTCGTGCGGGCGTTCAGGACCTGACCGGCCTCGCGCACGTTCGGAAGTCGGTCGCGGCCGACAAGCGCCGGATCGATGCCGTCAAGAGCGTGCGGGGCAACGACGCCCGACAGCCCGATCCGGGCGCAGCGGCTCTCGCCCAGCGCCAGCATGCGATCGCCGTACCAGGGCGGTACGAAACCGAGCGTGTCCGGGTCACCGTGGAGCATCCGCGCGCGCTTGAAGTACACGTCCCAGACCGACAGGTCGACGAACACCGCGCCGGCCTCGTACGCGACCTCCGCCACGGCACGCGCCAGCGGCTCCTTCCCCGGCTCGGAGGAGACGACCACGATCTGTCCGGGCTGGACGTTGGCGCCGAACCGGACCACGAGCTCGGCGAGCCTACGAGCGTGATCGCTCATCGCCGTAGCAGGACGCCGGGGTTGAGGATCCAGGCCGGATCGACGGCGCCCTTGACAGCGCGCAGGATCCCGGCGCCGAGATCGCCGATCTCCCGCTCATACCAGTCCCGGTGATCGATCCCGACTCCGTGGTGGTGGGTGATCGAGCCGCCGGCGGCCAGGATCGCGTCGCTCGTCGCCGCCTTGGCCGCGCGCCACTGGGCGATCGGATCGTCGAGCTGCGCGCAGCCGATCGTGAAGTACAGCGATGCCCCCGATCGATAGACATGGGAGATGTGGCAGAGGATCACCGGCGGCGTGCCCTGGGCGGTGAGCGACTCGCGCAGCGCTCCCTGCACCGCCAGGTACAGGTCCTGCAGACGCGACCAGAACGTGACGGTCTCGAGCGTCTCGACGAGCGCGCCGGCCTCGAGAAGCGCGTCGCGGAGGTAGGGGCCGCGGTAGCGGTCGCGCGCCCAGCTCCCGCCGGCGTCGCCCTCGGCCGGCGTGGCGCCCCAGCCGGCGAGGAGCGCGCTCACGCGCTCCTGTGTAGCGCTCACGTGCTCGGCCGTTCCCTCATAGCCGACGATCGCCATGCAGCCGCCGCCCGTGCCGGAGCCGATTTCCGACGGCTGGGCCAGGTTCAGCGCCGTCTCGGCCTCGTCGGAGAGCCGGAGCACGGTCGGCAGTGGACCGTCCTGGGCCAGCCTGCGCATGGCCTGCGTGCCGGCCGCGAAGGACTGCAGTCGCCAGCCCTCGTAGCGGCGTTCCTCCGGAGCGGGGCGGAGCTGGATCCCGAGCGAAGTGATGACGCCGAACGCGCCCTCGGAGCCGAGGACCAGCTGTCGCAGGTCCGGCCCGGCCGCCGACTTGGGCGCGCGCCCGAGCTCGAGCGTCCCGGCCGGCGTTGCGGTTCGCAGGCTGACGACGAGCTCGTCGAAGCGGCCGTAGCCGGCCGAGGACTGTCCGCTTGAGCGCGCGGCGGCGAAGCCGCCGAGCGTGGCGTACTCGAACGACTGCGGGAAGTGCCCGATCGTGAAGCCGTGCGGGCGCAGCAGCTCCTCGGCCTGGGGTCCGCGCAGGCCAGGCCCCATCTGCGCGACCCGCGACTCCTCATCGAGCCACTCGAGCGCGTTCAGACGGCGGACGTCGAGCGCGGCCAGGCCGGCGTAGCCGTCGGCGTCCGGCTCGAGGCCGCCGACAACGGAGGTGCCGCCGCCGAACGGGACCACCGCGATGCGCCGCTCCGAACAGATCCGCAGGAGCTCCATCACCTCGTCGTGCGACCCGGGAACGAGCACGATGTCCGGTGCCCCGCCCCAGTCGTGCAGCCGCACGCGAAGCAGGTCCGGCGTCGACTTGCCGCGGGTGTGGTGGACACGGGCGACGTCGTCGGCGAGCGCGTGCTCGGCCCCGACCACGTCCCCCAGCGCCTCCACGGCGTCGTCGGCGAGCCGACCCGGCGCCAGCTCCACGTCCTCCAATGCGCCCGCCTCCGGGCCGGGATGCTTGACGCCCAGCCCATCGCGCAGGAGGGCCAGAACGCCGCCGGGAAGCACCGGCACCTGCGTGCCGTCCCCCCATCCCGTCCACGACTGGTCCGGATACGCCTCGTCGATCGCCATGGCGTGGAAGCTACCGGGCGCGGGGGGCTGGGTCAGCTTCGCCACTGCGCGGCGCCGAGCATCACCAGCAGCAGCTGGTGCTCGGCGACGTGGATGATGTCGGCCTCGGCCTCGGGCGCCGCGACCGGCGCGTCGACCATCGCCCCGACCGTCGCGATCATCGTGTTCACGAGCAGACCGGCGAGCATCTGGAGATCGTCGGTCGTCCACTCGCGCAGTCCGGGAAAGCGCACCAGGTCGGTGGCGAGCTCGCTCGTGAGCAACCGGATCTCGCCCCTGATCGCGTGGCGCAGCACCGTATTGCTCGTCGACCCCACCCGCACGACGAACGTGAAGTGCAGGCGGTGCGCTCGCACATGGTCGACGAGGATCTCGACCGAGCGGTGGATGATGTGCTCGGGGGGCAGACTCTCGCGCGCCTCGCGCAGCATCGCCCGCAGTGCGCGGAACGATTCCTCCACCAACGCGAGCCCGAGCTCGTCCATGCTCGCGAAGTGCCGGTAGAAGGCGGTGGGGACGATCCCCGCCGCCCGCGCGACGCTGCGCAGGCTCAGCGCGTCGAAGCTCTCGCCGTCCTGGACCCGGAGCAGCGCAGCTTCGAGCAGCGCTTGGCGCGTGTGCTGGCGACGCTGCTCCTGGGTGCGCCGCTCGCGGTGTGGCGAAGTTCGCTGCCGCGTATGTGTACGCCTGTTCACGCTCATCGTGTGCAGCTGGTCACACTACCCGAGTTTAGGGCTTGACGAAGCGGAAACCATCAAAGATGATGTGTGCACACTTGTCCACTAACTGCGAATTGACGATGGCCCTTCAAACCCCCACTCGCCGCCTGCTCCGCTCCAACCTCGTCGACCTGCTGGTCGGTCCGCACGGGATCGATCGCTATCTGGAGCTGATCCGGCCCCACATCACGGTCCACGACGCCCGCGCTCGCGTCATCGCCGCGCGACGCCAGACGGCCCGCAGCGTCACGCTCACGCTTCGCCCCAACGCCGCCTTCTCGGGCTTCCGAGCCGGCCAGTTCCTACGGGTCGGCGTCGAGATAGACGGCGTCAGGCGGACCCGCACGTACTCGCCGGCGTGCTCCGAGCGCCGCTCTGACGGGCTGCTCGAGTTGACCGTCACCGTGCACCCCGAGGGGACGGTCTCGCGCTTCCTGCACGCCGGCGCGCGAACCGGGACACTCATCCACCTCGGTCAGGCCCAGGGCGACTTCGTGCTTCCGGACGAGCGTCCCGAGCGGCTCGCGCTGATCAGCGGCGGGAGCGGGATCACCCCGGTGCTCTCGATGCTGCGGACGCTGTGCGACGAGGCCCACGAGGGGGAGCTCGCGTTCATCCACTACGCGCGCACCGGGGACGACTGGCTCTATCGGCCCGAGCTCGAGGAGCTCGCGCGCCGCCACCCCAACCTGACCTATGAGTACGTCGCCACGCGCGAGGGCGGCGAGCACGTGAGCCGCGCCTCGGTCGAGCGCCTGATCGGGTCGCTCGACGGGGTCGAGGCCGCCGTGTGCGGTCCCCCTGGGCTGATCGATTCCGTCCGTGACCTGTGGCCCGAGCCTGAGCGCGTTCGTTCCGAGAGCTTCAGGCCGCCGAGCCTCGAGCTCGCCGGCGCCGCGGCGACCGGGAGGGTGCGCTTCCTGGACAGCGACCTGACCGCCCCGATCGGGGCCGGCACGCTGCTCGAGCAGGCCGAGGCCGCCGGGCTGACGCCCGAGTTCGGATGCAGGATGGGCATCTGCCACACGTGCACGTGCCGAAAGGCCGCCGGCCCGGTCCGCAACGTCCTCACCGGGGAGGTCTCCGAGGAGGAGGACGAGGACATCCAGCTCTGCATTTCCGTGCCCGTCGCCGACGTGGCACTCGAGATCTGACAACGAGGAGGGAATCCACGATGCCGACCGAGAAACCGAAACTGACCGACGAGCAGCTCGAGGCACTGGGCCACGAGCTCGACGAGCTCCGCAACCGGGTGAGGGCCGACCTCGGCGAGCGCGATGCCGACTACATCCGGCGGATCATCCGCGCCCAGCGCGGGCTCGAGCTGGCTGGCCGAGGGATGCTGTTCGCCGGCTTCCTGCCGCCGGCCTGGTTGGGCGGCGTGGCTGCCCTATCGCTGTCGAAGATCCTCGACAACATGGAGATCGGCCACAACGTGATGCACGGCCAGTACGACTGGATGAGGGACCCGGGACTCGACTCCAAGCGCTTCGAGTGGGACACCGCCTGCCCGGGGGATCAGTGGCGCCACTCCCACAACTACATGCATCACACCCACACCAACGTGCTGGGCAAGGACCGCGACATCGGTTACGGCATCCTGCGCATGTCCGAGGATCAGCCGTGGCGGACGCGCGATCTCGGAAACCCGCTCTACGCGTTGCTGCTGGCGCTGCTGTTCGAGTGGGGTGTCGCCGTCCACGACCTCGAGGTCGACCGGATCGAGGCGGGCGAGATCGAGCTCAGCGACAAGCGCGACATCCTGCGCGCGATCTGGCGCAAGGGCCGTCGGCAGGTGCTCAAGGATTATGTGGCCTTCCCGGTCCTCGCCGGTCCGGGCGCGCCGTTCGTCCTCACGGGCAACGTCAGCGCGAACCTGGTCCGCAACGTGTGGTCGTTCATGATCATCTTCTGCGGTCACTTCCCCGCGGGGGTGGAGGAGTTCTCCGAAGAGGAGGTTGAGAACGAGTCCCGCGGTGGGTGGTATCTGCGCCAGATGCTCGGCTCGGCGAACCTCACCGGCAGCCGCCTGTTCCACATCCTGTCCGGCAACCTCAGCCACCAGATCGAGCATCACCTGTTCCCGGACATCCCGGCCCACCGGTACGCCGAGATCGCGGTCGAGGTGCGCGAGATCTGCGAGCGCTACGGGCTTTCGTACAACGCCGGGCCCCTGCACCGGCAGTTCGGCTCGGTCGTGCGCAAGATCTTCCGCCTCGCGCGCCCGCCCGAGCGGGGTGGTGACGGGCCGGCCGAGCGGCGGCCGGAGCCCGCGTCCGAGCCCGAGCTCGCCCTGGCCGCGTAGTTCGCCGCTTGCACGGGCCGCGAGCTGCGGTCATGCTCTCCGTCGGCGAAACCAGACCCGGAGGAGAGCATGAGCGAGCCAATGCGAGAGGGCCTGATGATGGATGACTTTCCGCTGTCGCTGACGACGGTGGTTGAGCGGGCCGAGCGCTTCAGTGGGAGGCGGGCAGTGACCTCGCGGCGGCCCGATGGGTCGATTCACCGCACCACGGTCGGCGAGTGCGCCCGGCGCGCGCGGCGGCTCGCCTCGGCGCTCGGCCGGCTGGGCGTCGGCCAGGGCGACCGTGTGGCCACGCTGCTGTGGAACCAGCCCGAGCACCTGGAGCTCTACTTCGCCGTGCCGCTGATGGCGGCGGTGATCCACACGCTCAATCCGCGGCTGCACCCGGATGAGCTGAGCTTCATCGTCGCGGACGCCGAGGACAAGGTGATCATCGTCGACGAGTCGCTGATCGAGGCGTTCGAGGCCTTCCGATCGGCGCAGGAGTTCGAGCACGTGATCGTCGTCTCGCACTCCGGGCCGGTGCCGGACGGGACGGTCGATTACGAAGCCCTGATCGAGTCGGGCGAGGAGATCGAGTGGCCGGAGCTCGATGAGCGCCAGGCCGCGGCCATGTGTTACACGTCGGGGACGACCGGCCGTCCGAAGGGCGTCGTCTACTCGCACCGCTCGATGGTGCTGCACTCGCTCAACGCGGCGCTGCCGGACACCCTCGGGGTGTCCTCGCGTGACACCATCCTCCCGGTTGTCCCGATGTTCCACGCGAACGCCTGGGGCGTTCCGTACGCGGCCGCATTCGCGGGGTCGGCGCTCGTGCTGCCGGGGCCGAAGCTCGACCCGGTCAACGTGCTCGACCTGCTCGCGGGCGAGCGGGTGACGATGACGGCCGGCGTACCCACGGTCTGGATGGCCGTTCTGCAGTCGCTCGACGCCGAGCCGGAGCGCTGGGACCTGAGCGCGCTGCAGCGACTGATCGTCGGCGGCTCGGCGGTCCCGCGGAGCATGCTCGAGGGCTTCGATCGTCATGGCCTGACGATCATCCAGGCCTGGGGTATGACCGAGACCTCACCGCTCGGAAGCGTGTGCCGCCTGCCCATCGACCTAGAGGATGCGGCCGAGGGCGAGCAGTATGACTTCCGCGCGCGCCAGGGCATCGCCGCGCCGTTCGTCGAGATCCGTGCCCGCGGCGACGATGGCGAGCTGATCCCGTGGGACGACGAGACGCTGGGCGAGCTCGAGGTGCGTGGCCCGTGGGTGGCCGCCGCCTACTATCGCGGCCAGGGCGCCGAGAAGTTCACCGAGGACGGCTGGTTCCAGACCGGCGACGTCGTGAAGATCAACGACCTCGGCTGCATCCGCATCTGCGACCGCTCCAAGGACCTCGTGAAGTCGGGCGGGGAGTGGATCTCGTCGGTCGATCTCGAGAACCTGCTGATGGCCCACCCCGCGGTGTCCGAGGCGGCCGTGATCGCCGTACCGGACGAGCGCTGGGGAGAGCGGCCACTGGCCGCGGTCGTCTTGCACGAGGGCCAGCAGGCGACGCCGGAGGAGCTGCGCGAGCACCTGAGCCGGGACTTCGCCAAGTGGCAGCTTCCCGAGCGCTTCGAGTTCATCGACACGATTCCGCGCACGGCCACCGGCAAGTTCAAGAAGACCGACCTGCGCGAGCAGTTCGTCAAGACGCCGGTCTAGCTCTAGCGACGGCCCTAGCCCTCGTCGGGCACGCCATCGCGCAGCTCGGCCAGCCACACGGCGGCCGAGCTGTCGCTCGGCGCGCGCCAGTCGCCGCGCGGGGAGAGCGACCCGCCCGACCCCACCTTGGGCGCGTTGGGCATCGCCGAGCGCTTGAACTGGCTGGTCTCGAAGTAGCGCTGCAGGAACACCTCGAGCCAGTGCTTGATCTCGCCCAGGGAGTACTGATTGCGCCGCTCGGGCGGGATCAGGTCAGGCCAGCTCCCGGCCTTGCGGTCGTGCCACGCATGGTGGGCCAGGTAGGCGACCTTGCTGGGCCGGTATCCGAACCGGAGCACGTAATAGAGGAAGAAGTCCTGTAGCTCGTAGGGCCCGACGGTTCTCTCGCTGTCCTGCCCAGGGTGCTCGGCGTCGGGGTCCTCGTGCGGGATCAGCTCGGGCGAGATCGTCGTGCCGAGGATCGACTGCAGAACGGCGCCGGCCTCGTCACCGAACTGCCTGGTGTCGATCGCCCAGCGGATCAGGAACTGGATCAGAGACTTGGGCACCGACGCGTTGACGTTGTAGTGCGACATCTGGTCGCCGACCCCGTACGTGCTCCAACCCAGCGCGAGCTCCGAGAGATCGCCCGTGCCGACGACGAGCGCTTTGTGGAGGTTGGCCAGGCGGAACAGGTGCGACGTGCGCTCGCCCGCCTGCACGTTCTCGTAGGTGATGTCGTAGACCCGGTCACCGTCGGCGGCCGGGTGCCCGAGGTCCCTGAGCATCTGCGTGGCCGACGGCCGGATGTCGATCTCAGCCGCGCTCACGCCGAGCGCCTTCATCAGCTCCCTCGCATTCCCCAGCGTGAGCGCGCTGGTCGCGAACCCCGGCATCGTGTACGCGAGGACGTTGGAGCGCGGAAGCCCGATGCGATCGACCGCTCTGGTGGAGACGGTCAGGGCGTGGGTGGAGTCGAGGCCGCCCGAGACGCCGATCACGACCTTCTCGATGCCGGTCGCGCGGAGTCTCGTCTCGAGGCCTCTGACCTGGATGTTGTAGACCTCCTCGCACCGCTCTCGGCGGGTGGCGGAGTCGGACGGCACGAAGGGGAAGCGCTCGATCCGGCGGCGCAGGACGACGGCGCTCGCCGGCACCCCGAGCGCGAACTCGACCGTTCGCATCTCGCGCAACCGCTCGGCGTGGTCGTGGATCGAGTCGCCGTAGTTGCTCGTGGTCGAGCGGTCGGCGACGATCCGCTCCAGGTCGATGTCGGCGGTGATCAGCTGCTCGTGCTCGGCGAACCGCTCCGCCTCGGTGACCAGGTCCCCGTTCTCGAAGATCATCGCCTGGCCGTCCCAGGCCAGGTCGGTGGTCGACTCCCCGAGGCCGGCGGCCGTGTACAGGTAGGCGGCGATCGAGCGGGCCGACTGGGCGCCACACAGCAGGTGCCGGTACTCCGATTTGCCGATCGTGATGTTGCTCGCCGACAGGTTCACGAGAACCGTCGCGCCTGCCATCGCCCCGTAGGTACTGGGCGGAATCGGTGCCCAGACGTCCTCGCAGATCTCCACGTGCAGCTTGAAGTTGGGCACATCCGCGCACGCGAACAGCAGGTCGTTGCCGCACGGCACCGACTCGCCGAGCAGCACCAGCTCGTTGCCCACCATGTCGCGCGCGGCCCGGAACTGGCGCTTCTCGTAGTACTCCCGGTACTCGGGCAGGTAGCTCTTGGGCACGACGCCCAGCACGCGGCCGCGTTGGATGACCACTGCCGTGTTGAACAGCCCCTGCTCGGCCGCCAGTGGCGCGCCGACCACGATCACGGGCTGAAGGGCAGCGCTCGCGGCCACGACCTCGGCCAGCGCGCCGAGCACGGCGCCAAGCAGGGCGTCCTGGTGCAGCAGGTCATCGATCGCGTAGCTCGAGATGCCGAGCTCGGGGTAGGCGATCATGGCGACGCCCTCGTCGTGGGCCTGGCGCGCGAGCGCGATCGTGCGCTCGGCATTGAACGCCGGCTCGGCCACGCGCACGTGCGGCACCGCCGCAGCGATGCGGACGAAGCCGTGGCTGTAGAGCGAGCCGAATGGCGCACCGGTCATGTTCATTGCGGTGGAGTATCGCGAGCGAGGGGTCCGGGGGATGGGCGATCCGGTTCAGGCGCCGCGCCCGCCGCGAACGCGCTTCAGCTGCGCGGAATCACGCCGCCGCCGTTCTGCCGCGCTGCGTGGCAGAGGCGGTGGTAGCGCTCGCTGGCCTGCGCGGCGAGATCCGGTGCTGCCGCCGTGGAGGTCTCGCGGTGGTCGCCGCTCACGACGAACACCGCGGGCTCGTAGACCCCGATCGTGTCGTTACAGCGATCGCATGCAAACAGTAGATCCATGGCCGGCTGGCAAAGCGGGCACCGGTCCGACCCTCGCCAGAGTCGCTCAGGGTTACATCCGAGGCCGCCGGTTGCGTCCGTATATACCCGCACACCGTTCTGCCGAACTACCGATTTCTGGGAACTCGTCAGGTGGGGGGCTGAGGTCAAGGGGGCTCAGGGCTCAGGTCAGGGGGGCTCAGGTCAATGCCTCGGTCACCCGCGGGCTCGTGTAGCGCGCGTGCCGGGCTGCGCGCCGAATCGCCACCGGGAGCTCCGAGTCGGCGGCGTCCTTGACCACGAAGCCGCGCGCCCCGACCTCCGCGGCCCGGCGTGCGAAGGCATGACTCTGGAGCATCGTCACGACGACGATCTCGGTGTCGGGCCGCTCCTGGCGCATGTGCTCGATCAGCTCGAGGCTCGAGCCGCCGCGCATGCTCAGATCGAGCACGAGCACGTCGGGACGCAGCGAGAGCACCTGTTCAAGCGCCCCGACGAGGTCCGTGGCCTCACCGATGACATTGATACCTCCCGCGCCCTCGAGCACGAGGCGCAGGCTGCGCCGCATTACGTCGTGGTCCTCGGCGAGGACGACGCGGATCTGACTCCGCCGTTCGGCGAGGCTGGTTGGTGGCGTGCTCTTGGGCATAGCAAGAAGGTAGGCCGACGAGGGCCGCCTGGCGACGGGGCAAAGTCGCCGAACGTCTGCGGCAAACCACCCGACCGGACCGCGGGGACATCCGGCGCTGGGGGCGACTAAGTAGTTGCTACGCCAGGGAATGCACGCCATCTCGGACGCGTTCACGGCGGTCCGAGCGGATGCTTCGTCGCATGACCACGGTCACCTCCGTGCCGCGGGCCGCCAGACGCCGGCCACCGCCGGAGTGGGACCGTGTGCGCGTCTGGCTGGTCGAGCACCGGGCCCAGATCCTCGCCGCCGGTGCGGCCACCGCGATCCTAACCGGCGGCCTGCTCCACCTGCTCGGCGCCGATGCGGCCGGCGACCTCGTCTGGGGGGTGGCGGTCGCCGTGCTCGCGACCGAGCGTGCGGTCGAGGTCGTGCGCAGCATCGTGGTTGATCACAGCCTCGGGGTGGACACGATCGCGCTCGTTGCGATGGTCGGCTCACTGGCCCTCAACCAGGAGCTGGCGGCGCAGTCGTCGGGCTCATGTTCACGGGCGGGGCGGCGCTCGAGGAGGTCGCCTCGCGGTGCGCGCGGCGCGAGCTCACGAGCCTCGTCAGCCGCGCGCCCAAGCCCGCCCACGTCCGCGCCGGCGACGAGCTCAGGGAGGTCCCGGTGGAAGCGCTCGCAGTCGGCGATGTCGTCGTCGTCCGCACCGGCGAGGTCGTGGTGGCCACCCCCTGCCCGCTGATCCTGGCCGCGCCGATCGCGCTCGTTTCGGGTCTCTCCCGCGCGGCCCGGTCCGGGGTGATCGTCAAGGGGGCCGACGCGACCGAGGCCCTGGGTCAGGCCCGCACGGTGCTGTTCGACAAAACCGGGACGCTGACCGTGGGCACGCCCGACGTCCGCGAGGTCCATGCGTTCGAGGGATTCGACCGCGGCGAGCTGCTCCAGCTGGCCGCCTCGCTCGATCGCCTCTCGACCCACGTGCTAGGCCAGGCGCTCCTCCGCGCGGCCACCGAGGCAGGGCTCGAGCTCCAGGTCCCGCGGAACATCCACGAGCAACCGGGCCAGGGCATCGCCGGCGCGGTCGCAGACAAGCTGATTGCGGTCGGCAGCCGCGCCTTCATGCTCGATGCCGGCGTTTCCCGGGACGAGCTCGCCGACACTGCCCTTCGGATCGGCAGCCGCGGGTCGGGTGAGGTCCACGTGTTCGTCGCGGTCGGGGGGGCGTATGGGCGGTGTGATCGTGCTCGCCGACGAGCTCAGACCCGAGGCGCGGACGATCGTCGAGCGGCTCCGCCGCGAGGGTATACGCCACGTCGCGATGGTCTCCGGCGACCGCCGCTCGGCCGCCGAGCGCGTCGGCCGCGAGCTAGGCGTTGATCAGGTCTACGCCGAGCAGTCCCCCGAGGCCAAGCTCGAGATGGTGCGCAGCCTCCAGGCCCGCCACGACCTCCAGCCTGTGGTCATGGTCGGGGACGGGATCAACGACGCCCCCGCCCTGGCCCTCGCCGACGTCGGCATCGCGATGGGCGCCGCGGGCGCCACGGTCTCCTCCGAGACCGCCGACGTCGTGATCACGGTCGATCGTGTCGACCGCGTCGCGGATGCGATCCACGTCGGCCGCCGCAGCCTCTACATCGCCCGTCAGTCGATGCTTACCGGGATGGGTCTGAGCATGGCTGCGATGCTCGTGGCGGCCGCCGGGTACCTGCCGCCTGTCGCTGGGGCGCCGTTCCAGGAGCTGATCGACCTGGCGGTGATTCTGAACGCGCTGAGGGCGTTGAGGGCGTAGTGGCTTGTTGGGGGTGGGTTCGGTTGGCCGGCGAGCGGCCCATAACCTCGAAACCCGTCCGGCGCCCCGCGAGCATTCGAGGTTAAGTCTGCTCAGCAGACCCAGACCGCCATCCCCGCCGCGCCGGATCCGGGTTTTCGAGGTTATGCGTATCCGGTTTGCCGGCGACTGGGGCGGGAGAAACGCAACAAACTCGGGTCCGCGATCGTGTGCGCGGCTCGAGAGTCACGCTGACGGGGAGTTTCGAACCTCGGTCAGGCTGGGCGGCGCGGATTTGTGGCAAAAGTCCGCCGTGCGCCAACGGCGCAATCCGGATACGGGCGCCCCGCGCCACGCCCGCGCCCGCGCCCCCCGCGCCGGCGCCGGCCCCGCCCACCCTCGGCCCCGCCCCGTCTCCCGGAACGGAGCGTTCCATTCCTACTACACTCATGCCGTGGCCACACGTCATCCCTCCCCGCTCAGCGGGCGTCGGGCCGAGGCAGCTCGGAACGACGAGGTAATCCTCGAATCGGCGCGGGCCGTGTTCGTTGCCGATCCTTCGGCGCCGATCACCGCGGTGGCCAAGCACGCCGGCGTCGGGATCAGCGCGCTCTACTCCCGGTACGGGAGCAAGGAGGAGCTGCTGTGCAGGCTGTGTCACGACGGCCTCGCTCGGTTCGTCGCAGAGACCGAGGCCGCCCTCGGCGACGGCCGCGACACGTGGACGGTGTTCGCCGCCTACATGCAGCGGCTCGTCGAGGCCGACACGAGCTCGCTCACGCTCGCCCTGGCCGGCAAGTTCGCCCCCACGCCGGAGATGTTCGAGCTCGCCGAGCGCGCCAACGGGCTCCTCCGGGAACTCTTTGCCCGGGCCAGGCCCCTCCTGCGTCCTGACGTGGAGGTGCACGACGTGTCGGTCGTATTCGAGCTCGTCGCGGCGGTCAGGGTCACCGATCGAGGCCGCAGCGAGGAGCTGCGACGGCGCTACCTGGCCGTGATCCTCGATGGTCTGCGGGCTACGGACCGGGGACCGCTCCCCGGTCCCGGACCGACGTGGCAGGAGATGAATGAGCGCTGGGTGACGAGCTAGCGCTCAGGCCGTGCGGCGACGCAGCGTCGCCGCGCCGAGCGCCAGCGCGAGCAACGTCACGCCGACGACGATCACCACATCCAGCGCTCCCCGGGCGCCCAGCTTGCCGTCCACGGTGGCGCGCTGGAGCGCGTCGAACGCGTAGGTCAGCGGCATCACGTCCGAGATCCGCTGCAGCACAAGCGCCATCTGGTCACGGGCGACGAACAGTCCGCAAAGCAGCAGCTGCGGGAACACGACGGCGGGCATGAACTGCACGGCCTGGAACTCGGAGCGTGCGAACGCGCTGACGAACAGGCCGAGCGCCATGCCCAGGATCGCGTTGCCGACCGCGAGCACGAGGACCAGCGCAGTCGATCCGGCCACGTGCAGGCCGAGCAGGCCGAAGCCGACCCCGCCGGTGATCAGCGCCTGCACGGTGCCGACGGCGGCGAATGCGATCCCGTAGCCGAGCAACAGGTCGAGCTTGGCCAGCGGCAGCGTCATCAACCGCTCGAGGGTGCCGGTCGTCCGCTCGCGCAGCATCGTGATCGAGGTGACGAGAAACATCGTGATGAACGGGAACAGGCCGATCAGCGGGCCGCCGATCTTCTGGAACGCCGCCGGCTCGTGCTCGAACGCGTACTTGAGCAGCGTGAGCAGAAACGGCGGCACGACGAGCAGCAGCGCGATCGTGCGCGGATCGCGGCGCAGCTGCTCGAGCACTCGCCGCGCGGTGGCCGCCGCGATGCGGGGGCTCACGATCGCTCCCGGCGCTCGATCAGGGCGAGGAACGCGTCCTCGAGGTTCTCCGTCCCGGTCTCGCGGCGGAGCTCGCCAGGCGTCGTGTCGGCGAGCAGGTCACCGTCGCGCATCAGGAGAAGCGACTCACACCGGGCCGCCTCGTCCATCACGTGGCTCGAGATCAGGAGCGTCACGCCCGACCGGGCCAGGCGCTCGAACTGCTGCCAGAGTTCGCGGCGCAGCACCGGGTCGAGCCCGACGGTCGGCTCGTCGAGCACGAGCAGCTCCGGCTCACCGAGCATCGCCGTCGCGAGCGAGACCCTCGCCCGTTCACCGCCCGACAGCGTCGCGATCATCCGCTCGGCGTAGGCCCCGAGCGAGACGCTGTCGATGACCTCCTCCACGCGCGCCGGCGCGACTCCGAGCACCCGGCGGAAGTAGTTGAGGTTCTCGCGGACGCTCAGGTCCGAGTAGACAGAGGGCGCCTGCGTGACGTAGCCGACGCGCTGTCGCAACCGGGGCGAGCCCGCCGGCTCGCCGAGCACCCCGACAGTGCCGGAGCGCACGATCTGCACACCAACGATCGAGCGCATCATCGTCGTCTTGCCACAGCCGCTCGGACCGAGCAGTCCGGTCACGGTCCCGGCCGCGACCTCGCAGGTGACGCCGTGCAGGACCGTCCTGTCCCCGCGATCGACGACCAGCGCCTTGATCGCGATCGCGGTCTTGCGATCCGGATTCGGGGGCGCGCTCACCTGGTGTCTAACTGCCAGTACAGACCGCCGGCGTTGTCGGCCGGCGCGCGGCCGAGCGCGGCGCCGCTGAACCTGTCGTGTGGCGACACGCGCGGCAGCCGGGCGATGAAGCGCGCCAGGTTGTCGAACGGCGGGTCGGTCTCGGGTACGCAGTTGGAGGAGCGGTCGTAGTCGCGCGCCGCGCACGACCTGGGTCCCCCCAGCACGCGCTTGTACGGTCTCCCACTCACGCACGGTCATATACCGCCGCGCGCGGACGGCGCTGGCCCAGAGCGCGGGAACGGGAGACCGCGAACGGGACTTCGGTCTTGTACCGATGCTGGCGGCGGTGAATCTCGGTTGTACTGAGGGCACACAGCACAGACCATGTTGGCTACCGCCACACGGGACACCGCTCGCGCTGCGACCGGCCAAGCTATGGACGGCGCCGGCGCGAGCGGCCGACTCTCGCCCTCCGGCTCAGCCGGGGGCGACATGTCTGCTAGCGCATCAGACGTCAGGCCCCCGGGCGCTCACTCGCCGAGGATCGTCAGGTCGAGCTTGGCCAGTCGCTCGGGGTCGGTGAGGAAGTCGATCTCGACGATTCGTCCGCCGCGGACCGTGAAGGCGCCGACCGAGAACGGCCTGCCGTTCAGGAACGTGACCCCGCCGGCCGCGCCATTGATCAGCGCGCGCCGGACCGTCAGGTCGGCCCGGGCGAACATCAGGGCCTGGCTTGCGACCGTTTCGGCACCGCGGATCTGGTGGGACAGCCCGGTCGCGCCGCCGTCGGCTCGGAGGACCACCTCGGGGTCGAGCACGGCGACTAGCCGCTCGAAGTCGCCTTCTCGGGCTGCGGCCATGAATGCCTCGAGAACCTCGAACTGGGCGGTGGGGTCAGCATCCGGAGCAGTCGCGGTCCCGCGGACGCGGCGGCGGGCCCGGCTGGCGAGCTGCCGGGTAGCGTCGGGCGAACGGTCGAGGATGTCTCCGATGTCTCCGAACGGGACCGCAAACATGTCGTGGAGCACGAACGCGACCCGCTCCGGCGGCGAGAGCGTCTCCAGCACGACCAGCAGTGCCAGCCCGACCGAATCCGCGAGCAGCGCCTCGTGCTCGGGGTCGGTGCCGGCGGCCGGGTCGATGATGGGATCGGGGACGTGCACGTCGAGCGGCCGCTCGCGCCGCGTCCTGCGTGAGCGAAGCATGTTCAACGCCACGCGCGCGACCACGGTTGTCAGCCATCCGCGGAGGTTCTCGACCTCGCTCGTGTCGGCGCGGCTCAGGCGCAGCCACGCGTCCTGAACGGCGTCGTCCGCCTCGGACAGCGAACCGAGCATCCGGTAGGCCACGGCGCGCAGGTGCGGTCGGTTGGCGTCGAATTCCTGGGCGAGAAACTCCTGCTGTTGATCCATGTCACGTTCCTCGTTCGCGGGGTGTCATGGCAATAGACCCGCCGGATCCGACGGATGTGACCAGATCGGAGCTGTCCGGGTCCGATCCCAGTACAGCGAAAAGGAGCACACGATGCGAGTTCTCGTTGCAGGAGCGAGCGGTGCACTTGGAAGCCGGCTCGTGCCCCAGCTGATCGATGCCGGCCACGAGGTGGTCGGCACTCACACCTCGCCGGCGAGCGCCGAGCGCGTGCGCGCGGCGGGCGCAGAGCCGGTCGTTGTCGACCTGCTCGATCCCGGGGCCGTTCGCGCCGCCGTTCTCGAGCACGCGCCCGACGCGATCGTCAACCAGGTCACCGCGCTGGCAGCTGCGAAGTTCGGCCGCAGCCTCGACAAGACGTTTGTGCTCACCAACCGGCTCAGGACCGAGGGGACCGACGTGCTGCTGGCGGCCGCACGGGAGGCCGGCGTGGACCGGTTCGTCGCCCAGAGCTTCGCGCCCTACCGGTACGTGCACGCCGGCGGTCCGGTCAAGACCGAGGCCGACCCGGTCGACCCCAACCCGCCGCCGAGCGCAAGGGAGACGTATGACGCGATGAACCATCTCGATCGGGCGGTGACCGAGTTCGGCGGGATAGCCCTGCGCTACGGCGCCTTCTACGGCGCCGCAAACGACGGATGGGCCGATCTGGTGCGCAAGCGCCACTTCCCGATCGTCGGCGACGGCGGCGGGATGATGTCCTTCATCCACCTCGACGACGCCGCCGCCGCGACCGTGCTGGCGCTCGACCACGAGGGTCCCGCGATCTACAACGTTGTCGACGACGAGCCGGCCCCGGTGCGCGAGTGGCTGCCTGCCCTTGCGGAGGCTCTCGGCGCCAAGCCGCCGCGGCACTTTCCCACGTGGCTCACCAGGCTGCTCGCCGGCGAGACCGCGGTCATGATGGGGACCGAGGCACGCGGCGCGTCCAACGCGAAGGCCAAGCGGGAGCTCGGCTGGACCCTGCGCTACTCGACATGGCGCAAGGGGTTCCCGGCCGCCTACTCGGCGATCATGGTGCCCGAGGGGGCGAAGCGCGTGCCGGGGAGCAGCGCCGCGTGACGGGTCGGGGGGCGCGGAGCAAGGCGGGCTCTCGGGCGCGACCGTCTACGATGCTGTCCGCGGCCGTGTGATCTTCAAAGGAGTGTTGGGAATGAAGAGATTTGCGCTCACCCTAGGTGGGCTGGCTGCCGCGGCTGCGCTGGCGCTGGCTCCGGCTGCGTCCGCGAAGACGGTATGGCTTTGCAAGCCCGGCCAGAAGCCCGATCCGTGCACACCCGGGCTGTCGACGACCGTCTACACGCCGACGCTGCACGAGGTCAGGGTTGAGCACCCCAAGCAGGTGGCTCACCCGGCGATCGACTGCTTCTACGTGTACCCGACGGTCAGCGGCCAGAAGACCGGTAACGCGAATCTTCACGTCGATCCGGAGGAGCGCTCGATCGCGCTCTACCAGGCCGCGCGCTACTCACAGCGCTGTCGTGTCTTCGCGCCGATGTACCGGCAGGTGACGCTTGACGGAATTGGCCTCGGAACACCCACGACGAAGCCGAATCCGGCGCTCGCGTTGGCCGACGTTCATAACGCCTTCCAGACGTATCTGAAGCGGTACAACCACGGGCGAGGGTTCGTACTGATCGGCCACTCGCAGGGATCGTTCGTGCTGCGGCAGTTGATCGCCAAGGACGTCGATCGCAAGCCCGCCGTGCGCCGTCGCCTGGTCTCGGCGATCCTGCTCGGCGGCAATGTCCTCGTGAAGCAGGGCAAGCAGATCGGCGGCGACTTCAAGCACATCCCGGGCTGCACGAAGCCCGGGCAGCTTGGCTGTGTGATCGCTTTCTCGACCTTCGACCAGCCGGTGCCCAACCCGAGCCTGTTCGGGAGGACGACCACGAAGGGCGACGCCGTGCTGTGCACGAACCCAGCCGCGCTTGGTGGTGGGAGCGCCCTGGTCGCTCCGATCTTCCCGAGCCAGCCGTTCGATCCCCAGAGCCCGCTCGCCGCGGGAATCAAACTGCTCGGGCTGACCCAGCCGACGCCCCCAACGGTGTGGTCCGCCGAGCCCGGGTCCTACCGCGCTCAATGCTCCTCGGCGAACGGCGCCAACGCGCTCGAGATCACGGCCGTCGGTGGCGCCAAGACGCCCAACCCCAGCCCGACGCCCGAGTGGGGCCTGCACCTCCTGGACGCGAACGTCGCGCTCGGGAACCTGCTCTCGATCGTCAAGACCGAGGCTGCGAGCTTCGCCCGCAGCGGGCGGTAACGAGTCTGGGCGGCGGCCGGTTGCGCATGTTGGAGCGCGACCGGCCGCCGCCGGGCCGCCTTCCGGCGTTCATCGCCGTGAAGGCGGGCGTTAATCTGAAGCCGTTGTGCTCGAACTCCGGATCACGGTCCAGGACTAGTCGCGCGAGTATCGGATCTAGGTGCGTACGCAGGTCGGCATCATCGGCGCCGGGCCCGCCGGGCTGACGCTCGGACTCCTGCTGCAGAGGGAGGGGATCGAAGTGGTGATCCTCGAGGACCGCAGCCGCGAGCACGTCGAGAGCCGCGCGCGGGCTGGGCTGCTCGAGCAGAACACCGTCGATCTCCTCCACGACCTGGGCGTGGGCGGTCGCCTGGCGCGCGAGGGCCTGCAGCACAACGGGATCAACCTGCGTTGTCGAGGAGGCACCACGTACATCCCGATCAGCGAGCTGACCGGCCGGCACGTGACGATCTACGGTCAGCACGAGGTGCTCAAAGATCTGATCGCCTGCGCGTTGGATCGCGGTCTGGAGCTCCGGTTCGAGGTCGAGGACACGGCCGTTCACGACCTCGACTCCGAGCGCCCCCGCATCACCTACACGGACGATGGTGTCAGTCGGGGGCTCGACTGCGACTTCGTCGCCGGCTGCGATGGGTTCCACGGAGTCTGCCGTCCCTCCATTCCGGCTGGAATCCTCACGATCCACGACTACACCTATCCGTTCGGCTGGCTTGGGATCCTCGCGCAGGTGCACCCCGCCACCGACGAGCTCATCTATGCCTGGCACGAGCGCGGCTTCGCCCTGTACTCGATGCGATCACCGCGAGTCAGCCGCCTCTATATCCAGGTGCCGGTCGACGAGAAGCTCGAGGACTGGCCGGACGAGCGCGTGTGGGAGGAGCTTCAGATACGTCTGGCCACCGATGGATGGCGCGTCAACGAGGGGCACGTGTTCGACAAGGGGATCACGCCCATGCGGAGCTTCGTGTGCGAACCGATGCAGTACGGCCGGCTCCTCCTCGCCGGCGACGCGACTCACATCGTGCCGCCGACCGGCGCCAAGGGGCTAAACCTCGCGGTCAACGACGCCCGCTTGATGGCCTCCGCGCTCGTCAGGTGGTACCGCACAGGGTCGCGGGAGCCGATCGAGCGTTACTCCGAGACGGCGCTGCGGCGCGTCTGGCGCGCACAGGATTTCTCCAACTACATGACCCAGCTGCTGCATGACCTCGGCCAGGGACGGTTTGACCGCAGGCTCCAGCTCGCGCGGCTGGACTACCTCGCGCGCTCGCCGGCGGCCGCGAGGAGCCTGGCCGAGAACTACGCCGGCCTGCCGGCCGCAGCGGATTTCTGAGGCGCCGGCGGGCTGCGTTGACCCAGCGCTCCACTAGGGTGTGCCGCGTGGGCGCCCAGTCGCGGCAAGCCGCCACGAGGGTGGCGAGGAGAGTGGATCGGGTGGGGCTAACGATCGGTGCGGTCCTCGCGGTCGTGCTGGCGCTGGCCGCTCTGCCGGCGTCGATCGCCGGCGGAAAGCCAGGGACGCCGGGGCTGGCCCGCGTCAGGCTGACGCTCGGCCGCAGTCTGCTGAGCGTCCCTCCGTCTTACCTTGGGATCGCGGTCGAGTACAACGACCTGCTCAGGTACGAGCGGCACTTCGCCAGCTTCGCGAGACTGCTGGCTCTGCTTCGACCGCCGGGCGAACACCACCCGGTGGTCATGCGGCTTGGCGGCGAAAGCTCCGACAGTTCGTTCTGGGAGAACGACAACAGCACGATCGTCGAGCCGCGTTACCGACAGGGCCACCCGTACTCGCTCACTCCAGCATGGATGAACCACCTGCGAGCCATCGCGCAATCGGCTGGACTGCAGCTCATCCTCGACCTCAATCTGGCGGCACACTCGCCCAGGATGGCCGCCCAGGTCGCCGCCGCGGCGGAGAGCCGGCTGCCCTCACGGAGCGTGATCGGCTTCGAGGTGGGCAACGAGCCCGACCTCTATACCCGCGGGTTTGTCGGTTTGACGCGCGTCCGGCGGCACGGACCCGGTTCCTGGGCCCGCCGGTTCACGATTCCCAAGTACATCGCGCTGTTCGGCGCCTACGTCCGAGCGATCACACGCGCGGTTCCCGGCGCCCCGATGGTCGGCCCGTCCACGACGAGCGCGGACGCGGGGTGGATCTCCGGGCTGGTCGCCTCGCCGCAGGCGAAGCACCTCTCACTGATCACGGCACACCTGTATCCGCTGCTGAACGGCTGTGCGGTTCCCGGCCAGCACAGATATCCATGGGCCAACAAGTACCTGACGAAGTCCCTGGTCAAGGGTGCAGCTCGTCTGGCACACCACGTCGTGGCAGATGCACAGGCGGGGGGACTGAGGCTACGGATGACGGAGGTCGGGTCGAGCTACTGCACCGGGATTCCGGGCCAGAGCGACACCTTCGCCACGGCGCTCTGGGCTCCGGATCAGCTCTTCACGCTCATGTCCGCCGGCGTCAGCGGGGTCAACGTCGAGGTGCAGACGAACCACCCGAACTCTTCGTTGAACTACGCCAACGGCTCGATCATTCCCGAGCCGATGTTCTACGGGCTCGCTCTGGTCGCGAGAATGCTCGGCCCGGGTGCGCGGCTGATGCGTGTCGCCGGGCAGGGAGATACGCAGACGCTGAAAGTGTGGGCTGTGCGGCTGGGCGACGGCACGCTCCATCTGCTCTGCATCAACAAGGCGAACCGGAATGCGTCGGTGACGCTCGGCGCGCCATCGGGCGTAAGTGGTGCTGCGACGCTCGAGCGCCTGACGGCACCGAACGTCCACTCCAGTAACAAGGTGACGCTCGCCGGACAGCGGCTCGGGTCAGACGGGAGTTGGCAAGGCCGGCTCGTGACGAGGGAGGTCGCCGAGCGGGGTCTGTCCTACCAGATACGCGTGGCGGCATTCTCCTCAGCTCTGCTCACGGTACCTGCGGCCGGCAGTCGCTGAGCGGCGGCTAAGCGACGGGAATGGTGAGCAGCGTGGCGCTGGCCGCCGGGATCTTCACCTCATATTTGCCGTTGCGGGGCACGGTGCGGATGATCGTCGGGTGCCCGTGCAGCTTTCCGGTGCGCGTTGCCGAGCCGAAGGTCTGGCCGCCAAGCGTGATGCGACGCGTGGAGTCGAGGTGCGGGGCCTGCAGTCGGCTGACAGAGCCGGTCGCGTGCTGCCCCGGGATTCGCAGCGACAGCGCTTGCGTGCCGGCGCCGTTCTCGTTGATCAGGGCGATCCTGACCGTGCCGTCGCGTGTGCGCGTTGCCCACGCCCTGAGGCCAGGGCTCGAGCCCGAGATCTGAAGCAGGCGTGACCCGGGCGGCGCCGCCTGCGCGAACATCATCAGGCCGTAGTAGACGGGTTGCACGCTCGCCGCCGCGCGGCTGCCGGGGTGATCGAAGACGAACAACTGCGCCGGAGCGCGAGGGGTACTGAAGAAGTTCACTCCGTCCACGCCCACGCGGGCCATCTCGAAGAGAGCGTCCACCGACCACAGCGCGGATGCGAACTCGCTCGCGGCGCTGTTGCCCTGGCCACAGGACATGCTGTTCATCTCGTCCACACGCATCAGCAGGCGGTGGCGATGGGCCGCGGCCACCGTCGGAGCCACGCTGTCCGCCAACCCCCGGCTCGACCTTGGCGCAAACAGATGGGCGATCGTCGGATACCACACCGAGGACGGCGGCTTGAAGCATTGCTGAAGCGGATAGTGGTGGACAGTGACGATCGATAGTCGCGGCGCGGCGACGGGAAGAAAGCGCGGTGTATAGCCGATCCACTTTGGAGAGCCGACCGCCGGTCCGGCGAGCGGATCGGCCGGCAGCACCCTGAGCATCTGCCTGACGTCATGCAGGTAGTCGGCGATGCCGTAGCCGTGCGGTCGGCCGTAGTACCTGCGGTGGTGAAGCACAAACCAGGTCAGCGAGCCATACAGCTCCGGCTCGTTGCCAAGCTCGAGTGCGGCGATCGACCACTTGCCGATCCGCTCCAGGAACGTTCGCGCCTCGTACCTGGTCAGCCTGCGGTTGTTGGCCTCGAGGTTGACGCCCAGAATCAGACGCGCATCGACCGCCCGCGAGAGCCCGGACATCACCTCTAGCCAAGTCCGGTCCAGGTTGATTCTGACCCCGAGCGGCCGTTTCATGTGTGGCACCGGGACCCACGACCAGTCGCTGGTGTCGCCGCCGATCCGGAGCACGGGCATCTGTCCCGGCGTGATGTTGCGAATCAGCTGCTCGAAGGCGGGATTGAGCGCGGTGGGGTCATTCCCCGCGTACGCCTCGATCGAGGAGAACTCGAGCGAGAGGCCGAGGAACCCGGCCGGGATCCGGCGGCCGTAGGGCTTGCCGATGGTGAGCAGCGTTGCTCGGGCGGCGGTCGCGGACGGGCTTATGTAGGAGGACGTCCGGACGTGCGGCTCATGCCGGAGCGGCGCGGACAGCGCAAGAGCGGTCGCGACCGCCGGCGCTGCAAGCGTCAGCGCCAGAATGGTTGACCTTCTGGACGTGGGCAGCAGCGTAGCCAACGCCGGGGTTGGCGTCGGGGGCACCGCCGCGGATGCGGCCGGAGAACGGATCCGCGGCGAGACCGGGGATGGGGGAGCCGCGGAGCGCCCTCAGCGCCCTTAGATGCCAGTTAGGCGAGCCGGATACCGTCGCGGCGCGCATGTGACACACGTAACTACCCCATCTCGTGTGCCGGATGTTCTTCACAGCTACGCCGGATGGATCGTGGCGCTGCTCGTGCTGCTCGCGTCGATTCTGTTCGTCGGCCTGACGCAGATGCGGCCCGAGTACGACGCCTACGGATGGCTCGTGTGGGGCAAGCAGGCACTCCACTTCGATCTCAACACGAATGGCGCGCCGTCGTGGAAGCCGCTTCCGTTCCTGTTCACCTTCCCGTACGCGCTCGCGGGTACTGCGCAGCCGTGGTTGTGGATGGTGACCTCGACGGCGGCCGCGCTCAGCGCACCGGTCTTTGCCGCGCGCATCGCCTACCGGCTCACAGGACCGAGTCCCGGTCGCCACTACGCTCGGATGGCCGCGGCGGTGTTCGCGGGCATCGGCATCCTGGGAATCGTGGGCTTCTGGCCGCTCGTGCTGATCGCCAGCTCGGATCCGATGGCCATCAGCTTGTGCCTGGCCGCGGTCGATTCTCACCTCTCGGACCGCCCGCGGCTGGCGTTTGTGCTGCTCGTGTTCGCGGCTCTCGGTCGGCCGGAGGCGTGGCCATTCGTCGGCCTTTACGCCGTCTGGTGCTGGCGTAAGGTTCCCGCCGCCCGCGTGTTGGTGACGGTTGGGATTCTCGCGATCCCATCATTGTGGTTCGGGCTCTCTGCGCTCACCGCAAATAGCTGGCTGCGTGCGGGCGACGTGGCGCTTGGCACCGCGAGTGCGCTCCATCGCGGCGTCATCTCAGGCGTTCTCGGGCGCTTCGGGGGCCTGTACGAGCTACCGATGTGGCTCGCGGCTGCCGTCGGCATCTGTTTCGCCGTGGTCCGGCGAGATCGAGCGGTCCTCGCGCTGGCGGCCGCGGCGGTCGCATGGGTGGCGATCGAGATCGCGTTTGCCTTCCACGGCTGGCCCGCCGAGCCTCGCTACCTGGCCGAGCCGGCCGCCGTCATGGTGGTGATAGCCGGCACCGGTGTCGGCCGATTGCTCGCCGCGATCCCGCCGGTGCGCCTGCCGCTGCGATGGGCCGAATTCGCCGTCGTCCTGGTGCTGCTCGGGGCGCTGGCGCCCGCGGTCCGCCAACGGCTTGACGTCGTGCGCACCGAGATCAACCAGCGCCAGGTCGCAGGGCTCAAGATCGACCGGCTGGCGAGCGTTATCGCGCGGGTCGGCGGAGCCGATCGTATCCTCGATTGCGGCACCGCCGTATCGATCGTCGGCTATCAGAGCACGCTCGCCTGGGAGCTCGGCCTGAACGTCGGATTCGTCGGTCACAAGCCCTCGAACGCGATTCGCCGCCGCTATCCGATGGTCCTGTTTGAGCCGCACCGTCTCGGATGGGAGGTGCGGCCGATTCACATGCTCCGCAGGGATCGCGCTCAGTGTGATCGCCTCAGGGCGAACACCGCGTTCGGACCCCCGTCCGGCCGAGCGTGACGAACTCGACGTCACGGTCTGCAAGCGGTGGATCGCGTCGAGCTCGACTTGCTGGTCGCCGGGGCCTCCCGCCCCCGGCCTATGGGATGTCGGCTTCGGCGGCCTGTTGCACGACCCGCTGGGCATCTGATGCAAGCCAGAATCCCTGTCTTACGAGATCGCGGCTCTCCCTTGCCACCCTCGCTACGTAGTCGCTGTGTGCGCGGTAGAGGGACTGCAGAGTCGCGTGACTGAATGGTGTGTTGTACCCAACCAGGAAGCACAATCCCGAGGTTTCTGTGTCGTGCGCCACCGCATCTGTGGGCGAGTAGGTGGCCGTCGGGACGTCGAGGAACGGGGTGCGGAGGCCGCCGAGAGCGTTACCGAACCGGTCCCGCGCGACCGTGCCCGAACGCGGGTCGGTCACCTCGATTCTGGCCGCGCGCGGGGGTGGGATGCCATCATCCACCCACCTCGTCAGGTCCGCAAACGCGGCATTGGCGACATTGCTGAAGGGGTACGTGTTCGGGTCGACGGTCCCAGGCACGCCGACCCATGGGCCGTTGACGAACTGCTGGTGGCTGCAGCCGGTGGCAGGTAGCGCAGCCAGTGGAATCCCCTCGAGCTCGGCAAGATCGCGCTGCTCGGTGATCGCCGAGCTGTTGAGGTCGTTGGACACGTGACTGGCACCGGGGACTTCCCACAATCGGTAGCGATCGTTTTGCGCATCGCTGTCGGGACGCCGATAAGCCAGTCCCGTAGAGGCGCCGAGGAGCGCCTCCTCTGTCTCCGTGTTGATTTGTATGACCGGTGAGTCGCGCGGCTGCATTCGATTCCGCGGGTCGCCCGGCGGTAGCGCTCCCGCCGGCGTCAGGCCGAAATCGATGTTGCTGGGTCCGATCGCGCCTCCAGGGACATAGCCGTCGTAGACCGGCCGTCCACCCGGCAAACGGTCAATCCCATTGAACACGTCGGCCTGCGTGAACGTGAACTCCCCGTCCTGGGAGAATCCCGCCTCGAAGACGTGCCTGACGCTGAGCCCATGAGCGGGGCTTCCGGGGCCATTGAGCCTGAACAGCGCTCCGATCTGCGCCGCTATGTCAAACGTGATGCCGTCATCGACCGCGCTGTTGAGACCCCAAGTCAACCGTGCGTATCGACTGGGCTCGAACTGCTTTAGGGCGCTGATCGCGGCGTACCTTGACGTCCACCCGACGAAGATGTCCCCCTGGCGCACAAAGTAAGGCCACGAGCGGTCCCAGACGTTCGCGATGTCGTAGCCAGACGACGGATTGAGTGGCTCGATCACGACCGTGCCGCTGAACCTCCGTGGGTCGCGCGGTCGCTTGACCAGCATTCTGGTCGTGTACGGGACGTTTCTACAACCGAGCGGTTCGGCGCTTGCCGGGCAGGGTGAGACGACGCGAACCCCCGCAGGCGTGTACTCGTACAGATTCCCCCTCCCCGAGACGAAGTACTCGTTCTCCTCGTAACCGGGCGGGACCGGTGGCTCGACGCTGAAGCCGTCGGCGATGAACGGGAAATCGCTGGTCGTCGAAGCGATCGGGCCAACCACAGCGGGCAGCGGCACCATAAATCGGGTCCCGTGCGAGCTTCTCGAGGAGCACCCGGCGAGCGCCACGAATCCGCAGCACGCTAGGCAGATCAGAAGGCAAAGACGACCGACACGCATCGAGCACACTCTCGCAATCCTCGAGGAGAGACCTCTCCGGTTGGCGAGCGTATTCAGAAAAGTTCCCTGATCACTGGCTTCGGGAGTCCGTCGCGCAAGCCCAGTCGCGCCTGAGGCGGGGTCAGGCCATCTCCCTTATCGGAAAGTGCTTAGCAGCCGAGGTCGGACGCCACGTTTTGTGCGTCTGTTGTCAGCACGCTCGCTAGTTCCGGCGTGAGCTTCTTCCCGGTCTGTGCGCGAACGAGAGCGAGGTAGTCGGTGATGTCCGCGCATGTGGTCGTGTCACCGGCGCCGCCAGCTGTCTGGATCTCTGTCGCCTTCTCGGCCAGCGCCTTGCCGGGACCCCTCTGGTTGCTGTCGTTGATGAGCTGGGCGCTGTCGTTGGGGAAGTGCAAGTACTGGTCAACCGCCGCCGATGCTGATCCCACGAGGCCAGCACTCCACAGCCTGAGCACACCCGCCGTCGCCACCAACAACCTGACAGCCCTACCACGCCCACGCCGAACCATTGATCCCGCCGTACGAGCCCCGCTTGAGAACATCGACATCACCCTCTCGGCCCCTCGGTTACCGGCCCTTCCGGCCGCGTCAGACCCGGTCGACGATACCCGAAACCCCCCAAAGCACAACTTGGTAAACCGGACCCATCGGCCGGATCAAGCGAAGCCGCAGGAGCCTCGCGGTATCAGCGGAGAGGGAGGGATTCGAACCCTCGATGGACGAAACCGCCCATACCGGTTTTCGAGACCGGCGCATTCAACCGCTCTGCCACCTCTCCGGGCACGTTCTTCGGCGATTCCGGCCGCTCGCGATCGAGCAAGAGCGCGGAATCACGCATGAATACGCGGGGATTGTAGGTGTGGCATTCAGCCCGCGCCTTCCGAGTGCTGCTTGTCGGGCGCTGTCTCGCTAGCTTTACCGCCCGACTCGGCGGCGGCTTTGAGACGGGCCTCACTCGCGGCGGCTCTGATCTCCGGTATGCGCAGACGTTGACGCCCATGGGTCGCAGTGATCCCGACTAGCTGAACCGTGCCGACCACGGCCCACGCCATCAGACCTAGAGGCAACGCCATGAGCAAGGCTCGTAGAAACCCACGGACGATTGGCATAGAAAACAGACCGGTGACAGCCGTGAGTGCCGCCGTGCCGGAGACGATGGCAACGATCGCATATGACTCGAACGCTCTTCCCGGCCCGCCAAACGCCTTCGTGAGGATGAAGTTGTAGTCGTCACTGAGAAACGCAACCAGGAGCGCAAAGGCGGCGGTTGCGACCGCCAGGATGGCGACGCTGATGCCGGTCGCAACGTCGAGCAGATGCGGCTCTCCCAGCTTGGGATGCGTCCAGGCAAGCACCAACTCGTCGCCCAGGACCGGCCGTCGCGAACAGTGAAGGTCATCTAGTTAGATGGCGACGGCCGACCAGCTGGACCGGGAGCTGGTGCACCGACCAAGCCCGTGAACCTCTTCGCTCTCCCGGCGATTCTGCGCAAGGAAGCCAGTGCGATCCCGCGTGCCTTCACAAGCTCTCCAGCTCAGCGAACCACGAGCCTCAGCGTTCGCGCCCCACGATCGGCGCGCAGTTGGGACGGGGTATAACGCATCGTCACCCAACGCTTTTGCGAGTACAACCGGGTGAGGTTCGCGAACCACGGCGACGTCGGGTCGGTGGCCTGCGAATAGGTGAGGATGCCCTGCGAGCGCGGTCCTCGCTTCGTGAGCTCGGTGGTTATCACCAGCGAGGAGCCGGTGAACACTTCGCCGTAGGGGGCGATGCTGGTCGGGTTGGTCGCTGTCGCGGTGCCGGACTGGATCGCGTTGAAGCAACCGGTATTGCAACCGTGGATCGGGATCTTCGCCGCGTTGCGCGTCGCGTGCTGTACCTCGCCATATGAGGCGGTGAGCGCCACCCCGTGAGCGTTTAGGTTGAGCACCGCGTCCGCGAGCGCCTTCAGAATGGCCGGGTTCGCGGTGTTGAGCTGCGACGGGGTGGTCAGCGGGCGGTTGGGGTCGAAGGCGTCGGCCCAGAAGCCGCTGCTTGGCGCGTAGCTGAACCACGTGTAGAACAGCCAACCGCCGTGCGCGCCCAGGTTGCCGGTCTTGTTATAGCCCGCGAGCGCGGTGCACGCCGCAGTCAGGTCGACGGCCGTTCCATTGGACGCAAGCTGGTGAGGATTGGCCCGGCACGCGCTCACGAGCGAGGCGAGGACGAGCTCGGCGAGCTTGGAGCGATCGTTCTCCCACATGCGCTGCAGCAGTGGGACGGTGAACTTGCGCCCTGCGAAGCCGTCGGTACCCGCCATCCGTTCGGCGATCATCTCGTTACCCAGCCTGGTGCGCAGTCCCTGAGCAGTGCCGGTCAGGCCGATGATCGGCGAGAAGCCCGTCAGCGGCGAAGACGGATTGGCCAGCCAGTAGGAGTCGTTGGAGTTCTCCACGTAGTCGCGACGGATGATGTGCGGTAAGTGCGAGCCGTTGAAGATCCCGTGCACCGGAGTGCCGTGATCGTTCGCCCAGCCGCAGCCCGAGCGCGACCCATCGAGGGTGATCACGCGTGCTTGCGAGAAGACGAGCTGAGGGAGGCCGGCGGGGGTGCAGGCGCTGATCTTCGCCGCCGTCACGTTGGGCGTGTTGCCGACGTCTCCGTAGAGCGCCTGCCCGCGGTCGTCCGCCGCGATCGTATTGAACGTCGGGATCGCGAGAAAGCGCTCCTCCACGCCGAGCAGGCCGCGCACCGACGAGGCCTGACCCATGCGCAGGTACTGGTTGGCGGCGCGGGCCAGGTCGCCCGCGACACTGTCACCGAGAGCGTAGGCGGTGGTCGTTGTCCACGCGTACTGTGCCGGAGGCACGATCAGCACCGGGCCCCACCGCGTGGTAAAGAACGTGTGCGACTTGACTCCGTGGCCGGTCTGCACCCGAACCGTGACGCGACCCATCCGATGGGGCTTGCCGTCGACGTAGTAGCTCGTCGGGTCGCCGGGAACGAGACGCAACTGAAAGATCGTGAACCGGCGAGTCGTCGAGACCGTATGCGTCCAGGCCAGGTGCTGGTTGAAGCCGATGCCGATGAACGGGAAGCCCTCGAGCGTCCCACCCATCACGTTGTATCGCCCTGGGATGGTCAGCTGGGCCATCCAGAAGCGCTCGGTCCCTCGCCACGGGAAGTGAGGGTTGGCGAGGACCATCCCATCGCCGCCCCGGGTGTCCTGTGACCCGAGGCCGATCCCATTTGAGCCGGCGCTCGCGTCCGAAGTCCCGCCCAGCTGCGCCGTGAGCGCCCGAATGTCAAACCGGCCAGCCGACGCGGCGGACGCGGTCCCCGCGCCGGGCGGCACGGCGTCGACCAGGTCGCTGATGAACTGCTGCGCCGAACCCTCGGTGACGATCTGCTCGCCGCGGAGGTAGAGGTCCATCGCAGTGATCGGATGCACCCAGCGCTTGCCCTTGCAACGCGGGTCTCGGAGCTTGCCGGAGCGAAGAAAGGCGTCGTAGCCCGCCGCCCAGCCCTCGTACATCTGCCGGACCTGGGGCAAAGGGCCGATCGGGGGGCGCTGCGCCAGCGACCGATCGACAACATGCGAAGCCTGCACATATTTCCAGAAGAGGTCGGAGTTGAGGTTGGAGTCGGCGGCGCCCGCCGAGAAGTTCAGGTTCATCGCGTTGGGGCCGAAGTAGCGCGAGCGCTGGCCCTCAACGGTGATGAACTGATCGGCCAGCGTGCACAGGTTGTCCTGCGCGAAGGCATACCCGTCGCCATAGCCCAGCCCGCGGAAGTCGCGCGCCAGGACATGCGGGATGCCAGCACTGTCGCGCGTCACGGTGACGACGCCACGCGCGCGAGCGGCGTAAGGACGACTCGGTTTCGCCAGCGCCGACGCGGAGCCGATGAACGCGAAGGCCCCCACGGCGACCGATAGAAACAGACGGACCACTGGCCCAGGGTTCGCGCGGCGTCCGCGGCCATCCACCACAGCTGTTGGTCGTCGCGTCACCCTTGGTCCTCTCTCACGCTGGGCATGAACTCACCATCGTACTTCTTGATCGAGTCAGCGCTTCCGTACTCGCCCCGCAGCCCGATCCGTAGTTTCCGCCTGTCCCCCGGCACGCCCACACGGCGGTTGCGCGTGAGACGACGGGCCGGGTGCGCCTGCTGCCGGAGCGCTGGTGTCCGGCCACGTTCGTCGCAGTTCGCGCTCAAGTTTCAGCGCGAAGCAAGGGGCCGAGCTCAGCGACGGGAGGCGAAGAACGCCGTGAGCAGATCGGCGGAGTCCTCGGCCAGCAGGCCGCCCTCCACCTGCGGGCGGTGGTTGAGCTGCGGCTCGTCGAGGACGTTGAGGACGCTGCCGGCCGCGCCCGCCTTCGGATCCCAGGTCCCGAACACCACGCGCGGAATCCGGGCCAGGACGATCGCCCCGGCGCACATCGCGCACGGCTCGAGCGTGACGTACAGGACACTGTCCAGGACGCGCCAGCTGCCCAGGTTGCGGGCTGCCTCGCGCAGGGCGATCATCTCCGCGTGGGCGGTCGGATCCGCCCGCGCCTCGCGCTCGTTGTGACCCTGAGCGATCACCTCGCCGTCCTTGACGATCACCGCGCCGATCGGGACGTCGTCGTGGTCGAGGGCTTCCGCGGCCTCGCGCAGGGCGAGGCGCATGAAGTACTCATCGCGGGGGAAGAAGTGCGAGCTCACCGGGCGCTAACGTGTTCGCAGGGCAACTTTGCCTGCTCGGCCATGTTGTCTTAATCGCCCCATGGCCTGCATCCGCGCCTCTCGTCGGCGCCACTCATCGTGATCCTCGCCTCCCGCATTCTCCGTGCAGCCACGCTGGCGATGACCTCGGTCGGGGTGTTCGGGGTGCCGGTGGCGCCGGCGGCCGCCGCCCCGTACGTCCCGGGCGAGGTGGTGGTCGGCTACGCCCCGGGCCCGATCGCCTCTGTCGCCGCTGCCGTGCAGCGGCGAATGGGCGTCCGCGTGCTCGCGGCGAGCGCCCCCGAGCCGTCCGCGCAGGTGCTCAAGCTCCCACGCGGCGAGACCGTCGCGCAGGCGCTCGCTCGCCTCCGTCACCAGCGAGGCGTCGCCTACGCGGTGCCGAACTACCTCGCCCATGCCGACAGCGCGCCGGCACCCTGGATCCCTGACGACCCGGGGAAGGCGAACGGCGCGGGGGGCTGGGAGCAGCTGCAGTGGAACTTCCTTCCCGGCGCCGGCGTCGATGCGCCGCTCGCCTGGGCCAACCTTCGCGCTGACGGGCGCCCGGGTGGCCGCGGCGTGATCGTCGCCGTACTCGACACGGGCGTGGCGTACCGCAACTGGCACCGGTTCCGGCGCTCGCCCGACTTCGGGCGCACACACTTCGTCAAGCCCTACGACTTCGTCGCCCACAACCGCTTCCCGCTCGACCGGGAGGGCCACGGCACATTCGTCGCCGGAACGATCGCTGAGTCGACCAACAACCGGATCGGCCTCACCGGGCTTGCGTACGGCGCATCGATCATGCCTGTGCGGATCCTCAGCGCAGACGGCACGGGGGACGCCGCCACGATCGCCCGCGGCATCCGTTACGCGGCCACGCACGGCGCAGGGGTGATCAACCTGTCGATCGAGTTCACGCCCGACGTCCGCGCCCGTGACATCCCTGACGTGCTGAACGCGGTCCGGTTCGCGGTCTCCAGGCACGTCGTGGTGGTCGCCGCATCGGGGAACGAGGGTGTCCAGCAGGTCGCCTACCCCGCCCGCGCGCAGGGCGCCATCGCGGTCGGCGCCACGACCAAGGACCGCTGCCTCGCCAACTATTCGAACGGCGGCGCGAACCTGAGCCTGGTCGCGCCCGGTGGAGGGGATGACTCCGCCTCGCTCATAGATCCGAACTGCCATCCCGGCCGGCAGCTGCCCCCGATCTATCAGATGACCTTCCTCAACTCGGCCAATCCGTCCCGGTTCGGGTTCCCGGGCGGGATCTTCGGCACCTCGATGTCGACGCCGCACGTGGCGGCCACCGCTGCGCTGGTGATCGCGAGCGGCGTGATCGGGCGCCAGCCGACCCCGGCCCGGGTGCGTGTCCGGCTCGAGCAGACCGCGCAGCCGCTCGGGTCGCCGAGGCCGAACCCCAGCTACGGGTGGGGTCTGCTCGACGCGGGCGCGGCGACGACGCGGTAGTTACGTCGTCCGCACGATCAGCACCGAACACGGTGCGTGGTGCGAGACCTTGTTCGGGACGGAGCCGAGCAGGAAGCGCTTGGCGCCCGTCATGCCCTTGTTGCCGACGACGATCAGATCGGTGCGCTGCTCCTCGGCCACGTCGAGGATCGCGTCGGCGGCGTCGCCCTGCCGGGCGAAGGTCTCGGCGTCGGCCACGCCTGCGCCGAGCGCCTCCTGGCGTGATCGCTCGAGCATCTGCAGCACGTCCTCGCGCGGGTTGACGATCCACTGCAGATCCCTGGGCACACGCGCGCGCTCGCCTCTCAGGCGCTGGTCGGAGACGGGCTCGTAGGCGCTGACGATGAGCAGGCGCGCGCCGAGTTGCACGGCGAGGTCGATCGCGTAGCGGACCGCGGTGGTGGCGGTGTCCGAGCCATCGGTCCCGGCAAGGATCGAGGCGAACATCACAGCTTGGTGATCGCGATCACCATGCCCGCGAGCACGAACACGACGATTAGCAGCTGGGCCCAGAACCAGAGACGTGGCACGTCCGCAAAGCTATCGTGAGCGGGATGTCGGAGCCGCTCAGCCCCCCGTTGCAGGCCGTCAGCGACGCGGTCCTGGCGGTCGCATCGCAGCTGTCGGTCGACCAGGTCCTGCAGCGGCTGGTCGACAGCGCGCGGGAGCTCGCCGGAGCCCGCTACGCCGCGCTCGGCATCCCGGATGGGGAGGGCGGATTCCGCCGCTTCCTCGTGTCCGGCATGAGCGATGAGCTGATTGCCGCGATGGGACCACTGCCGCGAACGCACGGGATGCTGGGCGCGATGCTGCACTCCTCGGCGCCGTACCGGACCGAGGACATCCACACCGATCTGCGGTTCCGCGGTTGGTGGCCGCGCCGCCATCCCAACATGCGCTCGTTCCTCGGCGTACCGATCGTGGCCGCAGGCGAGGTGATCGGCGCCTTCTATCTGACCGAGAAGCTCGATGACCCCGTGTTCAGCCCCGAGGATCAGGCGCTGATCGAGCTCCTGGCCGCACACGCCTCGATCGCGATCACGAACGCGCGGCTGTACGAGCGTAGCCGCGAGCTGTCGATGCTGTCCGAGCGCAACCGGCTCGCGCTCGAGCTCCACGACGTGGTCAGTCAGAAGCTGTTCAGCCTCGTCCTTACCGCCGAGGCGGCCGCCACCGCCCTCGATCGCGATCCTGCCGCCGGCCGCCGTCAGGTGAAGCGCCTCGGCGAGCTCGCCCGTGAGGCGCTGGAGGAGCTCCGCTGGCTGATCCTCGGTTTGCGTCCGCCCGAGCTCGAGCGCGATGGTCTCGAGCTGACGCTGCGCAAGGAGGTCGAGATGCTCCGCCGAGTCCATGGCGTTGAGATCGAGCTGACCAGCGAAGGCGCCGTCGTGACCGGAGACGGCGAGCGCGAGCTGGCCGTGCTCCGGATCGTCGACGAGGCCCTGCACAACGCCCTTCGCCACGCCCGGGCCGGCCACATCGAGGTCCGGCTCAGTCCGCACGTGATTGAGGTCACCGATGACGGCGTCGGGTTCGAGCCCCGGCAGCCCGAGCTCCGCTCCCGCCATCTCGGCCTGACCTCGATGGAAGAGCGAGCGCAGGAGCTCGGCGGGCGGCTCGAGATCCGCTCCGCCCCGGGTGCCGGCACGGCCGTGCGGTTCGAGGTCGCGCCGTGATCCGGATCCTGATCGTCGACGATCATGCCGTCGTCCGGGAGGGACTGCGCGCCTTCCTCGAGCTCCAGGACGGCCTCGAGGTAGTCGGCGAGGCGGCCGACGGCGAGGCCGGCATCGCAGAGGCGGAGCGCCTGGGGCCCGACGTCATCCTGATGGACCTGGTGATGCCGAAGCTCGACGGGGTCGGGGCGATGCGGGCGCTGCGCTCCCGCGTGCCGACGGCGCGCGTGGTCGTGCTGACGAGCTTCCTCGAGGACGAACGGCTACTGCCCGCGATCCAGGCCGGTGCCGCCGGTTACATGCTCAAGAATGCCGAGCCGGCCGAGCTCGCGCGCGCGGTCCGGGCGGCCGACGCGGGGGAGACCGTGATCGATCCTGCGGTGGCGGCCCGGCTCGTCCACGCGATCGCCGACGGCTCGCAGGCCCCGCATGAGCAGCCGCTGACCAGGCGCGAGCAGGAGGTGCTCGAGCTGATCGCCCGCGGTCGCTCGAACAAGCGCATCGCGCTCGAGCTCGGGATCGCCGAGAAGACGGTCAAGACGCATGTCGGTCACCTGCTCGCCAAGCTCGGGGTCGCCGACCGGACCCAGGCGGCGCTCCTCGCGGTGCGCGAGGGACTGGTCGGCCCGGGGACCTGACAGGAAAATGACCTCTGTCAGGCTGCGACCTCCAGGGTGACGTGGTGTCCGAGGGCTTCGAGTTGGGCGACGAGTCGTTTGGTGATTCGTTCGGGGTCTCGGCGTTGGAAGTAGTCGCCGCCGAGGTCGGTGTAGAGCTCGCCGGTGCTGAGCATGTGCCAGCAGGCGCAGGTGATCGAGTGTTTGATCGCGCCGAGGGCTTTCTTGTGCCCACGCCGGGGTCTGAGTCGTTGGTATTGGGCGGCGAGGTAGACGTCTTTGGTGCGGGTCGCGGCGAGCGCGGCTTCCTCCAGGGCCCAGTCCAGCCATTTGGATCCGTCGCGGGTCTTGCCAGAGCGGCGTTTGCCAGCGGATTTATCGTTGCCGGGGCATTGTCCGGCCCAGCTGGCGAGGTGTTTGGCGGTCGGGAATACGCTCATGTCGATCCCGATCTCGGAGACGATGACCTCGGCGGTGCGCTGTTGAACGCCGGGGATCGTGCACAGCAGCTCAACGGCTTTCTCGAAAGGGGCGATCTGTTCCCCGATCGCCTCGGTCAGGCTGGAGATCTGTTCGTCCAGAAAATCGAGGTGGTTGAGGATCGCCCCGATCCAGACCGCGTGCAGATGATCGAAGCGCCCCTCGAGCGCCTCGCGGAGCGCGGGGAACTTTGCGCGCAGCTTGCCCTTGGCGAGATCGGCGAGGACTCCGGGGTCGGTGGTGCCGGCAACCAGCGCGTCGAGCATCGCCCGCCCGGACTTTCCGAGGATGTTGGTCGCGACGCAGTCGAGTTTGATCCCGGTGTCCTCCAGCGCCTTGTGCAGCCGATTGGCCTCCCGGGCGCGTTCCTGAATCTGCGTCTTGCGATACCGGGGTCAGGTTCCGCAGCGCGCGGATCGGCTTGGGCGGCACGAAACTCGACTGCAACAGGCCGGCCTCGGCGAGCTGACAAAGCCAGGCCGCATCGGACACATCAGTCTTGCGACCGGGAACCTGCTTGACGTGCCGGGCGTTGACGAGCACCAACTCGAACTCGCCCTCCAGCACCGCCCACACCGGCTTCCAGAACACGCCGGTCGCCTCCATCGTGACCTGCGTGACCCCATACGCCGCAAGCCAGTCGCGCAACGCCAAGAGCCCAGCCACCGTCGCTCTGAACTCCACGACATGCTGCTCGCGGCTCCCCGTCCGGGCCGGGAACGCGCACACACGCGGTCACGTGCTCCTTATGGACATCCAGTGCCGCCGGGCGCTGCACGATTGTCTCCATCAAACCTCCTCAGACGCGATCGACGAGAACGTCGCCCAGGGGCCTCTGAGTACTAACGAATCTGACAGGCGTGCTCGTGGCAACAATCCGGAGCTCCGGGGAGACCCACACGCCAGACTAGGATCGGGCTCAAACGCACCAAGGACTGGGTCGACGTCGCGGGCGACCCGCCCATCATCACGATTTTCACCAGCCCGCGACCGACCGATAGGTCAGAAGGACTAGGACCAATTACCACTTGTGATTGCGACCGGCCGCGGCCTAACTTAGCCGCATGCCACTAGCAATCATCACCGGAGCATCGCGGGGGCTCGGACTCGCCCTCGCACGGGAGCTCGCCTCCCGCGGCTGGGCGCTCGTCCTCGACGCGCGCGGCGGAAGCGATCTCGAGGCCGCGGCGCGGGAGCTCGGTCAGCTGAGCGAGGTCGCCGCGATCGCCGGGGACGTCGCCGACCCGGCGCACCGCCGGGCGCTCGTCAGCGCGGCCGGTCCCGAGATCGACCTCCTCGTCAACAACGCCAGCGTCCTCGGCCCGAGCCCGCAGCCGGAGCTGGCCGACTACCCGCTGACCGAGCTCGAGCGGGTGTACCGCGTCAACGCGCTCGCACCGCTCGCCCTGGCGCAGCTCGTCCTGCCGCGCCTCGCCGACGGAGGCGTGATCGTCAACATAACGTCGGACGCCGCGGTCGAGCCGTACGAAGGATGGGGCGGATACGGGTCGTCGAAGGCGGCGCTCGAGCAGCTCGGCCGGATCCTCGCCGCCGAGCATCCGGACCTTCGCGTCTACGCGGTGGACCCCGGGGACATGCGCACTCGGATGCACCAGGAGGCGTTCCCCGGCGAGGACATCTCCGACCGGCCCGAGCCCGAGGAGAGCGTGCCCGGCCTGATCGCCCTGATCGATGGCACCCATCCGAGCGGTCGCTACAGCGCACACGCGATCCCGGCCGAGACGACGAGATGAACGCGCTGGCTTTCGAGCTCCCGAGCGCGCTCGAGGCCCGCGAGCCGCCCGAGGAGCGCGGCTTGTGTCGCGACGAGGTCAGACTGATGGTCGCCAGTCGCACCGAGCAGGCGATCGAACACCGCACCTTCCGCGAGCTGGAGAGCCGTCTCTCACCCGGCGACCTGCTCGTGGTCAACATCTCGGCAACACTCCCCGCCGCGATCCCGGGCCGCCGGCCGGACCGGACCCAGGTCCGGGTCCACGTGGCCACGCGTGCCCCCGAGCTCGACGAGAGCTGGCGCGTGGTCGAGTTGCGAAGCGCCGACGGCTCCCGGCCTGCGCCCGGCCGGCCGCGCGAGACGGTCAGCCTGGCCGGCGGTAGCGCGCTCGAGCTGGTCGCGCCGTATGCGTCCGGCCACCGGCTGATGCTCGCTTGCTACGACGGACCCGGCACGATCGAGGAGCACATGCGGCGCCACGGCGAGCCGATTCGCTACGGCTACGTCCGCGGCCGCTGGCCTCTGTCGGCCTACCAGAATGTGTACGCCGCGATCGCCGGCAGCGCTGAGATGGCGAGCGCGGGTCGCCCGTTCAGCCACGAGCTGATCACCGCACTGCTCGCGCGCGGTGTGCTGATCGCGCCGATCATGCTGCACGCCGGCGTCTCCTCGCCCGAGCGGCACGAGGCGCCGTTCCCCGAGTACTTCGAGGTTTCGGCCCAGACCGCGCGTCTGCACGCCGCGGTCCGGGATTGGGGTGGGCGCGTCATCGCCGTCGGGACGACGGTCGTGCGAGCGCTCGAGAGCGTCGTCAACCGCGCCGGGCAGGTCCAAGCCCACGAGGGCTGGACCGGGCTCGTGATCACGCCGGATCGGGGCGTCAGCGCGGTGGACGGCCTGATCACGGGCTGGCACGAACCGGACGCGTCGCATCTGCAGATGCTCGAGGCGATCGCCGGCGCCGAGACGCTCGCGCACTCATACGACGAGGCGCTCGCGCGGGGCTATCTCTGGCACGAATTCGGCGACAGCCATCTGATCCTGCGCTGAGCTCAGCGGAACTCGGCTACGCCGCTATCGTCGAGCAGGCACACGGCGCGCGGATCGTGGCCCTCGTCGAGCACGACGGCTCCGCCCGGCCAGTACGGGTGCGGCGGCCGGGCACGGTGCACGAGCCTCGGCTCGTACAGCCACGAGCCGGTGTTGAGCAGGCGAAGCCGGCCGTCCGGCCCGTACCAATCGGCGGGATCGTCATCGGGAAGCGGCCCGGTCCGGTGCACGTGCCCGAACACGACCCAGTCGGCGTCGACGCCCAGCCGATGCACCACGCGGGCGAGCGCGGGAATGCTGGCGCGGCGCATCTGGATGCCGAGCAGCCGCGAGGTCACCGGCGCGACGTTGTGATGCAGGAGCCGGCGGCGGACGCGGGGCATCGTTGAGGCGCGGGTCAGCTCGGCCGCGTCCTCGAGCAGCGCGGCCAGCGGCCTCGGGAGCCAACGGCTGATCCGTACGGTGGAGGGCCGGCGACCGCGCTCGTAGTCGTTCGGGGTCGCCACGTCGCGCGGCAACCTCCCGAGCAGTCCGCGGGACATCCCGGCCGCCGACTGCGGCAGCATATGGAAGTCAAGGTAATGGCCATGCGTGGCCCAGATCCGGTCCGAGAGCCACACCCCCGGATAGCGGACCTCGACCCGAGCCGGACGCAACCACGAGGTCAGCCGGTCCAGGAACGCCGTGGCTGCGGGTGGGATCGGAGTGTCGACGGTCAGGGCCGGGTCGCGCTCGCGCAGCCAGCCGCGCACGAGCGGCCGGTCGTGGTTGCCGGGGACGACCACGACCTCGGCCGCCGGTCCGAGCCGGTCGCCCACACTGCGGAGGATCGGCTCGGCCACCGCCATCGCGTGCCCGGCCCGGCCTTCCATCAGTTCGACGATGTCACCGAGCAGGACGAGCCGATCGACGCCGTCGAGCGCGCCGAGTAGCCGATGCAGCGGCTCCGGACGCGTCAGGACGTCGTGGCCGAGTCGCGACCCGATGTGGAGATCGGAGATAACCAGGGTTCGCACGCGCCGCCACGATAGCCGCGCCGGCGGGGATGAAGTCTGGCCTAAGCGGCGACGGGAGCCGGGAAGCGGATCGGGACGCCGCGGGCGACGACCAGCACCGGGGCGATCGAGTCCTCGATCGCGTTCTCCGCCTGGGCGGTGATCATCACGCGCCCGTCGGGAGCCGCGGCGCGAGACCCGACGACCAGCAGGTCGACGCCGCGCTGCTCACGGCTGAGCGAGGCGCCCCAGCGGTCGGCGAGCTCGCACGCCGTCTCCATGGCGGCCGCGTCGCCCGGTTCGGCGAGCAGCCCGATCCGCCTGATCTTCGGGTTGCGGTTGGCCCGGTAGTTGGCCGGCGCAATCGCCACGGCTGCCGGGCCGCCCTCGAGCAGCGTCTGGGCCGAGTGCTGTGGGGCGACGTGCCCGGCGGCGGTGCGGTAGTCCGAGCCGAATACGACGGCGGCGGCGTGCACCTGCTCGGCCAGCCACTTCAGTCCCTCGCCGGTGGAGGCGCTCATGACCACGCGGCGGGCGACGTCGAGGTCCCCGAGCCAGCGGGCACCGCGCTCGAGCAGCTTCTCGGCGTCGTGCTCCTCGAGCTCCTCGCGATCGCGACTCGTCAGCGTTGTGTGGCGGACGTAGGCCAGCGTGATCACGGCGCCGGCATCGGACAGCACGCGGCCGAACGCGAGGGCGTCGTGGTCGTTCAGCGTGTCGTCGTAGGAAATGATCGTCCTGGGCGTCATGGCGCACTCCTGTCGTCCGTGTCCGTCGTTCTCTGCGCGTTTTCGCCGCGAGGATCCCATCGGCCTTCTATCAGCACCAATGAAGTTCTTCATTCCCACGATAAAATTTGCTAATGCTGAGCCTGGTCCGCCTAAGGGTGCTCTCGGAGGTCATAACGAGAGGGTCGTTCTCGGCCGCGGCAGAGGCGCTGTCCTATACGCAATCGGCCGTGTCCCAGGCAATCGCGCGCCTCGAGTCGGAGACGGGGGCGACGCTTGTCGTCCGTGACCGGCGCGGCGTGCGACCGACCGCGGCAGGCGCCACGCTGCTCGACCACGCCGAGGCGATCTTCGCCCAGGTGCAGCTCGCCGAAGACGATCTCGCCGCGGTGCTCGGCATCCGCGGTGGGCGTCTACGGGTGGCATCGTTCCCATCCGCCGGGGCGACCCTGATGCCGCAGGCGATCTCGACCTTTCGCGCCCGACACCCAGACGTGTCATTGACGCTCTCCGAGGGAGAGCCGGAGGAGATCGCCCCGCGGGTGCGGGCGGGTGAATTCGACCTGGCGCTGCTGTTCGAGTTCCCGGGGGCGCGCGAGCGGCCGGGAGCCGGCCTGCGCAACGTGAGCCTGCTCGAGGATCCGATGCATGTCGCGCTCCCGGTCCAGCACGAGCTCGTGTCGGCGCCGAGGTTGACGATCGCCGACCTGCACGAGCAGAACTGGGTGCAGACGTCGGCCTCGAGCCCGTGCGCGCGCCATGTCGTACGGACGTGTGTCGCGGCCGGCTTCGAGCCCAACGTGACGTTCGAGAGCGACGACTACGAGACCGTGCAGGGGCTGGTGGCCGCCGGCGTCGGCGTCGCCCTCATTCCCCGGCTCGCGCTCACCCGCGTCCACCCGGGGATCGTGGTCAGAGAGCTGTCCCCGCAGAGCCCGGCGCGCAAGGTCGTCGCCTCGACGCTGTCAGGCCCCGGAGTGGCGCCCGCAGCCAAATCGATGATTCGCATCCTCGCCGACGTCGCCACCCGCTATCACGAGGCACCGCAGCCGGCCGCCTGACCGGGTCAGTTCCCGGCGACGTCGGTCTCGGAGATCACGCGCTCGGGAGTCACTCACACCAGCAGCTCCCCCGGAACTCCGTTGCGGCGGCCGAACTCCTCGGCTCGCTCCGTTCCCATGTACCGCGCTCCGATCGCCGTCGCGAAACGGAGCAGTTCGTCGAGCTCCTCGCTGATCGTGACGCGGCCGCGGATGTGAACGAAGGCGAACGGGGGCGTCTCATCGTCCACGACGAGCGCCACCCGCGGATTGCGGAGCGGGTTGCGCCCCTTGACCGACCTTGGCCGCGGTCGTGAACACGAGCTCGTCACCGTCGAGGACGAACCAGACGGGCATCACGTGGGGGCCGCCGTCGGCGCCGACGGTGGCGAGCTTGCCGGTCCGGGTCCCGTGGCCGAGGAACGACCGGACCTCGGCGCGTGTCATTGGACGCGGCATCGCCCTGCTATACGCCCAGGCCGCCGTTTCCGCGCGGGCGAGCGCGACCGACGCCGACGCGGACGAGCACGAACCAGCGGGACTGGTGCAGCACCACGCCACCGCCGAGCTCCGCAGCCAGCTCGTCGCCGTCGAAGTAGCGCTTGTAGACCTCGAAGCGCGAGCCGTCCCCCAGCACCCGTTCCTGCCACTGCTCGCGTGGCCGGTCGGGACGGACAGCCGAGTCCGCGACGATCAGCTCGGTAGCCACGCGTGTCGCCTCGACGAGGAAGGCGCGGCGCGCCGCGGTCTCGAGATGGCCGTAGAAATGGCCCGTGAACAGGCGCTCGAAGCTCTTGTCGGGGAACGGAAGCTCGAGCGCATCTCCGCGCACGAACTCGGCTCCGGGGGTCTCGGCGCGAGCGCGGTCGAGCATGCGGAGGCTCTGGTCCAGCCCGGTCACCTCCCCGGGCAGATGCCGGGTCAGAAAGCCCGTCCCGCACGCGACATCGAGCGTTCGCGCCGGCGGCAGCCCGTCGAGCGCGGCGGTCAGCGCCCGGACCGCGGTGTCCCACTCCGGGCGCTTCTGCTCGGCGAACACTCCGGTGCCGAGATACCAGTCGTCGTACTCAGGGGCGCGGGCGTCGTAGTAGTCCTTCACGCCGGCTCATCGTCGCACGCGCGACACTGTCGTTGATGACGAGCGAACGCAGACTTGCCTTTGGCGGCGTCGCCGAGCTGTACGACCGCGCGCGGCCCTCCTACCCGGACGCGCTCGTGGAGGATGTGGTCGCGTTCTCGGCGCCGTGCCGCCGTGCGCTCGAGGTCGGGTCCGGGACGGGCAAGGCAACCCGCCTGTTCGCTCAGCGGGGCGTGACCGTGTACGCGCTGGAGCCGAGTGCCGACATGGCCCGGGTCGGACGCCGCAACTGCGCCGCCCACGAGAACGTGACGGTCCGGCTCTCCGACTTCGAGGGCTTCGGCGGCGAGGGAGCGCCGTTCGATCTGATCTACAGCGCGCAGGCGTGGCACTGGGTCTCGGCCGAGGTGCGCTATGTGAAGGCGCGTGAGCTGTTGGCGCCCGCAGGCGCGTTGGCCACGTTCTGGAACCGGGCGCGGTGGGAGCGCAACCCGCTCCGCGACGAGCTTCGGGCCGCCTATCAGCGCGCCGTGCCGGACTTCGGGCCGATGCCGGGCCCGATGTACCCGTCAACCGACACCCCACCGGAGCTGTGGGGCGATTGGCTGACCGAGGTGCAGGCGGCCGGGGGCTTCGACGAGCCCGAGCCTCGGGCGTACGACTGGTCGTCCGAGTACTCGACGGCCGAGTACCTCGAGGTGATCCAGACGCACTCGGACCACATCGTTCTCGGCGAGCGGCGACTCGGAGCTCTGCTCGATGCGGTCGGTGACGTGATCGACCGCGCGGGCGGGAGCTTCACGCTCGACTATGTGGCTCTGCTGCTGCTCGCGCGGGCACACTGAACGGCTGCTAGGGCATCGCTGCAGCCGCGTCTGGCGCGCCGGCCCGCGTGCGCAGCACGCCGGTGTCCCTGGTGAGTCGCTGGGCCAGCGAGACGGGGATCACGGTCACGGCGAGCACGAACAACACGACGACGTTGACCTGCGGCAGCTGCTGGCCGAGACGGATATTGCCGAAGATCCACAGCGGCAGCGTGTTCTGGGCTCCGGCCGTGAACGTGGTCACGATCACCTCGTCGAACGACAGCGCGAACGCGAGCAGACCGCCCGCCACGAGCGCTGTCGCGATCACCGGAAGCGTGACGTAGCGGAACGTCTGCAGGCCGTCTGCCCCCAGGTCCATCGAGGCCTCGAACAGCGACCCCTCGGTCCGTCGCAGGCGCGCGAGCACGTTGTTGTAGACGATCACGATGCAGAACGTGGCATGCCCGACGATGATCGTCACCAGCCCGAGGTTGACGCCGCCGAACGTGAAGAACGAGTTCAGCGCCATCCCGGTGATGATCCCGGGCAGCGCGATCGGCAACACGAGGACGAGCGACACCGCCTCGCGGCCGAAGAAGCGCAGCCGCGCCACCGCGAATGCGGCCAGCGTCCCGAGCACGAGTGCGAGTGAGGTCGCGATCAGCCCGGCGCGGACAGACAGCCATAGCGACTGGCGCATGGCCTGGTTGTGGAACGTGGACGAGAACCACTTCGTCGACAGGCCGCTCAGAGGCCAGCTCTGCACGTTCGACGGGTTGAACGCGTAGAGGATGATGATCGCGATCGGGATGAACAGGAACAGCAGGATCAGCACCGTCCAGAGCGTCAGCGCGATGCGGGTGCCGCGGCCGCTCACAGCGCCTCGAACGCGCCCAGCCGGCGCGCGATCAGGAGGTAGATCCCCATCACGATGACGGGGACGGTCGCGAACGCCGCCGCGAACGGGACGTTGCCGGACACGCCGACGTTGCTGTAGACGACGTTACCGATGAAGTCAGAGCCGGCGCCGCCGACGAGTGTCGGGGTGATGAAGTCGCCGAGGGTGAGGGAGAAGGTGAAGATCGAGCCCGCGATGATCCCGGGGAGGACCATCGGCAGCAGCACGCGGCGGAACGTGACCCACCCGCGCGCGCCGAGGTCGGAGGAGGCCTCGAGCAGCGAGTCGGGGACCCGCTCGATCGCGGTCCAGATCGGAAGCACCATGAACGGCAGCCAGATGTAGGAGAAGACCAGCCACATCGCCGTGTTGGTGTACGCGATGTGCTGGGGCCCGAGCCCGACCTTGGCCAGAGCCCAGTTCATGATCCCGTCCTTGTCGAGGATCAGGCGCCAGGCGTACACGCGCACGAGGTAGCTCGACCAGAGCGGCAGCAGCACGGCGACGAACAGCCACGCCTGCAATCGCCGCGGCGCAAGGCGGGCGGCATAGAACGCGAACGGGAAGGCCAGCAGGGCATCGGTGACTGTCACCGCCGCGGCGATCCCGATCGTCCGGAGGGCGATGGTCCGGTAGGTCGGATCGTCAACGAGCTGCTTGAAGTTGGTCAGCGTCCATGTGTGGACCAGCTTGCCGGTGAACGAGTCGACGGTCCAGAACGCCGAGACGAACAGGATCACCAGTGCGGCGAGGTAGATCAGTACGAAGTAGGCGCCGGGTGCGCCTAGCAGCAGGACGGCCCGCAGCCACGCCCGGCGGAACACCGCCGCCGAGAGCCGCATGCGGGCCGTCCCGCGCGGGCCGTCCGGGGCTCCGGGACGGCCCGCCGCGATTCCTGAGGCCTCCAAGCGCTAGCCCTTTATCTCAGTCCACTTCTGTTGCCAGGCGCTGTAGTCCATGCAGTCGTTCTGGCCGTTGTCACACGTACTGATCGGGGTCTTCCAGAAGCGCAGCGAGTTGAAGTACGACGCCGGTGCGTTGGCGTGGTACTGAGTGCATGCGCCCTTGGAGAGCTGGTCCATGTACGAGCACGCGAGCTTGTTGGCCGGGGTCTCACCGTAGGAGACGGCCTGCTCGGCCTGCACCTTCGGCGTGGAGATATAGCGCATCCACATGTAGGCGCAGTTCGGATGCTTGGCGTGTGACGCGAGCATCCAGGTGTCGGCCCACCCGGTCGCGCCCTGGACCGGGATCGTGTCCTTGACCGGGGCGTGGTCAGCCTGGAGCGTGCTCAGCTGATACGGCCACGCCGCCCCGATGACAGCGTTGCCGTTCTTGAACAGGTCGATCTCGTCGGAGGCCTGCGACCAGTACTTGACGATCAGCGGACGCTGCTGTTTGAGCAGCGAAACGGTCGCGTCGAGCTGCTTGGAGGTGAGCTCGTACGGGTCGGTGATGCCGAGACTCGGCTGCGTCTTCGAGAGATAGAGCGCGGCGTCAGCGATCTGGATCGGATTGTCCGGGACGGTGATCAGGCCCTTGTACTGCGGGCTGTAGATCGACGCCCAGCTGGTCGGCGCAGGCTTGACCTTCTGGGTGTTGTACATCAGCGTGTTCGGTCCCCACTGCAGCGACACGCCGTAGTGCACGCCGTTGACGGTGTTGTGAGGGGGCGACTGGAGCTGGGGAATGAAGTCCTTCCAGCCCGGGATCAAGTTGACGTTGACCGGCGCAACGTCGCCGCCGCGAATCAGCCTGAGGCTCGCGTCGCCGGAGGCCGAGACGAGGTCGTATTGACTGTCGCCCCCCTGACGCATGAGGGCCACCATCTCGTCCGAGGAGCCGGCGTACTTGGCGTTGACCTGACACCCCGTCTGCTGCTCGAACGGCTTGACCCACTGTGGCTGGGTGTAGCCCTCCCACGCGATCACGTTGAGCTGGCCCTCGCCCTTGCCGATCTTCGTGAGCGTCTTCGTGCTGCTGCTTGAAGAGCTGCCGCCGCACGCCACGATCCCCATCGAGATCAGCGTGATGGCGACGGCGCCGAGCAGGCTCCGCCATTGCGGGCCGGCTCCCGACTTTGGTCCCATCAGGTGTCCTCCTGTCTCTCCTTGGTCAGTTCGACCGCAGCCAGATGCTGCGGCCGCCATGCCAGCTTTACGCGCCGGCCCCGTTTCGCGAACGCGTCCTGCGCCGAGTTCTCGAGGTTCTGACGGAGCGCGGTCAGCGTCTCACCGTCGTCGGTTTGGACGACGTAGCGGGTGACGGCGCCGAGATAGACCACCTCGCGGACGGCGCCCGCGGCCGACTTCATGCCGGCCGGCACGGGATCGCTCTCGGCGAGCAGGTGGAGCTTCTCCGGGCGGATCGCGCTCCAGCTGCCGTCATCCTGGCGGATCACGTTGGACGTACCGACGAAGCGGGCAACGAACTCGCTCGCCGGACGCTCGTAGACCTCCTCAGGCGTGCCGATCTGCTCGATCCGGGCGTTCGCCATAACTGCGATCCGATCGCTCATCGTCAGCGCCTCGTCCTGATCGTGTGTGACGTAGACGAACGTCACACGCCCGGCCAGCTCGCGCTGGATCCGCTTCAGCTCGAGCTGCATCTGCTGGCGGAGCTTCAGGTCCAGAGCCCCCAGCGGTTCGTCGAGCAGGAGCACCCGGGGACGGTTGATCAGGGCGCGCGCGAGCGCGACCCGCTGGCGTTGGCCTCCGGACAACTGCACGGGCCTTCTCGGCCCGAGGTCACCGAGGCCGACCATCGTCAGCGCGTCGGCCACGCGCTCCTTGCGCTCGGCGCTCGGCACCCGCCTGACCTTGAGGCCGTACGCGACGTTGTCGGCCACGCTCATGTGCGGGAACAGCGCGTAGTCCTGGAACACCGTGTTGACGTCGCGCTGATACGGGGGCCGGTTGGTCACGTCGACCCCGTCGAGCTCGATCGCCCCGGAGTCGGGTCGTTCGAAGCCGGCGATCAGGCGCAGCGTCGTGGTCTTGCCCGAGCCTGACGGGCCGAGCATCGTGAAGAACTCGCCTGCGGCGATCTCGAGGTCGGAGCGCTCCACCGCGACCAGCGAACCGTAGGTCTTGCGCAGCCCGATCACTCGCACGGCCGGCGGCTCGCTCCGTGTTGAGTCCGCCTGCGACGAGGGCGCCGCAGGGGCACTCACGCCATCGGTCATGTCAAAGGTGTGACTTCGACTCCAATTCGGCGCAATCCTAGTCGACCATTCGCCGGCGTCTGTGTCAGCAACGGACAAGACGAACGCGAATCGGTGGCCGGAATGGAGGCCCGATAATCGGCAACCAGCCAGGCGGCCGTGACGCATCGGAGCATCGACTCGGCCTCGCCCTCCATCTCGGATTCCCAGCTGCTCCTGTACGGCGGCGCGCCGACCGCAGAGACCACGCAACCGCGATCGGGGCATACCCCGATGAATTTCGGCCGCGGACCGACCACGATCCAGGAGCGATGGTTATCGGCGTTCGGCATACGACGTCGCCGGCTGTGTGGGACCGCGTGACGTGCGCCATCGACGGGACGGCAGCCGGGCTTCGCGCGGCCGAGGACGTGACTGCGCTGATGCCGGCCGAGGCGGAGCTGACCGTTCGCACCCTCACAGATCCGGGCTCGTACGTATGCGCCCGCGAGCTGGTCGACGAGCTGGCGGCGAACGGCACGACGCTCGCCTGCGTCCTTAATCGGCGTGTCGGCCACGTCGCCAGCCTGGCGCTCGAGCCGCTCGTCCTCGCGCTGTTGCGCCAGGCCGAGTGCTCTCTGCTCGTGCTCCGCGAGCGCCACCCCGTCCGCCGTCACGACGGCGCGATCGTCGTTGGGTTCGACGGCTCGGGCGGAGGCTTCGGCGCGCTCACGATCGCCCGCGAGCTCGCCGAGCGGAGGTCGGCAGAGCTGGTCGTGGTGGAGGACGCCGAGCCATTGGCCGCAACGCTCGTAGACGCGTCCGTCGGTGCCCAGCTCCTCGTGATCGGGAGCTCTGGCCCGCCAAGGCTCACCGGAGGAGTGGCCGAGCAGGTCGTGCGGCGCGCGAGCTGCCCGGTGCTAGTGGCCCGCGCCGCGCCGCTAGGTGTTCAGTAGCCCTCGCGAGAGCGCGTAGCTCACGAGCTCCGCTCGGGTGGTGAGGCGCAGCTTCTGCTGGATGTGCTGGCGATGGGTCTCGACCGTTCGGACCGACAGGTAGAGCTGCTCTGCGATCTCCGCGTTGGTGTACCCGAGCGCGATGCGCCGCAGCACGTCGGCCTCGCGTTCGGTCAGGTCGTCCGGCGGGCCGGGCGGCGGCTCGGCGGCGATCCGCGCCCCGAGACGGGGGTTCAGGTAGATCTCGCCGGCAGCAGCGCGCCGCACCGCCTCGACGAGCTCCGTATCGGCGGCCTCCTTGAGCACGTAGGCGAGCGCTCCTGCGCCTAGCGCCTCTCGCGCGAACGCCGGTTCCTCCTGCATCGTCAGAACGACGATCTGGGTCTCGGGCGCACGCTTGCGCAGCTCGGGTATCGCCTTGAGCACGGAGCCGCCGGGCATGTTCAGATCGAGCACGAGGACGTTCGGGTGATAGCCGATCACGGAGCGTCTGGCCGCGTCGACGTCACCGGCCTCTGCCACAACCTCGAAGTCCGACTCCCCGTCGAGCAGCAGCTGTAGGCCCCTGCGGACGACCTGATGGTCGTCGGCGAGGACGATTCGGATCGACGACGGTACGCCCGCCTCGGCTTGCGTGTCTGGGTCGTCAGCGCTCAACAGCGCGAACCCTATCCGACCCGCGGGAAACCGACAGTGAAATGCGCGCCGGGCCTAGGATCTCGGCTGTGACGGCCGATGGACTGTCAACCGGTGATGACGGCGTCGTGCGCTGTTGGTGGGGCCAGTCGGCGCCCGAGTACCGCGCCTACCACGACGAGGAGTGGGGCTTCCCGGTCGCCGATGACGTGCGGCTGTTCGAAAAGCTGAGCCTGGAGGGATTCCAGGCCGGGCTCTCGTGGCTGACGATCCTGCGCAAGCGCGAGGCCTTCAGGAGGGCGTTCGCGGGGTTTGACTTCCGGCGCGTGGCCCGCTTCGACGAGCGAGATGTGGACCGACTCCTCGGCGACGCCTCGATCGTCCGCCACCGGGGAAAGATCGAGGCGGTGATCAACAATGCGCGCCGGTGCGCAGAGCTGGTGGGTGAGGAGGGGTCGCTGGCGGGATTTCTGTGGCGGTTCGAGCCCGCGCCCGACTCACGCCCGGCGCGGATCGATCGCGCTGCGCTCGCCGAGCTCACCCATACGCCCGAGTCGCGCGCCCTCGCCCGCGAGCTCAAGCGGCGGGGCTGGCGCTTCGTCGGCCCCACGACCGTCTACGCGTTCATGCAGGCGATGGGCCTGGTCGACGATCACATCGAGGGTTGTGCGACCAGGCCCGACTGCGAACGGGCCCGCGAGCGGTTCGCGCGACCCTAGGCGCCGGTGAAGGCGGGCGGGCGCTTCTCTACGAATGCCGCGGTGCCCTCCATGAAGTCGTGTGTCCGGCCCAGAGCGTGCTGCAGTTCGGCCTCGAGGTGCAGCTGCGCGTCGAGATCGCCGTAGATGAAGCGGTTCAGCGCCTGCTTGGAGCTGGCGTAGGAGCTCGTGGGCCCGGCCGCCAGCCGGTCGACGAGGGCGCTCGCCTCGTCCATCAGCCGGTCGTCCGGGTACACCCAGTTGACCAGGCCCCACTCGAGGGCCTGCGGTGCTGTCACCCGCTCCCCCAGCAGCGCCATTTGGAACGCGCGCGCCTTTCCGACCGACGGGGGGACGAACGCGGTTGAGCCGCCGTCGGGCATCAGCCCGATGTTGACGAAGGCGAGCCCGAGGAAGGCCGACTCGGCCGCCATCACCAGGTCACAGGCGAGCGCCAGCGAGCAGCCGATTCCGACGGCCGGCCCGTTGATGGCCGCCACGACGGGCTTGGGCAGCCGGCGCACGCCGGCGATGACCGGGTGGTAGACGTCGTGGAGCTCCTTGCGGATGTCGGGCATCCCGTCCTCCGCCGGCTCGAAGCCCGCGCGCAGGTCGGCGCCGGAGGAGAAGCCTCTGCCCGCACCGGTGATCAGGACGGCACGCACCGATGCCTGGTCGGCCTCGCCCTCCACCACCTGCTTCAGCTCCTCGCCGAACTGCGCGGTCCATGCGTTCAGGGTCTCAGGCCGGTTGAGCGTGAGCCGCCCGACCGCGCCCGACTGCTCCCAGAGGATGGTCTCGTAGCTCATTTCAGTCTCCTTCGGTGGTCAGTTCTCCGCGGTGAATTCGAGGATCAACTGCGCCGTGTCGTGGGGGACGTCGAGCTGAACGCAATGCCCGACGGCGTCGAGCTTGACCCAGTCGGCGTCCGGGGTCCAGTCCTCGCGGAACCTCCGTGTGGCATTCGGCCATTTGAGCAGCCGGTCGGCGGTTCCCCACACGATCCGCACCGGGCATGTGATCTGCTCGCGGTCGAGCTTCCAGCCCTCGCGCAGTGCGAAGTCGGCCAGCGGCTGCACCGCCGGACAGTTGGCTGCGCCGCGGATCAGGTGCGCGACCAGCTCCGGCGGCAGGTGCTCGTAGCGCTCGGTCACCATCAGCGTCGCCTGGCGGCGCCCCTCGGGTGTCGCCGCGATCTGGTCGGCGTGCGGCGCCGCCACCCTGAGCAACTCCTGGGTGGAGATGAAGTAGGCAAGCACGTCGCGGAAGGAGTCATCGCCGTCGGCCCAGCCCCCGCCGGGGGCGAGGGCGACCACGCTGCGGGCGCGCCCGCGCTCGGCGAGCTGGAAGGCCACGTAGCCTCCCAGCGAGTTGCCGACGATGTGCGCGGTGCCGATCCCGGCCTCGTCCATCGCCGTCTCAACCGCGTCCGCCAGCGTGCGCTCGTGCGGCTCGCCGTCCAGCGCCGGGCCACCCGCGTGGCCGGGCAGCGTCGGAGCCAGGACGTCGTGGTGGGCCTCGAGCTCTGCAAGCACGAGCTCCCAGGTGCGCCAGGTGTCGGTGAAGCCGTGCAGGCAGACGAGCGGGGTGCCGAGGCCGCCACGATGCGAGGGACTGAAATCGGCGATCATTTGCGCAAGGCTAAAGATGACGGTCGGGCGAGGGCAGCTCGCCGTCATCGACGGGTTTATTGTTCATACGAGTCTGGTGTTTGGGGGTCGAGGAGCAACATGAGATGCAGTCGCTGCGGGCTGGAGAGTCCGACAGGCATGAGGTTCTGCGGCGGCTGCGGCGCGCCGCTCGGCGCCGAGCCGATCAACCCGCTCGCGCCCGAGCCCGGCGACGCCGCCCAGCGCCGCTACGTCACGGCGCTGTTCGGCGACCTCGTCGGCTCGACCCCTCTGGCTGAGCGGCTCGATCCGGAGGAGTGGCGAGAAGTTCTGAGTGCCTACCAACACGCGTGCGTCCGCGCGGTCGAGCGGGTGGGTGGGTTCATGGCCCGTTACGTCGGCGACGGTGTCGTCGCCTACTTCGGTTACCCGCGGGCGCACGAGGACGACGCCCAGCGGGCCGTGCACGCGGCCCTCGGCATCCTTGCCGAGCTCGTCGAGCTCAACGCCGCCCTTCGCAAATCGAGCGACATCATCCTGCGCGTCAGGATCGGCCTCCATACGGGCATGGTGGTGGCCGGCCAAATGGGTGCCGGTGAGTCGTCCTCGATGTACGAGATCGTCGGCGAGATGCCCCACATCGCGGCGCGCCTTGAGGCGATCGCCGAGCCCGACTCGATCGTCATCAGCGACGCCACGCAGGCGCTGGTCGAGGGCTACTTCGAGACCGAATCGCTGGGCGAGCAGTCGCTGAAGGGGGTGTCCCGGCCGATCGGCACGCACAGGGTGCTGCGGCCGACCGGGGCGGTGAGCCGCCTCGAGGTCGCGGTCGGGCGCCCGCTGACCCCGGTGGTCGGCCGCGACCGCGAGCTGAGCATCGTCGAGCACGCGTGGGAGCGGGCGACCGAGGGCAGCGGCCAGGTCGTCCAGATCAGCGGTGAGGCGGGGATCGGCAAGAGCCGTCTGGTGCGGACGCTGGTCGATCACCTGGGTGAGCAGATCGGAAGCGAGGAGGTGTGGCAGTGCTCCGCGCACCACGAGACCACGGCGCTGTATCCGGTGATCCGCTACCTCGAGCGTCGGCTGCGGTTGGATCGCCGCGAGCCGCCCGAGCACCAGCGCGCCGTCCTCGAGGTCGCGGCTCGCGAGGCCGGGCTCGACCCGGCTGAGTCGGTGCCGCTGCTCGCGGACCTGCTGTCGATCGACTGCGTGGCTGACGCGGAGCGGGCCGATCTCGCGCCGCGGGATGCCAGGAGCGCGACGCTGCGCGTGCTCGAATCGATCCTGATCGGCGATCCGGCCCGGCGCCCGGTGCTGTTCGCGGTCGAGGACCTTCACTGGGCCGATCCGACGACGGTCGAGCTGCTGGATCGGATCATCACCGGCCTGCGGGGCGTAGCCGCCCTATGCGTGCTCACGTTCAGGCGCGAGTTCTCGCCCCCCTGGACCGATCGCCGCGAGATCATCGCGATCGAGCTCGGCCCGCTGAGCTCCGACGAGGTGCGCGAGATGGTCGCGGCGGTGGATGAGATAGAGCCAGATTCCCGGGTCCTGGCCTGGGTCGAGGCGGCGGCCGACGGCGTCCCGCTGTTCGTGGAGGAGATGCTCAAGACGCTCACGCTGACCGAGGCGCGGCCGAAGGCGATCGCCAACCCGGCCGTGCCGCCGACGCTCGAGGGTCTCCTGACCGAGCGGCTCGACCGCCTTCCGGATCTCGGCGACGTGATCGACGTGGCGTCGGTGATCGGCCGCGAGTTCGAGCGCGAGCTGCTCGAAGCGCTGGCGCCGCTCGGCGCCGCCGACCTCGACCCGGCGCTCTCGCTGCTCACCGCCCAGGGCGTACTGCGCCCCGTCGCCGGTGCCCGGTCGCGGTTCGAGTTCACCCACACACTTCTGCAGGAGGCCGCCTATGCCAGGCTTCTGCGCCGCCGGCGCCAGGCGCTGCACGGGCTCATCGCCGACACCCTGAGCACCCGGTTCCCGGGCGTTGCCGAACGCGAACCTGAGGTGGTGGCGGCGCACTGGTCGGCCGCCGCCGAGCCGGACAAGGCGGTCGGATACTGGCGCGCCGCCGGCGTGCGTGCGCTCGACCGAGCCGCCTTCCACGAGGCGGCCGAACATTTCCGGCGCGGGCTGGAGGCGCTCGACGAGAAGACACCGGAGCCCGGCGACGATCTTGACCGGGCCGACTTTCAGACCTATCGGGCGGCGTCGCTGCAGGCGGCGCGCGGCTACGCGGCGGCCGGCGTCGACGAGGCGTATGGCGCCGCCCGCCCGGTCTACGAGCGCGGCCGCCAGGAGGAGCGCCTGATCTCGGTGATCCGGGGCGAGTGGATGTTCTATCTGCTTCGCGGTCAATACGGGACCGCACTCGAGATCGGCAGGGAGATGCTCGACCTCGGGGAGCGCGAGGGCGATTCGTTCCGGCGCGCCGAGGGACAGCTCTACACGGGGCTCGTCCACATGTATCTGGCCGATTTCGAGCGCGCGCGCACGCACCTCGACGAGTCGGTCGAGCTCTACCGCAAGCCCGACCGCCACGACCAGATCTACGACGCGCAGGGTGACACGGGCGTCGGCGCGCTCGCCTATAACGCGGTCGTGCTCTGGAACCTGGGCCACGTCGCGGAGTCACACGAGCGAAGCGACCGCAGCCTTCTGCTCGCCGAACAGGTGGGCGGGCAGGTCACGCGGGCCCAGGCCTGGGGGATGCGGGCGATGCTCCACCTGAGCCGAGCCGAGCGCAGCGAGTTCGGCTACTGGGTGGACAAGACCCGCAGGCACAGCCGCGAGCACAACGTCGGCTACTGGGTGGCCGTGTCATCGCTGTTCTCGGGTTGGCTGCAGGGCCGGGCGGGCGAGCTCGAGGCCGGTACGAAGCGTCTGGAGCAAAGCCTTGACGCCTACCGCGGCTCCGGCTCGCGGCTTTCGCTTCCGCTGTTCTACGTGCTCCTGGCCGACCTGCGGCTGATGGCCGGAGACCGGCCGCGCGCGCTCGAGGTGCTGCGCGCTGGGGAGGAGTACGTGGCCGAGACGGGCGAGCGCTTCACGGAGTCCGAGCTGTACCGGTTCACCGGGCGTGCCCTGATGAGCGGCGACTCACCGGACCCGGACGGCGCGACGGCCGCTTTCGAGCATGCGGTCGCGTGCGCGCGTGAGCAGAACGCGAGGCTGCTCGAGCTGAGAGCCGCGACCCATCTCGCGGTCCACCAGCGAGCGATCGGAGCGAGCCCGACCGCGCTCGAGACGCTCGCGTCGCTGTGCGACTGGTTCGCCTCGGCTTCCGAGCTGCCCGACGTCGTCCGCGCGCGCGGGCTCCTAGTGCCGGAGGCGTCGGGCCGATGAGTGGCGCGCCGCGTGTCACGATCGCCGGCGGCGGCATCGCGGGCCTGACGGCCGCGCTGCGGCTGGCCGAGCGGGGATATCGCGTGAAGGTCTACGAGCAGAAGCCCTACTTCGGCGGCGACCTCGGGTCGCGGCCGGGCGCCGACGGCGTCGAGCTCGACGTCTATCCCCACATGTACGGCGCCTGGTACCACAACTTCTGGCGGCTGATCGAGGGAGTGACCGGGGTCGAGCGGGCGCAGCTGTTCGCTCCCTACTCGAGCGTCAAGCAGCTCCGCCGAGGCGACTTCCCGCGGTTCACGACGCTCACCGACCTCTACTCCCCGCTTCACATGTTCCAGAACCTGTTCTCCGGGGCTGGTCCGGTGGCCGACATGTTCGTGTTCGGCTACTCGACGGTCGACCTCCTGGCCGAGCGCCGCAACCGGACCATGCTCCCGGACGACGTCACCGTCGGCGGGTTCCTCAACGCCCGCCCGTACATGACCGAGCGCGCCGCGGCGGCCGTCGACAGCTTCATCACCAATGTGTGGGCGATTCCCAGCTACCTGGTCTCGGCCGAGGACTACCGGACCTACCTCGAGTATTGCCTCGTCGACCACGATCCGGCCTTCTGGCTCGCCCGCGGATCCGCATATCGCCAGGTGATAGAGCCGCTCACGACGGCGCTGAAGGCCGCACACGTGGAGCTCGTCCCGTCCGTTCAGGTCACGGGCGTCTCCTCCCGTGGTGGTCGCGTCGTCCAGATCGGTTTGCAGGAGACCCGCTTCGATCAGGCGTCGGGCACGTGGGTCGGTGGCCGAAAGCGCTGGAGCGAGGACGTCGATGAGCTGATCCTCGCCGTCACCGCGCCGGGGCTCTCGAGGATCGTGCGAGAGGGCAGGCGGGGCGGGCGGGTCGTCGATGCCGATCCGCGGATCGCCGAGCTTTCGCGACTGCACGCCCAGGCGATCCCGTTGTTCCATGTCTATTTCAATCGCAAGCTTCGCGACATCCCGGTCCCTCCGGTCGGGCTCTTCGAATCCCGGCTGGCGCTCGCGTTCACCGACATCTCGCAGACCTGGACGGACACAGAGCAATTCGGCGGCAGGACGGTGCTCGCTCTGTCCTCGTCGGATCCCTTCGGACTGCCGGGCACCGGCCCTCGTGACGACGCGATGGCGATGCTGCGAGAGCTGGCCGAGTACCTGGACTTCGATGCGGGCGAAGAATGGGGTGAGTCGCGCGAGATCGACTGGGATCGGTCTCGCTACGAGTCCAACGCCGATGCCCAGCTGTTCGTCAACGAGGCCGGCACGGACGCGTGGCGCCCGGCCGCGACCTGTCCCGGTCTTGCGAATCTCTCGTTCGCGGGTGACTTCTGCCGCAACCGGATCGGAATGACCACGATCGAATCGGCCGTCACCACGGGGCTGGAGGCGGCCCAAGCGATCGTTGCCCGGCGCGGCGGCGAGCCGGTCGAGATCACCGAGCCGCGCTCGCGCCCAGGCCTGATATACGTCTGGCTGCGCTACGCCTGGGCCCCGTATGCGGCGAGTGCCAAGGCATGGTCGGCCGGCAGCGACCTCGTTCGCCAGGCCCTGTCGGGGCTCGGCTGGCTGTCTCAGCGCCTGGAGAGCTGACGCACCTGCTCGACCAGCGCGAGCAGGGGGGCGGGCCGGTCGGCGAACTGCTCGGCCTCGCCGCGCGCTGAGGCGGCGATCCGGTCGAGTACGCGCTCGGCCTCGTCGAGCTGAGCTCGGCAGGCCTCCGCGAGGGTGGCGAGCCGCCGCGGGTCGTCGTCGTCGATGCAGAACAGCTCGCGGATCCCGGGGTCGCGAATAGCCAGTGCCGCAGGGAGGGTGAGGATGCCGTCGCGCAAATCCTCCTCGCCGCCGCCGCCGAGCGCCTCGAGCCCCCGCTGATCGCCGACGTCATCGCACCCGTGGTAGAGGATGCCGAGCAGATGGCCGTATTGACGCAGCCGCTCGGAGCGCGCCCCCAGGACCGCGCAGATCTCGAACATCGATCCGGTGTCCTCGCCGGCGATCCTCCGCCAGTCCTCCACGCCGAGCGGCTGGCGGCGCAGACGCCACTGCAGGCACTCGGCCGCGCCGAGTCGGCGCAGCAGCTCGGCCAGGTGTCGGATCGCGAATGGGTCTTCGGCAAAGGCGTCGAATGCGTCGGCCACGAGATATCCCGAGGCCATCAGGGCGGGCAGGTGCCCAAATTTCGTTTGGATCGTCGCGATCCCGCGGCGCTCGGACGAGTCGTCGAGGACGTCGTCGATGATCAGCGACATGTTGTGCATCAGCTCGACCGCGAAGGCGAGCTCGACCGCCTCCGGGGACGGGGTGGCCAGCACGGCGCTGTGGCACGCGAACACGGTCAGGGGGCGGAAGTGCTTGGGCGTGCCCGAGAACGCCCAGGCGAGCGGCTCGCGGAGCTCCCCATCGACGCTCCGAAGCCAGGCGTCGATTCGCTCCCTGAGCAGGCCGACCTCGCCGTCGGCGCCGAGCGCAGCGATCACGTCGTCGCTGGTCGTGTGGCGACCGTTGGTGCTGCCTGTGATCATGGCTTGACCCGGTACGGGCGGCCGTTGGCCGGGGCGTGCTCGGGGCGGGTGTAGCCATCGAGCGCATCGACGCCCCGCCGCATCTCGCGCCACGAGAGCTCGGCCGACTCCCGCGCGAGCGCAATCAGCTCGTCCCGGAAGGCCGCTTGGGCGGTCGGCGCGTTCACGCCGGCGGTGCCCTGCAGGCCGAGCCTGACGAGCGCAGGTGCGTGCTCGCCGAGCAGCCCGGCGCACCCGGCGCCGACGCGGACGGCGCTCGCCGCGGTTACCACCGAGCCGGTGGCGAGGATCCGGGGCACGGTCAGCAGACTCATTGCGCTGCAGCCTAATCGTCGGCCGAGCGGGGCGGCGGATAGGGTTGCTCCTCGTCGTTGGAGACGATTAGAGGAGGCTGGTCATGCGCAGAGAGGAACTGCGGGCGGTGCAGGCGCCGCTCAAGGAGCGCTATCACGAGGATCCGGACGCCGGTCTGGTCGTGCTGCGGGCGGAGGCGGAGCTCGACTCGGCCGACGTGTCGTGCTCGGTGCAGACCGGGCGCGCGCTCGTCGCGGCCGGCCTCCATCCCGCCTCGGGCGGCGATGGGAGCCTGGCCTGCTCAGGCGACATGCTGCTGCAGGCGCTGGTGGCATGCGCGGGTGTGACCCTGCGTTCGGTGGCCGTGAATCGGGGTCTCGAGCTGACCGGCGGCAGGATCACGGCGGCGGGCGAGCTCGACTTCCGCGGCACGATGGGAGTCGATCGGGACGCCCCAGTCGGCTTCCGCTCGATCGAGCTGCACTTCGAGCTCGATTCAGGCCTCGACGCCGAGGAGCTCGACCAGCTGCTCGAGACGACCGAGCGGTACTGCGTCGTGCTCCAGACCATCACCCGTGGCACGCCGGTCACGGTCACGAGCTAGTCGATCAACGCTCCGGCGCTGACGTTCACGGTGGCCGCGGTCATCGTCCGTGCCCGATCCGAGGCGACGAACGCGGCTACGTCGCCGACGTCCTCGAGCGTGGCCGTCCGTCCGAGCAGAGTGGAACGGGCGAGCCCCTCGGCGATCGACTCACGTCCGGGCACGTCCGCCGGGAGCGTCTCGGCCACGCCGCCTGTTCGCAACGTGACGACGCGCACGCCGTTCGCCCCGAGCTCGGCCGAGAGCTGGCGGCGCATCGCCTCGACGGCGTGCAGCGCCACCTGGAGCGAGCCAAGATGCGCTCCGCGAGGGGGCGGCCCCTCGCCTCCGAAGACGAGGATCACGCCGCCACCCTGAGCGACCATGTGGCGGGAGGTCGCGCGCCAGGTGAGAAAGTTCGTCCTCACCGCGGCGGCGACCGGGTCCAGGTAATCATCGAGCGCCATCTCCGCCATTGGCGTCCCCTGGACGTAGCCGTGCGAGATCAGGTTGAAGGAGATGTCGAGGCTGCCGGTGGCGGCCGCGATCTCATCGGCGTGAGCGTCGACCGCTCGCTCGTCGAGCGCGTCGAGCTCCGCGACGTCGGCCGATCCACCGTCGGCCCGGATCCGCTCGGCGACTGCGTCGAGCCTGCTCGCCGTCCGGCCGGCCAGGAAGACGCGCGCGCCCTCCTGCGCGAACCTCCGCGCGACCGCCGCCCCGAGCGAGCCGCCGGCTCCGTAGACCACAGCGTTCTTGTCCTTCAGCAGCATCTGAGCCTCCTCGTCTGGATTTTCACGACGGCCGGACATACCGCAGGTAGACCACGCGCGATCCGAACGTCCTCTGTTCAGCAAGCTCGAGGTCGACCGGTGCCTCGAGCGAAGGGAAGAATCGGGTTCCGCCGCCGACCACGACGGGATTGATGAGCGGACGGTATTCGTCGATCAGGCCCGCCCGGGCCAGTTCGGCGGCAAGCCCGGCGCCGCCGACCGCGATGTCGCCACCCTCCGCTTGAAGAAGCGCTCGCACCTCTTCGGTGACGCTCCGGGTCGCCAGCCGCGCGTTCCCCTCCACCGTGCTCAGCGTGTTGGAGAACACGATCTTCGGCAGCCGTCTCCAGATCTCGGCGAACTCACGCATGAAGTCGGTGCCGAGGTCGCGGTCCTCCGCGGTCTCCCAGAAGACCATCGTCTCGTACAGCCCGCGGCCGCAGAGATGCACGGCGAGCTCCCGGGTCTGCTCGTTGTGAAAGCGGTGAAGCTCCTCGTCCGGCGCAGCCCACTCGAACCTGCCGTCAGGACCGGCGATGAATCCGTCCAGCGAGACGCCCATCGAGTAGATCACCTTCGGCATCGCGATTCTCCTTCCTGGTGCTCGGTCCCGTCACTATGACCTCCGTCAGCGGCCGGGTTCATCGGTCGTGCCCGTGCGGCAAGCGACAATCACCGGATGTCGGGTCCACGCTACGAGCGGATCGGGCGCGGGTATGCGCGCACCAGGCGCGAGGATCCGCGGCTGGCCCGGCGGATCCACGCCGCGCTCGGCGACGCGGAGACGGTGGTCAACGTCGGCGCCGGGGCGGGGAACTACGAGCCCCGCGATCGGCACGTGATCGCGATCGAACCCAGTGACGTGATGGCGGCGCAGCGGGCGCCCGACTGCGTGCCGGCGATCAGCGCCAGCGCCGGTCAGCTTCCGCTCCGTGACCAGAGCGTCGATGCGGCGATGGCCATCCTCTCCGTCCACCACTGGGATCGGGAGCAGAAACCCGGTGTACGCGAGCTCCGCCGCGTCGCGCGCGGTCCCGTGGTGATCCTGACCTACGACGAGAGCGTGAGCAGCCAGATGTGGCTGATCGACGAGTACCTCCCGGAGGTCGCGGCGCTCGACCGGCGGATCTTTCCCGCCCCGGCCCTTCTTGCGGAGTGGCTCAGTGGCGAGACGCAGGTGGAGACGGTTCCGAGCCCGCGGGACACACCGGACTGGAATCTCGGATCGTTCTGGGCCCATCCCGAGCGCGTGCTCGATGCGCAGGCCCGCAACTCCACCTCGGGCTTCGCCCGGATGCCGGCGGCCGCAGTCGCCCGAGCCGTGTCAGCCGTCGAGCGCGATCTGCGTACCGGGGCGTGGGATCGGCGCCACGGACACCTGCGCGAGCTCGACGCCCTTGACGTCGGATTCCGCCTCATCACAACGGCGTAGGGGCTAGGGCGAGGCCTCGCCCTCCCAAGGGTCTCCCTTGAGGAACTCGCCGTCGCCTTCGTGGTGGGGGCCGAAGACCAGGAGCTCCAGGCCATCCGGTCCGGCCTCGAACGCCCGGGCGACCTGCGGCGCGATCCTGACCGCATCGAGTGCGCGCAGCGACTCGATATGGCCGTCGAGGTTGATCCGGCCGCTGCCTCCGATCACGACGTAGACCTCCTCGGCCGCCTCGTGACGATGCGCACCACCGTGCTGGCCGGGCTTGATCCGATGAAACGCCAGTCCCGTGTCCTGCGCGTCCAGCGCCCGCCACGGGAAGCGAGCCTCCTGGACCTTGTCGAAGCCGAAGCGGGGCGCCATATCTTCGACGTCGTTGAGGTTCTTGATCGTGTAGTCCATGAGTTCGATCCTACCCCTGCTCTGCGCGCCCTAAAGGGGGCTGGTGCGTATCCGGGTCTGCTCGATGGTGTGGTGCTGGGAGGGTCGTGGCGCGAGTGGGGCAGGAGAAACGCAACAAACTCGGGTTCGCGATCGTGTGCGCGGTTCGAGAGTCACGCTGACGGGGACTTTCAAGCCGCGGTCGGACTGGGCGGCGCGGACTTGGGGCAAGAGTCCGGGCTGCTGCACGCAATGGCCGCTCTCCAAACCCTCCCTCACGACGATGCATCAGGGCGGGGCTTGCCGTTTAGCCCGGGGGCCGGCTCCGGGTCGGGCCACCGGCGCGAGCATCGGTCGTTACGCTTACGCCACGATGCTGCGTGCCGCAGCACGAGTGGAGGGACCTGTGGGCATGAACGTTCGGGCCACCCAACCGCTGGCGCAGGCCGAGGCCGTTCGGATTGCCGAACGCTACGTCGGCGCCTACAACGATCGCGACCTGGAGGCGATGCTGGCGCTCCAGCACGAAGACGTCGTCGCGTACCCGACGCCGTTATTCGGCCATCGTCCACACCGGGGCCACGACGGTGTGCGCGAGTGGTGGGCGACGATGGCGGCCAGCGACCGCCACTACGAGGTCGTCGTCCGCGAGATCCGCCAGATCGGACCCGATCGGGTGGCCGCCCTGGGGGAGATTCATCAGCGCGGCGAGCCGTTGAGTCCGTGGGGCGTCCTGATCACCTTGCGCGACGGGCTCATCGTCGAGTCGCGCTCCTACCTGAGCGACCGGGACCTGCTCGAGGAGCTCCAGATGCTGGGCGAGGAGTAGGCGGCGGAGCGTTGGCGGCCCGGATGAGTCAGTGACCGAACCCGAGCGCTCTGACAGCCAGGCTCCCTGGCGGTGGCCGGACCCCTTCCGAGTCCGCTCGGTCTGGGTCCCGCCGCTGATCCTCGTCGTCATCCTGGTCCTGGTCATCACGCTCGCGTACATCGGCTCGGCGGTCAACCCGGCCGCCCATCTGCACGGGCTGTCCGTTGCGGTCGTCAACGAGGATGCCGGGGCCACCGTCGGCGCCCAGCGGATCAATCTCGGCGACCGGCTCACCGCCGGGCTGTCCGGGTCCCGCGCCGTGACATCGCGGCTGGCGGTGCGCCAGTCGACCCTCGCGGCTGTTCAGGAGAGAATGGACGAGGCGAAGACCTACGCGGCCGTCGTGATCCCGCCCAACTTCAGCGCGTCCCTGGCCGCCCTGGCCGGAATCCGGCCTCCGGCGGGCCAATCCGTGTCGATTCCCAGGATCGAGCTGCTGACCAATCCGCGAGCGGGCACGCTCGCGGTGTCCCTCGCCTCAGGAGTGCTCGACCCCGCGCTGGCGAAGGCCTCGCACACCGTCGGCGGGAAGCTGCTCGCGCTCGACGCCGCCCGGGCCGCCAACGGCGTTGCCAGCCCGCTGCTCGCCGACCCCGTCACCGTCACGGCCGTGCCGTACCGGCCGCTCCCCTCACACTCGGCGCTGGGGCTCAGCGCGTTCTACATCGCGCTCCTGACGACCTTCTGCGGGTTCCTGGGTGCCGTGGTCGTGAACACGTCGATCGATGCGGTGCTCGGGTACGCGACGACCGAGATCGGCCCCGTGTGGCGGCAGCGCAAACCAGTTCAGATCAGCCGGTGGCATACGTTGCTGGCCAAGTGGATCATGGCGGTCGTGCTGACGGCGGTGCTGATCGCGTTCATGCTGCTCGCGGCGGTCCTCCTGCTCAGCATGGACGCGCCCCACGTGGTGACGCTCTGGCTTCTGTGTTGGTTCGCGGCGGCCGTCATCGCCATCGGCACGCTCGTCCTGTTCGCTGCTCTGGGCACGCTCGGCCAGCTCATCGCGCTGCTCGTGTTCGTCTACCTCGCCCTGGCATCGTCTGGTGGCACCGTCCCGCTAAACGCGCTGTCGGGCTTCTTCAGGTTCTTTGCCAACTTCGAGCCGCTCGCACAGATCCTCGACGGGACCCGGGCAATCCTCTACTTCGGCGCTCAGGGCGTCGCCGGCCTGACCCGCGCCTGGGTGGCAACCGGGATCGGACTCGTGTTCTGGGTCGCGCTCGGGTTCGGGATCACCACCTGGTACGACCGCAAGAAGCTGTACCGCATGCCGCCCGAGCTGATGCGCTACGTCGACCGTGCCGTCGGCGAATACGGCCGGGAGAGCGCTGAGCAGAAAGTCGCCGGGACCGTCGAGGCCCCGGCCGAGCGATAGGCGCGCGGCATCGAGACGAGCGGTGCCTCCAGAACGTCATCGGCGTGCTCGCGTGGGACCGCCTGACGCGAGCTCACCGTCGGGCGACTTGATCGTCTTCATCGTGATGTGGGAGTCGAGACGGGCGATGCCCGGCACGTCGCCGAGCTTGGTCGAGATGAACGACTCATACCGCTCGATGTCCGCGGTCGCCACGCGGAGGAAGTAGTCGGGCAGACCGAACATGCGACGGAGCTCGATGACCTCATCGAACGCCGCAACGGCCGCCTCGAACGCCTCGAAGGTCCGTCGGTCCTTGCGGGTCAGGTCGACGTTGACCAGCACCTCGAAGCCGCGACCGATCGCCGTCGGATCGACTCGAGCCGTATACCCGACGAGCACCCCCTGGTCCTCGAGTCGCTTCACGCGGCGCAGGCAGGGGGCGGGCGTCAGACCGATGCGGTCGGCGAGTTCGACGTTCGAGAGCCGCCCATTTCGCTCTAGCTCCGCAATGATCTTGCGATCAACGGCGTCCACGGCGCAAAGTATTGCGCATATTCATGCCAGCAAGCAGTGAATTTGGCATCGCATCGCTCACTGCCTTATGTATCGTGCGACGGGCCATGGCCACGCACCGTCGCGAGTCGCCTGAGATCCTCCGAGAGCGCCGCAACCTGACCCGCGAGGCGATCGGGATCGGCGTCTACGCCGGCGCGTTCGGCGTCACCTTCGGTGCGATCTCGGTGAGCGCCGGACTTGGTCTGGCCGAGACGATGCTGCTGAGCACCGTGATGTTCACGGGCGCCTCGCAGTTCGCGCTCGTCGGGACGGTGGCGGCAGGTGGATCGGCCTTCGCCGCGATCCCGGCCACGCTTCTGCTGGGCCTGCGCAATGCGTTCTACGGAGCGCCGGTCACACGCATCGTGCGGCCGCGAGGGCTGAGGCGCATGTGGACCGCGCACTTCGTGATCGACGAGAGCACCGCGATGGCCGTCGCTCAACCGACCCCGGCCGCGCGGCGTTACGCATTCTGGGTCACCGGCGGGGTCCTGTTCGCGTGCTGGGTCTCGGGCACGCTCGCCGGTGCGCTGATCGGGAAGGGGATGGATCCGTCCGCGTTCGGGCTCGACGCGGCCGCGCCGGCGATCTTCCTCGCTCTGCTCGTGCCTCAGGTGAAGCGATCGGGGGCGGTGGGGGTCGCGGTCGCCGGCGGACTCGTGGCGCTCGTGCTGATCCCGATCGTCAGTCCCGGCGTCCCGGTGATCGCCGCGGCCGGGATCGCGATCGCCGGAGGCCTCCTTCCCAGCGGGCAAGGGGCGGACGCCGATCGGACCGAGCTGGACTTGGAGTCCTGATGACCGCGCGCCTGATCGCCATCGTGCTCGCGTCCGTCGGCTGCTACGGGCTGAAGGTGGCGGGCGTGTGCCTGCCCGAGTCGGCGCTTCGCCGCCCTCGCGTCCAGCGCATGGCCGGGCTTCTCCCGCTGGCGATGCTCTCGGCCCTGATCGTCGTGGATGTGTTCGGCTCCAGCGGGCGCTACAGACTCGATTGGCACGCGCTCGCCGGCGTTGCCGCGGCGGCCGTCGCGCTTCGGCTGCGACAGGGCCTGCTGATCGTATTTCTGGTGGCGGTCGCGGTCAGCGCCGTCTCGCGGTTGCTGTTCTAGCTCACGCCCCTAGGCTTCCAGGCCGTGGCCCACGGCACGCACGACTTCGAGGACGACGAGCGCAACGAGCGAATCCTGGTCTGGGTCAACGGCGAGCTCGTGCCGCGCGAGCGGGCGGTCGTATCGGTCTTCGACTCGGGCTTCGTGCTCGGCGACGGCGTGTGGGAGGGGCTGCGAGTGCGCTCGGGCCACGTGGCGTTCGTCGAGCGCCATCTCGATCGCCTGTTCGAGGGCGCGAAGGCGATCATGCTCGAGGTCGGCCTCAGCCGGGATGAGCTGACCGAGGCGATCTACTCGACGCTTCGGGCCAACGGCATGACCGACGGCGTGCACGTGCGGCTGATGGTCACGCGTGGCGTGAAGCGCACGCCCTATCAGGATCCGCGCGTGACGCTCGGGTCGCCGACCGTGGTGATCATCGCCGAACACAAGGAGCCGCTGCCCGCGACGGTGACCGACGGCATCTCCGTGTTCACGACGCACGTGCGCCGGGCCGCCCCGGACACGCTCGACCCCAAGCTCAACTCTCACTCCAAGCTGAATGACATCACCGCCTGCATCCAGGCCTACACGGCCGGAGCGGACGAGGCGCTGATGCTCGACCCGCAGGGGTTCGTCGCGACCTGCAACTCGACGCACTTCTTCATCGTCGCGGGGTCCGACGACGCGCCCGAGGTGCTGACCTCGGACGGCCGCTACTGCCTCGCCGGGATCACGCGCACAAACGTGCTCGAGATCTGCCGCGCCAACGCCATCCCGGCACGCGAGACGACGTTCAGCCTCACCGACGTCTATTCGGCGCGTGAGGCGTTCGTGACCGGCACCTTCGCCGGCGTCGTGCCGGTCCGTTCGGTCGATGGTCGGACGATTGGCGATGGCCGTCGCGGACCGGTGGTCGAGAGGCTCCAGTGGCTGTACCGCGAGCTTGTCGACCGCGACGTCGCCGCGCGCGTCGTGCCATGACCGAGGTCGTCCGCGCGGCGATCTGGTCCGGCCCGCGGAACATCTCCACCGCGATGATGCGCGCCTTCGAGAACCGCCCCGACACGCTTGTCGTCGATGAGCCGCTGTACGCGGCCTATCTCGCCCGGACCGGCATCGACCACCCGGGGCGCGATGCGGTCCTCGCGGCGCAGACGACCGACATGGCGACCGCGGTCAAGGCTCTGCTGGCGCCGCTGCCGGCCGGCCTGACCGTCCATTACGCCAAGCACATGGCACACCATGTATTCCGAGACATGGACCTGGATTGGACGCTGCGCTTCCGCAACGTGCTACTCATCCGCGACCCTATCGAGGTCGTCGCCTCATACGTGCGCACCCGTGAGACGTGCGAGCCGGACGACATCGGGCTGCCCCAGCAGAGGTGGCTGCTCGAGCTCTGGGACGGGCGCGACCTCGAGGTGCCGATCCTTGACGCGGGCGACTTCCTCCGCGCGCCCGAGGCGTATCTGCGCTGGCTCTGCGACTGGCTGGGCATCCCGTTCACCGAGCGGATGCTCTCCTGGCCGCCGGGCCCGCGCGCCTCCGACGGTGTCTGGGCGCCGCACTGGTACGCGGCCGTTTGGTCCTCGACCGGCTTCGCGCCCTGGCGCCCGCGGGAGACCAGCCTTTCCGAGCATCATGCGGCCGTCGCCGAGGCGTGCCGCCCGGTCTACGAGGAGTTGTATGGGAGGCGGGTGCGGATGTGAGGGTCGGGACGAGGCGGCCAGCGCGGAGCGATAACTTGTATGACATGGCGAAGAGCGCGGAACAGAGGGTCGAGTCTCCATCTCAGCTGATAGATGCAAGAATCGAGGAACTGGGCGACTGGCGGGGCAAGACGCTGTCCAGGATCCGCGCGCTGATCAAACAGGCCGACCCTGAGGTCGTGGAGGAGTGGAAGTGGAGAAAGGCGTCTAACCCAGGGGTTCCGGTGTGGTATCACCAAGGTCCGATCTGCACCGGCGAGACGTACAAGAGCGTCGTCAAACTCACGTTCTTCAAGGGGGCCTCGCTGAAGGACCCTTCGGGCCTTTTCAACTCGAGCCTCGAGGGCAACACCCGGCGCGCAATCGACCTGCACGAGGGCGATGAAATCGATGAGCAGGCCTTCGCGACCCTCATTCGAGCTGCCGTCAGCCTGAACGAGTCCTCGTCCCGCTAGCGCGCTCGGCAAGAGAGGGGCCGGCTGCGGGTGGTCGTTGGTCCGATGTCTGATCACCTGGTGGCTAAAGGCGCTGGTCGTTCGGTCCGACTTAGGCTGGGATGGAAGTCTCGCTGGCCGTGTCTACCTCCTACGAGATCGGTGCCAGGTATTCGACCTTGCGCCCTAGCTATGCGCCAGACGGGAGCAATGTCTCGAAGCCCGCGGGGGTGTCGTAGGGAGGAACCGCGGACCGGGTATCGCCAATCTCGACGACGTCCTGGACGGCCGACCCCCGTTCGTGCACGAGACGATCGTGCTCGATTTGAGGATGCCCGGCCTGGATGGCTTCGCCGTACTCGAGGAGCTGCGAAGCGAGCCCGCGACCGCCTGGAGTCTGCGGCGGCGATCCTCGACAAGCGAGACAGCAGCCGCGGTGAACTCGCCGCGGTACTCCAGCGCCTCGCCGGAGACCCAGCGGCGCGCCGTCTGGCCTGACCTCGCTACGCGGTCACCGTCAGTGGCTACGAGGTCGACTCCGCGGCGCTCCAGTGGGCGGGGCATCGGACGCGGCGGGAAAGACGACCGACACCTCCAAACCGCCTTCGCGACCAGGCTCGGCGGACACCATCGCGTCGTGGGCCGTTGCGATCGCGCTGACGATCGAGAGGCCGAGCCCACGATGATCACTGGACCCGACACGGTCCCGGCCTAGTCGCTGGAATGGCTCGAACAGCCGCTCGACCTGGGCGCGCGACACGGGCTGTCCCGAGTTGGCCACCGACAGTACGACCAGGTCGGACTCGATCCTGGTCTCGACGTCGATCCAACCGCCCGGCCGGTTGTAGCGCACGGCGTTGTCGACCAGGTTGGCGATCAGGCGCATCACCAAATACGGGTCACCTTCGACGGTCGCGGCGACGAGGTCGGCTCTGAGCACGAGCTCGCGCTGTTCGATCTCGGCCCGGGTCCCGCCGAGTGCCTGCTGCGCGAGCACCGCGAGATCGAGCGGGTCGCGTCGGTCAAGCCCCCGCTCGCTTGTGGCCAGGGTCAACAGCGAGTCGAGGAGCTGCTCTTGGCCCCGCCCGGCCGCCAGCAGCTCCTCGCACGCCGCCCGCAGGCTCACCGTGCTCGCATTCGGGTCCGCCAGTGCGACCTGGAGCACCGTCCGCTCGACCGTCAGCGGCGTGCGCAGCTCGTGCGCGGCGTTGGCCACGAACCGGCGCTGGGCGGCAAAGGACGCCTCGAGCCGAGCGAGCAGGTCGTCGATCGTGTCGCCGAGCTGTTTGAACTCGTCGTCAGGGCCTGACAGGGCGATCCGGTGGTGGAGGTTGCCGGCTGAGATCGCCCGTGCGGCGTCCGCCATCTGGCGCAGCGGGCGCAGCACCCTTCCCGCGACGAACCAGCCGAGCACCGCCGACACCGCGGCCGTCACCAGCAGCGTCACCCAGGCTCCAGCGAGCACCCGGTCGACGTCGGCGTTGTGCTGTTGAGAGACCGCGTCATGTAGGGCCGGGGCGATAAAGCCAGGGCTGGGGGCCGCCTTGCTGACGAGTGCGGAACTGCCTGAAGCAACCAGGAAGATGACGACCACTACCGCGGTTCCCAGCGCCAAGAACATCCCCGAGTAGAGGAGGGTCAGTCGCAGACGGGCGCTTCTGCCCGGTAGCCGCAGCCAGCGTCGGGGCACCAGGACGTTTGCCGTTGTGGCCATCAGATCCGGTACCCAGCCTCGCGCACGGTCTCGATAACGGGTGGTTCGCCGAGCTTTGATCGCAGGCGTCCGATTGTGGTCTTGACGGTACTGGTGAACGGGTCGGCCGCCTCGTCCCATACCCGAGCCAGCAGTTCTTCGGCCGAGACGACGCGTCCGTCGGCGGCGAGCAGATACTCGAGAAGGGCGAACTCCTTCGGGCTCAGCGTCAGGCGCCGGTCACCGCGGAATACGACCCGCCGTGACGAGTCGAGCGTGACATCTCCGTGTGCGAGCTTCGGCGGGATCGCCCGAAAAGCCCGACGACCGAGCGCCCTGATTCGAGCCACCAGCTCAGCAAACTCGAACGGCTTTGGCAGGTAGTCGTCGGCGCCCAGCTCGAGGCCTTCCACGCGATCGCTGATCGTGCTTGCGGCGGTCAGCATCAGCACCCGCGCGTCCGCGTGCGCTTCGACGAGCCGCCGGCACACCTGGTCTCCGTGAACTCCGGGCAGGTCGCGGTCCAGCACGACGACGTCGTACGCGTTCACCGCCACGTGGGCGAGTGCATCGATGCCATCGAGCGAGACGTCGACAGCCATGCCTTCCCGTCGCAGTCCATCGGCCAGCGCTCTGGCCAACCGCTCTTGATCTTCCACGACCAGCACCCTCATATCCACCCCAAAGCATCGCTCACCGAGGTCACAGCCACGTCACAACGCCGGTCACGGAGATGTGACCGGAAGGTCAATACAACTGCCGCTCATGACACAGCTACGGAAGCCCACATTGGTGATGATGACAACGGTGGCGGCTCTGTCCGCGGGATGCGGATCTTCGCCTTCGAAGGTGCCGGCCGGCTCAGCGTCCCGGGGGCCTGGAGCGGCGGCATTCGCCTACGCCCGTTGCATGCGGCAGCACGGCGTCGCCGATTTCCCCGACCCGCAGGTTACGGCGACGGCAGGATCTGTCTCGATTCGTCAGGTTGCGCCGCAAAGCGCCGTCAGCTCGCCCGCCTTCCAGACCTCACAGAAGGCTTGCCGCGGCATCCTGCCGGGTCCGCAGAACGGCCGGCAGGTTGATCACGGCGGGCCCAAAAAGCAGACCCTGCTCGCGTTCGCTCGCTGTCTGCGTGCTCATGGAGTGAACGGATTCCCCGATCCCAACGCCCAGGGCCAGCTTACCCTGGAGATGATTCGCACCGCCGGGGTCGACCTGCACGCTCCGGGCATTCTCACCGCTGGCAGAGCGTGTCTCGGCGTCACCCACGGCGCAATCACGATGGCCCAGCTGGCGCAGGCCGTGAACGGTTCCCACTGACCGGCCCCAACAACGGTTCTGACTCGCCATGAAGAGGTGGAGACCAGACACGAGTGGCGGTGGTCCGCGGCGCGCTCTGGCCGCGCTCGCGCTGCTCGTAGTGGCGGGCGTGTTGGTCGTGCTCGTGCTGGGCGACGACTCCCCATTCCCGAGGAGCAGCACGAGCACGACCGGGTCCTCGGCCGGAACGGCGAGCGTGCAGCGACGGGACCTCGTCGAGACCGACACCCAGTCCGGCAACCTCAGCTACGCGAGCCCACAGACCGTCTACAACCGGCTGGGCGGGACGATTACCTGGCTGCCGTCCGTCGGCGCGGTGATCAAGCCCGGTCAGGCGCTGTTCCGCGTCGGGAGTCAGGCGGTCACCTTGCTGATCGGAAGGACCCCCGCCTGCCGCGACCTCGGCCCGTCCGACAGCGCGGGCCTGGACATCCTCGAGCTCAACCGGAACCTCATCGCGCTGGGGTTCAACCCGGAGGGCATCGTCGTCGACGACAAGTGGCAGGCCGCGACGACCGCCGGGGTCGACGTGTTCCGAGCCTCGCTCGGCGAAGCGGAGACCGGCAAGCTCACCTTGGGCCAGATCGTTTTCCTGCCCGGAGCGCAGGTCGTCTCGGCGGTCAGCGCCCAGCTCGGATCACAGGCTGCCCTGAGGTCGCCCGACCCACGGCCGGAGCTCGTGAGCCTGACGACGACGACCGTCACGCCAACGCCCCCGGTGGGCACCACCCGGTCGCGCAGGCGCCGGCCGAGGAATCCGAAATACGAGGCAGCGCTGATCGCGCTCCTGAAGGCCCAGGCGGCCCAGCTCAAGGCTGAGGCAGCGCAGCTGCGCGCTGAGCAGGCCAAGAACCCGAACCCGCGCCCCGGCGGCGGCTCGCCGAGCGGCGGCAGCCCGGCCTCGTCGAACAAGGGCAACACCGGAGGGACTGGATCAGGCGACGCCCCCGCGACCGCCGTTCTCCAAACCAGCTCAACAAAGCTCGTCGTGACGGTGCAGCTCGACCCGAGCAGGCAGAGCGAAGCGGAAGTGGGGGAGCGAGTGACAGTCGAGATGCCGTCGGGGAAAACGGTCGGCGGCCGGATTTCAGCGATCAGCTCCGTCGCTCAGAGCTCGACCGGCAATGGAACCTCAGGTAACGGCGGAGGCGGGGACGGCGCCAGCGGTGGCTCCGGGAACGTCTCATCGACCATCCCCGTGACGATCGTCCTCGGCGGCCGCCCGAGCGGTGGTGGACTGGATCAGGCGTCGGTCAGTGTCACCTTCGCGCGGGCGAGGGCGAACCGCGTCCTCTCGGTTCCCGTGACGTCGTTGCTGGCAACCCAGGGGGGCACGTACGCGGTACAGGCGGCGAGAGCCCCACACCACCTGATTCCCGTTAGAACTGGTCTGTTCGCCGCAGGCTACGTGGAGATCTCCGGGCCCGGTATCCATCCGGGCCTTCAGGTCACGGACTCCCAGGGATGATCTCGGCCGCGCCTGCCCTCGCGCTCCGCAGGGTGGTCAAGGAGTACCCAGGCGGCGTGACGGCGCTGCGGGAGGTCAGCATCGAGATTGGATCCGGGGAGCAAGTGGCGGTCGTCGGGCCGTCCGGCTCCGGCAAGACGACGATGCTCACGATCATGGGCACCCTCGAACGCCCGAGCTCAGGCCAGGTACAGGTCCACGGGCGAGACCTCGCAAAGGTCTCGGACGCCGAGCTGGCGCGGCTGCGGGCCCACGAGATCGGGTTCGTGTTCCAGGCCTTTCACCTCCACGACGCGATGACGGCGGTCGACAACGTCGCGCTCGGCATGCTTTACACGGGCGAGTCACTGCGCCTGCGCCGGTCGGCGTCGAGGGTGGCGCTCGCGCGGGTCGGACTCGGCCAGCGTCTCGAGTTCACGCCCAAACAGCTTTCCGGGGGTGAGCGCCAGCGGGTCGCCATCGCACGCGCGATCGCCAAGCGACCCCTGATCATCCTGGCCGACGAGCCCACCGGCAACCTCGATTCGAACTCGGGCGGCGAGGTGCTCGACCTGCTCCATCGCCTGGCCGCCGAGGGCGCCACTTTGGGACTTATCACCCACGACGAGGGAATCGCCTCGAGCTTTCCCCGCCGCCTTCAGATGCGGGATGGCGAGATCGTCGGAGACGTGCGTACGTGAGCGCCGCGGCAACGCAGGGCACACGGCGGCCGCGGCTCGACATGGCGCGTGTTTCGTTGCGGGAGCTATTTGGCACCGCGCTCACCGGGCTGGCTGCGCGCCGGTTGCGTGCCGTGCTCTCCGCACTCGGGATCGCGATCGGGATCGGCGCGATGGTCGCTGTCGTCGGCGTCTCGGCCTCGTCTCAGGCCAGTCTGCTGAGCGAGATCGACGCCCTCGGGACGAACCTGCTCACCGTCTCACCCGGGCAGACATTCGTCGGCAACAACGAGGTGCTGCCCGGTACCGCGGTGGCGATGATCGCTCACATGGATCATGTCGAGAGCGACGCCGCCGTGTACCAGGTCTCGGGCGCAAGTGTGTACCGATCGCCGCTCGTCCCGGTCGCGCAGACCGGCGGCCTAGGCGTTGACGCTGCCGGCGACAAGCTCCCGCACGTACTTGGAACATCGCTGGCGTCCGGCCGTTTCCTGACTGCGATCAGCGGCCGTTACCCCGAGGTCGTACTCGGCGCCCAAGCGGCGCAAGTGCTTCAGATCACTCATGTCAGCGGTCACGTGCTCGTGGACCTCAGCGGCACATGGTTCACCGTCACCGGTGTCCTCGAGCCCGTCCTGCTCGACCCCACGCTCGACTCAAACGTGTTCATCTCGCTGGCCGTGGCCGAGCGGCTGTTCCGGGTGCAGCCCAACCCGACCGACATCTACCTGCGCGCCAACGTCGACGACGTCGCTCAAGTCGCGAACCTGCTCGCCCCCACCGCCGACCCCCAGAACGCCAGCGGCGTCCAGGTCTCGAGGCCGTCGGACGCACTCGAGGCGCGCGCGGCGGCCAAGGGACAGTTCACCACCCTCCTCCTCGGGCTCGGCGCGGTAGCACTGCTGGTGGGAGCTATCGGCATCGCAAACATCATGGTCATCTCGGTCCTCGAACGCCGAGGCGAGATCGGCCTGCGTCGTGCACTCGGCGCCACTCGCCGCCACATCAGCTCCCAGTTCCTGGCTGAATCTGCGGTACTGGCGGCGCTCGGCGGGATCGCCGGGCTGCTGCTTGGCGCCGGCGCCACGGGCATCTACGCGCGGGCCAGGAACGAACCATTCGTCGTCCCGCTGTACGCGCTCATCGCCGCACCCGCGGCCGGTCTTCTCGTCGGCATACTCGCCGGCATATTCCCTGCCGCAAAGGCTGCCCGCCTCAGCCCATCCGAAGCGCTCCGCGCAAGCTGAAGTAACGGCATTGGCGGTCCTGATGCGCAAATCGGCGAAGCAATGTCGCGGCGGCGCTCGGGTCGAGCGCGCCCGTCGACGTGATCACGGTGCGCCGCGTTCTCGGTCAGGCTTCCGGAAGCGCGGCAAAGTCACGCTTGACTTGCCGGTACCACCCCATGCCCGAGATCGGTCTCTTCCACCGACCTTTCATTTCCCTCAACGCACTCTCATGGGTGGCATCACCCCCGGCGACCATCTCCTTCAGATGCCGATCTTGCGCCTTGATCACCTGATCCGCCGTCGCCCCTCGGAGTTCGAATTCACACGGTCCACCCAGTTGTTGACATGTCATCACCTTCATGCGCGTCCCCTTCCTCAAAGGAGTCGGTGCCGGTATGCCACAAGCCTAGGTGGGCTGGCTCATCCAGACGGCCGCTGTGACCGTGCTGTAACCAGCGGCGTCGTATAACTCGGCGAGATCGTGATCCGACCACGAAGAGGTTGTCGCGATGCAGAGCAGCAAATCAATAGCTCTCCAGGCGATCGCAATCGCGAGCCTCGCGCCGCTGGCAGCCGGCTGCGGCGGCTCTGGCAAGTCGCCGACGAGCGGTTCCACCCAGTCGCAGAACCCGGTGCAGGCCGCGTTCAAGTACTCGGCGTGCATGCGCAACCACGGCGTCACGAACTTTCCCGACCCGCAGGCGGTCAACCACAACGGGGAGCAGGGCATCCGCATCCAGGCCGTGGGACCGAAAAGCTCTCCGCAGTTCGAGGCCGCCGCAAAGGCATGCCAAGGAATCCTGCCTGGGCCGAGCGGCAACGGACCGCAGGAAACGGCCCAGCAGAAGCGCACCCGGCTCCTGGACGCGCTGTCGTTCGCGTGGTGCATGCGCAGCCGGGGCGTGACCAGCTTCCCCGATCCGACCGCGCAGGGCGATCTGTCGATCGAGATGGTCCAGGCCCAGGGCATCGATGTGCACTCACCGGCAGTTCTGAGGGTCGTGCAGGCGTGCCTGCCGGCCTCGCACGGCGCGCTCACACCCGCGAAAGTCAAAGCGGCGCTCAACAACGCCCGCGGCTGAGCCGGCCACGCCCCGGACTCCGGCGCCTGCCGTCACTGGTCGTACTACTGTGCGCGGCGACTTGACAAATGGCGCGTCGACCAACGACCGGAGTGCCAGCGTCCGCCGACTGGTGGCCCTGGCCTACATCCTGGCGATCTCGATCCCGCCGCTCGGACTCATTCTGGGCGTCGCGCTGAGCCTCAGGTTCGGGAGGCAGTACTCAAAGCACGGGATCGGGATCATCGGGCTGAGCATCATCGCGTCGATCGTGTGGACCGTGATCCTCACCTCCGGGGCATTCAATACGCCCACGACGAGCTACTGATCCGGACCTCCGCGCGCCGTCAGGTGCGCTGCGCCCGCCGCGCCGTTACCAAGCAGGCGACCGTGCTCGAGCGGATCGGCCGGCCGAGCCGCTCGTGGAGGGCGTGGTTCTCGGCGACGAGAGCGTCGCGCTGTCCGGGCGAGAGGCGCGCCCAGAAGGACATCGTGCCCAGCAGGGCATTGAGCGCGTCTGCGGTGTGCTCAACGAGGATCGGCATCGCGGCAAGCTGAGCGTCCTCGAACAGGTCGGAGACATACCCGCGCGCCACCTCGTAGCTCCCGAGCCATGCCCACGCCTCCGACACGTTGTCCTGCCGCTGCGTGGCGCCCGCGAGCGTGCGATCGAGATCACGGTAGCTCGGCCACTCCGCGGCGAGCTCGGGTGCGATCCGCCCCAGCGCGGCACGGAGAGCCTGCTGATCGTCAGCAGTGCGCGGGTCCTGCAACCCGAAGTACGAGACGAGTGCGACGGTCCCGCCATCGACGAGCGCGCCGGCGATCTTGCGCCAGCTTACCTCCGGATCGACCCAGTGGATCGCCGACGCCGAAAACACCGCTCGATAGTGCGCGTGCGGGACCGACGCGTCCTCAAAGCGCGCGTTGACGAACCGCATTTCACCGGCGCCTGCGAGCTGATCCCGCGCCCGTGTGATCAGCTGTTCGCCGGGTTCGACCGCCATCACCCGCAAGCCCCGCGTGAGCAAGCTGCGGGTCAATTGGCCCGTGCCGCAGCCGATCTCCAGCACCCTGGCTCCGGAAGCGAGGCCCGCCACCTCGCATGCGCGGTCGATCAGTGCATCCGGGTAACCCGGGCGGTGGCGGTCATACTCGCCGGCAATCGCGTTGAACATCCTGCCGTAGCCGCGGATCTCAACACTGTTGGCCATGGCTGGAAGGTAGATGGACGGCCGGCCAAGCCGACCGCAAGGCCGAACTGGGAGCGATCGATTTAACCGGGAATGATGCAGCGAAAGCCGATGTGGCTGGTCGTGGTGTCAACCGCCTCGCCCTGGCGTGCGGCGGGGCGGTAGCGCAGGCAGTAGTTGGGGGCGCACAGGTGCGAGCCGCCCTTGGTCACGCGACGCGCGATGTGTGCGCCGGGGGCGCCGAGCTCGTAGCTGTGGTCGGGTGAGCTCACGCGCGGGTTTCGTGGCGCGCAGCACGGGTGATCCGGCTCGCCCGGGTGGCTGGGGGTGAAGAAGTCCGCGGTCCACTCCCAGACGTTCCCCGCCATGTCAAACAGGCCGTACCCGTTGGCCGGAAAGCGCTCGACCGGCGAGGTGCGCTCGTAGCGGTCGACCATCAGGTTCTCCCACGGGAACTCCCCCTGCCAGGTGTTGGCCATCATCTTGCCGCGAGGGGCGAACTCGTCGCCCCAGCAGAAGACCTTCCCTACCAGCCCTCCCCGCGCGGCGCGCTCCCACTGCGCCTCGGTCGGCAGGTGCTTGCCCGCCCAGGCCGCGTAGGCCACGGCGTCCTCGTGCGCGACGTGCGTGACGGGATGCAGCTCGCGACCGTGCAGCGTGCTGCCGGGCCCTTCGGGATGGCGCCACTGCGCGCCGGGAACCCATGACCACCAGTTGCGAAAGTCGGCCAGATCGACAGGCCCTTCTGTTCTGTCGAACACGAGCGACCCCGGGACGAGCAGCTCTGGCTCCGCGTCCGGGTAATCGGCAGGATCAGGGGAGCGCTCAGCCCAGGTGACGTGCCCAGTGGCCTTCACAAAGCGGCGGAACTCCGCGACCGTGACCGGGTGCTCATCCATCCAGAACCCGTCGACCTCGACTGCGTGCACAGGCCGCTCCTCGGGATAGAAGTCCTCAGAACCCATAAGGAACTCGCCGCCGGGGACCCAGGACATGTGCTTGGACGGTGAGGGGCCGGGCGGATCGCTGACCGCCCAGTCGGATCCTGCGTGCCCTTCGGCCGCGTCCGTCACGCCCAAAATCATAGGCGCGAGCACGCAGTCGAGAAAGGCCGGACGGTCCGTCCACCGTGCTCTGCCACGGAGAGCGAGCAACATGACGAGACGCCGGCGAAAGCAATCAACATCCCGGGGTATCGCACTTCGTCGCCTTGGACTCGAAGTGCGCGCAACAGGTGATGCTCTCTTTCCTCGATCATCCCGCCGCTCCGAACACGGCTTGCGTCCGCACGCTCAAGCCGGCGCCGTTCGCACTGAAGCCGACGAACCGTCCGCCCGGGGAAGAGCCGCCCGCCGACGACGGGCCGCTCTAGAGGCCCACCACAGCATCGCCGGTCGCTGCGGAGCGCTACTGGCGCTGGAAGAGGCGACCGCCGAGCCGCAGCCACTTCACCCGCTTGTCAGGGTCGCGCAGGAAGTCGGCCCGGAAACCGCTGGGCCGTCCGTCGGCGTCGAGCTTCAGGACGTGGTCCGGACGATAGAAGGGCAGGCGGCTGAGCGTCGCTCCGCTCGGAGTCTTGACCAGCAGCTCTCCCTGGTGTGCGCGAAGCTCGATCGCGGACTCGGTCAGCTTGCCGTCGGGATCCAACTCCCCCGCAACATATCGCCCCTCGAACGGGGCCAGCTGCCGAGCCGTCAGCCGCCGCGGGACGGCGGGCAGGTTCCTGAGACCGGCGAACCGCCGCAACGCCCAGTCATCGGCGAACAGCTCGCTGAGAAGTTGCACGCCACCGTCGGAGTTGGTCAACACGGTGAGCGCAAACCCGCGCGAGGGGACCAGCATGAACCCTGATCGCTCCCCCGGCACATCGCCTCCGTGCTGGACGATCCGGACTCCCTGGGCGCTGGGCCGCAGCATCCAGCTCACACCCATCCCCTGAAGCTCGACGATCAGCGTCCCACCGGGTCCGGGGTGAGAGCGCATCGCCACCAGCGATCGACTGCTCATCAATCGCCGGCCGTCACGAGCCCGTCCGTCGCCGATGTGAAACCGGGCCCACGCGAGCTGATCCCGGATGCTCGAGATCAATCCACCGTTGGGGTTCCCGGCCCGTTCGATCGGCCACGCCGCTGGATGCACTACCGGCTTTCCGTGGACCAGCACGTGAGGCGCGGCGATGTTGAATCCGATGATCTCGTCGGAGAAGAACCGGGAGTGTGAGAGGCCGAGCGGGTTCAGGAGCAACTCTCGAACAGCGTGCTCGTACGTCGTCGTCGTCACCGCCTCGATCACGCGCCCGGCCAGGGACAGCGCCGAATTGCTGTAGGAGAACACCGCGCCGGGCGGCGTCAGCTGGGGAAGCTTCGCCATCCCGGCCACGTATCGAGCCAGCGCGTCGTCGCCTTGACCCGTGTTCTCGAAGTCGTCGCCGAGGAACCCCGCGGTGTGGTTCAGCAGCTCGCGCACGGTGACGCGCTCGGCGACGGCGGGGACATCGGTGCGGAAGTCCGGTAGGTAGTGGCGCACCTTGGCGTCGAGGTCGAGCTTGCCCTGATCTGCGAGGCGCATGGCGGCGGTGCCCGTGAACGTCTTGGTCGTCGATGCGATCCGGAACACGGTGTCGGCATCGACCGCCACCGGATAGTCGACGTTGGTCACCCCGAAGCACCTGATGTGCTCGCGTCCTCGATAGATCACGCCCACCGCCGCCCCCGGGACGCCGTATCGCGCCATCCCCGCCCGGACCTTGTCGTCGAGCTCGCTGAACAGGTGGGCCGCCGCGCGCCCGGAGAAGGGCTGCGGGCGAGCGGCCCTCACTACCGCTGGTGATGCCGCCGACACAACGCCGAGAGCGGCAGAGCCCAGGAACGTCCGTCGGGACATCCGCGGATCGCTCGCGGAGCTCATTTGAAACTCGTCACCGCGCCCATCAGCGGGTAGGCGTCGCGTCGTGGTCCCGACGGGCCGCGAGGGTGGATGCCGTCGACCGGATCGCCGGGAGACACGCCGGCCAGCTTGAATGCGTCGATCTCAAACGGCAGGCTGTCCGCCGTTGCCCAGTGGGGTCCGTCCATGAGCCCGAAGTGCAGGTGGGGGGCGCCCGAGTTGCCGGTGTTGCCCAGGAGCCCGAGACGCTGCCCAACCCTCACACGCTGTCCGACCTTGACGGCCACCGTGCCGGGTTGGAAGTGAGCGTAGAACGCATAGAGCCCCCGGTGCACGCGCATGGTCACGTAGTTACCCGGGAAGTCGATGTTCTCGGTGATCCCGGTGGCGTCCTTGAAAGGGATCTGCTCGGGTCGGCCATCGCGGGTCGATGTCACCACGCCCGCGGTGGCTGATCTGACCACGGCCCCGAACGCGAAGTGCTCGCTCAGTTTGGAGCCGTCGCCGGTGAAGAAGCGTCCGTCCTTCTCTCTCACCCAATCGATCGCGAACGTCTCTTGATGCTTGAGCCCCGAGCCATCCACCGGCAGGCGCCCCACCCGGTGGTCGCTCTCAGGCAGGCAGCAGCCGTTGCCGTTGTACCAGCCGTTCCCGCTCAGTGGGGAGGCGATCACCACCGCCGCGCGAGGATCGACCGTCACCCACGGACCGCGGATCAGCTTGCTCTGGATGATCGGACCAATCGGGTGAGGGGGAAGCGTGTAGGTGATGCGGTGCGTGAGCTGCTTGGGTACCGCGCCTGCTTTGGGGAGCACGACATCGATCACTGTGTCCACTACGGCTGAGGCCGGGATCGTCGCGCTGCGCGTACCGCCGATCAGTGGCTTGGTCGCGTCGCCGAGCCGCTGGCCCGCCAGATGCAGCAGCACCCGCCCCCGGGGCCCGAGCACCTTGATCGAGTTGACCGTCACCGGCTCGGGGAATGCGTTTGTGATCAACAGGTCATAGTCGATGTGTAGCCGCTGGTCGCTTCCGCGCACCACCAACGCAGGTCCGCTTTGAGCGACCACCAGGGCCGTCACTTGCCCGCTTGCGCTAGCGAGGCTCGAGGGCGCCGCGCTGCCAGCGACCGCCATTAGGAGACTCGCGACGATCAGCGCAGCCAACGAACGCCGAGGCGCAAGTCCAGCGGCGCGCGTTGTACACCACACTCGTTCCCCACCTCGCCACACCCCTGGCTCCTCTCAGTAGTACGGAGACATTGACGCCCGTCCTCCGCGTCGTCACCACGAGAATCGTAGACGACGGAGGGGCGGCATTCGCTCGCTCGGGTGCGACACGACGTACGGCTGCCGGCGGTGCGTCACCCCGGCTGAATGCTCTGCTCGAACTGGAAGAAGTTGGTGGGGTCGTAGTGCGCCTTGATCCGGCGAAGCCGCGAGTACTTCGATCCGTAGTACGCCTCCGGCCAGTCAGCCATGGCAGCATTGGGGACGTTGACATACGCGCCGTCAACAAAGGGACTCAGCGCGTTGCCGAATTCCGCCACCCATGCCTGGCACTTGGTGTTGAGGCGGGATCCGTTCCAGCCGGCGCCGGGCTCGGCGTAGAACAGCGCGTCCCGGTGGGCAAACGCAGAACCACCGGGCGGCTCGTGGGCAACGGCACCACCGAAGCTCGAGCAGAAGAAGTTGCTCGGAGCCGAAGGCGCGGCCTGCATGAACTGGCGCACGATGTCGATTGCCCGGGCGGGAAACGGTCGGGTGACGAACTGCGAATAGAACTTCCAGTTGGCGTACTGGCGGGGGCCGGAGTTGAACGAGGCGAACACGTTGGCCCAGCTGTCCACGCTCACGCTTACGCGTGGGTTGCCGATCGACAGCACAGGGGAGAGGTGCCGCCGAGCCTCGGCCTCGGTTCCGCCAATCAGCACCGCGTAGAGGACGAACGAGGAGGGGTCAACCTCCAGGACGCTGGTGAGCCTGCGATCGGCGTGTGGGGCGGTGCGTTGCCAGGCGTCGACCACACGCCGAAGCGAGCCGAAATCGGGCCAGTTGGCAAGAACGAACGCCACGTTCTTTACGGGGTGGACACGATACGTGAGCGAGGTCACGACCCCGAAGTTGCCCCCGCCGCCGCCTCGGCATGCCCACAGAAGATCGGCGTGAGTGTGGGGTCCCGCCACGATCCGCTTGGCCGCGCGCCGGCCAGCCGGGACGACCATGCCGGCCGACAGGAGGTTGTCGCCGGCCAGGCCCAGCGCCCGGGTGAGGAAGCCGAAGCCTCCGCCCAGCGTGGCCCCCACGATGCCGACCGAGGCCTCCGTTCCCGTGGGAATGGCAAAGCCCTCTCGTCCCAATGCCGCCACAACCTCGCCTTGAGTCAGCCCCGCGCCAATCGTCGCGGTGCGAGCCGCGCGGTCGATGGCGACACCCTTGATCTGGCTCACGTCGACGACCAGACCGCCGTCGATGTTCGACCACCCCTCCAGGTTGTGGCGCCCGCTCCGCGCCCGCACGGCGATATCGTGCCGTCGCGCCCAGGCGATCGCATTCGCCACGTCCCGTGCATTTCGGCAGAAGATGACTGCCAGTGGGTAATGCGAGAACAGCATGTCCCAGTCAGTGCGCGCCAACTCGTAGGCTGGATCGCCGGGCCGCACCACCCGACCGGTCAGTGACACCGCCGCGGCGGCTGAACCCGGGTCGAATCCAGGGAGCGCAATCGTGCCGGCGGCCGCCGCGCTCAGAGCCAGAAGCTCCCGCCGCGAGAGATCATTCATGGCTGTTCTCCGAATTTGGGACGAAGGCTTTTAGCACCGCAGAGATGGCTGGCATTTCGGCCGTGTGCTGCCCCCTCGCTCCCGCCCGATCGGCGCACGGTATGGTACGCCAATGCCGGGACGTCGCCGGTCCCAGGCATAAGACGAGTGATCACGACGATGACGAATCCGCGGGGCAAATGCAGACTTGGCGCATCATGAAGGCGCGCTCAGGGGGTGCCAACACGACCTGCGTGGTGCACGCCCCACCCAGACCTTGGAGATCACCGGGAGGTGGCGATGGCCGGGAGTAGGCGTGATCGTGTGCCTCGATCGTCGATCGCCGTCGCCGCGGTGTCAGTAGCGGCGCTGCTTGCCACGGTCCTGCCGAATGCCGGCGCCGGTGCGGTCGGCACGCGGGCGCACTCGCGCGCGGAGGTAACCACGGACCCAATTCCGGCGGTACCCGTCGACACCATGGCGCAGCGAGGGCAGGAACACGGCATCCAGGTAGGCAGCTCCTTCTATCCCGAGGCTCCCGGTAAGCATTGGGCGCAGGTGGTCGTCCTGAATCGCCAGACGCTGGCCCCGGTTTCGCCGGCGAGCGAAGCCAACAAGAGCTTTGACTGCCCCTACCCGTACGGCGACGCAAAGCGGCTCAACTGCGTAACCGAGCTGCACAAGGAGCTGAACCGCCTCACACACGAGGACCTGGTGATCGTCTCGAACCAGCCAGGCGGAACGCCGCCCTACACACTCGAGTTCGCGCTCGAGCAGATCGGCGTCGGCAACGACCGGGCGTTCCGTAACAGTCACGACGTCCGAGCGGGGGACTTCTCAGCGATCGGGGTAGTGGGCTCCGGCGTTGCGCATTGGCATGCGGCACTTCCCGGCGACAACAGCCCGACTGCCGCGGGGAGGATGCAGGATTGGCTGTTCCGCGAGCGAGACCGCAACTACGTGTTTGCACCTTCCGCGCGAGTCGCGTTCGATACCTCCGCGCCAGGTTCGACGGCAACCGCGAACGTCATCGAGATCGGCCACGAGCGCTTCCGGGAGGAGCAGGACCATCACGGCTTTCAGGTCGTGGTCGTCAATTCGCAGACGCTGAAGGCAAAGGCACATTTCTTCGACACCCATGCCACCGGCGATACCGGCATCGCCGCACTCGAGGCGATGAACGGCACGCTGGCCGCAGCCAATTCCGGCGAGGACCCGCCGTCGTTGGTGTTCGTGGCCAGCTTCGGGAATCCGAGTGTCAACTGGTACCACGGTGCGGACCCCAATCAGAAGCTCAACGAGGTGATCAGCCATGTCGTAGATCAACTGCAGCGCCTCGGCGGCACACGCAACGCCGCCTACAAGGCGCTCGATCCTGGCTTGGCTTCTCACCCCCAGTCGTACACGCTGATCGGGTCAGGCGACCGGGGGGCCGCCCGCGGCGATGAAGCGATCGGCGAGTTGACCGCCCACCGACTGAATTCGCGACCGATGTCGGGCATGCTCGCGCAGAGCGGCAAGAGCTACAGCTTCGAGGTCCAGGACGCACCTTCAATCGGTGGTCAAGCGGAGGGAGCCGATCCTGCCGTTGGCGCCCGCGATCTCACCAAGATCGCGTTCCAGCCGGCCAGCGCCTGGCCCGAGCAAGGCAATCCTGGCCGCACAGCGGCGATCGCCTGGATCGGTGAACAGCTCCTCGGAACCCCCGATTTTCGGGGCCAGTACTGGACGAAGGCATATGTGAAGGACCAGTTCGACTTCGCGTTCTGGACGCAGCTGGCCGGCGACGTCGGCAAGCTGGCATATCCCCAGGGCGTAGTTTTCACGGAGGCCGACCTGAGGTGGGCACAGGGCGAGCTGCAGCAGGAGATCGCCTGGCTCGAGTCAGTGCACCGCTACGTGTCCGCGCTCTCGGCCCCCTTCAGCAAGACCCAGCTGCAGAGCTGGGCCGACCTGCAGCAGATCGCCAACTCGATTCGCGACAAGGTGGAAGTCTCCGGCGACGAGAAGATCCATGCGACGGGCAAGGCGTTGTTCGAGGCCTTCCGCTCGGCGCTCGCCTCGATCCCGTTCGCTCACATCGGGCACGCGGCGCACGCGGTCGACACGGTGTACGAGACGATCATGAAGATCATCGAGATCAACAACGAGCCGGCGGAGAACGATTTCCAAGCGAAGGCGGACGATCTCGGGGCGAAACTCGCCGAACGACTTGTCGCCGCCCAGGAGACACTCGACCGGCAGCTTCCGAACACGATTGCCAGCGACTACCTGAAGCTCAAGGTCGCGGGATCTTGCGCCTCCTTCACTCCGCACGATTGGTCCGCATGCCCCTTCGATCACTCCGATTGGCAATTCACTCAGGAAGACCAGTCTCTGGCAGCTGAGGCAATGCAGTCTTCGACGCAGATATGGGCCTACAGCGAACTGCTACCCGCACGCTACGTGGCCTACCGGCTGCCACCGTGGTGGCGGCGGAAGGTGAACGACAACGAGGAATTCAATGGGCAGACCGCATTCCGGCGGTGGTTCCCGTTCAAGGCTCTGCCTGATTCGGCCGAGATGGCCGAACCGATCTACCGAAACCTTCCCACCTACGCTCACAAGACCGAGCGGATGAACAATCTCTTCTACAAGAACACGGGCGACACCTGGCAGATCTGGGCGCTGGGCTTCCTGAGCGGCGAGGGCACGATCACCACTCCGTGGGTCATGAACTATCCCAAAGCCGCGGTGACGAACCGCCTGTTCGAGGCACCTCCCGCCGGCCTGGGTGTCGACAAGGAAACGTTCTTCGAGCGCAACTTCAAGCCAAGCAGCCTCGATCACTATCCAGAACGCGATACGCCGACTGGCTGGTGCTACGCCGAGAGCCCGTCCAACTGCCAATGAGCTAGCTGAGCGAGCGCCACTCCCGCGGGGCCGGCGACTGGGCGATGCGCAAGTCCTCCGCCCGTGCCGCGTCGGGGTCGCTGTCTAGGCGGATCCTCGCTGGTCGTCGCTGCCGGGATGCTCGTGGCTCGGGCAATCGAGGACCACGGGGTCCGCCTGCGGAATTTCGGGCGTCCAGACGCCAGTCTCCTGCCGCTCGTTCTCAATCGACGGTGGGCCCATCGACCGTGACAGGTTCGCAGCAACCGTGAAGGCGGAGAACTCGATACCCATGGCCTGTGGCGGCGGGTGGAGGGCGGAAGATCCCCGCAGCCTTCGACCGCCGTGCGCTCGCCGGCCGAAACGCCGGCTGTGAAATCTGGCCCGCATGTCCAATTCGGAGCTCGCCGTGCGTCGTCTCTACGAAGAGGTCACGCAGCACGAAGGAGCGCGAGATGGTTTATCCACACGTCAAGTACCTCGGCCCGGCCCACCCGGACCGCTCAAACGAGGGGAGCGGGCGATGATCCGAGAGCTCGACAGCAGAATCAGCGACGGGATCTATGTTCGGCTGCTGTGGCACCTCGACAGCGGCCGCGTGTCGATCACAGTTGACGATGCCAAGACCGGTGACGCGTTCGAGGTGGTGGTCCGCGACGGGGAGCGAGCCCTCGACGTCTACCACCATCCGTTCGCCTACGCAGCCCAACGCCGCGCTGGCAACGAGACGTCGGCCACCTCGTCGGACGTCGCGGCGGCGGTCGGCCGCGCTGGTGCCTAGAAGCTCCCGCGCTGGGGTTCGCCTTCGTGCTTCACGAGGTGTCCAAATTCGCGACCACGCTCCGTCATATTGACAAAGCCAACAAGGAGGGATGATGTCCCAGTACATGCTCTTGCTGTACGCGACCGCGGAAGAGGAACTCGCAGACCGCGGGGCCGAGATGCCGGTGTGGTTGGAGCTGAACCGGAGCCTCGAGGAGGCCGGGTTGTTGACCGCGACCGGCCGCCTGCACCCGACGACGACCGCCGCGACCGTCACCGCGATCTCCGGCGAGACGGAGCTCACGGATGGGCCGTTCGCGATCACAAAGGAGGTGCTCGTCGGCTACTACCTGATCGAGGCGGAGAATCTTGATCAGGCGCTGGGCGTGGCCAAACGGATCCCGCTGATCCGCTACGGACGCGTCGAGGTCCGCCCCGTCATGGACCTGTCGGTTGATTGATCCGACGGCGGATGAGGTCGCCCGCGCGTTTCGCGACGAGCGGGCGGCCGTGCTGGCGACTCTGATTCGACATGTGGGCGATTTCCAGCTGGCCGAGGACGCGGTGCAGGACGCCTATGCGGCCGCGCTCACGACGTGGCCGCGCGACGGCGTTCCGGCGAATCGGGGGGCGTGGCTCACGGTCACGGCGCGGCGGCGAGCGATCGATCGTCTGCGCCGCGACCGCTCGGTGGCGGATCGCGCTGAGCGCCTTGCAGAGCTCGTACGCCTCGACCAGCAGGAGCACCGGCCCGTGATCGAAGAGAGCTCGATCGTCGACGATCGATTGCGGCTGATCTTCACCTGCTGCCATCCGGCGCTGGATGTGTCCGCTCGCGTGGCGCTCACGCTGCGCGCGCTCGGTGGCCTGACAACCGGCGAGATCGCGCGCGCGTTCCTCGTTGCCGAGCCGACGATGGGTAAGCGAATCGTGCGGGCCAAGCGGAAGATCGCTGACGCCCGGATCCCGTATGAGGTGCCGGCCGACGAGGATCTGCCGGAGCGAGTGCGCGGGGTGCTCCGCGTGGTCTATCTGATCTTCAACGAGGGTTACTCCGCCACCGAGGGCGACCGTCTCGTGCGCGAAGAGCTGTGCCACGAGGCGATCCGGCTCGGCCTGCTCCTGCGCGAGCTGATGCCCGACGACGCCGAGGTGTGGGGACTGTTCGCCCTGATGCTCATGCATGACTCGCGGCGCGTCGCGCGTGTCGACGAGCACGGCCACTACCTTGCGATCGGCGAGCAGGACCGGTCCCGGTGGGACCAAGCGCGCATAAAGGAGGGCCTTCGGGCGTTGGAGCGTTCCGTGCGTCTGCGGCGCCCCGGTCAGTACCAGCTGCAGGCGGCGATCACAGCGCTCCAGATGGATGAGGAGCCCGACTGGCGGCAGATTGCCGACCTCTACGGTGCGCTCGTGAAGCTCACGCCAACCGCGGTCGTCGAGCTCAACCGTGCCGTCGCCGTTGGCTTCGCCGACGGCCCGCAGGCAGGCCTTGACCTGCTATCGGCTCTGCTGCACGATCCGGCGCTCGAGCGCTACCAGCCGCTGCACGCCGCACATGCCGAGCTGCTCAAGCGCGCCGGTGATCGCGAGGGCGCAGCACGCGCCTACCACACGGCGATCAAGCTGAGCGCCAATGCCGTCGAGCGAGCCGAGCTCGAGCGGCGCCTGCAGGATCTCTGAGCTGTCCAAATCGCCGCGCGGGCTGCGTCGGACTAGTGAGGCCGCCTTCGGGAGGCGGCAAATCGACCACTGGAGGTCCGATGACGTCCCAATCACCCCATATCAATCGCTGGCGCGCGTTCGCGCTTCTGGCGGTGTCGTTCTTCATGACGGTCATCGATCTGACGATCGTCAATGTCTCGCTGCCGACGATCGGCCGCGACCTGCACTTCTCCCAGACCAACCTGCAATGGGTCGTGACCGCTTACGCGCTCACGTTCGGCGGGTTCTTGCTCCTCGGCGGCCGGGCCGCCGATCTGATCGGCCGTCGCCGCATCCTGATGCTTGGCCTCGGGCTGTTCAGCGCCGCGTCGCTGGCCGCTGCGCTGGCAACCGGTGCCGGCTTCATGGTCGGAGCCCGGGCGGTCCAGGGAATCGGAGCAGCGATCATGCTGCCCGCCGCCCTGTCGATCGTGATGAACATGTTCGCCGAGGGCGCCGAGCGCAACAAGGCGCTCGGGATCTGGGGCGGACTCGGCGCCGGTGGCGCGACCGTCGGAGTGATCGCGGGGGGCCTTTTGACCCGGTACGCCGGCTGGCAGTACATCTTTTATCTCAACGTCCCGATCGGCGCGGCGGCGCTGCTGTTGGCACCGCGGATCGTGCCCGAAAGCCGCCTCGACACGGTGCGGCGCAAGTTCGACGCTGCCGGCGCACTCACCGGCACCGCCGGGCTGGTGCTCCTCGTCGACGCTATCTCCCAGGCACCGCAGTACGGCTGGGACGCCTCGCGGACGATCGGCGTCCTCGCTGCGGCAGCCGCGCTCCTGACCCTGTTCTTGGCCGTCGAGCGCCGGGCCGAGGCGCCGATCCTGCCGCTGTCGATCTTCAGGCTGCGGACGCTCTCGGGCGCGAACGTCGCCGGGCTGCTGTTGGGTGGCAGCTTCTACGCGTTCATCTTCGTCGGCAGCCTGTACATGCAGCAGGTCCTGCACTACAGCGCGCTGCAGACCGGCGTCGCCTGGCTGGCGGCGTCACTGACATCTATCGCGCTGGCCGGGCTCTCGCAGTCGCTGGTCACGCGGGGCGGGGCGAAGATCGTGATGGCGGTCGGGATGACGCTGATCGGCGCCGGGGCGCTCTGGGCGACCCAGGTGCCGGTCCACGGCCACTTCGCCGGCAACCTGCTCGGGCCGTTCATGGTCGCCGGCGCAGGCACAGCGTTCGCGTTCATCCCGATCTCGATCGCCGCATTTGCCGGCGTTGAGGAGCAACGGGCCGGGCTGGCGTCGGGGTTGCTGAACAGCTCTCAGCAGCTCGGCGGCGCGATCGGGATCGCGATCGCTTCGAGCGTGGCCGCCAGTCATACCAAGGCGCTGCTTCACGCCGGCAGCAACATGCCCGCGGCGCTAGCCGGCGGCTTTCAGGAGGCGTTCTGGGTGCTGGGCGCGATCGGCCTGCTCGCCATCCCGGCGATCTTCGCACTCGTGCGTAGCAGCGAGCTCTCCGACGCGGTGACCAAGACCATCGTCGGCGAGCCGCAGCCTGCGCTCGCCCACTCGAGCTGACCCGCCTTGCACCAACCAACGCACAGGAGAGACAACGATCAACAGAACTGTCAGACAAGACCACGATCGTGGTCGGCGCGCCCCACGGCCTTAGTAGCGAGATCGCCATCGCGAGACGCCGACCGATGCACAACAACCATCCCCCAACAGCGAACCAGGAGTCAACAATGCGCCATACGATTGTCACCTACACCGTCAAGCCCGGACGTGAAGAGGAGAACGCCGGGCTTGTGCGCGCCGTGTTCGAGGAGCTCGCAGAGACACGACCGGCCGGATTGCGGTACGCGGTCTTCTATCTCCCGGACTCGCGCCAGTTCATTCATCTGTACACCGATGAGGGCAGCACATCGGGCGTGCAGGGGCTGGACTCGTTCAAAGCGTTCGTGGCCGGCGCCGAGGATCGGCACGAACAGCCGGCCACCTTCACCCAGCCCGAACCAATCGGCGACTACCGCACATTCAACGAGTGACCGCCCAGCCGCCGCCGGCGGACCTGAACGTCCACCAGTCCGCCGGCCGCGCTGCGGCGAGTCACGTGGCGTGACAACGCCCTCAAGGGTGGGCAAGCCGCTCGTCGACGCGATCCCCCTCTCCCAGTCGTCCGGGCGGGAGCGGGCGATGGCTGAGTGATGGGCCGTGCAACTGGTCGGCCAGGAGACTCTAGACCGAAAATACGGCCCGCTGACGCCGGCTTTGCTGCCATAGATCCTGCCCCAGCCGTCGAATGATCGCCAGGACCTCTCGCCGGAGCCAGACGTGGAACGTCGTGCCTTGCTCGTGGGGCGCCCGGCTCAGGGGCTATTGAGCAAGGCTGATGTACGTGTGCTCGAAGCCAGACACCGCACGCCCCGAGCACCGGAGAGGCTGTGCTGTCTTGAGTGCCCGACACGAGGTCGTGTAGACCTGCGGCCCGACCTGGCTGATGTCGAGCAACGCAAACGCACTGCCATAGAACGCGTCATGGCCGGGATACGTGACTCGGAGCTGCCACTTCGCCCAGGAGAAGTCGCCGAAGCACGCCCCTGTGGCCTTAGCCGTGAATGCACTCACATGATCGTCGAGCGGGTTCGACGTGACGTCGAAGAAAGGGCGGAAGGGCTTTTGACCATAGAGATCATCCGCACAGTGAGAGCCCTCCGGTTCGAAGGTCACGACGGTGCCCGTTGGCAGCGTGCTGTGGATTTCGAGGGTCACGGCGTAATCGCAGATCAAACAGAAGTCGGTCGGCAACCCGGATTGGTTCAGATTGATCCCAGTCGGGGCGGCGAACAGCGTCGCGCGACCGAAGCTGGAGAGCGGCGGAGACAATCCACCCGGGAAACGCCTCCTCAGCAGCCCCGACTGTGAGCGCTTCTCGACCTTGACCTTCGCCGAAAGCCCGAACCCTGGTAGGTACTCAATCGACCTAACCGTGATCGCCGTACGTCGCGGATGCGCGCCGGCAACGACCACTACTGCCTCAAACGGAGCCCGGCGGCCCAGGAGGATCGTCGCGGCGTGAGCGGAGGTGCGTGTCCGGTGCCCGCGGGCTTCGTAGGTCGCCCCGGTCATATTCCCCAGGACGAGCACGTCCTTCGTGCCAGCGGCGTTGCTCGGCAGGAATGAGCCGTACATCGCATGCGCCGACACGAGCAGCGATCGCCCAGGCCGCGCAGCGCCTGCAACGCTCGGCAGCCCAAGGGCAGCAACCACAACCGGCAGTGCGACCATCACAACGGCGCGCACCAGGCTGAGCCTGTTCACCCCGTCGGTCTCCGATCCCCCAACGTAATCGCTACCTGGCAGACGGCGCGCGCGATCGCCCCGGCTAGTGGTAGATCCGCCAGTACCAACGCGGACCGACCGGGTCGTTTCCGCCGGTACAGCTTCTCACCTTGGGGTTTGCATCCGATTTCGGCTTGCACGCAACGTCGAACAGGCGTGGCCCCGTCTGGAACGCCTCGAGCGCGGCGAGCACTGAGCCGGTGCGCGCATTCTCGAGCTTCAGGCTCGCGAAGGAGAACGACCAAAAGCAGTCACCGCCGGTGTCAATGTCGACTTTGCCGAGACCTATCCGAGGTGTGTTTCCCACCTCCTTAGGGTCGGAGGGGTGGATCGTGGCACAGACGGTTCTTCCTGGAACAACCTTGACTTCGGTCGTGTGCGGAAACCCGTTGTGGAATTCGAACGTGAGACCAAGTGAGTAGTGAGCGGCCTGTGCCGGTGCCTGTATCGCGAACACCGTCGCGCACGCCACCACCGCGCCCACCACCAGGTTCCTGGAACGGGCACGAAGCCCCCTTGTAAACGCCATTTGCCCTCCGATCGCATCCGTCCGGTCGCGTGGCGCAGCATACACATCCGCGACGACCACTTCTACTGTGAGGACCGAACGCTCTCGTGAGTTCGCCGACGAGGTCTGAGAGCTCGCGGTTGTGGGGTCGCGGCCGGCGGCTCAGCGCAGGATCGCGACGGTCTCGGTGCCGACGCGGTCCGACTCGACGAAAGTCGTCTCGGCTTGCGGGCCGAGGAACACGAACCTGGCTGCGTTGACCGGCCGTGATGGCTTCGTGTCATCGTGCCTCTCCGGTACGGCGGCGGGATGGCGTCACCACATGACCTTGGATGCCCCGTGTGGTGTCGCATTTGGGAAACGCCCGCACGCCCCGCGAGGCTCCGCGGCATCGCCGTCGAAACCATCGTGACGGCCTTCGCCCGACGTGACCCGCGGATCCACGCAGCCGTGCTTAATCGCCTCGGGCGGTGCGGCCATTGCGTTGATCGTCACCCGTCAGTGTGCGGTGGCGCGGCGGGTAGCTGCGCCGTGACGCAGAGCCCCCCAGCAGTCCGGGGGGTGAGGGTGAGGGTCCCGTCGTGTGCTTGGGTGATGCGGTTGACGATGGCCAGGCCGAGGCCGACACCTGCGTGGTCGGTGTGTATGCGTTTGGTGCCGCGCTGAAACGGCTCGGCAAGGGTGGAGACCAACTGCGGGGTGAGCTTCTCGCCGGTGTTCTCGACCGCGAGCACCACACTCTTGGGTTGAACGCTGGTCGTGACCCACACGGCGCCCTGTTCAGGCAGGTTGTGGACGATCGCGTTGTGCACGAGGTTGGTGGCCATTTGCAGCAGGAGCGCGGGTGAGCCGATGGTGGGAGTCATCTCGCCGGAGGTCTCGATGGTGACGCCGCGTTCTTCTGCGAGGGGGAGGAGCGTTTCAGTGGCTTCTTCTGCCGTGAGGGACAGGTCGACGTGTTCTGGGGCGAAGGACCGCTGGTCGGCGCGGCTGAGCAGCAGCAGTGCCTCGGTGAGGTCGATCGCTCGGGCGTCTACGAAGTGGAGTCGGTCGACAAGTTCGTCGTTGTCGCGGCGTTGATCGTTGCGGGCCACGTCGAGCAGTGTCTGGGTGATCGCCAGCGGGGTGCGCAGCTGGTGGGAGGCGTTGGCGGCGAATCGCTGCTGTTCGGCGATATGTGCTTCGAGGCGCGCGAGCATGCTGTCGAAGGCGTCGGCTAGCTCGCGGAACTCATCTCTGCGGCCCGGCAGCCGGATTCGGTGGGAGAGCGACCCGGCCGCGGCCGTGCGTGTTGCGTCGGTGATGCGGGCCAGGGGGGCGAGCATGCGGCCGGCGAGAGCCACCCTCCCACGAGACCGAACACCAGCAGGAACGCCAACACGGCGGCTGCCCTCGGAGCGAAAACGTGCAGCAGACTGGACCGGACGGGAAAAACACCATGCAGGGGGGTGCCGGTGGAGCCGGGGACGATGAGCGCACGGTCGGGGACGTAACGCAGGAGGAACGCCCAGACGGCGGCGAGCAGTAAGGCGCCGGCGACCATGAGGAAGCCGGCGTAGCTGAGGGTGAGCTTGAGGCGAACGCTCAGACCAGGGGCTCTATCCACGGTCTCTTCCCTCGCGCCCGGTGCCGGGTGCGGTGTCGATGCGGTACCCGGAGCCGGCCACGGTGGCGATGATCAAGGGTTCGCCGAGGCGTTTGCGCAGTGCGGAGACGGTGATGCGCACGGCGTTGGTGAACGGGTCGGCGTTCTCATCCCACGCCCGTTTCAGTAGTTCTTCGGCGCTGACGACGCCGCCTTCGGCAGCGATGAGGACTTCGAGCACGGCGAACTGCTTGCGGGTGAGCGCGACGTAGCGGCCGTCGCGGTAGACCTCGCGGCGGAACGCATCCAGACGCAGGCCTGCGATCACTCGCACGGGCGGCCTGTGGTGGGGGCGCCTGCGGTCGAGTGCTCTGAGACGGAGCACGAGCTCTCGGAGCTCGAACGGCTTGGTGAGGTAGTCGTCGGCGCCGAGCTCGAACCCGGAGGCCTTGTCGTCGAGCCGGTCGGCGGCGGTGAGCATGAGGATCGGCATGCCGTTGCCAGAGGCGACGATGCGGTTGGCGATCTCGTCACCGGAGGGTCTGGGGATGTCGCGGTCGAGGACGGCGATGTCGTAGGCGTTGACGCCCAGCAACTCCAGAGCGGCGTCGCCGTCGCCTGCGATGTCTGCCGCGATCGCTTCCAGGCGCAGGCCATCGCGGATGGCGTCCGCCATATAGGGCTCGTCCTCGACGATCAGCACACGCATGCCCTTGATCCTGCCAGCCGGAACATATCGTCGGCGTATCGAAAAACGCATATGTGCTGGCAACACGACGCTGCCTTCACTGCAGGCATGACGTACAGCCAGCCAGCACGAACAGGAGCACGCCATACCCGAGCGACCGTGTACGGCCGCCGCCGCGTGCTGCTCGGCGCGGCATTCGCCCTATTCCTCGCCGACGAGGCGTTCGCGGCAGCGGGCCACCTGCTCAACGACAAGGGCGGCACCTACCTGTCGTCGGTCGGGTGGCCGCTGCGCGGGCAGGCGGCGTTGGTGCTCGCCGCCGGCCGGCCGGCGGCGAGTTCGCCCGAGCAGCCGGACCCGATCGCCCGCCTGGCCAAGGTGATGACCGCCGTCGGCGATGCCCGTGAGCACGATCGCTGCGCCGGCCGCGGCCGGTGGCCCAGGAGCAGACGCTGGCAGCCATGGCCACGCGCTGCTACCCGCTCCCGATCCCGGCTCGGCGCAGAAGTGACGTCAAACGCAATCACTACCCACAGGAGAACACGTGAGCAGAAGACGATGGCCGCTGACCGCCCTTGCCGTGATCGCCATGGTCGCCTTGATCAGCGGGTGCGGTTCGAGCGCGCCTGCCGAGACCGGCGGCGGCGGCAACAACACCGCCGCCAGCGCTCAGAAGGGAGTGAAGTTCGCCGAGTGCATGCGCAGCCACGGGGTCAGCAACTTTCCGGACCCGGGCGCGTCGGGCAAGCTCACCATCGATGCGGTTGCGAACGGCTCGTCGCTTGACACGAGCACCCCGGCGTTCACGCAGGCCATCAGCGCATGCAAGGCTCTGGAGCCAGCGGGTTTCACGGGCAGCAAACGGAGCTCCCAGCAGCAGCAGGCCGCCCTCAAGTTCGCCCAGTGCATCCGCGCCGACGGCGTGAACGACTTCCCGGACCCCATCCCAAATGGGCCCCTCGTCGACACGAATCGAATCCCATCATCCGCAAGACCCGGCGGGATGAGCGCGCTCCATGCCGCGATGCAGAAGTGCAGCGATGCAGCAGCCGCAGCGGGGGTCACGCGGTGAGGCGGAAGGCGTGGGCGCTGGCCGCAGTGGTCGTCCTTGCTGTCGTGACCGTCAGCGGCGGCGTGGCTGTGATGTCCGGCGCCAAGCAAGCGACCGCGGCCGCACGGCAGCTGCCGGCGGTGGGCACCGCGCAGGTGGAGAGGAGGACGCTCTCGGCCATGGTCTCCCAGGCGGGGACCGTGACCTATCGGGCGCGATCGGACGGCTCGCCGTACTCCGTGATCAACCAGGCCCGCGGGAGCTACACCAAGTTGCCCGCGGCCGGCCAGGTGATCGCTCAGGGTCACGTGCTCTACAGGGTGAACGATCGCCCAGTGGTGTTGCTGGCTGGCTCGACACCCGCCTATCGGACCCTCTCGGCCGGGACGAGGGGCCCCGACGTGGCCGAGCTCAACGCGGATCTGGTCGCGCTCGGCTATGCCACCCGAGCTCGGCTCAACCCAAAGTCCGCCTCCTTCGGGCCGGCCACCACCACGGCCGTGATGAAGCTCCAGGCCGCCCTGGGGGTGACCCAGAACGGCGCGCTGACTCTTGGCCAGGTGCTGTTCGAACCCTCCGCGGTGCGGGTAACGAGGGTGTCAGCGCAGCTCGGGGGCAGCACCCACGCCGGCGAGACGGTGATGCAGGGCACCACGACCATTCGCCAGGTGCAGGTGGCGCTGAGCGCCTCGGAGCAGACCACGATGGCGGTCGGGGACAAGGTGAGCATCACCCTGCCCAACAACCGGACCACCCCAGGTGTCGTCTCCTCGGTGGGGGCGGTCGCCACCTGCCCGTCGAGCTCCGGGTCGGGAGGGTCGGGATCGAGCTCCGCCGCGCCGGGAACGGACACCTGCTCGTCGGGCAGTTCGGGGAGCGCCACGCCGACCATCACCGTTGGCGTGACCCCGTCCGATCCTGCCGCTACCGGCAGCTGGGATCAGGCCCCCGTCCAGGTCGGCATCACCACCGCCACCGTGCCCGACGCGCTGGTCGTACCGGTGACCGCGCTGCTGGCCCGGTCCGGCGGGGGCTACGCGGTGGAGGTCGTCGGTGCAGGCGGGCGCAACCATCTCGTGCCGGTCTCGCTCGGACTGTTCGACGACGCCGAGGGGCTGGTGCAGGTCACCGCCTCGGCGCTGGCCGCCGGCCAAGCGGTGGTGGTCCCGACGACATGACCTCCACTCCGCCACCGATGCCAAACAGCAACGCGGTCACGGCTGGCAATGACGTCGCCATCGAGGGCGCAGGGGTGCCGGTGCTCGACATGGACGGCGTGTGCAAGAGCTATCCCGGCGAGCCGCCCGTCCAGGCCCTGCGGGAGGTGACGCTCACCATTGGCCACGGGGAGTTGGTCGGGATCGTCGGCCCCTCGGGGTCGGGCAAGACCACCCTGTTGCAGCTGATGGGAACCCTCGACCGGCCCACCAGCGGCCGGGTGCGGATCGCCGGCCTAGACGCGGCAGCGATGGCCGACGAGGACGTGGCCTACCTGAGGGCCACCAGGATCGGGTTCATCTTCCAGCAGTTCTTCCTGGCCGAGCACTCGACTCTGTTGGACAACGTCGCCGACGGGCTCCTCTACGCCGGCATCCCCCTCATGCAGCGTCGCGAGCGCGCGCTCGACGCCCTGAACCTGGTCGGCCTGGCCCAGCGCCCGCACGCCCGTCCCACCCAGCTCTCCGGTGGGCAGCGCCAACGCGTCGCGATCGCCCGTGCCCTGGTCGGCCAGCCCGCCATCGTGCTCGCTGACGAGCCCACCGGGAACCTCGACCAGGCCACCGGTCAGTCGATCCTGGCGCTGATCGACCAGCTCCACCACGCCGGCTCGACCATCGTGGTCATCACCCACGACCATGCCATCGCCGAGCGCATGCCTCGCAAAGTGGAGATCCTCGACGGCCAGATCGTTGCCGACACCGGGCCCGCCGCGGGCACCGACCCCTGCCTGCGCCCTCTCTCGGGGCCGCCCACCCACGCACGCCAGATCGAGTTCGGGACGCCCGTCGACGAGGAGCCATCGTGACCGACGCCACCCTGAGCCGGAGACGGCTACAGCTCTCCGACCTCACGCGGCTCTCCACCGTCGGGCTGCGCACCCGGAAGCTGCGGGCCGGGCTGTCCGCTCTCGGTATCGCCATCGGCGTGGCGGCCATCGTCGCCGTGCTCGGCCTGTCCGCCTCCTCCCAGGCCGGCCTGCTCAACGAGATCAGGAAGCTCGGCACCAACCTGCTCACCGTCAGCAACGGCCAGAGCCTCACCGGCGACCCCACCGAGCTGCCGACCACGGCGCCGGGCATGGTCGGCCGTATCAGCGGTGTCCAGCAGGTGCAGAGCACCGGGACGGTCAGCGGCGCCAACGCCTTCCGCACCGCCTACATGCCCTCGGTCGACACCAACGGCCTCACCGTCCAAGGCGCATCGCTCGACCTCCTCCCGGTCCTCGCCACCACCGTTGCCCAAGGCCACTACCTCAACGCGGCCACCGCCCAAGAACCCGTCGCCGTCCTCGGCGCCGCCACCGCCCAGCTGCTCGGCATCGACCGCATCTACCCCGGCGAACGCATCTGGGTGGGCGGCCAATGGTTCTACGTCGCCGGCATCCTCAAACCCGCCGTGCTCGCCTCCGCCATCGACACCTCCGTCCTCGTCGGCTACCCCGCGGCAGAGAAATACCTCGGCTTCGATGCGCATCCCTCCACCATCTACCTCCGCGCCGAAACCGACCGAGTCAACGCGGTCGACAACCTTCTCGCCGCCACCGCCAACTCGGAGAGCCCCAGCGAGGTCAACGTCAGCCAGCCATCCGACGCCCTCGTTGCCCAAGCCGACGCCAAGAGCGCGCTCAACGGCCTGTTCCTCGGCCTCGGCGCTGTCGCCCTCCTGGTCGGCGCCGTCGGGGTCGCCAACATCATGATCATCTCCGTCCTCGAACGCCGCTCCGAGATCGGCCTGCGCCGCGCCCTCGGCGCCACCAAGGGCCACATCCGCACCCAGTTCCTATCCGAAGCCGTCCTGCTCGGACTCCTCGGCGGCATCGTCGGCGTCGCCCTCGGCGCCGCGGCCACCGTCGTCTACGCCCACACCAAACGCTGGGCCACCATCATCCCCACCGAAGCCTGGGCCGGCGGCATCGCCGCCTCGGTCATCATCGGCGGCCTCGCCGGGCTCATCCCCGCCCTACGAGCCGCACGCCTCTCACCCACCCAAGCCCTGTGGTCCGTTTAGCCCACCGAACCGATGCACACGGTCTACGTCGTAGGCTAGAAGGCCTCGTCAAAGGGGCCCTCGGTGTTAGCCGGATTGGTCTCGCGGCGATGCTGTGCGAGCATGGGATCAGGTTGCCATGGCGGATGTAACTCACATGACGATCGACCAGCTCGACGCGATCGAGGGTTTCTTGGACGGGTTCACGTTCCGCCGCGCCGGAGCTGAGCTGGGCGTGACACCGTTCGGGATGTCGATCATCGACATGCCGCCGGAGACGACTGCCTACCCGGAGCACGACCACTCTTCGGAGGGACCCGGGAATCCTCCTGGCCACCAGCTCGGCCAGGAGGAGGTCTACATCGCGCTGCGCGGGTCGGCCGAGGTAGAGGTCGATGGCCACCGGTTTCCACTGGACGCCGACCACATCATCCGCGTCGGGCCGACCGCGCGGCGCGAGCTTCTGCCGGGGCCCGATGGCGTGCGGCTCCTGGCGATCGGTGGCGTGCCCGGCCAGGCGTACGATCCCGGCGCCACCCTCTGAGCGATCAGCAGTCTGCGGAGGCACACACGCTCCTGGGGGCTCGGCGAATGTCCAGCCTGGAAAGGACAACGAGTCCCGAGTCGCCGCGTCGGCGACGTCGCTACGGAGTTCCGCTTTGGACGAACACCAGTAACTGAGCTAGCCGCGTGGGCGCGCGCTCGCTCTGAGCTGGAATGAGAAGGGCGGGGGATGCCCGTCTTGACAGCGAAGGGGGGTCACAGCCGGCCCAGGGCGAGGGCCGGTGCCGGATGCCCGAGAGATGACAGAAGTGGTCTCTGCGCCGGGGCGTTAGGCGCGCGCGTCGGCAGGCAGGCTGACGAGCTGGGCGCTTTGTTCCCACAGGCTCCGTGCGAGGTTGTCGTCCTGAGCCTGGTCGCTGGGGGCGACCACCTGTTCGTCTTGGATGTACTTCCCGCACGGCGCCCGACCCGGCCGCGGTACCGGACGCGCCTCATCGCCATTGCGATGGCCGGCTCGCAGCGCGCGATCAAAAGAAAGCGATCGACAGCTCGGCACAGCTGATGGGTCGCAGGCTTTGGCGCCGGGTGGTGCTTGTTTGCTATCGCACGGTGATTTGCCGACGAGCCTGGCGTGAGGCGAGTCGCGACAGGGAGTGATGGCATGTCGATCGCGAGCTTGCTAGGACCCGAACCAGCGCGCGCGCCGGCTGGCGCCGAATTCTCGCTTCTCGACCGCGAGTTCCTCCGACGGCCCATCGAAGGTCCCGCGAGGTGGCGTCACGCCGGCATCGACCCGCACCGCGCCGACGCGACCGCCGCCGAACTCGACGTAGCAGTTACCCGTCCCACGATATGGGCCTGGTGGCGGGTCATTGCGGATGGCGGCGATCAGGCGCGCGGCGACGGCTCGGGCGGCTCCCTCGGCGAATGCCCCCGCCTTCGGCACTCCGACGGAGGCGCAGTCGCCAATGGCGTACACCCCGGGGTACCGCGTCGCGAGCGTCGCTTTATCCACCGGGATGTAGCCGTCGACCGCCATCCCGCTATCGAGCACGACCTGCGGCGCGCGGTGCTTGGGCACCCCGAGGAAGACGTCGTACGAGATCTCCGTTCCGTCGTCCAACGTGGCCACACGGCGATCCCGATCCAGTGAGGCGACCCGTCGACCGGGCACGAAGCTGATACCGGCCTCAGCGAACGCCTCGAGCACCGCGCTGGCTGCGTCCGGCGAGGGCGGCACCGGATTGGGCTGCGGCACGACGTAGGAGATCGTGCAGTCGTCACGGACGCCGCGCTTGACCAGATCGTCGTGCAAAAGCAAGGCACACTCGCTCGGCGCAGGAGTGCACTTGTACGGCGCCCCGCAAACGCCGATGACCGCGTGCCCGCTGACGAACGACGCGATCACCCCAGCGAGCCGCACAGCGCCCGCGAGCGAGTAGAAGGCATCCTCCTCCGTCAACCCTGGCGTCGCCTCATAGGCGTAATCGGCGCCGAGCGCGACGACGAGATAGTCGGCCTCGTATTCGCCTCCATCGGTCGTCACTCGGCGGGACGCCGGATCGATAGCCGTGACCGTCTCCCGCATGAGACGAACGCCCGGCTTCGCGACCGCAGCGTAAGGCAGGCTCACCGTCTCGACGCTCGCGCCCCGGAACAGGACATCGAGCTTGGAATAGCCAAAAACAAATGAATCGCGCTTGTCGATCAACGTCACATCGGCTCCGGCGCCAAACGCATCCGAGACCCTCGCCGAAAGCTCAAGCCCTCCGAAACCTGCACCGAGTACGACGATCCGCGGCGCCATCGTCAGCGACGATCATCGCACGTCCTCCTAGTGGCTTCGGTCGTTGATCCCCGCGTGCGGTGTGCTCCGCCCGATTTCAACCCCACCGTCTCGCCTGAAGCGAACGTGACCATACGTTGAAAGTGGCCGCGCTCACGGACCCTTCGTGTCATCCGGATCATCCGCGGCTGTTTGGAGTCGCGGCATTCGAGAACTTCTTGCTCACCTAGGCCACAGACGCGCCCCGCGGGCCCAGACTCCGCCGCAGCCGCCCTGTCGCCATTGCGCTCGCCCTCGGAGGGCCGCCTGAAGTGCAACAGCCATCGCCAACCGGGATGCACCCTTTCCGCGCGTTCCGCAGAAGGCCGTCACGCTCGACTAGGTGCAGACACAGGCGCGATGGGCGGTATAAGGCGCGACTATGGATTCGATGCCAACAACCGAGGTCAACATGAGCACCATCGACGAGGAGATGGTCTTGGCCCATTTCATCGTTTCAGATGATGTCGAGCGCTCCCGCCGCTTCTACACCGAATACTTGGTGGCAAGACAGTCGTCTCCGGCGAACTGAATGACGAGGTGACGTACGTCGCGCTAGCCAACAGCTGGATCATCATCAACGTCGGAGGAGGTCCGACGGACGACAAGCCGACCATCACGCTCGAGACGCCGCCCGACCCAGATCGGGTGAGCAGCTTCCTCAACATCCGGGTTGCGGACATCCAAGCTGTGTACGCCGACTGGAGCGCGCGAGGCGCCCAATTCCTGACGGCGCCCAAGCAGCACGAGACCGAGATGCGCTGCTACATCCGGGATCCCGACGGCTACCTGATCGAGGTGGGTCAGACGACCCTGCCCAGAGGTTGGCGTCCACCGTCTTGACCACCTGTGTGGGCGCGCTGTCCGGGGACGGCCTTCGCGTCGCGTCGCCGATCCGACGGTTTGCTGATCGAGTGGCGCGCTAACCCTCCGGCTTGTACGCCGAGTGCGCCAGTCAAGCCGCACTCGGCACAGGGAACCGACGCGCTCGGTGCATCGCCCGCTCACAGATCGAGCGCTATCTCGCCGTGTGGCTGTGAGCAACAGATGAGCGCGCTCCCCTCAGCGGGCGGCTCTACGGGATCGGGGTTGTAGTCGAGCTCACCGGCGATCAGCGTCGTCTCGCAGGTGTGGCAGACGCCGGTGCGGCACGACCAACGGACGGGTACGTCGCATGCTTCGGCAAGTTCGAGCAGGCTGCTGCAGTCGCTGCTCCATGGGATAGCGAGGTTGCTGCGGGCGAACTGGATCGTTGGGCCGTTTCCGGGTTGGCCGGCGGGTGGGTGGGGCATTCGCGCGGGTGTTGGCGCGATGCCGGGCGTCAGGCCCGCTGCGGGTCCGAACGGTTCGGTGTGGATGCGCGAGGCGTCGATCCCGATCGCCGCCAGACCGGCGCTGATCTCTTCCATGAAAGGTGCGGGCCCGCACACATAAGCCCCGGCATCGCGAGGTGGCTCGAGTTCGGCGAGCACTGACGCGGTGAGACGGCCCGCGCTCTCGTCGCGGCCTTCGAGGTCGTTCGGACCGGGACGGCTGTAGTACACGTGGGTGCGTACGTTCGGGAGCGAAGCGAGGAGGGCCTCGGCCTCGGCGGCGAACGGGTGCTCGCGCCGATTGCGTGCGCCCTGCAGCCACCAGAGCTCGCGATCGGAATGCTCCTCCGCCAGCGCCTGAAGCATCGCTAGAACTGGGGTGGCGCCGATCCCGGCGCTGATCAGCAGCACGGGTGCATGCGTGCGGTCGAGGATGAAGGTGCCACGCGGCGCTGCGATGTCGAGTCGATCGCCGACGGCGAGCCGGGCGTGCAGATAGCCGCTGGCGGCGCCGTCCGGTTCGTGCTTGACGGTGATCCGGTAGTAGCCGGCCTCCGGCAGTCCGGAGAGGGAGTAGTTGCGGAGCACCGACCTCTGCTGCTCGTCGGGCTTGACCCGCAGCGTGAGGTATTGGCCTGGGCGGGCGGCTGGTAGTGCTGCGCCATGTGGGTCATCGAGGCGTATCGAGATCACCGATTCGCTCTCGCGGGTGATGGCGGTGACAATCAGCTGACGGAAGCCCGGCCAGGCCGGAGCCGGGCTCGTCACCGCAAGCCCGGCGTTGCCGCTACCGGGTTCTTCCTCGAGCAAAGCTTGGAACGAAGCCTGCCAGCCGGGGCTGAGGGCAGGGATCCGCAGCGCTCGCAGCAGTTGCTGGCGCGGGTGCCCAGGGAGGTACAGCAGGGCATCCGCCTCAGCGACCGTCATCTGTTCCTGGCCGGAAGCAAGCTTGATGATCTCGTCTCCCGCTTGTACCTCGCCCTCTTGGAGCACGCGGAAGTAGAAGCCCGGGCGATGGTGTGAAACGAGCAGCGCGGGAATGCGCGGGTCGTTCATGCGGATCCCGACGCGGTAGCAAGTGACCCGTGGTTGCGTTACCTCGAACGTGGCGGTGCCGATCTGGTAGCGGTCGCCAATGCAGACCTCGTCGTCACCAAGCCCTTCGACGGTGAAGTTCTCGCCGAACTGTCCGTAGACGAAGTCGTTTCGTCCGAGCTCGTGTTGCCAGTACCGATAGGAGTCGATCTGGTAAACGAACACGGCGCGCTGCTCGCCGCCGTGCCCCGCCCGATCGCCTTGACCGTCGCCCTCGATGTTGAGCTTGCCGACTCGGCGGTGACCGCCGACGGGATCCTTGAAGACGCCGGTATAGACGCTCTTCCCTTGCCAGGACACGTTCTTCGGCATGCCGACGTTGACCGACACCAACGTGCCAACACGCTGGGCGCCGGGCTGGGCCGACTCGGGCTGCTGAGGCCTAGAGCGCACGCTCACGCGGCTGCCGGAGCCGGACCTTGATCTGTTTTTGACGCCGAGTCATTCCAGGGTTGAATCGACGAACAGTGATCTGTAGGTGGGGAGTGCCGGAATAGGGTCGGGAACCTAACCAATGCGACGACGGAACGCCGGGATGGAAGAGCCCGCGATGCAAGGGTCAAGAAACAGCTTGATGCGGTCATGCGGAGACTGCCACAGCGCAGTAGGAGGGGTGAGCATCGATCTCCGTCTGTAGTTCCGCCAGAGTGACGAGGGCTATCAGGGGGCTGAGGTTGCGTTCTAGACCGGGACCAGCATCACATCTTGACAACATGCCCCTCGGAGTACGCGGGGTTGTCTCGTGGTCCTTCGGTGAGATCGCCGCGCGCGAGGTCCGTTTCCGACTCGCGCCGACTGCTGCGGCGCCGGGTGGATTCAGCAGCCTGGCGCTTGCTACGAGAACGCTGGCGGTAGCCCGATCCGGAAGTCTCGCCAGTGACGAATTGGGGGACGCGACCCGCCGGCTGGAATGAGTCCTGCTCTTCTGGGGCCATGGGTACGTCACAGCGGCTGACGCCGGCCGCGTCCGGCCCCGAGCGAGACGGTAAGCCGGAGATCACTCGTGGTCGATTCGATGCTCGACGCGGCACGCGCCGCACCTGCTCTGGAGGCTGCGCTCGCCAGTGAGCTAACCCCGTCTGAGCGTGAGCTCTTTCTGCTGGTCGCATACGACGAGCTCAGCGTTGCCGAGGCGGCTCGGTCCCTCGGGCTGACACCTGTGGCTGGTCGCATGCGACTGGCTCGTGCTCGAAAAAGCTCAGGGCAGCAGTCGGGCTAGAGGACTTGCCGGGCACCGACGATCGGTCGACGATCCTGACCAGCCAAGGAGAAGGATGATGGAACCCGACTTCAAGACGCCGCCGCGGTTCAGGGCCGAGCTCCGCGCCACTCTGCTCACGCATCCGTCCGCCAAGCCGTCCACAGGACCCGTCCCCGCGAGGCCGCGCCGATTGCTGCTTCGGATCGCCCCCGCGCTCATGCTGGGGGTTATCGTGCTCGCGGCAGTTCTGGTGATCGCTCTGGGCGGGGGAGGAGGTCTGGCGCCATCGCGCGCGTCGGCCGCAGCTGTGCTCAACGCGTCCGCTGTGGCGATCGAAAAGGGTGGGAGCTCGCGGAGCCTCTCCCGAGGTCAATACTTCTATATCCGGGAGGCAGTCTGGTTCCGATACGCATGGCCCGGCACCCGCCCATTCATCGTCCGCAGCGTCTACGAAGACTGGGTCGCCAGCAACGGCTCGGGACGTGAGCGAGTGCATGTCGTGGGGGTGATAGGACGCCCTTCGCCCGGCTTCAGGTCAGACACCCGCTCCTACGACATTTTCACGCGAGCCCGCGCGCGGCCGTTCTCGCTGGCCACAGGAGATCCGCACCTCAGCCTCTCGTACGCACAGCTTCGCGCGCTCCCCCCGGATCCGCGAAGCCTGGCGAGAAAGCTCGATCAGCTCGCGGCGCGAGAGTTGGCGACACATACGGCCGGGGCTCACGGGCGCCTTCGCCGAGTCAGCTAGAAACGGTCCTTCGATTCGGTTTTCTGCGAGGCGTCGCCGAGTCTCCGACGCCACCGCAAGTTCGCGCGGCCGTCTATCGGGCGCTCGCACTGACTCCCGGCGTCCGCCTCCTCGGACGGCGGTCGGATGTCGCCGGTCGGACCGGGATGGCCGTCGCGGCCAGCCTAGTAGGCCCGGTGGAGCTTATGCTCGTCATCGACCCATCCACCGGACGGCTGCTGCAAACAAGCCGCACGCTGCTCCACCGCAGCTCGTACATTCAGGGCTGGCCTCAAGGACTCGTCAACCGTGCGACCATCCTGGCAAGCGGAGTCGTCGACTCCAAACAGGCCACGATTCGATAACCGCCGCCTGAACAGCAAGCACAACTGACGGGACTCTGGTGCCGAGCACTCGCGGGTCCTCGCCTGCGTGAGCGGCCTGTTGTTGGCAGTTGAGCGGCGCCAACAAGACGGCGCTGTCGCTCGTGTTGGAAGCGTCAGTATCCCGGCGTTGGCCGCGATCGCGCGAGATGCGCAAGGCAGCGGCCTCGACGACAGGCCCTAACGGTGGCTGCGGATCCGGCACTAGCTGCTAGCCGAGCTACCCGCAAGACCGCGGGCGGCGGTTCAGCGCAGGTATTGGGACGCATCAAGGCTTGTCCTATTGGGGATAGCCCAGGTCCTGCGTGCGGCGGATACGACTAACCTGCCTCGTCATCGCCGCACATCTCCAACACGGCCTAAGGGCCAGGGTGGCGGAGTCGTTCATCGTGACGGCAAAGACGTCCCCTAGGGCCAACCGTTGGATCGCCGGATACCGGGCTCTCCATCTGCCATTCGCCCTCATGGGCACCGCGCGTCGCTACCGGGTTGCGCTGGAGAGCGACGATGCCACGGTGGTGTGCGTCGGCCGGCAGGAACGGTTTCGACGGTTACTGACGCGGGTCTTTGGCGGCCGGGCGCAGCTCGAGCAAGTGAGTCCGTTGCGGCCGATGTGGAATCCGGATTGGTTCTGGCCGGCGGACGCGGCGGTCGTGGCCGTCGAGCTCCACCCCTCGGTGGCGAGCAAGTTCCGCGCCGCAGGCTGGTTGATCTGCCCGGAGTTCGTGCGCTGGCGGGGCATCGTGTCGCAGATGCCACCTGCAGATCCCAGCAGGAGCCTGCGCCTGGATCTCCGGCGGATCAGGCGCAGCGGATACGCGCTCGAGGAGGCTGCGGGCTCGGAGCGTGACTGGGACCAGTTCAAACGCGAGATGTTGATCCCGTACGCAGCGCGACGCTTCGGAGAGAAGGCAAGGATTCCGGTACCCGCGCTGCTACGGAGGCTCGAAACCCACGGCCATCTGCTGTTCCTGACGAAAAGGGGCGAGCGGGTCGCGGGTCAAGCGGTGCTGTGCAGGGGCGACGAGCTGTGGCTCGCTGGGCTCGGCGTCAAGGATGGCGACCTGACGCTGCTGAGAGAAGGCGCAGTCGCAGGCCTCTATGCGCTGACGATTGAATGGGCCAGGGAGCAAGGCGTGCGCCACATCGATGCTGGTCGCTCGCCCGCGTTCAAGCTCGATGGGCTCGCCGACTACAAGCGCAAGTGGGGCATGACGCCGATGCAAGAACCGTTCTCCCATCTGATCGCCGTGCGGACGGATCCGGCACACGAAGCTGTGCGGTTGGCGATCGCGCGCGAACCGTTCTGGATCGAGAGCGAGGGCGCCGGGCTCGAGATCTACCCCCGCTCACTGCTACCGGAACCCGAATCTCGGGCGCCGTTACGCCTCTAACCACGCCCGCGCTCGAGCATGTGTGTCCGCGCGAGGGACAACACCCGCGCGGCGAACGGCCCTGGATCTCGTGATCTGAAATGTGAGTGCACGACTCTGGGTTGGAATCGCAAGGTACGTGCGGCGGCCCCGAACCTCAGTCGCCGTGCTTGCCACAGCGCATGAGCGAAATCCGCGTCCTCCCAGCGGTAGAACACCCTCGGCCGGGCGCGCGCGCGCTCGGGCTCCCGACCAAGGACGTGTTCGCACCAGATCGCGGGGAGATTCGCACCGGCGCCGATTGCGAGCGCGAGCGAGCCATACGGCCGCGGGTTCAGGTCGATCGCCGACCACTCGCGGTCGGAGCGCTCGATCAGCTCCAGCTCGAACAGGCCCTCCCAACCGATCTCCTCCAGCAACGACCCGACGTGCTCCCCGAGCAGCGGCGGCGTCTCGATCGTGTGCGAGAAGGAGACGTTTCCGGCGTCGGGACGCCAAGTGCGGTTGTAGACAGACACGGCTTCTCCGAGCATTCGTCCTTCGGCGAACACACCAGCAAAGGACAGCACGGTGCCGGTCTCGCGCCGCTGCACGATGCAGGAACCACCGTATTCGACGACCGCCTCCTCGAGTTCGCGGTGGTTGCGCACGAGCGTCGCGCCCACTCGTCGTGACGCTCCATCGACCTCGAACACCGAGTGGACCGGCTTCGCCAGCACTGGAAGGCCGATCCTGCCGGCGGCGGAAAGGGCTTCGGCTGTCCCCCGGCACGCGATCGAGAGCGGCGAGCTCAGTCCGTGCCGCGATGCCACCGAGATCAGAGTCCGCTTGTCGAGGCTCCGCTCGACGAGATCGTGCGGTGGCAGCGGCGAGCGAACGTGCCGCTCGAGCCGACTCCGCCCGCGGGAGATCGCGAGCAGGGAGGCATCGCTGCAGGGCACGATCACCGAGTAGCGACCACCGGTGACCGTACGCTCGAGAGCGTCGAGAAAGCCCGCCTCGTCCTTCAGCGGGTCCGCCACCAGCAGGCGCTCGTCGACCGACCGCGACCAGTGAGCAGCTACTGGCCGGGCGCTCGCTGGGGCGGCGGCAGTCACCTGGAAACCGACCTCGTGCAAGCCGCGAGCCGCTGCGAGCGGTCCCCGTCCCCTCGCATCGGCAAGCAGTACGCGCTCCATCTTCATTGCGCGACTCAGCGTAAGGCGATCCAAGTGAGAACGAGCGCTAGTCGTCCTGACGAGGTCTCCCGATCCGGGATGCAAGTCCGGCCCACGGCAGGTAAGCGCTCGCCTTTGCGTGACGATGGCAATTCGTGATCGCGACAGCGTTCCGCTCGCGCAGGCATTGCGCGCACGGCGGCGGCGAAGCAACGCCCTCAGCGCTGCTTGTCGATCAGAGCGACACGCGCGTCGATCCCGCCTCGCGGGCGGTGCTTTGCGTGCCTAGCGTGGCCAGTTGCCGCTTCCGCCTCCCTCCGTTTGCAGTATTGACTCGGATCTCGGCGGCTGCGAGCATCGGTTCCGGGCCAGGGAGGCCCGCGGGACCGGAGAGGAGTTCCACTATTCGTGCAGCGACGCAGTGGTGCTCTGCGCACGCTTCGGGGCGAGTCGCGGCACCCGGGCTCTTCAGGGGTGCTTTCGGTAGCGGTGTTGTGCCCCGGCTGCGGATTGTTGTGTGCGCGGTCGGAGTGAGCACGGCGTTGGCGCTGTGGCTGGCGAGCGCGGCGAGCGCGCTCGCGTCGGGCTGGTCGATCCAGCCGATCCCGGAGCCCAGGGTGGCGAACGGCAACCTGACGGATGTGTCCTGTGCGTCTCCTAGGGCGTGTGTTGCAGTAGGGAGCTACGCCACCATCGAGAACCATCAGGTGATGCTCGTTGAGCGCTGGAACGGCAGTAGGTGGTTGATCGAGCGGACACTGCGACCGGTTGGCGCGACGGGTAGTCGCTTCACGGAGGTGTCGTGCGCCTCGCCGGCGGCGTGCATTGCAATTGGTAGCTACGACACCGCTCGCACCTCCGGACTGACGTTGGTCGAGCGGTGGAACGGCGCGAGTTGGTCGATCCAGCAGACCCCCAGCCCCGCTACTGGTGCGGCGAACAGTCAGCTGACGGCGGTGTCGTGCTCATCGGCGATGGCGTGTACTGCCGTCGGGAGCTACACCCTGGCTGGCGGCCAACGCGCTGTGCCCCTTGTGGAGCGTTGGGATGGTTCCGGCTGGTCGGTCCAGCCGACCCCTGACCTCGGCGATGCGGGCGCGACCCTGTCCGGAGTGTCGTGCTCATCGCCGACCGCCTGCACGGCCGTAGGGGCGTATTACCGCGTCAGTGGCCTTTACTACACGCTGGCGGAGCGTTGGGACGGCACTCGCTGGTCACTTCAGCCGCTCCCCTCCTATGGCGGGACGCCGCCCGGCCCGTTCGGCGGACGGGCTCAAGGCGGCCTATCGGACATCTCGTGCTCGTCGCCGACCTCGTGCGCTGCCGTCGGCCAGGTGAGCTACGACGGGCCGATGCTGCTGGGTCACTGGGACGGCACGAGCTGGTCGCTCGAAGAGATGAACAGTGGCGCCACGTCGCTCAGCGACCTCGCGAGCGTGTCGTGCGCGTCGCCGAGCGTTTGCGCCGCAGTGGGATATGACATCGGTTATGGCCTCTACAACAAGGTGCCGCTGGCGGTGCGGTGGGACGGCCGCGGCTGGTCGGTGCAGAAAACCGCCAACGTCGGGGTCGGGATAGACAGCACCCTGACCGGCGTCTCCTGCGCATCGGCGACCGCGTGCACCGCCGTCGGGTTAAGCGGTGTGACGACGCTTGCGGAGCACTGGAATGGCGCCAGGTGGTCGTTCGAGCAGACCGTCAACCCCACCGTGGCGACGAACGGCGACCTTCGAGGCGTTTCCTGCGCGTCGCGCACTTCGTGTACGACCGTCGGGTTCTACAGCAACCCAGCGGGTGGTGGAGGGATGCTGGCGGAGCGCTGGACCGGCACCCGCTGGTCGATCCAGCCAACCCCGAGTCCCGCGGGCGCGTCAGACACCAGCTTGTCCGCCGTCTCGTGCTTCTTGTCGACCGCGTGCACGGCCGTCGGCAGCGACTCCATCGGAGCGCTGGTGGAGCGTTGGAGCGGCACCAGCTGGTCGATCCAGTCGGCCCCCAAGCCCTACGGTGCCCTGGCGGCCGTGTCGTGCGCGTCGATGACCGCGTGCATTGCCGTCGCAAACCACAGCGATACCCCGATCGCGGCGCCCGATCCCGGAAGCTTGTCGATGCGCGTGGCCGGTGCTGACCGGATTGGATCTGGCTTACCCGTGGCGGAGCGCTGGGACGGTAAGCGGTGGTCCATCCAGCGGTTCCCCAAACCCGCGGGAGCCACGGACCTTGGACTCGTCGCCATCTCGTGCGCTACACCTCGGGCCTGCATGGTCGTCGGGTGGTACGTCGGCACGCACGGCCGAGCGACGCTGGTTGAGCGGTGGGACGGCGCCCGCTGGTCGATCCAATCGGCCCCCAACCCCACCGGCGGCTTGGCGATCGGCCTGACCGGGGTGTCATGCTCGTCATCGACCGCATGCACGGCCGTCGGGAGCTACTACACCCCCGCCGTCCGCACGGCCCTGCCGCTCGCGGCGCGGTGGAACGGCACCAGGTGGTCAATCCAGCAGGTTTCCAAGCAGGCCGGCGGGACGGACAACACCCTGGCCGGCGTGTCGTGCACGTCGAACGGCAGCTGCACCGCCGTCGGGTCGTACTACAGCAACGCGGCCGGCCACGAGGTAACACTGGTGGAGCGCTGGAGCGGCAGATGGTGGTCGATCCAGCCGACCGCCACCGGCGGCTTCCTGAGCGGCGTGTCGTGCGCGTCACCAAGTGCGTGCACCGCCGTCGGCGCTTACAACACGGGGACGACGCTGGTCGAGCGCGGGAACGGCACCGGCTAGTCGATCCAGACCCCCCACCCTTGGCGCTGTCGCAACGGGCTACCACCAGCGTTGTCATCGTGAGCGCCAGGCTGCTCAATCCACCCAGCGCTCGAGTGGTCGGCGCGAGGCGGGCACCGGACGTCGCGCGGCTCCACCTGAAGGTCGAGCGTCGCTCTGGGATGCAGAGCAGTAGCACGGGTCGAGCCAGCGGCGTGCTTGCTCAGACTCGACGGTCGGGCCCTTCAGTTAGCGGCGGCACCGAGCAGCACGGCGGCCCTCTGCACCAAGCAGCGGTGAGCGAGCGCGATGCCCTACTTCTCAGTTCGCGTGGAAGCAACTCGTCGGGCGCTGGTGCCGGCGGACCACTCCTGCTTTCGGGCAGGGAGCGGCGGCGCCAAGCTGTCCGGCTGACCCGGTCGAAGCCGGCGTGTTGCCCGACTCGCGGCGCTGAACGAGGGATTACGCCTGTGCCGTCGTGAGGCCAGACACAGCTTGACGCCACATATAAGCTGGACCGGCTGGGGCCACGAGAATCGATGCTTTGGCCGGGCGACCACGGAGGCTGAGTTACGTGTTGGGGCTGACTGCAAGTTGCACGCCACGAGGTACAGGCGCGAGAGTGCATTCTGGGCAACGAGTCGCCGTCCGTCGCGTCCTGATCCCGTTGTCGGCTCTTGCGGTGGCTATGGCCGTCATCGGGGTGAGCGTTCCATCGGCCGGGGCGATCACCAAAGACGTTCAGTTGACGATCAAGACTGAGCCCGCCTTCGACCAGGCGATCCCCCCCAAACAGCTTCGCATCGACTGGGAGACGAGGTGTGGAAAGGCGGAGAGTTCGGGGACGCAAGCGTTTGACCGCTCGGTAACACATTCCTGCTCCAGGTCGGAGCTCGGCTTCGGCTTCAAGCTGCTTGCGGCGCATGACGATCCGTTCAACGAGGATTCGTTTAGTGGCCGGGTTCTGAACCCGTTCTTCGGTCGTCCGGATGTCAAACTCGAACGCGGGGGCAAGACACTCTTTTCGCCCGAGGACGGTTATGACGAGAACCAACAGCGAAACGCTTCCGTAAGGGGGGCGAATGGCTGGGACCTTCATTTCCGGTTCCGACGTGACCCAGACTTCCCTCAGTTCAAGCGCTTCACCCTCTGGATGTGGATAGCCCATCCGTAGCTCGAAGGCGAATCTCTCTCTGAAACATACGCGCGGCATCCCACCCGACTAGCGCTTGGATCGAACGGCAGTCGTTGGGCTCGCCCTGACTTGATCTGTTGTTCGATTGCGCCGGTCGGCGCCGCGGTGGACGTCCCTGGTGCTATCCCGGAAACGTCGCGGGTGAGCTTCCCGACGGGTTGAGCAAGGCGGACCCGAAGCCGCATACCCGCCCAGCGAGACAGCTGACCTTCCGCTCCTCGATCGTTTGTGGCACGACGCCACCCCCGACGCCTTCGCGTGTTGGAGTGGAAGTCAGCGATCGCCAAGCAAAGCAGCGCGTTGGGCAGCCGCGACCTCTGGCGCCGTCAGCGCTCTGACGTTCGCCCCGAATCTGGGTTGAAACGATCGGTCCTTTGGCGGTAGGTTCGCGCTCTACCCGGTCGAGGTGGCGGTGTCGGGATTCGCCTGATCGCCATGACCGGGGGAAAGGGGTCCGACGCGTGTCTCGGGATCAGAAGAGGGCGCATTGGTTCGGGGCGCTCTTCCTCATCACGTTCGTCACGTCGATCCCAGCGCTGGCGCTTTACGAGACCGTGCTCCGACATCCGGTGAGCTACATCGCGGGTGCTGGGCACGACAACCAGGTCTTGTTCGCGGCTCTGCTGGAGCTGGTGCTGATCATCGCGAACATCGGCACCGCGGTCGTGATCTTCCCCATCGTTAGACGACAGAACGAGGAGCTGGCGCTCGGCTACGTGACCGCACGCCTGCTCGAGTGCACGTTCATCCTCGTCGGCATCGTTTCCATGCTCGGGATCATCACGCTGCGGAACCAGGTTGCGGGTCCGGATGAAGGCACGGTCGCCTACACCCTCGCCGCGATCAAGGACTGGACGTTCCTCCTTGGCCCGGGCTGGGTCGTCGGCTGGGGGAACGGGCTGATCCTCGGCTATCTGATGTACAGCTCGGGCCTGGTGCCGCGACGAGCGACGTGGCTCGGGCTCGTCGGCGGACCGCTGATCATCGTGTCGGGGACGGCCGTGTTGTTCACCGGCAACCAACCGAGCAGCACGCTGCACTCTCTGCAAGCGATCGTGACCATCCCAGAGTTCGCGTGGGAACTCTTCCTCGGCGTCTACTGCACGATCTGGGGTTTCAGGCGCGATGCCCCGATCCTCTCCGGGAGCGCCCGATGACGAACCTGGTCCTTTCGGACAAGAGCAATCACGCGATTCCTGGCGCGATGCCCGCGCGAACACGAACGCAGGGGTCGACCCCCCGGACCCTGAGCGCCCTCCTTGTCGCCTCAGTGAGCCGTCTGCGTGAGCTTCGTCGGCGATGCAATCGCAGACGAAACGCCCACGCCTCCACCGATGCGATCGTCAGCTAGGACGCCGCCGACGCATAGAAGGAGCCGCGCCGGCCGTCCAGGGGCGCCGATGGATCACGCCGAATGCGCGGGTGGCTTCCAATGACCAACCCCCTTCGGGGCAGCCACCCGACTGGCCGACGGCGTTGACAGGGCCTGCGGGCGCTGACATCCTGGCTGGCGTAGGGATGGGGGCACCCTCGGGTGGGTGTCGGGTTTCGGATAGGAGGTGCAGTGGTGTCGACCCTTCGATATCTGCTTCCCCGGCTGGGTGTGCTCGCGGTGTCGATCCTCCTGGCGGGGTCGGTCGCGGTTGCGGCTACGCCGCGAGCGGCCGGGCCCGAGCCGCGACTGGGAGAGTGGGGCACACCTGACGGTTCAACGCTGCATGTGCGTGTGCAGCGGGTCAAGATCGAGACTCAGATATTCGACGGCGGCCCCGCGACAGTGATGCGGGAGGACTACTTTCGGCTCGCCGATTTCCGTTGGTCGAACCGTGTGGTCGGTAGGTGCAATCCGCGATTTGGTCACGTGCGGATCGGGAGTGGTGGCGAGTTTCACGCTGAGGACGACCACGGGACGATGTTGCAGGGCAAGGTTGTAAACGCGACAACCATCAGGCTCGAGCTGTCGGGATGCCGCGGGGCCCCGCAAACGGAGCTGCATCCCGGGGCCTGACGCCCGTCTGAGAGCCACCTCGAGTCGTGCCTCGGATCGCTTCGAGTCTTCGGGGTGACCCGAATCGGTTAGCGTCGCCGTGCACTGCATGGGGTGGTAAGGAGGAGCGAGCATGGAATCCAAGGCGATCGACCCGGTCGGCTTCCGCGAGGCGCAGCACAAGCACTGGGACTCTGCTGCGGTGGGATGGATGGAGTGGAGCGAGTTCAATGACAGCGCAGACGGGCACATCAGCGAGCGGCTGGTGGAGCTCGCTGGCGTGCAGTCGGGAAGCCGGGTCCTGGATGTCGCCGCCGGCTATGGCGAGCCGGCGCTAACCGCCGCGCGTAGGGCCGGCCCGGAGGGCCGCGTTGTGGCCACGGATATCTCTGCCGAGATGCTCGCGTTCGGGCGTGAACGCGCGGCGGCGGCGGGCTTGGGGAACGTCGAGTTCATGGAGTCGGACGCCTCCAGCCTCGATTTTCCGCATGCGAGCTTCGACGCCGCTGTCTCGCGCTGGGGAATCATCTTCGAGCCTGACGCGGAGGCCGCCGCGGGGCGCATCCGGGGCTTCCTCAAGCCGGGCGCGCGGATGGCGATCAGCTCGTGGGGCGAGCCCGATCAGGTCCCCTTTCTCTCGATTCCGGTGAGGACGACGATGGAGCGGCTGGGCGTGCCCCCGCCCCCGGCTGGAACGCCCGGGCCCCTGTCCCGGCCCACCCCCGCTGCCATCGGCGGGTTGCTCGAAGGAGGTGGGTTCTCGGAGGTCGCCGTGGAGCAGGACGAGGTCACCTTCGAGTTCGACTCCCCGGAGCACTTCACTGCGTACATCAGGGCGATCTCCGCACCGATCCGGGCGATGATCGAGCAGCACGCCGGCGATGCCCAGGAAGAGGCCTGGGACGCGATCACGCAGGCCGCAGCGGATGCCGGGGCTGGCTCGAGGCCGCTGAGCTTCTCGAACGTGGTGCTGCTCGCCTCGGCAACCGCCTAGCACGGTTCACGGACGCGGTGGGCCGGAGAGGCACTTCGTGCACAGGAGGCGCCGCGCCGCTCTCGGCCGCAGCAGCACAACAGCCCCAGGTGAGCGGCGGATGTGGTCAGGTGCGGTATGGCGCCCATTGGAAGCGGCGAAGCGCGACTGCGGCGCCCACCACACCCCAGATCACGACGATCAGCAGGTCGTGTCCGGACGTCCTCGAGCGTGTGACGGCTGCCGGTCAAGCCGGTCACTCGGACTTCATGCTCAAGCGCCCACCCGGTCAACTCGTAGAGCGCCTCGAGCTCACGGTCAGTCCGCAGCTCGACGGACGGACGGTGTTCCGAATCACTCAGGCGCGCGCCGCGCGCGCGCCACGCATGTGGTTGGAGAGCTGATCGTGTTAGCGCGGTCCCGGAGCATACGCTGAGCGCCTTCGATCTCTTCGCTGCGTGCCCCCAAGGCGACCATCCGCTCACGCAGTCGCTCAAACGTCAAGGACAGCAGACGAGCAACGAGCGACCCGCCTGGCTCACAGCTTGCGACGTAGTCGGCCTGAACATCGACCAGCCCCACCGCACGCAGGTCGCCGCAGAGGCGCGCGCCATAGCGAGGATCCCAGCCACCGGCCACCAGCGCGTCACAGAACACTGACCAGGTGCGCTCCCATGTCAGATTGGTGGGCGATAACGCGACCGTGGTGAAGTCCGGATCCATTGCAGCCACCCACGCTCCAGGACGCGCAGCGGCTGCGAGCCGCCGCAGTGCCTCCAGCCGCGACGGCAGATGCATGAGCAACAGCCGCGCATGCACGAGGTCAAACGCATCCTGCGGAAGCGGGTCGGAAAGTAGGTCGTGGCGGCGGACCTCAACCCGATCGGTGCCTAACGGATCGAGCAGGCCCGTGTCGAGATCGACCGCAAGCACCGAGCCCGTGCTACCGACGCGCTCGGCAAGCATCCGTGTGACCGAGCCTGCGCCCGCTCCGACGTCCAGACAGCGCCAGCCCTCACCGACGCCGATCGCCTCGAGCTGGCGGATGGTCAGCGGGTCGTGATACTCCTGGAGCAGGGTCAGTCGAGACCGTTCGAGCTCCGGTGAGTCCTGCTGTGAGAGGAGGTATTCGCTCACGACCGGTCGGGCTGATTCTCTACCGAGACCCTGGACCGGTCAACTCACTCCCGTACTGGGCGCTAACGGAGGGCCGGTAGGGCTGTGGGTCGTCCTCGCAGGAGCGGCCTCCATCCTCCTGGGCGCAACAGTGGTACAAGCCGATGGTCGCCAGAACCCGCCCTTGCGCTCCGACGCGTCTCACACCGGCGGCCTGATCACCCCGCTCAACGCGAAAACCGCGCATACCTTGGGCGATCGCTCTTGCCTTTTGGGCCTCCGCGGATCGCACCTGGTCTGAAGATCGCGTTCGGGTCCGCTCACCCGGAGGGCGCGCCACCTCTATGGCCACCGAGGACTCGCCGCGTTCCGAAGGTTGAGAGCGCCGCCCTAAGTGGCGTGGTGAACGGCCTCCACGTTATTGCCGTCGGGGTCCAGGACGAAGGCCCCGTAGTAGCCCGGCGAGTAATCGGGACGGATGCCGGGAGCGCCGTTGTCACGTCCTCCGGCGGCGATCGCGGCCGCGCAGAACTCGTCGACCTGTCGCGGTGAGACGGCGGCGAAGGCCACATGAATCGGCGCTCCGACGGGATAGGCGAGCGAGATTGCGAAGTCATCGATCCCCTCCGGGCCGAAAGCCACCTGACGACCGTCCTTGGTCTCATTGAGCTCGACGAAGCCCAGCGGGGCGAGCGCGCGAGCGTAGAACGCGCGACTGCGATCGAGGTCTGCAACACCGATCGCGACGTGATCGATGACGATGCGACGGACTGGCATGCGGTGGGTCTTCCCGCAACGCGCAGCAAAGAATCGGCACCGGCCGGACGGGGACCGCAGGGGCGGATTCGAGCGAGGCGGATGGCCGGGTGCCGGGGCGTGAGGGACGATCTTGAGAACCCGATCGTCGAGGCGTTGAACACGTGGACCAAATACGTGCCCGATGGTCGCTCGAGAATGACCTGGTCGACGAGATCAACCGGCTGATCGTGCCTGTGGTCGTCGGTCAGGGCATGCGGCTGTTCCCCGGCCAGCGGGCGGACGTAGCGCTCGACCTGGTCGACTCGCGCGCCTTCCCGAGGGCACGACGGTCCAGGTCTACCGACCCACCGAGCGCCCGCGGTACCCAACGGCCACGACCGCACTCTCAGCTTCGTAGCGGCAGTCCGGGTAGCCTGCGGGGGCGATGTCGGATCGCATCGAGCCCATCAGCCCGGCGTTTCGCGGTGTGATGATCGCCTCCACTCCTGGTGTTGCTTGGTGGGGCCGCCTGCACGTGACCGGCCTCGAGCTGCTCCCGCTGGAGGGGCCGCTGCTGCTCGTCGGCGACCACGACAGCTACTGGGACACCGTGGCGACCGGGATCGCGGCGATGCCGCGCCGGCAGATCAGGGCCTTGGCGAAGGCCTCGATGTGGAAGAACAAGTTTGTCGGCGCGGTCCTGACCGGGATGGGCCAAATCCCGATCCAGCGTGGGTCCGGCGACAGCGGAGCGCTCGACCGTGCAATCGAGGAGCTTCGCAAGGGCGCATGTATCGGGATCTACCCCGAGGGCACACGTTCGCTCGGCCGAGCGCTGCGGGCCCGTGGCGGCGTCGGCCACCTGGCGCGGGCGGTGCCGGAGGCGACGATCGTCGGGGTTGCGTGCAACGGCACGGTCGCCATCCCGCGGTTCCCCAGAGCACGCCCGGACGTGCGGGTCGAGTTCTTCGCGTTCGATCGACCCGCGATCGCGCCCGAGGAGTCACCGCAGCAGTACAGCACCCGGCTGCTCGCTGAGGTCCGTCAGCGTGCACCTATCGAGGTCGCGGGCCGCAAGCGCGCCGCCGCGCTCGTCGGCCGCGTCCCCACTTGGTCCCCGGAGCTGGCGATTACCGGCAAGCCCGGCGGCAAGGGCGCGCTGGAGGAGGCGCTCGCCCAGACCGCCCCCAAGCACGGCTAGCTTCCTGTCAACCACAGGGCACCGGCGAAATCGCGGTTGTGTAGGTCCCCGCGTTGCTCGCGATAGCCAGCTGGCCCGTCGCACCACGGACGTGCGCGGAAATGACGCCGGGACTCGGCGATCTGCGCGCCGCGGGGAGTTCGACTTCGCCCAGCGGCCGTGGAGGGCGCTCATCCTCCGACCACCCGGACCGGAATCCCAAGGACCGCTGGCGCCGGACCGCACCGAGACGTAGTCTGGCGTGTTCACACGTAAGTAACAGTTGGCTGGACCGGCGCGAAAGAGAGAGAGAATGAAACGAAGGTTCATGGCGGTCGCCCTCCTGGCGGCGCTCGTGATCGGTGTGGTCGCCGCCGTCGCGGTGGCCAAGACGAATACCAAGCACCCGACCGCCGGTCCCAATGGGCTGAAGTTCTATTCCCCCGGCAAGTTGCCGAAGGGGCCGCACGGCCGGCTGATCTGGGAGCGGCCGATGACTGGCGGCGTGTCGCTGCAGGGCGCGAAGAACTACCTCGTCGACTACAAGCAGGTCGGCGTCAGGGGCACGATGGTCCCGGTGTCTGGCATGGTCGCGATCCCGAAGGGTAAGGCGCCCAAGGGTGGCTGGCCGGTGATCACTTGGGCGCACGGCACCACCGGCATCGCGGATGTGTGTGCCCCCTCGCGGCTCCCGGCGGGGACCGGCGGGCTCAACATCCCGATGCTCGAGAGCTGGATCAAGGCCGGTTACGCCGTCGTGCGCACCGACTACGAGGGGCTGGGCGGCCCCGGTCCGCACCCGTTCCTGATCGGCGCTTCCGAGGGCCGCGGCGTGCTCGACATCGTCCGTGCTGCCCGCCAGCTCGATCCGCAGCTGAGCGATCGCGTCGTCATCAGCGGTCACTCTCAGGGCGGCCACGCCGCGCTGTGGGCGGCGTCGCTGGTCAAGCGCTACACGCCGGAGATCAGGCTGCGCGGCGTGCTCGCATTCGCGCCCGCGTCGCACATCGCGACCGAGGCAGGGTTCCTCAAGTCGGTGTCTGCGACGTCGCTCACCGGCCTGGCGGCGATGATCTTCCGCGGGCTCGACGTCGGCTATCCGTCGCTGCACATCAGCTCGCTGCTTACGTCGCAGGCCGCGGCGCTGTACCCGCAGACGCTGACCAAGTGCCTGGGCCAGCTCGATGAGCCGGACTCGTTCGGCGGGCTGCCGCTCAACCAGTTGGTCAAGCCGACGGCCGACATCTCGGCGGCGATCAACGACCTGCAGAAGAACGACCCCGGCAAGCTGAGGATCGGCGCGCCGGTGCTGCTCGAGCAGGGCAGCTCCGACACGACGGTCCTGCCGCCGTTCACCGCGGCCCTCGCCAAGTCGCTTGCCGGCGTCGGCGACACGGTCACCGAGCACACCTACGCCGGGGCCACGCACAGCACCGTGCTGACCGCGGCCCAAGCCGACCAGGCCGCCTTCCTGAAGAAGCGCCTCGGGCGGTAGACGAAGAGACACCGGCCTGCGGGGCCGCCGACCGAGGCGGCTCCGCAGGGAGCCCTGCCGCGTCGGCCGTTAACGTTGGCGGGGACGATCCGCGGGCTGAACTCGAACAGCCCGGGTTTCGGCGGCTCCGCAAGACGATGGCATTCATGTCTTCGGCGTCGCGAAGCTTGGGATCGCGTTGGCGACGCCTCGATCACGCCGATCGCCAGCGCCGGCCGAGCGCTTCGCCGCGAACCAGACCGCCCCCCAAGGGGCGGTCCTGCGCTGTGCTTCCCACGGGTCTCATGTCATCACGTGTCGGCGTCCCCGCCGTGGACAGAAAGGGCGACCGCCCATCTACGACATCCCGGACCCCAAGAGGGCTCCTCAGAGCCCAGGCCCGTCCCTCGTGGGCTCCGGCTACCGGGAAATCACCGATTACCGCGGAGTGCTCCTCGCGTTCCCGTTCACGATCAACATGCAGTCCGCGGCGTACAGGCAGGCGGCAACAACGTACGGCGCCTCATGCGCTCGCGATTCCTGGCCAAAGCATCCGTGCTGGCCCGTCGGCGGCCCGCCGGCTTGAGCGCCCGCGGGCTGCCCTGGTCACAGCGGGCGGGCGATGCTCACGATTGATGTCGTAGCTGACGAGCGACCGTGGGGGCAGGGTCGCGGTGAAGGCGCTGTTCCTGAACCGTGATTGGGGTCTGGACGGAGAGCCCGTGCGATGTGTCGGTCAGATACGGCGTGACGTGCGCTGCGCCGAGTCCACGCAGCGAGAAGGTCGCGGCCTGGCGGCTGTGGGCGCTGTTGAGAACGATCACCGCGGTCGACCCGTCGCTATTACGGAACGCGCTCACCTCGAGGCCCGCGCGGCGCGTCGTGGTGCCGATGCGCACCGCGCCCGGGCGGATGAACCGGCTGTAGTTCGCGAACGCCCACAGCCGGCCGGAGGCGGCGACGGTGTTGCCGTTGACCTCAACCAGTCCCGTGTTGGGGCCGGTCATGGCCGTCGTGCTCGTATTCGCTCCCCACAGGTAGAGGAACGCGCCCAGGTTCGCCGCGGTCAAGCCCGTGTCGATGTTCTGCGCCCAAGTGAATCCTGACGACGGTGAGCCGTCGTCCCAGGCCGCGTCCCACGGTTGGTGGCCGAACGGCGCCCATTCGGTCTGCCAGACCGGTTTGCTCCAGCCGCGCAGCGGCGAGTTAGGCGCAGCGAAGTAGCCGTGGCTGGTGAACAGCGCCGTTGCCGGGTTCGCTGCCTGGTCGGTCTCGATCGCGGCCACGTACTGCTGCGCGGACTTCCAGCTGATGCGGGCGCAGCACTCCGCGCGCGTCGAAAGACCCGAACGCGCGAGCGTCGCGCCGAGGACATGCATGAAGTTCGCGGTCTGCGCCTGGCTCACGATCATGCTGTCCTTGTCGGCGCTGATCTCGTTGCGCAAGATCGTCAGCCCCGCCCCGCGGGTCGGGCTGTAGAGCAAGCTCAGCACTTGCTTCTGGACCGAGGCCGGCATGCTCATCAGCGTCTTGGCCTGCCCGAACCCCTCAGCGACACCAAACCCGGCGATCCGCTGATACTGCTCGGCGGCGTCGATCGTGACCGTGGCCGTCGACGAGGAGTCGCTTCTCGCCACAACCGGCGAGCCGCCACCGCAGCCGGCCGCTAGCAGCGAAACCGTGGCCGCCGCACACCACGCAACCAGCCGCCCAAAGATGCGAAGCGCACGGAGGAGGACTTCGGGGATAGCGAGCATCTTAAAGTTCATTTCGCGGCCGGAGCCATGGCGGCACGCACTCGCGTACGACCCGCCCGACTGCTGGTGACTGCGGGTTGGTGCCCTGGGCCCGGCCAGTTCGACCGACACGCCGCTGTCCGCGGTCGGATGCTTTGACAGGGATTGCGAGCCGATAGCCCATCGGCGCCGGCGTTGTCGCGTGGGACGCACCCAGGAGCGCCGCCCGGCCTATCCACGGCTGCTGGACCGCCGTGACCCGCCAGCAGCCTTTAGCAGCCTCACGGGCTAGCTTCGACTCGTCGGTATCGCTGGAGGGCAGTGGCGTGGAGGTCCATCCAAAACGCGTCGGTCAAGATCCGTGCCTGCATGGCCGTCGGACCCCGGATTGGTGACGAGCGGGACGCGACCCCGTTCGCTCCGCCGGTGCTGCATTCCGACAGGCGCGGGTATGCGCGCGTGACGGCCCAAGCCGACGATGAGATCCGTGGCAAAGCAGTCTTCCTGCGCCGGCGTTCGGCGCGATCGGGGTGTCGCCGAAGCGATGGCCACCGCGCGAGGGGGCCACAGGACGAAAGCGATCGCGAGACCTTCGGCGGCCTGTAGCCCGACCGCGGGCTCGTCTTCGGTCCAGTCTTCTGCTTCGTCGACAAGGAGCTGTGCGGCGTCACCGCTGGTTCTGGTCCTGAGCATGAGTCTGGAACCGGCTACCCGAGATGCTCGAGATCCCGAGGAAGCATCAGCCGCGCGCGCTTGCCGACATGCGCCTTCGACGGGTCGTGAGCCAGCGATCTGCGAGGCGACCTCCGCCTCCCGCTCGGCTTCGGAAAGGAGCAGCGGGTGCCACCGACGGGATCTGAGTGCCGCAGATCGGGCGGAGCTGGCGCTCGATCTCGCGGGGGGTTGCGAGCCTCGTCCATGCCGGCAGTTCGCACGGTCGAGGCGCGCGTTGGTGGTTGGCACCGGGCGCGGCGAATCGAATCCCAGACGCTGAATCGAGCCCAGACACTGAGTCGAACGCCAGACCCTTGTCCAACCGCGCGTCGCTTCGTTCAGTCGCGGCGCCTCCGATCCGATGGCGCAGCCCATGACCACTCCACGTCGTGCCCTCGTCGCACTTGTGGCGCTGACGGTCGCCCTCGCGATATCCCTCGTCGATGGCGTCAGTCACGGCTGGCCCGCGATCGGTGTCTTCAGCCGCGTTTGCCTCGTCGTCGCGATCGCGGCCCAGTTCATCGTCATCCGCAGAAGCCGGGCTCACTAGCGTCGCGAGTTCTCAAGCCCGCGCTGCTACGCGGGCATCACCCGGCTTATGTCGGGCACGGCCGGTCGGACCGTAACCGCCATGAGCATGCGTAGGCCGCGGCGGTGCACGGGACGGACCTCGTCGATGCCCAGAGTGAAGAACCCGGCTCGCGGGAGAAGCGAGCGTTGCGATCTATTACCACGCTGCTCCAATCCACACCGCGGCAGCGACCGACGGGCCTAGCGTGGCTGGCGCGATGATGGCTTTCGTCTCGCGCGCATCTAAGCTCGCGTGATCGCATCGGCGACTAAGGACGGGTTGAGCCGGAGCCCCGGATCTCGCGA
>CAVSEW010000002.1:0-1390039 GCA_963727105.1 uncultured Solirubrobacterales bacterium | reverse complement strand
ACCGTGCCGGTGGAAGGTCAATGGCTTTCTGGAAAGAGACGTGGAAGGTGGCCGGCGGCTTTCCCGAGACTTCAGTACGCTGGCGAGGACCAGGCCTTCACGCGCTCCGCCGAGGATCTCGGCTGTCGCTTTGCGCTCGCGCGTGGCGCTGTGGTGGGGTGGCGCCCGCCCTCCACCTGGCACGGGAACGCGGCCATGTTCTTCCGCTGCTGTCGCGGAGATGTGCGATCGAAGGGCCGCACGCGTCACGTGGTGCGCACAGCCGCGTGGACGATCGCACCACTTGCCGCGTTGCGGGGCACGCGGTCGCAGCGCGCAGGGGTCCTGGCCGCAGCCTTGGCCTACGTCGGTCTTCCCATCCAAGAAGAGCTGCCACGCGTGACCGTATGCCCGCCCACGGCTTCGTTCTCATTCCACTCGTGATCGCGCTCAAGGACCTGGCGCAGATTGCCGGTGCAGCGGCCGGGCTCATCGACGCGATCCGGCGCAGACCGCAGCCGACCCCCAGCGGAGGCCAGACTAACCCTGAGACGGTCACGGGTCAGCGACTCTCAGCTATGGCACGGGCGACCGTCAGCAATATCGCCCTAGTCTTCGGGGGAAATTGTCCGGTCGACAACTGGCTCGATTCGGTCGGCATCTCTCTCCAGTCCGCGATCCACGAAATCGACGTCGGCTGGACGTACGGGTATGTGGAAGCGCTCAAGCGCGCCGGGATCCGGACCGTGGTTGTTGCCCGTTCCCGGTACGTTCACTCGCCGCTGCGTGCGGAGCGCAAGCCGTGCGGAACCATCTTTCGCATCTTCCCGCCGATCACGACGGTGGAATGCCGTGGGCCGCCGGGACGACCTCGATGACGCGCAGCGCAGAGGCCTAAGTCGCACTCGCATCGCTGCGTCGATGCGATGGCACGTTGGGTCCTATCTCGCGGCCGACCTTCGCAGTCTGAGCGTCACGATCCGCGAAGAACGTTGCTCGGCCCTGTTATGTCAGGACTATGAGAACCCGCAGTTCGACATCGCGACCCTGGTCGCACGTTGGTGCAACCTCCCAATCTTCGCGACGTTCCAAAGCGGCGTACAGTTGAGCAGGTTCGAAGGACCGCTGCGTCGCCGTGCGGTCCGCGCATGTGCGGGCTTGATCATTCCCGCGGAAATTGAAGTGGAACGCGTGCGCGCGCGGTATGGCATCTCATCCGAGAAACTCGCTCACATTTCAAATCCAGTTGATGTAGCTGGTTGGCGAGGAGGTGACCAGCTTTCAGCCAGAGCGATGCTTGGACTCCCCATCGGGGCGAAGGTAGTCGTGTATCACGGGCGGATCGAGATGCACTACAAGGGCGTCGACGTGCTGCTTTCTGCGTGGCAGGCACTGTGCGGCTCGCGACCGGAGCAGGACCTTCGGCTGATTCTCGTCGGCTCAGGAAGCGATGCCAATAAACTGCGGCGCCTGCTCGGATCCGGTCGTTTTCACGGGGTCCATTGGACGGACCGCCATTTCACGCGTCGTTCTGAACTGCGGCCCTTCCTCACTGCTGCCGATGTCTACGCGTTCGCGGGCCGGTACGAGGGTCAGCCCGTAGCGTTACTTGAGGCCATGGCATGCGGGCTGCCGATCGTTTCCACCGCGGCATCTGGCGTCCCTGATCTCCTCGGCGATCGGACCGAAGCTCGCGGGATCACGGTGCCAATTGACGATGCGCCTGCACTCGCGCAGCGGATTGGCCAGCTGCTCGATTGCCCGCGGTTGAGGCACGAGCTCGGATCGCGTGCGCGCCAGTGGGCTGAAAGTCGCTACGACACGACAATCGTTGGGGAGCAGATACGGGATTTCATGGTCAGTCGAGGGCTGTCATGGGTTGACACGCCAGGAGCCGATAGCCGGTAAAGGCCGTCCACCGGAGCGCAGACCGAAGATCTTGAGGCCCCGCGCGAACCCGATGAGCAGATTCGGCACCGAGCCCAATCGGTGATCCCCAGCCTTTCAATATCCCATCACGAGCGCCTGAAGCTCCCCGGTGATCCCCGCCCCAAGATCGGACGCCAGATATCTCAACATCACGCGCTCTCCCTCGAGCAGGTGCTTGGCGTAAACCATGCCGTCGCCCTGCGCGTAGACCCGATACGCGCCGCAACTGTGCCTCCGTGCGCCAGGACGTGTGCCAGACCGTTAGCTCTGGCTGATACCGGAGGACACGCCCGGCTCGCAGCCAGCGAAAGGCCAGGTCATCGTCCTCGGCTACGGGACGCATTCGCTCGTCAAACCCGCCCATGTCGAGGATCGCCGAACGCGGGCAGGCCATGTTGTGAGCCAGCAAGACCCGGGCCCGGGTTCCGGTGTAGTCCTGCGGCTCTGATCCGAGAGCGAGCCCGGGAACTCCTCGCGGATCGCCCTTGGGGAAGACCCGTCCGGTAAGTATCGCCCCATGATGTCGGTCGAGCAGTTCGGCGCCCACTCCGACCCAGTCCTGCGCTGCGACGCAATCGTCGTGAGTGAACAGCACCTTGTCGTGCGCCGGCCTCGAGTCCGAGATTGGCAGCGGCAGCCGAACCCGGTCGATCCTCGGCGATGCGTCTGACGCCGATGCCGGCAAACCCCTCGGTCAACCGGGTGACCTCACCCGAGTCGCTGCCGTCCACCACCAGGATCTCGCTCGCCCGCGGTTGACACTCGCTCCAGCGAGGCCAGGCATGCAGCAGGCAGGAACCCGCGACCGAGCGTCGGGACCACGACGCTGACCGGAACGGTCTGGATCGTGTCATCAATCCCGGTCAAGCGTGTCCGGACGCACGTAGAAGTTGAAGACGTGCTGCATCACGCCGAACGTGTGGTACTCGTGGGACGAGAACGGCGGAAAACTCGAGCGGCTCAAACGCATCAAGGCTCGCAATCTGCGCCGGACAGAACGGGACACCACGGATCATGTCGTTCCAGCCGAAGATGAAGATCCCGCCCGGGCGCAGGCAGTTGTAGGAGCTCGTCACCATATACCTGATCTCGCTTGGTCGATCAGTCCCCACCCGATCACGCCATTGCAGATCACGGCGTCGAGGCTGCATGGGTCGACGTGACGCTCGAGCGCGGCGATGGTATCCACGATATGCCGCACCGATCCGTAGCGGGCCTTGGCCGGGTCGGAATCGATCGTGATGAACGTGCGGCCGCTGAAGATACGGGGATAGTGCGCCGTGTATATATCGCAGCCGACGAACGGCAGCCGCTGCATGTCGTCGCGGGCCAATAGCTCGGCGAAGATGACCTGCTCCAGCAGATAGCGGTCATGGGTCGGCCGATACAGCCGTTCCGTGCGCACGATTCGCCACGGAATTGGTGACAACACCGACGCAGCCTCTTGATGAGCGCCGGGTACTCCGGCGGGGACGTTGCCTCGGAGGGCGGAGTTATAGTTGCTCCCAATCCGGATGGGTGAGTCGACCAACGCGCCGCTTGTCTCGGTCATTATCGCGACGCGGGACCGACAGCCGGTTCTGAGGCAGACGCTGCCGAGTGTTCTCAAGCAGCGGTACCCGGCGCAGGCCTTCGAGGTGATCCTGGTCGACGACGGATCGCTCGACGGCGCGTCGGACTGGGCGAAATCACTGTCGGCCCCGTGTCAGATCGTCGTCCTCCGGCGGAGCCCCGCGGCCCGGCGGCTGCCCGAAACTCCGGCATAGCGGCGGCTGCGGGCGAGCTTCTTCGTTTCTCGATGACGACATCATCTGCGACTCAGGACTGTTGCGGGAGCACACCACGGCGCATCGCGAGATGCCGGGGGGGCTCGTCCACGGCCGGATCGGTCTTGCCGCCGGCAGTCCGCGAACGCTGGCCGCGCTCTCGACTCGGGACTGGTACGACCGAGTCGCCACGACGCGCTCGTCCGGCAGGGTCACCTCGATCGTGAGCGCGACATCTTCCTCAACGCGAACACCTCGTTTCCGCCCGGGTGATGCGCGAGCTCGGCGGCTTCGATACCGAGATTCCGTTCCCGCGCGAGGACTTCGAACTCGGCCTTCGCGTCTGGAAGGCCGGTCTGGACGTCCGATACCACCGCGTGCCCGCGCCTACGAGCTATTCGAAAAGCCATCCCAGACCTTCGTCCGCGACGCTCGGGCGCACGCCGTTGCCGACGTGCTGATCTGTCGGAAGCACCCCGGATTTCCGTCCGCACACTGCCCTCGCCATGTCCGATCCGCCGTCGCCCGGGCGAGCACTTGCCCGGGCGGTGTTCAGACGCCTGCCCGACGGTACCGAACGGTTGCTCGATGTCCCCGCGAAGTTCACCGAACACATGCTCGATCGGCCATGGGCCCAGCGGAGGGGTGATCGCCTGCTGGCTGCACAGCGCCAGATCACGTTCGATCGTGCAGCCAGCCACGAGGTCGGGTCAGCCGCGAAGCTCGAGGCCGAGTTCGGCCGGTTGCTGCCGGTGCTCATGTACCACCGCGTCGGCGATCCGCTCGAGGGCATGCACTCCGACCTGACCGTCTCCCCACGGAGGTTCTCCCGCCAGATGTCATGGCTGGCGCGCCGTGGGTACACGAGCATCGAGCCACTGGACTGGTAGACTGGGCGGGACGCGGCCGGCTGCCGCGAAGACCCTTGCTGATCACGTTCGACGACGGCTACGCGGATCTGGAGGAGCATGCCCTCCCGATCCTGCGCGGGCACGGTCTGAAGGCAACTATGTTCGTGGTCACCGGTAGAATCGGGGGGGCCACGCGACTGGGACGGTCCCGGCATCCGCGGCTGCCGCTCTTGAGCGAACGCAAATCTCGTACTGGAGCTCTCTCGGCTTCGATTTCGGCGCCCACGGACGGACTCATCGCGACCTCACGACTCTGACCGCGTCGGAGGTCGCCGAGGAGATTCGCGGGAGCCGCGACCTCGAACGTCTTCTGGGCAAGCCGTCGCGATCATTCGCGTACCCGTTCGGTGCGCACGATCAGATCAGCCGCCGAATCGTCGGCGATGTGTTTGACCTCGCCTTCACCGCAAGCGGCGGCGCGAATGTACTGACCACACCGCGTGATCAGCTCCGGCGCGCTCCGAGCGGCCGACATGACAGCGGGCTCGAGCTGGAATGGCGCGCATGGACCGGAGCCGTGCCCATGCGGTCCGCCAGGACGCGGCCCGGGGTGTCCTGTCGAGCGCCCCCCGGCCTGCACCCGAGGCCCGGGCGCGTTAGGCATGCCTGCGTATCGTCCGCATCACCTTTGTTCTGTCACTAGGTCAGCTGGGGGGCGCTGAGCGGTCGACCATCTCCGCCCTGCGCCACCTGCCCGACGACATCCAGGCGCGCGCCGTCATGCTTTCACCCGGGAGCCGACGAGGATCGGCTGAGAGATCGGGATCGAAACGGTCGTGTTCCGGCAGAGGCGGCGGCTGGGCCTGATGCGAAGGCTCGATCGCCAGCTCGCGGCCGCCCCACCAGACTTGGTTCACGCGACCGGAAACAAGGCCGCGCTGGCGAGCGTCATGTCGGTGACGGTGCGGCGAATCCCGCTGGTCTGGAGCAAGTGCGACTCGTGGTATGACCATCGGGGCGCCGGGATGCTCGCCCACGCCTGCAGGCAGGTTCTCGCCCCGTCGCACGCGTGTGGCGCCGTGTCCCGTCCAAGCGACTCTCGGTCATCGATCCGGCTCTACCTTCACGTATCCGCGCTCGAGCCCGTCCTCGCGACCACCGGCGACGATCGGATCGATTGGACGGCTCGAGCCGCACAAGGGCCACGAAGATGTGATCGCCGCCGCCGGCCGGTCGCGCTCACATTCCCGGAGATGAGGGTGATGTCGCCGGCGAGACCGGTTCCCGTACGCGCCGGGCTACAGCGACGCGCTCCGTCGCGAGCGGCCGAGCTTCAGGGCATCGGCGACCGGGTGAGCTTTTCTGGGTCAGGTGCCGGGGATTGAGGACGTCCTCGATAGCTCACAGTCCTCGCGAGCGCCAGCTACCGCGACCGCTCGGGCCGCGGCGGCGAGGCGTTCGGTCTCGCGATCGCGGAGGCCTGCTTCTGCGGTCTTCCGGGCGTCGTCACGTCGAGCGGCGGCGAGCGCGAGCAGGTGCAGGACGCCCACAACGGCCTCATCGTTCCTCCTCGCGACCCCACTCGACTGGCCAACGCCATCGGCCGGGTGCTGGGAGATCCGGCGGTCGCTGCCGGGCTGGGAAACCGAGGCAAGGAGATCGCCCGGAGCCGATTCGACCCCGGGCGCACGGCTGCGCTCTTGTTCGACGAGTTGAGGCGCTGCGCGCCAGCAGCCACTACTTCGCCGGCCGACTCGAACCCGAGCGGATCCAGCCGATGAGCCCGAGCAGGCGAAGCGAATAGGCTAGGTCGCGCAGGAACGACGAGAGACCAGGCCGCCGTTGTCGCGCTGTCGGTAATCGCCGCGCGCCGCATGACGCAGAAGCGTCAGTGGGGAGCCTGGACCGCCATAGAGGCGCGCGCGCCGCTCATTTGTGCTGGCTGAGCGACCCCAGAGCTCAGCTCGCGCGGCGGGGCCCTCGGTCCGAGCGTCGGACCGTTCGCTAAGTCGGAGCTCAGTTTGTCAGAGAGAAGGCGCACATGCTCACGTGCCCATGTGGCGATCCAGCCGAACACCTCGCTTTCAGAGCCTGCGTATCCGAGCGACATCGCGAGGCATCCGGAGACATCGAGCGGGCGGAGCGCCCCATGCATTCGCACCGTGTTGCCGGTACTTGACCAGGCGATTCGGCAGTAGAACGCTGGTGCCCAGCGCGCACGCCACACAGGCGGCCCAATCGTCGTGATCCCAACCCGATGGGATGTCGCTCCCGCTCCCGATACGCTCCACGGATCGATCGGCGTTCTGGAGACGACAAGCGCGAATCCGGGCACCTGAGCCAGCAGCGGCGCGGACTGGGGACGGTTGACCTGGCGCCTGCGGAAATCTGGGTACGCGCGGCGACTCTGCCCCCGCGCGGTCAGCAGAGTCGCTGAGTGAACGACGAGCGCCACTGTTGGATCGCGCTCGAATTCGGCTGCGCAGATCGCGAGTTTTTGCGCATCCCAGATGTCATCCTGATCGCAGTAGGCCACCAAGTCCGTCTGACACGCCTCAGCCGCCTTGAAGAAAGCGTTTGCGTATCCCTGATGCGCGGTCGCAGGGATGATCGTGACCGAGAAGGGAGCTGCCGCCGCGAACTCGGTCGGGATCTCGAGCGTGTCATCAGTCGAACAGTCGTCGTACACGACCAGGCGATCCGGCAGGCGAGACTGCCGCGCGCGAGACTGTGAGACTGCGCCGGCAGGTATCGCTCGCCGTTGTGCGTAGCCATGGCGAGTCCCACGGTGAGACGGCGAGCCACTCCAGGTTGGTTCGGGTGCATCGAGCGGAACGTATAGTCGATCGAGTGTTAGGACCACGTCGCTTTAGGCCGGGCGGTTTGCGGACGAAGCGGATGGCCACCGCAGCGGCGGGCAGGATGCACGGGGCGGCGATGAACGCCGGCCTGGTTCCGTACCGGCCGATCGAGGTCCTCGGGCATGACGCCTGGAACGCGACCTACGACGCGGGCGAGAAAGTGGATCATCTCCATGACACTGCGGAGCTACCGCGTTATAGCCTGATCGCTGGCCTGATCCGGTTCTACGGACCGGCCCGGTCGCTGTTGGATCTCGGTTGCGGCCGCGGGCATCTGGTCGAGTGGCTCAATCCAAATGACTTCGGTACCTACGTTGGGACCGACCCGGCCGAGTCGGCGATCGCTCAGGCGCTCCGCCTCGTCGACCCGGGGCGAGTCACTTTTACAGTGGGGGAGCTTCCCGGTGCCCAGAGCTTCCAGTTCATTGTCTGCAATGAGGTCCTCTACTACCTCCATCAGCCGGCACTGACCCTCGAGCGACTGCACGCGATGATCGAGCAGGACGGGTACCTGATCACCTCGGTCTGGCGCCATCGCGGAGATGCCGCTCTTCACCGACTGATCGCGCGGCGGTTCCGGCGCTTCACCTGCGTAAGGACCGAAACGGGGAACGGTCTGCGGGAGCCAGGGCCCAGATCACATGCTGGAGCCCGCTCTAGCGATGCCCGAGCGATCGCGTGCCGGTGCCAACACGGCGCTGAGAGTGACAACTGTGATCCCGGCCCACGACCGGCCGGGTGCGCTGGCACGCGTCCTCTCGCGGCTGGAGCGACAACCAGTGGACGAGGTGATCGTCGTCGACAATGCGTCATCGGCCGACATCACCACAGCCGTTGTTGGGAGCCGGACGCGATACATCGGCTCGGCCACCAACCTGGGAGTCGAGGCCAGGAACGTCGGAGCACGGGCCACCACCGCCGAACTCTTGCTCATGCTTGACGATGACAGCTATCCCCAGCCCGGCGCCGTGGAGGCAATGCGAACCCTGTTTGAGCGCTACCCCGATCTCGGTGCTGTCGGTGGAAAGGTGGTCGATGTCCATGAGTCCGACGAGATTCCCTTTCGCACCGGCGAAGAGGTCGGCTCGTTTGACTGGTTCTCCCACTACGGAATCCGGGATGTACCGGATGGCGAGCCGATCCCGGCCTTCTTTGCCGCCGAAGGCGCGTGCATGATCGGGCACCAGGCGTTCGTGGAAGCCGGGGGCTTCTCTTCGCCCGTACTTCCGAGAGCTTGGTGAACTCGACCTGGCCACACGCCTGATCGCCCGCGGTTGGCAGGTCCTGTACCTCCGCTCCGCGCGGTTCAATCACATGAGATCCGAGGAATGGCGCTTCGACATCGAGGCGCAGCTACGCCTCAAGGTGCGTAACCACGTCTGGTACTTCTGCAGACACTTTCCGGCCCCACCGCCGCGGCGAGAATCATCGCTTACGGCGCCTACGACCTGATCGAATGCGTCGGCCTCTGGCCATCCCCGCGCCTGGGCAGATGGATTCCGTGACGCATGGCGCCAGCGGGCGCTCATCGCGGGAACCCGAGCGCCGCGCCCGCCCGCGGTGATCGCGCGTGCTGAGCTCAGACGCGGTCGCGCGCATTGCGCACTACTGCGCGAGAAGATCAGGCGTCGCTCCCAGCAACAAAATCGGCGCGGGTAAATGCGGCAGCCTGGACAACGACCTCCCCTCGCGCTCTGCTATCACGGAGTCGGCGAGGTCCCTGTTCGCGTCGATCGCTCTCGCCTGTTCGTCACGCCGCGTGATCTGGAGCGGCACATCGACGCCCTGTCCGCGTGGGGATATCGGTTCGTCACGTTCGGTGAGCTCGCGCGGGCGACTGAGGATCAGGCCGCTCAGGGTCTCGTTTCACTGACGTTCGACGACGGTCTTGTCGAGCTTCGTAACCGTGCTTCTCCCCTTGTTGGAGGCCCGCGGCTGCCCGCAACAGCATTCGTCGTTTCCGGTTGGCTCGGCCGCAGCCATCCTGACGCTCCGTGGTCAAGAGCAACGACCGAATCAGAGCTGCGTCAGCTGAGCGCGGCCGGGATCGAGATCGGCGGCCACTCCACCCGCCACGATCATCTCCCGGACCTCACCCGCGATGCTGCGGCGGCCGACATGCTCGCCTGCCGCCTGGACCTGGAGGAGTTGATCCAGCGACCCGTCCGGGTATTCGCCTACCCCTACGGTGGCGCCACTGCCGACACGCGGGCCGCCTGCGCATCGGCGGGGTACGACGCTGCGTGTCGTTCCGCCGGTGCGGGCTGCTGGGGCGATCCGTTCGATCTCCCGCGCCAGGACATGCAGAATCGAGGCTCCGTTCTCGGGCTGCGGCTCAAACGCAATGATCTTTACGAGCCGTTGATCCGGACCGTTCCCGGTCTCGCCGCGCGGCGGGCGTTCCGCGGCGTTCGTCGTCTCGTGCCGTAGACCCCGATGGAAGCTCCACTCGATCAGGACATGTTTGAAATCGCTGGGCCGGCGCGGGAGCTGGGCGATCTGCCGTCGATCCTCGCGCTTCATGCTGCTCTGGCCGAGCATGGCGACTTCGCCTGTCTCCACGTCGGTCCCGCGTTGGACGGGAATGTCGACGCGCTGATTGCCAACCCACATTGCCGTCAGCTGACGTGCGTCGAGACCGGCGACCCGTCAAGCCTCGCGGCCGAGCTCGCGCAGGCCCCGGGTGCGGATATGGCGAAGCTTTCGGTACATCGCGAGCTTCCGCCGCCGGAGGCCGCCGCTCCACCGGCGGACATTTGCTTTCTCGACGCGCAGGGTTCCGACAGCAGAGCGCTCGAGTACGCGATGTTCGCTCGCCGCGCGCTCGACGGGCACGGAGTGATCGTCCTGCGAGATCGAACTCTCATCAACTCTGCTCTTCTGCGCTTCCTGCGACGCTCGCCCGGCTGTCGGGCCTATCCGTTGAAATACGACCTCTTCGTCATCGAGATCGGCTTCGATTCGTTGCTCGCCAACCCCGCGGTCATGGGCCGGCTACCACGACCGATCTGGCCCGCTCTGACAGAGGGTCGCGCAGCCAGACTTGCCCTGCGGGCAGGCCCGGCGGCGCGCCGTCTCGAGAGCGTGTTCTGGCGCAGCGTGCTTCCTCTCGCAGCACCGAGGCGCCGCCCCAAGGTCAGAGACCCAAGCGCCGGCGCGACACCCAACCTCAGCGGCTTGCCCACCCTCGCAGTCTGCACGTTCGTCACCGACGAGGCGCTCTACGACCGCATGCGCAGCTCATTCGTAGCCGCTGGGTTCGATCAAAACTCGTTCGTGCGCCTGAGCGATCGCGACGAGGATCCTTATGGATTCATCGACCGCATAGGACGGTCGCCCCTCGCTATGTACACGATCCTTTGCCACCAGGATGTCCGCGCCAACCGTGGCGATGGGATCGACCGGCTTCTTGCCTCGCTCCGGAAGGTGGACGCGTGCGATCCCGACTGGGTGGTCGCGGGGAATGCCGGCGTGAACCGCCGCGGTCAGGGAATCCGGCAGCTGACCGATCCTGCCGGTGGTCCAAGCGGCGACAGCCTTCCGGCCTCGGTGGTGACGCTGGACGAGAACTTCCTTGTCTTCAACGCGCGCAACGCCCCGCGTTCCAGTCGCGGTCTAAGCGGCTTTCATTTCTACGGCACCGACGTAAGCCTCCACGCCCTCGAAGCGGGAGGGTCCTGTTACGTCATCGACTTTCACCTCACCCACTTTTCGTCTGGCAGCAACTGTCCGGACTACGACTCCGCCAAGCGGAGTCTGGTCAGCGCTTGGAGCCAGGGCTATGTATTCCGTTACGTGCTTACGCCAACCACGGCCCTGTTCATGAGCAGGATCAGCGGGCTGCGCCGCGTGTTCGGCTCGAGCGTGGTCCTGGCCGAGGTCGAAAACGCACGGCGACATCACGGTAACCCCCGCCGCGGCGATGATCCACGCCGCAGCCGGCTCTGGTTCAGGCCCCAGCGACCGTAGGGCCCGGGCTCAGGCCGTCGATCTAGACTGCAGCGCATCGCACGTCGGATTCTGTTTGGCTGTCACGAGGCATCACGCACCGGCGCGCCACTCGTGTTGCTCTGGTTTCTGCAGTGGCTTCGGGAGAACAGCGACGTCGAGTTTTCCATCGACTTCGTCCGACCCGGAGAGCTCATGGACGAGTTCGCCGAACTAGCTCCGGTCCGCTGTTTCGCGCAGCTGTCTTCCCGGTCATCAGGCCGGCTGCGCTCCAGCTTTCGGAATCGGCGGCGGCGCCCAGACCTCGTCTATCTGAGCACTGTCAGCTCAGGAGCCGTGCTAACTCAGGCGCCTCCGAGCGCGCCTGTGCTCACTCATGTCCACGAGCTCGAACTTCAGATACGCGTTCAGCGACGGGCGTCCCCGGACGACCTTGACCGCATCGCCTCGAGCACCTCGAAATACGTTGCTGTGTCAGAGGCGGTCGCTTCCGCAATAGTCAGCGAGCTGGGAGCTCGGCGAGACCAAATCGCGATCTGTCCAGAGTTCATCCCAGAGCCGACTTTCGTGACCGACACCGCGGGGGTCGCGGCCACCCGCAGAGACCTCGGCCTGAGCGAAGGGGCGATGGTCGTCGGGTGGGTCGGCGCCGTCGAGTGGCGGAAGGGTGTCGACCTGTTCATTCGTCTGGCGAAACGTGTTCTCGAGCTCAATCAAGGGACGCGCGATATCAGCTTTCTGTGGGTGGGCGCGGCGAACGACCCGTTCTGCGCGGACGCGGTCGGTTATGACCTACGCGCCCTGGGAATCGCGGACCGTGTGAGATTCATCGGGCCGTCTGCCGACCCGATGCCGCTGTTGGCGGCCATGGACGTCTTCGTGCATCCGAGTCGGTCAGACCCGTTTCCAGTGTCTTGTCTGGAAGCTGGAGCTCTCGCCAAGCCAGTGATCTGCTTCGACGTCAGCGGCACGCGCCAGCTGCTCAGCGATGATCCCGAGCTTGTGATCCCCTACCCCGATGTCGACGCGATGGTGCACCGTGTCATGCAGCTCCTGGAGAACGCAGCCGAGCGGACTCGAATCGGTACGGGGCTGGCGACAAAGGTGCGCGAGCGTTATCTCGCGTCCGTCGTCGCTCCCCTGCTTTTGAACCAGATCGAGCAAGTCCTTGCCGCGCGTCGCATTTAAGCCTGGTCCAAGGGCCATGAACGACCGACGTCCGCTTGGCGTCCAGTGGCTGACGGTCCCCGCGTGTCCGGCATTTAGACTCAGCTCCGTGCCCTCTGAGACCGTGTTCACGTCCGAGCCAGCGCTTCGCTCGCGGCGCGCGTTTCTGAGGCAAGCACGCATCGATCTCGGGTTGGTACCCCACGCCGGCTGGCTCCTCTTTGTGCGCGGCCTTCAGGCGCAGCATCGTCAAACTCGCCTGCGCTGGGCCTGGTTGGTCTTGCCTGGTTTCGTTGCCGCCGGCGTGTGGGCCTACCTGGAAACCAATCACCTGTTGGGAATCGGTAACACGGACATCCCGTATGCCGCGTACGTCCTCGGCGGGACCGTGATCTGGCAGCTGTTTTTCGAGTCGCTGAATGTTCCATTGCAGAAGCTCGGTGGCGCTCGTGCGTCTCTAACGAAGTCCCGCTTGCCTCACGAGTCATATGTTGCCGGAGGTCTGTTCGAAATCGCGTTCAATTTCGTCGTCCGGCTCGTGCCGTTTTTCGTCGTCTTGGCGTTGACCGGCGGAGACTTTCGCTGGACGATCGCGCTGGTTCCGCTGGGCGCCATCGCATTGATCACCTTTGGCCTGGCGCTCGGAATGCTGGCGGCTCCGGCCGGACTTCTGTACCAGGACGTCGGGAAGGTGATCGCAGTCGTGGCCGGGTTTTGGTTCTTCCTTACGCCCGTTGTATATCCGCAGCCAGCCGATGGCACCGGGGCGTTGCTGATCCGCCTCAACCCCGTCCGTCCCCTGCTCGATACAACCCGTGCGTGGGCAGGCGGAAGCCAAGGAGCTGACGCCATCGCAGTAGCAGCCATCTTCGCTGTCAGCTGCGTCGTACTCATCGCCGCATGGATAACCTATCGCCTCGCGCAGCCACACCTAATCGCGCGCCTCTAGTTCGCTCCATTACGGATGAGCACGGGCTTGGTCTCCCGGTGCTCGAGGTTTCGCACCTCTCGAAGCGCTTCTGCCGCGATCTCCGACGTACGTTGAAGTACGCGGTTAAAGACATCGCTGCTGAAGTTCTCGGACGCCGCGGTGGCGATATGACGCTGCGTCGCGGGGAGTTCGCAGCACTCGACGATGTCTCATTCGAGCTCAGGCGAGGAGAGTCACTGGCAATCGTCGGAGAGAACGGCGCCGGTAAAAGCACGCTGCTCAAGATCCTGTATGGCCTTCTCAAGCCCGATGGCGGCGAGGTCACGATCCGCGGAAGCGTGGCCGCCCTCATCGAACTAGGAACAGGATTCAACGACATCCTCACGGGTCGTGAAAACATCGGGGTCAACGCCACGCTGCTCGGCTACTCGGGCGCAGCCCTCACTGACGTGACCGAGCAGATCATCGAGTTCGCTGAACTCCGAGACGTGATCGATTCCCCGGTCCGCTACTACAGCACGGGCATGCTGGCGCGGCTGGCCTTCTCGATCGCCGCGCACCTTAACCCGGACGTCCTGCTCATAGATGAGGTGCTCGCCGTTGGTGACTTGGCATTTCAGCGTAAATGCGCACTTCACATGAGGCGATTCCTTGCCGATGGCGGGACTCTCATCTTCGTCTCTCACAACCCGTACCAAGTACAGGCGCTCTGTGAGCGCGGCGTTCTATTGCACGCGGGACGCATCGCCTACTCGGGCTCCGCCGCCGACACGGTGGCTAGGTACTTCGTCGAGCTTCACGCGAAGTCTCACCAGGCGGCACAGGCGCGCGACGCTCCGGCTGAGGCCGACATCGTCGTCCTCGACGCGGACGTTCGTCCGGAAGGATCGGACCGGGTCCAGTCGGGGGCGCCCGCGCGCCTCACTGTGTCGTATCGAAGCCGAGTCGAAATGGACGTGCTCTGGAGCTTCACCATCTGGACGGCCGATCAGTGGGTCTGCGTGACCGGCGCAACGAGCACGCACCCCGAGCGGATGCGGCCTGGCGTCGGCACGCTCGACTGCCGGATACCGCGCCTAGGTCTGCTCGCGGGCGCCTACGCAATCCGTTTGGGCATCATCGACGCCGAGACCATGTCGACCGTCGCTCTGCTTGGCTGGGAAAATGCGCCCTCACCATTCCGGGTTTACGAGTCGCCGTCGCTGGCGGCAAATATCGGCCAGCAGCTCAACCAGCTAGTTCTGGTCGACGTCGAATGGGAGTAGCGCGCAGTCGACCTATTTACCAAGCCGACGCTCAGCCGCCTGGAGCCCGCGAAGGATTATCCCTCTCGCGCGCGACCGGACTCGACGATAGACCGAGCGACGCTCATCAGCCGACGCCCCCTCGGCATCCGGCCGGGCGGGCTCCTCACCGGGAGGACGCACGTCGCGCCGCACCGCCGGCGTCGTATCTCCCGGCTCGCGTTTTCTCGTAGCCAGCAGCGCCTTACGTTCCCAAGTCCAAGAGTCGGGAGCCTGACCGAGAACGACAGGCGGGTAGTGCACGAGCGCCACTTCGTGAAAATGCGCGCCCAGACAATCGGCCAGATGATCCACATGCGGGGCAACGAGGTTGTGGTGAGTCCGGCCCGAATGGCTGTCGACCCATGTCCACGTAAGGGAGGTGATGCGCATTTCGCCGCTGAATTCCACGACCCCGCTCTTGTACGGCACCGGCTCGAGTCCTAACGCGGCCGTGTCACACACCGGTAGCAACACGGCTCCGCGCGGGCTTGTCCAGCGGGCCATGTTGGAGAGCAGGCTTTCCACCTCAGGCACGGTCTCGGCGTAGCAGTAGGCAAACCACATACAGGTCACAACGTCCCAGCGACCGTGCCAATCATCCTGGTCGCGTCTGAAGTCGCCTTGCCGGAGCTCCGCATCCGGGTTTCTCCGACGGGCGCGCTCAAGCATCGCGGCCGAGAGATCCAAACCCGCGCGCGTACGGCCCGGGAATTGGCTCAGGAACCATCCCGTTCCGCACGCGACGTCTAAGTAGGAGCCGTCGCTACCGAGGCGCTCACGAATGATCTCGAGCTCGAACTCGCTTGCTTCACGGCCCCAAGTAGGCTGCAGAAAGCGCTCGTCGTACGCCTCGGCGTAGGCATCGTCATATAGCTCGCGCACCTCGGGCGGCCGCACGTCAGTTCCAGGTGATCAAGAGACGGTCCAAGCCGTTGAGCGAGGTTGAGTTGATCCATCTCAAAGTCGTCAAGGACTCTGCCTCCCTGAACGACTTCGGCTTGACATTGACGAGCGCGGTGAGAGCGGCAGCGATGGCCGACTGACCCAGACGCGCTCCCGGGCATCGCCGGAATCCGTGGCCGAAGGTGAGGTGACGAATCTGGCGATCCAGCTCCACCTGTGAAGGCATATCGAACTGCCGTGGATCCCGATTGGCAGCATCAAGCCGCAGCTCGACAAGCGCTCCCGCCGGGATCCTCACGCCCCCAACGCTCGCGTCTCGCATCGCGAGGCGGGGCATCGAGGCTCCAGGCGGATGCAGGCGCAACGTCTCCCCCACAAGGCCCGGCACGAGGCTCTGGTCCGCGCGAAGCCGCTCCTGCAGGGCTGGGTTCTCCAACAGCAGTAGTACGGCTGATGGGAGCACCAGCCGATTTGTCATGGCTCCGGCAATCCAAAAGATCCGGACGAATCCTCGGGTCTGCGAAGCGTCAAACGGTCTCGCCCGGCGGACCTCGTCGGACAGCGGGACCTCCGACAGGGCGCTGGCAACCTTCGCACTCACATCCTCATATAGAGCGACCGTCGGCGTTACGGCGCCGAAGCCAATATCCGTGCCCACTGTCTCGATCGTCTCACGATCCAGACCGAGAAGACGCCCCGCCACATAATTGGCCACCGGATGCGCGAGCATGGAGACGACATCAAATTCATCCCGCTCGCTCCCGCTCTCCACGAGCTCTCTGGCATAGGCCGATACCTCTCGTGCGACGGTCGCGACCCGCTGGTAACTCAACACGGATGTAAAAAGCCGTCTCAAGCTGCTGATGCTGGCCTCGTCCATATCGACTAGTACGTCCTCGACGCTTTCGAGCATCGGCACGGCGGCGAACGTTTGATCATCCCCCAACACCGACTTGACGTCCGCATAGTCCATGACCAGCCAAACATCCTCATCTTCGAGTCTCTGAATCGGTCCAGTGCGGCGCAGTTGTTCATACCATGCGCACTGACGTCCCGCGGCAGTCGCCCGTGGCGTGTCAATTCGGCGCTCTTTTGGTGCGGGTCTTGCCAATCGCCCTCGGCTCGAGATACCCGTGGTGAGCAATGTCGTCCTGACCTTCGTCGAAATCGCTTGTGCCCGTGCCATCCGGCCTCCTGGGTGGGTACAGGGGAAGGCGAGAACCTGCACACCTTCTCCTCGTGCCATCTCGCGAAGATGACTCATCGCTTCCCTACCGGTCGCCACGCAGACCAAGACGTTGAAACGATCCGCAAGCGCTGAGGCTAACGCTTCATCCAGGTAGAATGGTCGCGAAACCACGGTGGCGACATACATTCCGTCGCACTCCGGCGACGTGAGACGTCTCCCAGCCGCCGCGCTGTAGAGCGGGGCAGACGACCCTGGCGCTGCGGACCCGTCTCGGTCATGGATCAGACCGTTCTGGAAACGCGGAACGTTGTCGATTCGGAACCATGTGTCCCCACTGTCGAGATCGATGACTTTGGTCGAACGGCCGACGAACGCCCGGATCGCGTGCTCGTCACCTGACGCACATGCAGCGATCGACGCGGACGCGGTCAGCCCACCGACGAGGGTCAGCCTCCTGGGAGCGGTGGCGCAGAAGTGCCTCGCGGTCTGAGCGTCCGTCTCGATCATCAACTGCACGCTCGAATCAGGCGACGAGCGCGCTGCCCGCACCGCGGACAATCCGCCGCTCAGAAAGCTCTCCAAACCGAGCACTCCCGCCGCATATGCCGCGGCCAACTCGCCGAGGCCGGCGCCGAGCATCCCGGCGGCGACCAGGCCCCTGCTCTGCCACGTCTCGATCAGGGCGGCCTGGGTCACCAGCGTCCGCACGTGAGACGCAAGTTCGTTCGGCGATACATCAAGGTCGTTGTCGGTCAGGAGCACATCGTCGAATCCAAGCTCCCGAGCAATGGCCACCGAGTGTTCAATGCTGGCACTGAGCGTTGCGTCGCGGCGACGCAGTTCGCGCCAGATCCCCGCGTCGAGCCCGGCTCCGCCAAATACCCACAGCACTCTCGGCGCGGAGACGACTCGCCACGAGTCCCGGGCCCGCACGCGAGAGCTATGTGCACGGTGCCGTAGGGCGCTGGTGACAGGCTGCAAGCCTGCGAAGGGGGCCATCAGGCGCCCAGACGCTGGCGATCGTCCGTGCCGAAGAGAATCCTCAGCCGCCGGCGCAGAGCTGAAAGCGAACGGCGAAGAGTACCGCCAGCCTGGACTGCCATTCGGTACAGCGGGCGCGGAAACAGAACCATGTTGACGAGCAAGACGGCGGCGTCCCGGGAGTACCGGATGCTAGACGCGACAAGAAACGCAAGCGGGTAGAGCACGACGTAGAAGTCATGCATCGCGATGCTGCGAGTGGCCGCCGGGCTGACCAGCCGCACATTGACGCCGTACCACCGCACACGTGACATTTCCAGGAGGCCGTACGCCGGGAGCAGAAGCCAAGCGAGCACGTTGCGGGTCATCGCCAGCATCGCGACAAAGGCGCCCATCTCGATGGGAAAGAAAACCCATGCGCCGCTTACACGCGCGAGGCGCGGATGGCGGCGCGCAGCTGTGAGCACTCCAGACTCTCGGTCCGCGGCGACATCGTCGAGCTGGTGGCAGAGAATCGACCTGATGCCAGCGGCTAGCGCCCAGCTGCCCACCAGCGCGATCCACGGCACGCGAACAGGACGCGATGTGGCGTGGAAGACGACCAGCACCACCAGGAGCTGAGGCAAGAGGTGGGCTCCTGACGCATCTGCGAGCGCACCAAGGATCCCCCGGGCTTTGAGTCGAACGGGAGGTACGGAATAAGCTGAGAACGCTAGCCACGCCGCTATGTAACAGATGGCGACCGTCGGATCGCGACGCCAAGCGAGAGCGCCGACGATTGCTCCGATGCAAAGACACACCAGAAGGACGGTTATAGCGATGGTCTTTGATTGTCCGGCGAAGCGGTTCGTCTTGCCAGCGGCTCTGTCATCGACCAGATCTGTAGCGTCGTTGAGCACCGCCGCGTAGACAGCACCCGGGATCAGCGCGGCTAGAGTTAGTAACAACGCGCCAAAGTGATCCCAGATGGACACCCCGAGCAGAAACACGGTTGCGTAACCGGTGCCCAAAACGGGCGCCAGCTTGGGTGCCCACCACTGGCTAGCGCGGAAGGCTGAGACGCCTGCTGCCACGCTGGTGGTCGTAAGACGTCTTCGATCAGTGATGAGCCGGCCCTACGAGCGTAAACCTGTACGAGAAAACGGTTCTCCGAGCGATGCACGAGTCCTTCTTACGCTTGAACTTGAGTTTCGTCCCGCTCAGCTTGAAGGTGTACTTTCCCGAAGTGGAACAGTTGGCCGCAGGCTTGAAAACGATCACGTCACCTTTGACGGTGAATTTGTCGGTGCCGACGCTTTTACCATTGAAGCGAGCATCGACAGTGTCAGATGACTTGAACGCCAGCGTCCATGTACCGCGAAGACTCCCGTGCAGAGCGCCACTCGTGACCCTGGCCTTGTATTTGCCATTGAGTACCGGCGACGCCGCCGTAGCGGGTGAGACCGCCAGCAGCGCCAATATGAATGAGGCAGCCAAGCGTTTCATAGGTGCTCCTTATCTCGTGCGCGGCCCCGATTATGGCGCACGTACGGCCGCGCACAACCGTTCGGAAGTTCACGATCTTCGCCTCGGCGGTCATCGCGACGGAGGACCGACGGCTTCGCCGTCGCGTACAGGTGGCCGCTCAGATCGTCCTCAGTCTGCTGGCGCCGTCGGTTGGCGGCCTCGCAGCCAGTGTGGTGCCCGCCATCGGGCTGAGCATCGTGCCGCGTTGCGCCGACTGCTACGCCCTGCACTATCGCCACCGGCATCAATCGGCGCCTGTCGATGGTCGGGACCTGCTGCGTGCTGCGAGGTCGTTCGCACGTGGGAGACAGCGGCTGAGCTCCACGCCTCCAGAACGCCGTGCAGGATCGCAACGTGATGCCTCCTTGCTAACCGCGGCCCTTTCAGATGTAATGCCGTTCGTTGGCCGGCCGCAAAGTCGACCGCTCGCCCCCGGGCATCCAAAGGGCCAAGAACGCGCACGATGCGAGACCAAGAAGTTGGCTCGTCGGTCATCGGCGAGGTTGAGCACCAAGTGGTCCCACCCACTGCCGGCCGGACGGACGCCGGAGGTACCCGCGTCACGGTTCTCGTCCTAACCTACAACCACGCTCGCTTCATCGCTAAGGCACTCGACAGCGTTCTCGCTCAGGAGGTCGACTTCGACTACGAGATCCTGATCGGTGAGGACTGCTCGCTCGATGGCACGCGCAAGGTCGTGCGCGACTACCACCGGCGGCATCCGGACCGAACCTCGCTTCTGCTCTCCGACCACAACGCCGGCAACGGCGGACGCACGCTGCTGCGTCGCTTGATCGAAAAAGTCGAGACCGACTACTGGGTGCTGCTCGACGGCGACGACTACTGGACCTCGCCCCACAAGCTCTCCAAGCAGGTGAACTTCCTCGATCAGTATCCGGAGTGCGCTCTGTGCTTCCACCAGACACTGGTGATCTACGATGAGCTCGCCCAGGAGGCGCACCCAGTCTCGGTTCCAGAGCCCGAACCGCTCTCGACCCTGGAAGACGTGCTCGGTGGAACTTTCATATCCACGCCCTCGGCCATGTACCGGCGGTCCGCCCGGGTCGACCCGGCGCGTATCGAACTCGCCACATACACCGACTCGGCGATGCACGTCCTCCACGCCAGAGAGGGCTTGATCGGGTTCATCCCGGAGACAATGGCCGTGCACCGAATCCACCCCACAGGGTGGTGGTCGGGATTTGCCTTCGACCCCGGGACCGCAACCTGGGACAAGCGCAAGGAGTGGGCCTCCCAGATTGAGTTCCTCCACTGGATCACGCAAGACCTCGACGCTACTCAACGGGGAATTGTCAGACAGAAACTCGCGCTCAGCCACTTCGAGCTCTCGTGTGCCCACGCCGCGCAGCGACAGAGGCGATTGGCGCTCCGTCACCTCTTGAAAAGCTTCGGCCTCGGCTGGAAGCCGAGCGCAATCCCGCCGCAGCGCGTCGCGGAGGGACTGCTGGGGCAGATCTCACCCGGCGCCCAGCGCGGGCTGCGAAGACGCTATGACGCTCTGAGGCGGCGCCGATAGCGGTCTCTGGGCGCGGCAGTTTCCAGGGTCTACCTCAGCCGCCGCTCGTGGTCACGCTCGCGTCCGAACCGGGCAGACCGGTTCAGGCGCCGCCGCGCCGTCGCCGGGGGGCGCCGCGTCCGCTGCTCGCGCGCAAGCTGACGATCCTCGGAGAGACCGACCTCGTAGAACACGAGGCTGGTCGCGAGCACCAGTCCCACCGCGATCAATATGAACGTCAGCACCTGGCCGAACGGTCCCGCGACGAGGACGGCCGCAATCCCGCCTGACAGGACGAGCGCGCCACAGAGGCCATAGCCGATGATTCGCGAGCGGGTCGAGATACCCGCAGCTTACGACTCGTCAGATGTCTGGTTGTCGTAAACACGATCCCTGGCCAGACTCTGGCCACGCGGCTCACACACCTGTCTAAGCCCTAGGCGGAACCTCCTCATCCCTATACACTGGGTTTTGGACGGCGCTGACACATTGATGTGAACGTGGCGAAGTTCCCGGTTGGAGAGCCGGGAGAGGGGAGAGACGACCTTGAGAAGGCGCGAGGCGATGATCGCGTTTGTCGGGGCGCTGTGTGTCGTGATGGCGCTGCTGACCGTGTTCGCGATCGAGCTGTCGAACACGCAGGCGAAATCGAAGCGCGATGTGACGTCGCGCGTGCATGAGCGGGCGGTGCTGGCCGCGGCATTGATCGACAGCCTGTTCCAGACCGTTCAGCAGCAGGTGCCACAGGACGCGAAGCTCTATGGCACGCGGACGGTCAGCGCCAGCACGATGGACCGCAACGCCAAGCAGGGCTCGAGCGCCTATCTGGCGCTGCTCGATGCGACGAGCGGGACTGTGCTGGCGGCCTCGCGCGGGTTCACCCCGGCGGTGCGCTCCGGCCTCAGCTCCTCCACTGCGCTGGCTTTGGTTCACCACGGTCGTCCCTACGGCCTTGGCAACGTCCAGCCATCCGGGACCACCGGGACGCTGGACTTTGCCGTGCAGTTCCCGACCCAATTCGGCCCTCGCATCCTCGTGACCGGCTTCCGCCCGTCGGCGCTCAGCACCTTCATCGGCGGCGAGCTGAGCAAGGTTCCCGGCGTCCGCGGCGCGAGCAACTTCCTGCTCGACGGCAACGACACGGTGCTCGCCTCCACCACCCCGACCGCCCCGGTCGGCTCCGCGTTCAGGAGCCCGGCGCTGGTTCGCGTCCTTCGGCGATCCTCCGGCGAGGCCAACGGGACCTACTACGACCAGGTTCCGCTCGCGAACTCGACCTGGAGGGTCGTGCTCGCGGCGCCGACCGGGCCGCTGTTCTCGAGCGTCTCGGGACTGCGCAAGTGGGTCCCGTGGGCGATCTTCCTGGCCTTCGCCCTCGTCGCCGTGGCGGCGCTCGCGCTGGCGCGGCGGGCGCTGCGCTCAAGCGAACAGCTGCAGGTGGCCAACGCCCGGCTCGAGCTGGTCAACGATGAGCTCGGGCAGAGCAACTCGGCGCTCGAGCGGCGGGCCGCAGAGCTCGCGCGCTCAAACGCCGAGCTCGAGCAGTTCGCCTCGATTGCGTCACACGACCTCCAGGAACCTCTGCGCAAGGTCCGCACCTTCACCCAGCAGCTGACCGCAACCGAGTCGGAGAACCTCTCGGACAAGGGCCGCGACTATCTCACGCGTGCCAACGCAGCCGCGGAGCGGATGCAGAAGCTGATCGAGGACCTGCTCAAGTTCTCGCGCGTGGCGACGCACGGGCGCCCGTTCGAGCCGGTCGACCTCGAGCAGGTCGCCCACCAGGTACTCGATGACCTCGACGCGCAGGTCGAGCGCTCGGGTGCCGTCGTCGCAATCGGCGATCTGCCGACGATCAGCGCCGACGCGCTGCAGATGCGCCAACTGATGCAGAACCTGATCTCGAACGCGCTCAAGTTCCGCCGCGAGGGAGTCGTTCCGGAGATCGCGATCGACGCCTCGCCGGCCAGCGCCGGTGGCGAGGTGCGATTGACGGTGCGCGATAACGGGATCGGCTTCGAGCCCCAATACAGCCGGCGGATCTTCCGCGTGTTTGAGCGATTGCACGGGCGGACCGAATATCCAGGCACCGGGATCGGTCTCGCGCTGTGCCGGAAGATCGTCGAGCGCCACGGCGGAACGATCATCGCGGACGGCGTTCCTGGCGCCGGCGCGACCTTCACGGTGACGCTGCCGGTGCATCAGCCCGAGGAGGTCATCGCGATCGAGACCGACATGGGCGATGGCGCCGGCGCCGAGCAAGAGGAAGCCCACGTCGGTGTCTGAGCTCCACGGCCAGCCCATCACGATCCTGATGGCCGAAGACGATGAGGAGGACCGCGAGCTGACCCGCGACGCGCTGCAAGACGCGCGGCTCGCCAACGAGATGCGGTTCGCGGTCGACGGTCAGGACCTGCTCGACTATCTGCGCCTCGAGGGACGCTACGCCGAGGGGTCGATCGAGGCGCCGCGGCCCGGGATCATCCTGCTCGATCTCAACATGCCCAAGAAGGACGGGCGCGAGGCGCTGGCGGAGATCAAGGCGGACGAGTCGCTTCGCCGGATCCCGGTGGTCGTGCTGACGACCTCGAAGGACGAGGAGGACGTCCTGCGCACCTACGACCTCGGGGTCAGCTCATTCATCACCAAGCCGGTGACATTCGCCGGACTGGTTGAGGTGATGCGCGCCTGGAGTCAGTACTGGTTCGAGATCGTGGAGCTTCCCGACGGAGCTGAGTGATGAGCCTCGAGAATGTTCCCGTCAGGGTGCTGCTGGTCGAGGACGACGAGGACGACTACCTGATCACCAGCGACATGCTCGCCGGGCAGGATCGAGCAACGTTCGAGGTGGAGTGGTGTCCCGGATTCGAGCCGGCGCTGGCGATCATCCGCCAGCAACGACATGACGTCTACCTGATCGATTACCGGCTCGGAGAGCACAACGGACTCGAGCTCGTGCGCGACGGCTTCGCGTCGCGCACCGATGCCCCCGTCCTGGTTCTCACGGGCCAGAGCGACTACGAGATCGACCTCGAGGCGACCGCGCTCGGCGTCACCGACTACCTGGTCAAGCAGGAATTGAACCCGGCCTCGCTGGAGCGGTCGATTCGCTACGCGATCTCTCACCAGCAGGCTATGCGCGACCTGGCGTTCAGCGAAGAGCGCTACGCCCTCGCCGTGCGGGCCGCGAGCGACGGCATCTGGGACTGGGATCTGACCTCGAATCGGATCTACTTCTCTCCACGGTGGCACGCGATACTCGGCGAGCCCGAGGGGGCCGATGGAGGCGAGCCGGCGTCATGGTTCAAGCTCGTGCACGAGGACGACCTGCCCCGCCTGCAGGCAGCGATCGACGCGCATCTCGCCGGCCAGACCTCGCATCTGGAGTCCGAGCACCGGATGCGCCACGCTGACGGAAGCTGGCGCTGGGTGCTGAGCCGAGGACTGGCGATCAGGGGCGTCGACGGCAAGGCGACACGGATGGCCGGCTCGCTTTCGGACATCACCGACCGCCGCACCGCCGAGCGCCAGCTTCAGCACGACGCACTCCACGACGCGCTCACAGGGCTCCCGAACCGTGCCCTGTTCATGGATCGCCTGGACCAGGTGATGCAGCGGGCGATTCGTGACCCGAACACCGGTTGCGCAGTCCTGTTCCTCGACATCGACCGCTTCAAGCTCGTCAACGACAGCCTCAGCCATGCGGTCGGCGACAACCTTCTGGTCGCACTCGGCGGCAGGCTGGCGGCGTTGCTGCGCCCCGGCGACACGGTCGCTCGGCTCGGCGGCGACGAGTTCACGATCCTGCTCGACGGGGTCATCACCGAGGAGGCCGCGGTGTTCGTCGCCGACCGCGTGCAGGCGTCGCTCGCCAACGTGCTGACGGTCGATGGTCACGAGCTGGTGGTGACGGCCAGCATCGGGATCGCGCTGGGCGGCCCGCGGATCAGCCCCGCCGAGCTGCTGCGCAACGCCGACATCGCGATGTACGACGCCAAGCGCCGCGGCCGCGGCTGCCGCGCCGTGTTCGACGAGAGCATGCACCGTCGCGTGGTCGATCGCGTGACGCTGGAGACCGAGCTCCGCAGCGCGGTCGAGCAGTCGCTGCTTCAGGTCCACTACCAGCCGATCGTCGATCTTCTCAGTGGCCGCATCCACGGGCTCGAGGCGCTGGCGCGATGGCCAGAAGGCTGGCCCGGCGTTGAGCCGTGCGACTTCATTCCGATCGCGGAGGAGACGGGCGTGATCGGCGCGCTCGGGATGCACGTCCTGCGCACCGCGCTCGGGGCCCTGGCCCGCTGGCGCGAGGAGGGGCTGATCGCGGACGACGTGTGCATGAGCGTCAATGTCTCGGCGCGCCAGCTGAGCGATCCGCGGCTGCCAAATGACGTCGGCGACGCTCTCGCGGCCGCCGGCCTCGGCGGCGGCGCGCTGATCCTCGAGATCACCGAGAGCACGCTGATGCAGGAGCCCGAGAGCGTGCAGGCGATCATCTCCCAGGTGTGCGAGACCGGGGCAAGGCTGCATCTGGACGACTTCGGGACCGGCTACTCCTCGCTGTCGGCGCTTCACCAGTTTCCGGTCGACGCGCTCAAGATCGACCGCAGCTTCGTAACGGCCAGCGGCGGCTCGAACGGGAAGGGCAGCGAGGTGATCGTGCGCTCGACGATCGCGCTGGCGCACAGCCTGGACCTGCACGTGGTCGCCGAGGGGATCGAGACGCCCTCCCAGCTCGGGCGGCTGCGAACGCTCGGATGCGAGTATGGGCAGGGCTTCCTCTTCTCCGAGGCACGCAGCGCCGAGGACACGCGGGCGCTGCTGGCGGAATGGTCTCCGGCGCGGGCCGTCGAGGTAGGAAGAGAGCTGGGACAGGCCTGAGCGGCGCGCGTCGGGGTGCGATGCGACGGCGCCTGCTCGCTAGCCTCGACCGAGGTGACGTTTCTCCGCTCCTCCCCGCTACAGGTCCGCCTCTTCGAGCCCGCCGACCTGCACGAGGCCGGCGACGTGTCGGCAGCCGCCTTCGGGTTCGACATCAGCGACCCGGCGATCGGCGACCGGTGGCGCGAACGGCTCGCCCACACGCTCACGACCGATCCCGAGGGCTGCTTCGTGGCCGTTCGGGACGGGCGGGTCATCGGCGTCGCTCAGGCGATGGTGCGCGAGCGACTGTGGTGCCTGTCGCTGATCACGGTCGTGCCCGACGCGCAGAGCGCCGGCGCCGGCCATGCGCTGATGCAGTCGGCGCTGAACTACGGCACGCACGCCGACAGCGGGCTGATCGTCGCCTCCGACGACTCGCGGGCGCTGCGGCTCTACGGGCTCTCGGGGTTTCGCCTCCTGCCCACCTTCCAGGCCGACGGGGCGATCGACCGAACCGCGCTCCCGCGGCCCGATCGCCGCGTGCGCGAGGCGGGGCTGATCGAGCTCGAGGAGCTCGCGCCGATCTCGCGCGAGGTCCGGGGCGCCGCCCACACGACCGAGCTCGAGTTCACGCTGGCCCGCGGGGGCGTCCTCCTGCGCCTCTGAGAACCGCGGGTTCGCCGTCACCCAGCCGGGCCACGGCGTTTGGCTCCTCGCCGCCCGCGACGACGAGGCCGCCACATCCCTTCTGTGGAGCGCGCTCGAGCTCGCCGGCGACACCGAGCGGCCCAATATCCGCTGGGTCACCGGCGCCCAGGACTGGGCGATCGACGTCCTGCTCCGCGCCGGGCTGCAGCTCAGCCCCTCGGGGGCGCTGGCCGTCCGCGGCTCGCCCGGCCCCCTGCGGCCATTTCTCCCCAGCCCGCCGTTCGCCTAGGCGGGGACCAGCCGGCCATCGGCGGCGAGTGCGAACCCGGGCAGGTCGAAGCGCGAGGCGAGCAGGCCGGGTACCTCCTCCCGCGTAAGCGCGGTCGTCGTGGTCTGGCCGGGGGTCTGCTCTGAGAGCTCGAGGGTGCCCCAGTCGCTCAGCACCGAGCGCGACCCATCCGCGTGATGGGCGCAAACGACCAGTCCGGTGACGAACGGCGAGCGCGGATGGGTGCTCGTGTACCAGCTGCTGACCTCGAGGTCGACGGTCGGGGCCGGCTCGGGAACAAAGCCGTAGAGCTCGTGCCAGCGGCCGCCCTCCATCGCCTGCAGAACCAGCTGCGTCTCATCCTGGACGACGCGGAACTGCCAGCCCGACTGCTCGTGCTGCACGCCCGGACCGAACGGGATCGGGTCGAGCAGCGTGCCCATCCCGAATCCGGCGTCGGCGTGCCACATGCGCCCGTCATCGTGGACCCGGAGGACGAGGTGCGAGCGCGGGCGCAGGTGACCCGGGGTGCCGCCGGAGCGCACCCGCGCGAGCATCAGGTCGACCTCGTATCCGAGCGCCTCGAGCGCCCTGGCCAGGAGCAGGTTCTGCTCGAAGCAGTAGCCGCCGCGCCGGCGCTGCACGAGCTTGTCCTCGAGCTGCTCCTCGCCCAGCGCCACCGGCACGCCCCGCTGCGGGTCGAGGTTCTCGAACGGGATCGTGGTGACGTGGGCGCGATGGATCTCGGCCAGCCCCGGCCGGCCGCTGAGACCGATGCGCTCGAGGTAGGCGTCGAGGTCGAGCATCCCGCCACGAGTATCTCCTACGGGACGGCGGCCAACTTGTCGGTGCAATGCGCTCGCTGCTCAAGCGGTCGCCGTGGGCCGCCGATAGACAGCCTCACGATGAGCACAATCGACGAGTCGACCGAGCGCGATTTCGCCGCGACCAACGAGCCCCGGCTCGTGATCGAGCTCGGCCTGGACGAGGCCGAGGAGCTGCGCACGTGGCTGCTGACCGCCAACTCCGACGGCGGCAGCTCGCTCGATGATCCGCGGCTGAGCAGCGCGCTGAGCAAGCTGGCCCGGGCGATCGACACCGTGCGCGCCACGGTCAACGTTCGCCGCGAGCTCGAGCAGGCCGGCCTCGACATCGCGCACCTGAGCGACGAGCAGGTTCGCGAGCTCGGCCGGCGCGTGTCCGAGGCCACGCAGCCCGCGATCCGCGCCTGATCCGCCCTTACACGCCGATGAGTTTCCCCGCGCCGCGGGGTCAGAGCTGTGATGGCCATTCCGCAGGCAGGCACGATCACGTTCGAGATCAGAGGGCCGATCGCCCGCGGCGACCTCCCCGGACTCTGTGATCGGGTGAGCGCGCTGCTGGCCGAGAGCGATCCGGTCATCGCCTTCTGCGAGGTCGGGAGCGTCGATCCGGACGCGGTGACGATCGACGCGCTCGCGCGCCTACAGCTCGCGGCGCGCCGCCGCGGTTGCCAGATCCGCCTCCGCCACGCGTCCGCGGCGCTGCTCGAGCTGCTCGAGTTCCTCGGCCTGGCCGACGTTTTACCCGGGTGAGTCGCGCGCTCACTAGAGTCGCTGGATGGGCGAGGACCGGTTCGAGCTCGCGGTGGACGGGTGCATGCTCCGCGGTCACCGCGGCGGCTCCGGAGCACCGGCCCTGCTGCTCCATGGCGGCGCGGCCGTTCCTGACTACCTGGGTGACTGCGCCGCCCAGCTCGATGGCCTGTTCGAGACCGTTCGCTATACGCAGCGCGGCACGCCGCCCTCGGACGCGCTCGGGCCGTACACGATCGAGCGCCATGTGGCCGACGCGGTGGCCGTGCTCGACTGGTGGATCGGAGCCGAGCGGGCGTGGGCGATCGGGCACTCGTGGGGCGGGCACCTCGCCCTGCATCTGGCGCTCGCGCACCCGGACCGGCTGAGCGGACTTGTGCTGATCGACCCGCTCGGGGCCGATCCGGGAGTCCTGGCCGAGCAGGGAGCCAACATGGCCCGCGGCCTCACCGCCGACCAGACCGCGCGGATCGAGCAGATCGAGGCGCGCCGGCGCGCCGGCGAGGTCACCGAGCCCGAGTTGCTCGAGCGCGTCGCACTGATGTGGCCCGAGTACTTCGTCGTCCGCGAGGCCGTCCCGGAACCCCCGGCGCACATCGGGGTCGAGGCCTCGATTGGGACCAATCGGTCGATCGCCGAGCACTTCGCCCAGGAGACCCTGAAGCGTGGGCTCCCGGGCCTGCAGCTCCCGGCCCTGTTCGTGCACGGCGAGGGCGATCCAATGCCACCGCGCTCGACCGAGGTCACGGCGGCGCTGATCCCCGGGGCGCGTGTGGAGACGATCGCCGCCTGCGGCCACTTCCCGTGGCTCGAGCGACCCGAGCAGTTCCGGCCCGCGGTGGAGCGGCTGCTCGGGTCGATCGAAGCCGGGTGAGACTCAGAACCAGGCGACCGCGATCTTCGCGCGCTTGCTCAGCTTCTTGGCGTTGAGCGGAGCGATGAAGATCGTCCAGGTCGCCGAGCTGCGAATCGGCGAGCCCCACAGCCACTGGCTGCTCTTCACGCACGCGTAGTTGGCACGCTTGCTGCCGATCGCGGCTGTCGCCCCACCGGCAAAGCCACATTTCAGACCGGTGGTCGTCTGGATCCCCCAAGGATTGCCCTTGGTCGAAGGGGCACGCTTGTGGCCTCCCTTGAGCTTCTGCAGCAGCTTGATCTTGATCCCTGACTCCTTCCACGGCGCAGACGGGCAGAGCACGAACTTGGCCGACTTGCTCGAGCTGAAGCACGGGTCGGCCAGAGCGTTCCCCGAGATGCACCGCCAGGCGTCACTGCGGTTGAGTACGTTGGAGCCGCCCATGCACGAGCCCTGGTAGGTGTGCTCGATCGTGATCCCGGGCTGGCCGCCGGATTCGAATGCGTCGTAGATGTGTGTCTTGGTGGTCGCCGCACTGGCGGAGCTGCATGCGAGCAGGCTCAGGCCGGCGGCCAGAATCAGAGTTTTTCTCATTGCGTCAGGACTCTAGACGCGGTGGCAGACCGAACAGCGGGAACAGCCGCTCGGTATCCAGGAAGAACGTGAGCTCGGCGATCTGGCCGTCCGGCGCGAACTCGATCACCTGCAGCGCCCATGGGTCGTGCCCGCTGCCCGACTCGCTCGGCTTGTACTGCCCGAAGGCCACCCGCCCGTTCGCGTTCGGCGCCGGCAGCAGCTTCGAGTCGCGGCACCCAATGCCGGGGCCGAACCACCAGGCGAAGATGTCCTCGCGGCCCTCGAGCCAGAGGTCGAACGGCGGCATCGACTGGCGCGCGTCCTCCTGGATCAGGCTCGTGAGCGCGTCGATGTCGTAGCGCTCGAACGCCTCGACATAGCGGGCGAGCAGCTCGCGCTGGTCGCCCTCGACCTCGGGCGCCACCTCGGCCGAGCTGATGCCGCTGGACTCGAGCGTGGACCGGGCGCGCTGGAGCGCGCTGTTGACCGAGGCGACGCTCGTATCGAGGAGTTCGGCTACCTCGGCCGCCTTCCAGCGCAGTACCTCGCACAGGATCAGCGCGGCGCGCTGGCGCGCGGGCAGGTGTTGGAGCGCTGCGACGAAGGCCAGTCGGATCGTCTCGCGCGCCATCGTCTGGTCGGCCGGATCGTTGTCGGCGATCGCCAAGCCGTCCGGGATCGGCTCCATCCACGTCACCTCGGGCAGCGTGTTCAGGTTCGCCTCGATCGGCTCACCCGCCCCGCCCAGATCCATCGGCCGGGCCCGGCGCTGGCGCCCGTTCAGCATGTCCAAGCAGACGTTGGTGGCGATCCGGTAGAGCCAGGAGCGCAGGGCCGCTCGGCCCTCGAAGCGCTCGTACGCGCGCCACGCCCGCAGGAACGTGTCCTGGACGGCGTCCTCGGCCTCGAAGGGGGACCCGAGCATCCGGTAGCAGTACCCGGTCAGCTCCCTGCGGTAGTGCTCGAACTCCCGCTCGAGCTCCACCTGCTTGGTCTGCGTCGGCGACTGGGCCACGACACTCATCGTACGCGTCCCCGTCCGCCGACGCCGGGCGATCCGCCGCTCACGCGCGGTGGTAGGTCAGAAGCACCGTGTCGGCGGCCTGTTGGGCCTCCACGAGCTTTAGGTTTGCCTGGGCGCCCGGGTCGGCGAACAGTCGCTTCCCGCCGCCGAGCACGGTCGGGTAGACCATCAGCCGGTACTCGTCGACCAGGTCGTGTGCGGTCAGCGCGTGGACGAGCGACGCGCTGCCGGCGACCAGGATCTCCCCCACCTCGTCGCGCAGCCGGGCCGCCTCGTCGGCAACCTCGCCGCGGAGGATCTGGGAGTTCTCCCAGCTCGCGTCCTGCAGCGTGCTCGAGATCACGTACTTCGGCAACCCGTTCATCTTGTCGCTGAATTCGTCGCCGCTTCGATTCGGCCAGGCGGCGGCGAAGCCCTCGTACGTGACGCGGCCGAGCAGCAGCGCGTCCGCCGCCATCAGCTCGTCGACCTTGAACTTGTTTCCCGCCTCGCCGCGGTCGAACCTGAACGCCCAGCCGCCGTTCGGCAGCTGCTCGGCGCCGCCCGGGTCCTCGAACACGCCGTCGAGCGTCACGAACTCGCTCACCACTATCCGTCCCACGTGCGCCTCCTCGATCGTCGTTGCCAGATGACGCTTAGACGCGGCCCGGACCGCCAGAAATCATCGGCGCGTACCATCGACTCGATGCCCTGGTCCAGGACGATCGAACTGCGAGGCGCGGGCGGCGAGCCGGTCGACTTCGCCCGCACGGTCCTCTCCCACGGCGTGGCCGACCTCCCGCCCAACTCGATCGCGCCCGATGGCTCGAAACTCGAAACCGTGCTCCTCGCCGGCGGCCGGGCCTGGGCTCTGCGCCTGACCGGCGCGCGGCCGGGCCGGGCTCGCCTCGACGTCATCCGGGACGCGGTCGAGCCGCCGGCCGGCGAGCGCACGGAGCTCGCCGCCCAGATCCGCCACATGCTGCGCCTCGACGAGGACCTGAGCGCGTTCTACACCGTCGCCGCCGCCGATCCGGGGCTGGCCTGGGTGGCCACCGGAGCGGGGCGGATGCTGCGCAGCCCGACCGTGTTCGAGGACGTGGTCAAGACGATTTGCACGACCAACTGCACGTGGTCGGCGACCGAGCGGATGGTCGGGGCACTGGTCAGGGAGCTGGGGATGGCCGCTGCCGGCGCGCCCGAGCGCCGCGCCTTCCCGACCGCGGAGGCGATGGCGCGCGCGGACGAGTCGTTCTATCGCGACGTGGCGCGGGCCGGCTACCGGGGCGCCTACCTGCGGGAGCTGGCAGAGATCGTGGCCGAGGGCCGCCTCGACCTCGAGGCGCTGGGCGACCCCGAACTCCCGGACGCGGAGGTGGCAGAGCAGCTCCTCGCCCTGGCCGGGGTGGGCCCGTACGCAATGGCGCACATGATGATGCTGCTCGGCCGCTACCGGCCGCTGATCCTCGATTCGTGGACGCGCCCCACCTACCGGCGTCTGGCCGGACGCCCCCGGATCTCCGACAAGGGGATCGAGCGCGCGTTCCGCCGCTACCGGCAGTTCGCGGGGCTGGCCTTCTGGCTGACGCTCACCGCCGATTGGGTCACCCAGGCCGAGTGACGCTCGGGCTAGCCGGCGAGTGGCAAGACGTTGAGCTTGACGCCGAGGTCCGAGCCCAACGCCTGGACGAGCGAGGCGCGGGGCTCGCCCGGGATCGGCCCGCCGGCCAGGGCCGGCTGACGCTTGCCGCCGAGCGTCAGCTGCACGCCGCCGCAGCCTCCGGGGTTGACGACCGCGACGGCGAGCGGCGACCCCGCCTGCCCGGCGAAGAACCGCAGCGTGACCCTCACCCCGGGGTCATTCGGGCAGGCCACCACGCCCGGCTGGGCGGCCGGAAGTTCGTTGAGCAGCGCGGTGACGCGCTGAAGCTTGGAGGGCGAGACGAACGTGAGCGGGCCCTGCCGTACCTTCGTCCCCCGGGTGACCACGAGCCGCAGGCGGGTTGTGCCCGCGGGGATCCGCTCCGACGCCGGTCGCGGCGAGATCCAGATGTCCTGGGCGTCCACCCGCAGCCCCGTGCCGTGAGCGCCGAGCCTGGCGAAGACGATCACAAGCTGGCGCGTGCCGATGACCCCGGGCACCGCCGGCCAGCCATAGCCGACGCCCGTGTATGCGAGGCCGCCGGGCCCGCCGCCGGAGCCGGTGAACACGAGCCGCGAGCCGGGCGGGCGGTGCGCCGCGATGTGGGCGAGCGTCGCCCCCGGGGTGCCCGGCACGACCCACCACTGGTGGCGGTCGACGAGGTTCGGTGTGGCGGGACTGCTCACGGGGTGAGCGAGGGCCCGGCCGCCGCCCTTGGGCTCACTGGCGGAGCGCCGGGCGCCGGAGGGCAGCGTGAGACGCGCGAGCAGCTTCGTCGCATCGAGCCGCGCGGCGGCGCGGTTGGCGGCGGCCGGGCCCAGCGCGGCGGGCCGACTCGAGGTGGCCGAGCTGGCGCCGACCAGCGTCAGGATCGCCGAGGCGATGAGGACGGGGAGAAATCGCCTGCGTATGGGCATGGCCTCCGAGAACAGCGTACTGGGGTACTACGTCGCCGCGGCGCCCTCCGTCACGTGCCGAGCGTGCGCAGGCTGCGCTCGAGAAAGTTCCGCTCGGCGCGGTTCTCGGCGCGGTCGATCGCCGCTCGGTAGGCCCGCTCGGCCTCCTCGCGCCGCCCGGTCCGCCTCAGCAGGTCAGCCCGGATCGCGTGGTACAGGTAGTAGCGATCGAGCCCGTCGAGGCCGTCGAGCTCGGTCAGCGCGAGATCCGGCCCGTCGACCTCCGCCACCGCGACGGCGCGGTTCAGCGCCGCCACCGGCGTGGGCGCGAGCGCCAGGAGCTGGTCGTAGAGGGCGAGGATCTGCGGCCAGTCGGCCTGTCCAGCGCTCGGCGAGTCGCTGTGGACGGCGTTGATCGCGGCCTGGAGCTGATACGGGCCGGGGCGGCCGATCCGCAGGCAGCGGCGCACGAGCGCCTGTCCTTCCCCGATCTGCGCTTGGTTCCAGCGGCCGCGGTCCTGGTCGGCCAGGCGCACAAGCTCGCCTGATGCGGTGGTGCGCGCGTCGCGCCGGGACTCGGTCAGCAGCATCAATCCAAGCAGCCCGAGCGCCTCCGGCTCGTCGGGCATCAGCTCGACCAGCAGGCGGCCGAGCCGGATCGCCTCGGCGGTCAAGTCCTCGCGGACGAGACGCTCGCCGGCGCTCGCGGTGTAGCCCTCGTTGAAGATCAAGTAGACGACGGCCAGCACGGAGCGCAGCCGGTCCGGGAGCTCGGAGTCGGCCGGGATCCGGTACGGAATCGCGGCGTCGCGGATCTTGCCCTTGGCCCGGGACAGCCGTTGGCCCATGGTCGGCTCGGAGACAAGGAACGCGTGGGCGATCTCTCCCGTGCTGAGCCCGCCGAGCAGCCGCAGCGTGAGTGCGACCTGCGCGCTCGTGGACAGCGACGGATGGCAGCAGGTGAAGATCAGCCGAAGCCGGTCATCGCTCATCGGGCCATCCTCGGGCTGCTCGCGCGCATGCAGGAGCGCGGCCTGGGCGTGGCGGTCCTCGCGCCGGCCCTCGCGGCGCAGGCGGTCGATCGCCCGGTTGCGCGCTGTGGTGATGATCCATCCCGCCGGGCTCGGCGGCACCCCGCCCGAGGGCCAGCGTTCGAGCGCGATCGCGAAGGCGTCCTGGACCGCCTCCTCAGCGACGTCGATGTCGCCGAAGACGCGGACCAGGACGGCCACCGCGCGTCCGTACTGCTCGCGGAAGACACGCTCCACCTCGGGGGCCGAGAGCTCCGCCACGCCGGCCGTCAGCCGTTGCTCTGGAACGGACGGACCTCGATCGGAAGCGTCGTCGCCCGGGCGAGCTTGCCGCCCCATTCGAGCGCGGCGTCGAGGTCCGTGGCGTTGACGATCGTGAAGCCGCCCAGGTGCTCCTTGCCCTCGATGTAGGGCCCGTCGGTCATCAGCACCTCGCCGTCGCCGGCGCGCAGGACCGTGGCGGTGCTGGACGGATGAAGGCCGGCTGAGAAGACCCACGCCCCGGCCGACTTCATCTCGGCGCGCAGCGCCTCGAGGTCGCGCATGATCTGCTCGAGATCGACCGATGCGGGCGGGTCCCCATCCGGCTGATAGACGCTGAGTAGGTATTGCTGCATGTGAAGCTCCTCGTGATAGGGGGTTCTCACCCTCTATACGAACGGCACTGCGCCGATTTCGACATGATGTAGCAGAGGTGAACCAACTGGGAAATAGCTTTGTCGAGGCACTCGTGTCCAAGGACCGAGCTCGCCTGCGCGAGGTCCTGCATCCCGACGTGGATTTCCGCGGCCTGACGCCCAGTCGCAACTGGGAGGCGACGGGTGCGGACGCGGTGATCGACGAGATCCTCGCCGCGTGGTTCGAGGACTCGGATCAAATCGAAACGGTCAAGGTCGAGGGCGATGCGTTCGCCGATCGGGAGCGTGTGGGTTACCGGCTGCGGGTTCGCAACCCCGATGGGCTGTTCACGGTCGAGCAGCAGGCATACATCGCCGAGCGCGACGGCAAGATCGGGTGGATGCGCGTCGTCTGCTCCGGCCTTCGCCCGGCGGACGGCGAGTGACCGCCGTCCGCCAGGGCCAGGCCGGCTTCGCTAGACCGACGCGGGTGCCGGATCGGGGCGGACGACAACCGTGTCCGCGACCCGGATGATCTCCGTGACCGGCAGGTCGGCGAGCGAGGCGTGCTTGCGGATCGCCTCCGGGCTGCTCGCCTCATAGATGCAGACGGTGCCGACCGAGCCGCCGCCCTCCTCGAGCACGTAGCTGCGGATCCAGCGGATGTCGTCTGGCATCTCCTCATCGGCCGTCTTCTTCGATCGGGCAGCCGCCTCCTCGAGCTCGGCGCCCGAGCGCCAGCCGTCACGTCGCAGAATCGCGTAGAGCTCCAATTCGGGTTCCTCCTTGTTGATCGATGGTTGGGCAAGCCTACGCCCGCCATCCCGGGCCTACATCGGAAGGAGTACCTATTTTTCAAGGATCCCGCGACGACCCGCTTCGGCCACGGCCTGGGTGCGGCTGGCGGCGCCGAGCTTGCCCAGGATGGCCGAGACGTGATGGTCGATCGTCTTGCGGGACACCACCAGCCGCTCGGCGATGTCGGCGTTGCGCATGCCCTCCGCCACGAGCTCGAGCACCTCGAGCTCGCGCGCGGTGAGGCCGGCCTCGTTCTCCCGCGCGGCGGACCGGGGGCCGGTGCGAATGCCCCGCACCCCGCGCCGGCGGAGCGCCTGGGTCACGCGCGCCGCGGCGGCGCCCGCCCCCAGGCGCTGCAGCTCAGAGAGGCTGCGGCGAAGCAGCTCCTCGTCCGGGCTCGACTGCAGCGCGATCGCCGCCTCGTACGGACAACCGAGCTCGGACCAGGCCCGTGCCGCAGCGTCGCAATCGCCGCTCAACTCGAGTCGGTACGGCTCGGGGAGCGCCGTCACCGGGTCGGGATCGCTGGTGCCGGCGCGTCGTCGCCAGATCGACAGGTCGCCAACCGCCCAGGCGTAATCTAGGGAAAGCGCCAGCGCCAGCGCATCGCCGGTCTCGTCGTCCACCAGCTCGTCCTCGCCCGCCAGCCATCGCGCCTCCGCGCGGGCGATCGCCACCGGGGCGAGACGCTGGATCTCCCCGATCCCGCGCGCCAGCTCGGCGGCCTCGTCGAGCAGCGCCCAGGCGTCGGGATCGCCGCGTCGTGCCCGGAGCTGACCGAGCACGAGCAACGGGGTGATCCGGCTCGGCGCGGCGACCCTCGGCCGCCGGGTGACGGTGAGCGCCAACTCGGCGGCCGTTTCGAACCGTCCCTGCTCGAGCTCCGAGCGGGCCTGCCAGCCGGTCATATAGAACAGCCACGTGTTGAGGTCCCGGTCGAAGCAGTAGCCGATCCCGGCCTCGAGGTATCGCTCTGCGACTGCGTAGTCCCGCAGCATCACGGAAACAGAGCCGAGGTTCGTGTACGCCCGCGCGACGTGCTCCTCGAGCCCGGCCTCGAGGGCGAGGGCGAGGCTGCGTTCGAGCTTCGCCGCGCCCTCGCGGACGCCCGCATCCAGCTCCGCCGTCCCGATGTTGTTGAGCGCGTGGGAGAGGATCTCGGGGTTGTGCAGGCGCTCGGCGAGCGCCACCGCCCGTTCACCCCACCGCCTGGCCGTCGGCAGGTCGAAGGAGAGCGTTCCGAGCTGGGCCAGATTGCTATAGGCCATGGCCAACTCGGGTGTCTCGGGCAGCGGTTCGAGCAGAGCCACTGCGCGCCGGCCCGCCGCGCGCGCGCCGGCGTTGTCACCGGCGAACCAGAGAAGGCGCGAGAGCCAGCGCTCGCTGTCTCCCTCGCGTAGGCGATCACTGCGCTCGCGTCGCTCGGACAGCGCCTGCCGGCGAGCCTCAACGGCCTCGCCGATCTCGCCGGTGAGATAGCACTCGTAGGAGCGCCGCTCCAGCAGCTCCGCGCGCTGGTCCCCCGGCAGACCGGCGGCGAAGCGCAGTGCCCGAGCGAGCTGCGCCGCGGCCTCGCGATGGGCGCCGACCGACGCGGCGCGCTCGGCGGCCGCCGGGGCGAACAGGTGCACGGCGTCGGCGTCGCCCGCCGCCTCGGCGTGGTGGGCCAGACGGGCCAGGTCACCGGCCGTTTCCGGCCGTGCCCGGAGCGCGCGCAGGACCGCTCGGTGGAGATCGAGCGCCCGGGTGGGCGGCAGCGTGTCGTCGAGCGCGGCGCGGGCGATCTCGTGCCGGAAGGCGACCCCGTCGCGCTCGGATCGGAGCATCCCCGAGGCCAGGCAGCTTTCGAGCTCCCCCACCTCGGCCTCGGCGATCTCCTCGAGCAACCACAGCTCCGCGCGCGGCGGCGCGACCGCCACCGCATCGAGTAGCCGACGAGCCGGGTCCGAGAGTCGAGCGGCCCGGGCGAGAACGACGTCGCGGACGTTGTCCGGCATCGCGAGGTCGCCGGCCGCCAGCGCCTCGGTGACGAAGAACGGGTTGCCGGCCGTACGGCCGAACAGCTCCGTGGCGTCGACGCCCGCCGCCCCGGCCAGCTGCGCCACCGCGCCCCGCGAGAGCGGCGCGATCGAGAGGCGGCGCGGGCGGGTTGAGGCCAGCTCCCCGAGCACGACCTGCAGCGGATGTGCCCGGTCGAGCTCGTCGTCGCGGTAGCTCACGATAACCAGCGCCGGGACCGAGCTGATCCGCCTGGACAGCAGCCGCAAAAGGTCTAGCGTGGCCTGGTCGGCCCAGTGCACGTCCTCGAGCACGACCACGCTGCGCCGTCGCCGAAGCTCGCGGAACAGGACCGCGAGCAGCTCGCTGGGTGCGGCGCCGGCGTCGATCGAGATGGCGAGCTCGCCCCCGGTCTGCTCGGCGATGTCGACAAGTGGTCCCAGCGGGCGCGGCGTCTTGAGCGAGTCACATGAGCCCCACAGCACCCGCGTCGAGCCCACGCTCGCGGCGAATCGCATCAGCAACGACGTCTTCCCGATCCCGGCCTCTCCGGAGATCAGGATCAGTCGGCCGGCGTCGGTGTCAGCGACCGCCGCGAGATCACTCCGTATCGCATCGAGCTCTTCGGATCGTTCGAGCAGCTCTTGGTCGGTAGGCGGAGTCGCCGATCGCCCGGTTCCCATCGTCCGCGAGTATCCCGCACATCGTAAGATCGCCGAATACGGGCTCCGGATGCGACACTGCGCGTGAAATGGAGCGCGCGCGTGCCGGGCAGCCCGGGGAACCACAGGCGGCGCAGCTGCTCGAGCGCGGCGAGAGCACGGCTCGGCTCGAACAGCTTCTGGCCGAGGTGCGTTCCTCGTCGGAGGGGAACGTCTTGTTCCTCGGCGGAGAATCCGGCGTTGGGAAGACGACGCTTCTGCGCACCTTCTGCGACTCGTGCCCGGACACCGTGCGGGTCCTGTGGGGTTCATGTGCTCCGCTCAGAACACCGCGTCCTCTCGGCCCATTCTGGGACGTCGCGGCTGCGGTCGGCGGACGGCTCGAGTCGCTCGTCGAGGAGGGCGCGCGTCCGCACGAGGTCGCGGGGGCGCTGCTGCGCGAGCTGCGCGGCCGCCGAGCCACCGTCCTCGTCCTCGACGACGTCCACTGGGCCGACGAGGCTTCGCTCGACGTGCTCGTGCTGGTCGCCAGCTCGATCTCGACCGTGCCGGTGCTGGTGCTGGCCGGGTACCGCGGCGATGAGCTCGATGGCGCCGAGCAGCTCCGCGTCGTGCTCGGCGAGTTCGGCCGCGGCGCGCACCGGCTGAAGCTCTCGCCGCTGACAGAGCAATCGGTGGCGGAGCTCGCCGAGCCCCACGGCATCGACGGCCACGACCTGTACGTGCGGACCGGCGGCAATCCATTCTTCGTTGTCGAGGTGCTCGCAACCCCCGACGCGCTGCTCCCCGAGAGCGTCCGCGACGCCGTTCTCGCACGCGCCGGGCGCCTGTCCACATCCGCACGCGAGGTGCTCGACGCGGTCGCCGTCGTCCCGGGTCAGATCGAGCTATGGCTGCTCGAGCGCCTGGCCGGCCGGCTCGAGCCCGGCCTCGACGAGTGCCTCGCCTCGGGCATGCTGATCGCCGGACCGTCGCACGTTCGGTTCCGTCACGAGCTCGCACGGCTGACGATCGAGGACACGATGTCGCCGAGCCGCCGGCTGGCGCTGCACCGCGCGGCACTCGCCGCCCTCGATGGCCAGGTGCACGACCTCGACCGCCTCGCGCACCACGCGGAGGCGGCCGGCGACGCCGAGGCCGTGCTTCTCTTGGGCCCGAAGGCCGCCGAGCACGCCGCGTCGGTTGGCGCCCATCGCGAGGCAGCAGCGCACTATCGGAGGGCGCTCAAGTTCGCCGACCGGCTCCCGCTCGAGCGGCGTGCCGAGCTGCTGCGGCGGCTGGTCAACGAGTACTGGATGACCGACCAGTTCGATTCGGCGATCCACGCCGAGCGCGAGGAGCTCGAGTGCCGCCGTTCGCTCGGGGACCGGCTCGGGGAGGGCGACGCCCTGCGCACCCTCTCGCGCCTGATGTTCTTCGTCGGTAACGTGGAGCAGGGCGAGATGCTCGCGGCCGATGCGGTGGAGCTGCTCGAGGCATTGGCACCCGGACACGAGCTGGCGATGGCCTATGCAAACGTGTCGCAGCGGCGAATGGTGCTGGAGGATCTCGATGGAGCCCGGTCGTGGGGCAATCGAGCGATCGCGCTGGCGGAGCGCTTGGACGACCTCGAGGCGCTCAGCTACGCGCTCACGAATGTGGGAGCAGCCGAGTTGCGTGTGGGTGACTTCGACACGGGACGAGCGAAGGTCGAGCGGGCGCTCGAGATCGCCCAGCAGCATGGGTTTGAGGACTACGCCGGCAGGGCGTTTCCGAGCATCGCCCTCCCCGCGGTCATCGCACACCGCTTCGACGTGGCCGACGTGGCCATCGAGCAGGGGCTCGACTACTGCCGTGAGCGCGGCCAGGACACCTGGCGGCTCTACCTGCTCGCCACTCGGGCGCGCCTCGAACTCCAGCGCGGAAGCTGGGACGCCGCCGCAGACGCGGCTGCTCTCGTCCTCCGCGACCCGCGCAGCGCCACCTATCCGCGCGGCATCGCGTTGACAACGGTCGGTCTGATTCGCGTCCGGCGCGGGGATCCGGACTGGCTCGAGCCCCTTGATCACGAGCTGGCGCTGGCGCTTCCCACGCGGGAACTGGAGCGAATCGCGTCCGTGGCCGCAGCGCGCGCCGAGGCAGCCTGGCTCACGGGCGATCTCGAGTCGGTGGGGCGCGAGACGGAGGAGCCACTGGCGCTGGCGCTGGCGCAAGGGAACTCCTGGTGGGTAGGCGAGCTCGCCATCTGGCGCCGGCGAGCCGGCCTCGCGGATCAGCTTCCGGCGGATGCGGCCGCGGAGCCCAACGCGCTGTCGATCGCCGGCGACTGGCGGGGTGCCGCCGCGTACTGGCATGAGCTCGCGTGCCCGTACGAGGAGGCACTGGCACTGGCCGACGCGGATGACGCCGAGGCGTTGCGCACGGCACACGAACGGCTGCTGGGCCTGGGCGCCGCACGCACCGCGGCTATTGTCGCCCGCCGGCTGCGCGAGCTTGGAGTGCGCAGCCTGCGGCGCGGCCCGCGCGCGACGACTCGCGAGAATCCGGCCGGGCTGACCGCTCGCGAGCTCGAGGTGCTCGGCCTGCTCGCAAAGGGACTTCGCAACGCGGAGATCGCCCACCGACTCGTGCTGTCGGCCAAGACCGTTGACCACCACGTCTCCTCCGTGCTGCGCAAGCTCGGCGTCCGAACCCGCGTTGAGGCGGCAGCCGAGGCCATGCGGCTCGGCATCACGCCCGAACCCGGCACCGCGCCGCGCCCTGAAAGATAGGTAGGGGCGCCACCCAGTATGGGTGGTCCTCCCGATGTGCGCTCCCGGCCGCGCTCCTAGGTTGCGCAGACACCAGGTACGCGAGATCCCGCCCCCTCTCGGGGAGGGATCGTCAACAGATTGGAGCACCAATGCGTCGTATCTTGATCAGCACCGCGCTGCTGGCCAGCACGCTCGGGGCGGCGGCCGCGATCGCCACCGCCCAGCCGAACCGCTCGTCGGCCGGCCTCGCGGTCAAGCGTGGACCTTCCCTCGCCGCCGACATGATGGCGGCTCGCATCGCCACGGCCAAGTACGCGGGCAACCTTGCCCGGGCGAAGGCGGACGGCTACGGAATCATCACGCAGATGATCCCGAACATGGGCTACCACTTCATGAACCCGAAGGTGACGAAGTTCGACGTGCGTAAGCCGCCGATCCTCGTCTACGAGCACCACGGGTCCAGGTGGCAGCTCGGAGCGCTTGAGTGGGTGTTCACCTCGATGCCCACCAACCCGCCGCTGCCGGGCGCGAAGTTCGGCGTTTTCGGCGCTGCCTGCCACTACGTCGACGGGACCTTCGTCTTCCAGACCGACAAGTCGAAGTGCGCGGCCAAGAGCCCGCAGACCGGAGCCAAGTTCAACTTCTGGCACCCGCGGCTGATCACCATGCACTTCTGGGTCTGGTACCCGAACCCGGCCGGCGTGTACTCCGGGCTGAACCCCAACGTGCACGGCTTCAACAACGGCTGAGGGGGCTTGGCCGGGGGCACCGGCGCGGGCGCGACCTCGGTCGCGCCCGCGCAGCGTTCGGATACTGTTGACCCGCGATGGAGGAGTTCACGCTCGACGTGCGCGGCGGCAGACTCGGCGTCTGCCGATACGGTGCGGCCGAAGCCGACGCGCCGGTCCTCATCGCGGTGCACGGGATCACCGCCAATAACCGGGCGTGGCAGCCGATCGCCCGCGCACTCGATGGGCGAGTGGCGCTGGTGGCTCCCGACCTGCGTGGCCGGGCGGCCAGCCGCGAGCTTCCTGGTCCGTTCGGCGTTGACGCCCACGCAGCCGACGTGCTGGCGCTGCTCGACCATCTCGAGCTCGAGCGCCCGTTGCTCGTCGGCCACTCGCTCGGGGCCTACATCGTGTCCCACTTCGCCGTGGCCCATCCCGACCGTGTGCGGGCGGTCGTACTGGTCGACGGCGGCCTGCCGATCCCGGGCACCGAGGGCGTCGACCCGCAGGCGTTCGCGGATGCCTTCCTCGGGCCCGCGATCGCGCGGCTGAAGCTCCGCTTCCCGTCCCGTCAGGCCTACGTCGACTGGTGGCACCAGCATCCGGCCTTCGGCGACGGCGACATCGCCGAGGATGACCTGACCGCCTACGTCGACCACGACACGATCGGCAAGGAACCGGAGCTGCGATCCTCAGTTTCCGAGGCCGCGGTGCGCGGCGATGCGGCGGAGCTCGCGCTGCTTGGGGTCGCGGCCGCCGACCTTTCGCTGCCGGCGACGCACCTCTGCGCCCCGCGCGGCCTTCAGAACGACCCTCACCCGATGCAGCCGCTCGCGGTCGCGCAGGCCTGGGCCGCCGAGGCTCCGAACCAGCGGACGGCCAGGCTCGTGGAGGACGTCAACCACTACACGATCACGCTCGGAGCGAACGGGGCGAGGACGGTGGCGGAGACGATCCTGGCCACTTGACCCGGGGCCGGAGTCGCGATCGTGTCCCCCGCCTGGGTCAAGCGGGCCTCTGACGCGATGGCGCCCTTCTCGACCGGCGCCCGCTACGTCAACTTCCTGCCCGATGAGGGCGAGGCCGGCGTGGGGTCGGCGTACGAGGCCGAGACGTTCGCGCGACTGCGCGGGCTGAAGGCGACCTACGACCCGACGAACTTCTTCCACCTCAACCAGAACGTCAAGCCGGCCTCGTAGGGGGCGCCCAGGTGTTTCCTGGGCAAGGAGGTCCGGGTCCCCGGACACGGCCGCCTTGCCTGGGCGGCCGTTACTTCGCCGCGGCGTACTCCTCCGAGCCCATGAAGTGAAGTGACACGTAGGCCTCGTCGCCGACGACCCAGCTGTCGTGGCCGGGGGGCACGTAGAAGAACTGCCCCGGCTCCATGATCCGCTCGGTCCCGTCGCGCATCGCCGCGGCCGCGCGGCCGCTGAGCACCAGGCCCACGTGCTCGACCTCGCACCACTCGGCGCCCGTGGCGGCGCCGACGTGCTCGCGCCAGCGCCAGCCGGGCTCGTAAGTCGCGCGCCCGAGCGTCATCGCGCCGACCCGGTAGACCTCGAACCGGCCCTTCTCGAAGGTCCGGATTTCGATCGGGTCATCCAGAGATACGAGCTGAAGGTCCATCGGATCGTTCGAGGATAGCCCCGTGCTGTCTACTGGCTCCCCGCCGGATCCGTGGTTTCTACGGCCCGCGACGCGGGATAACCCCGATGCGCGCTCACGGTGGTGCGCAACGATTTCGCCTTCGTGGCCGCGATCTTCAATCTCAATCATCCGGCGCACACCGTGCACTGGCATTTCATCTCGCTGTCGGTGTCGAACGTCGTTGTGATCGTCGTCATGCTGGTCGTGTTCGCGTTGGCGATCGCCCTCCCGTTTCCCGGACATAGAGACACTGGAGAGAGCTAGATGGGCGCGGTCAAGGCACCCGAGCGCCCGCCTAAGAAGTCGTGGACGGTTGCCCTCCGCGAGCGGGGCGTCCGCGCCCTCCCGCCCGAGAAGCTGCTCCCCGATGGGCAGCCGACCTACGTCTCGTCATGGATCTACGTGTTCGGCGTGCTGTCGCTCGCCTCGCTCGTCGTCCTCATCGCCTCGGGCTGCGTGCTGGCCCTGAAGGGGCCGAGCTGGTGGCACTTCACCGGCATCGGGCACTTCTTCAACAGCATCCACCTGTGGGGCGTCGAGTTGTTCTTCTTCTTCATGGTCATCCACCTCTGGGGCAAGTACTGGATGGCGGCGTGGCGCGGCGGACGGACGCGCGTGTGGGTCACCGGCGCGGTGACGTTCCTGGTGGCGATCCCATGCGCGTTGACCGGCTACGTCTCCCAGCAGAACTTCGACGCCCAGTGGATCTCGACGCAGGCCAAGGATGGCCTGAACGCGGCCGGTGTCGGTTCATTCTTCAACGTGACCAACTTCGGCCAGATGTACAGCTACCACGTGCTTCTGCTGCCAGTCGCGGTCGTCGCGCTCGTGGTAGCCCACGTGTTGCTGGTGCGCAGGCACGGAGTCGTGCCGCCGTTCGAGCTGCCACAGCCGAGGGATGGGAGCTCGGGGTGACCGGACGGGAGCGGCGCCGGCTCGAGAACGAGGCGGCGCGCGAGTGGAAGGGTGGCTACCGCCGCTACGACCTGGTGAAGGAGTTCTCGATCGCGCTCGGCGTCGTCCTGGCGCTCGCGGTTGTGCTGACGATTCTGTTCTCGTCGCCGGACGACCCGCCGACGACGGTCCAGTCGTGGTCGCGCACCGATCCCGTCGACTTCGTCACAACCGCGGTCAGCGAGCTCGACGGCTCGAGCGACACCGCCGGCTACGGCCCGCCGTACAACCACAACAGCGACGGCCAGCACATGGCCTTCATCTACCTGCAGAAATGGCTGGGGGTCAGCCATCCGATCGACACCGCCAGGGACTACGTGATCGACCCGCTGCGATCGATCCCGAACTCAACGGTGCTGCAGACCGCGATCACCACCTACCAGACGGCACCGGCCAAGCTCCAGACCGCCTGGACCGACGCGTACACGAAGGCGCTCGGAGGCGCCAAGGCCAATCCCGACGGTTCGGTCACGGTGCCGGCCGGCAACTATGGCCCCGTCGCGCCGATGATGAACTCGCTGCTGTCGTTCGCGCAGAGCGGGGGGCTGGACGGGGCGCTCCTGACGAGCCGGCAGTTCTACCAGACCGACTACACCAAGCCACTGCTGCTCATGGCGGACGGCGGGCGCCTCGCGGCCCGGGCCCAGCAGCAGCACCTGCTCGGCGACCAGTGGGGAATGATGAACGAGACCGGCAGCTACCCGGGTCAGGTGTGGCTCTGGCTGTACACGTTCTGGTACCAGATCAAGCCCTTCTCGACCTCGGCCAACGCCGACGTCCTCGTGATGGCCGTGATGGGCGTCCTCAGCCTCGCCTTTATCCTGGTCCCGCTGATTCCGGGCGTCCGGACCATCCCGCGCAAGATCCCCATCTACAAGCTGATCTGGCGCGACCACTACCGCTCGATGACCTAGGCAGGGCGGGGCCGAGGTGGCCGGCGGTTAGGCGAGGTCCTCGCCCGAATTGGTGCTGAGCGCACGCGGAGCGGGCGGCGAGGCGAGGCGGCGCCGGTCGAATACTCGGCCACCTGGCGTGGGGTGGCGTGTTGTCCGGCCGGCCGTTGAAGGTGGCGCCTATCTCACCGCTTCAGATCGGCCGTGGCCGTTGCGTACTGCGGGCGCCCGGTGGGCCGGTAGACCTGGATCGACATCCCCTCGGAGTGGACTGCCAGTCGACCAGTTCGAGTGCTGTCTGCGCGTTCTCTCCACCAAACCCGAGTTTTGGCCGCCGCATCCGCTCCGGAGCCGTCCGAACGCAACAAATCGGCCCGGCCGAAGCGACGGAGGTTGAAAACTCCCCGTGACGGGGAATAAGACGCCTCCCTGGTTCCCGACGGGTCGGGTTTGTTGCGTTCTTCTGCCCCGGACCCGGGCCGCCCCCGTCCGCGCCCGCCGCCCCCGTCCGCGCCCGCCGCCCGCTGCCCGCCGCCCGCCGCGGCCACTAAAAACGGCCCGCCCCCGATCAACAGGGGCGGGCCGCAAACCTTCAAACGGCGCTACTCGTCCGAACCCGAGCCGCCGCCGTTGCCGTCACCCGGGACGTCCAGGTCGGCCAGCTCCTCGACAAAGCCCAGCGACGATCCCCCGTCGCCACGCCCGATGTCCTCGAGGTCTGAGAGGTCAGCCTCCATGCCGCCGAATCCCGTGAGGGACTCGCCGTCGGTCAGGCCGAGCTCCGCCGCGAGGTCGTCGTGGTCGAGCAGGCCGACATCGTCCATGCCGCGGGGCAGCGGCTCGGCGGGCTCGATCTCGATCCGCCGGTAGCGCTTGAGCCCCGTGGCGGCCGGGATCAGCTTGCCGATGATGACGTTCTCCTTCAGGCCGTTGAGCCGGTCGATCTTGCCCTCGAGCGCCGCATCCGTGAGGACCTTGGTGGTCTCCTGGAACGACGCGGCCGAGAGGAACGAGTCGGTGTTCAACGACGCCTTGGTGATCCCGAGGATGATCTCCTCGGCTTGGGCGGTCTCACCGCCGTCGGAGACCACCGCGTCATTGATGCGCTTGTACTCGTGACGGTCGACGAACTGGCCCGGAAGCAGGTCGGTGTCGCCCTTTTGGTCGACTCGGACCTTCTTCAGCATCTGGCGCACGATCAGCTCGATGTGCTTGTCGTTGATGTCGACGCCCTGGGACTTGTAGACCTCCTGGACCTCGCGGACGAGGTACAGCTCGGTCTCCGTGCGATTCCGGATCGCCAGCAGCTCGTGCGGGTACAGCGAGCCCTCGTTGAGCTGCGTGCCCGGCTCGATCTTCTGCCCGTTCTCGACGAACAGCAGCGTCCGGCGCGGGAACGTGTGGCGATGCTCCTCGCCACCGTCGTCGGTGATCACGACCGTGACCGCCTTGTCGGACTCCTCGATCGAGACCTTCCCGCCGACCTCGGCGATTTTCGCCAGGCCCTTCGGCTTGCGCGCCTCGAACAGCTCCACCACGCGCGGCAGACCGTGCGTGATGTCCGCGCCGGCGACACCGCCGGTGTGGAACGTACGCATCGTCAGCTGCGTCCCGGGCTCGCCGATCGACTGAGCGGCGATGATCCCGACTGCGTCGCCGATCTGCGCGACCTTGCCGCTCGCGAGCGAACGCCCGTAGCAGGCCTGGCACACGCCGGTCGGGGCGATGCACTTGAGGACCGACCGGACGGGCACGTAGATCACGTTGCCCTTCTCGGTGTCGTCGTGCCACGACTCGAACAGGTCGGCCAGCTCTGCGCGATCGATCTCGCTGCCCTTCTCGACGATCACGCGACCGCGTTTGGTGGTCACGTCCTGAGCGGCGAACCGGCCGATCAGGTTGTCGTTGGGCTCGCCCGTCGGCCGCAGCCTTCGGGTCTCTGGATCGACCTCGAGCTTCGAGACCGGCATGTCGATGAACTCCTCGCTCCCGCAATCCTCCTGACGGATGATCACGTCCTGCGCGACGTCGACCAGGCGACGCGTGAGGTAGCCGGAGTCCGCGGTACGCAGCGCCGTGTCAGCGAGGCCCTTGCGGGCGCCGTGGGTCGAGATGAAGTACTCGAGCACGGTCAGGCCCTCCATGAAGTTGGCCTTGATCGGACGCTCGATGATCTCGCCCTTCGGGTTGGCCATGAGACCTCGCATACCGGCGAGCTGCCGGATCTGCGAGAAAGAGCCGCGGGCACCGGAGTTGGCCATCATGAAGATCGGGTTGAGCTCATCGAGATGCTCGTAGAGCGCTTCGCCGACCTCGTTGGTGGCCTGATCCCACAGCTTCGTAACCGCCTCGTGGCGCTCCTCCTGGGTGATCTCGCCGTACTCGTACTGCGATTCGATCGTCGCCAGGCGGTCCTCGTACTTCTTGAGGATCTCGCCCTTGGACGGCGGCGTCTGAACATCGTTCTTGGAGATCGTCACACCCGCTTGCGTGGCGTAGTGGAAACCGATGTCCTTGAACGCGTCGAGCACCAGTGAGATCGTCGGCGCGCCGTATGCCTGCACGAGGTCATCGACCAGCTTGGTCGTGTCCTTCTTCTTCATCGAGCGGTTGATGAACTCGTAGGTCGAGTGGTCGAACTCCTCGCCCAGCGCCTCCGCGATCGCTCGCTCGATCTTGTCGTTGTAGATGATCCGGCCGACCGTGGTCAGCAGGTGGCCGCCCTGACGCCCGAACGGGCGGTACTCCGCCAGGTCATGGAGCTTGGTCACGCCGTGCTCGTATGACCACTCCGCCTCCTGGGCGGTGCGGTACACGTGCGGGCGCGGGTCGTTGGTGGCCGGGTCGATCTTGGCCAGCGCCGTCTCGTCCGGTCCGTATGTCAGGTAGTACGCGCCGAGCACCATGTCCTGCGTCGGCGTCGCCAGCGGCGCGCCGTGAGCAGGCGAGAGGATGTTGTTCGCCGACAGCATCAGGATCCGGGCCTCGGCCTGGGCCTCCGCCGACAGCGGCAGGTGCACCGCCATCTGGTCGCCGTCGAAGTCGGCGTTGAACGCGTGACAGACGAGCGGATGAACCTGGATCGCCTTGCCCTCGACCAGCACCGGCTCGAATGCCTGGATACCCAGACGGTGGAGCGTCGGCGCCCGGTTGAGCAGCACGGGGTGCTCGTGGATGACCTCCTCGAGCACGTCCCACACCTCGGGGATCATCGAGTCGACCATCTTCTTGGCCGCCTTGATGTTCTGCGCGGACTTGCGCTCGACCAGCCGGGCCATGATGAACGGCTTGAACAGCTCGAGCGCCATCAGCTTCGGCAGACCGCACTGGTGCAGCCTCAGCGACGGGCCGGCCACGATCACCGAGCGCCCCGAGTAGTCGACGCGCTTGCCGAGGAGGTTCTGGCGGAACCGGCCCTGCTTGCCCTTGAGCATGTCCGAAAGCGACTTCAGCGGCCGGTTGCCGGGGCCCGTGACCGGGCGTCCGCGACGGCCGTTGTCGAACAGAGCGTCCACCGCCTCCTGAAGCATCCGCTTCTCGTTGTTGACGATGATCTCGGGCGCCCCGAGGTCGAGCAGCCGCTTCAGCCGGTTGTTCCGGTTGATGACGCGGCGATAGAGGTCATTGAGGTCCGAGGTCGCGAACCGGCCGCCGTCGAGCTGGACCATCGGACGCAGCTCCGGCGGGATCACCGGCACGGCCTCGAGCACCATCATCTCCGGCTTGTTGCCCGAGTTGATGAAGGCCGAGACGACCTTCAGCCGCTTGACCGCGCGGGCCTGCTTCTGGCCCTTGGCGGTCTTGACCTGCTCCTGCAGGTCGGCTGCCTCGGCGTCGAGATCGACCTGCTGGAGCAGGTCGCGCACCGCCTCGGCACCCATGCCGCCGCGGAAGTACTCGCCGAAGCCGTACGGGGATCCGAAGCGGTCCTTCAGCTCGCGGAACGTCGTCTCGTCGTTGATGACGTCCTTGGGCTTCATGTTCTTGAACAGCTCCCACACCTGACGCATGCGCTCGGCCGCGTCCTCGATGTAGGCCTCGGTGTCGTCGATGTCGGCCTGGAAGCTCTTGCGGAGCTCCTTGAGCATCTTCTCGCGCTCCTCGTCAGAGAGCTTGGCGACGTTGACCTCGAGGGTGTCCACCCACAGCAGATCCTCGTCCGAGAAGTCGCGGCCCTGCTTGGCGGTCTCGAGGAACGTCTCGCGGCGCGCCAGCGACTCCTTCAGCTCGAGGATCCGCTCCTCCTTCTCGGCCGCGTAGGAGTCGAGCACCTTGTTGACCTCGCCCTCGAGCGACTCGACGTCGCGCTCACGCGCCTCGTTGTCAACCCAGGTGACGATCGACGCGGCGAAGTAGAGCACCTTCTCGAGCTCCTTCGGAGCCATGTCGAGCAGGTAGCCGATGCGGCTGGGCACGCCCTTGAAGAACCAGATGTGGCTCACCGGGGCGGCGAGGTCGATGTGGCCCATGCGCTCGCGGCGAACCTTCGAGCGGGTCACCTCGACGCCGCAGCGCTCGCACACGATGCCCTTGTAGCGGACACGCTTGTACTTACCGCAGTAGCACTCCCAGTCCTTGGTCGGACCGAAGATGCGCTCGCAGAACAGCCCGTCCTTCTCCGGCTTCAGGGTTCGATAGTTGATGGTCTCCGGCTTCGTCACCTCTCCTGAGCTCCAAGAGCGGATCTGCTTCGAGGAGGCGAGGCCGATCTCGATTGCGTCGAAGTTGTTGATGTCGATCATGCGGTTCCTTGGGTGTCAGTGAGGACGGGAGCGATGGGGTGCGGCGACCGGCCGCGCCCCCTCACGCCTCGTCCTCTTCGAGGACGCCCTCAGCCTCGCCGGCCGGAACGTCCCCCTCAATCATCGGGTCGTCGTTGGAGGAGAAGTCCTCCGCTTCGAGCTCTTCGCCAGGCTCGAGGTCGGGATCCTCGGTCTCGGTCTCCTCCTCGGAGGCCTCCACCGTCTCGCCCTCGTGCTCGGTCGCCTCGTCGGCCGCCGCGCCGTCGGTGGCGCGGACGCCGCTCAGATCGATCCCGAGCTCCTCGGCTGCGCGCAGGAGGTCGTCGTCCTCCTCGCGCATCTCCGCGCGCTCGCCCTCCTCGGAGACGACGTTGACGTCGAGCGCCAGCGACTGCATCTCCTTGAGCAGGACCTTGAACGACTCGGGGATCGACGGCTCGGCGATGTTCTCGCCCTTGACGATCGCCTCGTAGGCCTTGACCCGTCCCACGGTGTCGTCGGACTTGATCGTGAGCATCTCCTGGAGCGTGTAGGCGGCGCCGTACGCCTCCAGGGCCCACACCTCCATCTCGCCGAAGCGCTGACCGCCGAACTGCGCCTTGCCGCCCAGCGGCTGCTGTGTGACCAGCGAGTACGGGCCCGTCGAGCGGGCGTGGATCTTGTCGTCGACGAGGTGCAGGAGCTTGAGGATGTACATGTAGCCGACCGTGACCTGCTCCTCGAACGGCTCGCCCGTGCGGCCGTTGAACAGCATCACCTTGCCCGAGGCCTGCTCGCCTTCCCGGCGCTTCTTGTCGACGTCCATCCGGATCTTTCCCTGGTGGGCGTCCTGCCAATTGACGAGCGCCGTATCGACGTCCGCCACGGTGGCGCCGTCGAACACCGGCGTGGCCACGTAGACCTTGCCGTTGCCGCCGTTTCCGGCGTGCTTGTAGGCGTCCGAACCGTCGTCGTACCAGCCGTTCGCCGCGACCCATCCCAGATGCGTCTCGAGGATCTGGCCGAGGTTCATACGGCTCGGCACGCCGAGCGGATTGAGGATCACGTCGACCGGCGTGCCGTCCTCCATGAATGGCATGTCCTGCTCGTCGACGATCTTCGAGATCACGCCCTTGTTGCCGTGGCGTCCTGCGAGCTTGTCGCCCTCGGCGATCTTGCGCTTCTTGGCCACAAACACGCGCACCAGGTCGTTGACACCCGGCGGGAGGTCATCGCCCTCGTCGCGGCTGAAGGTCTTGACGTCGATCACGACGCCACCCTCACCGTGCGGGACCTTGAGCGAGGTATCGCGGACCTCGCGCGCCTTCTCCTTGAAGATCGCGCGAATCAGCTTCTCCTCGGCCGTCAGCTCGGTCTCGCCCTTCGGCGTGACCTTGCCGACCAGCAGATCGCCTGAGGCGACCTCGGCTCCGATCCGGACTATCCCGCGATCGTCGAGGTTGCGCAGCGACTCCTCCGAGCGGTTCGGGATGTCGCGGGTGATTTCCTCATCGCCCAGCTTCGTGGTGCGGGCGTCGATCTCGTACTCCTCGATGTGGATCGAGGTGAGCTCGTCGTCCTGGACCAGGCGCTTGGACAGGATGATCGCGTCCTCGAAGTTGTAGCCCTCCCAGGACATGAAGGCGACGAGCAGGTTCTTGCCCAGCGCCATCTCACCGGAGTCCGTCGCCGAGCCGTCCGCCAGCACGTCACCCTGCTTGACGGTGGCACCGACCCCGACGATCGGCTTCTGATGAATCAGCGTTCCCTGATTCGAGCGCATGAACTTCTGGAGCTCGTACTCGTCCTGGCCGCCGTCCTTGCGCTCGAGGACGATCTGCTCAGCGTCGACGTAACCGATCGTGCCGGTGCTCTCCGCGACCACTACATCACCGGTGTCGATCGCCGCGCGCCGCTCCATCCCGGTGCCCACGAGCGGGGCATCGGTGACCAGCAGCGGCACGGCCTGTCGCTGCATGTTCGAGCCCATCAGCGCCCGGTTGGCGTCGTCGTGCTCGAGGAACGGGATCATCGCCGTCGCCACCGACCAGATCTGCTCGGGGGAGACGTCGATCAGGTCGACCTCCTTCGGCGGGACGGTCACGTATTGACCCGCTTGAGTCCGGCACAGGATCTCGTTGCCGACCAGCTTTCCGCTCGCGTCGATCGGAGTGTTGGCCTGCGCGATCCGCGCCTCCTCCTCCTGTGTGGCGTCGATCCGCACGATCTCGTCGGTGACCTTGCCGTCCTTCACGATGCGGTACGGCGTGGTGACGAAGCCATGCTCTGAGATCTCCGCGTAGGAGGAGAGCGACCCCATCAGACCGATGTTCGGACCCTCGGGGGTCTCGATCGGGCACATGCGGCCATAGTGGGTGGGATGTACGTCGCGCACCTCGATCGGCGCGCGCTCCCGGGTCAGGCCGCCGGCGCCGAGGGCGCTCAGGCGCCTGCGGTGTGTGAGCCCGGACAGCGAGTTGGTCTGGTCCATGAACTGCGACAGCTGGCTCGAGCCGAAGAACTCCTTCAGCGCGGCCACGACCGGACGGATGTTGACGATCGTCTGCGGCGTGATCGTGTCGGCGTCCTCGGTCGTGAGGCGCTCACGCACGACACGCTCCATCCGGTAGAGACCGATCCGGAACGCCTCCTGGATCAGCTCGCCGACCGTTCGCAGACGGCGGTTGCCGAAGTGCTCGTACTCGTCGAGGTGATCCTGGATCGGGTCGCGCGGCAGCGAAATTGCCTCGGCCGCGTAGTCCTTGATGTCGCCATCCGGCTCCTCGGGCATCCCGAGGAGAGTCGGGAGCGAGACCAGTTCCTTGACGAGGGCGATGATGTCCTCGTGGGTCAGAGTGCGGGTGTCGAGGTCGATGTCGAGCCCGAGGCGCGAGTTCAGCTTGTAGCGGCCCACGCGGGTCAGGTCGTAGCGCTTTGGGTCGAAGAACAGCTGATTGAGAAGCGCCTTGGCGGCGTCGATCGAGGGCGGCTCGCCGGGGCGCTGCTTTTTGAACAGCTCGATCAGCGCGCCCTCCTCGCTGCGCGTCACCTCGGCGTCGGCGTCGAGCGTCAGGCGGATGTAGAGCGAGTTGTCGAACAGCTTGAGGATCTCTTCGTCGGACGCGTAGCCCATCGCACGAAGCAGCACCGAGACGGGCAGCTTGCGCTTGCGGTCGATCCGGACGTAGACGCGACCCTTCTTGTCGATCTCGAGCTCGAGCCACGAGCCGCGAGCCGGCATCAGGTTGGCGATGAAGACCTGCTTCTCGCGATCCTTCGGCTCCATCACGTAGGCGCCGGGTGAGCGCACGAGCTGCGTGACGACGACGCGCTCGGTGCCGTTGATGATGAACGTGCCGCGCTTGGTCATCCACGGGAAGTCGCCCATGAAGACGGACTGCTCGCGGATCTCTCCCGTCTCGCGGTTGATGAACGCGACCGTGACGGTCAGCGGCCGCGCGTAGGTCAGATCCTTCTCGCGGCACTGCTCCAGGCTCGCGATCGGATCGTCAAAGACGAATTCGCCGAACTGCACGGCGAGGTTTCCGGTGTAGTCCTCGATCGGCGAGATGTCATCGATCGTCTCGCGGAGGCCGCCGCCCTTGGGGTCGGTCAGCCATTCGAAGGACTTGCGCTGAATATCGATCAGGTTGGGGACTTCAAGGACCTTGTTCAGACGCGCGAAATTGCGGCGCGTCCGCGGGGCGTGAGCGGTTGCCAAGACGGCGACTCCTCGGTGCGGTCGAGAGGGAGGCAGAGACTCGCGTTCCAGAGGCTCACTCCGATCCCCCGATGGTTCACCCCGCCAGCCCTGTCCCGGGCTGTGAGCGTTCCCAACCGAGGCCGAACGAGCTCATAGAGCGCGACCAGCAAAGATAGCACACGGCATCGGTGCCCTGTGCAGGGGCCTTCAGCTCTCACGGACCCCGCCCTAGGATCACCGCGTATGTGGCGCGGCGCCTGTCGCTTTGGGCGGCTACGGCTATTGGCTGACGGGGGCAGTGTAGGGGGTTCCGGGAGATCGGGCAAGTACCACCGGATAAGCGGATACGGCGGTCCGCTACGTGTTCTGATGCCGCGGGCCAGCCAATCCTTCCAATGGCTATCAGCTCGATCCCTCGGCCACGGCGACCTGGCCGCGGGCGTGATCGGCGTGCGCCTCCGCGGGCTCCCCGGCCGGCTCGCGGAGCAGCGTCGCGCCGAGCACCGCCGCGGTGAGCGCGAACACGGCGCCGATCAGGAAAGCGACGTGATAGCCGCCGGTCAGCGCGCTGGCGTGGCTGTGGCCCGCAGCCAGCAGCTGCGAGCTCCGCGACGCCGCGACACTCGCCAGCACGGCAAGGCCGAGTGCGCCGCCCATCATGAATGAGGTGTTGACCACTCCGGAGGCGAGGCCGGCGTCGCTCTGCTCGACGTCGCCCATCGCCGCCAGCAGGACCGGGTTCAGCGCCGTCCCGGCCCCGAAGCCGAGCAGCATCATGCTCGGGAGCACATCGACGACGTAGTGGCCGCCGACCGGGGCGCGCGCGAGCAGCAGCAGGCCGATCGAGGCCAGGGTCAGGCCGATCGACAGCGGCGCCTTGATCCCGAAGCGCATCACCAGCTTCGCCGATAGCCCCAGCGACAGCACCGCCATGATCACGTTGCCGGGCAGGAACGCGAGGCCGACCTCGAGCGGGCTGTAGCCGAGCACGAGCTGGAGATAGAGCGCCGACAGGAAGAACCAGGCGAACATCGCCGCGGCCCACAGCACACCGACCACGTTCGAGGTGGCGAGGTTGCGCAGGCGGAACAGGGCGAGCGGCACGAGCGGTGAGCGGACCCGGGACTCGAGCACGAGGAACCCGCCCAGCAGCAGCGCCGAGAGGCCGAGCAGGCCCAGCGTCTGCGTCGACAGCCAGCCGGCCTGGTTGCCGTTCACGATCGCGTAGACCGCCACCATCAGGCCGGTGGTGACGACCACGGCGCCGGCGATGTCGAGGCGCTCTCCGTTCCGTGCGCGCGCGCCGGCCGGCAGCACCCGCATCGAGGCAAGGCAGACCGCGATCCCGATCGGGACGTTGACGAGGAAGATCCAGTGCCAGTTGAGCAGGTCGGTGAGCACGCCGCCGAGCAGCACGCCGATCGTGCCGCCGCCCGCAGCGACGAATCCGAACACGCCCATCGCCTTGGCTCGTTCGGCCGGCTCGACGAACAGCGAGACGATCAGCGACAGCGACACGGCCGACACCACGGCGCCGCCGAACCCCTGGACGGCGCGGGCCGCGACCAGGAAGCCCTGCGCGTCCGCAGTCCCGCAGGCCAGCGAGGCGAGCGTGAACAGCGTGATCCCGCCGATGAACAGCCGCCGGTGGCCGAAGTGGTCGCCCAGCCGGCCGCCGAGCAGCAGGAATCCGCCGAAGGTCAGCATGTAGGCATTCACGACCCAGGCGAGCGACGTCTGCGAGAAGCCGAGGTCTTGGCGGATCGAGGGCAGGGCCACGTTCACGATCGTCGTGTCGAGCACGATCATCAGCGAACCCATGCACAGCAGGACAAGAGCCACCCAGCGGGTGCGCGCGTCGAGATTCATGGCAGCGGTTCCTTTCGGGGTATCTGAACTCATGGTCCTGAGAGGTAGACCGCCCGAGGTCTCGAAAACCATCGCTCGGTGAGCTAACTTGAAGCCGTGCCCTCGGTGAGCGTCCGCTACATCGTCCATGACGTCGACCCGGCGATCGAGTTCTACTGCGGGCAGCTCGGGTTCACCGAGGTCATGCACCCGGCTCCAAGCTTCGCGATGCTCTCGCGCGGGGACCTCCGGCTCGTTCTGAGCGCGCCCGGCGGTGGTGGTGGCGGCGGCCAGGCGATGCCGGACGGCACGCTGCCAGAACCCGGCGGATGGAACCGCTTGCAGTTGGAGGTCTCGGATCTCGAGTCGCTGGTCGAGCAGCTCCGCGCCGCGAGAGCTCGCTTCCGCAACGAGATCGTCACCGGCCGTGGCGGCAAGCAGATCCTGGTCGAGGATCCATCCGGCAACCCGGTCGAGCTGTTCGAGCCGACGCTCGAGGAGGCCCAGCTCGGCTGAGGGCTAACCGGCGGCCTCGTCGTAGGCAAGGGTGCCGAATGGCGGGTTGGGCTCGCCCTGGAACCAGTACTCGCCCTCGCGCAGGCGCTCGAGCGTCGCCCGGGTCCAGTTCGCCTCGCCCTGGAGCCGGGCCTGGGTCAGGCGCCAGTGCTCGGCCACGTGCGCAGGCTTCTCCGCGTCGCGCACGATGTCGGAGATCGCGAACTCGCTGGCCTGCGCGCCCGCCGCGATCTGCTCCAGACGGTGCTCGAAGGCGGCGATCACCTCCTCGCGCTTCATCGTCCACGCGAAGCTCCAGGCGGCGAGCAGGTTGGCGGGCACGAACGGTGCGACGTCCCAGAGCGCCTCCCGTAGCAGCAGCATGAACTCGGTCTCCCCGTCGCCGGTCAACCGGTAACTGGTGCGCTCCGGTCGGCCACCCTCTGTCTCGGTCCCCGCCTCCTCCAGGAACCCCTCACGGGTCAGCGTGCGCAGCGCGTTGTAGATCGAGCCGGGGTTCACGCTCGCCCATTCCTGAGCGCGCCAGCTCAGCAGCTCGCGGCGGACGAGGTAACCATGCACCGGCTGGAAGATCTTCACAACCCCGAGTACGAGCAGTCGTGTCGCGGACACGGGGAAATCGTACTTGACAAATGTGACTATTCACTTTTGAATAGAAGGTAGTCAAAATTGACTAGGAGGTAGTCTCTGATGGCCGACGCCGTAATCGCAGCAAATGACCTACGCAAGAGCTTCAGGGTGCGGCGGAGCGACGTGGAGGCCGTCCGGGGTGTCAGCATCGAGGTCGAGCGGGGCGAGATCTTCGGATTCCTGGGACCCAACGGGGCGGGCAAGACAACCACCCTGCGGATGCTCACCACGCTGCTGCCGATCGATGCCGGCAGCGCGACGGTCGCCGGCTACGACGTCCGCCGCGAGCCGGACCGTGTCCGCACCCGGATCGGATACGTCAGCCAGCTCGGCGGATCCGATGAGCTGGCGACCGGGCGGGAGAACCTCGTCCTCCAGGGCCGGCTCTACGGGGACGACGCGACGGAGGTCAGGCAGCGCGCTGCGGAGCTGATCGACCTGCTCGAGCTCGGGCCGTTCGCCGATCGCCGCGTGATCACCTACTCGGGCGGCCAGCGTCGCCGCCTCGACGTGGCGCTCGGGATCGTCCACGCGCCCGAGGTGCTGTTCCTCGATGAGCCGAGCACCGGGCTCGACCCTCAGAACCGCGCCAACCTGTGGGAGCACATCGTCGGGCTTCGCGAGCTCGGGACGACCGTATTCCTGACCACGCACTACCTCGAGGAGGCCGACGAGCTGTGCGATCGGCTGATGATCATCGACCACGGCGAGATCGTTGCCGAGGGCGCGCCATCCGAGCTCAAACGTCAGATCGGAGGCGACACGGTGGTGCTCAGCCTCCACGACGATGGCGACACGGCCGAGCGGGCGGAGCGGCGGCTGCGCCTCCAGCCGTACGTGCGCGAGCTCAGCGCCGAGGGATCGGAGCTTCGGCTGTACGTCGACCACGGCGGCAGCGCGCTACCGGAGATTCTGCGCCTGCTTGACCACGAGATGATCGGCATGCAGTCGATGAGCGTGTCGGAGCCGACGCTCGACGACGTGTTCCTGCGCCAGACCGGTCGCTCGCTACGCGATGCCGGCGAGCCGGAGAAGGAGACCACACCATGAAAGCCGTACGCGACACCGGCCTGCTGTTCCAGCGCTACACGACCCAGCAGATGCGCAATCCGGTCTGGCTGTTCGTCGGACTGTCCACGCCGATCCTGTACCTCGCGCTGTTCACTCCGCTGCTCAGCAACCTGCCCGCCGCGCGGGGACTACCCAGCGGTCACGTGCTCGACGGGTTCCTCCCCGGCATCCTCGCCCTGCTTGCGTTCGCCAGCGGTGCGGGGCTCGGATTCAGCACGATCTTCGAGCTCCGCGCCGGCGTGATCGAGCGCTTCCGGGTGACGCCGACGAGCCGCCTGGCGATCCTGCTCGGACCGATCTTCGCGGGCATGATGCTGATGTTCGTGTTCGACGCCGTGCTCGTGGGCGTCGGCGCAGCATTCGGGTTCCACGTGCACTGGCTCGGCCTGGCGGTGCTCGGCGTCCTCCTCGGGCTGCTGATGGTGATGATGGCCGCGTTCTCGGTCGCGACGGCGCTGATCACGAAGGAGATCAGCAGCTTCGCCGCGATCATCAACGGGATCAACCTTCCGATCCTGCTGCTGGCCGGCGTGCTGCTGCCGATCTCGCTCGGGCCGTTGTGGATGCGGACGATCGCGCACTTCAATCCGCTCTATTACCTAGTGGCGGCATCGCGGCCCCTCGCCGCCGGCAGGTTCTCGGTCCCCGCGGTGTGGCAGGCGTTCGCGGTGCTCACGCCACTCTGTGCGATCGTGCTCGTGTGGGCCACCCGCGTTTTCCGCCGAGCCGTCGCGTGACGCCGTGCCGCCTGCCGCTGCGGCATCCTTCTCATCAGTGGTCGCTCTCGACACGCTCACTGCCGAGGTCGATGCCATCCGCCGCTCTCCCGCGGACGGCGGGTCGGTACGCCTGATCGTCCGGCGTCCCGCGCCCGACGAGCGCGAGGTGCTGGCCGAGGCCGAGCTCGACACCGTCGGTGGACTGATGGGCGACCGCTGGAGCGCCGAGCCCCGCAGCCTGGACACGATGCTTACGCTGATGAACGCGCGCGCCGCAGCGGCCGTGGCGGGAGCGATCGAGAACTGGCCGCCCGCCGGCGACCAGCTGTTCGTCGACCTCGACCTGAGCTACGCAAACCTGCCGCCGGGCACACGGCTCGAGGTCGGCTCGGCCGTGATCGAGGTGACCGAGATTCCGCACCGGGGCTGCGGCAAGTTCACCAAGCGCTTCGGGGTCGATGCCGCGAAGTTCGTCAACTCTGAGCTCGGGCGCGAGCTCAACCTGCGCGGCATCAACGCCCGGGTCGTCTCCGGCGGGACCGTGCGTGCAGGCGATGCGATCTCGAAGCTGACCGGTTAGCGCGGGGTGAGATCCATGGCGTCGCTCTCGAAGGTGACGCCGAGCGGCTCGAGCACCACCCGCCGCGGCCCAGATTCGACGACGCCGGCGGTGTGCGCGGTCAGGCCGGCCTCGGCGGCGAGCCGTACGACCTCCTCGCCGGACCCGGCCGCGCAGTACACCGCATAGCCGACCCCCATGTTGAAGGTCGAGTACGCGGCGTCGGCGGGCATCTCGGCCTGCTCGGCCATGAAAGTCAGGACCTCTGGCACCTCCGGGAGCTTGGTGATCCGGTAGCTCAGCTCGCGCCGCGGTCGCATCAGCTTAAGCAGCCCGTGGCCGGTGATATGGCTCAGGTAGTGCACGTCGGTTCCTGCCTCAAGCAGGGAGCGCACGAGCGGCGCGTACATGACGGTCGGGTCGAGCAGCGCCTCACCGAACGTCCGCCCGCTCGGCAGCGCGGTGTCGTAACCGCGCTCAAGCCGGCCGCCAATCAGCCTCGCCAGCGACGAGCCGTTCGCGTGCAACCCGCTGCTGTTCACGAACACGATCTCGTCTCCGGGAACGAGTGCGTCGCCGAGGATCGGCCTGCCCGGGACGCTGCCGATGGCGCTCCCTGCGAGTTCGAGCTCCTCCTCGTCGACCAGGCCGGGGAGCGACGGCGATTCGCCCCCGCCCCACGTCGCGCGCGCGTCCGCGCACGCCTCGCGCCAGCCTGAGAGCAGCGCGGCGTGACGCTCGTGGCGGCGATACCAGTCGGACGAGCCGGTGGCGAAGTAGGCGTTCACGACGAGCGGCAGCGCCCCGACGCAGCAAAGGTCGTTGACGATCGCCGCAACCGTGTCGTACGCGACGTTGCGAAAGCCCCTGGCACCCACGCTGTCCTCGCACTGGCGGGCGATGATCGACTTCGTGCCGAGCCCCTCGACCACCAGGGCCAACGTCTGGCCGCCGGTCTCGAACACGAACGCCGGCTCACCCCGTGACTCGTCGATCGCCCGCCCGCCGGGGTGCGTCGCGAGGGCACCCGAGGTCGCGAGCGCCTCGCTGAGCGCGTCGCGCTTGCCGGCGTCGAGCGTGTGGTAGTCGACCCCGGCCTCGCCGTACGCGGAGCTTGGACCCGTGGGCGATTCGCTCATCGCCGAGCAGACTAGAAGGTGTTGCGGCTGGTGGTTGTGGCGGTGTGTGAGCGTTGCGGCACACTCGCCGCGCCCGCGCACGCCGCAACGGCTCCCCGCCTGGAAAACGTCACACTCGGCGCGGCGGCGTATGCGAATGTGACGATGACCCCCACCACCGGCGTCAACGTCACTCCCGGCTATGGGCGCGAACCGACAGTGACGTTATCCGGGCGCCGCGCGTCGGCAGCCGAAACATTTCGGCGAGGACCTAGCAGACCCGCCACCCAATCAGTCGCCCATCGCCAGCCCGGATATGCATAAGTCCGGGTCGCTACACACGCGGGGGGATCGGCCCGCCGATCCCCCCGCGCGAAACTGCGAGTGCTACTTGAGCTCGACGGTGGCGCCGGCCTCCTCGAGGTCGGCCTTGAGCTTCTCGGCCTCGTCCTTCTCAATGCCCTCCTTGACGGGCTTGGGGGCCTCGTCGACGAGCGCCTTGGCTTCCTTGAGGCCAAGTCCGGTGGCGGCGCGCACGACCTTGATCACCTGGATCTTCTTGTCGCCCGCGGCCTGCAGCAGGACGTCGAACGCCGTCTGCTCCTCCGCTGCCTCTCCGCCGCCGTCGGCGGCACCGGCGCCACCGGCCGGGGCCGCGGCCGCAACCGCGGTCGCCGAGACGCCGAACGCCTCCTCGAGCGCCTTGATCCGCTCGGAAAGCTCGAGCACCGAGATGCCCTTCAGCTCTTCAATCCACTCTTCGGTGGTTGCCATGGTTCCTCCTTATTCGTCGGACGGTTCCGCGTCCGACGCGGCTTCCGCTTCTGGTTCAGGTTGTTCAGATTCGGGCTCCGGCTCCGCAGCCGCGTCCGCCTCGGCCGAAGGCTCGGCGGCCGCGTCGGCCTCGGCAGCGGCGTCCGCCTCGGCCTCCGCAGGCTCCGCAGCCGCCTCGGCCGCCGCAGTCTCCGCAGGCTCCTCCGCCGCGGCCCCGGCCTCGGGCGCCTCGGCCTCCGCAGGCTCCACAGCCGCCTCGGCCTCCGGAGCAGCGGCCGCCGGCGCCGCCTCGGCCGCCGGCTCCTCGCCGCTCACCAGACCCTGGTCGGCGATCGCCTGCAGCTGGATCGCGATTCCCGCGATCAGAGCGTTCAGGCCGCGGGCCAGGCCGGTCAGCGGGGCTGCGATCGTGCCGACCAGCTGGGCGTTAAGCACGTCACGGGACGGCAGGCGGGCGATCGACCGGATCTCGTCGGCGCTCAGCGTCGTCCCGTTCATCAGACCGCCCTTGAACTCGAGGATGTTCAGGGCGCGTGCGGTGTCGTTGAGTGCCTTCGCGGCCAGCGCGGCGTCGCCGTGCACGAGCGCGAGCGCGGTCGGCCCCTCGAGCATCGGCTTGAGCGCCTCGACGCCCGCCTTGTCCGCGGCCCGCTCGGAGAGCGAGTTCTTGACGATCCGGAAGCGCGTGTCGGCGTCGCGAAGCTTCGCGCGCAGATCCGCAGCGGCCGAGACGGACAGGCCGCGATAATCCACGGCGAAGATCGCCTCGGCCGCCTCGATCTGGCCGGCGATCTCCTCTACAACTGCTGCTTTCTGGTCTCTGTTCATAGGCCTCTCACAAGCGAAACGCCCGCATATCGGCGGGCGTCGGAAGCGAGGCCGGACAAACGACCCAAACGCTCGAGACTCCGCCTGCTCCGGACTTACTGACCGCCGGAGGTCTTGGGCTTCGCTCTTTGAAGTTTCATCGTGAGTCTAGGCGATGTCCGATCGAAGTGAGGGCTGACCCGCAGTTCGAATCGCTACGCAGCTACGGGCTCCTCGACAATGTCCCGCGTGCGGCTCGGGTCCACCTTCACACCCGGGCCCATCGTGGTCGCGAGCACGACCGAGCGGATGTATCGGCCCTTGGCGGCCGACGGCTTGGCCCGTACCAGCTCCTCGATCACCGCCGCGTAGTTCTCGAGCAGGCTGCGATCCTCGAAGTCGCGCTTGCCGATCACGAGGTGCACGATCGCATTGCGGTCGGTCCGGTACTCGACCTTTCCCGACTTGGACTCGTCAACCGCCTTGGACACGTCCATCGTGACCGTGCCGACCTTGGGGTTCGGCATCTTGCCGGCCGGTCCGAGGATGCGGCCCAGGCGTCCGACGACCGGCATCATGTCCGGCGTCGCGATAGCGACGTCGAAGTCGTCGAAGCCGTCCTGAATCTGCTTGGCGAGATCCTCGCCGCCGACGATGTCAGCGCCCGCCTCCTCCGCCTCGCGCGCCTTATCGCCCTGGGCGAATACGGCCACCTTGACGTTCTTGCCCAGCCCGTTGGGGAGCGCGATCGTCCCGCGCAGCTGCTCGTCGGCGTGGCGCACGTTGAGCCCGGTCCGCACGTGAACCTCCACCGACTCGTTGAACTTCGCGCTCGAGAGCTGTTTGATCAGCCCTATCGCCTCGGCGGGCTCGTATTCGCGCTCGCGGTCGAGGCGCTGCCTGGCGTCCTCGTATGCCTTTCCGCGATGGGCCATCAGACGACCTCCACTCCCATCGACCGCGCCGTGCCGGCGATGATCTTCGCGGCGGCATCGATGTCGTTGGCGTTCAAATCCTTCATCTTCTTCTCCGCGATCTGGCGCAGCTGATCCTGGGTGATCCTGCCCACCTTGTCGCGGTGCGGCTCGGCCGAGCCCTTCTCGAGCGAGATCGCCTGCTTGATCAGCACGGCGGCGGGCGGGCTCTTGGTGATGAACGTGAACGAGCGATCCTCGTACACGGTGATGACGACCGGGATCACCGTGCCCGAGTCGCTCTGCGTCTGGGCGTTGAACGCCTTGACGAACTCCATGATGTTGACGCCGTGCTGGCCCAGCGCGGGACCGACCGGCGGGGCCGGGCTGGCCTGGCCGCCGACGGCCTGCAGCTTGATCTGAGTTAGAACCTTCTTCGCCATATCTAGATTCCTCCGCGGGGCGTCCTGAAGTCCATGCTCGCCCGCGGCCTGGCCGACCGCTCGCCATTCGGGCTCGCCTGACCGGCCGGCCGCGGCGTCATCCGGCGGGCTCGCCTGACCAGATATGAGCTCGCGGGCTCGCTCATATCTTCTTCACCTGATCAAATCCAACTTCCACGGGGGTCTCACGCCCGAAGATCGAGACGAGCACCTTCAGACGCTGAGCGTCCTCGTTGACCTCGGAGATCTCCCCCGAGAAGTCCGACAGCGGACCGGAGATGACCTTGATCTGTTCGCCGATCGAGAACTGGGCGCGGCTGCGCGGACGCTCGGCAGGCTCCTGGTGCAGCAGTCGGTCGACCTCGGCCTGGGTAAGTGGGACGGGCTCGTTCGAGGCGCCGACGAAACCGGTCACCCCGGGCGTGCCCTTCACGAGGGTCCACGAGTCCTCGTTGAGGTCCATGTTCACCAGGACGTAACCGGGCATCGTCCGCTTCTCGACAACGACCTTCTGGTTGTCCTTCATCTCGGAGACGGACTCGGTCGGCACGACGATCCGCTTGACCGCGCGCTGCTGGCCAAGCGACACAACTCGATGCTCGAGGTTGTGCTTGACCTTGTTCTCGTGTCCTGAATATGTGTTTACGACGTACCAGCGAAACATGTCAGCCCTTACTAGAAATGGCCCGTCAAGAGGTAGTTCACCAGCTTCCCGGCCGCCCAGTCGGCGATGCCGAGAAACACGCCCGCGACGATCACAAACCCGATCACGACCCCGGTGGCCTGCACCACCTGCTGGCGATTAGGCCACTGTACCCGTTGAAGCTCGCGCCAGCTTCCTTGCAGGAAGTGGATCAGGCGGCTGCCGGGCCTGACCTTCTCGGAGCGAGCCTCGGGCGTCGGGCCACCTGGCGCCACGAGCGTCCCACCACCACCGCCGGTCCCACCCGCGCCGTCGTCCTCTGCCTCCTCCGGCACATCGCCGTTGGCCTCGAGCTCGTATTCGAGCTCGTTCTCCTCGGCCTGTGGCTCCTGATCCTCGGTGAGTTCCGGCCGTCCGAGCGCCATCTGCGCCTCGGCGAGATCCACGTCCGGGGTGGCGTGGCTGAGCGGATCCGGCGCCTCGTCCGGCTCGCGCCGAGTCGACGGCACCGGCTGCGGGCGGCGGGCCCGCCGTTCCTTGGCGCGTTTACGGTTGCGAGCCACGGAGCATCAGCGGGTCTCGCGGTGCGCGGTATGGCGCCGGCACCAGCGGCAGTACTTGCGCAGCTGAAGCCGCTCCGGGTTGTTCCGCTTGCTCTTGTTCGTCTGGTAATTCCGGCGCTTGCACTCCTCGCAGGCGAGAGTGGCGGCGATCCGGACATCTCCACGGGCCATCTACGCGCTTCCCGTATTCGGTGATCAGGTCTTCGGGCTCCGACCGCGGGCGTGATAACAAACGCCGGCCGGCGCCGGGGCTCAGTGTAGCGTCAACTGGACGCCGGGCCGGTGGCGGAGGCTCGGTCGCCCTCGGCGGGTGGGACCCTATTCGCCCAGTTCGACCGGCGCGAGCTCGAGGTCCAGGAACCGGTCGCCGCGCAGCACGCGCACGGGCAGCCGGCGCCCGATCGCGTCGTGGGTCATCAGCCGCTGCACGTCGTCGACGCGCTCGATCAGCGTCTCGCCGAGCTGCACGATCAGGTCCTCGGGGCGTAGGCCGGCGCGCTGCGCCGGGCCGCCCGGGGTCACATCGACGATCTCCACGCCGGAGGAGCGACCGAGCCTCACGCGCGCGTGCGGGGGGAGCGGACGCGGTCCACCCGCAATCCCGATGAAGGCGCGGCGCACGCGTCCTTCGCGCATCAGCGTCCCGACGATCTGCCGCGTCGCCTCATTGATCGGCACCGCCAGACCAAGTCCCACCCCCGCGACCGCGGTGTTGATCCCAACCACCCGTGCCGCGCTGTCCACGAGCGCCCCACCCGAGTTGCCCGGGTTGAGCGCCGCGTCGGTCTGGATCACGTTGTCGATGTAGCGCACCGCCCGTCCCGCTCGCGCGGGCAGCGAGCGGCCGAGCGCGGAGACCACGCCCGCGGTGATCGACCCGGCGAAGCCGTTCGGGTTGCCGATCGCGACGACGAGCTGTCCGACGCGAAGGCGCTCTGCCTCGCCGAGCGTCGCAGCGGTGAGAGAGCCCTCGACGCGGAGGACGGCCAGGTCCGAGAGCCGGTCCAGCCCGATGACCTGGAAGTGCAGCTCGCGGCCGTCGACGAACGCCGCCCGGCCCGTCCGGTGCGGGCCGGCGACCACGTGGGCCGAGGTGAGCAGGAACCCGTCCGGCGTCAGCGCCACGGCGCTGCCCGCCCCGGCCGGGACCTGCCCGCCGCGCCCGCGTCGCATCACCCGCAGGTTGGCGACGCTCGGAGCGAGCCGCTCGGCGACGTCGACGACGACGCGCGAGTAGGCATCGAGTGCCTCGGCCTCGCGCGCCTGGGGATCCTCGACGGCGGCGGACATCAGAACGTCACGGTGACCGCGCGCTCCTCCGTTCCGCGCACGATCGTCAGCTCGAGCTTGCCGTCCGCGCGGGCTCCGTCGAGCGCCTCGTAGAGCGCGTCGACGCGGGCGAGCTCGCGTCCGCGGGCCGCGACCAGCAGATCACCGCGCGCGATCCCGGCGTTCGCCGCCGGGCTGGCGTCCTCGACGGCGCGCACGAGCACGCCGTCGCGCTCCGGCAGGCCGACCGCGCGGCGAAGTCGCCTCGCCACCCGCGGCGGCGCGATCGCGACGCCGAGACGGACCCGCGTCGGCTGCTCACCCCGGCCAAGCGCCTCGACGCGTTCGCGCACCGACTGGTCGGCCGGGATCGAGAGGATCAGCCCGCCGTCGACGCGGACCGCGTTGATGCCGAGCAGATTGCCGGCCATGTCGATCAGCGGTCCGCCCGAGGACCCGCGTGGCAGCGGTGCCGTGTGCTCGATCGCGCCGACGATGCGGCGGCCGCGCGGACCGCGGAAGCTACGGGCGGTGGATGACACAAAACCGGGGGTGACTCGTAAGCCGCGGCCGCCCGGGTTGCCGAGCGCGAGCACGGCGTGCCCCAGGGCCGGGGCGTCGGCGCCGGAGGGCCACTGCACCGGCTCGATATCACCGGTGTCGACCTCGATCACCGCCACGTCGAGGTCCGAGTCCGACCCCGCGACCGTTCCGGTGGCCTGCCGGCCGTCGTGAAAGGTGACGGTCGTCTCCGTGTGGCGGAGGTTGTGTGCGTTGGTGAGGACCCGGCCCGGCGCGATCACCGTGCCCGAGCCCACGCCCCAGCCGCGCCCGAGCCCGACGACCGCCGGTCCGGTGCTCTCGGCGGCGGCCTGGATGGCGCTTTGGAGCTCTTCGAGAACTGCCATGGAACTTCTCCCTGTCCAGGGCCCGAGCGTCGACGTGTTCCTCGCCGCCCGCCGCCCAACTACTCACTTGCAATATGCAAGTAGCTACTCTATCAGACATGATTCACCCCGCCTTGCAGGACTCCCCCCTCTCGAATCAGCCGCCCGCCGACGATCGCGAGCGCTCGGCACTGGCCGACGCGCTCGCCGCGGTCGGCGACCGCTGGACGCTGCTTCTGGTGGCCGCCCTGCTCGACGGCCCCCGCCGCTTCGGCGAGCTGCAGGAGGAGGTCGCGGGAATCGCGCCAAATGTCCTCACCCAGCGGCTGCGAGCGCTCGAGCGTAACGCGCTGGTGGTCGCGCGCCCGTACTCCGAGCGCCCGCCGCGCTTCGTCTACGAGCTGAGCGCGTCAGGGCGCGAGCTCGCCGGCGCGCTCCGGCTGCTCGCGGGCTGGGGTGCCCGCAACGCCGAGGACGCGGCGGCTCCCCGCCACGCCGTCTGCGGCACGCCGATGGAGGCGCGCTGGTGGTGCCCCACGTGCGAGCGCCCGGTCGGCGACGACGAGGGCGACGAGCTGCACTTCGCCTAACTCCCCGCGCACCCCCGGCGTCCCCGATCGACCGGGAACGGCAGGTCGGCCACGATCGCCGTCTCGAGGTAGTCGTCCGACATCCGTGATCCCGAGCCCGGGGCGAGCGCGGTGCCGACCGCGCGCAGCGATGCGCGCGGGCCGTCGGGGACGACCCATGGCGCCAGCGCGAGGAAGTCGGGCTTGCGGCCGGCGTAGCGGCGGAACTGCGCCTGGTCCTCGCTCGGGATGAACTTCGAGTTGCCGATGTAGTGGCAGCCGGGGCCGTGCAGGCCGCGCTGGGTGATCGCGCTCTGGCCGTCGAATGTGAGGTCAGCCAGGTTGCCGACCATCATCGCGGTCACGTTGTAATCGAAGCCCACGGAGGCGTCGGACACCGTTCGGTAGGTCGAGCCCATCCACGAGAGCGGCTGCCACTTCTCGATCCCGTCGCCGTCGGGACCCGTCCACGCCCCCGGGTTGGCCTCGTCCTGGATCACTAGGTTGGCGCCCAACCGTGACAGGCAGCGCATGTAGTAGAGCGAGACGTTCGAGCACGGGTCGACGCCGGACGCCGGCGAGCCCCACATGAAGGCCGGGAGCGAGGTCGCGAAGCCGATCCGGGCCCGCGTCCCCGGCAGCCGGTACGGGCGCAGGTTGCGCACAGCAGCCGGCCCCGACGACGGCCCGGCGGTGAACCCGAGCGCGAGCTCGAGCGAGGTCAGCGGCACCTTCAGATTCGACGCAACGACGTTGCGCATCACGTCCGGGCCGGCGTGGCGGACATCCTGCGGCCCCCACATGAACACGTGGTTATAGACACGCGGCGAGGTCGCGACGTACACCGAGGCGGGGCGAGGATGCAGGTCGGGATCGGCGAACGTGGCCACATCGCCGGGACGCGAGGACTGGACGAACGGAGTCACGTCCCCCGATCCGATCATGTAGATCCGGTAGCGCTTGGCCAGGGCCGAGAACGTGCTCATAAAGCCGCGCACGATCGTGTCGGTCCCGGCGAGGAACGCCTGGCCCAGACCGCCGACCGATCCGAACCGCGCCTTGTAGGCGGCGAGCTGACGGGCGTACGCCGCGTCGAGCAGCGCAAGCGCGCCGATCGACCCGCACGGCTGGCCCGCGCCCAACCGGGAGCAGGCCGGTCCGTCGGGCTGGGTGAACAGGGTGCGGGCGAGCGCGCCGCGGGAGCCGATGCCCAGCGTCGCGAGCCCGACGTCCTCGTTGAACACGACCACGTTCGGCCGGCCGTGGGCGAGGTGCCCGAGCACGTAGCGCCGCAGCATGCACTCGATCTTGGTCCGGAACGAGGAGTAGCTGACGACGTTGTGCGCCTGCTGCTTGTACTGCATCGCGAACACCCTCGGCGAACCGGCGCGCGGGTCGAGCGAGACGATCGCCGAATGCGAGCGGTGGGCGTAGAAGCCGGCGCACGAGCGGGCCGCCGCGGGTGGGGAGGCGGCAGCGGACAGGAGCGTTCCCACCCCCAGCAGCAGCACAAGGCGACGGATCACCGGACCGCAAGCCTGGCAGATCGTCGCCAGAATGTCCCGCCATGCCCGCCTCCAACAACCGCCGCATCAGCCGCCGCACGCTGATCGGTTCTGGCGCCGCCGCGGCAGGGGCCGCCGCGCTCCCCGCCACCGCTGCCGCCGCCAAACGCCACCCCAAGCCCAAACCCCACCAGGCCGACGTGATCATCGTCGGCGCCGGCCTCAGCGGCCTGACCGCGGCGCGCAACGTCGTCAAAGCGGGCCGCTCCGCGATCGTGCTCGAGGCCCGCGACCGGGTCGGCGGGCGCACGCTCAACCACCACCTCGCCCCCGGCAAGGTCGTGGAGGTCGGCGGTCAGTGGATCGGCCCGACCCAGGACCACCTCGCCGCGCTCGCCTCCGAGCTCGGCGTCAAGACATTCAAGACCTACAACAACGGCAACTACCTGTTTTACGAGAACGGCAGGCTGACGCCGTACTCACCCAAGGGCCCGTTCGGCGCGATCCCGCCCGACATCACCGCCGACGTCCAGCTTGCCGCCGTGCTGGCGAAGATGGATTCGATGGCCAAGACGGTTCCGCTCGAGGCGCCGTGGACGGCCGCCAACGCCTACGACTGGGACAGCCAGACGTTCGAGACGTTCAAGCGGTCAAACACGCTCGGCAGCGGCGCCACGAGCCTGATCGACCTCGGGATCGAGGCGGTGTTCGCGTGCGAGCCCCGCGACATCTCGCTCCTGCACGTCCTGTTCTACATCCACTCAGCCGGCAACTCGACGACCCCGGGAACCTTCGAGCGGTTGATCAATACGGCCGGCGGCGCACAGGACAGCCGCTTCGTCGGCGGCTCGCAGCTGGTCTCGATCCGGGCCGCACACCAGCTCGGGAACCGCGTGCTCCTGAACCAGCCGGTAAGACGCATCACGCAGGCCTCGAGCGGCGTGACCGTGCAGACCGACCACCTGACCGTCCACGGCAAGCAGGTGATCGTCACCGGGCCGCCCTCGCTGACCGCGCTGATCGACTACGAGCCGATCCTGCCGGCGCTCCGCGCGCAGCTCCTCCAGCGTTTCCCGCAGGGGTCGGCGATCAAGGTCGAGGCCGTGTACCCGCGTCCGTTCTGGCGCTCGGAGGGCCTCGCGGGCCAGGTCACCAGCGACCTCGGGCCGATCAAGCTCACCTTCGACAACTCGCCCCCGGACGGACGCCCGGGCGTCCTGCTTGGATTCGTCGAGGGCCACGAGGCGCGCGTGTTCAGCACGCTGTCGGCGGCCGAGCGACGCTCGCGGGCGCTCGCCTGCTTTGTGCGCTACTTCGGCAAGCGCGCCGCGCACCCGACCGGTTACATCGAGATGAACTGGTCCGCCGAGCGCTGGACCCGCGGCTGCTACGTCGGCTACACGCCCCCGGGCGTGCTGACCGACTACGGCCCGTGGATCCGCAGGCCGTTCGGCCGGATCCACTGGGCCGGTGCGGAGACGTCGGACTACTGGAACGGCTACATGGACGGTGCCGTGCGCTCCGGCGAGCGCGCCGCCCACGAGGTCCTCGCCGAGATCTAGATGGGGCTCGTGGTCACGGGGCGAGGTGTGCACCGCTCCGGACTTCCGGAGAGAATGCAGCCATGTTTCGCCTCCTCGGGGTGGTGGTGTCGATCGGTCTTGCCGACTCGCTGAACCCGACCACGATCGCGCCGGCGCTGTACCTCGCCTCGGGCAGGCATGCGCGCAAGCAAGTGACCGAGTTCACGATCGGGGTGTTCTTCGTGTACCTGCTCGGCGGAACCGTGATCGCGCTCGGGCCCGGCCAGCTGCTGCTCGCGCTCGTGCCGCACCCCGACTCCGAGGACAAGCACGTGATCGAGATCATCGCCGGGGTGGCGATGCTGCTCGCGTCCGCGCTGCTGTGGATCCACCGCGATCGATTGGCTGACCGCAAGCTCCCGAAGGTCGATCCGGAGGGAAAGTCGAGCGCGATCCTCGGCGCCACGATCACCGCGGTCGAGCTGCCGACTGCGTTTCCCTACTTCGCGGCGATCGCGGCGATCGTCGGCTCCGGGCTCAACCCGGCCAAGCAGTTCTCCCTGCTCGTGGTGTTCAACGTCTGCTTCATCCTGCCGCTGCTCGGGATCCTCGCCACCCTGTGGTTCGCCGGCAGCCACGCTGAGCGGCTGCTGAGCATCGGCCGCAACTTCCTCGAGCGCAACTGGCCGGTGATCCTCGCCAGCCTCGCTTTGATCGCGGGACTGTTCGTGATCGCGCTCGGAGCGACCGGCTTCGCGGTTCACAGCCACAGCCGGTTCGGACGATTCTTGCGCCGGTTCCGGCACTTTCTGCATCCCTGAGGCATATTCTTAACGATGTGTCGACCGCGGCATCCGAGGCAGGGCGGGTTGATGCTGGGCTGCTCTGCAGGCTTCTGGACGGGCGCCACCGCCAACTGCGCGAGCACATCCGTGAGGTCATGTGCCGCCCCGAGTTCGCTCCCGTCGAGGCGCTGCCCACGCCCGAGTACCGCGAGCGCGTGCTCGGATGGGCCAGGGCACTGGCCGGCGAGGGCCTGACCGCCCCCGGCTTCCCGTCCGCCTACGGCGGCCAGGACGACCCGGGCGCCAGCGTGGCCGCGTTCGAGACACTCGGCCACGGCGACCTGTCATTGCTGGTCAAGTTCGGCGTCCAGTTCGGGCTCTGGGGCGGTGCGGTCCAGCAGCTGGGCACAGAGCGCCACCACGAGCGGTTTCTGCGCGCGACCGCTGCGCTCGAGCTCCCCGGCTGCTTCGCGATGACCGAGCGCGGCCACGGGTCCGACGTCCAGCACCTCGAGACCACGGCCACCTACGACGCCGACCGACAGGAGTTCGTGATCCAGACGCCTCACGAGGAGGCGCGCAAGGACTACATCGGCAACGCGGCGCAGCACGGGCGTGTCGCGGCCGTGTTCGCACAGCTGATCGTCGCCGGCCAGGAGCGCGGCGTACACGTGCTCGTCGTGCCGCTCAGAGACGATCACGGAGATGTGTGTGCCGGGGTCGAGATCGAGGACTGCGGCGAGAAGATGGGTCTGAACGGCGTCGACAACGGCATCATCGCCTTCAACGGTGTGTGCGTCCCGCGCGACGCCCTGCTCGACCGCTACGCCCAGGTCTCAGCCGAGGGGGAGTACAGCAGCCCGATCGGGAACCCGAGCCGGCGCTTCTTCACGATGGTCGGCGCGCTCGTGCAGGGCCGCGTGTGCGTGTCCGGCGCCTCGATCAGCGCGGCCAAGAACGCGCTCACGATCGCCACCCGCTATGGACTACGACGCCGGCAGTTCGGGCCGCCAGGCGAGGACGAGGTCGTGATCCTCGATTACCGGACCCACCAGCGGCGCTTGATGCCGCTGCTGGCCAGGACCTACGCGCTGCCGGAGACATTGCGGGCGCTCGAGCGAGTCGTCGGGCGCTAAGGGCGACTCAGGCCGGCACTTCGGCCCACACATGGCTGCTGCTCGCTCCCGCTCCCCAGCGCAGTGCGAGCGAGTCGACGAGCCTCAGCCCGTAGCCGCCGAAGCCGGGGACCAGGCGATCGCGAACGAGAATCGGCGCGTCGGTGCCCTCGTCAAGGACGTCGATCCGGATCCGGTCCGGAAGGAGGGCGATCCGCAGCTCGATCTCCCCGGTGCCGTGCAGGTAGGCATTGTTGACCAGCTCGGCCAGCACCGTCTTGGCGTCGGCGAGTGCGAGCGGCCGAAGGCGTCCGCCCGCGTGATCCTCGAGCGCCCGCCGCGCCATCGCCCCGCAGCTCGGGTCTCGCGGGAGACGAACGGAAACGCGGCTGGCGGTCATGTTCATGCAGACGAACCTGATCAGCCGGCAGGCCCTACCGCCGCCAGGCTGTGCCCCCTGAACGGTACTTCAGCAATGGCCGTTTCGGCAACCGCGGTTTCGGAAAGACGACTCGGTATGGAAGAACGAAAAGCCTTCGTCGAGGCACTCCGGCGCCTCGACGCGACGCTGGACGAGAACACCGCCCGCGCCGCCCGCATGAAGCGGCGGATCGCGATGCTGCAGCAAGCGTGCGAGACCGATCAGCCCCTGCGCGAGTTCGCCATCAACGAGCGGACCCCGCTGCTCGTGCACCTGCTCACCCAGAGCGCCGAGGCGCTTGACCGGGTCGGCTCGCACGTGCGGCGCACGGAGGCGCGCATGCTGCACCGCGAGGGCATGACGATGGAACAGATCGCCAGGCTGTTCGGCGTCAGCCGTCAGCGCGTTTCTGTGCTACTTCGCGGATGAGGCGGCGCATCCCGCGCAGCCACCGCTCGTTCTGCGTGGCCTTCACGGCCATGTAGTCCGCCACGACCGGATGGGGCAGGATCAGGAAGCGCTCTTCGCGGATCCCGGCCACCACCATCCCGGCCACTTCCTCGGGCTCGAGCAGCCCCTCGGCGAGCAGGGGCGCGGCGCCGACCGGGTCCTCGAGCGCGAGGTCGAGCATCGGCGTTCGCACCCCCTGCGGGCACAGGCACGAGACCCTGACGCCGGCGTCGCCGTAGTTGATCGAGATCCACTCCGCCACCGCGACCGCCGCGTGCTTGGTCGCGGAGTAGGCGAGTGCCGAAACCTGGGTCAGCAGTCCCGCCGCCGAGGCGGTGCTGCACAGATAGCCCTCGCCCCGGGCCACCATTTCGGGGAGCAGCGCGCGGGCGGCCCACACGTGGGCCATCACGTTGACCTCCCAGGTCAGCTGCCACTCATCGTTGGGCGCCTCGGGGCCGCCGCCCGGCCCGGGGACGCCTGCGTTGGAGAAGAACAGGTCGATCGGCCCGTTCGCCTCCTTCGCCCGTTCGATCAGGGCCTGGATCTGCTCCTCGCGGCTGACGTCGGTCACCACCCCAAGACCGCCGATCTCGTCCGCCACCGATTCGGCCGCGGCCTCGTTGACATCGGCCACGACAACGGCACGAGCACCCTCGGCGGCGAACCGGCGGGCCAGCCCGCGGCCGATGCCGCTCCCGGCCCCGGTGACCACCACGTGTCGGTCGGCGAGCTCCACGGCGGGCCACCCTAGTCGAAGTTGAAGCCGATTTCAACTAGGTGTAAATTGCACTCCTTGGCATCCCGCGAAGCCCTCCCATCCAGGACCGGACGCGCTCCCAGCAGCGAGCGCGGCAACCGCACGAGGCGCGAGCTCGTGCGCGCGGCGCGGACGGTGTTCGAGCGCGACGGCTTCATCGACGCGCGAATCATCGACATCACCGCCGAGGCGCGTGTCGCCGCCGGCTCTTTCTACACCTACTTCAGGCGCAAGGAGGACGCCTTTGCCGCCGTGATGGAGGAGGTCAGCGACGAAATGCTGCAACCGCGGCTGGGCAACGTCGCGGACCGTGACGACCCGGTCACCGTGATCGAGGCGACGAACCGCGCCTACCTCGTCGCCTACCGGCGCAACGCAAAGCTGATGGGCCTGATGGAGCAGGTGGCCCAGGTCGATCCGGACTTCCACCAGCTGCGGCTGCAGCGAGCCCGCGCCTTCGCCGGGCGCAACGCCGAGGCGCTCCGGCGCCTGCAGAAGCGCGGTCTCGCCGACCGCGAGCTTGACCCCCGGCTGGCCGCCAGCGCGCTCAGCGTGATGGTCAGCCGCACGGCCTACCTCAGATACGTCGAGGGAATCGGCAACGAATCTCTCGAGTCGCTCGTGCAGACGCTCACCCGGCTTTGGGTTGGCGCGCTCGGAATACCAAGGAGATGAAGCAGATGGAGTTTGCGTTCAGCGATCGGTGCCAGGAGCTGCGTGAGCGGCTGCTCAATTTCATGGACGACCACGTCTACCCGGCCGAGCCGGTCTACCACGACCAGCTCGTCTCCTCGGGCGACCCGCATTTCCATCCGCCGGTGATGGAGGAGCTCAAGGAGCACGCGCAGGCCGCCGGCCTGTGGAACCTGTTCCTGCCTCACGAGGAGGACGGCTCGGCGGCGCTGTCGAACACCGACTACGCGCCTCTGGCCGAGATCATGGGCCGCAGCCACATCGCCCCCGAGGCATGCAATTGTGCCGCGCCGGACACCGGCAACATGGAGGTGCTCACCCTGTTCGGCACCCAGGAGCAGAAGGACCGCTGGCTGGCGCCGCTGCTCGAGGGCGAGATCCGCTCCGCCTTTGCGATGACCGAGCCCGACGTGGCCAGCTCGGATGCCACCAACATCGAGATGCGGATCGAACGTGACGGCGACGAGTACGTTCTGGACGGGCGCAAGTGGTGGACCTCCGGCGCGATGCGCGACCGGTGCAAGATCATGATCGTGATGGGCAAGACCGACCCGGACGGCCCGACCTATCGCCAGCAGTCGATGATTCTCGTCGAGCCCGGCACGCCCGGCGTGACCGTCGTGCGCAACCTGTCCGTGTTCGGTTACGTCGACCAGGAGGGCCACGCCGAGGTCACATTTGAGAACGTGCGCGTGCCGGCCTCCAACCTGATCGCGAACGAGGGCGACGGCTTCCTGATCTCCCAGGCCCGCCTCGGCCCCGGCCGCATTCACCACTGCATGCGGGCGATCGGCGCGGCCGAGCGCGCGCTCGAGCTGATGTGCGCCCGCGCCGGCTCCCGCGTCACGTTCGGCAAGCCGGTCGCGACGCGCGCCAACGTCCAGGACTGGATCGCTGACTCACGAATCGAGATCGAGATGGCGCGCCTGCTCACGCTGAAGGCGGCGTGGCTGATGGACACGGTCGGCAACAAGCACGCTCGCACGGAGATCTCGGCCATCAAGGTCGCGGCCCCCGAAGTCGCGTTGCGCGTGGTCGATCGCGCGATCCAGGTCCACGGTGGCGCCGGCGTCTGCGACGACTTCCCGCTCGCGATGATGTACGCCCACCTGCGAACGCTGCGGCTCGCCGACGGGCCGGACGAGATCCACAAGCGCACAATCGCCCGCCACGAGTTGAAGGATGCATTAGCTTCCCAGCCGCGCTGAGGACCACGGGCGACTCTCGGTAAGAAGTCCGCACCGACCTCGCTGAAGTTCGCGATCGTCAGCTGACATTCCCGGACCGGTTGGTCGGGTTTCTACGGAACGACCGGTCGTGCCACTAGCCGACTTACCCTGAAACGGGCAAGAAAGCCGGACCCGGCGCCAGGGCGCCCAGCCGCCGCGCGCGGATATGGATGGCCGCCGCCTGCACGGTCCTGATCGTTGGCACGGCCGTCTCGGTCGCGATCTCGGTGCTCTGGTACGACAACCAGAACAGCGCCAAGCGGCAGACCTTCGTGGCGACCACCGGAGACGTTTCGACAGCGCTCGGAACCGAGTTGCGCCGTGAGGCGGACTTCGTGTCGACGCTGCGCGCGGTCTTCACGATGGAGCCGCGCGTGGGCAGCTCACGCTTCGAGAGCTGGTTCGACGCGCTCCAGGGTCGCGCGCGGCTGAGCGGCACGCTCGGCACGGTCGTGATCAGGCGGTCTCCCGCAATCGGCTTCGCGGGTTCCAACTCGCACGCAACGCCGACTCCAGTTTCCGGACGCTCGTCGAAGGCGAGACTCGCGTGATCGGTCCGACGCGCGGACATCCTCGGTCCTGTGTCCTCACCGCGGCAGCGTCGCTGCAACCCGCGGCGAACCTAGCATCCGCGGTGCAGAGCGACTGGTGCGATCCCCGGAGCCCGGTGATCGGATTCGGCGCGGATGAGCTCCGTCAGGCGACCGACACCGGCCGCTACCCGGCGGCTCCTGCGACCGCCTATGGGATTCGGGTTGCCTTTCTCGAGGCGGCGTTCTACCGCCTCGGGGCGCGCCTCGACACCGTCGCCGAGCGGCGGCGAGCGGTTGGTGGGTGGATCGCCACCTCGTTCAACGGCGACTCCTTGCTCGCCTCCGCCGCTGCACAGCATCGGGGTCTCGAGGTCAGCCTCTACCACTCCAACCCGGGTGAGCGCCCGGAGCTGATCGGAACGATCGGAAGCCGGCTCGCGAAGGGCGCCTTCACCCACACCGACCACCTGACCGCCGACGGAAGCTGGATCGTCACCTACCAGGAACTCGAGGCCACGGGTGCCGTCTCGCCGCTGCTCCGATGTTTCCTCATATTCGCGGTCGGCACCGGCATGAGCCTCCTGCTCGCGATCCTTATCGTCGTGCTCGCCACCGGTCGGACGCGCGCCCGCGATCTCGCGGAGGAGAAGGCCAACGAGCTGACCTACAACGCGCTCCACGACCCGCTGACCGACCTTCCGAACCGCACGCTCGCGCTCGATCGGGCGACGCAGATGCTGGCGCGCGCGCCTGGCACCCCTTATCCCGTAGCGGCGCTGTACCTCGACATCGACAACCTGGGCCTGATCAACGACGTTTTCGGCCACGCAGTCGGGGACGAATGCGTGACGACGGTGGCGGACAGGATCCGCGGCGGGCTCCGCGAGAGCGACACGGCGGCCCGCGTCGACGGCGACGAGTTCCTCGTCCTGATCGACTGCGCGGTGCTGACCGAGGGCCCCCATCTCGTTGCGGAGCGTCTGCTCGAGGTGGTCCGCGAGCCCTTCCAGACCGGTGGCGAGTCAGGACGTTGCCTGCAGCTCAGCCTCAGCATCGGGGTGGCCCACGGCATCGAGCTCTCGGCCGAGACCCTGGTCGGCAACGCCAAATTGGCGGTGGGCGCTGCAAAAGGTGCCGGGAAGGACCGCTGGGCCCAGTTCGAGGCCGGGATACACGTCGTGGCCAGCGATCGGGTGGGTGTGGAGCTCGATCTCGCCGATGCGCTCGAGACCGACCAGCTGTTCCTCGTCTACCAGCCCCTCGTCGCCCTGCGCGACGAGCGGCCGAAGGGCGTCGAGGCGCTGCTGCGCTGGCGACACCCCGGGAGAGGCGTGGTCAGCCCGGCCGAGTTCATCCCGATCGCCGAGGAGACGGGGATGATCGTGCCAATCGGGGACTGCTTCATCACCATCACGACTAGGGCGACGGGCGGCGGGCGGCCCGCCGCCGCTCCGCGCGAGCCATCAGCACGACCGTGGCGATCACCATCACGACTGGCCCGCCGAACAGGGGCAGGTCGACGAGCAGATGCGAGGCGCAGGCGAGAACCGGAGTCATCGTCCCGCTCCCGCCGGCGCCGGCGCGACCCGTAGCCGCTGGCTTCGCGCGGCTCTCGTGCCGGGCGGCGGCATTTCCGTGACCCGCACGGCGACGCGGTTGAGCCCCCAGCCGATGATCGCCAGCAGCACGGCGATGATCGCCAGCACGGTGCTCGTCCCGGCGCTCCACAGCCACCCCGGCACGTCACGCTTGCGCTCGCGCTGCATCAGCGTGGTGTCGCTGACGAACGTTCGCGTGACCTGCGTCCGGGCCGGGATCCCGGCCGCGGGGATCGCCGGGTCGGCCGGCATGTAGACCGGCACGTCGGCCCGGACCCGGCCCTGCTGGATCCGGATCAGCGTCTTCCACGATCCCGACAGCGGCAGCGGCTTCACCGTCCGGTAGACGCCCGGCCCGATGCGCCGGAGAATGCCCACGACGCTGCGCGCGTGACCCTGCCACGAGAGCTGCTGGACGTAGTCCGGCCGGCTGACCACCGAGGTGGGACGGATCGTCACCGTGGCGTTCGCGGAGGCGGGGCTCGCGGGACGATCGAGCGCAACGGTCGCCGTCGCGCCGCGCGGCGGATGCGTGGGCAGGCAGAAGGCGAGCACGGCGGCCAGCCCGATCGCCCCGATCGCCCCGAGGACCCACGGCCGCGATCCGAGCTGCATGCCGCGGCCGGGAGCGAGCGACGCCGCGACGAACGCGCCGACCAGCGCCCCGCAGACGCCGGCCACGACGCCGATCGCGATCGCCGAGGGCACGAAGTGCGCCGGCCAGGGGATCGGCATCCACACGTGCGTCCACCCCGCCTCGCCGACCGTTCCGAGCGTGCCGACCAGCACGCCGGACAGGACGGCGAACGCACCGAGCCGCCGCGGGGCGATCAGCAGCGCGGCGAGCTCCACGCACAGCGCCGCCGGCAGATAGGTCGAGAAGTGCGGCGTCGCCTGACCCGCGATCACCGCGACGAACACCACGAAGCCGATGCTGATCGCGATGTTCACCGCGGCTGCCGCCAGCGCGCCTCCGCGGCCCACCGCAGCGCGGCCGAACACGAGTGCGAGCGCACCCGTGAAGGCAAGCAGCGCGGGCTGGAAGAGCAGGTTGTACTGAGGCACTCCGAACCCGAACTCGGCCTGGTAGATCGTCAGCCCCGCGAGCACGCCACCGGCGCCGGTGACGGCCAGCGCCCACGCGCCCGCCCGGGGGATCAGCCCGGGCGCGGTCGGCTGCCCGGTCGCCGCCGGAGCGCCCCGGGCCGCGCGGCCCTCGCACAGCAGGCCGAGGATCGTCGGGATCATCAGCTGGCCGCCGGTGAGCATGATCAGGTGCGTCGGCCCCCACAGGGTCACGTCCTGGCCGAAGGTGGCATGCCAGACGTCATCGAGGGGGAAGCCGACCAGCGCGAACGCGCCGCACGCGGTCATCACGAGCCCGCTCGTCGGGACCGTCCATGTCTCGGTCAGGCGGACACCGGTCCGCTGCGCGTCGTTGCCGCGCGACATCACGAGTGCGAGCCAACCGGCGGCGAAGATCCCGAACAGGCCGATGAGGATCGGGTAGTGGGCCGGGGTGCCGAACGGACCTGGGTCGCGGCCGCGGTCGATGTGGACCGAGACGTCCCAGTAGAAACCGGCCCCGGCCAGGATCAGCGATCCGGTCGCCAGCGCGACCGGCAGCGCCGCCCAGTTCGGTACGCGCAGCAGCCATGCGAACGGCGCGGCGATCGCGTCGAGCAGCGGCATCCGGTTGTCCCGGTAGCGCAGCCCGATGATGAGCAGTGCGGCCGTCAACAGCATCCCCGCGGCCGTCGCACCGATCACCTGGGACAGGGGCGCGCCTCCTGCGGGGGGCGCGCCGGTTGCTGCGGCGAGGATCATGCTGCCACCTCGATTCGGTCGGGCTTGGGTTGGCGGACGGGTTCGAGCACGTACTCGTCCACGCTGACTTTGCGAAGCGAACGCCAGAACTCCGACGACGGGCCCGGGTACAGAGTCCGATTGACGCCCTCCTCGTCGAGGTACCAGCTGTTGCAGCCGCCGGTCAGCCACACGGTGCGCCGCATGCGCTGCTGCACCCACGCGTTGTAGTCGGCCTGCGCGGCGCTAGTCGGCTCGATCGTGGCGGCGCCGCGTTCGGCGAGCGTGCGGAGGATCTCGAGCACGTGATGGATCTGCGCCTCGATCATGTAGACCTGCGAGGTGCTGCCGGTCCCAGTGTTCGGGCCGGACAGCAGCGCCAGGTTGGGAAAGCCGGCGATGGTCGAGCCGCGGTGCGCCTCGATGCCGCCCGCCCATGCCTCGGTGAGGGTCAGGCCGTCGCGGCCACGGATGTCGAGGTGGGCAAACACCTCCTCGATCCGGAACCCGGTCCCGCACACGAGGACGTCGACCTCGTGCTTGCTGCCGTCGCCGGCGATCACGGTCGCGCCGTCAATCCGGTCGATGCCCGCGCTCTGCACGGTCACGTTCTCGCGCGCGAGCGCGGGGTAGTAGTCGTTGGACGGCAGGATCCGCTTGCACCCGAGCCGGTAGCTCGGCGTCAGCGTCTCGCGCAGCTGCGGATCCCTGATCGCCTTGCGCATGTGCCGGCGCGACCACGCCTCACCGATCTTCAGCAGGCGGGGATAGCGCGTGATCGCGATCCCGACGGACTCGGTGATCGCGAAGATCACCCCGCGCAGCAGCTTCTGCGTGATCGGGAGCCGCGCATACAGCGTCTGCTCCGCGCGCGTGATCCGCCGGTCGAGCTTGGGCACGACCCACGGCGGTGTGCGCTGGAACACCGTGACCTGGCTCGCCTCCCCAGCCACCCGCGGGATCAGCTGGATCGCGCTCGCACCGGTCCCGATCACGCCGACGCGCCTGCCCGCGAGCGGGACGTCATGGTCCCACTGGGCGGAGTGGAACAGCGCCCCTTGATATTGCTCGAGCCCCGGGATGTCCGGGTAGACGGGCCGGTTGAGCCCGCCGAAGCCGCCGACGACGAAGTCCGCGGTCAGCGCCGGCTCGCCGCCGACTAGCACCGTCCATCGCTGCCGCTCCTCGTCCCAGTGTGCGCCGGTCACCTCGGCGCCGAAGCGCAGGTGGTCGCGCACACCGAAGCGGTCGGCGCAGTCCTCGAGGTAGGCCCGGATCTCGCCGCTGCGCGCGTACAGGTGCGACCAGCGCGGGTTCGGCGCGAACGAGTAGGAGTAGAGCGGCGTCGGCACGTCGCAGGCGCAGTCCGGATAGTGGTTGTCACGCCACGTCCCGCCGAGCTCGCTCGACCGCTCGAGCACCACGAAGTCGTCGATCCCTGCGCGCTTGCACTCGATCGCCATCCCCAGGCCGGCAAAGCCGCAACCGGTGATGGCCACCCGGTGGTGTGGCAGCATCAGACGAGCTCCTTCTCACGCTCGGGTGTCTGCTGGGCAAGCGCGACGGCCCGATCGATCCTTCTGCTCCGGCGGATGTAGCGCTCGGTGAGGGGTTGCAGCCAGCCGCGCGAGGCCAGGGCGAGTCCCACGTACCGCGGGGCCCACACCCGGTCACGCCGTCCGTGGATCCCGAGTTCGATCGCCGTCACGGCATGCTCGACCGACTCGGGTCGGCGGACGAACCCCGGGAGCAGACCGAGAGCGACCTGTGTCGACTCGTGCGCGACCGCGTCGCGCACCATGTCGGTGTCGATGAAGCCGAAGTAGGCACAGCCGACGCCGACCCCACGCGAGGCGACCTCGGCGCGAAGGCTGTTCGAGAGCCCCTCGACCCCGGCCTTCGACGCCGCGTAGCTCGTCATCATCGGCGCGTGTGAGGCGGCGGCCAGCGAGGCGACGTTGAGCAGGTAGCCGTTCGACCGCAGCAGGTGCGGGAGGACGAGGTGATCGGCGCGCAGGACGCCCATCAGGTTGATCTCGAGCTCGCGCTCAAGCACCTCGAGCGGCGTCGTCTCGAACGCCCCCACGTAGTGGACCCCGGCGTTCGCGACGGCGATGTCGAGGCCGCCAAAGCGCTCGACGGACTCCTCCACCGCCTCTCTGAGCGCCTCGGTGTCGGTCACGTCGGCCTCGAAGAAGGCGGCGCGCTCGCGGCCGAGCTCCGCGACACGCTGCTCGAGCAGTTCGGGCTCGAGGCCAACGAGCACGACCCTCGCGCCCTTGGCATGCAGGCGACCTGCCGTCGCGGCCCCGATGCCTCGAGCGGCGCCCGTAACCAGCGCCACCTTGCCGCTTGCCCAACTGGTTTCCATGCGCGTCTCCCGTACGTTGCTTGGATGTCACAGCGGTGTAGCTACACAAACGTTACATACCTCTCCCGCGGAGCGCAAGTCCGCGTCACGTGCAAGGCTGCGCTGTGATGGCAGGCCATCCGCAGCGCACCCCACGGCTCGCGCCGGAGCTTCGCCGCGCGCAACTGCTCGACGCCGCCCTCGACGTTCTCGGCGAGGGCGGCTTCGACGCCGTCAGCGTGGAGGCGGTGGCGCAGCGCGCCGGCGTGACGCGGCCCGTCGTCTACGACATGTTCGGCGACCTCGAGGGGCTGATGCTCGCGCTGATGGAGCGCGAGGAGAACGCCGCGATGGCGCCGCTGCTCGAGATCGTCGGCGTCGAGCCGGACGACGACGTCGACCCCGAGCAGTTCCTCGTCGACGCGATCCGCGCGTTCCTGCGCGCCGTCAGGGCCAACCCGCGCACCTGGCGGCTCGTGCTGATGCCGCCCCGCGGGAGCTCGCGCGAGCTGCGCGAGCGGATCCGCCGCAGCCGCCGCTTGCTGGCCGAGCGGATCACCACACTCCTGGACTGGGGAGTCGAGCGCCGCGGCGGCCCGGAGGGACTCGACCACGCCCTGCTGGCGCGGATGATCGTCGCAGCCGGCGAGGACGCGGCGCGCCTCATGCTCGCCCACCCTCGCCGGTTCTCAGCGGACCGAATGGCGGCCATGACCGGTGTCCTGCTGAAGCTGGCGCCGGCCGATATGCGCCGCCGCGGCGGCCCGGCGCCGCCGATCCCCCAGCCCGTCGACCGGGTCACGCGGCCGGATCCCCCTCCGGGAGCACGGGTTCCACGGGCAGTGCGGCGTGAACAGCTCCTCGACGTCACGCTCGCCCTCATCGCCGAGGAGGGCTTCGACGCGCTCAGCATGGAGGCGGTGGCGCGGCGGGCGGGCGTCAACCGCGTGGTCGTGTACCGCAGCTTCCCGAACCTCCAGCTGCTGCTGGTGGCGCTGCTGCGCCGCGAGGACCGCCGCACCCGGGCCGCCCTTGACGCTCTGCTCCCGACCGAGCCCGGCGACGCCACCCCGGGCGAGCTGCTCGGGGAGTCGCTGGCCCGCTTCCTCGCCGCCGTGATCTCCCAGCCGCAGACGTGGACGGTGGCCCTGCTCCGGCCCGAGAGCGCGCCGCTCGCGCTCCAGAAGCTCGTCAACCGCCGCCGCTCCCAGATCGCCCGCCAACTCGAGCCGCTCGTGCGCTGGGGCCTCGCCGCGCTGCCCCAGCTTCCGGGCGACCTCGACGTCGAGATCCTGTCCCGCATGCTCCTCAGCATCGCCGAGGAACAGGGTCGCCTCGCCCTCGAGGACCCCGACTTCCCGGCCTCGCGGCTGATCGCGAGCTCCTGGGCGCTGCTCGACGCGCTGCCAGGGTGAGGGGGCGCCTCCTCAGCCCACCAGCCGCTCGATCACCTCTCCAAATCCCCACGTCCACAGCGACAGGTGACCGTGCTCGGGGCGGAGCTCGAGCTCCGCCCCGGGGATATGTGAGCCGAGCCACTCTCCGTGCGTCGGGGGCACGAACCGATCCTCTACCCCCTGCCAGACCGTCAGCGGGCGGGTGATGAGGCGGGGTCGAAGCCCCAGTCGCGGGCGAAGGCCAGGTCGTCGTCGAACCAGCCCCATACTCCGTTTGCCACGGCCGCGCGCTCGTTGTCGGCGAGGTAGTCGGCGAACTCGCCCGTCAGCACGCCGCGGTCGACCGGGCTGACGAGGTCGCCGAAGACGCTCACGATCTCGCCGCCGGTGGCGTGCGCCATCGAGCGGGCCGCGGGCTCCAAGTACGCGACCAGGGCCTGGGGACCGCTCTCCGCGGCCCCGAATTCCTCGAGGTTGTCCTCGCCCATCCCGGCCGCCCAGTCGAGCCCCTCGGCGTTTCGGGGGGCGACCGAGCCAAGCGTCGCCGCGGCCATCACGTGCTCCGGGAGCCGCGCCGCCGGGGCGCGAGTACGTGAGGTGGCGCAGGCCGCGCTCCGCGGCGGCCTGAACGGCGGCGGCGTGCTGGGCGCCTGCGGCCGGGGTGCCGTGGTGAAACAGCAGAATCTCCCGATCCTCGGGGCCTTCCAGCACCACTTCGAGGTGGCGTCCGCCGCCCACCTCGATCTGCAACCGACTCCTCATTTATCGAGCCTAAAGCGTAACTGCGAGTATCTCGGCTCTGCGGCTTCGCGAGTCATCCGTCATCGTGGCCCTTGCAATCGCGGGTCTGGCCACGATAGTCATCATCGGGGGGGTCCTCGCCCGCTCGTCCTCGGCCGGCGCCACGTCCGTGACGAGGATCACGGTTGAGCGAGCCACAACGGGACGGACGATCCCGGCCGGCTTCGTCGGGATCTCGCTCGAGTACCCCGATCTGGAGACCTACGCCGGCGCGCGTTCCAAGGACGTGAACCCCGTGTTCATCCACCTGATCGGAAACCTGGCCGCCGGCCGGCCGCCTTCGCTCCGGCTCGGCGGCGACACCACCGACTGGACCTGGTGGCCGATCCGGGGCAAGCGCCGCCCGTCCGGCGTCCGCTACACGCTGACGCCACGGTGGCTGCGGGTGCTGAACGCCCTGACCCAGGCGACCGGAGCCAAGGTGCTGCTCGGCATCAACCTCGAGGCCAACAGCCGCCGGGTCGCTGCCGCGGAGGCCGACGCCTTCGTGCGTGGTCTGGGCGTGAAGGCGATCGAGGGACTCGAGGTCGGAAACGAGCCTGAGCTCTACGACTCCTTCCCCTGGTACATCGTGAACCTCACGCGCGTCTACGGCCGGCCGGCCGGCTACACGTTCGGGGACTTCATGCACGACTTCCGCGTGGTCTCGCACGCGCTCGGCGACGTGCCGATTGCCGGACCCAACATCGGCGGCCCGGAGTGGATGCCCCACCTCCCCCGGTTCCTGGGCGGCGACGGCAACGTGCGGGTGGCTACGCTGCACCGCTACCCACTCAAGCACTGCCGGTCGGTGGCCCACAACTCTGTCTCGGATCTGCTTGCCAACTCATCCTCCCGCGGCCTCGCGAACGGGCTCGCGACGTACGCCCGGACCGCCCACGCGCACCACGTCCCGCTCCGCATCGACGAGATGAACGCTGTCTCGTGCGGCGGTGAGACCGGGGTCAGCAACACCTTCGCCTCGGCCCTATGGAGCCTTGACGCGCTGTTCGAGCTCGCCCGCGTCGGCGTCGACGGCGTCAACATCCACACCCGGCCCGGCTCGCCCGGCGAGCTCTTTCAGGTCAGCAAATCGCACGGCCGCTGGCGCGCTCGCGTCAACCCCGAGTATTACGGGCTGATGATGTTCTCCCAGGCCGCCCCGCCCGGATCGCAGATGCTGCGGACCGCCGGAAGCCAGAGCGGCTCGCTGCACATCTGGGCCACGCGCGGTAGCGACGGGCAGATCCGCGTGGTCATGATCAACAAGAGCCTCACCGGCCGGCAGACCGTTCGCATCCGCGTGCCCACCACCTCGCAGCCGGGCGCGCTCGAGCGCCTCGAGGCGCCGAGCGCCCACGCGACCGGTCACGTGAGCCTCGGCGGCCACAGCTTCGGATCGAGCACGACGACCGGAACCCTCCCTGGCAGCAGCAGCAGTCAGCTCCGGCCGAAGAACGGCGTGTACCTCGTCCGGCTGCCGCCCGCCAGCGCGGCGCTGCTCACGCTACCGTAGGGGCCGTCATGAGTTGGCAGATCCGCGGGAGCTACTTCGAGGCCTGCAACTGCCATCCGATCTGCCCGTGCCGGCGGATCGACGGGGTCGCCGGTGGCCGCTCGACCCACGGGGTCTGCATGGGGGTTCTGTCGTGGCTGGTCGAGGACGGGATGATCGAGAGCATTGACGTGTCCGGGCTCGCGGTCGCACTTGCCACGTACTACAGCGACGACGAGCCGGGCTCGCCCTGGACGTGGATCATGTACCTCGACGAGGTCGCCTCGAGTGAACAGCGCGCCCAGCTCGAGGCCGTCTACACGGGACGCCTGGCCGGTGACGCCGAGCGCCACTTCCCCTGGGCATGGAAGCCGAGTCAGCTGCTCGCCGTTCGCCCCGCCGAGATCTCGCTCGATCACTCCTCGCGCCGGCAGTGGGTGAGGGTGCGCGATGTGGTGACCGTCCGCATCCGCGGCCGGTACCCGTCAGCCTCCACCGTGACCTGCGTGATCCCAGGGCACGAGCGGACCGGAGAGGAGCTCGTGGCCGAGGAGCTACGGGTGGCCGATGAAGGCCTCGCGTTCGAGTTCCACGAGGTCTGCGGGTACGGCTCGACCTTCGAATACACCGGCTAGACCCCCGCCGGCACCTCCACGTCCCGGCCGTTGGCGGTCAGCGTGACGTCGATGTTTCCACGCGTCGCATTCGAGTACGGGCAGACGCCGTGGGCAGCGGCGACGATCCGCACCGCCTGCTCGGGATCGCTCACCTGCGGCAGCGTGACGTGGAGCTCGACCGCGACCGTGAAGGTGCGATTCTCGGTCGTGACCAGGCTGACTCGACTGTCGATCGAGACGTCACCGACCTCGGCCCGCTCGCGGCGGCCGATCGCGCCGATTGCGCCCTCGAAGCAGGCCGCGTAGCCGACCGCGAAGAGCTGCTCCGGATTCGTGCCGCCTCCGGGACCGCCGGTCTCGACCGGCGGGCGCAGCTCCACGTCCAGCGCCCCGTCGCTCGTCCTGCCGTGTCCCTCCACACGCCCCCCGGTGACCGTAGCTTGTGCGGTATAGATCGTCTTCGCCATGGGCGCTCCCGTGAGTGGAAATTGAGTGCACAACGAGGATAGCCGCGTAGGATCGCATCGCCGTCCGCAACCACCGCGCGATCTCGAAAAGAGGACAGCCATGCCCGAGCAGAACCGCCGCCTCGTCCTGGCGAAACGACCGACGGGCACCGTCGAGCACGATGACGTCCGCGTCGAACGCGTCGACGTGCCCGAGCCCGGGAGCGGCGAGGCGCTGATCCATAACCGCTTCATCTCGATCGACCCGACGATCCGCACGTGGATGGACGACGCCCCCGGCTACCTTCCTCCGATCGCGATCGACGAGGTCGTGCGCGCCGGGGGCGTTGGCGAGGTGGTCCGCTCCAACAGCGACCAGTACCAGGTCGGGAGCCTGGTGTTCGGGATGACCGGATGGCAGGACTACGCGATCGCGGGCGATTCCGGCGGGATGATGCAGGCCCTGCCGCCGGGAATCGACCCGACCGCGGCGCTCAGCGTTTTCGGCACGACCGGCATGACCGCGTACTTCGGCCTGCTCGATGTCGGCCGGGTCAAGGAGGGCGATGCCGTGGTCGTGTCGGGGGCGGCCGGGGCCACCGGCTCGACCGTGGGCCAGATCGCCAAGGTCAAGGGCGCCTCCCCCGTGGTCGGGATCGCCGGCACGCCCGAGAAGTGCGCGTGGCTCGTGGACGAGCTCGGGTTCGATGCCGCGATCAATTACAAGACCGACGACGTCGCCGCCCGCCTGCGCGAGGCCTGCCCGAATGGGATCGACCTGTACTTCGACAACGTCGGCGGCCAGCTGCTCGATATCTGCCTCGCCCAGCTCGCGCTGCGCGGGCGGATCGTGCTGTGCGGCGCGATCGCCACCTACAACGACCGCGACAAGATCGTCGGCCCGAGCAACTACCGCAACCTGATCGTCAAGCGCGCCCGGATGGAGGGCTTCCTGATCCTCGACTACCTCGACCGATTCGCCGAGGCGCAGGCGGACATGGGCAAGTGGCTGGCCGAGGGCAAGATCCACTACAAAGTCCACGTCGTGGACGGGCTCGAGCGCGCGCCCGACGCGCTCAACCTGCTGTTCACCGGCGGCAACACCGGCAAGGTGATCGTCCGGGTGGAGTAGGCCGCGCCCCTAGTGGGCCAGCTTCGCCACGACGGCCTGGAAGCGGGCCGTGTCGCGCATCGGCGCACCGTGTCCAAAGCACACGAGCGCAGGCTCGAGCGCGGCGAGCCTACGCGCCGAGTCCCGGTTCTGGGCCGGGTCCGGGCTGACGAACGGGAACGGCTCCCGGGGCGGCCCGGAGTTGATGAACGGGTTGCAGCCCCAGATCACATCGCCGCATACGAGCACGCGGTCGGACTCTCGCCAGTAGGAGACGTGGCCGGGTGAGTGGCCCGGCGTGTCGAGGACCTCGAATCCAGCCACCTCGTCGCCCTCGACGAGGGCGCGGTCGACGTGGACCTTGGGCGCGGCCGGAAGCACCATCCCGCGCGGTCCAAGCATCTTCCCCGCCTCCACCATCTCGACGTCGGCAGCGCCACACCACATCGGCACGCCGAACTGCTCGCACACGGCTCGGCTCGAGCCAAAATGGTCGAGGTGAGCGTGGGTGATGGCATGGGCGGAAAGCTTGCGCCCAGCGAGCGCTCCGAGCACGCGGCGGCGGTCGAGCACCGTGCCCGAGTCGATCACGACGTCCTCGAGCAGGTAGACATTGATCGCGTTGCGCGGAAAGCCGTCGAGTTGCCACACCCCTGCTGCGAGCTGCTTCATCGCTCGCGGACCCTACATTGTCGAGTGATGCGGCGAGTCGTGACAATCGGCGTCTATGACTGGGATCTCGACGGCTTCCTCTCCGCGCTGCACGCCGCCGACGTCGGCCTCCTGCTCGACGTGCGTCAGCGGCGCGGTGTACGCGGCCGCGAGTACGCCTGGGCCAACGCGGTCCGTCTCCAGGATGCACTCGCCTCCACCGCGATCGACTACCGACACGTGAGGGAGCTCGCCCCGACCACGGAGCTGCGCCACCTCCAGTACGCCGAGGACGCCCGGCGAGGCGAGGGTAAGCGCTCCCGGACCGTGCTCGCCCCGGTCTACCGAAACCGCTACACGCGCGAGATCCTGGACCGGGTCGAGCTGGCGTCCCTCGCCGCCCGGATGCCCGGGACCGGCGCCACCGCGCTCCTCTGCGTCGAGCACGATCCCGAGGCCTGCCACCGCTCGATCATCGCCGCGCGCCTGGCCGCCGAGCACGGCGTCGCGGTCGCCCATCTCCGATAATCGCGTCGTGCGCATCGCGACCGCCCCCCTCACCGCCGCCGGCCTGATCGCCGGGTTCGGCGTCGCCGTCGCGAGCGGCTCGCGGCCAGCCGGCGGCGTCGTGCTCGCCGCCTTCGGGATCACGTGCATCGTGATCTGGCTGCGTCGTGATGGCCCGCGGATCGCGGCGATCCTGACCGCCTCGGGCCTGATCGCATTCGCGCTCTCGCACGTGCTCGGCCTCGTGATCGGCGCGTGGCCCGCCGTATTGCTGGTTGCCGCGATCAACGCGGCGATCTGCTGGCGGCTTTCGGACTCGCGTCAGCGGGTCACGCCGGCCGCGAGCGCCTGAGCCGCGTCCGGTCCGCCGTCCGCGATGGCATGTTCGAAGCGGTAGTCGCTCAGCGGGAAGCGGCGGCTGCGCCACATCGTCTCGATCGTCGGGCTGGGCCGGAGCGGGACGTCGCCGTGGGAGTCGAAGTAATAGCTGTTGGCCAGCGAGCAGCTCCCCTGCCAGAACACCTGCCGTCCGCGCCGGCGAAGCATCTCGGCGAAGTAGCGGTCGTTGGCCTCGGCTCTGACCTCGACCATCGTCGCGCCGGTGGAGCGCGCGCGCTTGAGGCAGCGGACGATGTGTCGGGCCTGTGTCTCGATCAGGTTGAAGTAGGACGATCCGTTGTAGCCGTAAGGGCCGAACATCGTGAAGTAGTTCGGGAATCCGGGAACGCTGACCCCCTCATAGGCCTGATAGCGATTCTCACCCCACCAGCGCTCGAGGTCGACCCCGCCGCGCCCGCTGACCCGGTACTTGGGGAAGTTGCCGGGATCGAAGACCTTGAAGCCGGTTGCGAGCACGAGCACGTCGACCGCGTGTTCGACGCCGCCCGCGGTGACAATCCCGCTCGGGGTGATCCGCTCGATCGGGTCGGTCTCCAGCGTCACGTTGGCGCGGTTGAACGTGGCCAGGTACTCGTTGTGGAAGCTCGGGCGCTTGCAGCCCATCGCGTAGCGCGGGATCAGCTTCTCCTGCAGCTCCGGATCGTCGACCTCCTTGCGGACGTACCCGCGCGCCTGCTTCTCGAACACGCTCGCCAGCGGCACCGTGCGGTGGTAATGCGCGGCGATCGGGAATGACAGCTCGACGAACGTCTGGCTTACCATCCGGGCCGCGCGCTTGCCGCCGGGCACCCGGGCGAGGAACCAGCGCGACTTCGGACCGATCGGCGCATCGAGCTTGGGCAGGCACCAGATCGGCGTGCGCTGGAACACGGTCAGGTGCTCGGCCCCGGGGGCGACCGCCGGGATCAGCTGAACCGCCGAGGCACCGGTGCCGACCACGGCGACCCGCCGGCCAGCCAGATCCGCCTTCGGATCCCACCGGGCCGTGTGCAGCGTGGTCCCGGCGAATGACCCGACGCCGTCGATCTCGGGGATCTTCGGCTGGGTGAGCACGCCCGTGGCATCGATCACGTGGCGCGCGGCGATCGTGTCGCCGTCGCTGCACTCCAGCAGCCAGCGTTGCCCGGCCTCGTCGAGGGTCGCTCCAGTGATCCGAGTGCGGAAGCGCGCCCGGTGGCGCAGGCCGAAGCGCGTCGCGCAGTAGTCGGCGTAGCCGCGGAGCTCGTCACCGGGGGCGTAGACCCGTGACCAGCTCGAGCGCTTGGCGAACGAGAACTGGTAGCTGAACGACGGGATGTCAACGGCGACGCCCGGATAGCGGTTCCAGTACCACGTGCCGCCGAAGCCCTCCCCCTCCTCCACGATCAGGTAGTCCGACAGGCCGGCGCGATCGAGGCCGATTGCCATCCCGATGCCCGAGAAGCCGGCGCCGATGATCACGACGTCGTGGTCGATCTCCTGCGTGGCCGCGGTGACCATGCCCGAATGCTATTGGGCCGGACCCTGCGAACGCCATGCCGATCGGCGACCCCGTATGCTGATCGGGGAGCACGCCCGGGGGCAGCTGGGCGCCCACAAGGATGCAACTCAACCCCGTTTTCCCGTTTGATGGTCTCGGCTGAGCACAGCCGCGAGGTCCCGGAGGCTCGTCCGCGAGTGGGCCTCGTGCTGGGCGCCGGCGGCGTCCTCGGGGGCGCGTGGCTGGTCGGCGCGCTGTCCGCGATCGCGGCCGAGTGCGGCTGGGATCCGGGCAGCGCCGATTACATCGTCGGCACCTCGGCGGGCTCGATGATCGGCGCCCTGATCGCCTGTGGCGTGCCGCCGTGGTTCATGGTCGCGCACTCGGCCGGCGAGGAGCTGGACGGGCTCGCCGATGCCCGAGGCGGGTCGGCGTCGGGCGCCGATCGCTCCGCCGGGGCGACGTACCGGCTCGACCGGGGCGGGATCGCGCTCGGGCCCGGCTCGTGGCGACTCGCCGTGGCGTCGATGGCCCGGCCATACCGCTACTCCCCCGCTGCCGTGATCTCCGGCTGGCTGCCTCGGGGAATCATCTCGACCGCGCCGCTGAAGGACACGGTAAGGCGTGCATGCGACGGGGACTGGGCTCCCCACCCCAACTACTGGGCGATCGCGGTCGACTACGGGTCTGGCCGGAGGGTGGCCTTCGGCCGCCGCGGCGCCCCCACAGCCTCGCTTCCGGACGCGGTCGCGGCCTCCTGCGCGATCCCCGGCTTCTACCGCGCCGTCGAGATCGGAGGGCGCTCGTATATCGACGGCGGCGTGCGGTCGACCTCGAACCTCGATGTCCTGCGCGAGGAGCCGCTGGACCTCGTGCTCGCGCTCAACCCGATGTCCTCGCTGCACTCGGGCTCGCCGAGCACCGTGGCCGAGCGGCTGGCCCTCCGCATGCGCCAGGCCGCCGGCCGGCGACTCGGCTCCGAGGCCAAGCGCCTGCGGGCGGCCGGGATCGACGTCGCACTCGTCCAGCCGAGCGTCCACGACCTCGACGTCATGGGCGGCAACCTGATGAGCGGCCGGCGACGGCACGAGGTGATCGAGACCGCCGTCCGGAGCGTCACCGCGCACCTGCGCGAGTCGGGGCTCGGGGAGCGCCTGTCCGAGCTTCCGGCGGGCAATCCGCTCCAGGTGCGCCGGCCCGCTGGGCCTCCGTCGGGTTGGCCCGATTTTCGCGAGGCAGCGCGCGAGCGCTTCCGAACGCGCCAGGCCGCCTGAACGAAGGCTGCGCGAGCGGGGGCCCACGGCTTACGCTTGCGAGACGGGACGGCTGAGCGCCGTCGAAACGAAGCAAGGAGCGATGAACGGCATGCTCGTACTCAACGGACTGGACGAGGTCAAGTCCTATGTCGGCAAGGAGCTCGGCGTCAGCGACTGGCACCTGGTGACCCAGGAGAAGATCAATCAGTTCGCTGAGGTGACCGGGGACGACCAGTGGATCCACATCGACGTCGAGCGCGCCAAGCAGACGCCGTTCGGCGGGACGATCGCGCACGGCTACTACACGCTGTCGTTGGCGCCCCGGTTCTCCTACGACATGTTCACACTCGAGGGGTTTGCCTTCGGGATCAACTACGGCCTCAACCGCGTCCGCTTTCCCGCCGCGATGCCGGTCGGCGGCAGGGTCCGGATGCGGGCCAAGCTCGCGGCCGTGGACGAGATCCCGGGTGGCGCACAGATCGCGACCGAGCTGACCTTCGAGCACGAGGGGGGCGAGAAGCCGGTGTGCGTGGCCGAATCCCTGGCACGCGTTTACACCGGCTAGGGTGGACGCGAGAAAGGCCGGTTCGATGGACGATTGGAGAGCGGTGACCGAGTTCGAAACCCCCCGAGACCTCAAGTACAACCGGAGCCTGATTGCCGATCCGGCGCAGTTCGCCCGGGAGAACGACGCCTCGGCGTGGCTGTATCTGTGCGGCGAGGAGTTCGCACAGATGGGTGGGGGCATGTCTTTCGCAAGCGTCCAGGCGGCGGTGCCGCACGCCGCGAACGTCGTCTCCGATCCGCCGCGGGTGATGGACATGGACCTCGCCCGGCGCCAGATCGAGGCGCTCGACGAGCTGCCGCGGCCGGCGCTGGTGACCTGCCGCACGGGGCCGCGCTCCTCCGCGCTCGTGTACCTCTACGCGGGGCTGCGCTCCGGCGCCACGCCCGAGCAGGTGCTGGCGCGGGCTGAGGCTGACGGGGCTCCATTCACCCAGTCCGACGAGCTCAAGGCCTGGGTCGCCCAGGGCATGGACGAGCTCGCCTGAGGCCGTGCGCCTGCTGCTGAACATCATCTGGTTCGTGCTCGCCGGGCTGTGGATGTTCATCGGCTATGCGCTCGCCGCGGTCATCTGCTTCATCCTGATAATCACGATCCCGTTCGGCGTCGCCTCGCTGAGGATCGGCGTGTTCGCGCTGTGGCCGTTCGGCAAGACCGTGATCAGGCGCGCCGACGCGGGTGCGGCTTCGGCGCTCGGGAACATCATCTGGTTCGTGCTCTGCGGCTGGTGGCTGGCCCTCGGTCACCTCGTGACCGGGGTACTGATGTGCATCACGATCATCGGCATCCCGCTCGGCCTGGCGAGCTTCAAACTGATCCCGGTCTCCCTGCTGCCCTTCGGCCGGGAGATCGTGTCGGTCGATCAGGCCCGCGCGATGGGGCTCGAGCCGGGGATCACGCTCTAGATGATCATGTTTCCCGGCCCGATCGTGCGCGCCACGCGCAAGCCGTGAGCGCCGCGAGCACCAGCCCGATCTCGAGCCGCCCGGCAGGAGAGGACGGATAGCGGCGCGCGTACTCGCCGTGGTCGGTGACACCGGCGAGCCGGTCAAGCCCGAGCCCGTACTCTCGACGGCGCAGCGGCCACAGCAGCGCGACCGTGTTGGCCACCGCATCCTCGGCGATGTGCACGGCCAGTCCAAGGGCGAGCGTGTCCGAGGCACGGGCCGCGCACTCGGGCGCCGGCGGACGCCGCGCCAGTCTCCTCGCGCCGGCGGCCGTCAGGCCCCAGAACAGCGGGGTGTGAGTCACCCAGCTGTGGTGCGTGCCCGAGTTGAGCCGGTGCCGGACCCCAAGGCGATCGAGGGCCGAGGGTATGACGAGATCGATGTCGGGCAGGGTCGTGGCGGCGATAGCGCCGGCGATCACCAGCGCGGGGCGCCGCGCGCCGCGGCTGCGCCAGACACCGAGCAGGGCGCCGCTGGCGATATGTCCGCTGGGCAGCATCTCCCTACAGGTTGGCGGAGCGTGCGCCCCGACGCCTCCCTCAGCGCACCGGAGCGAGCGAACGCTCGTCCGAGCGCCCTCCCGCGAGATCACCGTCGGCGTCCTCGCCGAGGAACCGAAGAGCCACGATCGCGATGTCGTCGCGAGGCCCGCCGCGGGAGGGAATGGCACGATCCTCCAGCGCGCTCGCGAGCTGCTCGGCGTCGGCGCCGGCGGGCCGTTCGGCGAGCAGGCGGTCGGGCTCCGGGGGCTCGCCGGGCCCCTGTTCGGTGATTCCGTCGGTGAACAGGACGACGGCGTCGGAGGCGCTCAGCCGCAGCTTGGCCGTATGTAGGTCGATCTCATTCCACACGCCGAGCAGATCGCCGGCGGCGTCGATCGTCGCGGGCTCGCCGTCTGCGGGCATGATCACCGGCGGCGGATGGCCGGCGCACGCCACCTCGGCCCGCGCCGTCTTGCCATCCACGGTGATGAGCAGATAGGCGAGCGTGATGAACCGCACATCCACCGCTTGGCGCAGCATCGACTCGTTGAGAAATCGCATCGCGTCGGCCGGTGCCACCGATGTGCCGATCAAGCTGCGCAGCGTCCAACGCGCCATCGCGCTGACGGCGGCCGCCTCGGCACCCTTGCCGCAAACGTCGCCCACGATCACCGCCCAGCTCCCCGGCACGACCTCGTAGACGTCGTAGAAGTCGCCGCCGACCAGGCCCCCGCCGATCGGCCGGAACCGGATCGCAAGCTCACACCCAGGGATCTCCGGCACCCGAGCCGGCAGGATGCTCTGCTGGAGGGTGCGGGTGGTGTCGAGCGCCTGGTCGCGGGCGATCTGCCGCTGGACGGCCATGTGCCCGAGGTAGCCGCCCAGGAGCAATGTCAGCCCGGTGAGCAGGACGAGGAGCACGATCGCCTCGGTGATCGAGTGGTCGGCGGTGTGACGAGCGGCGGCCTGGCGTGCCGATTGCCGCACCGCGAGCAGCCCCTCGAGCGCCGCTGCCCGCGCGCGGATTGCGTCGACCCGGTCCTTGCCCAGCTGGGTCGCGGCGACCGATCGCGCCTCGGCAAGGTTCCGCTGCGCCAGGCTGAGCTCGTTTCGCAGGTAGCCCGAGATGTACGCCGACGACGACGCGACCAACGCTCGCACGCGTGGCTCGTATGCCCCCGCCCGCGAGGCCGTCTGCTGCAGCGCGCCGTAGGCGGCCGGAAGCTGGCGCTCGGCGGCCAGCGTCGGCTGTAGAAAACGCGATTCTCCGGTGAGGAGATAACCGCGCAGACCCGTCTCGGCATCGACGACGAGCCGCTCGACGTCGACCACGCGGAGCAGGTACGCGTCCGTCCGGATCGTCGCATCGTTGCTCGAGCGCAGCCCGAAGGTGTTGCTCAGCACCAGGGCAATGCCGCCCGCCACGATCAGCGCACCCAGCCCGACGAGGGCGGCAACCCGGATCCGCAGGCGAGCGTGGGGCCCCATTTCCGGTCCAGACTACCTAGACCGTGCGGCCAACCCCACTGCTTGGCTCGACTTTCGCAAATTCCGGGGTCCTTGCGCATCCGGCCCTCAAGCCGCCCCTGGGTGTGCCGATACACCGCCCATGCGAGGACCGTCGACGGTCCCGGGGCACGTGGGCGCGATCGCCTCGCCGCGCCTGCACGACCCCCGGGACGGCCTGGATGTTCGCCTGGACTCGGCAGTTCTCGGCGTCTACGTCGTGTGCTTCGCGATCGTGCTGGTGCTGCTCCCGCTCGGCGGATCGGTCGATTGGGCCGACGCGCTCCCCGCGCTCGCCATGCAGCTGATCGTCGGCTTGCTGCTCGCCTTCGGCCGCCAGCTGGGCCTAGACCGCATCCCCTTCGCGGGATGTGTGGGGATCGTGCTCTACCTCGTCTCGGTGGCGCTGCTACGCGACGGCGCAAGCCCGACCGCCGGCTACGGCCCGCTGGTCCTCCTCCCCGTCCTGTGGGCCTCCATGCATGGGCGCCGGATCGAGCTGGCCGTCGCGGTCGCGGGTGTGGCCGCGGTGTATCTCGCACCGGCGCTCCTGGTCGGGCCGCCCCAGTACCCGGCCGGCGGATGGCGGGCCGGCCTCCTGTTCGTCGTTCTCTCGGCCGCGGTCGGTGTCACCGTCATGGCGCTCGTCGCCCGCCTCAGGCTGCTCGTCGACGAGCTCGTGCACCTCGCCGGCACCGACGAGCTGACGGGGCTTCCGAACCGTCGCGCGTGGGAGGACCTGCTCACCCGCGAGGTCGCGAGGGCTCGGCGCTCGGACCAGCCACTGGTGGTGGCGGTGCTCGACCTCGACAAGTTCAAGGCCTACAACGACAATCGTGGCCATCTCGCCGGCGACCAACTGCTCGTGGAGGCGAGCTGGGCGTGGCAGACGACGCTCCGGGCCACCGACGTGCTCGCGCGCTGGGGCGGCGATGAGTTCGTGCTGCTCCTCCCGGCCTGCGACCTCGATCAGGCGCAGACCCTCGTCGATCGGCTCCGCGCCGCGTGTCCTGAGGCGGCTTTCTCGGCCGGGCTGGCGGAATGGGACGGTGTCAGCGCGCCCCAAGCCCTCCTTGCCTCCGCCGACGAAGCTCTCTACGAGGCTAAGCGGACACCCGCGCTGGCGGGCGCGGTCTGAGCGTCGCTACGCGCTCCCGGCCGCGATCACGAACCCGACTGAGCTGATGTCGACCCCGGCGCGGTCGCCGAGCTGGGTCAGCTGACCCAGCCACAGCGCGTAGTACGAGACGACGACCGCCGGGATCGTCTGCCGGTCCCTGCCTCGGGTTCCCACGAACCTTCCGGCGAGCGCGGAGCGGGCCGCTGCCGCCCCACCGGACCGCCTGAGGTCGGGGTCCGTGACCAGATCTGGCCGCGCCCGCGCCGGCGGCGTGAGCCGCGCGAGGACGATCGGCCGCCCATACAGCCCGGGTGCGGGGATCCTGGCCGGGGTCCGCCGCTCAGTCGGCGTGATCGCGGGGAAGCTGGCGACGCGGGTGACGAAGTTCCGGTTCGGTAGTCCGACGATTCCGGACCAGATCAGTCTTGTGTAGCCGATGCTCCAGTTGAACTCGGGCACGACGTTGTGGAAGTCGGTGAGCTCGCGCAGGTCGTGGGTGCGGACGTCGACCATGAACAGGTCGCTGCGGAAGTGCGGGTCGGAAAAGTCGGCCAGGAACTGAAGCGTGCCGGTCGAGCCGGGATCCGGGGCGTCAAAGCCCGTGCGTTGCGCGGCGGCGATCACCTCGTCATACCACGACCCGGCGGCCGAGTTTCGGTTGCTCATGAAGATCACCTCGCGCATGTCCGGGGTGAACGCCGCCTGCTCCTGGTACACGGGCGTGTCGTCGCTCAGTTGGGTCACCCGCGGATGCGCCGGCGAGGCTCCGCGTCCGTACAGGCGCATGAAGTACAGCTGCTGGTGCATCCACCCCGGCGGCGTGCTCTGGAAGGGCGAACGGCGCGGCCCGAAGGCCGTGAACAGGAACCCGCTGCCGTCCGGCGCCCACTGCTGCGTCTCGTAGATCCCGAAGGCCGGTCCGACCACCCGCACGTGGGCGAGGTGCGGGCGGCCGTGCCGGGGCGCGACGAAATCGGCGAGCATGATCTGCCACCTCGCCCCTCCCTGCGACAGCGGATAGGCCTCCTGGCGGGTCCAGACGATGTGCCTCCCGTTCGGCGAAAAGTATGGGTGGTAGTTGTCGTAGGGCACGCCGCGCGCGTTGCTGTAGACCGCGCCCCCGTTCGGATCGCTGCGTGCGGTCAGGCGCGTGACGTCGGTCCCGTCGTTGCGGATCGCGTAGAGGTCGCCACCGTAGCCGCCAAGGCACGGCATGCCGAAGTGCTCGGGCTGGTCTCCATAGGAGCAGAACAGGATCCAGTCGCCCTGCCGCCGCTGCACCGCGAAGCCGTTCGGCCCCCGCGTGCGACCGCAGGTGACGCACCTACGGGCGGATCCGTCCAGCTTCGAGCGCCACACCTGAAGGATCCCGGTCCGGTCGAGCTCCTGCGAGAGGACCTCGCCGCCCCGCGTCCAAGACGGCGTCTGGCCGAACGTGTGCGAGTTGACGTGGACCGAGAACGGCGCTGCGAAATACGGCCCGGGGGCTCCCGTCCGTGCGCCCACGGCGACGCCGGCCAGGATGACGAGCGCGATCGCGCACGCGCCAACAGCGAGAGCCCCGCGGCGGTAAGGTGGAGGCATCATGGACGAGGGGCTTCCAATCGCCTACGCGGTGCTCGACGAGGGCGTCCCGGTGTACTCATCGGATCAGCAGGTGGTTGGCACGGTCGAGCATGTGTTAGCGGCACGTTCGGAGGACATCTTCCACGGAATCACGCTCCGGATGTCGGCCGGTATTCGTTTCGTCGCCGCGGATCAGGTCGGCTCACTGCACGAGCGCGGCGTCGACCTTCGCATCGACGCCGCGGCCTGCGCGGCGCTTCCCGTGCCGGACCCCACCTCACCGGCGTTTCGTGTGCGCGAGCCTGGCGTCAAGCCGCATAGGTGGAGGCACCTGCTCGACGAACTCGAGGGCAAGCCGTCGACCAAGCGGGACTGGACCCGAGAGGACTGATTCCGGCGCCCGTGGCCGCCTGAGCATGACGCTAGGCTGAGCTCGATGCGGATCGCCGTGCTTGCCGACGTCCATGGGAACCTGCCCGCCCTGCGGGCTGTGCTTGCCGAGGTGGATTCGGAACGGCCCGACTCGGTGGTGGTTGCGGGGGATGTTGTTGCGGGGCCACTGGTGCGGGAGTCGCTCGAGCTCCTGCGGGCGCGGCCTGAGCCGGTGCATTGGGTCAGCGGCAACAGCGAGCGCGAGGCGATCGCCGTGTTCGACGGCGAGCCGGCGGGCGACGATCCGCCCGGCCTGGCCGCTGCCTGGAGCGCGAACGCGATCGACCGGGGCTGGCGGGACGAGATCGACTCCTGGCCGATCGCGCTCGCCCTCGACGATGTCCGCTTCTGCCATGGCTCGCCACGGAGCGACAGCGAGATCCTCACGACCGCGACTCCCGACGAGGCGTTCGCCGGTGCGCTCTCGGGCGTCGATGAGCCGCTGGTCATCGGCGGTCATACCCATCGCCAGTTCACGCGCGAGCTGCCGAGTTGGCCGGCCTACGCGAACGCGGGCAGCGTCGGTCTGCCCTACGAGGGCCGACCAGGCGCGTTTTGGATGATGGTGCGCGGCGGCGTTCCCGAGCTGCGCGAGACGAGCTACGACCTCGACGCAGCTCTGCACGAGCTGCGCACCGCCGGCTTCGCCGAATACGACGATCAGCTGTTGCGGTCGCTGATCGAGCCGGCCGATCCCGACTGGGTGGCCGACTTCCTCGAGCGCACGGCGAAGCGCAGCTTGTCCTAGGCACGTCGGGCAATAGCCGGGGGCGTCAGGAGGGGTCGCGCAGCACGCGCTGGCGAAGTGCCCGGCGCTGGAGCTCGCGTGCGATCGCCTCCGCGCCGGCGCGGAGGTCCCGGGAATCGACCGTGATCGTGTGCCAGGGCAGGAGCCGGTGGCGGGCGCGCACGGCCACCGTGTTGCCGTCCTTACGAACCGGGCGCGCGCGCCACATCGTGTGGCCCGGTACCAGCCAGGTCCTGGATTGGCGCATCCGGTTCGCGCTACCCAAACGCATATTGGTTCCCGTATCGGCCCAGGGTCCGGGTTTCGTGAGCTTCGCCGGGTTCCCCCGCCGAACTCTTCACCGCGCCTGCCCCCCACGGAATCGACCGGCGGGGGCGCTACCGGGCGAGCGCCGCGGCCGAGATCCCGAAGCCCCCATCCACGCGAAGAACCGCGCCGGTGATGTAGGCGGCGGCCGGCGAGAGCAGGAAGCACACGGCTCCGGCGAGCTCATCGGTCGTCCCGAAGCGGCGCAGCGGGATCGTGGACTGGAGGCCGGTCTGGATCTCCGCCGGCATCGCCACCACCTTCGGCGTGGCGATCATGCCCGGCATCACCGCGTTGCAGCGGATGCCGCGGGACGCCCACTCGCCCGCCAGCGAGCGCGTCATTCCGATCAGGCCCGCCTTGGAGGCGCCGTATGCGACCTGGCCTGGGATGCCGATCTCGGCCGCGACGGACGAGATCACGACGACCCGCCCGTCCCCCGACTCGGCGAGCGCGTCGAAGGCCGCCTGCACGACGTGGAACGCGCCGTACAGGTTCGTCTCGAGGTCCTTCCGCCACTCCTCCTCGGGGAAGCGCTCGGCGCGGTGGATGGTGTCGACGATCCCCGCGTTGGCAACGACCGCGTCGCAGCCTCCGAGCAAGGCGATCGCCTTCGCGACGCCGTCGCGGACGGCGGCCCGGTCGCGCACATCGAACGTGAGCGGCGCCGAGGCAACGTCACAGGCGGCGACCGCGCAGCCCGAGGCCTCGAGTGCCGTGACGATCGCCGTTCCGATCCCTCCGGCAGCGCCGGTCACGATCACGTGGCGGCCGGTCGGCACGGTGCTAGCGGTCATCAGCCCGTGACCCTGAGCGATCGAGCCCGTAGCGCTGCCAGTGCCGATCGGGGATGTCGGCCGGGTCCTTGTACCAGTACCAGGTGCACGGGTCGCGGCTGTAGTCGTCCGGTGGATCGCTCGGGTAGAGCGGATAGCCGATCCAGCGAATCGGAAGCGACTCGTTCATGAACGAGCAGTGAGTGCAGTAGAGCGGGAAGTTCTCCCTCGCGTAGCTCCAGTCGTGCGCCTCCGCGGTGACGCCGTAGCCGTTGGGTCCCTCGTAGCGACCCATCCGGACCAGCCGCTGGCCCGAGCCGCACGGGTTCATGGCGAAGGTGAACTTCTCGTCATCCTCGGTGATCTCGAACGCGCCCGGGTGCGGCCCCGTGCCGCTGCACGAGTGGGCACGCCACGTCGCGGCGAGCGCCTCGACGATCTGCTTTCGGTCACGCCTCACGATCGTCTCCACGTCCCGCTGCCACCCGCGCCCCTGACCTGACTCCCACGCGTCTGCGACCGCATCCTCGCCCATCCGCTCCTGGATGAACGTGATCAGCCCGGCGATTCCCTCGACCATCAGATCGTGGAGGAAGCGCCATTCGTGCTTCATCGCCTCACACAGCGAGCGAGCCTCGTCGAGGTCGCCTCGGTCGATCGCCTCGACCGCTCGGTCCATCGTCGGACGCGACATCTGCCTGAGCTCCTCATCCGAGAACCATCGCTCAGCCATCGCTCCTCCTTCTGTCGTCAAGATGCGTCAACCCTAGCCAGATGAAGGAGCGTGCGCCGGTGAGCTATGAGACCCTGCTGTATCGAGTCGAGGGGCCAGTCGCGACGATCACCCTCAACCGACCCGACCGGCTGAACACGATCGTCCCTCCGATGCCCGACGAGTTCGCCGACGCGGTGCGCGTGGCGACGGCCGACAGGAGCGTGAGGGTGATCGTGCTGCGCGGCGCCGGCCGCTCGTTCTGCGCCGGCTATGACTTCGGCGGCGGGTTCCACCACTGGGACGAGATGCTCACGACCGACGGCGAATGGGATCCCGGCAAGGACTTCGTCGGCTCCGGCGCATACGGACCGACGCAGAAGTTCATGAGCATCTGGCGCACGCCAAAGCCCGTGATCGCCCAGGTTCACGGCTGGTGCGTCGGAGGCGGCAGCGACATGGCGCTGTGCGCCGACCTGATCATCGCCTCCGAGGACGCCCAGATCGGCACGCCGTACTCGCGCATCTGGGGCTGCTACCTGTCGGGCATGTGGCTCTACCGCCTCGGGTTGACCAGGGCCAAGGAGCACGCGCTGACAGGCCGACCGCTGTCCGGCCGCGAGGCGGCGGAGGTCGAGCTGATAACCCGGGCCGTCCCGTTCGAGCGGCTCGAGGAGGAGGTCGCGACGCAGGCACAGCAGCTCGCGAGCCTGCCCTCCTCGCAGCTCGCGGCGATGAAGCTGATCGTCAACCAGGCCTACGAGAACATGGGCCTGAATGCGACGCAGACGCTGGGCCCCATCCTCGACGGACTGATGCGGAACACCCCTGACGCCCACGCGTTCATCGACCGGGCCAACGCGGCGGGCGTTCGGGCGGCGACGAACGAGCGCGACGCGTTGTTCGGTGACTACAGCATGGCCGGCTCGGACCGCCGTCCGGACCCGGCGCACGTGATCGAGACGTGACCGGGACGTCCCGGGAGCGGGCCGCGGCGGACCACTGAATCGCCTCAGACATCCGTCTTATGGGCTTCCTACCGACCTCTTCACGCTCGGGTCGATGCTGTGTGAGCAATGACGACCGCCACCCCGACATTGAGCCCGGACACGAATGGGCGCGCCGTCCCGGAGCAGGCCTCGGTCGAGATCGTCGTCCCCGTCCACAACGAGCAGGCGGCGCTCGAACGCTCGATCCGCCGACTTCACGAGTTCCTGAGCGAGAGCCTGCCGTTCGCTTGGAACATCGTGATCGCCGACAACGCGAGCGTCGACGCGACGTACGCGATCTCCACCGCCCTGGCCGAAGAGCTCCCGCACGTGCGGGTGGTTCGGCTGGCGCAGAAGGGGCGCGGCCGCGCGCTGCGCACAGTGTGATCGCAGAGCGAGGCCGACATCGTCGCCTACATGGACGTCGACCTCTCGACCGATCTGAACGCGTTGCTCCCACTCTTCGCACCGCTCGCTTCCGGCCACAGCGATCTCGCTATCGGCTCGCGGCTCGCCCCGGCTTCACGGATCATCCGCGGACGCAGGCGCGACCTGATCTCGCGCACCTACAACCGCCTCCTTCACCTCGCGCTGCGGGCCCGGTTCAGCGATGCCCAGTGCGGCTTCAAGGCGGCGCGAGCGGACGTCGCCCGGCAGCTGCTTCCGCGGGTCAGGGACGAGGGTTGGTTCTTCGACACCGAGCTGCTGATCCTGGCCCAGCGGCGGGGCCTACGGATCTTCGAGGTGCCCGTCGACTGGGTTGATGACCCCGACTCCCGGGTCGACGTCGTCAGCACCGCGGTCGATGACCTCAAGGGCGTGGCCCGGCTCGCGCTCGAGGTACCGTTGGTGAGTCGCTCGACTACATCGCCTCGCACGACGGCGTTTGGCTGACGACCAGCGACGAGATCGCCGAGCACTATCTCGAGATGGCTACTTGATCCCGACGACCATCAAGTCGGGGCCGGCCAGATGCTCCACGTAGGTCTCGGTGAAGCCGGCCTCGCGCATCCACTCGCGGCAGTCCGCGCCGGTGTAGTCGAAGCCCGCGGGCGTCTCGATCAGCATGTTCAGGCTCATCAGCAGACCGAACGCATTCTCACGCCGCTGGTCATCGATGATGGAGTCGAACACGATCACCGCACCGCCAGCCGGGAGCGCGTCGTAGGCCTTCGCCAGCAGTTGCTTCTTCTGATCTAGGCCCCAGTCGTGGAGGATGTGGCCGAGCGTGATCACGTCCGCCTTCGGAAGCGGATCGGCGAAGAAGTCGGCGCCGACGAAGGCGATCCGGTCCTCCAGCCCGTAGGAGCGAACGTAGCGCTCGAAGGTGTGCTCCACGGCCGGGAGGTCGAAGCCGGTCCCGCGCAGGTGCGGATGACGCTCGGCCAGCGTCACGATCAGCCCGCCCTCGGCGCAGCCGAGGTCGAGGACCGACCGATGACGCTCGAACGGGAACCGCTCGGCGATGGCCGTCGACGCGCCCGCGCTCAGACCGGTCATCGCGTGCAGGAACTGCGCCAGGTGGTCCGGATCGGCGTATAGGGCGGCGAAGAAATCACCACCGGTGCGCGCCTCGTTCTGCGGCTCGCCCGTCCTGAGCGCATCGGTCAACCATCCCCAGAACGGGTACAGCCGCACGTTCGCCATCTCGAGGATGCCGCCGACGTATGACGGCTTGCGGCGATCGAGGAACAGGTCGCTCTCGCATGTGTTCGAGTACACGTGGTCGGTGCGATCGAGCATCCCGAGCGCGACGAGCGCGTCCAGGAAGTCGCGCGCGCCTCGGGAGTGCAGCCCGAGCTGTGCCGAGAGCTCCTCGCCCGAGCGGGGGCCGGCAGCCAGCTCGGTGAAGACACCGAGCTCGACCGCGCTGAGCAACGTCTTCGAGCCCCAGAAGGCCAGACCGAGCTCCAGGATTTGCCCCGGGTTCGGATCGGCGTGCACGGCCGCGGCGGGATCCAGCGTCTGCGTGGTGGTGGTCATCTCTCCATCTCCTCTCCCAGGCGCTCCCCCGGTCCGGTCTCTATACTCTGTGCAACACTCTTTAGGAGAACTGTTGCGGCGCGAACTATCTCATGACGCACAACCGCTGTCAAGCCCCGCCCCCGAGGCGCTCCGTGCCTGGCGTCTGTTCTTCGAGAATGCGCTCGCACTGATCGACATCATGGAGCGCGATCACGAGTCGGAGATGGGGATTCCGATCCGCTTCTACGATGTCCTCGTTCACCTCGAGGAGGCGCCCGACGGGCTGCGCATGAACGAGCTGGCGGACAAGATCCTCTACAGCAAGAGCGGCTTCACGCGCGTGATCGACGCCATGGAGAGGGCCGGCTTGGTCAGGCGCGTGGTCCCCGAGGCCGACCGGCGCTCGATCCTCGTGCAGCTAACCGCCGACGGCCGCCAGACGATGGAGCACGCCCGCGTGACCCACCGGGACTGGATCGAGCAGCACTTCACCAGTCACCTCAGCGACACCGACATCAGAGCCCTGATCCGGGCCTTGGAGAAGGTCAACGCCCACACCCGCACGCTGCGGCCGGGACGGATCAGCGGCTAGCTCACGCGATCGCCTCGCCAGCGCAGCGGCAGCCGGGGGGGGCGGTGACTAGCCTGAGACGCTGGGGGTTCACTCCCTCGTGCGCCGCCTGACGGCTGCCGATACTGACCTGTGGCCAACCGGCTCACGCCACGCTACCTGCTGCTCTTGCTGACGATCACCGCTACGGGGATCATCGTCGTGGTCGAGCTCGGCCACGCACCAGCCGAGCGGCTCCGCATCACGTCCGGCTCGATGCGGCCGACGCTCTCCGTCGGCCAGACGGTGACCCTCGATGCATCGGCCTACGCATCGTCTCCGCCGCGGATCGGCGACATCGTGGCGATTCGAGCTCCCATCGGAGCCACTGGCGACACGCCCGTGTGCGGCGTCGGCCGGCCGGCCGGCGAGGTTTGTCCCCGGTCGACGCCGGAGCGCAGCAACCAGATCTTCGTCAAGCGCGTTGTGGCCGGACCGGGAGACACGGTCGCGGTGCTCGGCGGCAGGGTGGTGCGGGATGGCGTGCTCCAGCACGAGCGGTTCACGGCCCCCTGCGGCGCCAGCCAGGAGTGCAATTTCCCGGTTCCCGCGCCGATCCCGGCCGGCGAGTGGTTCCTGCTCGGCGACGACCGTGGCGCCTCGGATGACAGCCGCAGCTGGGGTCCGGTGCCGACGGCATGGATCATCGGCAGCGTCGTGCGCTGAGATCGATCACAGCGGTGCGGCGGCGTACTCGTCGTCGGTGACATGACGGCCCCAGGTAACGGCCCGCCCGCCCTCGCCGGACGCGTCGTTCTGCTGCATGGCGATGTGCACCATGAAGCGGTTCGGTGCGGCGCCGTGCCAGTGGTTCTCTCCGGGTTCGAAGAAGACGCGGTCGCCGGGCCTGATCACCTCAACGGGGCCACCCTCGCGCTGGCAGAGACCGACGCCCTCGGTGACGTAGATCGTCTGCCCGTGCGGGTGCGTGTGCCAGGCCGTCCTGGCGCCCGGCGTGAAGTGGACGTTGGCGGCGGCGAACGTGGAGGTCCCGGCAGGGACCGCGATGCCGTCGATGAACACATCGCCGGTGAACCAGTCGCCCGGGCCTTTGGTGGTGTCGGTGCTGTGGGTGATCTGCATGGGGGTCCTATTCGTCGGCGGGACAGGGTGCCCTGTCAGTACCCCTTGCATACCCCGCTGGGCACATCATCGACGTAGGGAGGCTTCCCGGCTTCCCGGCCTGAGGCGGGTCACTCGCTCTCGTACTCGTCGTGGCGGCGGATCCAGAGCTGCCATCGCTCGCCCTCATCGCGGCCCCTCGGCGCCCTGTCGAGCAACCCGTAGTAGGGCATCAGGAACTCGACCCCGCGACCGGTCGTTGAGTACGTCTGGTAGACGTCACCGGCCTCCAGCGTGAACGCGGTGAAGCCGAACAGCTCGGTCAGGTAGCCGTAGATGTCCGTGCCGGCGGCCTCGGCGTTGCGCAACGCGACCGGAGGCAGGTCGTCGAGCATCGGCTCGATCGCCTCCCGCGTCTGTTCGGGGCTGCTCGAGAAACCAAGGTCGGCGTTGAAGTCGCTCTCGCAGCTCGACGCCCAGTTGAAGCTCCACCCCATCCGCTCGCGATAAGCCAGCAGCTTCTCGATCGGCGCCCCGGAGGCAACGATCAACGTCACGTCCCGAGCCTTCAGGTGCGGGATCAGACTGTCGAACGAGTCGGCGATAGACGAGTTCACCGGGCAGCCGGCCTCGTAGCTCGGGCCGAACATAAAGTGGTAGATCAGCAGCTGGGAGCGGCCGTCGAACAGCTCCGCAAGCGTCTTCGGGCCGTCCGCCGTCTGGAGCGTGTACTGCTTCTCGACCGGTACCCAGGGAAGCTCTCGGCGCCGCTGCGCCAGTTCGTCGCCCATCCGGGTATGTTCCTTCTCGCGCTCCAGTAGCGCGGCGCGGGCCGCAAGCCACTCCTCACGCGAGGCCATCTTGTGGGTAGCCATCTTCGTCTCAGTGGTGTTCCATCAGTCAGTCCTCCAGCTCCGTCGTTTGGGTTGCGCTCGTTGAGACACCGTTGTGGCCGAAAGCGGAACGGTCCGTTTGGCGACCGGCTGGTGTCATTAGGTGTGATGCGAGTGATCGGTGAGCTGAGGTCGGTGATGCGGACATGAGCGAGCGTGCCCTCAGCCGTGCCCGGGCGGGCGACGAGTCCGCGTTCCGGGAGCTGGTCGAGCCCTACCGACGGGAGCTTCACCTGCACTGCTACCGAATCCTCGGGTCGCTGCAGGATGCCGAGGACATCGTGCAGGAGACGCTCCTCGCGGCCTGGCGGGGGCTGGGCGGCTTCGAGGAGCGGGCTTCGCTCCGCGCCTGGCTCTACCGGATCGCCACCAACCGCTGCCTGAACGCGCTTCGCGACCGTAAGCGCCGCCCACAGGAGGTACCGTCGATGGCCGAGGCGCCCAAGCCCACTCGCATGGCCGAGCCGATGTGGCTCGATCCCTACCCGGACGCACTGCTCGAAGGGGTCCCGGACAGCACTCCGGGACCCGCGGCGCGCTACGAGACCAGAGAATCCGTCGGGCTCGCGTTCTCGGCAGCACTGCAACATCTGCCGCCCCGCCAACGCGCGGCGCTCGTGCTCCGCGAGGTGCTCGGCTTTCGCACCTCCGAAGTCGCCAACATGCTCGACACAAGCGAAGCGTCGGTCAAGGGCGCGCTACAACGCGCCCGCGCGACGCTCGACGAGCGTGCTCCAGCCGTCGGTCGCGACGCGCGCCCCGCTGCCAGGCTCCGTCCTCGAACGCGAGCTCGTCGGCCGTTTCGCCGCCGCGGTCGAGCAGGGCAACACAGCGGGCGTGATCTCGTTGCTGACCGACGACGCCTGGCTGACGATGCCGCCGCAGCCGTACGAGTACCAAGGCGGGGAGGCGATCGCGAGGTTCATCGCCCGCGAGCGCGGAGACCGTCTCGACGCCAACCTCCGGCTCGTGCGGACCCGCGCCAACGGCCAGCCCGCGTTCGGCTGCTACCTCCCGGATCCCCATGCACCGATCGCCCGGGCATACGGGATGATGGTGCTGACGCTGAACGAGGACCGCGTGTCGGCGATCACTTGGTTCGGCGAGCGCAGCCTATTCGCACAGTTCGGACTGCCGAGGGCGTTGCCGCAGTAGCGTTGGCGGATCGTCAACTCGGTCTCGGCTTCTGATGGCACCCGCGAGCACGTCAACTAGCGCCGGTGGGTCGCGGGATACGGTGCACCAACCCGCGCCGTCCCAGGATGGAGTTGCACCAATAGCCGTTCCACGAGGGGGCCTTCGATCGGTCGGCGCCGCACGCATCGAGTATCCCCGGGATGATCGAACCATCCCGCTGCAACGCCCTCTCGTAGTCGATCGCCACGACCCGCTCCGCCCCGAGCGCTCCCCGGTATACGCGTAGCAGTGCGCCGTAGTCGACCAGCCACGAATCATCGGCGACGTAGGCAAACGACTCGCGGTGCGGGCTGGCGGGAAACCCCGCCTTCGCGAGCGCCTGCCGGTAGCTGCGCAGGAAGGACGAGCGTTCTCGCAGCGCGACGACTAACGCGATCCGTCGTGGGCTGAGGAGCTCGACGAGCCGCTCGACCTCGTCACGATGGCGGATGTAGGACAACCCCTCGGCGGACGCGAGCAACGCGCGCGACGGGCGCGCGCATTGGTCACGGATGTGGGCGCGAGCCTTGCGCTGCCACTCGTCAAGGCACCAGTCCGGAAGCCTGGCCCGCATCCGCATACTGCGGTTCGTTCGCAGGCAGAGCATCGGGATCTCGGCGTGGTTGGGTCCAAGCACGCCGTCGTAGTAATCGAGTCCGGTCGCGTGGCTGAGCTCGTGGCGGTGGGTGGACGCCCATCGCTGGAACGATGTCGTTCCGGTCCGGTGCGTACCGATGTGGAGGATCGCGACCCGCTCGCCGTCCGTGGCGTCGTGTCTCAGCGTGCCGAGGTCGGTGGTTCCGATCAATGCCAACCCAGCAGTGCGGTGAACCCTCGAAGGACCTTGGCGATGCGCGCCCGGATCAAGATCACGGTGGTGCGTGCCCGCGGCCCGCGGTCCCACGTGGTCAGCCGCCAGTACAGCCAGTGGACGAGGTCCTGAGTCCGCCAGGCCGCCCGCTCCCGCATCCGCAATCGGCGCGGCGCGCAGGTCAGATCGTAGCCCTCCAGGCGCAGCTCCTGGCCGGCGACCGACTCGAACACCGATCGCTCGGCGGCGCTCATCTCAGTCGTCCAGTGTCCCAAGTTGGCGACGTCGATTGCCGCGTCCCGGTGCGCCGGCCACGGATTCGGCCTGCCGGACGGGGTCGGCAGCCGGCTGGGGGTCACGATCGAGGGGTCGAATGACTCCCCGAGGAACTCGCACATCCGCCGCAGCTCGGACTCCGGGTTGCCGAGCAGACTCTCGTAGCGCACGGAGAGGAAGGTGGAGCTCGGAAGCCGGCCGGCCGCGCGCCGGCTTGCGGCCACCGCGCCGCGCCACATCAGCCCGGCGGTGTACGGATTCGTCGGTCCCCACGGTTGCCGCATTAGTGACAGCGCCACGTCGCGCCCGTCCCGCACGACGTTGATGACCTGAGCGCCGGGGAACAGCGCCAACAGCGTGTCGAGCTCGAGGACGTACAGTGGCGTCTTGTCACCCCAGCGCGGCTTGCCCTCGCGCTGTGCCCATGTGTCGTACAGCTGTGCGGTTAGCCCGGCGAAGGAGCGGTGATGGTCGAGATCGGAGGGTTCGAGGGCCAGCTGCCAGGTGGCGATGTCCCACGTGTTCAGCAGGTCGGCGGCGATCCGCCGGGCGTGGGCGCGGGAGCGCGGTTCGCCGTGGCTGCGGTACAGCTCCGGGATCACCCGTGATTCCAGCGGAAAGGTAATCCGTGGATGGGCGCGCAGAAGATCGCGCAGCAGCGTCGTGCCGCTGCGTGGGCAGCCGACGATAAAGATCGGCGCCGCGGTCACCCTGCCGCCGAAGCGCGTCGCCAGAAGACAGCGCTCCCGTCTATGTACTCGATCGGCTCGCGCACATCGTGGGTAACGCGGAACTCCGCCACCGCGTGGCGGCATGCGCGCACGACACCGTAGTCATCCACGATCACGAAGCCACCCGGCGAGAGCGACGGGTACAGGTTCTCCAGCGAGTGGTGGGTTGACTCGGCCAGGTCGCCATCGAGCCGGATCAGCGACCAGCAATGCCCGCTCAGCGTGGGCAGCGTGTCGCGGAACCGTCCCTCCAGGAACCGGACCTGGTCGTCGAGCAGACCGTAACGGACGAAGTTCGACCGGACCTGCTCTACGCTGACCGCCAGCTCTGGATACCGGTGCAGCTGGTAGCCGGCGTCGGCAGGATGGCGACCCGGATCGGGCACCGGTACCCCCGCGAACGAGTCCGCGAGCCACACCGTGCGGTCTGTCACCTGATCTGCCGCGAGGATCGCGCGCATCACGATCGCCGCGCCGCCGCGCCACACCCCGGCCTCGATCAGGTCGCCGGGGATCGCATCGTCCAGCACGGTCTCGACGCACCGCTGGAGATGATCGAGACGGCGCGCACCGATCATCGTCTCGCCGACGAGGGGCCACGGCCCCCCTTCGCGCCGGCGGTCGTCATCGATCTGGCGGACGAGCGCGAGCTGCTGCGCGGTCAGCCGACCCGCCATCCGGACCCCTGCGCCCAACGCCCCGTTCATCCGGCGGGCCATACCGGCGTCGAACGCTGACGGTCGCAGTTCGTAGGCCGCTTCGTGCGTCAGGCCGGCGACCGAGCGTTTGACTGTCTCGAGGTAGAGATTTCGGAGATCGGCGATCATCCCGCCCTGTGCGGATCTCCGTAGCCCTGGCAACGCACAACGGCGAACGGTATCTGCTCGCGCAGCTTCGGAGCCTGGCGCGCCAGACGTTGCTGCCGGCGGAACTCGTGCTGTGCGACGACTGCTCGAGCGACCGCACGGTGGCGATCGCCAAGCGCTTTGCCGGGGAGGCGCCGTTTCCGGTGCGCCTGATCCCGGGACGGGAGCGGGTTGGCCCGCACGAGGCGTTCATGCGTGCGGTGTCGGCCTGCAGCTCCGAGGCGATCGCGTTCTGCGATCAGGACGACATCTGGCTTGAGGGCAAGCTCGAGCGCTGTGCGGGCGCGCTCGATCGTGACGGTGTCCTGCTGGCGGTCCACGCGGCACGCGTGGTTCGACACGACCTCAGCCCGACCGGCCGGCGGTGCCCCTCGATCCCCGCAGCACGAGTGGCCGAAGCGGGCGCCGTCGATCCGTGGTTCACGTGTCCCGGATACGCGATGGTCTTCCGGCGCTCGCTGCTGGACTGGGGCGACTGGCCGGGTCGCCCGGCATCGCGCTATTGGCGCGGTGCGATGACGCACGATGAATGGATCGGCTTGCTGGCGACATCGGCCGGACGGACATCCTTCATCGCGGAGCCGCTGGCGCTCTACCGCCAGCATCCCTCGCAGCTCTTCGGTGTCGCGCGGCGCGGGCCGCGCGAAACCGTCGCAAGCCTCCTCGGCGCGGCGCCCGAGGCCCACGAACAGGTCGCCGACCTGCGCGCAGAGCACGCGCGGTACCTGCGCGCTCTGGCCGCCGCGGTCCGCATCCGGACTGCCGGTCGAGCGATCGCCAAGAGCCTCGAGTGCGCCGCCGCGGTACGCGAGCGCTCGGCCGAGGCCTGGCAGCAGCGGGCCAGCGTCTACGACCGCCGAATACATCGGCGGGAGCGCATCGAGCGGCTGGCTCGGCTGACGCGGGACGGGGGCTACCGCGACGCTGACGCCGGCGGGCTTGGCCGCGCCGCGCTGGTGCGCGACCTCGCGTTCGTGCTGACGTGATGACTGTTGTGGCCACCGCCAGGACCCCGCAAGACCAGCCGCTCTCGGTCGCGCTGATGCGGGGAATTCCCGAGTACGTGGGGCCATCGGTGCGTCAGTTCGCGGACGCGCTAGAGGCGGGATTCAGACACCGGCCAGACTTCGACCTGCAGTCGCTCGCGCTGCACGAGCTGGGCCTCGTGCGTCGGCTGAGTGGCGGGTCTGATCCGCGTCTGCTCGCCGGCGCTGAGAACGTGTTCGACTCGTTCGTGCGCTACCCACTGTCGATCCGCCGGGCCACCCGTGGCTGGGTCAGTGTCTACCACATCATCGATCAGTGGTATGGCCATCTGGCGGCGTTCCTTCCTCGGCAGCGGACGGTCGTGTCCTGCCAGGATCTGATTCTCGCCAAATACCACGAGCTCGACACCGATCACCGCCCGTCACGGCGCGACCGCGTGCGCTTTGCCGCCAACATCCATTTGCTGGATCGCGTCGCGCACGTCGTCGCCTCGACGCATGCGGTCAAATCCGACCTGATCCGGCTGCAGGGCGTCCCGCCGGAACGCATCAGCGTCGTAGCCAAAGGCGTCGCGCCGCAGATGCGCCCGCTCGACCGTAGCCGAGTGGAGCTGCGCGCGACCGTGCCAGGTACGCCGGGCCCGATCATCCTCCACGTCTCCACCGGCTGGCCTTACAAGAACGTCGCCGGGACGCTTCAAGTGCTGGCGGCTCTGCGCGAGCGCGGGCTCGCGCCGACGTTGCTGCGTGTGGGTACCCCGCTGACCAAGAGCGACCTCGCGCTCGCTGAGCGCCTGAGTCTGACGCCGCGGATCATCGAGCTCGGGACGATCGATCAGCGGCGGCTGGTCGAGGTCTACAACCTGGCCGACGTGCTCCTGTTCCCGTCGCTGGACGAGGGATTCGGGCGACCGCCCGTGGAGGCGATGGCCTGCGGAACGCCGGTCGTGACCTCGGCCGCGCCAGCCCTGCTCGAGGTCGTGGGGGACGCTGGTCTGCACGCCGGCGCGAGCGACGTCGCCGGGCTGGCGCGGGCGGTAGAAGCCGTGCTCAGTGACCCCGAGCTGGCCGCAGGCCTCCGGGCCCGCGGCCTGAAGCGGGCGCAGCGCTACACGTGGCAGGCGACGGTTGATGGCTACGCCGCCGTCTACGAGCAGATTGCCCGCGGCACTGATCGCGACCAGCGCGCGCGCATCCGGAGGCTCGGAGCTGGCGCGGCTGGATAGACCGGATGCGGCTGCTGTTCATTCGCTGGCACCCCAGCCCCCGTGTCGGCGGGCTAGCCGTCAACACAGAGCAGCTCATGGAGCAGCTCGCCAACCGAGGGCACATTGTGGGCGAGCTGACCGCACTGTTCCCGGCCCTCACCCGACCGGTCATCGAAGCGAGCGTCCGCCGGCTTGCGTCACGCATACCGGCCGTCCACCGGCGCGACCTCGTGGCCGACCGCTTCCGCGCGATCGCGCCGGAGACGGCGGCGCCCGCGGTGCTCCGCTCGTTCGCGCCCGATGCGGTGATCGTCTCGAGCGGCGGGGCGTGGCGAACGACCTGGGCGCAGCGCATGCTGGACGCCGCCCGCCGGTGGCCGACAGTGCTCTACGTCTACGACGTCGCCAGCTCGGTCCTGCCGGTGCCCGTCGACGGCGTCCGACCGACCGTTGTCGCAATCTCTGAGTGGGTAGCGGAGCCACTGCGTGAACGGGGGGTCCCGGTGGAGGTGATCGTTCCGGTGATCGAACGGGCCAAGTACCGGGTCGCCACCACGCGCGAGACGGCGCTGCTCGTCAACCCGACTGCGACCAAGGGGGTGGACGTCGCTCTGGCGCTAGCGGCGGCCCGGCCGGACATCCCGTTCGAGCTCGTCGGCCGCCCGCTCGCTCGAGGGCGCCGAGCACCCACACCCCCCAACGTCAGCCACCGCGGCTGGACCGACGATCCCCGTGAATGCTTCGGTCGCGCACGCCTGCTGCTCGTACCGAGTCGCTATCCCGAGGCATGGCCGCGTGTCGTCGGTGAGGCCCAGACGAGCGGGATCCCCGCATTGGCGACGGACATCGGAGGCATGCGGGAGGCCGTCGGTAACGGCGGCCGGCTGCTGCCGCCGGACGCTGGCGTGCCGGAGTGGAAAGGCGCGCTGGCATCGATCTGGGACGACGAACGCTCATATGCCGAGCTCGCCTCAGGAGCCGAGCGGGCGGGTCACCGGCAACAGCTGAGTCCAGAGGCGGCGGCCCGCCAACTCGAGGCTGCGGTCGCCGACGCGCGATCGCGCTGGCAGCACGAGCAGTCCTAGTCGTCGATCGGTGGCCGGTGCTAGTGGGAACCGAGCTGGATTGTTGATTCGCCAACGCCGAGGCCCGGGGTTCCCGCTGACGGTGGTGTTGACCCGGCGGGGGCCACACAGCTCGGGACCTGCCCCTGCACGGTCTGGCCGAGGAGATCGATGCCGGTGGTGGTGGCGGCCAGAATCGCTGTCTGGCCGGGCGTGCGGGGAGGAGCGAGCGTGATCGCCCGCAAGGTGGACGCGCTCCCCGTCCTCGGGTTGTTCGGAAGTTGGCTGACGGCCAACGTGGCTGCGGGCTGGATGCTGCCGTCTGGCCCGACGAGCTGCGCGGGCGCGTTGCAGCCGGCGACGACCGGGACCGCGCGGATTGCGACCCCCAGCGATGCGAGTTCGGCGTTCAGAGCGGACACACCAGTGATCTCGTTCAGTGTGATTGTCAGCGAGCCATCCTTGTTGTTGGTGACCGCGAAGGCGGGCGGCGCGCTCGTCGCGGCACCGATTGTTAGGACCGCGACGGCCGCCGCCACGGCCGCACTCACTCCCCCGGCCAGAATCCGCCGGTGACCGGCGAACCGGACCGCGGGGAATCGCGCGAGGCGGCGGGGCGCGGGCATCTGGGTGACGTGGATCTGGCGGCGCATCCTCCGAGAAGCGAGTGTTCATCGGGGTCAGGTGCAGAGACGTGCATCGGGGTCCTCCTTCGGGTGCGGTAGGTCGTAGTCAGGGGCGAGCACGCGCTCCAAGCGGCGCAGGCCTCGGGAGACGTGCGCGCGAGCGGTCTGCTCCGAGCAGCCGAGCTGCCTGGCGATCGCGTCGTAGGGGAGGTCCTCGACGACGCGTAGCTGCACGGCCTGCCTGCGCCGCTGCGGCAGCTCGGCGAGCGCCTCGTCAAGCGCGGGGCTGAGCGCCTCTAGATCCGCCGCGCGGTCGATCCACTCGCGCTCATCCGCGGCGAGTGGCGGCGCCAGCCATCTGAGCTTCTCGTGCGCTCGCCGTTGGATGGCTCCGGTGCGGTAGTAGGCGGCGAGCTGGTTGCGCGCGACTCCGAACACCCAAGCCTCGGCTTCGCCCGGTCCAGAAGCTCTGCAGCGCGGCCAGCTCTCAAACGCGGCCGCCCAGCATTCCGCCCACAGCTCCGCTGCAGTGTCCGGGTCACGAACACGACGGGCGAGGTAGATCAACAGCCGCTCTGCGACGCGGTCGTAGAGGGCCTCGAACCAGCGCTTGACGTCGTGTGCGGTGCGGCGCTTCGGAGGCTCCATCATGGTCCCTAAGTGGAATTCCGCCCCCGCTCTGTGACAGCTTCAGATCGACAAGTCCATCGAGTTGGGCGAGGAGCGGGGTGCGGACCCGACCGCGTCAGGACACCTGGTCCGGTGCTCGAGGAGGCACCCTCCCGGCTCCCGACCGGCTCACGTGTGCCTGCGGTAACTGCACGGTTTCATCGCCGGTCTAGATGGCCACGACCCGGTCACCGACCCGGACCTCTCCGTCGGTGAGGATGTCCGCCCGCAGGCCGCCGCGGTGAACCAGCGGGCGGAGAATCGGACGCCCGGCGTAGCGCTGTATGACGGTGCACGGCTCGCACAGCCGCATCCCGCGGCAGCGCACGCGGCCGAGCATGAATTCATGGCCGACAAGCTCGTTCAGCTCGATTCCGCCTACCACCAGGTTGCGCCGGTGATCATCCGCCGTCAGCCCTAGCTCCTCACACACGGTCTGCTCGATCAGCGTCAGCGCGCTTCCAGGGAGGCCCGAGGGAAACGTGCCCGCCCCAATGATGTGGCGATCGCCCTCGATCCCGTGCCCCGCCAGCAGTCGCGCCGCGGTGAGCGTCCGCGCGGGGGCGCCCGCTGCGTCTGCGACGTGGATCGAGACCACCGTGCCGGTGCCCACGGGAGCTGCGGCGCGGGGTGGGCGGGCCGGCGCGATGTCCCCGGCCGCGACGACAAACCCCTCCTCGACCCAGTCGTGCTCCTCGCCTGGCTCATCGGGCCATGCATCGCCGCCGAGCGGGTCGAACACCACGCCCGAAGGGAACCCGTACATCACCACGGGCCGGGCCGAGCCGGCCACGTCGCGGGCCCGGGCAAGCCACGGGCCCGGCCAGTTGAACACCTCCGGCTGCCGGACCGGCACGAAGCCCATGCCTAGGCGGGCAAGCCAACGGGAGAGGAGCGGTCCTGGCGGTCGCTCGTCGACATCCTCAGAATCCGGAAGCTCGGGGGGCGTCAGCTCCAGGATGGTGGCAATGCAGGCGACGAACGCGGCCCTCTCACCCCTGAGACCTGGTTCGAGCGCCTCGAGCGAGACCTCCCTCATTGCCCGAGCCGCCCCGTGGATGCGCGTAGCAGACCTCGGGGCCACCGCCACGGTGCCGCCAAAGCATCGATGTCCACCAGCGGCGATTGGTCGCGGTCAGAACCGGGATCGGGTGTGGAGGCAGATGGCGCCTCGTCGCCCCTGACTCGCGGCATGCGGCCTAGCCCGAAGATGCCACGGAACCATACGGACTCGGTCAACACACCGTTCCGTTCCGGCGGGCGCCGGTGTCTCAACGAGCAAAGCCGCAAACCACAAGGAGGTTCTGATGACGTCCACATCCCGGAATTTCAATCGGTGGGGCGCGTTCTCACTGCTCGCCGCCGCGTACTTCATGACGATCGTCGATTTCACGATCGTCAACGTCTCACTGCCGACGATCGGGCGCGATCTGCACCTGAGCGCGACCGGGTTGCAGTGGGTGGTTACCGCGTATGCGCTGACGCTCGGCGGCTTTCTGCTGCTCGGTGGTCGGGCGGCGGACCTGCTCGGTCGTCGCCGGATTCTGATTCTCGGCCTGGCTCTGTTCACGGCTGCTTCGCTGGTCTGCGCGCTCGCGACCACCGACACTCTGCTGATCGCGAGCCGGGCGGTGCAGGGACTTGGTGGCGCCATCATGCTGCCCGCTGCTCTCTCGACCGTGATGAACATGTTCGAGGAGGGCGCCGAGCGCAACAAGGCACTCGGGATCTGGGGAGGTCTGGGGGCCGCGGCCGGCACGACCGGACTGATCGCCGGCGGGATTCTCACCAAGTACGCCGGTTGGCAGTCCATCTTCTATTTGAACGTGCCGATCGGGACCGTAGTACTGGCGCTCACCCCGAGGATCGTCCCCGACGGTCGGCTCGCCACGCCGCGTCGCCGGTTCGATCTGCTCGGCGCGATCGCGGGCACTGGCGGGCTCGTGCTGCTGGTGGACGCGATCTCTCAGGCACCGCAGTACGGCTGGGGCGGCACGCGAACGATCGTGCTCGTGGCGGCGTCGGTTGCTGTTCTCATCGCGTTCCTGGTCATCGAAAGCCGGGTCAAGGATCCACTGCTGCCGCTGTCGATCTTCCGGCTGCGCACGCTCGCTGGCGCGAACGTCGCCGGGCTGCTGCTGGGCGGCAGTTTCTTTGCCTTCGTGTTCGCCGGCACCTTGTATATGCAGGAGGTGCTGCATTACAGCGCTCTGCAGACCGGAGCCGCGTGGCTCGCGGCCTCGGTGACCTCGCTGGCGCTTGCCGGGATCTCGCAGCTGCTCGTCACGCGGATCGGACCAAAGGTCGTGATCGCGTTCGGGATGACGCTGATCGGCACCGGGATCATCTGGGCGACCCAGGTTCCGGTCCATGGACACTTCCTCGCCAACCTGGCCGGCCCATTCGTCGTCGCCGGTGCCGGGACGGCGTTCTCGTTCATCCCGATCTCGGTGGCGGCGCTGGCAGGCGTGACCGAGCATCAGTCCGGACTCGCCTCCGGGCTGCTGAACACCTCCACGCAGATCGGCGGCGCGATCGGGACAGCGATCGCGTCAAGTGTCGCGGCCAGCAGCACCAACGCCCTGCTTCGCGCGGGAGACGCTCTGCCGACCGCGCTGACCGGTGGCTTCCACCAGACCTTCTGGGTGCTGGGAGCGATCGCCCTGATCGCACCTCCCTCGATCGTCGTGCTCGCTCGTCGAACGCGGTCCCCGAAGGCCGCGGCCAAGCCCGCGAGCGGTGAGTCGCGGCCTGCCCTCGCCACCACCAACTGACCAGCGACCATTCAACCGATAACCACAAGCGAGTGGAGGTAGGCATGAACGAGAATGCGAACAGAATCGGAGCGCCCGACAATGCCGTGAGCGACGAAGTGGAAGCGCCCGTCGTGGTCGACCGGTCCACGTTCCAGGCAGGCCTGGATGCCCTCCGGGTGCGCGAAAAGGGCACACCCGTGAAGGGGACGCGATCGCTGCGGCCCGTCGCAGGCTCCCGATGGTGGAGGTCGACTCCACCATCGGGCTGGTGGGCCCGGACGGGTCCCGTCACGCTGTTGGACGTGTTCGAGGGCCGTCGACAGCTGATCGCCTACTACCACATGTGGTACGCCGGCAAGCCCGCCCCGGAGCAGCGTGAAGTCTGCACGCTCTACAACGGGCATGTCCGCGAGCTGTCCTATCTGCATTCCCGCAACGTCACCTACGCCACCTTCTGCCAAGGCCCGTACGAGGAAAGCGTCCGCTACCGCGAGTTCATGGGCTGGGACATGCCCTGGTACTCGGTGCAGGATTCCGCCGACGCCCTGCTCGCGGGGCGTCGGGTGAACCGGTTCTACCTGGTGTGCTATCTGCGCCGTGGCGACCGCGTGTTCGAGACCTACTGGACCAATGGCCGCGGCGTCGAGCCGATGGGCAACGGCTACACCCTGTTGGACCTGACGGTCTACGGGCGGCAAGAGGTTCTGGGAGAGCTCGCCCGCCGGCTGGCCACAAACCTACGGGGCCGCTGGAGGGAATTCCTACCGCACCAACGGACGTCCCATAGCCCAATGGCCACGGCTACAGGCCGGGCGCTCCGACGACCTCGGCACCTCCGGGCGCTGAGTCCCGTCGACGTGATGCGGGGGAACGTAGTCGTACCCGGACCCTTAGCAACGGCCGGCGACAACACTCGCGACAGTTCATGCGCGAGAGGCCAGCGAGCGATCAAGCTGCTGCTCGATCACCATGAGTACCCGTACCCTCGGCTGCTCAACGCTCGCGCCTGGCAGTCTCCGGGTGCCGCCGGTCGTGTCGGGGTGGCCGCGTGCCCCGAGCAAGCTCGGGGCACGCGACACTGCCGTTGCTCAGCGATACACCGCGCTGTAAGCAAACGTGTAGACGCCCTGCTTCTGCGGTCCCCCGAACTTGCCGTTGAACGTGTGGCCCTTGTAGGCACCGGTTCCCTTTGTGAGAGAGAAGGTGCCGTTCTTGACCGTCACCGACGACGGTGTGATCACCTCGTCCGCCGCGCCGGTCCCCTGCAGCGAGCCAGCAGATGTGTAGAGCGTGACTCGTGAGGCGGTCACGTGGAACGTGCCCGGCTTCGACGACCCGCCAACGCGCGTGATGTACACGATCGCTCCGCGCCCGAGCTTCGAGTCCTTGAAGTCGCCCGAGATGTAGACGTTCTTACCCTCGGTGTGCGTGATGCCGACCCATGCCACTCCATGGGTGTGCTGCCCCTTCGTGGCGGCGGCGGCCAGGCCGCTCACTCCGACTGCGAGCACGCCCACGGCGGCGATCAACCGTCGATGCATGATGACCTCCTAGATCCAGCGTTGACGAAGCGCGGCGATCGTCTCGGCCCCTGACCACCGCGGCGCGAGCCTACACGATCGCGGCCACGTCTCGGCGGTGGCAGGACGCGTGCGATCCGACCGGACACCGTTCGAGACCACCGGTGATCGTCTCTCTTACGCCGCCCAAGGCGGCACGTTGTTCACCCTTGCTCCCACCGGCGGGGCTCCTCCCCCCAAACGGTGCACGCCGGCGCCGGACGCGGTCAGGCTCTAGCGTGGCCCTCGGGATCGTATGGAGGCGCGACTCCCCACCCCCAATGTGGCACCGGGGCGTGCGCGACTGTCTGAGCCCCTGGGCGAGAGTTGTGCATCGCCAGGCGCGTACCCCACTCCGCGTAACCCATGATCGCGGCGCGGAACTCCGGATCGGACGGAAGGCCAACGTCGTCGGCAGCACGGCTGAGCAGGGTCACGAACGCTAATCGCTGCTCGGGTGCAATCGCGAGATTGTGGTGGCTGGCGAGCATGTGCTCGTAGCCTCCGCGCTCCTCGGTGTAAACGGTCGGCCCCCCCATCACCTCCACCCACCACTCGGTCACGTGGACGCGATGCTGCTCGCTTACCTTCCCACCGAACATCGCCGCGATGTCGGGAGCGTCGGTTTCCACCAGGTCGTAGAAACGGTTCAGCCAGCGCACGAACGCCTCGCGGCCCCCGGCCCACTCGTAGATTGTCGGCGTCGCGTCATTCATTCAGCCTGAAGCTAGCGGATCCCGTTGGACTGCTTGGCGCTACCGGGCCCGTCGGGAATCTGTCCCTCACCCGAGCCATGTAGGCGGTTGTTGCCGCACAGCGCCCGCCCTCCTGTCCGCGCAAGGGGACCGTCCTGGGTGCCGTGGAGATGCCTGAAGCACCGGGCCGGGTTCGGAACCTGAGGTGCTCGCCGACCCGGCGCCCCGTGCGCCCCCTACATCGCGATCGCTTCGTAGACGTCAACCGCGCCGCCGATCCCGAGGACCGGGCAGCCCTTCGCGAGCTCGACCGCCGAATCGAGGCTGTCGGCCGACACGATCGAATAGCCGGTCAGGCCACGCGAGCCGCCATCGCTGACCGAGCCGCCGGTGCCGACCGTCTTCGCGGTCCCGGTCGCGGCACCGCCGTCGACGACGGCCGAACCGAGCTCGCCGAACCACCGACCCCACTTGGCCATCTGCGCATTGCGCTCGGCCTCGTCGGCGGCCACGCCCTTGCCGCCGCTGTACGCGAACACGTAATTCGCCACCTCTGCACCCTTTCGGTCGCAGCCGGCGCGGATGCCGGCCGTTTGATCTGATGACGAACAGCCGACACCCAGACGGACACGGCGATCGAGAAACCGCCGGGGTGTCCGTCTGGGCGGCCGCCGTTCGTCTCAGAGCGAAACAGAGGCAACTCGAGAAGGGAGCGAGATGAAGTACGTATTGCTGAACTACGCCAAGGCGGAGACGGCCGGGGAACGCCGACCACGCGAGATGCACCCCGCCGTCGCCGCGGTCCTGGAGCGGCCCGACGTGAGCGGCTGGGTCCGTCTGCACCCGGCCGAGTCGGCGACGACACTCAGTCTGGAGTCGCGAAAGGTGCTCATGACCGACGGCCCGTTCATTGACAGCAAGGAGTTCCTCGCCGGCTTGATCCTGGTCGAGGCTGAGAACCTCGACGGGGCGCTCGCCCTCGCCGCCGAACTGCAGGAGCTCGACGTCACAGCGGCGATCGAGGTCCGTCCTGTGCTCGAGCAGGAGCTCGGGGGTGCTTGAAGCCACCTTTCGCAATCAGTGGGGGCGCGTGCTGGCCACGCTTGTCGGCGTTCTCGGCGACATCGAGCTCGCCGAGGACGCGGCACAGGAAGCGTTCGCGCTGGCCGCCGAACGGTGGCCGCACGAGGGCCGGCCCGTGAACCCGACCGGATGGCTGATCGCCACCGCTCGCAACCGCGCGATTGACCGCATCCGGCGCCAGCGGACCCTCGCGATCAAGACCGAGCAGCTGAGGCGGGAGCTGCGAGAAGGATCGGAGGACACGATGGACGAGACGGCGACCCTTGCCGACGAGCGGCTCGAGCTGATCTTCACCTGCTGCCACCCGGCGCTCGCACTCGATGCGCAGGTCGGACTCACCCTGCGCACACTCGGCGGCCTGTCCACCGAGGAGATCGCACGCGCCTTTCTCGTCCCATTCGAGACGATGAGCAAGCGCCTCGCCGGGGCGGCGGCCGCATCGACCTCTCCGCAGACGCGATCCACCTCGCCCGCTCCCTTGTCGAGCTGATGCCTGACGAAGCCGAAGCGCACGCCCTGCTTGCGCTCATGCTCATCAACCACGCGCGCAACACCGCCCGCCTCCGCAACGGCGAACTTGTCCTTCTCGACGACCAGGACCGCGCGCTCTGGGACCAGAACCAGATCGACGAAGGCCGCCAACATCTCGAACGCGCGCTCGCCCTCCACGCCAACGGGGCGGGTGGGCCGTATTTCGTTCAAGCAGCGATCACCGACCTCCACCTCCAGCATCCACGCAACTGGGAGCAGATCGCGCTGCTGTACCAGCGGCTCGAACAGATCACCAGCTCGCCGGTCGTGACGATGAACCGCGCGATCGCCATCGCCGAACTCGAAGGGCCCGAATCAGCACTCGCCCTGCTCGACCGGCTCGAGCTCGAGGACTACCGCTACTACCACTCGACCCGCGCCGACCTGCTGCGACGGCTCGGCCGAAACGACGAAGCGCGCGCCGCCTACTCCCGCCCCCTCGAGCAAACCCACCCAGGCCCGGAGCAGCGGTTCCTCGAGAGCCGCCTCGCCGACCTCTCGGAAAGCAAACAACAGTCGGACCCCCAAGGCTCAGCCCACTAGTCCCTCCGTGTGGACCGAACAGGACGAACGAGTCGGCGTCCCCGCCGTGGCCCGCAGAAAAGCTCGCACGAGGTCCGCTCGGTCAGGCCGCTCCTTCGATCAAGCCAGTAGCAGCCTCGCTACGCGCTGTCAGATGATCGGCTTCCTGACACTCCCTGCTCGAGCGTCTCGAGGACCTCCGCGTGGCGTTCGGTGGCACGGGTGAGTTCGGCGATGCTGGCTGTCACAGCGTCATCGAAGCGGTCCTCGTGCACGGTGTAGGGGCGCATCATCCTCAACACTGCTGAGCGCGCGATGCGACCCATGATTCCGAACCGCGACGGAGCCACTCGAGTGGCTATCCGAGTCGATCTCGCGTCCGCTAGCGCTTGCGCCACGCGGCGGTCGGCCACACCGTCACGGGCAATCGACGGGCGGGCCCGCAGAGGATCACGTAGGTTCGCGGCATCGACGCGCTCGAGCAGTACATGGTCTTGGGCGCCGAGAACAGCGCCTGGCAGATACCCCCGGATCTCAAACCATCGCCCCCAGTGCTCGAACACGTACCAAGGAGCATGGCAGGTGGTCTGATACCAGTCCGGTAGCGGAAACCCTTCTGGCTGACTGTGATCGATGAACGCGATTCCTTCGCGCTCCAGGCGACTCCGCAACTCCCAGGCATCCGCAGGCAGCGCGGCCTCGCCGTGCACGCTCAACACGACGAGCGCACCAACGCGAGTAACGCGTTGCAACTCGGTCAGCCATAGATCCTGGCGGCGCTCATCGATGTGGGTGAACACGCTGTGATTGAAGACGAGATCAAACGTCTGATCGGGGTAGGGCAAAGGTGGCTCTGCTTCGTTGACGACCACCCGTGCCCAGGGGATGTGCTCATCACACCACGCCACGGCCTCAGAATCGATATCGGTCCCGTGAAGCGCCCGGCCTTGTCCGACCTCATTCATCCAGAGGAGCATTCGCCCACAACCGCACCCGAAATCCAAGATCGACTCAAACGACTCCAGCGACCGTTCAGCCAGCGCGAGCGTTCGCCGCAGCTCCCGAACGGACTCGCGCCCAGACCAGAAAAACGCAGAGACGTCTGGCCCCTTCGCCACCCGGGCAATCAGCTCCGGTCCGGGTACCGGGAGTCCCTCCGCCTCCGATGGCATGGCGTACCCACTCATGACCATAATTCCATCAGAGTTTCGCCCGGGCGAAACGCCATCTCTCGTCGCTGCTCCCGGACAGGTGGGGTCAGACGATCACGACGCTCCGGCGTGGCTGCTCCGTCGCCGACGCGCCCGCCGTCATGCCGCGACCTTCGTCCGGCTGCTCCGGAGCACGGAATTCTCTGAAGTCGGGAACCGTCCATGGCCCACCAGGGGTTATAAGGGGTGATGGACGATTTCGATGAGTTCGTCGCCGGCAAGCTTGAGCAACTGCTGACGACGGCCTACCTGATTACTTGGGATGCCGGAGACGCGGAGGATCTCGTGCAGGAGTGCCTGTTCAGGGTCGCCCGGCGGTGGCCGCGCGTGCGAGGGATGACGCAGCCGCGCGCGTACGCCCGGCGGATCCTCGTCAACCTGGCGCTCGACGCTGCCGGCGGCCGCGCCCAGCGCCGCGGCGAGCTCGGTGGGGCGCCTGCGGCCACCGACGAACCGGCTCGGGATCTGCTCGTCGGGTTCGAGACGCGTGCCGAGCTGCTCGACGCGCTGGCGCGCCTGACGCCACGTCAACGGGCCGTGCTCGTCCTGCGCTACTTCAACGACTTGACCGAGGCCCAGACGGCCCAGGTCCTCGGATGCTCGCCGGGGACCGTCAAGAGCAACGCCTCGCGCGGACTCGCGCGGCTGCGCGAGGTGCTCGCACCGATCCCCAACCCAACACGGGAGCTCTGAAGGCAATGCCCGATCAACTCGAACAGAGCCTGCGCGAAGCCCTCTCACAGCGCGCCGCGCAGCTCGATCCAAACTCGATCGCCCGTCTGAGCGCGATCGACTACCGTCCTCGCCGGCACCGATTCGGGGTCGTGTCCGCGGTCAGTGCCGTTGGCGTCGGGGGCGCCGCGGCCGCGCTGACCGCGGTGTTCGCGCTCAGCTCGGGCGCCTCACCGGCGTTCGCCGGGTGGCAGGCGACGCCGACGAGCCCGGCGCCAGGCCAACTCGCCCAGGCCGCCCGCGCCTGCGGGCAGGATCTCGGGAGCCCGGTTCTGACCGACTCGCGCGGTCCGTACACGGCCTCGATCTACGCCGATTCGACTACCAGCGACGTGTGCCTCAGCGGCAATGGGGTCTCGATGTCATCGAGCTCCACGTCCGCGGTGCCTGTCAGCACTGCGGCGGGTCAGATCGAGCTCGACGGCGGTGGCACGCGGGACTCCGCGGGCAACGCGTTGACGCTCGTCGACGGCCGGACCGGAGCGGGCGTCACAGCGGTCTCGATCAAGCGCGACGACGGCAGCTCCGTGCAGGCGACAGTCGCCAACGGTTGGTACCTGGCGTGGTGGCCGGGCACCGTCGCGGCGACGAACGCGGAGGTCACGACGGCTTCCGGGACCAGCATCGTGACGTTCCCGTCGACGCCGGCGCTACCGGCGCCGAGGTGCCCGTCCGGTGCCCACTGCGCGGCCGGCTACTCGTTCGGTAGCGGCAGCGGCACCGGCGCGCACGCCGCCCGCCACTCGACGACGGGGCTCCAGAGCGGCAGCGCGAGCTCGTCCCGATAGAGCGGACCCTCAGTCAACAGACGCACATTGCGCTTTGACCTGAAAGTCCGACGCCAGAGCACCTCGGCAGCACGCACGTTCACCGCGCGACGCTCGCGCGCCCGGCGGTGGAGCGGTTTGGTGGTGCCGGCCGACCGAGGCCGGCACCACCCCAATGTGCGTCAGGCCCGCCGGAACGCACGCGTCGCCAGCGGCACGAACACGATCAGCAGCCCGACCAGCCACGCCAGCGCCCCGAGCGCCGGCGTCAGCGCGTGGCCGTGGCCGATCATCAGCGCTCGGGCGGCGTTGACGGTCAGGCTCACCGGGTTGACATCGGCGAACGTGTGCAGGACGCCGGGCATGGAGGATGTCGGGACGAACGCCGACGACGCGAACACGAGTGGGATCACCCAGATGAACCCGACCGATTGCGCTGTCTCCGGATCGCGTACCAGGACGCCGATGTACGCGCTGATCCACGAGAACACGTACGCGAACGCCAGCACGAGCGCGAACCCGAGCACCACCTCCTCGACCGGCTGGCTCGGCCGGAAGCCGACGGCCAGGCCGATCGCGAGCATCACGACCATCGTGATCGCGTTGGCCACGAGATCGGCGGCGGTGCGGCCGATCAGCACCGCGGGCCGGGCGATCGGCAGCGACCGGAACCGATCGACTACGCCGGCCTTCATGTCCTCGGTCAGGCCGAGGCCCGTCGTCAGCGCCCCGAACACGGCCGTCATCACGATGATGCCGGGCATCAGGTAGTCGACGTAGGAGACGCTGCCGGTCCTGATCGCGCCGCCGAACACGTACCTGAACAGCAGCACGAACATGATCGGCTGCACGAACAGGTACACGACGTACATCGGGCGGCGCAGCACCTTGCGCATTTGCCGCTGCGCCATCACGCAGCTGTCGGCGATCGTCTCGGCCAGCGTCAGCCGCCCGCGTTCGGTGATTGGATGGGTGAGGGCGCTCATGCTGCCTCCAGTTCATGGTCTTGGTCGTTGACCCGGTCCTCTGCCGGATGTCCGGTCAGGGTCATGAAGACGTCGTCGAGGCTCGGCCGCTGCAACTCGACGCTGGCGAGAATCACTCCGCTGGAGTCCAGGCGGCGGATCGCCTCAGCCGAGCTGTCGGGGTCGGCGACCGCGAGGCGGATCGTTCCCTGCACGGCGTCGACCCGAGGCTGCTCGCCGGCGGCCAGATCGTTCAGCGCCGCGGCCGCGCGGCCGACGTCGCCGGGCTCGGCGATCCGGACGCTGAGCAGGTTGCCGCCGATCGTGGCCTTGACCTGCTCGGGGGTCCCCTGCGCGGCTATCTGTCCGTGATCCACGACGGCGATCTCCTGCGCGAACCGGTCGGCCTCCTCCAGGTACTGCGTCGTCAGCAGCACGGTCGTGCCGTCTCGCCGCAGCTCTTCGACGATCGTCCACAGCTCCTGGCGCGAGCGAGGGTCAAGGCCGGTCGTCGGCTCGTCGAGCAGCACCACCGGCGGGCGACCGATCAGTCCGGCGGCGAGGTCAAGCCGTCGCCGCATTCCTCCCGAGTACGTCGCGACGCGACGATCGCCCGCGCCCACGAGATCGAAGCGGTCGAGCAGCTCACTCGCCCGCCGGCGCGCCTCGGCGCCCGGCAGCCGGTAAAGACGGCCGATCATCTCCAGGTTCTCGCGACCGGTGAGCTCCTCGTCGACGGCGGCGAACTGGCCCGCGAGTCCGATCCTCCTACGCACCGCCAGCGGCTCGCGGAGGACGTCGTAGCCGAGCACCCGGGCCTGGCCCTGGGTCGGCTCGAGCAGCGTCGCGAGGATCCTGACGAGCGTGGTCTTGCCCGCTCCGTTGGGTCCGAGCAGCCCGAACACGGTGCCTTCGCGGATCTGTAGATCGAGACTGTCGAGTGCGACAACGTCGCCGTAACGCTTGCCGAGGTCCCGGATCTCGATCGCTGGGTATTTGCTCATGTCTGTCTCCGTTCTGTTCTCAGGTGACGGAGCCGTCGTCCGCGAGCGGGTAGCTGCGATGGACCGTGATGTCTCCCATCGCGCTACGGGCGCGCACCTCGACTCTGTCGTCGTTTGGTCCCGGGGGTCCCCCAGCCTCCAGCGTGTTGTGGAGGTGGCCAAAGCGGGTGTTCAGATCAAGCCAGGCGGCACTGCCATCGGCGATCCCGATCTCGACCGCGCCCATGCCGGTCTCCGCCACGACCGAGCCGTGCCGCACCGCCCCGAGGCGGATCGCGCCGTTGGCCGTCTTCGTGACTACCGAGGCCCGCGCGTGATCGATCGCGATGTCGCCGTTGGCCGCGTTGACCCGCACCGCGCCGGCGACGTCGCCGAGGCGGATAACGCCGTTGGAGTTCTTGATCACGGCGTGGCCGCCGATCGCGCCGGCGCGAAGCTCGCCGGAGCTTGTGTTCAGTTCTGCATCGCCGGTCGCCTTGCCGAGTACGACGCCGCCGGCGCCGGTCGTGAGCGCGGCCGCGCCGGCCTCCTCGACATGAATGTCGCCCATCGAGGTCTTCAGCCGGCAGTCGCCGAGCCGCCCCGTGCACCGGAATCCGCCCAATGCCGTTTCGCCGTTCACGCGCGAGCCCGCGGGGAGGCCGATCTGGATCTCGACGGCGCCTCCGTCGCTGAACGGGCTGTATGCCCGCCAGCGCCGTCCGGTCTTGATGAGCAGCCGGCCCGCCGAGTACTCGACGCGGGTCTGCTCGGCGGCGGTGATGTCGAGCCGCCGGCCGCTTTCGCTGGGGCGGACCTGGACGACCGTGTCGGATCGCTCGCCGGCCTCGATCGTTACATCCGCGACCGTCAGCTCGAGGTCGAGCACGATCGGCTCTGGTGTCTGAAATGTGGGCATCTTCACCGTCCCCATCCCGTGTACTGCTGACCGCCGCGCGGCGTCCCTCGCTCGCCTCGCGCGCCGCCCTCGGCGCGGTCGACGGCGGTGGCCGCGGCGCGGACCAGCCAAGTGTTGATCGACAGGCCCTCGCGGTCCGCCGCCTCCTCGACCCGGGTCTTCAGCTGCTCGGGCAGGCGCAGATTGATCCTCGCCACGGCGCCTTCGCCTGACCCGGCCGTGACCGCTGCCGAGCCGCGGGCAGCGAACTCCTCACTCGGGTCCGAGCTGCCCGCCGCGCCCGTCCGATCCGCCGGCGCGGGCGTGACGACAAACTCGGGATCGCCCCCACGAAGCCGCAGCTCAACGGAGCCGGGCGCCAGCTCCCGGGTGATCTCGGCGGTCGCGATCTCGAGCGCGTCGAGCAGCATCAGCCGGATCGCGGCGTCGAGTGGGGCGGCGAGCCGCTGCGCGAGAGCGCGGGCCTCGTCGCCCCCGGCCTCGGCGGCGATCGCGAGCTGCTCGCGGAGGCGATCAACGTGTGGTTCAAGTTCCATGGGGCCAGTATGACACCATTCTGGCACCATATCAAGTGCCAAGTTGGCGCGCGCGAGTGCCACGCACCTGCCGGCGCCGGAGCAAGGTGCCTGTGCGACACGAACGCAGGGCGCGCCCTGGAGCACGCGTCGTCACGTTAGGGTCAGGTGCCCATGTGTTTTTCCCCGGAGGCCGACTTCACGGCAGGTGCTGTCGTTGCTGGCATCGGGGTCGAGACGCTGCGCCGGGTCCGCTCGCCGCGCGAGTTGATCGTCGGCGCACTGCCGCTGCTGTTCGGCATCCACCAGTTGATCGAGGGTTTCGTCTGGCTTGGGCTCCGGAGCCAGGTCTCAAGGGGATTGGGCAACGTCGCGACGGAGGCGTACATCGTGTACGCGCACGCGGTTCTTCCGGCGATCGTTCCGGTCGGGTTCCTGTTGCTCGAACCCGACCGTCACCGCCGGCGCTGGCTCTCGCCGATTGCGTGCCTCGGCCTGCTTCTCGGGGTCTACCTGCTGTGGCAGGTCACCGCATATCCCATCGGCGCGCAGGAAGCAGCTCACTGCATCAACTACACAACGCACACTCCGAACGATGTCGCGGTGGCGCTCCTCTACGTGCTCGTGACGTGTGGGCCGGCACTGATCTCCAGCCGTCGATACCTGCGCTGGTTCGGGGCGGTCAGCCTCGTCGGGGTGATCGCCACCGCGTTGGTGCGGGTCGACGAGCTGACGTCGCTGTGGTGTCTGTACGCGGCGATGGTCAGTGTGCTCATTCTCGAGCACTTTCGCCGTCGGCGGGCAGACGAGGCGAACGCAATCGCAATCCGAACGCCGATCCTGCCTCACTAGGGTCCCTGCTGGCTAGAGCAGGGCTGCGCGCAGCGCCCGCGCCTCGTCTTCAAGGAGCGGGATCCAGGTGGTCTGCGCCTCGAGCAGCACGCGGCGCTTGACCTCGCGGGTTGCCGGTCGCGGCGCAGCCGCGATGCTCGTTGCGAGCGCAAGCGCGTCCTCGAGCGCTCCGACGCTCGACACGACTCCTCGCGCAAGCGCCTCCTGCGCGTCGATCACACGGCCGGTCATGCAGAGCTCGCGCGCAAGCGCCGGAGGTAGTGCGGCACGCGCCGCCGCGTAGCTCGGCGGTATGAACCGGCCCAGCTCCGGGAACCCCATCTGAGCGGATGCCGCCGCGACGCGCAGATCGCACAGCAACGCGAGTGCGAACCCGCCAGCGTCAGAACCATCGCGCCGGTGTCCTCACCGCCACACTCCTGGACAGCGTCCGCCAGCCGATCACGCAACCCCAGCGACAGAGCATTGCGCTCTTCGGGCCGGTTGAGCGTCAGCACCGCGACCTCGCCGCGACGCTCGATCACGACGAGCTGCCCGGAATCACTCATCACGCGGCATGATTGCCGAGCACTGCGGCGATCCTCTCAACTCGATCGACAGCCGCGCTGCTGCATGTCGCGCATTGCGTGAGCTGGTCTCACGAAGGCGGGTCACGCGGGTTCCGGGGATAGCCCCGAGCGTCAAGTCGCTGGCTTGCGCGCGCCCACGAACTGCGCCAGGCCCGACACGCGCTGCTGGACGTCGACGAGACCGCGGGCCGTCAGTGCGCGTGTCAGCTCCTCGCGGCCGAACACACGCACGCCGCTGAGACCCTTCACCAACGGACTTGTAATAGCCGCGGGCACGGGACCACGATTGCAGCTCGAGAGCAACGCGACCCGGCCGCCCGGCGCAAGCACCCGCACGATCTCATCCACGGCTCCCATCGGACGCTCGATCAGATAAAGCGCAGCAAAGCAACAGACCGCATCGAAGCTGCCATCACGGAACGGCAACGCACAGGCGTCCCCCCGCACGTAGACGACATCGTCGGTGTCGGTCTCCCGCACCGCGCGCGCCAGCATCGTCCTCGACGCATCCAAAGCGACCACCATGCCATCGCCCGCGGCGCGCGCGAAACGACGCGTGAAGCTGCCCGTCCCGCAGGCCACATCCAACACCTGCTCGCCGCCCGACAGCGAAAGCATCTCCAGCGCAATCCGATGCTCGCCGCGCATACCAGGCCCCATCGCCCCCATCAGCAACCGTCCGCCCAGCGGGCGCCACAACCGCTCGTAGATCAGCGGCAGCGCACGGCTCACCATCAACCGCTGGCCCGGATGCGAGCCGGTCGGGTCCCCATCACCAAGCAGATCGAGGTAGCCACCACCCATCTCCGGACGAGCCGGCCGGCGCTCCGGCCGGAACAGATCGAGCGCGCGACCGACCGCGGAGGACTCCGAGACGCTGCTCATGCGACCCGCATCATCGCCCAGACGGCACGTACTTTCATCGGCAGCCAACACCTATCCGCCGAGAGGGAGGCCGCGCCGCGCGAACACTTCTCGCAGCAGCCGGATGCGGTCGCTCATCACGCCGTCCACGCCGAGGTCGAGAAGCTCGTTGATCGTAGCCACGTCGTTGATCGTCCAGACGTGCACCGCCAGGCGTGCCCGGTGGGCGGCCTCCACGAATCGTTTGGTGACGATCGGTACCGGTCCCCGCCGGAGTGGCACTTGGATGCAGTCGGCACCCAGACGTGGCATCGCGCCAGACGTCGAGACGAGGCGCGCTAGCGCAACCGCGCGAGGCCCCATCGATGTGCACGCCCGTCCACGCCCGCGCTCGCGTATCCGTCGCAGACGGCGGTCCGAGAACGATCCAACGCAGACCCGCTCCCAGGCGCCGAGGCGATCGAGCAGAGCCGCGAGCGGCCCGACGCACGTGTCGGACTTGGGATCGATGTTGACCCGGACGGCCGGCCATCGCACGAGAGTCTCCTCAAGCCGCGGCACACGGATGCCGCGACCACGAAACGGGAAGCTGCCACCCCCGTCAGGGGAGAACCGATAACCAGCGTCCGCCGCCTCCACCTCGGCGATCCCGAGCTCAGCGATCGCGCCCCTGCGGTCCGTGACCCTGTCGAGCCGCTCGTCATGAAAGGCGACCAGCACGCCGTCTCGGGTGAGATGGGCATCGGTCTCGATGTACGTATACCCGAGCGTGATCGCGATCTCAAACGCCTCAAGCGTATTCTCGGGCGCCTCGCCGGCGCCCCCTCGGTGAGCGACCGCGACCGGGCCGGGCTGGGAGAGGAATGCGTGCACGCACGACAGTGTCGAGGATCGCACCGTACCCGGAGGGGTCACCTCAGCCACGACCGCGATCCCGGCGCAATGAGAGTCGCTCTCTCAGTCCTCGCTCAGGTCGGCGAGCGCGTCGACAGCGATTCTGCTCGCCAGACGTTGGCCGCGGCTGCGATCCCCGAGGAGACCCTTCACCACCAGGGCTCGCGGAGATCGGCGGACGTCAAGAAGCCGTAGAGTTCCGGCGCTTTCTGTGGCGTTGCACGGTTGTTTGATCCCGGTCGAACGAGTAAGCCTCAAAGTGTTGACCGTCCAGAGTTCACGGACGATCGAACACGAAGCGACCCACAACGATCGCACCGTTCGGTGCGATGAGGAGCCAAAGATGAGCGTTATTCTGCTCATTCTGTTCATAGCAGTGATGCTGGCGGTGCACGAGGGCATGCTGCACCGTTTCGGCAGCCCATACCGATGACGTGATTCGCATCAACTGCCTCCGACGGAGCTCGGCGCACGGACCCGCGCCCAGGCGGTGGGAACTCGGACTTCCCGTCCCCGTAGGCGGTTCACGATGCTCCAGCCGGCCACCGCAGCCCATACCCCTTCAAGGAGCACGAATCCCCATTGGTGGCTGATCGCGGCCGCAACAGATAGTCCTGCTCCTCCGATCAGGTTGAACGCGAGGTATCGGTAGGAGGAGACCTGCCAGACGCCCCTGAGTGAAACGGCGTAGGCGAGTAGCACCACCACGGCGGCACTCCACTGAAGAGCCTCTGACATCTCCACCCTCCTCGTCGGATTTGTCTGGCGCCCCCGCCTGAGAGTAGTCCTCAGAGAGGTCGGCCGTCGAGTTCTGCCACAAGCGACTCCACGCGATGCGAGATGTCATCACGGATCTCGCGGACCTTGGTGATCGACTGACCGGCGGGGTCTTCTAGGTCCCAGTCGATGTACTTCTTGCCGGGGATGTAGGGGCATTCGTCGCCGCACCCCATGGTGATCACGAGATCTGCTTGTTCTGCCAGCTCGCGGGTCAGCAGCTGCGGGGTGCGGTTGCTGAGGTCGATGCCGATTTCGTTCATGACCTCGATAACTTCCGGGTGGACGTGCTCCGCCGGAGTGGTTCCTGCGGACAGGGCGTGGTGTCGGCCGGTAGCGGCTCTCTCCAACAGGGCCTGGCTCATTTGGGAGCGTCCTGCGTTCTGGCGGCAGACGAAGAGGACGGTGCTCATGGCTGGGCCGTGTCGCGCTCCGGAGAACCGGCAACGATGATGTTGTCAGACCGTCCATCGCGCTCGTGTGGCATGAGAATGGCCGCGGCGTCGGCGGGAGTGACGCCTGGATAGAGGGCGCGGACGAGAACTATTGCGGCGACTCCTCCGATCGCCTGCGCGAGGATGAAGGAGGGGACGGAGGCCGGCGCGATCCCTGCGAATGTGTTGGAAAACATGCGGCCGACCGTGATGGCCGGGTTGGCGAAGCTGGCGGAGCTGGTGAAGAAGTACGCCGCACCGATGTAGGCGCCGACGGCCGCCGGGATGGTGGTGGTTCGTCTGGTCCTGGCGAGCGAGAAGATGACGAGCAGTAGGCCGAGGGTGGCGATGATCTCGGAGAGGAAGTGCGCAGGGCTGGCTCGGTCGTGGGTGGAGATGCTGATCGCGCTCAGCGAGAACATGAGGTTGGCGAGGATCGCGCCGAGCGTGCAGCCGGCGACTTGGGCGGGCAGGTAGGCGAGCGCGTCACGCCGGCTGATCCCGCCGAAGTGCGCGTCGACGAACGACACGACGGGGTTGAAGTGCCCGCCCGAGACGGGCCGAACATGAGGATGATCGCGAACATCCCGGCGGCGGTCGCGGCGGCGTTCTCGAACAGTTGCAGGCCGGTGTTACCGGGCGAGAGTTGCTGGGCTGCGATTCCGGAGCCGATCACCAGCGCGGCGAGGAACGCGGATCCGAGCAGCTCGGCAAGCAGCCGGCGGGGAAGCGGCGGGGGCGTGCTCATCGGTCAGTGTGAAGGTCACAGGAGCGCGCAGTGCTCTTCGCGGAGGCACTCGCGCGTTTGCTTGTGGGCAAGGCTCAGGATGTGGCTGCGGATCGGGACGTCGTCGTACTGGTCGAGCACCCGGTCCGCGCAGCTTCGGATCAGTTCGGCCGGTCGCTCGTCGCCGAACTCTTCGATCAGCGCTGGGAGCAGCTTCGCGAGTCGCCAGCGATGGGATGTTGCGTCGAGGCGGATCGCGTGGATCGTGTCGTGCACAAGCTCGTGGACGTGTTCGTCGATCAGGTCGCGGATCTCGCGCACCTCGTCGATCGTTCTGCCGGCGGGGTCGGGGATGTCCCAGTCATCGACGGTCGTCGGCACGTAGGGGCAGACATCGCCGCAGCCCATCGTCACCGCCCAGTCCGCGTGTAGCTGCATCTCGACCGACAGCCGCTTGGGCTTGTTGCCCGAGAGGTCGATGTCTAGCTCACGCATGACCTGCACCACCGTAGGCCACACCTGCCGAGCCGGGTCGGAGCCGGCCGACTCGCCGCGAACGTCGGCGGGTGCGTAGCGCTCGAACAGCGCCTGGGCCATCTGCGAGCGCCCGGCGTTGTGGGTGCAGACGAACAGCACGTACCTCATCGCGGACACCTCCTCGCGTGCGGCATCGACGAGCGGGCGCGTAAGGCCGCATCCTCGAGCGCGCTACCGATCAGCGATCTCTTCTGTGTCTTCTTGGACAACCCGCGGCAGTCTATAGATTGACAGTCATCAGTTCAATCGGTATACGTACATAGATGGCGACCGATCTGGAACTGACCCCGAAGACCAAGCGCCCGCCGGGCGAGCCGTGCTGCGAGCCGGTCGTCTACCCCGACGTGGAGCGCGACGAAGCGCTGCGGATGGCACGCGTCGCGAAGGCGCTCGGCGACCCCGTCCGCCTTCAGCTCGTCGATGTGCTGCGCAGGCACGCCGGCAAGGTGTGCGTGTGCGAACTGGTACCGCTGTTCGACCTGTCACAGCCCACCGTCTCCCATCACCTCAAGGTCCTCCGCCAAGCCGGCCTCGTCGGCTCAGAACGCGAGGGACTATGGGCGTACTACTACGTGATCCCCGAAGCGCTGAAGGAACTCTCCTCATGGCTGAGCTAGATGCCACCTGCTGCACCCCCGAAGCTCAGGCGAGCTGCTGCGGGCCCGAAGACAAACCCGCGTGCTGCGGTCACGACGAAGGCTGCGGCTGCGCGGCCGGCACGGCCGAGCCTGAGCAGGATGACGTTCGTGAGATCGTGCGCGCGCGCTACGCCGCCGCCGCCAAAACGGCGGGCGGATGCGGCTGCGGTCCGAACATTTCCGTCACAGACGAGCACGGCTCCCAGGTTTTCGGCTCGCGCCTCTACGACGACGAACAGACTGACGGTGGCACCGCAGCGGCGATCGGAGCTTCGCTCGGGTGCGGCGTCCCGACAGCAGTGGCAGATCTGCACGAGGGCGAAACGGTGCTCGACCTCGGCTCGGGCGCCGGCGCCGACGTACTGATCAGCGCTCGCCGCGTCGGGCCCACCGGGAAGGCGATCGGGCTCGACATGACCGACGAGATGCTCGCGTTGGCGCGCGCGAACGCCGCCGAGGCCGGCGTGGAGAACGTCGAATTCGTCAAGGGCTACCTCGAGGAGCTACCGCTCGCCGACAACAGCGTCGACGTCGTGATCTCCAACTGCGTGATCAACTTGTCAGGCGACAAGCCCAAAGTCTTGCGTGAGACCGCGCGGGTGCTGCGTCCGGGAGGGCGGTTCGCCGTCTCGGACGTGATTGCCGACCCCGATATGGACGAGCAAACCCGCGCGGACATGGCCGCATGGACGGGATGCATCGCCGGCGCCCTGACCGCGGATGAGTTCCGAGACGCGCTGACGATTGCAGGTCTGCAGGATGTCGAGATTCGCGAGACCCACCCCGTTCACGCGCATGCCGCCGCCGCGATCATCCGGGCCCGCAAGCCGGCCTAGACGATGACCGCAGAGCTTCAGCTCAACGACCCGGAGACGCTCTACCGACGCTGGGAGGACTCTCAGTGGTCCCCGTACGCCGTCGAGCTGACCGCCGACCAAGCCCAGTGGCAAGGGCTAGGCGGTGACCAACGAGGGCTCATCTACTTCGTGCTGGCCTCGCTGATGGTGGCCGAGGAGCGGATCACCACCAAGTTCAGCGGCCTCGTCGCCGCCGGCTCAAGCGAGGAGGAGGTCACGTTCCTGGCCACCCAGCAGGTCGACGAGGCGCGGCACATGCAGTTCTACGGGCGCTACCAGGACGAGGTCATCGCCTCACCCGCGCCGATCGCCGCCCACGTCGAGCGCGCCCGCGCCCAGGTATCGGACGCCTTCCGCCAAATCTTCGACACCGCGCTCGTCGAGGCACACAAGCAGCTCCTCGCAGATCCAAGCGACCTGAGCGCCAAGGTCCGCTTCATCACCCTCTACCACCAGATCATCGAGGCCACGCTCGGGCTCACCTCGTTCAAGTTCATCACCGACTACCTCAACCAGCACGCGCTCCTTCCCGGGTTCGTCGAGGGCTACAGCCTGATCCACCACGACGAAACACGGCACATCGGCTACGGAGTCCGGTTTCTGCGCGACACGATTCACGAGCATCCGGAGCAGGCGGACAGCGTCCGCGCCGTGCTGCGCCAACTCCTCCCGCACGTCGCCGAATCGCTCAAGCTGCCCGGCGAGGATGACACCGCCTCGCTTCTGGGCGCCTCCGAGGACGACCTACGCGCGTTCGCGCTGGGCGGCCTCGCCCGACGTCTCCAGATCATCGGCGTCCCGCTCGAGAGCGTCTTCCCTTAGAGGTTGAGTCGACTGCACCCAACGGCTGGATGCATTCGGCTCAAGACCTCGACGCCCGTGCAAGCCGCGAAAAGGGGGGGACATATCGGGGACACGCTTGTCAATCACGCGCCCATCGAGACGAAAAAACCCCGCTGTGTACCGGGGATTTTCGAGAGCCCTCTGTCGGACTCGAACCGACGACCCCTTCCTTACCATGGAAGTGCTCTACCAGCTGAGCTAAGAGGGCGCAGCACGGAGCGTAGCGGCTGGCGGGTTGGCTGAGCGGTGCCGCTTGGGGCCGGTTGAGGGTGCCCCACTAGTAGGAGGACTGCAGCAGCGACATCATCGTCGACGCACTGCCACCGCCGACGGGCGACCCTGAGGAGTCGGCAAAGCCGATCTCGATGTGCGGACCGGTCGAGATCCCAACGATTCCCGGGCCGACCGAGCTCATGACCTGGCCCGCGCCCACGTGGGTGCCGACGGGGAGCTGGTTCGCCGGACCGGCGTGACCGTAGTAGACGTAATCGTAACCGTCCAGGGAGCTGTCGCAGTGGAGCACGGGGGCCCACGGTCCGAACCCGCCGATGCCGTGCAGGACGATCGTGCCGCTGCACACCGCGTACTCCGGCGTGTTGCCGGGAGCCGACATGTCGACGCCCTGATCCAGGCTCCACGTACCCGGGGGCGACACGGCGCTCTTCGGCAGCGGGAACACGAAGCCGCTGCCCGAGGCCGGGGCCGAGCTCGACGCCGGGGGCGAGGACGCGCTCGACCCAGAGCTCGATGGGCTCGGGGAGCTCGCCCGCGCGGCGGCCGCCGCCTGGGCGGCCTGGATCTGCGCCAGCTGGTGCTGGAGGCCCGCCACCTGGCCGCGCGCGTTCGCAAGCTGACTGGCCTTGGCCGAGCGGAAGTTCGACTGCGAGATCTCCTGCTGCAGGAGCGAGACACGGGCACCGTCGAGGCCGTTGCGCTGCTGGAGGACCTGCACGGTCAGGGCCTGCTGGCGAGCTTCGAGCGCCCCCAGCCGCGTGGCCTGAGCCGTCACAGCCCGGCGGGCCGCCTTGACCGCGGTGACGACCTGGACGTCCTGCTTCTGGATCCTGGCCGCGAACTGGAGTCGCTCGAGCAGGTCCTGGAAACCCGTCGACTCGAGGACCACGGACACGATGTCCGGTCGGTCGGACTCGTAGCTGTTGACGAGTTGCTTCGAGAGCACGCTCTCGGCTCGGGCCTCGAACGCCTCCAGCCGCGCCAGACGCGCCTTGGCCGCCACCAACTCGCTGCGCAGCTTGATCAGCTCGGCACGCTTGGCGTCCAGGTCGCTCTGGATGCGCGAGATCCGCGCCTCGAGGCCGGCGATGTTGCCTCTGAGCTGAGACAGCTTGCCCGATGCCGCGCTGACCGTACCGGCCAGGCTGTTGATTCGGCTCTGACCGCTGCTGATCTGCTGCTGTAGTTGCGACGTGCTCGCGGCCCGGGCGACGCCGGAGCGAGACACCACGAGCGCGATTCCGGCACACCCGATCAGGGCTGCGAGGACGGCAATAAGGGCTGGAGTCAGTGGCCTTCTGATTCTTGGCATGGCGAAACGGAGCCCGAGCCGAGCGACACCCCAAAGACCGCTTGACCCTGCTCCATCAGTGTTCTCGGGGCGGCGTCACCGTAACACGGAGGGCGGTGGCGCCGTCTCGCCACCGATGCCTTGCACGGAAACATGCAGCCGCAGGAACTTCCCGCGCCGCGTCGATTTGAAACGGTCTTCAGGCCCTCGAAACGCTCGATATGTGCATGTCACGGGGGGTGCCCTCGGAGCGCAGGCGCTTGCGCCGGCCGATCGCAAGCCCGCTGAGGTCGAGGCGGGCCAGGGCCGTGTCGGAGACCAGCACCTGGTCGGCCTTGGCGGCGTCCACCACCCTCGCCGCGATGTTCACGTCGACACCCAGGTAGTCCCCACCGAGCTTGCGCGGACGGCCCCAATGCACCCCAGCCCGCATCCGCGGGCGGTAGCCGTCGACCTCCACCGCGCGCAGCGCCTCCTGCGCATCGAGCGCGGCGTCGACCGCAGGCTGCACGTCGACAAAGGTGACCATCAGGCCGTCGCCGAGGCGCTTGACGATCCGGCCCTGGCGATTGACCACCGACGCCTCGGCGCGGGTCCCGACCTCGCGGAGCAGTTCGAGCGTCGCGCTGTCGCCGGCCTCGAGCGCCCACGAGGAGAAGCCGACGAGATCGGTGAACAGCAGCGCGATCTCGATGTCGCCGCGGCCCCGGCCCGTCGCCTCCGACAGCGACTGCCACAGCTGGAGGCCGGCCAGCCCCAGCTCCTGAACCAGGCTCTCGCGCTCGGGCCTGAGCGCCGAAACCGAACGAGCCACCACCTCAACCGGCGTCTTGCCGGCGGTCGAAAGCGGATCGCCGAAGCGGTCGTCTCCGGGCAGCCGCTGCCGAACCCGACGCGCGGCAGCCAGCAGCGAGGGACTCGTATCGATCCGGTGCGCGGTGCGGCGCAGCCGGGAGATGCGGTCGGCCTCCTCCCGCGCCGCCAGTTCGATCTCCTCGGTCGTGGGCTGGGGCTCGTCGGCAGACATCGACGGCCGAGGATAAAAGGTGGGCTTCCGGTGGATCACCGTGGGGCCGGGAGCGGTGAAATGGCGGGGGCAGGATTCGAACCTGCGAAGGCTGAGCCGCAGCGTTTACAGCGCTGTCCCTTTGACCGCTCGGGAACCCCGCCGGGGCGGTCTGAGTCTAGCGTCGGAGGGGTGGTGAGGGCGCTGAGCAACCCGCGATCAGATGGCTCCGCTCGATCTCGAACTCCGCGCATTTCGGACCTCCGAGACTGAGTCCCGAACCTCCACCCGGGGCCGAGGCCGGGATGAACCAGCGCCGCCACGGACGAACACACGATCGCACCGCGAAGGGTCGATGCACGCGCAGCAGGCCGTTCCCGAACTCCGCCGCGAGGTCGTAGCCGCGCTATACCCAAACGTGACGATTTGGGCCCTACGAAGCGTCCCGCAGCCGCTGCGCCTCGGGCAGCGCCTCGAGCTTCTTCAGCGTGTGGTTCTCGATCTGGCGGATGCGCTCGCGCGTGACGTTGAACGCGCGACCGACCTCCTCGAGCGTGTACGGCCGCTCGCCCGTGAGCCCGAAGCGCATCTCGATCACCTCGCGCTCGCGCTCGGGCAGGGCGGCGAGCGCCCGGCGGAGGTTCTCGCGGCGCAGGTGCTCGGACGCCTGCTCGAACGGGGACTCAGCGGTCTGGTCCTCGACGAAGTCGCCCAGCTCGGAGTCCTCCTCCTCGCCGATCGGCTTCTCGAGCGAAATCGGCTGCTGGGCCATCCGCAGCACGTCGCGGACCTCGCGGACGGTCGTCTCGAGCTCGGCGGCGATCTCCTCCGGCGTGGGCTCGCGCCCGAGCTGCTGGACGAGCTGGCGCTCGACGTGCACGACCTTGTTGAGCTTCTCGACCATGTGGACCGGGATCCGGATCGTGCGTCCCTTGTCGGCGATCGCGCGCGTGACGGCCTGGCGGATCCACCAGGTCGCGTACGTGGAGAACTTGTAGCCGCGTCGATAGTCGAACTTCTCGACCGCGCGGATCAAACCCATCGAGCCCTCCTGGATCAGGTCGAGGAACGTGAGTCCGCGCCCCAGGTAGGACTTGGCAATCGACACGACCAGGCGCAGGTTGGCCTCGATCATCTGCTGCTTGGCCATCATGTCGCCCCGCTCGATGCGCCTCGCCAGTTGCACCTCCTGCTCGGCCGTGAGCAGGTGCACGCGGCCGATCGAGCGCAGGTAGAGGCGAAGTGAGTCGAGCGAAGGCTCGACCGTGAGGTCGATCTCGACCTTCTTGCGCTGATCGGGCCGGGGCTCGGCCGCCTGAGCGGCGTTCGCTTCCACGCTGCCGCCTTCGGAACGCGCCAGGCGTCCGTCGCCGTCGACGACCTCGATGCCCTGTTCGTCCAGATAGCTGTGCAGCTCCTGGATCTGCTCCTTCGTGACCTCGATCTCCTCGAGGAAGCCGGCAATCTGATCGAAGGTCAGGAACCCACGTTCCTGTCCCTCGGCGATCAGCGGACGCAGCTCCTCCAGCTCCACGATCGGAGCATCGTCGGTTAAAAGAATGGCTTTATCGCTCACGGCCCCTGAGCTCCTCCCAGACGCGGTTTGAGTTCCCGGCTAGGGACTCCCTCTCTCGCTTCTCCCAAACGCGACCGGCGGATTGATACCACAATCCGTGCGGTTGTCCAGGTGTGCCTCCGCCGCCGAGCTGGTGGCATGTCTACCCTTACGTACTGCGATGTCAGCGGAGCGCACAACAATCGACGTCCAGGCGCAGGCTCCGTCGGTCCAGCTGAGCCTCTCGCGCGTCGGCGTGACCGGCGTTGAGAAGGTGATTCGGATCCGCCAGAACGGGTCCGAGCAGCTGTTCTCGGCGCGCTTCGAGTGCGTGGTCGATCTGGGCCTTGACCAGAAAGGCGCGCACATGTCGCGCTTCGAGGAGGTCGTCAACGACGCGATCAACGCCGTCGTCCTCGAAGAGTCCACGTTCAAGGTCGAGACGCTCGCTGAGCGCATCGCGCAGCTCGTCCGCGAGCGTCAGGGCGCTCGCCGGGCCGAGGTGAGCGTCGAGGCGCGCTTCCCCGAGCACAAGCCCGCGCCGGTTTCGGAGATCCTCACGCAGGAGCTCTACACGCTGCATGGCTCCGCGATCTGCTCCGACATCGGAACCCGTCGCCTGATCGGCGTCACGGCGCAGGGAATGACGGCGTGCCCGTGCGCCCAGCAGCTCGTCGCCGCCGCGGCGCGCGAGCGGCTCGAGGCGGATGGCTTCGACGCCGAGACGATCGACCGGATCTTCTACGCGGTCCCGGTGGCCACGCACAACCAGCGAGGCCTGGGCACGCTTCACATCGGCTGCACCGAGCTGTGCGACGACGAAATCGACGCAGGTACGCTGCTCGAGATCGTAGAGGGGTCGATGTCGTCCGAGATATACGAGCTGATGAAACGCGCCGACGAGGCCCACGTGGTCGAGAAGGCGCACCGGCGCCCGCGCTTCGTCGAGGATTGCGTGCGCGAGATGGTGCGCGGCGTGGTAGAGGCGTTTCCGGCGCTCGACGACCGCGCCTTCGTCTCAGCGCGCCAGGTCAACCTCGAGACGATCCACCAGCACAACGTCGTCGCCGAGCGGTTCGGGACTCTGGGCGAGATCAGGCACGAGATCAGCACCGGAGAGCCCACGCCGCTGCACACGAGCCGGCGCGCCTGGCTCGACGCGCTGCCCTAGCGTCCTGTCCCTAGCCACACCCGATGACTTCGGGCCGTACCGGCGGTCTACCCCTTAGATCCGATTACAGGAGGTAGACGATGATGCAGCGTGACCGACAGCAGGTCGTCCGCGACAGCTACCGCGCCTACGAGACAGGCGACCGCGATCTGATCGAGCGGTGCCTGGCCGACCAGCTCACGTTCTACAGTCCACCGGACCCGGGGATCGATCGCCGCCGGTACTTCGAGCGATGCTGGCCGAACGCCGGCAACATCGCCTCGTACGAGATCACCCGCATGATCGAGAGCGGCGACGAGGTCGTGGCCACCTACGAGGCGGCGCGCAACGACGGCACCCGCTTTCGCAACACCGAGGTCTTCACCTTCGAGGGCGACCGGATCCGCCAGGTGGAGGTCTACTTCGGCTGGGACCTGTAGGGCGCGCCCGTCTCCCGCGCCTGGAGGTAGCGCCGGAAGCCGAAGAAGTAGTCGGCGCCCGACAGCACGGTCACCGCCACCGTCGCGTAGGTCAGCAGGGACAGCCACAGCGGCTTGCCCTGCACGGCGATCAGCGCCATCACCATCGCCACCTGCATCGCGGTCTTGATCTTGCCCAGCGGGCTGGCCGAGATCACGATCCCCTCCTGGGTCCCGGCCGCGACCCGCAGCACGGTCACGGCGAACTCCCGCGCGATGATCACCATTGCGACCCAGGCGTCGAGGCGGTTCAACGACACAAGCGTGATCAGCGCGGCCACGATCAGCAGCTTGTCCGCGATCGGGTCCATCAGCTTGCCGAACGTCGTTACCCAGTTGCGCGATCGGGCCAGGTAGCCGTCGATGGCATCTGTCAGCGACGCCACCGCGAACACGATCGCCGCCAGCAGGTCCCCGTCGCTGGTCTTCTCCAGCAGCGCGACGATCAGCACCGGCACCAGCAGGATCCGGATCACGGTCAGAACGTTGGGGACGTTGAGCGGAACCATCGTCGTCGCGAAAGCTAGCGAGCCTCCGCCGCGTCATCATTCCCTCGATGCGCGCGATGGTCCTGCAGCAGCCCGGCCGCCCGCTCGAGGCGGTGACGCTCGAAGATCCGACGCCGGCCGACGGCCAGCTTCTGCTGCGAGTCCGGGCGTGTGGGGTGTGCCGCACCGACCTTCACCTGCGCGACGAGGAGATTCATGCCACCAAGCTGCCCGTCGTGCTGGGGCATCAGATCGTCGGAGCGACCGAGGACGGGCGCCGCGTCGGCGTCCCCTGGCTCGGCTGGACCGACGGGACGTGTCACTACTGCCAGACCGGCCGCGAGAACCTGTGCGTCGCCGCCCGGTTCACCGGCCGCGATATCGACGGCGGCTACGCCGAGCTGACCGTGGCCGACGAACGCTTCTGCCTCGACCTTCCGCCCGACCTCAGCGACGAGCAGGTGGCACCGCTCCTCTGCGGCGGCCTGATCGGCTTTCGCGCGCTCAGGTTCACCGGCGACGCGATCCGCCTGGGCCTCTACGGCTTCGGCTCGGCCGCGCACATCATCTGCCAGGTCGCCGACTACCAGGGCCGCGAGGTCTACGCGTTCACGCGCCCCGGCGATCGCCGCACGCAGACCTTCGCGAAGACGCTCGGCGCCAAGTGGGCCGGCGGCAGCGACAGCGCCCCACCCGAGCCGCTCGACGCCGCGATCATCTTCGCCTCGGCCGGGGATCTCGTGCCCCAGGCGCTCAAGCACCTCGTCCCGGGCGGCACGGTCGTATGCGCCGGAATCCACATGAGCGACATTCCGTCCTTTCCCTACAACGATCTGTGGGAGGAGCGCTCGATCCGCTCGGTGGCCAACCTGACCCGCGAGGATGGGCGCCGGTTCCTCGAGATCGCGCCCAAGGTCCCGGTCAGGACAACGATCACCACCTACCCGCTCGAGCGCGCCGAGCAAGCGCTCAGCGACCTGCGCGACGGGGCCTTCGAGGGGTCGGCGGTGATCGTCCCGTAGCCGCGGGTCGCCCCGAACGGGCGCTTGGGTAGGCTCCAGGGCATGCCCCTGATCCCGATGGTGATCGAGCGAACCGCGCGCGGCGAGCGCGAGTTCGACATCTACAGCCGACTCCTCAACGAGCGAATCATCTTTCTCGGAACTCCGATCGACGACCAGATCGCGAATCTGATCGTCGCCCAGCTCCTGCACCTGGAATCCCAGGACCCGGACAAGGACATCTCGATGTACGTCAACAGCCCGGGTGGATCGATCTACTCGGGGCTGGCGATCTACGACACGATGCAGTTCGTCAAGCCCGAGATCCAGACGATCTGCGTCGGCATCGCGATGTCGATGGGATCGCTGATCCTCGCCGCGGGCGCGAAGGGCAAGCGATTCTCGCTGCCGAACAGCCGGATCCTGATCCACCAGCCCTCGGCGGGGTTCGAGGGTCAGTCGACCGACATCGAGATCCACGCGCGCGAGATCCTCAACATCCGTGCCAGGATCGATGAGATCTATGCGAACCACACGGGCCAGACCGTGGAACAGGTGAACCATGACATGGAGCGGGACCGCTTCTTTAAGGCCGACGAGGCGGTCAAATACGGCCTGATCGACCGTGTGATCGACCATCACTAGACGGAGGTAGCCCAATGGCAATTGCTGAGCGGACCGGACATTGCACCTGGGAGGGCGACCTCGCCCACGGCACCGGAGTGCTCACCGCAGACAGTGGCGCGCTCGGCGAGCTGCCCGTCACCTGGGCCTCGCGGACCGAGCGCTCGGATGGCAAGACCAGCCCGGAGGAGCTGATCGCCGCCGCCCACGCCTCGTGCTTCTCGATGGCCCTCTCGCACGGCCTCTCGCAGGCCGGGAGCCCGCCCGACCGGCTCGAGGTCAGCGCCAAGGTGACGCTCGATCAGCGCGACGGAGCGCCCACCGTCACCTCGTCCGAGCTGACGGTCACCGGTAGCGTTCCGGGTCTCGATCAGGACGGCTTCGCCCAGGCCGCCGGCGACGCCGGCCAGAACTGCCCGGTCTCGCGTGCACTCGGTGGCGTCGAGGTCACGGTCAGCGCCACGCTCGCGTAGGCCCTATGTTGCCGGCGCGCGGCGGAGCCGGCCGGACCCCTGGCCCGGATCTCGGCCGGCTCGGGCTGGACTGGACGCGCGAGAGCCCAGAAGATCATCAGACCGGCGAAGATCAGCATCCCGATGCCCGTCCAGAGATCGATGTTGATGCCGGCCGCCTTCGTCTTGACTTCGTGTGAGCCGAAGATCCCCAGGAGCATCAGCACAAGCCCGTAGAGCAGGAACACGCCGCCGATGATCCGCCGGATGTCGAAGCGGTTGGCCGCCTTGGTCGCCTTGATCTCGTCCTCGTCCGAGTGCACCCCGGTCGCGCGCTGTAGCTGAACGCGTGGCTCCTCGATCTGGATGTAATTCATCATGTTGGAGTAGCCCTTGGCGATGAAGGCGGTGGCGATCGAGATCAGAATCCCGCCCACCGTCACGAGCCGACCCATCCGGATGTAGTACCGGTCATCCCTGTCCTTTTGCCAGTAAGCCTGCACCAGGTCATAGGTCACGACCGTGTTGAACGCGGTGACATTCGCGGCCACTCCGGCCATGAACGCCGCCATCAGGCCGCCAGGCCAAGCATCCCCGAGGGAAGCCACGTCCCGATCAGGTGCGGGATTGCGGTGTTGTACTGCGCGCTGATACTCTTCCCGCCGAGTCCGTGGACGGTGGCCACCGCGATCAGTCCGGGGATGATGATGATCGCCGGCAGGAAGATCTTCGGGTACGCACCGATCAGCGGCGTGCGCCGCGCCGCCGACAAGTTGCGCGCGGACAGCGCCCGCTGCACCTCGGCGAAGTTCGTCGTCCAGTAGCCGAAGCTGAGCACGAACCCTAGTAGTCCGAACACGATGCCGATCCAGTCAGATGACAGCGGATTGGTCACGTGGTGGACACCCAGCCCATGCCACGCGTGGAGCCCACTCGATCCCAGTGCCGCGACGTGCTTGATCTTGTGCTCAAGCCCGCTGATGCCGCCGACCGCATGGAGGCCGACGATCGTTAAGGGCAGGAGCGCGGCCACGATCACGAAGAACTGGAGCACCTCGTTGTAGATCGCCGAGGTAAGGCCGCCCAGGGTGATGTACACGAGCACGATTGCGGCCGCGACGAGGATCGCCACCGTGATCGACCAGCCGATGAGCAGATGAAGGATGAGCGCCAGCGCAAACAGGTTCACACCGCTGATCAGCACGGTCGCCACGGCGAAGGTGGCGGCATTGAATGCGTGGGCGGCGTTGCCGAAGCGCAAACGCAGGTACTCGGGAACTGACCTGACCTTCGCACCGTAATAGCACGGCATCATCAGCAGGCCCAGGAACAGCATCGCCGGGACCGCGCCCAGCCAGTAGTAATGAACCGCCGGGACGCCGTACTGCGCACCGTTGGCGGACTGTCCGAGGATCTCCAGGGCGCCCAGGTTGGCCGCGATGAACGCCAGTCCGGTGATCCATGCCGGCAACGAACGGCCGGAAAGAAGAAATCGATATCCGTCTTGATCGCCAGCCGGGCGACGAACCCGATCCCCAGGACGACGACGAAGTAGCTCGCGAGGATCAGATAATCGATCGTGCTTGGATGAAGCGACAGCATGCGGGGAACCTCCTCCTGTTCGGAGAAGATCTACCCCACCGGATGCTCGATCATTCCCAGGCGCTCGATTTCGATCCGGATCACGTCGCCGGAGCTCAGGAACTGCGGCGGGTCGAGCGCCATTCCGACCCCGTTCGGCGTTCCGGTGAGGATCAGATCGCCCGGCCGCAGCGTGCAAGTCTTGGAGATGAAGTCGACCAGCTCGGGGCACCCGAAGATCAGATCCGAGGTGCTCGAGTCCTGGCGGAGCTCGCCGTTCACCCACGTCCGCAGGCGCAGGTCCTCCGGGTCCGGGACCTCGTCGGCAGTGGTGATCCAGGGGCCGTACGGGCAGAACGTGTCGGCGCCCTTGGCGCGGGTCCACTGGGGCTCGCGGCCCTGCAGGTCGCGGGCGGTCACGTCGTCGGCGATGCAGTAGCCGGCAATCTCGCCGCCACGTCCCATCGCGATCGTCAGCTCACCCTCGTAGTCGAGCCGGCGAACGACCTCGGGGCAGACGACCGGACCGCCGGGCGGTGCAATCGAGCCCCGCACCTTGACGAACACGATCGGCACCTCGGGCCGCTGCCCGCCGGTCTCGGCCACGTGCTCCGCGTAATTGAGCCCGATCGCATACACCGTGCCCGGCTCGGGAACCGGCGCGAGCAGCGTCACGTCCTCGAGCGCCCATGACTCGTCGCCGGTCCGCGCCTCGGCGCCGGCGAGAACGTCGACCACAGTCAGCCCGCCGCTCATCGCGGCGGCACGACCGTCGGCGACCACGCCCGCGAGGGGGCTGTCGCTGCCGGGGGCGAGGAAGGTGGCGAGCTTCACCGCCGCGGCAGCCTAGACGATTGCTCAGGCTCCGGCCATCGCCTCCGCGCGGCTCGGCGCCTGCACGTGCGTGACCGGGAGCCCCAGCCCCCGTGCCTTGCTCACGAGGTCGAGCTTCAGCCAGCGAGACATGCCGAGCGGCAGGGTCGAGATGATGATCTCGTCGTAGGTGCCGAGGTTGATCGCGTCGTGGATCGCCATCAACGGCTCGGCGTCGCCCAGCTCGCCCGTCACCTCGTGACCGGCGGCGTCGGAGAGCCTTGGCAGTGCGACCTCGAGCACGCCCTGAGCCTCATCGTCCCCCGTGTCCTGAGGGTCGACGACCTTGTGCATCCCGTGTGGGTGACGCGGCACGACGAGGTGAAACTCGGCGGGGCCCGCCTGGGCGCGTTCGCGGACCGCATCGAGGAGTCCCGGAGTGGCCGCGGTCTGATGCGCGACGACGAGGACGTGGGCCGGTTCTGACATGTACTTCACCTCCGGCAATGATGCGTTTATCGGCGCCTTCGAGTATCCCACCCAGCCGCCGGGCCCACAAGCAGACTCAGTCCCGCGCTCGCGCCGGCCGCTTCCCGCACCCGCGCCAGCCCTCGCGCAGCTGCGACGACGAGGGCGGATCCTCCGCCACCAGCTCGGGGATGGTCACCGGCTTGAGGTGATCGCGCGCCAGCGCCGCGAAGATCGCGGGGAGGCCGCGGATCGTCTGACCGCGGTTCTCGTGCATGAGGACGATCGAGCCGGGGCGCACGCCGGTGATCACGTTGTGCTCGATTCCGGCGTAGTTGGCGCCGAGCGAGTCCGCGCTGTCGACTGACCACAGGACCTCGAGTAACCCGAGCGCGCGCGCCTCCCTGTCGACGGCCGGCGTACGGCCTTCGTAGGGGGGCCGGAACAGCGCCACCGCCTGTCCCGCGGCTCGCTCGATCAGGCTCTTCGCAGCCGCTATCTGCCAGACCATCGCCGTGTGCGCGAGCGCGGGCAGGAAGGGATGGGTCATCGTGTGATCGCCGACCGCGGCGAACGGCCGCTCGCGGGCGGCCACGCGTGGATAGGCCGCGATCGACTTCCCGACCAGGAAGAACGTCGCGCGGGCGTGGAATTCACGCAGCTTCCTGAGCGCCAGCGTCGTGTAGGGCCCAGGCCCGTCATCGAACGTCAGAGCGACCACCCGCCTGGCCCGCCCGCCGCAGAACAGGGGCAGGCCGTAGCGGGCGAGGCGGCGGACGTCGGCGAACTCGGTCCTCGTGGCGGCGGCCTCCTCGTGACCGCGCGCCGCGGCGACGACCGGCGGTGGCGATGACCGGGGCGTGGCGAGGGCGGTCTTCTCGCTCGGCGGGTGGCCGGTCAGCACGACCACCGCCGCGGCCGCGATCACCAGCGCGGCCGGCACCGCGGCGATCAGCCGGCGACGGCGCCGGCGCGCCCGCTCCGACGCCCGGCGACGCCGAACGAGATAGTCCGGTGCATAGCCCACGGCACATCATCCTGCCAGGTCGGCGCTCCTGCTTGGTGGAAATGGAGCTAACCGGCAAGCTTTGAGGCCAGCGTCCTCGCTCCCATGTGGGCGATCGCCTGGATTGAGATCTGGGGGTTGACGCCCGAGGCGGTCGGGAAGGCGGAGCCGTCCAACACGTACAGGTCGCGCACGTCCCAGGTCTGGCCGTTGGGGTCGCAGGCCGATCCGGCCGGGCTCCCACCCATGCGCGCGGAGCCCATGATGTGAAACGAGCCGAGATGGATCTGGCCTGGCCCGTACCCGGCCGCGTCAGCCTCCTCTATGAACCGCTCGCGCCCACCGTTGCCGGGCTCGTAGGTGACGAACTTGCCCTGCGAGGTGAAGATCCGCCGCGCACCGGCGGCCTCGAGGATCTGTGCCGCGCCGTCGATACCGGTGCGCAGGTGGTCGGTGTCGAAGGGCGAGAGCTTGTAGCGCACGATCGGCTCGCCGTCGCGGCCGACTCGCACCTCGCCGCCGTCGCGATCGCGCAGCAGCACGCCCAACGGCACCGAGTGGGTCAGTCCCTCCATCAGCGACAGGTGCTTCCGGGCACCGCGCCACGGAGCGAAGGCGATGAACAGGTGCGGGTGGTTGGCAGCGGTCTCGTACTTGAGGCCGTATCCATCGTGCAGGTCGCGGTGCTGGTCTGAGTAGAGCGCCTGCATCACCCCCTCCCACGGCTTGAGCTCCTCGTCGAACTGCCCCCAGACCGCGGTCGCGGGATGGAGCTTCAGGTGCTTGCCGATGTTCGCGTTGCGTAGGCCGGAGCGCTTGAGCAGAGCCGGCGTGTGGATCGAGCCGCATGCCGCGATCACGGCGCGCGAGCGGACCGTGACGCGATGCCCTTCGGCCGTGCGCCCGACGATTCCGCGCGCGGCCCCGCCCTCCACCACGACCCGCTCGACCTTGGTGCGGATGATGAAGCGCGTGCCGGTCGAGCCGGCGTCGGCGAGCCACGTCTTGACGACCGATTGTTTGGCCCCCACCCGACAGCCGAGTCCGCAGTAGCCGCACTCCTTGCCCTGGGCGCAGTTGCGCACGCCACGCGGCATCGCGTCGACGTGCCAGCCCAGCTTCACGCAGCCCTCCTGGAGCTTGTGCTCGCGGCTGGACGGCTCGTTGTACTCCTGGCTGACCCCGAGGCGCTCGCACACGGCGTCGAGGCTGGCCGAGTACTCCGCCGAGGTGAACTCGGGGACGCCGTGGGCAGCCCACTCGGCTCGGACGTCGTCTGGCGTGCGGAACGAGGTCGAGTAGTTGACCACGGTGCCGCCGCCCAGGCACGCTCCGGCCAAGAGGCCGACGCTCTGGTCGTGCGTCGCCTGCGGAGCGCCCATGTAGTACTGGGTCAGCGCCTGCAGCTCCGAGCCGTCGAAGTCCTGGTCGTCGTAGTAGCCGCCGCTCTCGATCACGATCACGTCGAGGCCCGCGGCGGCGAGCACGCCGGCGGCAGCTCCACCGCCGGCGCCCGAGCCGACGATGACCACGTCGCAGTCGAGCGTCTCGTCGCGGTCGACCGGCGTTATCTGCAGAGCCTTCGGCGGCGCGCTCGGCAGCAGTCCGAGCGGCCCGTCGTAGCCGATCGCGTCCCAGGCCGGGCTGCGCGCCCCGTCGGGCCCGCTGAGCATGTAGTAGAAGAGGAGCGTCCCCTTGCGCAGCGCCTCGAACACCGCCCGGCGCTGCGGCAGCCGCGAGTCCGCCCAGGCCAGGAGCAGTTGCTCGCGCTCCTCCGCTCCCAGCGCGCTGAAGCGCTTGAAGCCGGCTCCGCCGAGCGCGCCGAGCGCGGGTGTGTCCCACAGCGAGAGCAGCGTCGCGAATTGCTTGCGTTCGGACTCGCGGGGATTGAGCGCGACCGCTCCGAGCAGCGCGTCCGGAACCCCGAGCTCGCGGGCGCTCGGGAGGCCCTCCTCCGTGGGGCAGAAGGTGTCGCAGATGTCTTGAAGCGCTTGGCGCTGGCGCGGGTTCAGATCCATGCGCGCACCCTACTGCAGCCGATATTCCCCCTGTGCGACGACCACGGCCGAGCCGCCGACGAGGACCCGTTCCACGCCCGCGGCCGAGCCGATGACACAGGCATTCAGGAGCGAGGGCCGGCCGATCTCCTCGCCCTGGCGGATCAAGATCTGCTGGCCGAACTCGACCCGGCCGTGGCGGGCGAGGTGGACCGCCAGCGGTCCGGCGGCGGAGCCGGTGGCGGGATCCTCGTTCACGCCGAGCGCGGGCCCGAACATCCGGCACTTGTAATCCGAGCCGTGGCCGGCGAAGCAGCTCACGCCGACCTGGCCGAGCCGTCCGAGCGCGCTCATGTCCGGGTCGAGCGCCGCGACCTCCTCCTCGCTCCCGAGTCCCACGTACACAAACATCGGACCGTTCGTGTAGACCTCGACCGGCAGCTCCGAGCCCCGCACACCGATCGCGCGCAGCAGCTCGTCCGCGTGGTCGAAAGGCTCCCAGGTGGGGATCGGCTGCTCCATCTCGCCGAACACGATCGCGCCGTCCTCGCGGCGGAGTGACACCGGCACGACCCCCGCCGCCGTGAGGAGCCGCACCGCGTCGGCGCCGAGGCGCTCGCCGACCACGAACGCGCTGCCCAGCGTCGGGTGGCCAGCGAACGGGAGCTCCGTGAGCGGCGTGAAGATCCGGATCCGGGCGTCGGTCCCAGGGTCGCCCTCCTGGACGAACACCGTCTCCGAGAGGTTGAGCTCGCGCGCCGCGCGCTGCATCAGCCGCGTCGGCACATGATCGCCGTCGATGAACACGGCCAGCTGATTGCCCTCGAGCGGGACGTCGGTGAACACGTCGAGGATCAGGTAGGGGTGCACTAGCTTTCCTCGGCCATCGCCAGCAGCGTCGTCACCGTGGTCCAGTTGCGCGCCGTCGCCGCGACGCCGAGGTCGCGCCCGGCCAGCGCCGTCCAGAGCTTTGAGCGCCCGACGCCGTTCGGGTGCCACGCGTAGACCTCGCGGCCGATCGCCACCAGCCGCTCCGGGTCCACGCGCGCGCGTTCGAGCTTCTCTGTCACACCCGCCGGCAGCGGCTTGGCCAGGAAGGTCACCTGGTAGCGCTTCGGGTTGTCGGCCACGTCGGCGAGCGGGTTGCGCTTGACCACCTCGGCGATCTCCTCCCGCGTCCGCACGACGACGTCGATCCCGAGCCCGAAGCGCGAGGCGATCAGCTCCTCGCACTTGCGACCGACGCGGTCGGGAGCCTTGCGGCTCGACAGCACGACGTTGCCGCTGGCTACGTATGTGCGCACGTCACCGAAGCCAGCCTCGGTGAGCGCCTCGCGCAGCTCGGGCATGGCGATTCGGTTGCGCGAGCCCAGGTTGATGCCGCGCAGAAGGACGATCCGTGACGCCATCCGCTGAGGGTAACGGCGGCTCGGAACTGGGGCCTGCCACTGCCGGACTCAGAACAGGGCCTCCTGGTCGGCGATGCCGCCGCCGGAGCGGCCGCCCGGCGCCGGCTGGCCGAGAGCGATCGCGACGTCGCGCGCGATCGCACCCTCCGAGCGTGACGCGACGACCGGCTCGTCGATCCCCTCCACGTGCACGAGGGTCCTACGCCCGTCCCCACGATCCGGCCCCTCGAGTGGCACGAGCGCGTAGACGCGATCCGCCCGCACGAATTTGCCATAACCGAGGGGAACCAGTGGCGTGGAACGCGCCATTTCGCGCCCCATCGTAACCGCGCGTCCACCGGCACCGCGGGAAAGCGCGAACTCCCCGCGTGCTCGACTAGTCCTGCCCGCGTGGGCCGGGCGCCGGGGGACCGTGAGCGGGCCCCACCGCGCCGACAAACATCCGGTTTCCGGTCCTGTGGATCGGGTAGGACGGCCGTGCCGCGGGAGTCTCGATCTGCGGCGGGAGGCAACCTCTCCTCCCTCTCTCTCCGTGGCGGGGCGTCGGTCGGAACCGGCGCCCCGCTGCTGTTCAGCCCGCCGCCCAGGCCGCCGTGCCGCCGGCCAGGTCGCCGACGCGCTCGAACCCGCGGGACTGGAGCAGGCTCGCGGCGATCGCCGATCGGTATCCGCTCGAGCAATACGTAATCAGCTGCCGCTCGTGCGGCAGCTCGCTCATCCGCGTCGCGAGGGCCCCGAGCGGTATGTTGATGGCCCCGTCGAGGAGCGCCTCCTTGCTCTCTGCCTCGTTTCGCACGTCGATCAGCACGGGCGGATCGTCGTCGTCCAGGCGCGCCGCGACCGCGCTCGGCGCGAGGCGTTCGAGGTGGCGCACGAGCTCCGGACGCTCGGCGAGCGCCGCCATCCCGCCCTCGAGGTAGCCGAGCACGTGGTCGAACCCGATCCGGCCGAGTCTGACCATTGACTCGTGCTCGCGCCCGGGGTCCGCGACGATCACGATCCGCTGCTCGCCGTCGATCAGCGTCCCCACCCAGGTTGCGTAGCGACCCTCGAGCCCGACGTTCAGGCTGCCGGCGAGATGCGCCGCCTCGAACTGTTCGGACGGCCGGGTGTCGAGGATCTCCGCACCTGAGTCCTTCAGTTCCAGCACGTCTTGGAGCGACAGTGGCGTCAGCTCGCGCGCCAACGACTCGGACAGCGTCGGGCGCTCCTTGGCGTTCAGCACAGCGTCGTACGTGAAGTACGCCGGGGCGTCCGGCTGGTCGGCGGTGATCATCGCGATGAAGTCCTCGCGCCCCATCGGCTGGAGCGCGTAGTTGAGTACCCGCTGCTGCCCGATGGTCGAGAACGTCTCGCTGCCAAGAGCCCGGCCGCACAGCGTGCCGGGACCGTGCGCCGGATAGACAAGTGTCTCATCCGGCAACGTGAGCAGCTTCTCGCGTAGCGAGTCGTAGAGCAGCGCGGCGAGGTCGTCGGCCTTCCACCCGAGCGAGGCGCGGAGGTCGGGGCGGCCCACATCGCCGACGAACATCGTGTCGCCGGTGAGCGCCGCGTACGGCCGCTCGTCGCTCATCAAGGTGTCGAACACGAGGAGCGAGATCGACTCGGGCGAATGACCCGGCGTCGCGAGCACGCTGATCCTGACCTCGGGCCCGAGATCGACGGTGGACCCGTCGACGTGGGACTCAAACGCGTATTCGGCCTCGGCCCTGGCTCCGAGATGAATCGTCGCGCCGACTCGGTCGCGCAGCTCGAGGTGGCCGGCGAGAAAGTCGGCGTGCAGGTGCGTCAGGAACACGTGCTCGATCCGGCAGCCGGACTTCTCCGCCGCCTCGAGGTAGCGGCCGATGTCTCTCTGTGGATCGACAACGGCCGCCACCCGGCTGGTCTCATCCGCGATGAAGTACGACGCGTGAGCCAGGCATCCGAGGTAATGCTGTTCGAGGATCATCTACCGCCCCCGGTCCCCGGCCGCGGCTACGAGGTGACCTTCTCGCCCGGGTCGTGGACGATCCGGATGTAGGGCTTGGGCGACTCCCACTCGCCGAACAGCTCCTTGGCCTGCTCGTTGTCGACCGACCCGGCGATGATCACGTCCTCGCCCGGCTGCCAGTTGACCGGCGTCGCGACCTTGTGCGCTGCCGTCCGCTGCAGGGAGTCGATCACGCGGATCACCTCGTCGAAGTTGCGGCCGGTCGTCATTGGGTAGACGAGGATCAACTTGACCTTCTTGTCCGGCCCGATCACGAACACATTCCGAACCGTCTGGTTGTCGGCCGGAGTGCGGACCACGGCATCGCCCTCGACCTCGGCCCCGAGCATCCCATAGGCCTTCGCCACCTTGAAGTCCGAGTCGGCGATGATCGGGAAGTTGGGCGCGGTGCCCTGCGTCTCCTCGATGTCCTTGGCCCACTCCTCGTGGCGGTCCATCGGGTCGACCGAGAGGCCGATGATCTTTACCCCGCGGCGGTCGAACTCGGGCTTGATCTTGGCCATGTAGCCGAGCTCGGTCGTGCAGATCGGAGTGAAGTCCTTGGGGTGCGAGAAAAGCACGCCCCATGAGTCCCCGAGCCACTCGTGGAAGCTGATCGGACCATCGGTGGTCTCGGCCTGGAAGTCCGGTGCAGTTTCACCAATCTGAATTGCCATGGTTGTCTTCCCTTTGTCTGTTACGCAAGCCCCGACGCCGCCAACGCTAACACCGGGTGGTCGGCGTTTGGGGTTTGCTGGATTTCGTCCCGCGGCCGCCCGGTTTGGTTCCGTGGGTGTCTCGGTCCCGTCTGCGGCCCGCAAAGTTCAGTAGCTTTGTTGAGAATACTGCGGATGGCCGCGGACACGTCCGGCAGCTAGTCGCCGAGGATCAGGGCTAGCCTGCGCTCGATGGTCGCGGCAAGGGTGTCTCGGACCGGGCCCTGCTCGAAGCGCTCGACGAGCGCGGACAGGAATCCCTCGATCACGAGTCGCTTCGCGACGTCCTCCCGAAGCCCGCGCGAGCGTAGATAGAAGAGCTGCTCCGGATCTACCTGTGCGACCGCCGCGGCGTGCGTGCAGCGCACATCGTTGGCCTGGATCTCGAGTCCGGGGATCGCGTCGGCGTGAGCGCGCTTGGAGATGAGCAGGTTGCGCGACTCCTGGAATGCGTCGGTCTTCTGCGCGCCCGGGTCGACGATGATGTTGCCCTTCCAGACCGCGGTCGAGCGCCCCTGGAGGACGCCTCGGAAGGCCAGGTCCGACGTCGTGTTGGGTGCCGCGTGCTCCTGCGTCGTGTCGAAGTCGATGTGCTGGCGCCGGTGGCTGGCGTAGGCGCCGGTGACCCGAGCGTCGGCGCCCTCGCCCTCGAGCCGCGTCTCCATGCGCACGCGGCCACGAGCCGAGCCGAAACCGAGCGCGACCCAGTCCAGCGAGGCGCGGCGGGCGACCCGGGCGCGCTGGACGCCGAAGATCCAGCTCCGTTCGGACACGTCCTGTCCGCATACGTAGCGCAGGTGCGCGTTGTCGCTGACGACGAGCTCGGTGACGACGTTGAAGACGCCGTCGAGGTCCTCGCTCTGCGAGGCGAACTGCTCCCACACCTCGGCCTGAGCTCCCTCCTCGAGCACGATCAGCGTGCGCCGGTCGAGCTCGGTGCCCGACGCGGCCTGGACCGCGGTGAGCACGATTGGCTGCTCGACCACCACCCCACGCGGGACGTAGACGAACGCCCCGCCCGTGAAGGCGGCCTCGTTGCGCGCGACGAACAGGTCATCGACGTCCACCAGCGCCCCAAAGTGGGGCTCGACGAGCTCGGGATGGCTGGCCGCGGCCTCGGTCAGGCTCGTGACGATCACGCCATCCGGCACGCCCTGGCCGTGCGGCGGCGCATCGGCCGCGTCCCACTGCTCGAGCGTGCGGGCCGTCGTGGCGGGCTCGATCGTGAATGGGAGCGCGACTGGCTCGCCGACCGCGGAATCGCCGTTGGCCCGGCTGTAGGCGGCGAGGTCGAGCCCGCCGATGTCGGTGAACTCCCAACCGGGCTTGCCCTTGAACTGGGGCAGCTCAAGCGTCTCGCTGAGCGCGGCGGCGCGCTGACGACGCGCCGCCAGGAACGCGGGTTCAGCCGTCTCGGAGCTAGCCAATCGAGCCCTCCATCTGGAGCTCGATCAGCCGGTTCATCTCGACCGCATACTCCATCGGCAGCTCCTTGGTGATCGGCTCGATGAACCCGTTGACGATCAGCTTCGACGCCTCGTCCTCGGGGATCCCGTGGGACATCAGATAGAAGAGCTGGTCCTCGCCGACCTTGGAGACGGTGGCCTCGTGGGCGACGTTGACGTCGTCCTCGCCGATCCGGATCGTCGGGTAGGTGTCCGAGCGGGACTGCTCATCGAGCAGGAGCGCGTCGCAGACGACCTTGGAGCGGGCGCCGTGGGCGCCCTTCGCGATCTCGAGCAGGCCCCGGTAGGAGCCACGCCCGCCGTCCTTGGAGATCGACTTGGCGAAGATGTTCGACGTCGTGTTCGGCGCGGCATGGATGATCTTGGCGCCGGCGTCCTGGTGCTGGCCTGCTCCAGCGAACGCGATCGACAGGACCTCGCCGTGAGCGCGTTCACCCATCAGGTAGACGCTCGGATACTTCATCGTCAGCCGGGAGCCGAGATTGCAGTCGACCCACTCGACGGTCGCGTCCGCTTCCGCGATCGCGCGTTTGGTCACGAGATTGAACACGTTCGTCGACCAGTTCTGGACGGTCGTGTAGCGGATCCGCGCTCCGGGCTTGGCGATCAGCTCGACGACCGCGGAGTGGAGGCTCGAGCTCGAGTACGTGGGCGCGGTGCAGCCCTCGACGTAGTGCACGTAGGAGCCCTCGTCGGCGATGATCAGTGTGCGCTCGAACTGGCCCATCGACTCCGTGTTGATCCGGAAGTAGGCCTGAAGCGGCATCTCGACGTGGACGCCCGGCGGCACGTACACGAACGAGCCACCGGACCACACCGAGCTGTTCAGGGCGGCGAGCTTGTTGTCGTTCGGCGGGATCACGGTCGAGAAGTACTCGCGGACCAGGTCCTCGTGCTCGCGCAGACCCGAGTCCATGTCCTTGAAGATCACGCCCTGCTTCTCCAGGTCCTCGCGAACCTGGTGGTAGACCACCTCGGACTCGTACTGGGCTCCGACCCCGGAAAGGAACTTGCGCTCCGCCTCGGGGATCCCGAGCCGGTCGAAGGTCTTCTTGACGTCGTCGGGCACGTCATCCCACGAGCGCTCGGCCCGCTCCGATGCGCGAACGAAGTAGTGAATGTTGTCGTAGTCGACCTCGGCCAGCATCGGCGAGCCCCAGGTCGGCTGCGGCCGCGAGAGGAAGTGATCCAGCGCCTTGAGGCGGAACTCGCGCATCCACTCCGGCTCAGACTTGAACTCCGAGATCTTCTCCACGATCTCGCGGTTCAGCCCCTTCGGCGCCTTGTACAGATAGTTCTCGGCGTCGTGGAAGCCGTAGCGCTCCGTGTAGTCGGCGTTGATGCTGGCTAGCGCTTCATTCTCGGTCAGGGCCACTACTCCACCTCCAGCTTGATCGTCTCGTTTTCGATGATCACCGGGAAGGTGTCCACCGCGACATACGCGGGCAAGGTCAGCGGCTTGCCGGTCTTCAAATCGAACAGCGAGCCGTGCCGCGGACACTCGATCGTGCACTTCTGCTGATCGAGCTCGCCCTCGACGAGGGGTCCGTTGTCATGCGAACAGCGATCCTCGATCGCGTAAACCATGCCGGCGCAGTTGAAGACGCCGATCTCGAGGTCCTCCCATTCGACCAGGCGCACCTGGCCCGGTTCGAGTTCATCTGTGGGGCAGACTTCGATGAGGAGTGGCACGCGATCTGTAAGTCCTAGTGGGGCGATCGGATTTCAAGGCAAGTGTAGCGGCAACGGGGTCGCGAGCCACGGGCGAAGGCTCATCGACCGCGGCGCCGGCAGCGCTCGTGCGTTGTGATTACGAGGGTGTCCAAGCGGGCTCTCGGGACGGGCGGCGCCCGGCGAGCAGGCACACGATCGCCGCTACCGCGAACGAGATCGCGATCGCCGGCCCCGCCAGCGTCCCGGCGGCCTCGCCGGTGAGGACGAAGATTCCCGTGCCGATGACCACCCCGATGCCCACCGCCGTCAGCTGGATCGGACCGAGCGCGCGACGCAGGCCGTGCTCCGAGTCCTCGGTGTCCCGCACCGACTCCTCGACGCTCTTGCGGCGAAGCGCCTCCATGGAGGGCGGACTGCCCGTTTTCGCGAGGAGGCTAACGCGGGGCGCTTTGCCGGAGCGTCAGGCCGCGGCGCCGCTCTCGGGCGTCTCCGGCTCCCACTCGACCGCGTGGCCGAGCCCGGCACTCTTGAGCACCTTCAGCGAGAGGAGCGCGCACTTCATCCGTGTCGCGGAGATGTCGATCCCGAGCAGATCGAGGATGAACGAGCGGTCGAGCCGCATCAGCTCGTCCACGCTCATGCCCCTTATCTCGTCCGAGGCCATCGATGCCGCGGCCTGCGAGATCGCACAACCATGGCCCGAGAACGCGATGTCCTCGATCCGGCCCTGATCGTCGACCGACAGCTGGACCTTCAGCTCATCGCCGCACAGGGGGTTCAGATCCTCGGCCTCAAGGTCGGCATGCTCGAGCTCGCCCCAGTTGTGCGGGCGCTTGTAGTGATCGAGGATGTTGTCGCGATAGAGGTCGTCCATCTGGTTCTAAGAGCGTAGCGGGGTGAGGTGGGGCCCGGACGGGGTCGCCGGTCGGGAGCCACCCTCAAACTCTGCTAGACTATTGCTTGCCAGCAGGCAAGTATCGTACAGACAAGGACCCCCTAACGCCAGCCACCTCCCCCCTCCTCGACGCCAACACCACCGCCCGGCTCCGCGCCGCGATCGGCCGTCTCGGGCGGCGGTTACGACCGACCGAGGCAGGCATCGCCGCCGGTCTCACCCCTACCCGCACCACCGTTCTCCTGCACGTGGTCCGCGAGGGGCCGATGCGCCTGGCCGAGCTGGCCGACGAGGAGGGCCTGAACCCGACGATGCTGTCGCGCATCGTCGGCAAGCTCAGTGACGACGGCCTGCTCGAGCGCTCGAGCGACCAGGGCGACCGCCGGGCGGCATGGGTCAAGGCGACCGCGAAGGGCGCCCGGCTGGCCGAACGCATCCGCCGCCAGCGGACAGATGCGCTCAACCTCGCCCTCGACACGCTCTCCGAGCACGACCGCGCCACCATCGAGCGCGCGCTGCCGGCGCTCGAGCAGCTCGCCGAGGCGCTCAGGGAGCGACCGGCGTGACCCGCGTTGTACGCGCGGGCCGGATGACCTTCGCCGCACTGTCCGTACCCAACTACCGCCGCTACTACGCCGGCCAGGCGGTCTCGCTCGTCGGCACCTGGATGCAGATGACGGCCCAGGCGTGGCTGGTGCTGACGCTCACGCACTCGAGCACCGCGCTCGGCGCGATCGTGGCCCTGCAGACGCTCCCGGTCCTGATCCTCGCGCCCTACGGCGGCGTGATCGCCGATCGCGTCGACAAGCGCCGCATGATGGTCGCGCTCCAGACCGCGATGGGCGTCCAGGCCCTGATCCTCGGAATCCTCACCCTCACAGGGACGGTCCAGGTGTGGATGATCGGCGCGCTCGCGCTCCTGCTCGGCGTCAACAACGCGTTCGAGAACCCTTCCCGCCAGTCGTTCATGATGGAGATGGTCGGGGCCGAGCATCTGCGCAACGCGGTCAGCCTCAACTCCGTACTCGTCAACGTCGCCCGCACGCTCGGCCCGGCGGTGGCAGGCCTGATGATCGCGAGCGTCGGTGAGGGCTGGTGCTTCTTGGCCAACGCGGCCAGCTTTGTCGCGGTCGTGGCCTCGCTGACCACGCTCGACCGCACCGAGCTCCACCCCACGCCCCCGACCCCCCGGGCCAGGGGCCAGCTCCGCGAGGGCCTCGACTACGTCCGCCGCACCCCGAACCTGGCCATCCCGCTGCTGATGATGGGCGTGGTCGGCTGTCTCACCTACGAGTTCCAGGTCTCGCTACCGGTGATGGCGAGCCGTGGCCTGAACGTCGGCGCGACCGGGTTCGGCTTCATGACCGCCGCGATGGGTATCGGCGCCGTCATCGGCGGGCTCCTGGTCGCAGCCAAGGGCAGGACGGGCCTGCGACCGCTGGTGCTCGCCGCAACCGCCTTCGGAATCGCGATGACGCTGGCCACGGTGGCCCCGAACCTCGCGCTCGAGCTCGCCGCGCTCGCGTTCGTGGGCGGCGCGAGCATCTCGTTCATGTCGACGGGTAACTCGACCCTCCAGCTCACTGCCGCGCCGGAGATGCGCGGCCGCGTGATGTCGCTGTGGTTCGTCGCCTTCCAGGGCTCGACCCCGATCGGCGGCCCGGTCGTCGGCGTGATCATGGGCGTGCTCGGGGCCCGGGCCGGACTCGGGCTCGGTGCGGTCACCTGCCTGGTCGTCGCCGGGTTCGGCGCCGTGGTGCTGGCCGGCCGGCGCGCCTCAGCGGAGGCGCAGCGAGACCATCGTGTGCCTCACCGTGACGCTCACCGCTCGACCTGGCGCGATCGACAGCGCAGCGCGCGCCAGCACGTGCGGCGCCTTGCCCCGAGCCTTGGCGGCGATCGCACCGGCCGCCGGATAGCTGACGACGAGCGTGCCCACGCACGCGAGCCCGCCCGTGCAGCGAGCCATGATGTGCGTCGACCGGTCCGTCGAGACCGCGTCACACTGACGCCCGACATGGAGGACGCCGACTAATCGAACGCGGACCGCGTTGCTCTCGGCGTCGGCCCTCCCGAACTGTCGGATGCTGCGTCGTGGGGCGGGCAGGTTCTAACGCCTAGAGCTGAAGCACGCGACGGACCTCGCCGAGCCCGTCGACCAGGCGCGCGACGTCCCCGAGCGCGTTGTGCACCGCGAACGATGCTCGGGTCGTCGCGCTCACGCCGAGCCGGCGCATCAGAGGCTGCGCGCAGTGGTGCCCGGCGCGGACACACACTCCGAGCCTCCCGAGGATCTCGCCGACATCGTGCGGATGCGCTCCCTCGAGCGAGAACGACACCAGCGCGCCACGGTCCGCCGCATCCGCCGGCCCGTGCAGGTCGAGGCCCGGCACCTCGGAACCGAGTCGCAACAGCGTCTCGGCGACCAGCGCCTCCTCGTGGGCGCGGACCTCGGTCATGCCGAGCTCCTGCATCCAATCGACCGCGACGCCAAGCCCGATCGCCTCGGCGATCTGCGATGTGCCGGCCTCGAACTTCCACGGCAGATCGGCCCAGGTCGACTCGTTCGCCGCGACTGTGCGGATCATGTGCCCGCCCCCGATGAACGGCGGCATCTCCTCGAGCAGGGCGCGGCGGCCGTGCAGGACGCCGATCCCGGTCGGCCCGTACGCCTTATGGCCTGTCCAGGCGTAGAAGTCGGCGTCGATCGCGCGCAGGTCGACCGGCATCTGCGGAACGGCCTGGGTCCCGTCGATCAGCACCACCGAGCCGGCCGCGTGGGCGCGCCGCACGACGTCGGCCACCGGGTTGACCGTGCCGACCACGTTCGAGACGTGCACGAGCGCGACGAGCTTTGGCGAGCGCGCGAGCAGGTCGTCGAGCGCGTCGAGGTCGAGCTGGCCGTCGTCGAGCACGGGGACGTAGGCGAGCTCGGCATCGCGGTCCTGGCACAGGATCTGCCACGGCACGATGTTGGAGTGGTGCTCCATCTCGGTCAGCACCACGAGATCCCCGCGCTGCACGTTCGCCCGTCCCCACGTGTACGCGACGAGGTTGATCGCCGCGGTCGCGTTGGCGGCGAAGATCGTCTCCTGCGGGGTCGACCCGAGCCACGCCGCGATCCGCTCGCGCGCGCCCTCGTACAGCTCAGTCGCCTCCACTGCAAGCGGATACACGCCGCGATGGATCGACGCGCGCGACTCCGTGTAGTAACGCGTCATCGCATCGATCACGACCTGCGGCGTCTGCGAGGTCGCGCTCGAGTCGAGGTAGGTGAGCGGATGCCCGTCGAAGGTCCGCCGCAGAACGGGGAACTCGGAGGCGACCTCCCGCAGTCCGGCCGTCGCCGTCACGCGGCTGCGCCCACCTCGTCGATGATCCAGCCGTAGCCCTTGGCCTCGAGCTCGTCGACCAGCTCCGGGCCGCCCTCGCGGACGATCCGCCCCTGGTACATGACGTGCACATGGCTCGGCTGCACGAGGTGCAGGATGCGCTGGTAGTGGGTGATGATCAGCACGCCCATGTCCGGCCCGGCCACGGCGTTGACGCCGTTGGCCACGACCCGCAGGGCGTCGATGTCGAGGCCTGAGTCGGTCTCGTCGAGGATCGCCATCTCCGGCTTCTGGAGCGCGAGCTGGAGGATCTCCATCCGCTTCTTCTCGCCGCCCGAGAAGCCCTCGTTGAGGTACCGGCTCGAGAACTCCTTCGGGACGTTGGTCAGCTTCATCGCCGCCTCGACCGTCTTGCGGAACTCCTTGAGCGGGATCGGCTCCTCGCCGTGAGCGTCGCGGTGGGCGTTGAGCACGGTGCGCAGGTACTTGGTGACGGTGACACCCGGCACCGAGACGGGGTACTGAAAGGCCATGAACAGGCCCATCCGTGCGCGCTCGTCGGGGTCGGCCTCGGTGATGTCCTCACCTTTGAACAGGATCTGGCCGTCGGTGACCTCGAGGTTCGGATGGCCCATGACGGCGTTCGCGAGCGTCGACTTGCCGGAGCCGTTCGGCCCCATCAGGGCGTGGATCTCGCCCTTGTTGACGCTCAGGTCGAGCCCGCGCAGGATGTCGTTCTCCCCTGCCCGGACGTGAAGGTTTCGGATTTCTAGATCTGCCATCTCCAGCTTTCTGTTTCGTTTCAGGCCGCGGCGGTCGGCACGCGCTCGTTCCGGCGCGAGAACTCGACGAGATCCGCGAGCGAGGTCGTCTGAAGCGAGCGGATGATGCCGCCCTGGACGCGCGTCCACAGGAGCTTCGTCGCGCAGCCACGACCGGCGTCGGGCTGGTGCGAGCACAGCACCCGCTCGGTCTGATCGTGGACGAAGCATTCCATCGGCGCGATCGAGCCCTCGAGCGCCTGCACGACCTCGTCCATCGAGATCTCCGCGGCCGGCCGCGAGAGCCAGTAGCCGCCATGGGCGCCACGGGCGCTCATCACGAGCCCGGCCTTGCGCAGCCGGGCCACCACCTGCTCGAGGTAGGCGAGCGGCAGTCCCTCGGCATCGGCGATCGCCTTGAGGCTCGTCGGATGTTCCGGCGACTGACGCCCGAGCTCGACCATCAGGCGGACTCCGTATTCGGCCTTGGAGGAGAAGATCATCGAGATAAATCCTACCAGCCCGCTAGGTTATTCATACGCTTCGGCGCGCTGCCGAGGGGCCGCTGCTGCCACTTAGCCGATCAACGTGCCCTAGGATCGGCAGCATCGGAACATCTGACCGGGGGGCGTGATTTTGGGGCGAGGAGGTGAGCGCGCGGAACCAGATAGCTGCGCGGGTATATGAATAGCCCTATGGAGATAGGTGCGCTTTCGCTGGCCGGTAACGATCAGATCGCGTCGGTCGCCGCCGCCGCGCGTGAGCACGGACGGTTCGGCATCGACACCGAATTCATGTCGGAGGGCCGCTACCGCGCGCTCCTGTGCCTGATCCAGGTCGTGGTCGACGACCCCTCGTCAGCCGAGGGGACGCGGATCATCCTCATCGACGGCCTGGAGCAGACCGACACGACGCCCCTCGCCGGTCTGCTCGCCGATCCACAGGTGGAAGTGATCTTCCACGCCGGGCGCCAAGACGTGGCGATCCTGCGCCGGGTCTGCAGCACGGACGTCACGAACATCTTCGACACGCAGATCTCGGCCGGGTTCGCCGGCGGCAGCGCGCAGGCCGGCTACGGCAACCTGCTCGGCTCGGTCCTCGGACGCCGCGTCGGCAAGACGGCCAGCTACACGCGCTGGGACGCGCGGCCCTTGACCACCGAGCAGCTCAGCTATGCCGCCGAGGATGTGGCGCATCTGCTCGAGCTGACGGACGAGCTCCAGCGCCGCCTGCGGGAGTCGGCGCGACTCGACTGGGCGCGCGAGGAGTGCCGGCGGCTCGAATCCGCCACCGACGAGCGCGATCCCGAGACGGCCTGGGAGCGGCTGCCGCGCGTGGGCCAGCTCGATCCCCGCGCCCGCGCCATCGCGCGCGAGCTCGCCGCCTGGCGGGAGCGGACCGCCTCCACCGAGAACCGGCCCGTCGGCTCGGTGCTCGCCGATCCGACCCTGGTGGAGATCGCCAAGCGCCAGCCCTCGAACATCCGCGCCCTCGAGCACATCCGCGGGATCCACCCCTCAGGGATCAGGCGGCGTGGGGAGCAGATCCTCGAGGCCGTCGTGCGCGGACGCGCGGCCGAGCCGATCCCGCGCGATGGGCCCCGCGGCCGCTCCGACCCAGGCGACGCGCCGCTGATCGCGCTCGCCGAGGCGCTGCTCCGCGCTCGGGCACTCGAGGCCGGCCTCGCCTACGAGCTGATCGCCTCGCGCAGTGACCTCGAGCTGATCGTCGCGGCCGCCCGCCGAGGCGAGCCAGAGCCGAACGTGCGCACGCTGGGCGGTTGGCGCCGCGAGCTCGTGGGGGCCGACCTGCGCGACCTTCTCGCAGGACGGAGCGCTGTTTCGGTCGGCCCCAACCGTCGTCTCTCGCTCGGCCCGCCGTCAGGATGAGTCGCCGGACTCGAGCAGCATGCTCATCGCCGAGGCGTGCGAGAACATAGTCCGCGAGAGTGCCACGGCGATCGTCGGCGGGCGCTTGATGAATCCGAGGTCGACGGCCCGCAGGTCGTCGTTGGCGGTCGCGTAGGTCACCCGCAGCCTGTGGCCCGGTGACTCGGCCGCGTTCTCGTACACGGTGTCGCCGCCGACGCCGCGCCAGCCCGCCGCGCGAACCCACTTGTGCTCCGCCTTCTCGAGGTCGGTCGAGTTCCGGTACATCGGGTCGACGATCACGAGCTCGAGCGCACAAAACGCGTTCGCCCCGCGGTCGCACTGCTTGATCAGCTTGGCCACCTTGGCCCCCGGAACCAGCGGCACCTGCCGCAGAGACACGCTCGTCGGGCTCGCGCTGCTGCCGCAGCCCGCGAGTCCGATGAGCGACGCCAGCAGCGCCGGGAGGCTGAGCCCACTTAGTCTTCGCAGCGTCATGGGAAGCTTCTCAAGCGTACCCAGGCTGGCGTGACCGTCGCTCGCTACGCCCTCGGCGTCGCGTCGCTGTTGGTGGTCACGGGCTCGCTCGGAGTCGCCGCGCTCGCCGTGCGGCGACGGCTTCTGGGCTCATGGGACGGGGCGGCCGCGCGCCTGGCCGAGATCGTGATCGCGCTGGCGACCCTGATCGTGATGCTCGAGCTGCTCGGCACGATCGGCCTGTTCAGGCTCGGCCCGATCGTCGTCGCCTCGGTGCTGATCGGGGCGGTGGCGTGGCGCACCGCCGGCGCGTCACGGCACCTTGATGCGACCGCCGGGCCACCGGCGAGCGGGCTCGGCACCGCGATCGCGCTGGTCGCCTCCGCGGTGCTCATCGCCGCCTGGGCCGGGCCGACACTCAGCGCGTACGAGTTCGGCATCCGCGGCTTCGACTCGCTGTGGTACCACCTTCCGTGGGCCGCGTCATTCGCGCAGACAGGACACATCACGTCGCTGCGCTTCACCGACGTCGAGTACCTGACCGCGTTCTATCCCGCCACGGCCGAGCTGATCCACGGCCTCGGAATCGTCCTGCTCGGCCGAGACACGCTGTCCCCGGGGATGAACCTGATCTGGCTGGCCCTGCTGCTGCTGGCCGCCTACTGCGTCGGGCGCCCCCGCGGACTCGGCCACGCGACTCTGCTCGGCGCGGCCGTCGTGATGGCGAGTCCCGCGATGACGCTGTCGCAGGGAGGGAGCGCCGCCAACGACGTCGCGGGCGTGTTCTTCCTTCTCGCCGCCGTCGCGTTCATCACGGGCGCGGAGGGGCGCCCCGGGGCGCTCGCGCTCGGCGGCGTCGCGGCCGGGCTCGCGGTCGGCACCAAGCTCAGCCTGCTCGGACCGGTGCTGGCCCTGACCGTAGGGGTGATCGCCGTCGCCCCGCGCGGGCAGCGCGGCAGCCGCGGTGGTGTGTGGCTCGTGCCGCTGCTGCTCGCCGGCGGCTTCTGGTACCTGCGCAACCTGATCGCCGTCGGCAATCCGGTGCCGTGGGTCGACTTCCCGGGCCTGGCCACGCCCGCGCACGCTCTCCAGCAGCACACCGCCTACTCGGTGGCGCACTACGCCACCGACACCCACATCTGGAGCACGATCTTCTTCCCCGGCCTGCGCTCGGGGTTCGGCAACTGGTGGCCTGCATTGCTCGTGGCGGCCGTGGCCGGCCCGGTCCTGGGGCTGCTCCGCGGGGCCGGACGTGAGCTGCGAATGCTCTGCCTGGTGGCGCTGGCGTCGCTGTTCGCCTACCTGATCACGCCCGAGGGCGCGGCGGGCCCCGCCGGCAACCCGACCGGGTTCGCCTTCAATCTCCGCTACGCGGCTCCTGGGCTGACGCTGTGCCTGGTCGTGCTCCCGCTCGCCCCGGTGCTGCGCCGGACCGAGCGCGCCCGGCAGGCAACCGTGCTCGTGCTCTCGATCCTGCTGGTCGCGATGCTCGCCAGCGGCCAGCTGTGGCCCTCGCGGCAGCTCGCCGGAGCGATCGGGGTCGGAGCCGCCGTCCTTGTCGCCGGTTTCGTGCTCGCGCGCAGGCGACCGGGCCGGATCGCCCTCGCCTCCGCTCTCGTGCTCCTGCTGCTGGCCGGCGTGGCCGGCGGCTACGTATGGCAACGTCGCTACCTGCATCGCCGCTACGCGTTCCAGCCGGGCGTCTCGTTCCTCGCACACCTGTGGTCGCGCTTCCGCGACGTCCACGACACGCGCGTCGGGCTTGTCGGCACTTACGGCGGGTTCTTCGCCTACCCGCTGTTCGGGCTCGATGACTCCAACCGCGTCCAGTACGTGGGCCGGCGCGGCCCCCATGGCTCGTTCACCCCGATCACCTCGTGCCCAGCCTGGCGCCGCGCGCTCAACGCCGGCCACTTCGCCTACGTCATCACGACCCCGGCCCGCGACCCCTGGCAGAGCAAGAACCTGACCGCGTCACCCGAGGGACAGTGGACCGCGTCCGATCCCGCCGCGAGGCTCGTCTACAGCCGCCGCGCCGACGGCCAGCCGATCGCCGTCTACGCGCTGCACGCGCCGCTCGATCCGGCCGGCTGCTAGCCATGCGTCCTCTGCTCGTCGCCAGCGACCTCGATGGGACGCTGCTGCGATCCGACGGGACGCTCGACGAGCGCTCGCGCCGGGCGCTGACGAGCGTCGAGGCGGCGGGCGCCGCGGTCGTGCTGTGCACGGCGCGACCGAGCCGGTGGGTGGCGCCGCTGGCCCAGGCCACCGGGCATCACGGCGTCGCCATCTGCGCCAATGGCGGCGTCGTCGTCGACCTGCACACCGAGACCGTGATCGAGCAGTTCCCGCTCGAGCCGCTGGTCGCCCGTGAGGTGGTGACGCTGCTGCGCGAGGCTGTGCCCGGAGGAGCGTTCGCGGTCGAGCGGGCAAAGGGTTTCGGCCGCGAGCCCGGCTACAGGTCGATCTGGCCGGTCCCGCCCGACACCGTCGTGGACGTCGTGGAGGAGCTGGTCGCCGAGCCGGCGGTCAAGCTCATGCTGCGCCACGGCGAGCTGCTCGCCGACGCGCTGCTCGAACGAGCCCGCGAGGTGGTCGGCCATCTCGTGGAGCTGTCGCACTCGAACTCCGCGGACGGGCTGCTCGAGATCAGCGCCGCGGGCGTGAGCAAGGCCTCCGCCCTCGCGCACGTCTGCACGCAGCGGGGCATCGATCGTGACGCCGTGATCGCGTTCGGCGACATGCCCAACGACCTTCTGATGCTCGAATGGGCGGGCCATTCGGTGGCCGTCGCCAACGCCCACCCCAACGTCCTTGACATGGCCGACGAGGTAACGGCCTCCAACGACGACGCCGGGGTCGCGCGCGTGCTCGAGCGGTTGTTCGGCTGAGCGTCGCGCGTGGCTCTCGTCGCCGTCGTCGTCATCGCCTCGGCAGCTGTCGGCCTGCTGTTCGAGCGCCAGACCACGGCGGGTCCGGGCGCGGCGCGGGGTGTGCTCGGGCTGATGCTCTACGCGCTGGTTCCGTTCGTGTCGTTCGTCAACATCGCGCACCTGCGCATCACCACCGGCGCTGGCGCCGGGCTAGCCCTAGCGTACGTGGCGATCGGGACCGCGGGGCTGATCGCGTGGCTGGCCGCGCGCGGGCCGCTGGCTCTCGACCGTCCTGGCCAGGGCGCGCTGATCTGCAGCGTGATCCTCGTCAACACGGGCTACCTCGGGCTGCCGATGACGGTTGCGCTGCTCGGCACCCATGCGCTCAGCTCGGCCGTGGCCTACGACCAGCTGGTCAGCGGGCCAATGCTGTTCGTGATCGGCTTCGGCATCGGCGCGGCCTTCGGCACCGTGCGCGACGACGATCGCGGAACGACTCGGATCAGGGCCTTCGTCTTGCGCAACCCGCCGCTGCTGGCGGTGATCGCCGGGCTGATCGCGCCACCCTCGGCCGCTCCGGCGATCCTCGTCCACGCGTCGCACGTGGTCGTCGCGGCCCTGCTGCCGCTCGGGTTCTTCACCGTCGGCGTGAACCTGTCGTCCGAGCGCCGCGCCGAGGGAGCGCCGCTGATCGAGGCCCCCGACCGGCGCGTGATCGTCGCCGTGGCGCTGCGGCTGCTCGTGCCCGTCTCGATCCTGGCGGTGTTTTCGTCCACCATCGTGGCGCTCCCGTCCGCGTACCTGCTGCTGGCCGCGATGCCGACCGCGGTCAACTCGCTGCTCGTCGGCCACGCATACGGACTCGATCAGCGTCTGCTCGCGACGATCATCGTCTGGAGCACGTCGACAGTGCTGCTCGTGGGCATTATCGCCTCGGCGGTCTAGTTCTAGCTCGCGTCCCACGAGGCGAGCGCCGCTGCGATCCCGCCGTGGTCGAGCCCGGCCCCCAGGCAGCAGAGCAGCGCGATCCGCGCTGCTTGCGGCGAGAGGAACGGGGCGCAGATCGCTCCAGCGTCGCGGAGATCTCCCTCGGCGCCCTCGAATCCGTAGGTGCCGAACAGCATCGAGGAGCGGTCGGGCCGGCAGGTGAGGACGACGGGGATCCGCGGCGCCGCGTGCACGAGCTCGGCCAGCATGCCCGGAGGCAGGTGGCCGGCGCCGAGGGCGACGACGACCAGCCCGTCCGCGGCCTCGCCCGTGGCTCGCAGCAGGCTCCCGTCGTCTCCGAGCACGGCCGTCACGATCTCGACCCGGCGCGCGATCCTGTTCACGCTCAGCGCGGGCGGGCGGATCGGCCGGGCGTGGAGCCAGACCCGGCGCTCGACGATGCGCCCGAGCGGGCCCGCGCCGGGCGAGCCGAACGCGGCCGGCCCGGTGCTGTCGACCTTACGGACCGTCATCCCGCCGTGGATCTCACCTCCGAACACGACCACCGCGCCCAGCCCCTCGGCCTGTGGATGGCGTGCCAGCGCGACCGCGTCGACGAGGTTCGCCGGGCCGTCGGCCCCGGGCCCGCTGGCCGGGCGATTGGCGCCGGTGATCACGATCGGGGGATCGGCGCCGTGCAGGAGCGAGCACATGACCGCCAGCTCCTCCATCGTGTCGGTGCCGGTTGTGATCACGACACCGTCGCCCGCGCGAGCCGCCTCGACCGCGAGCCGGGCCAGGTCGAGCGCCTGCTCGAGCGTGAGCTGCGCGCTCGGCAGCGACAGCACGCTGTCGGCCGCGATCTCGGTCGACTCGAGCCCGGGGAGCTGCTCGATCAGCTGCTCGGCGCTGAGCGCCGGCACCGCTCGCTCGCCCTGCATCGCGATCGTGCCGCCGGCGGAGAGCAATCGCACGGGTCGGTGCTCACACATGCGCAACGCGCCTTCGCGCGAGCAGGTCGAAGAACAGCACGGCGGTGCTGAGGGCCACGAACGAACGCGCCAGGGTCTCGACCACGATCCCGACCGAGATCGCCGTGACGGTCTTGTGCGTGCCGACGATCAGGATTGCCGCGTCGGTCAGCAGGACGGCCATCAGTCCCACGATCACCAGCACGCCGAGGACATGGAGGTAGTTGCCGGCCGTGAGCGCCGCGCTGCGCTTGAGCGCCTCGACCCAGTTCTCGCTCTCGACCGCGGCCGCCTGCGCGACCACCGCCCAGCGGATCGCCAGGATCACGCCCGGAATGATCAGGAGCAGGCCGAGTCCAATCCCGATCGTGGCGATGATCTGGGCCGCGATCACGGTCGGCAGCACGCGCAATCCCCGCACCGCGACCTCGCCGATCGCCGGCGCCCCGCCGTCGGCGATCATCTTCAGCGCGTGGACGTAGAGGGCCGAGATGAGCCCGCCGACGACCAAGCTCTCAACCAGGGTGAGGATCAGCGCGGTCTGCACGCTCGAGTGCCTCCCGAACGGGCTCTTGCCCGTCACCGCGAGCACGATCAGCTCGTACGGAGCCACCACGCCCAACGCGAACAGGGCGAACAGCAGGGGGTAGCGGCGGTATAGGACGAGCGCGGTCGAGACGATCTGGCCGATCGATCTCGGCGTCTGGAGCGGAGCCGGGAGGATCGCGCAAGCCTACGCCCCAGGCGATGCCACCGAAACGGGCCCCGGATCCAGCCCCAGATCTCGGTCGCACCGCCGTCCGCCTCCCGGAGCTGGCGCCGTGCCACGTCGACCGTCAGGCGGAGGGTCGCCGCCGGCGCTGACGGCCGGGGGGCGGCCCGTGACCACGGTCGCCGGACGCCACCCCGCGCCACCACAATCAGACGGCGGCTAATCTGGTTGACCGTGTCGGCCACAGCTGATCATCTTTCCGACCCCGAGCTGCTCGGGACGGAGTGGGACCTCGACCCACTCGTCGACGGCGAGGGTTCCGACGGCGTCGAGCGCGAGCTCGACGCCGCGGCGCAGATCGCCACATCGTTCGCCGACCGCTACGCCGGCCGCGTGGCCGAGCTTGACGCCGCCGGACTGATCGAGGCGATGCGCGAGCTCGAGCGGATCCACGACCTCGTCGGCAAGGCGGCCTCGTTCGCCTCCCTGCGCTTCGCCACCGACACCGCCGACCCCGCGCGGGGCGCCCTGCTCCAGCTGATGCAGGAACGCGCCACCGAGGTCGAGACGAGACTCCTGTTCTTCGAGCTCGAGTGGGCGGCGCTCGACGACGCCAGGGCTGATGAGCTGCTGTCGGTCGACGGCCTCGGCTTCTGCCGCCACTACCTGCGCAGCGCCCGGCGCTACCGGCCGCACCTGCTCTCCGAGCCCGAGGAGAAGATCCTGGCCGAGAAGTCGATCTCGAGCCACAGCGCCTGGTCGCGGCTGTTCGGTGAGCTGGTCTCGGCCCTGCGCGTCAATGTCGCGGACGACGAGCTCTCGCTCGACGTCGCGCTCAGCCGCCTCCAGGACCCGAACCGCAAGACCCGTCGCGAGACCGCCGAGGCGGTGTCGGCCGCGCTCGAGCCGGGACTGCGCACGCGCGCCTTCATCTACAACACGCTCGTCCACGACAAGGCGGTCGAGGACCGGCTGCGCTCCTACCCCCACTGGCTGGCCAGCCGCAACCTCTCCAACGAGGCGTCGGACCCGTCCGTGATGGCGCTGATCGAGGCGGTGCACGGGCGCTTCGACATCCCCCAGCGCTGGTACGCGCTCAAGGCCAGGCTGCTCGGGATCGACAAGCTCGCCGACTACGACCGCTCGGCGCCGATCGGCGAGAGCGACGTGAGCTTTTCGTTCAGCGACGCGCGCGAGCTCGTCCTCGATACCTACGAGTCCTTCTCGCCCGAGGCCGGACGCGTCACGCGCCGCTTCTTCGACGAGCGCTGGATCGACGCTCCGGTGCGGCCGCACAAGCGCGGCGGCGCCTTCTGCTCCTACACGGTCCCGAGCATCCACCCGTACGTGCTGCTCAACTTCACCGCGCGCCGGCGCGACGTGCTGACGATGGCGCACGAGCTCGGCCACGGCCTCCATGCCGCCCTCGCCCAGCCGCAGGGAATCTTCCACCAGGGCACGCCGCTGACCCTGGCCGAGACCGCCTCGGTGTTCGGCGAGGCGCTCGTGTTCGGCCGCCTGCACGACGCGGCCGAGAGCGATGAGGCGAGGCTCGACCTGCTCGCCGGGCGCATCGACGACGCGATCGCGACCGTGTTCCGCCAGATCGCGATGAACCGCTTCGAGCACCTGATCCACACCCGCCGCCGCAGCGAGGGCGAGCTGTCGGTCGACCGGATGTGCGAGTCATGGGTCGAGGCGCAATCCGAGCTGTTCGGCGACTCGGTCGAGATCACCGACGGCTACCGCATGTGGTGGTCCTACGTGCCCCACTTCATCAACACGCCCGGCTACGTCTACGCCTACGCGTACGGCCTGCTGCTCGCCCTGTCGGCCTACAGCCGCTACCTCGAGGAAGGCGAGCCGTTCGTTCCCCGCTACCTCGAGCTGCTCTCGGCCGGCGGCTCGCGCAGCCCCGAGGAGCTGGGCGCGATCATCGGCATCGACCTCACCGATCCGGGTTTTTGGGACTCCGGGCTGGCACTGGTCGAGCAGCAGCTCTCGGAGGCCGAGAGGCTCGCAGCCGCGCGAAGCTAGGCCCGAGCGTCGCAGCAGCGCTACGTGCGCGCCTTGCGCGTGCGCGAGCGCTCTTCCTGCTTCTCGACCACGTTGACGATCAGCTTCAGGACCTGATCGATCCCGGTCGCCTGCGCCTCACCGTGGACGAACGCATCGCGCCAGTCCTTGACGTGCCCCTTCGTCGCGAGGTCGTTGAACCGCGAGCGCTGCAGCGCGATGCGGACCTTGGCGTCGGCCGCGATGTCCTTGGTCACCTTCGGGCCCGGCATCTCGATCCGGTACATCTGGGTGTCCCCGCGTGCTCGCAGGTCGAGCCCCGCGATCAGCTTCAGGGGCTGTAGCGCCGGAACCTCATCGAGAAACCGCTTGACGGCAGTTTCGATCAGCGACCTGGTGTCGGCGGGAGAGGCCAGGCGCACAAGTTTAGTTCAGGCGAGGATCCGGAACGTCTTCCTCCCGGCTTGTCTCGCGCCCTTAGATCTTGTGGCGCTGCAGCAGCTTGCGGCCGATCACCATGCGCTGGATCTCGGACGTGCCCTCGCCGATCAGCAGCAGGGGCGCGTCGCGATACAGGCGCTCGATCTCGTACTCCTTGGAGTAGCCATAGCCGCCGTGAATGCGGAACGCCTCCTCGACGCAGAACCGGCCGGCCTCTGAGGCGAACAGCTTCGCCATCCCGGCCTCGAGGTCGGAGCGCTCGCCGGCGTCCTTGAGGCGGGCGGCCCGGGTGGTGAGCAGGCGCGCGGCCTCGACCTGGGTCGCCATGTCGGCGAGCTTGAACTGGATCGCCTGATGCTGGGCAATCTGTTTGCCGAAGGTCTTGCGCTCCTGGCTGTACTTGAGCGCCAGCTCGAGCGCACGTTGTGCGATCCCGACGCCGCGGGCGGCGACGTTGACACGCCCGACCTCGAGCGCGTCCATCATCTGGACGAAGCCCTGGCCGAGGCCGGCCTCCTCGCCGCCGAGGATCGAGTCGGCGGGCGTCTTGTAGCCGTCGAACACGAGCTCGGTCGACTCGACGCCCTTGTATCCGAGCTTCTTGATCTTCGGGGGGACGTTGAAGCCTTGGTAGGCGCCGGTGTTCTCCGAGACCCCAGGCTCCTTCTCGGCGATGAAGCAGGTCATGCCCTTGTACCTGGGGTCGGCGCTCGGGTCGGTCTTGACCAGAGTGAACACAAGCGTCGACAGGAGACCGTTCGTGACCCACATCTTCTGGCCGTTGATCTCGTAGCTGCCGTCGTCGGTCTTCTTGGCGCTCGTCTTGATCGCCTGCACGTCGGAGCCGCACTCGGGCTCGGACAGGGAGAACGCAGCGCGGATCTCGCCCGTCGCCATCCGCGGCAGGTACTTCTGCTTCTGCTCCTCGGTGCCGAACTTGATCAGCAGGTATGAGCCGATGAAGTGGGTGTTGACGATGCCGGAGATGCTGATCCAACCCCGGCTGAGCTCCTCCACGATCATCGCGTAGGTCGTGAGGTCAAGGCCCATGCCCCCGTACTCCTCGGGGATCGTGACTCCGAACAGGCCGAGCTCCTTCATCTGCTCGACGATCGGCTCGGGGAAGCTGTCCTCGTGGTCGTAGTGCTCGGCGTTGGGGATGATCTGCTCATCGGCGAACTGGCGGACCATCTCGCAGATCGCCTTCTGCTCGTCGGTCTTCTCGGTGTAGGGAGTCTCAGCTAGGGCCATGCGAGCGAGCGTAACAAGAGTGTGACTTTGTGGGCGCGGGGGGCGAAGCGGGGCGTGATGGAGCCTCTGGTTCTATGTGGACCACAATCTCCATCAAGCCGTTGTGGCCTTGGCGCTGCGGCAGAACGGGAACGTCAGCCGGCGGCAGCTGCTCGACCTCGGCCTCGGCGGCGAGGCGATCAAGTCCTGGATCCGGTCCGGCTTCCTGCACCGAGTGCACCGCGGGGTCTACGCGGTCGGCCGCCCGCCGAGGACCGCACTGGAGAGGGCGGGAGCGGCCGTCCTGGCCTGCGGTCCCGGCGCCGCCCTGAGCCACGCTTCGGCGATGACCTTGTGGGAGCTCTGGAAGCATTGGGCCCAATCCTTCGAGGTCGTGGTGCTGCGGGATCGCCGGCCGAAGGGGATCACCGTTCACCACCCAAGGAATCTGCACCGCCGTGACGTACGCACACAGCGCGGCATCCGTGTCACCAGTCCAGCCCGCACGCTGCACGACATGGCGGGGCGACTCACGCAGAAGCAGCTGACCCGGGGGATCAACGATGCGCTCCTGTCCAACTTCCTGAAGCAGTCGCAGCTCGAGGAACTGGTGGCAAGACTGCCGGACTCGCCGCTGGCGCGGTTCGTCAGGCTCGCCGGTCTCACCCGGTCCGAGCTCGAGGACGAGTTCCTCGCCTTCTGTGAGCGCTACGGGCTGCCGACCCCGGAGACCAACGTCCTCGTCGGCGGGTATCTCGCCGACGCGTACTTCGAACGCGAGCGAGTGATCGTCGAGCTCGACGGCTGGGACTTTCACTCGAGCCGCGCCTCATTCGAGGGCGATCGCGAACGGGATGCAGACAACCTCGGCGAGGGGATCCCCACCATCCGCATCACACACGACCGACTCGCCGACCACCCAGACCGGGAGGCCGCCCGCCTCCACCGGATCCTGGCTAGCCGCCGGTGACCGCGCGCGCCTCCGACTTGACCCCGTGCCGCCAGGCCGACTCGGGGCGCTCCTCGTCCTCGCCGTCGAGCTCGAGGTCGACGCGCTCGTTGAAGAAGCACAGCAGCCCCCGGATCCGAGCGGCGTCGGAGATCGGTTCGCGGTAGCACCAGACCAGATCCTTGCCGCCCTCGACAGCGACCGAGTGGTAGCTCGCCTCCCCCTTGTATGGGCAGCGCGTCACGGTGTCGCTGTCCTCGAGCGCCGCGACGACATCCTCGCGCGGCAGATACCAGCGCGTGGGCAGGTTCGACTCGAACAGCGCCAGCGCGCTCGAGCTCTCGGCCAGCACGACACCGTCCAACGACACGCGGACGTGCCGGTCGGACTGGAGGATGTCGACGCGGTGGTACGGGTCGCGCGGATGGACGAAGACCTCCTCGTCCTCCTCGAACCAGGCGTCCATACGCTTCCAGTAGAACGCGATCAGCCCCCCGAGCCGCGCGGGCGCGCCCTCGATCAGCTCGGGGTAGTACCAAGCACCCGCATCGACCACGTGCTCGCCGACGCGAATGTCGTAGTACGACGCCTCGCCCTTCTTCGGACATCGTGTGTGGCGGTCGCTCGGAGCCAGAAACTCAGAGCGCACGTCCTCGGGCGGGAAGTAGTAGATCGGCTGATGACCGGACTCGTGGAGCATCATCGCCCGGCGACTGTCGGCGACGGTCTCGCCGCCCACCAGAACCCGGATCCGCTTCGGCGTCGGCTCCAGATACAGCGTCCGTCCAGGTTCAGGCGCCTCGAAGTTGAACTCGCCCGCCGGCTGGCGGCCGAGCGGACCGGTGCCGTACATCATGCCCATCGCAAGTGAGGTTATACCAGCGCGAGTCTTAGCCGGCGACCACGATCCCGAGCCACACGATAGTCAGGGAGACGAGGAAGATCCCCGCGTCGAGCGCGTGCCACTCCGGCCTGCGCGTGTGCGCGGCGATCAGCAACCCGACGAGGACGACCAGCCCAATCTTGACCTGAAGGGTCGAGTCGCTCCATTTGTGCAGGTGCGAGGCCATCGCCGCGCCGGTCAGGACCAGCACGCCAACCGCGATCAGCGTCCCGATCCCGAACCGCATCGCGGCCGTCCGCAGCACCTCCCGATCACCACCGCGGAGAACCGGCACGACGACCGCGGCAAGCATCAGCTGGCCCCCGACGAAGAAGGCCATCGCGATCAGATGCAGCCAGAGCATGCCGTTCCAGAAGGTCACCGGGCGATGCTGACACACTCCGCCGGCGCCGTGAACTTCGCCCGCGACATCGTCGATGCTGCCGAGCCGGACCGCCTCGCGCTCGTCGAGCTGGCGCGGGATGGCGAGCGCCGCGAGTGGTCCTTCGGCGAGGTGAGCGAGCGCAGCGCGGCGCTCGCGGGGACGCTCGAGGGCCACGGCGTCAATCGTGGCGACGTCGTGATGACGCTGATCGGCAACCGACCCGAGTGGGTGCTGACGATGGTCGCCTGCTTTCGCATCGGCGCCGTCGTGCTGCCGTGCAATGAGCAACTTCGGGCCAAGGACCTGCGGCTGCGCCTGAACGCGGCGCGGCCGAGGCTGATCGTCGCCGACGAGCGCAACGCGGCCGAGCTTTCGGGCGCCACGCCCGGGCAGACGGTGCTCACGATCCCGGATCGGTCCCTGTTCGCCTCGGCGCAGGCGCGCGCCGTCGAGCTCGAGCCGACGGACCCGTGCCTGATCACGTTCACGAGCGGGACAACCGGCGAACCCAAGGGAGTCGTGCACGGGCAGCGCTACCTCCCCGGCCAGCGGCTTCAGTCCGAGCATTGGCTCGATGCGCGGCCCGGTGACCTCGTCTGGTGCACGGCCGCGAGCGGGTGGTCGAAGTCGGCCCGCAACGTGTTCATCGCCCCGTGGATCCGCGGAGCTGCGGCGCTGCTGCACGACGCGCGCTTCGACCCGGCCGAGCGCCTGGACATCCTCGAGTCCGAGCGCGTCGCCGTCCTGTGCATGGCGCCGACCGAGTACCGGGTGATCGCCAAGCGCGTCCCCCTGAGGCCGATCGACAGCCTGCGCACGCTCGTCGCCGCCGGCGAGGCGCTCAACCCAGAGGTCCTCCGCGCGTTCAAGGACGTGACCGGAGTCGAGATCCGCGATGGCTACGGCCAGACCGAGACGGGTCAGCTGACCGCGATGCCGGTGGGAGAGCCGGCGCGTCCGGGATCGATGGGTCTGCCCCTGCCCGGCATCGAGTTGCGCGTCGACGACGGGGAGCTGGTGCTGGCGGAGCCGGGGAGCGATCCCACCTTCTTCGTCTCCTACCTCGACGGCGAGGTGGCCCCGGCCGACCGGCCGTGGCACACGGGCGACCGGGTGCAGCAGGACGAGGACGGATACCTGTTCTTCGAGGGCCGGACCGACGACGTGATCATCTCGGCCGGCTACCGGATCGGCCCGTTCGAGGTCGAGTCCGCGCTCGTCTCACACGAGGCGGTTGCCGAGGCGGCGGTCGTCGCGACGCCGGACGAGGAGCGAGGCGAGGTCGTGCGGGCGGTGATCGTCCTGCGCGACGGATTCGCCCCTAGCGATCAGCTCGCGACCGATCTCCAGGAGCACGTCAAGCACGAGACTGCCCCTTACAAGTACCCGCGCGTGGTGGAGTTCGCGAGCGAGCTGCCGAAGACCGCGAGCGGCAAGATCAGGCGCGCGGCACTGCGGGGGCAGCTACCCTCATCCCCGTGAGCGACACGCGTCCGGCGATCGGAATATGCACGGCACTCGAGCGGGCGAGTTGGGGCGTGTGGGATCAGCGAGCCGCGCTGTTGGCGCTCGGCTACATCACCGCGATCCAGGCCGCGGGCGGCCTCGCGGTCATGATCCCGCCCGACCCGGCGCTCGTCGATGACCCGGACGAGATGCTCGACCGGATCGACGGCCTGATCCTGGCCGGGGGGGCCGACATCGACCCCGCGTCCTACGGCGCCGAGCCGCACCCGAAGACGAAAGGCACCGTGCCCGAGCGGGACCGCTCCGAGATCGCGCTGGCCAGACGCGCGATCGAGCGCGACATGCCGGTTCTCGGCATCTGTCGCGGCATGCAGCTGATCAACGTCGCGCTCGGCGGGACGCTGCGCCAGCACGTCCCCGAGCTCGTCGGCCACGACGAGCACCGCCGCAACCCGGGCAGCTTCGAGAACTCCGACCACGACGTGCTGCTGCAGCCCGGCTCCCTGGCCGAGCGGGCGGCCAGCGAGGAGCTGCACGGGACCAAGTCCCACCATCACCAGGGCGTCGAGGAGATCGGCGAGGGCCTGATCGTGACCGGACACTCGGTCCTGGACGACCTGCCCGAAGCGATCGAGGCGCCCAGCTGCCGCTTCGTGCTCGGCGTGCAGTGGCACCCCGAGGCCGACGAGGAGAGCCGTGTGATCAGCGCGCTGGTCGAGCAGGCGCGCGACTACCGCGCCGCCGCGACCGCTACCTGAGAACCCGCGGTTCCGAGTAGCCGGCTCGGCGCACGGCCTCGATCACCTCGGCCGCGTGCGCCGGACTGCGGGCCTCGAGCACGAGCTGGACCGCGCTCTCGCGCACGTGCAGATCGATGCCCTCCCGGATGTGCTGCACGTCGCGGAGGTTGGCGCCGCGCTCGGCGATGAGCGACAACAGCATCGCCAGCGCGCCTGGCCGATCCGGGAGACGGGCCATCAGCACGAGCCGGCGCCCGGCCTGGCTCTCATGGCGCCGGGCGATGTCCGCCAGTAGCCCCGCGTCGACGTTGCCGCCCGAGAGGATCACCACGGTCGTTCCCGCGCCTCCAATCTGCAGCCGCCCTCCGAGCAGCGCCGCGGCGCCGACCGCCCCCGCGCCCTCCACGACGAGCTTCGCCCGCTCCATCAGGAACACCATCGCCTCGGCGACGTCGTCCTCTCCGGCGACCGCGATCTCGTCGACCCAGTGCCTGACCAGCGACAGGGTCAGCCGCCCGGGCCGCTTGACCGCGATCCCGTCCGCGATCGTCAGGGCCGAGTCGACTGCGATGGGCGCATCCGCCCGCAGTGACTCGGGGAACGGGGCGCAGGTGGCCACCTGGACGCCGATCACTTCCACCTCGGGCCGCTTCGACTTGACCGCGATCGCGACCCCACTGACCAGTCCGCCGCCGCCGACCGGGACGACCACCCGCTCGAGATCGGGAACCTGGTCCAGGAGCTCGAGCCCGATCCCGCCCTGGCCGGCCACCACGACCGGATCGTCGAACGGGTGCACGAACGCCAGTCCTTCCTGCTCGGCCCGCGCGCGCGCCGCGGCCAGCGCCTCGTCGACGCTGTCGCCGACGAGCTGCACGTTTGCGCCGAGCGACGCGGCCGCCTCGACCTTGGCGATCGCCGCCGCGTGGGGCATGAACACCTCGCACGGGACCCCACGCGTCTGCGCGGCGTAGGCGACCGCTTGCCCGTGGTTGCCGGCGCTCGCCGTGATCACCCCGGCGGCGCACGAGTCGCCGAGGGAGGCGATCTTGGCCAGCGCCCCGCGGAGCTTGAACGAACCGGTGCGCTGGAGGTTCTCAGCCTTGAAGGCGACCGTCGTGCCGGTCAGCTTCGTCAGCGTCCGCGAGCTCAGGACCGGGGTCTCGCGGACGACCCCGCGGCCTGCGTCGGCGGCGCGTTGGATGTCGTCGAGCGATACCTGCTCGGTTGCGAGCGGCTCAGCCAGCGAGCGCCACCACCGCGTCGATCTCGACGTTGGCACCCCGCGGCAGCGCTGCCACGCCGATCGCGACCCGGGCCGGCGGATCGGACTCGAAGAAGGAGGCGTACACCTCGTTGACGGCCGCAAACGCGCTCATGTCGGTCATGTAGATCGTCACTCGCACCGCGTCGCCGAGGCTGGCACCGGCCGCCTGGCACACTGCGGCCAGATTCTCGAGGCAGCGGCCCGCCTGCTCGGCGGCGCCGCCCGGGACGAGCTCGCCGGTCCGCGGGTCGAGCGGGATCTGGCCCGAGCAGAAGAGGAGGTTCCCCGTCCGCATCGCATGGACGTAGGCGCCGACGGCGTCGGGTGCGTCTGAGGCTGTTACCGGCTCCCGGTTTGCAGACAAGTGATTCCTCCTGTGGTCGCTCTCGCAGCTTCGGGCCTTGTCGAAAGCGTATTCCTAGCATCGCTCGACGGGTAGCCTGCTGTCCGTGCCCAACCGGCTCGCGGGCGAGACCTCCCCATATCTCCTTCAGCACAAGGACAACCCGGTCGACTGGTTCGCCTGGGGAGAGGAGGCCCTGTCCCGGGCCCGCGACGAGGGCAGGCCACTGCTGGTCTCGGTCGGCTACTCGGCGTGCCACTGGTGTCACGTGATGGAGCGCGAGTCGTTCGAGGATGCCGAGATCGCGGGCCTGATGAACGAGCGCTTCGTGTGCATCAAGGTCGACCGCGAGGAGCGTCCGGACGTGGACGCGATCTGCATGGAGGCGTGCCAGGCGATGACGGGCCACGGCGGGTGGCCGCTGAACACGTTCATGACGCCCGATCAGGCGCCGTTCTACGCCGGCACGTATTTCCCGCCGGAGCCGCGACATGGCCTACCGAGTTGGCGCATGGTCCTGCTAGCGGTTGCGGACGCGTGGGAGAAGAGAGCCGATGACGTGCGGGCGCAGGGCGCCCAGCTCGTCCAGACGCTCGGCGCCTCGGCGCGGCTCGAGCCCTCGGCCGAGCCCATCCGCGCCGAGCTGCTCGAGCTGGCGGAGGCCTCGCTGAAGGCCTCCTACGATTCCGTCAATGGTGGCTTCGGGGGCGCTCCGAAGTTCCCCCCGTCCTCGACCATCGAGTTTCTGCTCGCCCGCGGCGAGCGGGAGATGTCGCTCGGCACGCTCGCGGCGATGGCCGCGGGCGGCATCTACGACCAGGTCGGAGGTGGGTTCGCCCGTTATGCCGTCGACGCCACCTGGACGGTCCCGCACTTCGAGAAGATGCTTTACGACAACGCGCTCCTGGCGCGAGCCTACCTGCACGGCTGGCAGGTCTCGGGCACGGATCGGTTCCGCGAGGTGTGCTGCGAGACACTCGACTGGGCGCTGCGCGAGATGCGCGGTGCCGAGGGCGGATTCTGCGCAGCGCTCGACGCGGACTCCGAGGGCGTCGAGGGCAAGTTCTACGTGTGGTCCGACGACGAGCTGCGCGAGACGCTCGGCGAGCTCTACGAAGGCGCCGTCGCGTATTTCACACCGCGGCCGTTCGAGCCCGGGCTCGCCGTGCTCGAGGCGCGCGGGCCGCGGCCGGCCGAGCTGGCCCACATCCGCGAACGGCTGCTGGCGGCCCGGTCGGACAGGGTCCGCCCGGGTCTCGACGACAAGCGCCTGACGGCCTGGAACGCGCTGATGATCTCGGCCCTGGCCGAGGCCGGCGCGGCGATGCAGCGCACCGACTACCTCGCCGCCGCCGTCGGCTGCGCCTCGTTCCTGCTCGGTGAGCGGCGCGATGCCGACGGCCGACTGCTGCGAACGCCCCGAATCGGAGGCTTCCTGGACGATCACGCGTTCCTGCTCGAGGCGCTGATCACGCTGTACGAGACGACCTTCGACCCTCGCTGGTACCGCGAGGCCGTGTCGCTCGGCGACGCCCTGATCGCCCGGTTCTCCGACTCCGAGCGCGGCGGCTTCTTCACGACGCCCGACGACCACGAGCCGCTACCCGCCCGACGCAAGGACCTGGAGGACTCGCCGATCCCCTCCGGGAGCTCATCGGCCGCGTTCGGGCTGCTTCGGCTGGCGCTGCTGTCCGGCGAAGGCAAGTACGAGCGCCACGCGCTTGGCGTGCTGCGACTCACGTTCGAGATCGCCCCCCGCCATCCGCACGCCTTCGGCCACCTGCTCCAGGCGCTCGACTTCTATCTCGCCCCGGTGCGCGAGGTGGCGATCGTCGGGCCGTCGGCCGAGGCACTCGTGCGCGTCGTGCGCGGCTCCTACAGGCCCCACCTGGTTCTGGCGGGAGGCCCGGCTGACGGGGTGCCGCTGCTCGAGGGCCGCGAGCCAGTTGACGGGCGCTCCGCAGCATACGTGTGTGAGCACTTCATCTGCAAGGCGCCGGTGACGGAGCCGGACGAGCTCGAGTCACTGCTGGCGACTACAGGACCGGCAGGTAGCGCTCGAGCTCCCACGGAGTGACCTGGACGCGGTAGTCGTCCCACTCCTGGCGCTTGATCTCGATGTAGCGGTTGAACGTGTGCTCGCCGAGCGTGCGCAGCACGAGCTCGGACTGGGCCGTGAGCTCGATCGCCTCGCCAAGCGTCTCGGGCAGCTGGTCGATCCCGAGCCGGCGGCGCTCGTCCGGGGAGAGGTGGTAGAGGTTCTTCTCCATCGCATCGGGCAGCTCGTATCCGTGCTCGATCCCCTCGAGACCGGCTTGGAGCAGCGCCGCGAAGGTCAGGTACGGGTTGCAGGCGGGGTCGGGGCAGCGGAGCTCCATGCGTGTCGCGGGCTCCTTGCCGGGGTGATAGAGGGGGACGCGCACGAGCGCCGAGCGGTTGCGGCGCGACCATGCGACATACACCGGCGCCTCGTAGCCGGGCACGAGGCGCTTGTACGAGTTCACCCATTGGGCGAAGATCGAGCAGATCTCCCGCGCGTGCCGGAGCTGGCCGGCGATAAACGCCTTGCCGACGTCGGACAGGAAGTACTGGTCGTCAGCGTCAAAGAAGGCGTTGCTCGCGCCGCGGAACAGCGACTGGTGCGTGTGCATGCCCGACCCGTTCTTGCCGAACAGCGGCTTGGGCATGAACGTCGCGTGTAGCCCGTACTTCATCGCGTATTCCTTGACGGTGATCCGGTACGTCATGCAGTCGTCGGCCATCTTCAGCGCGTCGGAGTAGCGCATGTCGATCTCGTGCTGGCTCGGGCCGACCTCGTGGTGGGTGTACTCGGTGTGGATCCCAAGCTGTTCGAGCGCGAGGACGGTCTCGCGTCGCAGGTCGCTGCCGGCATCGAGCGTCGTGAGGTCGAAGTAGCCACCCTCGTCGAGAACCTCGGTCGACTTGCTGTCCCGGAAGTAGAAGTACTCGAGCTCGGGACCGACGTAATAGTGGTCGAAGCCCATGCCCTCTGCCCGCTTCAGCGCCCGCTTGAGGACGTGGCGCGGATCGCCCTCGTAGGGCGTTCGCTCGGGGGTCTGGATGTCGCAGAACATCCGCGCCACGCCCTGCTCAGCCGGGCGCCAGGGCAGGATCGCGAAGGTGGCCGGATCGGGCATGGCGATCATGTCCGACTCCTCGATCGGGTTGAAGCCGGTGATCGAGGAGCCGTCGAAGCCCATCCCGCCCTCGAACGCGTCGGCGAGCTCGGTGGCGTTGATCGAGAACGCTTTCAGCTGGCCGAGGATGTCGGTGAACCACAGCCGGATGAAGCGGATGTCGCGCTCGTCGGCAAGCGCCATCACGTCCTCGGCGGTGAGCGATCGGTCTGCCATTCGGCGCGGAACGTTACTTGCCCGGCGCCAACGAGCGCCGTAACCTCGAGGCCAGGTGAGTCTGCGATTGATCATCCTGGCCGCGGTGGCCGCGCTCGCCGCATGCGCCTCGGCGGCCGCCCACGCCGGCTCCACAACGTCCGTAGCCTGCGGCCCGAAGGGCGCCACCACGCTCGCCGCGAGCCGCCTCGCGCGTGTATACGTGACCGGCAACCGCGTTTACGGCTGCTCGCGCCACGGCACCAGGAGCTTCCTGCTCGGCCGGCACGCCACCTGCGAGGGGAGTGCGCGGGTGGATCCGGTCACGGTCGAGGGGGAGATCGCGGCCTACGGGTCCGAGCGCTGCTTTGTCGACACCGGCAATACGGCGGTGATCGTCCGCCGCCTCAGTGACGGGAAGACGTTGCGGTCGGCCGCGGCCACAAGCCCGCCGGGCGTCGAGTCGTTCCAGTCCGTCGGCTCGCTGGTGCTCAAGCGCGACGGAGCCATCGCCTGGATCGGCTCGGGCAGCTCGATCGGCCTGCACACCCACAGGATCGAGGTCTATAAGGCAGACAGTCACGGGTCGGTACAGCTGCTCGACTCGGGCGCCGCGATCCGCTCAGACTCACTCGTGTTGCGCGGCTCTCGCCTGAGCTGGCAGCACGGCGACACGGTTCGCCGAGCGACCCTGAGCTGAGGGTCGAGAAACCGAGGGGCCTGGGTGCCGGACGCGTCGCGAGTCGTTCGCGTGCCCCGTCAGACGCCGGCGGGCACGCGATCGCGGAGCCAGCGGTTGGCCCAGCGGTGAAGCTCAGAGAGCGCCGGCTCGAGCTCGTGACCCATCTTCGAGAGGCCGTACTCGACTCGCAGCGGCGGCCCGGGGATCACCGTCCGCTCGACGATTCCGCGCGCCTCGAGCTCCTTCATCCGCTCGGACAGGAGCCGGTCGGAAAGCTCGGGCACGGCCTGCGCGATCTCGGAGAAGCGCAGCGGTCCGTCCATCAGAACCCTGAGGATCGCGCCGGTCCAGCGCCGGCCGACCAGCTCAACCGCCTCGTGGTAGAACGGACAGCAGCCGCCCACCTGTGACTTGCCCTCGCCGGTCGCCGTTTGGTCTCGGGCGCACATGCGAAGAGAAGCTTAGAGCCTCCGGGCGGGGATTCGGGATGGCATCTACGCCGCCTGCAGCCCGCGCGATGCCTCCGAGGAGCCGTCGACCGGGACCTCGCCGGCCACGTTGACCATTGCCGTAAAGGCCTCGAGGGCCACCGCAGCGATCGCCTCGAGGATCTGCTCGTCGTCCCAGCCGGCCTCGCGGGCCTCCTCGTGCAGGTGCATCGCCGGTCGTCCGCCTTCCTCGAGGACAGCCTGGAGGTAGCGGAGCAGCGCCGCCTCACTCTCGTCTTTTGAACTGAACTGGCGGGCCAGCGCCACCTCGTCGATCGCCAGCCCGGCCGCACGAGCGGCCCGCGAGTGCATCGCAATTCCGGGCTCCGAGTGGTAGTGCTCGGCCACCGCGAGCGCGATTCGCTCGAGGGTCGCCAGCTTCAGCTTGCCGTGGCGAAGCTCAGACCGGAAACGGGCGTACGCGCGGAGTGCCGCCGGTGAGCCGGCGAGCACGCCAAGGAAATTGGGCAGCTGCCCGCCCGATGACAGCGCGCCCCGAAGCACCGCTGTCGAGCCCTCCGGCGCGGTCAGGTCGTCGTGGATTTGGAACCTGCTCATCGAAGTCTTCATCGTGGGCCACCAACGTTTCAGGGGATGGGTAGTGCCAAAAAGCACCAGCCCTTTACTTTCGAGACCTGCTTACTGTTGATAAGTCTAATTCGCTGCCACCGTTTGCACAAGGCCCGCGCCGAGTCGCGCTTTCGCTCCAACCGTGCGGACCTCAGACCCAACCAGCGCCCGATTAACCAGCTCTTTTCCTTATACGCAGGCGCATAAACGCCGGATCAGTGCGGGTTCGGAGAGTCGTAAGGGGGCGCTTCGAAACGCGGTGCGGGCAGGCGTGCCCGCGGCCCGGCGGTTGGTCTGACGGTGGGTGCTGGGTGGACCGACGGTGGGCGCCGGGCTGCCTAGCGGATGATGTGCGCGTGCGCGACCAGTACCGCGTGGGCGCCGGCATGCGGCGAGAGCATCGCCGCGTGTGAGCTGGTAGCCGCGACGAGGAGCAGCAGGATGCACAGCAGCACGGCCCACATCGCGAACCGGTCGGGCTGGAAGCCCGGACGCTCGTGCAGCGGCCGCTGCGACCGGCGACGGGCGTAGGTGGATGAGCCGTAGCGCTCAGCTCCGCGGCCGGTGATCGTGATCGTTCGGCGGCCCGGAACCCCGCCGGTCAGAGGCTCGTCGTCGAAGGAACGGGCGGATCCGAGCGGGCGGGGCACGCCCGCGGGGCGGGGTGCGCTCGCGGGGCCCGGCGCGCCTGGTGCGCTCGGTGCTCCTGCCGCGCGCTGCGGGCTCGCCGCGCGGGGGGCGCGGGCGGGGCCGGCCACGCGCGACGTGCGGGGGCCCGGCGCGCCGGCCGCGCGGGGGCTCTGCGCGCGCGCCGCGCCGGCCGCGCGCACGGGCCTCGGCGTCGCCGACCGGCTGGCCAGATCCATGTCGTCCAGGGCCGAACGGCCGTCGAGAACGGTCAGGTGGGCGCGTGTCTTGGGGCCCGGCTCGCGGAGCCGGTTCGGCTCCCTCTCGGGGTCATCCCATCTAGCGGAAACGCCTGGTGGCGGCATCCAACCGTCCTCTTTCTGTTGCTTGCGGGGTTAGCTGACGGGCTCGCACCAAAAGAGCGGCGCTACGCATGACTGCGATTAGCCCCAACAACGTGGGTCCCCCGCTTCCATTCGCTCGTCTCGAAGAGATCTGCGATGCGGGAATTCAGCTGTACGGACAAGCCATCCTACCAGCGCTCCGCGACGGAAGCCCGGCGGCCGAAGCGCCGGGCTCCGGCAGCGCAAATTGTTGCGTTTAGCAGCCTATTCGCGGCCGGCAACGCGAGCGACGAACTGCGAGACCTCGCTGGCGTCCTTGCCCTGCAGCAGGTCGGCCGGCATCGTCCCGTTGCCCAGGCACGACTGGTTTGAGCCGGCGGGCGGATTGGCCAGGCAGCCGTTGGCGATCGTGTTGGCAATGAGCGCCTGCGGTGGTCGCAGCTGATCGAGGTTCGGGCCGACCTTCCCGATCGCGTTGGCGGCCGCAAGCGTGTGGCAGACGGCGCAGTTCTGGCCGAACAGCTCGCGTCCGCGCTTCTCGGCCGCCGTGAGCCTGATTCCGCCGACCTTCGCGCTGGCACTGTGCTTGTCGCCGGCCAGGAAGAGAAGTGGGATCGCGATCCCGAAGGCAATGTAGATGACCGCAAACGTGGCCATGAACACCTTGCGCGCACCGCGCGACTGGGTCTGCAGTGCCGCACGGGCACCACCGGGCCCCCCGCGCACGGCGACGAAGAAGATGCCGAACGCGAGCACCACCCAGAACGCGCTGAAGATGATCACGGGGAGCATCGCGGGCGCACCTTATCGTGCTGCAGCCCAGAACCGCACCTAAAGGTTGATCACGTGGCGGAAGGGATAGAGGTTCGCGAAGTCCCACAGGAAAGCCGCGACCCAGATGCAGACCACGAACCAGGGCATCCGCCTGGCGCCCAGCAGCCTCGCGACCGCCAAGTACACGGCGGGCATCGTGACGACCATGTAGTAGAGGTAGGTGGTCCGGCCGTCGAGGAGGTGGAAGAGCTCAGGCGGCAGCCACGTTCCCAGCACCCAGGCGATGGTCAAGAACGAGAGGTCGTCCCGGCGGCGGATGGCCCACCAGGCGCACAGCAGAAGGGCGAGCCAGCTCGTGAACAGCAGAACGCGGCTGATCTCGCCCCGGAACCACAGGATCTTGGTGTTCGAGCGAACGACGCCACGCGACTTCACGATCTGGGAGGTCGCGTAGTAGTCGATCACCTTGCGGTTGATCCACCAGGCAGTGGGAGTCGTGGCGATCCCCTTGGGCGCGCCGTGGTCGGTCAGCTCGGACGCGTAGTGGTTCATGAAAGCGAAGTGGTTGCATCCGTCGCGCCAGATCAGTACGTACTTGCACACGGCGGCCTGGTGGCGGTCCACCGGGCGGCCGCCGCTGTAGGGGGTGAAGGCGGTGTCGAGCGCGCTGAGCAGGGTGAAGTAGGTGAAGCCGGCCACCAGGCACACGGCCCCGGCGCGCAGGAGTCCGCGGACGGCGGCCCTCCACTTGCGTCGGCTCCCGTCCTCCCAGCCGGTCGCGTCCGGGGCCGCGCGGCCGCTCACGCCCGCGACCACCCGCAACAGCTCGAACAGGACGACGACGAACGCTGCGTAGGCGGCGAACTCCTTGAAGCAACAGCCGATTCCGATCAGCAGCCCGGCGATCACCGGCCGCCGGCGCAGATAGAACGCGACCCCGGCGAGCATGAACGGCACGGCATAGATGTCGAGCACTGCGATCCGCGAGTGGACGACCCAAAGGTTGTCGAAGCTCGCCAGACTGGCGGCGCCGAGCGCCAGCCATGGGCTGCCCCCGGCGCACCGCACGAGCCAGTACATGAGCAGGATCGCCGCCGCGCCGAAGATGACGGCGCTGATCCGCCATCCGATCGCGTTGTCGCCGAAGATGTCGATCGACCCGGCGATGATCACCTTGCCGAGCTGCGGATGCTCCGCATTCGGATCCGCGCCTGACGGCGCCGCGTGGTAGTAGATGTCGCCCGGGGTGACGCGCTCGCCGGCGATCACCCGCGCCGCTGACACGTAGTAGCGCTCGTCGAAGATGTAGCCCTGGTTCGGCGGCTTGGCGACCGGCGTGGTCAGCCGGTACGCCCGCACCGCCGAGCCGGCCACGCACACGATCGCGAGTATGATCAGTGGCGCCCGCGGGTCCGCGAGCCGCGCCGCGAACCAGCGCCGCGCCCGCACCGCGAATTCGGGCCGAAGCCGCGCAGGTATGCGAGGGCGTCTGCTCACAACGCGCATCACACCAGGCTGGGTGGATATTCAGCGCAGATAGCGGTCTACCGGCTCATCGGCGCCTCCCCGAGGCGAAGCTCATAACCGGCGGTGCGACGGCCCGGAAGTCCTCGGCATCGGTGTCCTGGTGGTCGGTGGGGTTGGTGGCGTTGGGGTCGGTGGCGTTGGGGTCGGTGGCGTTTCGGTCGGCGCTGTGGTCGGTGGGGTCGGTGGCGGTGCGGCTCCTGGCGTGGGCCTCCGCCGCGCGCTCGGCGTCCCGGGCGCGGCGGACCTGTTCGTCGAGCATCGAGAAGTCCTTGATCTCGGCGAGGATCCGGTCGGGCGCGGTGATCGAGCCGACCCTGTCGACGAGTACGTTGATTGCCCCACCCGCCGCAGCGAAGCGCTCGAGCTTGCCCTCCACCATCATCAGTGGCTCGGTCCTGACCGTCAGGCGATTGCTCTCGTAGATCTTGGCCGGGACGATCAGGTTTATCGTCCCGAACTCGTCTTCGAGCAGCACGAATACGATCCCGTTCGCGGTACCCGGCCGCTGGCGCGCCACCACCATGCCTCCGATCCGGATCCTGGTCCCATGCTCGAGCGTCTCGAGATCGCGGCTGGTGACCGCGCCCCTCGGTAGGCGGTGGCGAAGAAGAGCGAGCGGATGAGCATCGACGGTCAAGCCCGTCGTGCCGTAATCGGCGAGCATCGACTCCCAGTCCGAGAGCTCGCGGAGCTTTGGCGGAGCAGGGAGATCGAGCGGGAGCGCGAGCTGCGTGCCTCCGGGGACGTTGCGTCCGGGCGCGGCGACGCCGAGCTGCCACAGGGCGATCCGTCGGGCGGAGCCGTTCAGCCGGACGAGTTCGGTGGCATCCGCTGACGCGGAGCTGGCGTCCCCGGCGGCCGAGCTGGCGTCCGCGTCGGAGGTGGAGCTGGCGTCCCCGCCGGAGGCCGAGCTGGCATCCGCGTCGGAGGTGGAGCTGGCGTCACCCGCAGAGGCATTCGCGTCCGCCACGAGCGAGTCGCACGCCCCCGACCAGGCGAGGAGCTCGAGCGACGGGGCTCCCGCTCCGGCCCTGGAGGCGAGATCCGAGAGGCTGCGGAAGCGTCCCCCTTCCTCACGGGCGGAAGTGAGCTTCCTGATCTCGTGCTCGCGCACGCCGCGGACGTAGCCGAGACCGATGCGGACCCGGCCGTGGTCGTCCATCTCGCATTCGGCCGCGCTCTCGTTCACGTCGGGCGCAAGCACATCGATCCCGCGCCGCTGCGCCTCGTGCACCAGGGCGTCGGGGGGATAGAAGCCCATCGGCTGCTCGTTGAGCAGAGAACAGAGGAATTCCGGCCCGTAGTGGACGCGCAGCCAGGTCGACTGGTAGGCAAGCAGCCCGAAGGCGGCGCCGTGTGCCTTGGGGAAGCCGAACCCGGAGAAGCCCTGGACCATTGAGAAGACGCGCTCGGCGGTGTCCTCATCCACTCCATGAAGACGCTTTGCGCCGGCGACGAAGCGGCGGTGGTAGGCCTCGATCGCGGCCTCGGAGCGCTTTCGGCTCATCGCACGCCGTAGGCCCTCGGCCTCGCCTGTTGTGAAGCCCGCGAAGGCGATCGCCACCTCGAGCACCTGGTCCTGGAAGATGATCGTCCCCAGGGTCTCGCCCAGCACCGACTCAAGCGACGGGTGCTCGTAGGGGACGCGGTAGTCAGGGTCGACCCGCATCCGCTGGCGGCGCTCGATGTACGGATTCACGGCGCCGCCCTGGATCGGGCCGGGACGGACGATCGCAACCTGGATCGTGATGTCCTGAAGGCTCTCCGGGCGGGTTCGCCGCAGCGACTGCATCTGGGCCCGACTCTCGATCTGGAAGACGCCGGTCGTGTCAGCGTTCTGGATGCACTCGTAGGTAGGCGGATCGTCATACGGGATCCGCGAGAGATCGACCTGCTCGTTCCGCGTCCGGGCGATCAGCTCAACCGCCATTTCGACCGCCGAGAGCATCCCAAGCCCGAGCAGGTCGATCTTCAGAAAGCCGGCATCGGAACAGGAGTCCTTGTCCCATTGGGCGATCTGGCGACCCTCCATCGCGGCGGGGACGATCGGGCAGCAATCGACGAGCGGCCGGGTCGCGACGATCATCCCGCCCGAGTGCTGGGAGAGGTGGCGTGGCAGCCCATGCGCCTCCGCGGCGAGACGGGCGAGCCAGGCCCAGCGGCCGCTGGCGCCGCGGCGAGGTGGGTTGGTGGGCGCTTGGGCGGCCGGATCCTGGGCGCCAGGCCCTGGGGCGGCCGGATCCTGGGCGCCCGGCGCTGAGGCGGCCGGATCCTGGGCGCCCCGGCCCGGGGCGGCTGCCGACATGGGCCCGTCGCGGGCAGCCGCGTCGCCGCCCAGTGCGCTGTCGATGTCTCTGGCGACCTCGCGCGCGTCCCAACCCTCGCTGCCGCGCGCGACCCGCTCGATCTCTCCGGGCGGCAATCCGAGCGCCTTCCCGAGCTCACGGATTGCCCCCCGAGCGCGATACGTCGGGAACGCCGCCACGAGCGCCGATCGATCGTGCCCGTAGCGCTCGTGGATCCGGGGGATCAGGACCTCGCGGATGTCGCGGGGGAAGTCGAGGTCGATGTCGGGCAGGGAGGTCAGCTCCTCGTTCAAGAAGCGCCCGATCAGCAGCTCGTTGGCGATCGGGTCGACGTGCGAGAGGCCGGTGAGGAAGCAGACGATCGAGGAGACGCTCGAGCCTCGACCACGACCCGGCGGGAGCAGTGCCCGGGCGGTGTCTGGCCCGCGCACCTCTACCGCCACCTCGCGGGCGAGCTCGAGCAGGTCGTGGTGGAGGAGGAAGAAGCCCGGAAGGCCGAGCTTCTCGATGATTCGCAGCTCCTCGGTCAGGCGCGAGACCGCCTTGTCGCGAATGCCGGTGTGCCCGCTTGCATAGCGATCGTTGAGCCTGGTGTCGCACAGCTCGGCCAGTTTGCGCATCGCTTCCTCGTCCTCGGCGCCGGGATAGCGGTAGCCAAGGTCGCTGCCCAGATCGAAGCGGAGACGATCGGCAACGCGCTCGGATTCTGCGACGGCGTCGGGGTACTCGGGAAAGCGGGCCGCCATAACTTCGGGCGAGGCGAGCACATGGCTGAAGTTTCCGCGCCGCTCTGGCTCGGAGGCATCGAGCGTCATGTGCACCCGGATGGCCACGAAAGCGTCCTGGAGCGGTGCCCGGGAGCGGGCGTGGGCGTGGACGTTCCCCGTCGCCACGCAGGCCACTCCGAGCCGGTGTGCGAGGCCGGCGAGGGCACGGTTCCGCGCCCGGTCGTCGCGAAGGAAGGGGCGCTGTAGCTCGACCCGTAGACGGTCGGGACCGAACGACTCGAGCAGGCGCCGCATGGAGAACTCGTCGTGGATACCGCGGAGCGCGCACCCGCTCAGGCACATCAACCCCTCGGAATGGCTGAGGACGTCACTCAGACTTACGAAGGCCTGAGAGGGCGGACCCGGCCTCTTGCGCGTGTGCGAGTGTGCGCGTGTGACGATTCGACACAGGTTCGACCACCCCGTCGCGTCCTCTACAAGCAGCGTCAGATGTCGGCCATCGTCGAGGTCTATCTCCGCGCCGTGGATCGGACGCAGGCCCAGCCCACGGGCCGAGACAGCGAACTCCATCGACCCCGAGACCGTGTTGTGGTCGGTCAGGGCGAGCGACCGGTAACCCAGCTCGAGTGCGGCCGCGACCACCTCATCCGGGAGGGAGGCCCCGTCGAGGAACGAGAAGGCGGAGTGGCAGTGAAGCTCTACGTAAGGCACGAACACATGTTCGTGTCCGGGCCGGACGGAAAACGCCGTTACGGGGCGGACGGAAGCGCGGGAGTGAGGGAACGTGTCGAGGCGGAGGGAAGCCGCTATGCGACCGAATGCGCGAGGTCGCGCCCGGGCTCGATCTGCCAGCGGCCGGCGAGATCGACGAGGTGCTCGTCGAGCGACCAGCGATCGGGGAGCGCGTCGCCATCGTGCTCAGGGTTGGCACCCTTGAGCGCCATGCAGCCGGTGTTGTCGCCGAGCGAGCGGATCTCGCCGACGTCGTCGGCCGAGAGGCGGAGATCCGGCGGGAGTGCCGCGAGCTCGGCTCGCTTGTCCTCCACCTGGCGGGCGTTCGGGCCGAGCTCCTGGATCAGGGTGGGCACCACGCAGCGGACAGGCTCATGCGCCAGGTTCCACTGACAGGCGAGTTGGATCATCGTCAGCCCGGTGCGGTCGGCGATCGGGCGCATCGAGTCGAGCCTCCGGCGGCCAGCCTCGATCCAGCCGTCCGGGCGGAAGTTTCGGTGATCGTGCGGGAGGAGCTCCTGTCCGGGGCGGACATCGTCGAAGAACAATCCGCCGTAGTCGACGACGCGGGTGATGACCTTCACATCTTCGGCGACGGCGGCGTTGAGGCAAAGCTCGCCCGGCCAGGGCTCGAGCGGGTTGAGGATGATCATCGCCCAGTCGATCTCCGAGCCGAATCGCTCGAGGCAGTCGATCATGTCGAGCGTGAAGCCGTTGGCGGGGCCGGGCGCGACGCCGATCATCCGGGTCAGCCCGCGCTCGCGCAGACCAGTCATCCCCTTCCAGACCACTTCGCTGGTGTATCCGGTGCGGTCGGGGTTGTGCAGCAGCAGAAGGTCGAAGGCGTCGATCCCGCAGCGCTCAAGGCTGCGCTCGGTCGCCATGGCGAGGTAGTCGGCGTAGCCGGAGGGTCCACGGAGCTGCGGATCCGTGAAACGAGGAAAGCCCTTCGCGCCGGCGCGCTCGCCGGTGTAGAAGTCATGGCCGACCGCCCCGACGATGCACATCTGCGCGCGCGGAAGGCCCTCGATCGCCCGGCCAAGAATCCGGTCCGCATCGCCGGCTCCGTACACGTCGGCGGTGATCACGGTCGTGATGCTCTGATCGGGGGCGATCAGGTGGACGAAGCGCTCGTCGTCGAGTGGCTCACCGAAGCGCATGAAGCGCCCGCCGCTCCAGGTGCCGATCGCGGTGGTGCCGAGGTCAGGGGCCATCGTCCCGAGTGTAGGGAGGCTATCGCTGGCGCCACCACCTCCCGCTGATGAGGTCGTGGAAGACGACCTCATTGCGGCCGCAGGTGGTGACCACCTCCCAGTAGCGGCGCCGGAGCGGGCGCTCGGTCCACCAGCGATCCTCGATCAGCCAGGACTCTCGGACGGAGTCGATCTGGCGACCATCTACGAGAGCCGGACGCCCATCATCGCCCGCGTCTACCGAGACACGGCGGGGGACGGACAGGCGACGCGGGCCGGTCACTGGCCCTCGAACGGCGTGAGCACGGCCCGGCGCTCGGGAAACCGGGAGTCTGGATCGATCTCGAGCACGCGCAGGGCAGCGTCGGGGCCGGCCGCGGCGCGGGTCTGCCGGATCGCCTCTCGCAGGCGCGCCGCACGCGCGGCGGCCGAGTCCTCGAGCAATGGGCGCTGGTCGCCGGCGGGCGGGCCGAATCGCTCGATCGCTAGGCGCATCACCTCGACGGGCGCGGGGATCTGGGCAAGGCGAGGAACGAGCGCGAGCCGCATGCGCATCGGATCAGCGAGCGACTCGCGAAACACGAACTGCTCCCGCCAGGTCCCTCCCTGCTCGACGAGCACAGCAGAGATCACGACCGCGCGAATGGTCCGCCCCCGACGCTCACGGCGCGCGAGCAGGCGATCGATCAGCAGACCGAGACCGCGCTCGAGCTGGAGTCCGGAGGCGGCTTCCGGCAGCTCGAGCTCCTCGCGCAGGTTTTCGCGGGCGGGCCTGGGGCGAAGCGCGCCGTCCCCGCCGCAGGCCAGCTCATGAGCGAGCAGCCCAGCGGCCCCAAACCGGTCGGCCAGCGCCGGGAGTGGGACGTGGGCCAGTTCGCCGAGCGTTCTGACCCCAAGCCGTTCCAACGCGTCGGGCATGTCCGCGAGCTCGGGACGCGCGCGCAACAGGGCAACCGGCAGCTGCGCCAAGTAGACGCGCGCCTCGCCCCTGGTCCCGGAAACGATCACCGGCCGGCGGACCCGCGCTCGCGTGGCCGCTGCAACCGCCGCGAACCGTGAGGGTGCAACGCCATAGCGCGCCGGCACACGCAGGGCACGCCGCGCCGCCGCCAGCACGCCCCTGACCCGGTCGGTCTCCCTCAGCCCCGGCAGGCCGCCGTGAAGGCGCAGCAGTCCATCCGCTTCGAAGCAGACCAGCCCAGGACGCTCGGGCTCGACACCCGCGCCGATCGACTCGAGCCGGACGAGCAGCCGCTCCCAGGCATCGGCGACCCCGGCGGGGTCGGGCGGGACGAGCTTCAGCCGCGGGCAGCGGGCGAGCGCCTCCCCCAGCCTCATGCCAGGATGGACTCCGAAGGCCTCGGCCGCGAGCGACACCTCCCCGATCTGATGCGCTCCCGGTTCCGGCGCAAGCGCCACCGTCGTCTGGAGAAGCTCTCGGCGATCGCCGGCCGCCACACCGAGCTGGAAGCGAGGGAAGAGGACGCAGACGATCACGAACGTATGTTCGCATGCCGTCCGGACGTACCGAAGGGATATCCTCGCCCGGTTCATTCAGGGAGCACCGGCCGGGGGTCTCCAGGGCAGAGGGAGAAAGTCGTGCTCAAACGCGTTGTCTTGCTGTCCATCGCGTCGCTGCTGCTGAGCTCGGGCGCGGCGAGCGCCGCGATCGGTCCCTACGTCTCGCTCGGCGACTCGTACACCTCGGCTCCCCTGGTTCCGTCGCCCACCGGCAACCCGATTCTCTGCGGGCGCTCGACCAACAACTACCCCTCTGACGTCGCCCGTGCGAAGAGTCCCCAGAGCTTCACCGACGTCAGCTGCGGCAGCGCGACGACGGACGACATGATGCAGACTCAGAACCTCTACAACCTTCAGACCAATCCTCCCCAGTTCAACGCGTTGAGCGCGAGCGACTCGCTCGTCACCGAGGGCATCGGCGGCAACGACGCGGGGCTGGTCGGGATCGCTGAGGAGTGCGCGCAGCTCGGCATCTCATCCCCCACCGGGACGCCGTGCAAGAACCACTACACGGCGGGCGGCAGCGACCCCAATGTGGCGAGGATCAATGCGACCGGGCCGAAGGTTGCGGCCGTTCTGCAGGGCATCCACCAGCGGGCGCCCCAGGCCAAGGTCCTGCTCGTCGGCTACCCGGACGGCCTCCCGGTGAACGGCACGAGCTGCTGGCCAGTGGTGCCGATCACCACCGGCGACATCAAGTACTTCAATTCGCTCGAGGAGCAGCTCAACCAGGTGCTCCAACAGGAGGCGGCGGCGAACAACGCCACTTACGTCGATACGTTCAGCTCGAGCATCGGGCACGACGCATGCAAGTTGCCGGGCGTCGCGTGGGTGAACGGGATCGTCCCGAACTCTGTCGCGTTCCCACTGCACCCGAATCAGATTGGCGAGCAGAACTGGCCAACCAGGTGCTGAAGGCGCTCGGCTAGACCAGCTTCCGGCGATAGATTGCTCACCACGCCCGGCTCCTCGGGGCAGAGCCTGATCTCGGGCGGTGGTACGGTCCCCGGGATGGCACCACCCCCCAACCTCACCGACCTCGCGGTCCGGAGCGCGCAGACCATTCGAGCGTTCGGGCAACGGGTTCCGGGGGCCGGGGAGGTGCTGGCGCGCTCGCTGCACGACGCGGTCAAAGGACGGACGGTGATGATCACCGGCGCTTCGTCCGGGATCGGGCGCGCGGCGGCGATGAAGGTCGGAACCGCGGGCGGCAGCGTGCTGCTGGTTGCGCGCACGAAGAAGAAGCTCGACGAGGCCAGGCGCGAGATCGAGCGATCCGGCGGCGTGGCATTCGTGCACCCGTGCGACCTCTCCGACACGGACGACATCGACCGGATGGCGGAAGAGGTGCTGCAGCAGCACGGCGGGATCGACGTTCTCGTCAACAACGCCGGAAAGTCGATCCGGCGCTCAGTGAGCCGCGCGTACGACCGCTTCCACGACTACCAGCGCACGATGCAGCTCAACTACTTCGCGCCCGTGAAGTTGATCCTCGACGTGCTGCCCACGATGCGCGAACAGGGCACCGGGCACATCATCAACATCTCGACGATCGGGCTGCAGACGAACACGCCGCGGTTCTCCGCCTACCTGGCCTCGAAGGCGGCGCTGGACGCGTTCTCGCGCTCGATCGCACCGGAGATCATCGACGACGGCGTGCACATCACGACCGTGTACATGCCGCTGGTGCGCACCCCGATGATCGCCCCCACGAAGATCTACGACCGCTTCCCGACTCTCAGCCCCGAGGAGGCGGCGGACATGATCACGGATGCGATCCGCAAGCGCCCCAAGCGGGTCGCGACGATGCTCGGCAACCTCGGACAGCTCAGCTACGCGGTTGCTCCCGGCGCTCAGGATCTGGTCGTCAACCGCGCCTACAAGATGTTCCCCGAGGGCGACGGCAAACAGAAGCTGCCCGAGGGCAAGGAGACGCCCGAGCAGCGCGCGTTCGTCCGCGCGACGCGCGGCGTGCACTGGTAGCGGTCGCTCAGGGCAGATGAGCTGGCACCGGCTCGAGCAGCCCGTGCCGGCGCCCGACCACCGACACCGTCCGGGCGTAGGACGCGAGCAGGGTCGCGGCGGACTCCTGGCGGCGGCGGAGCGCCTCGCCGATCGGCAGCACTGTGTAGTCAGGGTGGCGGTCCCAGGTCGGGAGGTAGGTGATGCCGGTCACATGCGAGCGGTCGCCGGTGACCACGATGTGTACGAACACGAGCATCCCGTCCTCGGTCTCGATCGGGCAGCAGGCGGCGGACTCGTTGGACAGGATCTGCCCCTCGCCGAAGACGACCAGCTTGCCGTTGACGCGCTCGATCGGCTGGACGATGTGTACGTGCTGGCCGACGATCGCGGTGATGTCGCGGTCACGGGTGAGTCCCCTGGCCAGGCTCGTCTGGAACGTGCTCGGCTCCGGGACGAACTCGTCGCCCCAGTGGAAGTTGACAATCACCACCTGGGCGCCGCGGCGCCGGGCGATGCGTGCGTCGTGGCGGACGCGGGCGATCGTGGCGATGTTCACCGACCACGGGTGCGGGAGCGGGATCCCGTTCGTCATCTCGGTGTAGGCGAGGAACGCGACGTTGATGCCCTTGACCTTGATCATCAGCGTGCGCCGCTGCGCGCCGGGCGAGGCAAACGAGCCGGTGTGCAGGACACCCACGCGGTCGAGCGCCCTGCCCGTCTGGTCGATCCCGTACTGGCCCTGATCGACCGAGTGATTCGAGGCTGTGTCGCAGATCCGCCAGCCGGTGTGCCTGATCGCTCGGGCGAGTTGGGTCGGGGTGTTGAAGATCGGGTAGCCGGTGGGCGGGCGCGGGGTCATCGGCGTCTCCACGTGACAGATCGCCAGATCGGCGCTGCGGATGTAGGGCGCGATCTCGCGGAGCATCGGCGCAAAGTCGTAGTTGCCGTGGCCGTCCTGCAGCGCGCGCTCCCAGACGGGGCTGTGGACGAGGATGTCCCCGTTGACCTCGACCGTGAGCTCGGTGCGGGTCGGGGCCGGCCTGGAGGTGCTGGCGGAGCTGGTGCTCGTGACGACCGTGGACTCCGGGTGGCGCGTGCCGGCGGCCTGTGAGAACGACGATCCCCCGCAGCCGGCGGCGGCCGCGGCGAGGGCGGCGCCGGTCAGGACGAGGCGGAGGCGGCGCATCGGCTCATGGTCTCCGATCGGAGGCGAACTTTGGCATTTGACGCGCACCTGTCGCCTGTGAATCGCCATTCATCAACCCGGAGCCGAGCGGTGAGGCGCACCAAGGCCCGCCCCAAAGCCCGCACGCGCGCCCGGCAAGTGCTTGACCCCACAACTACCTCTGCTATCCTCGTACACGACGGCTCGGCCAGGGCGACAAAGGAGACCGTGATGAAGCTCGAAGGGATCCACCACATCACCGCGATCACGGCGGAGGCGCAGCGCAACGTCGACTTCTACGCCGGCGTGCTGGGACTGAGGCTGGTGAAGAAGTCTGTCAACCAGGACGACACGTCCGTGTACCACCTGTTCTACGCCGACGAGAGCGGCGACCCAGGTTCGGACATCACGTTCTTCGAGTACCCCGGACTGCCCCAGGGCCGTCCCGGCGCCGGCATGATCCACCGGATCGTCTGGCGGGTGGCGAGCCCGGAGGCGCTCGACTTCTGGCGCCACCGGCTATCGGAGCACGGCTATGACTCGTCGCGGAGCGGCGACTCGCTCATCTTCCAGGACTTCGAGGGCCTAGCCCACGAGCTACTCGTGACACAGACCCCTGACGAGCCGCTGATCGCCAACAATCCGGAGATCCCGTCCGAGCTGGCGCTGCAGGGCTTCCACGCCGCCCGGGCCTACGCGCGCGACCCGGAGCGCAGCCACGCCCTGCTGACCGGCGTCCTCGGGTTCGAGCGCAAGGGCGAAACGACCACGTACGAATCCCGGGGCGACCGTCGCGGCGGGTACATGATCTACGAGGCGCCGCCGGAGGCGCGCGGACTGCAGGGCGCCGGAACCGTGCACCACATCGCCTGGGCCGCCTACCCGGAGGACGAGGACGCATGGCAGCGGCGCGTCACGGCGGCCGGCGCCCATGCCACCCCGATCATCGACCGCCACTACTTCCAGTCCGTGTACTTCCGCGAGCCGTCGGGCGTGCTGTTCGAGATCGCGACAATGGGCCCGGGCTTCACGGTCGACGAGCCGGTCGATCATCTCGGCGAGAAGCTTTCGCTGACGCCCAAGTACGAGCACCTGCGCGACCAGATTGAGCCGACGCTGACGCCGCTGCGAAACCCGCGCGAGCGCTGGGCCCCGCGCGCTTAGCAATCAGCTAGACCGTCGCGCCGGAGTCGCGCATCAGCTGCCCGACCGGCACCGCCTGCAGATGCTCGGCGGCGAGCTCGATCTGAAGCTTCTGCATCAGGACCGCGGCGCTGCTGGCGTGGAGCAGCGAGAGCTGAATCAGCTCGCCGGCGTGCAGGCGGCCGACATTGTCATCGGTGTCGCTGAGCTTCACGGCGCCCGCGATCAGCCGGCCTCCGGCGCCATGGGCCAGCCACCACTGGCCGACGCTGGGCCCGTTGGACGCGTAGAGGAAGTGGTGGGTGAAGCCCATCGTGGCAAGCAGACGGTGGAGCTGCTCGCGGGTCTCGAGCCACCGGACCAGCCCGCCCGTCGGGAGCAGCGGGATCGCCTGGTCGCCGTAGCTGAAGAGGCTCGTCTCGGCGGCCGTCGGGGCCTGGTTGAGGGTGAACGACACACGGATCCCCGCCGCCGCGAAGGCTCGAGCCAGCGCCGGCACCTCGCTCGCAGGCGCATTGACCAGAACCCCCACCTCGGGCCGCGAGGTGGAGACGGTTGTGGTTGGGCGCATGTGGACGAAGTCCGACACAAGCGTGTACGAGGCCCCGGCGGTGAGCATCCAGGCGGCGATCGCCACCGCTGCGGTGAGCGTCGTGGCGGCGCGCGCCGTGCGCAGGCGCCAGACCGGCAGCTGGCGGGCGCGACGCTCGTCGCTGAGGATCAGCGATGCGGTAGACGGGCGCCGGGCGAACGAGCCGTCCGGCTCGGGCCGCTTCTCCAGGGCCTTCTCGAGCGCCGGGCCGAGCTGGCTCTCGGACTTCGCCACCTGGGCGAGACCGAACCGCTCGAGCGCCGCGTTCGAGGCGCGGACGTGCCCGTAGCCGAACCCGTACGAGATGACCGGGCAGCCGCGAATGATTGCCTCGAGCACGGTCAGCCCGGCGCTCGAGTGGATCAGCGCGTCGCTGGCCGCGAGCACGTCGCCCATGCGGTCGGTGAAGCCCATCAGCCGCAGGCGCGGGTCGGTACCGAACTCCTTGGCCACCCGGGCGCGGAGCTTGTCGTTGCGCCCGCACAGGCACAGCACGGTGGCGTCGGGGACCGCGAGCGCGGCACGGGTGGCGCCGAGCAGGTCGCCCACGCCCCAGCCACCGCCGGAGACCGCGATCACTTTGCCCTGGGCCGGGAGCCTGAGCGCCCGCCTTGCGTCTGGCATCGAGCGCGCGGCGAGGAAGGCCGGTGAGGTCGGCGGCTTGGCCCATCGCGCGCTACCCACGCCGGCGATCTTCTCGACCTCCTCGATCGACTCGGGGTGGGTGACGAAGTGCATGTCGATCCCGGGGTGAGCCCAGAACCGCAGACCGGCGAGGTCGGTGATCGACGAGTAGCAGGGAACGTTCAGACGGCCCTTGCGCCGCAGCTCGCCGAGCACGGCGGTGACGCCGGGGTAGGTCGAGACGATCTGGTCCGGGTTGTGCGCACGGATCAGGCGCATCAGTCCGCGCCGGCCGAACGCGGTCAGCAGCCGCTTGGACAGCCAGCGCGTGGGCGGGAAGTACATGAACAGCCGATACTGGAGATCGAACAGCCACGGGACCCACTGGAACATGAAGGCCGAGTTCTCGCGCAACGTCTTCGTCAGCACCGGGCCCATCGCGGGCAGGCCGTTGACGATCGAGATCTGGGCGTCGGGATCCTCGTCCCTGAACTCCCGCGCGACGGCGCGGGCCGGGAGATCGTGGCCCTCGCCGATGTCGGCGGAGATGATCAGGATCTGGCGGGGCCGCGACTCGGCGTCCGGCTCGCCGGCGGGGATCACCTCGGCGGCCTCGCGCTCGGAGGTCTCGGCCTCCTGCGCCACGCGCCAGTCGACGTATCTGCGGACGCCCTCGGAGAACGGGGTCGCGGCGCTCCAGCCGAGCTCGCGCAGGGCGCGCTCGCTCGAGACGATCTTGCCGCCGAAGTCACCGGGGCGCGCGGGTGTGTAGACGATTTCGACGTTCCCGATCAGCTCCTGCACGCGCACGGCGATCTGCTTGATCGTGACGTTCTCGTCGCTGGCCAGGTTGTAGACGCGGTTGGTGGCTACCTCGTCGAGACCGACCGCGACACCGTCAGCCAGGTCCTCCACATACACGAATCGCCGCGACTGCCCACCGTCACCGGCGAGCGTCAGCGGCTCGCCGCGGAGCGCTTTGCCGACGAACGCCGGGATCACGGCGGCCTCGCGGGCGCGGGGGCCGTACGGGATTCCGAACCGGAGGATCGTGTAGTCGATCCCGTAGAGCTCCTGGTAGGCCTTGCAGTAGAGCTCACCGGCGAGCTTGGTGCTCGTGTACAGGTGCGATGGGGCGGGAAGCAGCGTGTCCTCGTCGACGTCATCCTCGAGGCAGTCCGAGTAGACCCAGATCGTGCTCGCGTAGACGATCCGCGTGACGCCGGCGCGGCGAGCGGCCTCGAGGACCGTCACCGTCCCGCGGGCGTTCACGCGCTCGGCGTCCTCGGGCGAGGCGTGGACGTCGTTGACATCGGCAACGGCTGCTAGGTGGGCGACGGCGTCGCAGCTGTGGAGCGCGCGCTCGAGCGCCTCGCGATCGGTGATCGAGCCGAGCACGGTGTCGACCGTGCCCTCATCGTGCCAAGGCGAGGGGCGCAGGTCGTAGATCACGGGCTCGTGGCCGCGCGCGCGCAGCTTGTCGACGACGTGGGATCCGATGAAGCCGGAGCCCCCTGTGACCAGAACTCTCACTGAGATTGCCCCTCCGGCCGGTAATACAGCGGCACGCAAGAATGGTTACGCGCCACCCAGTCGGTGTTGGGCAATTCGACGTCGCGGCCGAGGATCCGGTGACACGGCTCGTCGTAGACGCGGCCGGTCGAGCGCTCGAGCCAATCGAACACGATGTACTTGTACAGCCCCGAGGTCATTCCATCCGGAAGCTCCAGCCGGCTCGAGTACTGCGGGTCCATCTGCGCCCTGGCCACGTCGTTCTTCCAGGCCACGATCTCGGGCAGCCGCTCGATCTGCACGAGGCCGAGCGCCGCCGTGAACTCGCTCATCCGGAAGTTGAGCCCGTGCACCTCGTGCGTGGGCTTGCCGTAGTTGCGGAATGCGCGCGCGTGCTCAACCACCTCGGGGCGGCTCGATACGAGGACGCCGCCCTCCCCGGTGGAGATCGTCTTGGTCGCGTAGAGGGAGTAGATGCCGACGTCGCCGTAGGTGCCGGGTCGGCGTCCGTTCCAGTCGGCGCCGTGCGCGTGCGCGCAATCCTCGATCAGGAGGATTCCCTCCGAGCGGCAGTAATCGGCGATCTTCTCGGAGTCGAACGCGATGTGCCCCCCGATGTGCACGAGGAACGCCGCCTTGGGGCGATACTTCGACGCCTTGGCTTCGAAGTCCGCGAAGGACATGCACAGGTCCTCGCGGTTGCAATCGACGAACTCGACGCGCGCGCCCGAGCGCAGCGCGGCGAGCGGCGTGGCCATGAACGTGTTCGACGGGCAGAGGACCGTCTCGCCGGTGACCTGCGCGAAGTGCAGGGCCGCCATCGCGCCTCCGGTCCAGCTCGAGACCGCCACCGCGGGCGCCGCGTTCCAGGCCTCCCACGCCGCCTCGAAGCGCTCCGTCATCGACGCCTCGGACCAGCGGTTCGAGTCCAGAACCTCGTCGATCAACGAGTGTAGGCGAGCTCGATCACGCTGATCGAACCCGATCGCGAAGCGAGCGAAGTCTGGAGTGGCTGAGGCAGTTGTCATGTGGTCGGCGACATCCCGGCTTCGAGGTTCGCCCCGTGTTCGCCGGCCGGCGGCGGCGATCCCCGCAGACTGCTTGCCATCCTCTCAGGCGAGTGTCCGCCGCGGCAAGCGTTTCAGACAGCCAGGACGGTACCGATTTCGCGCCCTCTGAGCTCTGTGAGGATCAATCGTAGGGCCGCCACGGTGCGCTCGTGCGACCCACGGGCGCTGTAGAAATCGGCATCGTGCAGCAGAATCACGTCGCCGGGGCGGGCCCCGTCGGCGGCGCGCCGGGCGATTCGCTCCGGCGTGGTGAACTTGCGCCAGTCCTTCCCCCACCGCGACCACAGCAACGGACGGAGGCCCATATCGCGCGCCGCGGCCAGCCCGGCCGCGCTGTAGACCCCGTACGGCGGTCGGTGCCAGTGCACGGGGCCGCCCGTGGCGTCCTCGATCACGGCCTGGCCCCGCCGCATGTCGTCGCGGACGGTGGTGGCGCCGAGGCGCAGCTGGAGACGGTGGCGGTAGCCGTGCAACGCCACGATGTGTCCCCCCTTCGCGACCTCGGCCGCGATCGCCGGGCGGCGCTCGACCTGCTCGCCGATCATGAAGAACATTCCTCGCGCGCCCGCGCGCGCGAGCAGTTCGAGCACGGCGGGCGTTCCGTCCGGGTGGGGACCGTCGTCGAAGGTCAACACGACCCCGTCTGCCTCGGGCAGCATGCGCGGCAGCTCGAGCGCGTGCGCGGCGGCCGGATGGACGGGTGCGAGCGCGTGACGGATCACGGCCTGGGATGATCGCGGAGACCGCCGTCTGATACCTCGCTGCGACCAATTCGGCACTGACAGACGCCGAGCGATGCTGCAGACTGAGCGGCAGTCGAACGGGCGGTTGTTATGAGCTGGCAGCGGACTGGGTCGCGTTGCGTCGCAACGCTCGCGGTGATGAGCTTCGCCGCGCAGGCGGCCGGGACGGCGACGCGCTTTATCGCAACGGCCGCGCACCGCAAGCTCAAGCCGGGCACCCACACCCTCAACATCACCGCCACCGACAGCACCGGCAAATCCAAAACCCGCACCATCAAAATCACGATTCTCAAGGGCTGAGACATGTTTGGACGCAAGCGCAGGAAAGATGAGGAGTCCACGGGACTGGCTGGTCTGTCGAACGCATCGGTCACCCCGTCCGTGACCGTGACCCCGGCGACGTCGCCGACCCCCGCGCCGCCGCCCGCCGGCGCGCCGACGACCCCCGCGCCGGCAGCCCAGGGGCCCGCGCCGACGACGCCGCAGGCCTACGCGACGATGACCGGGATGGGCGCAAACACGAGCGGGCCGGCGATGCTGGCGCAGATCCTCAGCGGCCACGGGCCGGTGGGCGAGCTGATCGCCCAGATCAAGGCCGACCCCCAGGGCTTCCGAGATCGCATGATCGCCCAGGCTCAAGCCGCCGGCGTCTCCACCTACGTGATGACGCCGCAGGGGATGGCACCGCTCACCGGCGGAGGCACCGGCGCCACGCCGCCGCAGCACGTCGACGTGATCGACGAGCTGACGAAGGCCGCGAACCTTCACGACCAGGGCGCGCTCACCGACGCGGAGTTCGAGTCGTTGAAGAAGAACCTGCTCGGCCAGTAGTCGCTCGAGCCAGGAGCCGGTAAAACGGGGAGCGTGGACCACGCCATCCTCCCGATCCGCGTCAGGCCGCGAGCGTCTCGAAACGCGCTCGGGGCGCAGCGGTCCGGGCGGCTCCTGGTGGAGGTGACGGCGGCGCCGATCGACGGCCGCGCGAACGCAGCGGTGTGCAGGTTGCTGGCCAAGCGGCTGCGCGTCGCGCCGAGCCGCCTCAGCATCGCCGGCGGGAAGAACAATCGTGACAAGCTCGTCCGGATAGAGGGAATGACGCTGTCCGAGGTGAACTCATGTCTGTCGCAGCCATAGAGCCGGATCTCGACATCTGGCTTCCGGACCCGGCGCTCAGGATTGCGCACCGGCGCCAAAGCGGCGCCTCGACCGAGGCGCTGTGGGACGCAGCGCAACGGGTTCGCGTGTGCGACACCGGACGGCTCGGAAGGCTGATCCGTTGGCGGATTCCCGGGACGAAATCCGACCAGCGCTTCGATCAGCTGTTCGCCGCTCCCCCGTTCACAGTGCTCGAACGCGGCCGGACCTCGCTCGTGTCCGGGATCGTCGGACGGATCTGGACTCTGCGCCGGGACTACCCGGTCCTCGCGGACCCGGCCGATTTCCGCGCGTGGTCGCAGCGTGGGACAGTCAGGGTGGTGTTCGCGAACTGGGCCTCAGGATCGACGCTGTACTCCGAGGCTCGGGTGGAGCCATTCGGGTCGCGCGGCCGGATCGGCCTGGCGGCGGTCCGGCCGCTGATCAACTCGTTTCACAACCTGATCGGTAGCGAGGGGATCGAGGCCGCGGTCAGGTTGGCCGAAGGGCGTTAGACGGCGTCTGAACGCCCGGGAGGCCCGGATGAGCTGGCCTCCCGGGCGTAGACGTGTGACTCAGGTCGTGGTTGTCGAGGCCGAAGTCGTCGTCGACGTGGTGGCGCCGCCACCCTTCTGGCTCCCCAGCAGCTTGGCCGCGCCGGAGACGCAGAGGCTGAACGGGGTTCCCTTCTGACCCTTGACATGCTTCTTGCTCTCGTTCTTGCACGCGCTGGTTGGGTTGCTGGCCTGCCCGTGCGCGAGCTTCGCCATGTCTGTCACGCAAACCGAGAAGGGCGTCCCCTTCTGACCCTTCACGTGCTTCTTGCTCTCTCCCTGGCAGAACTTGCCGTAGGCCTTGGCCTTCGCGCCGGCCGACGCTCCGGCCCCCGGCGTCGTGGGCTTGTGCGAGTTCGGGTTCCCGGGGTGTGCTGAGACGGCGATCGCCGGCACGAAGCCGAGCGAGAGCACGACCGTCAGCGTCCCCAGCTTCCGCATCGAGTTCATTCTGGTCTGGCCTCCTTGGGGCGTGGCGACCTTGAGCGGATGAACGCAAGGTGCCTCGTTGGATGCCCGTCGCACGACGGGCCTGGCTTTCTTGAGATCAACTACGCGCGATGCGCGAAAGAGTCAGTGGCTATGTCCTGATCCGTGGCCGCCCAGAGCGGACGAGCCGCTGGAGGCTTTCCCAGAGCCGGCGCCCTGAGCCGCGTGCGGAGCCGGTCCGCCACCCGTCTGCGACGCAGAGTTGCCCGGAACGGCCGGGTGAACGGGGCGGGTCGGGTGGACCGGGTGCGCGGAGTGCGTCGGTGTACCGACTGCGCCGTGGGAGCCGCTTGAACTTGATCCGCCCGCGTTGGAGACGCCGTGTGCCGGCGTGCTGACCGGGGGAGCCTGACCGGCCGGGCTGGGCGTCGAGCCGGAGCCTCCGGCCGTGGTCGATGTCCCTGCCGGCCGACCGGGCTTGCCCGCGTGGCTGATCGAGGCTCCACTTGCCCGGCTGCGAGTTATGCCTCCCCCGCGTCCGTCTCGCACCGCCGTCGAGCGGGTGGCCTCAACCGTGGGGAAGCGCACGGCCGTTGGATTGGGGGCGACCGACGCGGCCGTGGTGTGGCGCAGCGCACCCCTTCCCGGCGACGGCTCGGGAGCGTTGACCCCGTGGGGCACCACGTTCACGAGCCCGCCGACACCGGCCGCGGCGGCGATCAACGCAACGCCCCCCAGGCCCTTGATCGCAAGTGCCGAGGTTCCGAGCGTGCCGGCGCCCGCCGCACCGAGCGTCACTCCTCCGCCACCGACGGCGGAACCCGTCGCCGAGCCGGTAACACGAGCAAGCAGCGCAGCCGAGACCGCCGGCGGCAGGAGCGGAGCCAGCGCCCGGAGATCGGCGCGGGCGGTCCTCGATCGCCGACGCAAACGCGGCGCACGGCCCACAATCGCGGAGATGGGCGCGCAATCTGCGGCCGCGAAGGGCGCGGCGGTCCTGACTCGACAGCGTGCGGACCACATCCTCACAGAGCATCGCTCGCCCTTCCGCGCGCTCGGAGAGCGCCGATCTCGCATCGAAGATCGCCTGCTTTGCCGCTCCGACGGACGTCCCGAGAGCCGCCGCGATCTCGGCGTGCGAGAGGCCGCTCAGCTCGCGCATCAGCAGCGCGCCGCGCTGGCGATCCGGAAGGTCTCGGAGATCTGAGAGCAGCGTGGCGAGGCGGGCGCGCGCGTCGGCCTGTTCGTCCGCCGCCGGGGCGTGGCCCGATGTTGCCCGCTCCGTCGGAACCGGAATCGCCCGGCGACGCCTCAGTAACGTGATCGACTCGTTGTGTGCGATCCGGAACAGCCACGGGCGGATGGGCGCGTTTCGCTGACCGCGTTTCAGCGCCGCCAGGGCGGCCGCGAGCGTGGACTGCAGCGCGTCCTGGGCATCGGCGTCGCTCCGGAGCATCGAGCTGCAGTAGCGGTAGAGAGGTTGGTGATAGCGCTCGAACAGCACCGCGAACGCGCGGCCGCGTCCGGCCCCGGCCAGCCTGGCAAGCGGCTCGTCGCCGAGTTGTGCAAGCCCAGCGGTGACCAGTGGCAGATGTAGCGTCGAGGACGCTCGATCCATGTCCCATCCGTCATCGGCGACGCGGCTCGACACGCAGAGTCAGAAGCTACTGCGTTAGACGATTAAGCCGCTTCAGGTGCGGCCATCTCGCGGAGGGCGCCCGTGCGCGCCTTGATCGCGAGCACGACAGCCGGCCCGATCGCGAGCGCGCTGAGCGCTACCGCCCACCAGAACGTGTTCCCGAACGCCTGCGCGAGAGGATCGGCAACGTGGATCCGGACCGCCGCCGGGATCGGTCGTGTAGAGGATCGACATGATCGCTCCGACGACGACCACCGAGGCGATCACGATGATCTGGCGATCGAGCCTGTCCGACGAGCTACGTGCCATCTCTGTAACCACCGTAGCGGGCACCTCGATCCGACGGCTAACGTCACGTCGCGTGACCGAACGCTTCGATGAGGAGGTGACAGTCCGTCGCACGCGGTTCGCGAGCGACACGAGCGGCTGGGCCGTCGTCGACGCCTTCGATGCCGAGGGCGAGCATGTGGTGCTGGTCGGACCGCTGATCCATCTGGAGGAGCGCGAGCGCGCGCACATCGTCGGGACGTGGGTCGACGACAGCCGCTACGGCCCGCAGGTGAAGGTGACCGAGGCGCGGCCACTGCCGCCCGCCGATGAGGAGACGCTGATCGCGTACCTTCGCCGGGTCAGGCACGTGGGGGCGCGGCGCGCCCAGGAGCTGGTTGCCCGGTTCGGCGCCGACGGGGTGCTCGAGGAGATCGATCGCGACCCGGCCGCCGCATTCGCCGTGGTCGGGATCGGCGGACGGCGGGGGGCCGAGGCGGCGGCATCGTGGAACGCGCTGCGGGTGACCCGCCAGCTGCATCTGCTGCTCGCGCCCCACGGGCTCGGCTACCTCGTCAAGCGGATCAGCGAGCATTACGGGCCGACGGCCCACCGGGTCGTCAACGAGAATCCCTACGAGCTCACGAGCGTGTTCGGCGTCGGGTTCCTGATCGCCGACCGGATCGCGCGCGCGGTCGCTGGCCCGGTTGACCCGTCGGAGCGGACCCGCGCGGGCGCGCTTCACGTCCTCAGCGAGGCGGAGCGCAGCGGGAGCACATGTCTGCCGATGAGCGCGCTGCTGACGACGCTCGAGGAGTTGCTCGACGCGCCGGTCTCATCGGACGAGATCGACGAGCTGGTCGAGCGCGGTGACCTCGTGCGCATGGGTGAATGGGTCTACCGGGCACAGACGGCAGCGCTCGAGGCGGAGCTGGCCGAGCGCGTGCGCGGGTTGGTGAGCGGGCCTTCCGGAGGACGCCTCCAGGAGCCGGACGGCGTGAGCTCGGAGCTGACCGAGGAGCAACTCGGCGGGGTGACGGGCGGGTTCCGGTTCCGGCTGTCGCTGATCACCGGCGGACCCGGCACGGGCAAGACGGCCTCGATCAAGACGATCGCCTCCGTGGCCGCCGGCCAGGGCGCGCGCGTGCTGCTGGTGGCGCCGACGGGTCGCGCGGCGATCCGGATGACCGAAGCGAGCGGCATCCACGCGCAGACGGTCCACTCAGCGCTCGGCTGGATTCCGGGCGAGGGACCAACGCACGACGAGGACGATCCACTTCGCTGCGACCTGCTGATTGTCGACGAGTCCTCGATGGCGAATCTCGAGCTGATGGTGACGCTGCTGCGAGCGGTGGCCGGACACACGCATGTGGTGCTTGTCGGGGACGCGGATCAGCTGGCGCCGGTGGGCGCAGGCAAGCCGTTCGCCGAGCTGGTCGCCTCCGACGCCGTCGCCACGACTCGACTGACCCACATCTTCCGCCAGGCGGCCGGGAGCATGATCGTTCAGGGCGCGCATGCGATCCGCCGCGGCGAGGCGCCCGACTTCCGCGCCACCGAGGGCATGCGCCGAGATCTGTTCCTGATCGAGCAGCGCGATCCGGTGCGGGCGCGGGCGGAGATCGTTTCGCTGGTGGCCGAGCGGCTACCCAAGCACTACGGGGTCGACCCGGTGCGCGACATCCAGGTATTCGCTCCCGTGTACCGGGGGGACCTGGGGATCGACGCGCTCAACGACTCGCTGCGCGACGCGCTCAACCCACAAGGTCGGCCGGTGCGCGGCGGCCGGCTGCGGATCGGCGACAAGCTGATGATGACTGGACGCAACTTGCACGAACTAGGGCTGATGAACGGAACGCTGCTGCAGCTGCTGGATGAGGTCGCGGGGTCCGATGACGACGACAGTGCGCTCGTGCTCGGCGGCGACTCGGGCGAGGTGTTCCGGCTGCCGCCCGAGGAGATCGACCGCCTGCGCCTCGCCTACGCGTGCTCGGTCCACCGCGGACAGGGGATCGAGCTTCCCGTGACCGTGATCGTGGCCCACCAGGCGGCCGGGGCGTTCTTCCTGCGGAGGGAGATGCTCTACACCGCGGTCACGCGTGCGCGGATCGCGACCGTGATCGTGGGGAGCCGCGACGTGATAGCGCGGGCGGCCCGCACGCCGGACACGGGGCGGCGGCACAGCCGGCTCGGTGACAGGTTGCGTGAGGGTCCGTCTTGGGGGGCCGAGCGTCACTGAGGTCGCATTCTCTGACTCAGTAGCCCGCGGCCGCGTCAATCTTGCACCGACGCACCAAAAACTTGCGCTCGCGCGCCTAACGGGGATGTCCGCGGAGGTCATCCAGCACGCGCTCGAGCCGTTCTTCACGACCAAGCCGCGCGGCGTCGGGACCGGACTCGGACTATCGACCGTCTACGGCATCGTGACCAAGCTTGGCGGGGCGGTCCGGATCTACTCCGAGCCAGGATTCGGCACGACCGTGAAGATCGACCTGCCCGCGATCACCCCGCAGACGAGGATGGGCGTCCTGGAGATCGCACGACAGACGACCGGCACTGGACGCGAGCTCGTGCTGTTGGTGGAGGACGAGGACGCGCTGCGGCAGGTGACCGAGCGGGTCCTGTCCGAGGCCGGTTACCGGGTGATCAGCGCGACCGACGGCCCGGATGCGCTGCGTCTCGCCGGCGCTCACGAGCCCGTCGGCCTGCTCGTGACCGATGTGGTGATGCCGGAGATGATGGGTCCCGAGCTTGCCCGCCTAATGCACGAGCTGAGCCCGGAGCTCCGCCTGCTCTACACGTCGGGCTTGGTGCCCCGAGATCGTCAAAACCCACAGCTTGCTCGATCGCAGCCAGACCCGAGACGCCGTTCACCGCCGCCGAGCTGCTGACCGCAGTTCGCGGGGCGATCGATCGGCCGGCCAGCTTCGTGTGAGGACCTATGTGGGTTCGCCGGCCGAGGTCACCTCCGCGTTCGCCGAGCGGGCGCAACGTCGAGCGCCGACCGGGTGGCGTTGGCCGCGCGGATTGCCGCGACGGTAGGGTTCCGGCCCTCTCTTGTCCGCGTTAGTCACTGAGTTCGAGCCGATCGCGACCACGGCTGCGGAGGTGGAGGCACTCGCCGCTCTGCGCGCGGCCACCCGCACGATCGGGGGGCCAATGGAGCGCCACTGCCTGCGCGTGCGCCTGATCGCGGCCGAAATCGGCGAGCAGCGCGGCTGGACCTTCGACCGCGAGATCCTGACCGTCGCCGCGATTCTCCACGACATCGGTCTCTACCCCAGCGCCTCGCGCGGCGGCGTGTACACGGCAGACGGCGCAGCTCTGGCCCGAGAGCTGCTGGTCCGTCAGGGGTGGGACGCCAGCCGGATCGAACGCTGCGCCGAGGCGATCGACCGCCACCACGAGCTGCGCGGACAGCTCCCGCGAGGCGCCGAGGTGGAGGCGTTGCGGCTGGCCGACCTGGCCGACGTCAGCGGCGGCCTGCTCTCGTTCGGCCTCGGGACGACGTGGATGCGCGGACTCATGCGGGCGGTGCCCCGTACCGGCTTCGCGGCCGAGCTTGCGCGCGAGGTGGGCCGTGCCGTGCGCGAGCGTCCGCTGACGCTGCCGCGGATCTTCCTCAGGAAGTAGGTACCCTGCGCCGTCCTCGGGGTAGGCTACGGCGCCGTGGTCGGGCGTCGCCTCGTGATACCGCTCGGATGCCTGTGCGCCGGCACGATTGCATCCAGCGCTATTTCGTCCACCGCGGTCACCAGCCGGCCTGACCACATCGGCGCACATCAGTTCGTCTACTCGGCGCACGCCGACGTCGACGGCGACGGCCAGCTCGACCACATCGTCCTCACGCGGCATCCCGCGATGACCGGCCATCTCGTAGTCACGCTGGCGACCGGCCGCCGGCTGGCCTTGAAGATGCAGTCCGACGCACCGTTCGTGCCCGGCCTGGCCACCACGGGTAACGTCAACGCCCGCCGCGGCGACGAGCTGTTCGTCGACCTCCACCACCTCACCACGGCCGAGGTCATCGGAGTCTTCACCTTCGCGAAAGGCCGTCTCGGGCTGGCCGGCAAGGTGTTCGCCTACGGCAATGACCTCCCGATCCACTGGGGTGTCAACTGCGCCACCCACGGCACGAAGCAGGTCGTGGTCGACCACCAGTTTCAGCTCCACATCGTCGGCACGCGCTGGCGCTGGACGCGCAAGGACGTGTTCTTCGTGTGGAGGGGCTCGGCGCTGCGCAAGACCGGCGTGCACGGCCCGATGCACATCACCGGCCACCCACCCAAGGAGCAGGTCGGCGTCCACTGCGGCCAGGCGCCGACACGGTAGGGGTCTGGGGCGTCCTGCCGGGGGCCGGGGCTTCGGGGCCACGGGCGGTCCGGGCGGCGCTGGCCGTCGGGGGCGCTCCGGGAGCCGACGCCCCTCGGGTCGCGGACACCGTGCGGGGACCCGGACACGCCGCCGGGCGTGACCGAGGCTGGAAAGTCACCGTCAGAGCGCCTTTCGCGCCGCGCCCGCCGGGCGGCACCCCGATTTGATGCGTTGTTCTGGGCCGCCACGACTCGGCCGGACCTCCCGGCGCAGAGCCCGAGCCAACCGGACAGCAACCCCGGCCTGCGCGAACCCGACCCGCGGGCAAATTTGACTAAATCAATTGACTTACTATGCTCTGGGCCATGGCCCTCGACATCGAAGACCTCGAGCGCTTCGTCGCCGGTCTGGCTGCCGCACCGGAGCGATGGCAGCACCACGTCCGCCATTGCGAGGACATGCGCGTCTACGAGCTGATCTGGGACGACGAGGATGTCAACGCCTGGGTGATCTGCTGGAGCGAGGATCAGGACACGGGCTTCCACGACCATGATGTCTCCGGCGCTGCCGTGGCGGTGATCTCGGGCGAGGTCCGCGAGGACCGGCTGCGCGTCGATGGCTCGCCCCGCACCCGCATCGTCCACGGCGGTTGCACCCTCACGGTCCCACCGACGGCGATCCACCGTGTGCTGCACGCCGGCAGCGGCCCGGCGGTCACGATCCACGCCTACTCCCCGCCGCTTACGCGGACGGGCGCCTACCGGGTCGGCCCCGGGGGCGAGCTCGAGCGCGAGTCGCGATCCTTCGAGGAGGAACTCCGCGGCGAGCCGGCGCTCAGCTGAGCGGCCAACTGCGCGCCGGCGCCCGTCCCTTGCTGAACGCGCTCGAGCGCGGCGGTGATCAGCGAGGCCGGGCTCGCGCGATTCGGACTCTATCGGCCGTTCGACCCCTCCGATGACCCGAACAACTCAGAGGTGAACCACATCCAGCTGATCCCGTCCGGCGGGCCGCTGTCCGTCGGCCAGGCGACGAACGCGTTCAGCACCGACCCCCGCTGTCAGTGAGCCGCATCCTGCGGGAACAGGCGCAGGAACCGCCGCACCGCTCGCCGGCTGCCTTGCACCCGCGCGGCGCCTGAGCGGACCGTGTCGCTCAGCTCAGCCCCGTGCCAGAGCAGGGCGGCGAGCGTCCTCGGGTCGGTCTGGATCACCGCATCGGGCTGGGCGGCGGGTCCGCGCTCCACGCTCAGCGCCCCGCCGGACACCGACGCGGAGAAGACACTCTCGCCGAGCCGCAGCTCGTAGCCGGCCTCGAGGTCGCCGGCCGCGGCCCTCGAGAACAACGTCCTCAGGGCGAGCGCAACCGAGTCGGCTCCGAACACCTCCTCGGCCGGCATCGGCGCTCGGCTGCCCCAGCGGCCCAGCGCGAGGAGGACGGGCTCGAGCTCGCGGCCGCGTTCGGTCAGCTCGTACACGCGCGAGGCGGCGGGCGGCGGAAGGCTTGCTCGCCGCACGAGGCCGGCGCGCTCGAGCTCACGCAGCCGCTGGGAGAGGATGTCCGGTCCGATCCCCGGCAGGCCCGCCCGCAGGTCGGTGAAGCGCTTGGGCCCGAGCACGAGCTCGCGGACGACCAGCAGGGCCCACCGCTCGCCCACCAGGTCGAGCGCGCGCGCGATCCCGCAGCGGTCGCCATACGTGCGCGGGCTGGGCGAATTGCTCATGCGAGTTATTGTACCGGTGATTTAGTTGGTTAATCCAAGTCTCTAGTACTGTTGCCCAACTACCAACGGAAGGATTGCGATGAGCGAACGCAACGGCTATGCAGCGGGAGTTCCGTGCTGGATCACGGCGGTCGAGCCCGACCCGGACGCCGCGGCGACTTTCTACGCCGAACTGCTGGGGTGGAAGAGCGAGGACCTGATGGGCCCGGATCACCCCGCCAGCTACCACATGTGCCGCCTGCGCGGCCGCAAGGTGGCGGGGATCGTCTCCCAGCACGGCGCCCCGGCGCCGCCGGCGGCTATGTGGAGCACGCACATCTGGGTCGAGGACACGGATGACACCGTGGGCCGCGTGGAGGAGGCGGGCGGGAGCGTTGTCGGTCCCGCGTTCGACTCGCCGGCCGGCGGCCGGATGGCCGTCCTGGCCGACCCGGCGGGAGCGGTGTTCTGTGTCTGGCAGCCGGACGCTCACCGCGGCGCCGAGGTGGTCAACGAGCCCGGCGCGTGGGCGATGAGCCTGCTTCAGACGCCGGACCCCGACCGTGTGGCCGAGTTCTACGGCTCGGTGTTCGGATGGACCACCGAGGGCTTCGGCGAGATCACGCTGTGGCGGCTCCCCGGATACGTCGGCGGAGAGCCCCACCAGCCCGTCTCGCGCGAGGTCATCGGCGCGATGCTCGCCGCACCGGGGCAGCCTTCGTTCTGGGCCGTCGACTTCTGGGTCGAGGACTCCGACGCAGCGGCGGCGACGGCCGGCGGGCTCGGCGGGAGCGTCCTCGTTGCGCCGCACGACACCCCGGGCTTTCGTCGGGCGGTTCTGGCCGACCCTGCCGGGGCCGCGTTCTCGGTCAGCAAGCTGACGATGTGAGCCTGGGTTCAGCCCTTCGGCGGCAGCTTCCGGCTGGCCACGACCGCGCGCCGCAGCCACGATTCGAGCTGGCGCTTGGTTCTTAGGCCCTCGGGCGCGACCCGGATCCAACCGGTCATCGGGCGCCCGCGCATCTCGACCTGCTGGGTGTGCGGGCGCTCGAGCGCCACATCGGCGCCGCCCGGGCCGACGCGGAGCATGAGCCCGCCCCGGTGTGACACGGCGACCGTCATGTTGCCCGCGAGCAGAAACGCCAACCCGCCGAACATCGGCTTCTCGCTGACGTCGCCCTCGCCGGCCAGCAGCGCGCGGACGCGGTGAGCGAGGTCCTCGTCGTAGGCCATCGCCGGGGAACGCTAGCGCGCGTCTAACCCACCGCGGCAGTCAGGGACTCCGCGGCTGACCCGCTCGTGCAGACGCGGTTGCGACCCGACCACTTCGCCCTGTACAGGGCGGCGTCGGCCCCCGAGAACAGGGTCGGATAGTCGAATGCCCAACCATGGTGCGACGCGGACACGCCGCAGCTGATCGTGACGTCGATGCCGCCGGCGAGCAACTGCGAGTCGACCACGGCGCGCAACTGCTCCGCGATCGCCTGCGCCCGGGTGAGATCGGCGCCGGGCACCAGGACCAGGAACTCCTCTCCCCCGATCCGGTAGGCCAGATCGTAGGCGCGAAGCTCACGACGCATCGCGAAGGCCAGCTCGCGCAGGACGGCATCCCCGCGTCGGTGGCCGTACTCGTCGTTGACCTGCTTGAAGTGGTCGATGTCGGCGATGATCAGTCCGACCGATTCGCTCGTGAGCCGCGATTGCTGCGTCAGCTCCGAGACCCGGGAGGCCAGCGCCGAGCGATTCAGCATCCCGGTCAGGTCGTCGATCGCCGCGCGGCTTCGATATTCGATGTCGGAGTGCATCAACGCCATCGAGAGCAGCGTCACCGCGATGATCAGCGCGGCCGGCGCGATCACGTCCGTCGGATCCCTACTGACGGCGTGGCCCTCGATCCCCACCGAGATCGCGAGCAGAAGCACGAGCGCCCAGAGGACACCGAGGGCGACGCCGCGATTGGAGAAGCGCGAGACCAATGTCACGACCGGGATCGCGAGCCAGGACATCATCGCCACCTTCGAGCCGCCGGTGACGGAGATGCTGACCGCGATGATCAGCTCCGAGGCCGCCCAGACGGCGAACATCACGTATTCGGGCCTTCGCATGCCGACCGTCAGGCGCTGCGCCATGCCGAACAGCAACCCGGCCACCGCCAGCGGATGAGCGTCCAGAATCCGAGCCGCGGACCGCAGGCGATCAGCGCCAGGGCGAGCACGGCGAATGCGCGCATGCGAGCGGGACGAATGCGCGCATCCATGTCCACCATGCGCTCCCGATCCATTCCGTCTCTGATCAGCCACGAGGAATCCGAAACGAGCCTCGGCGGAGCGTGGGGAGACGCGTCCATACATATGAGATCGGACACGCTCGTGCCAGCTTGAATCCGGCGCAGGCGGCGTCCGCCGCTCAGAGCATCACGAGACGGGTCGCGGTCGCCTTCCAGCTCGCCGTGACCTCGCGGCCGGCCACCAGCTGAAGGTCCTCGATCGCCTTCCCCGTGACCTCCGCGACGAGCGGCTGGCCCGCGTTGAGCCCCAGCCTCACACGGTTCCCGAACGCCGTGACCGACGTCACGGTGGCGCGCAGCCGGTTCTGGGCCGACTCGTCCACCGGGTCGCGATGGCTGATCGTGATGTCCCATGGGTAGACGCTGAGCGCGACCCGTCCGAGCCCACGATCGGTGGTGCATGCCGTCCCGCCGCCGTCGAGATCGACGACCGTCAGCTCGCCGTCATATGGCCTGGCGGTGCCGGTCAGGACGACGGCGCCCGTGAAGTCGGCCACAAACGCGGTTGCCGGGGTGGCGGCGAGCTCGCTCGCGGCGCCCCGCTGGACAATCTGGCCGCGATCGATCACGCAGATCTCGTCGCCGAGCAGCGCCGCCTCGGCGAACTCGTGGGTCACCAGCACGACTGGGACGTCGAGGTCCTGGAGGGTGCCCGCGAGCTCACGGCTGGCGTCGGCCCGAGTGCGCGCGTCGAGCGCGGCGAGCGGCTCGTCGAGCAGCAGCACCTCCGGGCGCGGCGCAAGCGCCCGGGCGAGGGCGACGCGCTGTCGCTCCCCACCGGACAGCGTGGCCGGCCTGGCGTCGGCCCTTTCCGCCAGCCCGAAGCGCTCGAGCAGGGCCACGGCGGCCGCGCGGCGCGTGGCCGCCGCGCCCCTGGGCAGGCCGTAGGCGACGTTGCGCCACGCGCTCAGGTGCGGGAACAGCGCATAGTCCTGGAAGACGTAGCCGCAGCGACGCTGCTCGGGCGCGAGGAACACGCCCGACTCGGTATCGACCCAGACCGCCGGGCCGCACGCGATACGTCCCCGGTCAGGGCGGACCGTCCCAGCGAGCAGCCGAAGCGTCGTCGACTTGCCGGCCCCCGACGGACCGGCGAGCGCCAGGCAGCGCCCCTGAGCGACCTCGAAGCGGAGGCCCAGGTCGATGCTTCCTACCGCGTGCGCTAGCTCAACGTGCAGCACTGCCGAACGTAGTCTGGCCCGGTACGAACTTGACGGCGAGCAACAATCCTGCGGACACGGCTACAAGGATCGCCGAGAGGGCCAGGGCGGCAGGGAAGTCCGTCGTGAACTGGTCGTAGATCGCCAGCGGCACGGTCTGCGTGACCCCCCGAAAGGAGCCGGCGAACATCAGCGTGGCGCCGAACTCGCCCAGCGCGCGGCCCCACGCCAGCGCGAGACCGGCCACCAGTCCGGGCAGGGCGACGGGGATCGCGACGCGGACGAACGCGGACGCCTCGCTCGATCCCAGCGTCCTGGCCGCCTCGAGCAGGCTTCGGTCGACGGACTCGAACGATGACTGCGCCTGGCGCATGTAGAACGGGGCCGAGACGAAGGTCAGCGCGACCACGACGGCGGCAGTGTTGAGCACGAGGCTCTGGCCGACGATGCCGCCGAGGATGCCGTCGGGCCCGAGGGAGGCGAGCAGCGCGATCCCGGCCACCGCCGGCGGCAAAACGAGTGGCAGCTCGATCAGCGTCGTGACCACGGCTCGACCGCGAAACGAGCGCGTCGCCATCAGATAGGCCGCGGGCGTCCCGACGACGAGGATGATCCCGATCGCGATCGACGTCGTCTCGAGGCTCAGGCGCAGCGCGTCGGTCGCCTCCGGATCGCCCAGCCGGTTGATCAGCTCACTCGGCGCGGTGTGCGTGAAGATCGCGACGACCGGAAGGACGAGGAACGCCAGGGCCAGCGCGAGCGCGGCCCCCAGCAGCAGCGGGAACCACGTGCGCGCGCTCACTGCGCGGGTGGCGGCAGGAACCCGGCGTTGATCAGCGCCGAGTGACCGGCTCCACTCAGCAGCCCGTTGATGAACTGCTGGGCCTGGGCGGGATGCGGGTCGCCCTTGACGATCGCGACCCCGTAGGCGACTACGGGCTGCAGCGAGGCCGGCAGCGGGATCGCCTTCAGCGCCCCGTGAGTCGCCTTGACATCGGTGATGTAGGTGAAGCCGGCGTCGACGTCGCCCTGGGTGAGCTTGCCGACGATCCCGCTCACGTCGGGCTCCTCCGAGCGCACGTTGTGGAGTATCTGCCCGCTCGGGCCGGCGCCGAGCTTCGCCAGCACGGCCCGCGTGTAGCTGCCGATCGGGACCGTGGCCGAGCCGATCGCGATCTTCACACCCGGTTTCTGGAGGTCGGACAGGCTGGTCACCTTTGTCGAGTTGGCCGGCACCGCGATCACGAGCTTGTTCGCCGCGAACGTCACAGGCTTGGAGACCAGGCCCTTGGCGTAGAGCATGTCCGGCAGCTTGGTGTTGGCGGAGGCGAACACGTCCGGTTTGACGCCCTGCTCGATCTGCGCCGCGAGCATGTCCGAGCCGGCAAACGAGTAGCGCACGCTGGCGGCCGGGAACTGCTGGGCGTAGTTGGTGAACGCGTCCTTCAACGAGGCGGCCGCGGAGACGGTCAGGTTCGGCTTGCCCGAGCCCGAAGCGCCCGACGAGGATGAGCTGCTACTGCTTCCGCACGCGCCCAGCGCGAGCGCGAGCACGATCACTGCCGGGACCGTCAACCGCCGCCTCATAGCTTCTCCCTTTCGATCATCACCGAGGTCGCCTTGACCGTTGCGGTCGCCTCAACGCCCTCGACCAAATCCAGTTCCTCGACGGAGTCCCTGGTCACCGCGGCGGTGATCAGGAACGGGCCGGCCTCTATCTCCACCAGCGCCATCACCCCATCGACCTCCACCGAGCGCACTGTTCCGGTCAGCCGGTTGCGGGCCGATAGCCGGCCGCCGGTGACGTGGCGCTCCCGGCGCCCGGTCAGCCGCTTGACCTCCTCGGCTGGGACCATGCGCCGGTTGCGCGTGTCACGCTGCGTATGCAGCTTTCCAGCCCTATCCCAGCGGCGTAGGGTGTCCTGGCTGACGCCGATCGCCTTTGCCGCCTGACCCAGGGTGAGGCTCTGCCCCATTACTGCTATAGCATTGCATATGCACGTTCGCGCGCCCGCGAAGCCCCATTCAAAGGAGAGTCAACGTGAAGCTAAGCGCCCGCAACAAGCTCGACGGGACCGTGACCAGCATCAGCAGAGGCGAGGCGATCGCGAACGTCGTGATCGACGTCGCGGGGCAGCGACTCGTCGCCTCGATCACCGTCGAGGCCGCCGAGGAGCTCGGACTCGCCGAGGGCAAGCCGGTGACCGCGATCGTGAAGGCGTCCGACGTGATCATCGCCACCGAGTAGCGTCGGGCTCCACCGCCTGGGGCGCTCACCCCTCCGGATAGAGCCGGCCGAACGCATCCTCGGCGGCGTCGAGCTGGCGGCGTCCGCTGCCCACCGCGGCGCGCCGGCTTGCCCGATCAACGGCCAGGACCGTCCACCCGTGCCCATCCTCGTCGCTGAGGTGGACGAGAATCGTGTGCCGGTTGTGCTCAACGCGCGCACGATGGTCGGGATAACCGTCCTCGTGAAGACTCCGGACCCGGTCCCCCGGGTCGGTGACGAACGAGGTCCAGCGCGAGCGGGGTGGACGCGATAGCGTGGGTTCGTCGCTCATCACGGCGAGGCTAGCGGTCTACGATGCCAGGCTGATGAGGATCCACGCCATCCAGACCGGGACCGTGCTCGTCAGGCCGAGACAGCGTCAGGGCGTCGGCCACGGCCAGCGCCGGCTTCTCAACACGATGCTCGACCGGGAGTGGACCGAGCCGCTCCCGATCCTCGCCTTTGCGATCGAGCACCCCGAGGGCGTGATCGTGGTCGACACGGGAGAGTCGGCGCGGGCCGGCGAGCCGGGCTATTTCCCGTGGTGGCACCCGTACTACCGCTTTAGCCTGCGCCTCTACGTCACCCCGGAGCAGGAGATAGGTCCGCAGCTGCGGCGGGTCGGGATCGAGCCCGTCGACGTGCGGCAGGTGGTCCTCACGCATCTTCACACCGACCACGCCGGCGGCCTTCACCACTTCCCAGGCACCGAGGTCACCGCATCCCGGACCGAGCTCGAGCTGGCGTCGGGCTTTCGCGGCCGTGCCCGCGGCTACCTCAACAACCGCTGGCCGAAGGACGTGCGGTTCAAGCCGGTCGACCTGCAAGAGACCCCGTTCGGCCCGTTCCCCGCCAGCCTGCCGCTGACCGAGACCGGGGACGTCGTTGCGGTCCCGCTCCATGGTCACACCCCGGGTCAGATCGGCCTCGTCGTGGTGGAGGACGAGAGCGTCGTCCTGATCGCCGGGGACAGCTCATACACACAGCAGCTGATGCTCGAGGGCGCGGTCGACGGGGTTGCCCCGGACGAGGACGTCGCGCGCACGACGATCGAGCGGATCCACGCCCTCGCGCGGTCTCGGCCGACCGTCTACCTGGTCGCCCATGACCCGGACAGCGCGGCTCGCCTCGAGCGGCGCGAGCCGATGCCGGTGCCGAGCGACCCGGCCACCCCGTCAGCCTGAGGCCGGGCTCAGAGACGGCGAGTGCAGACGTGGCGCCGTCTCGCTCGGATCCCGGCCGGCGAGCCAGGTGACGGCCTGATCGAGCGCCGCCGGGTGGTCCAGCAGCGGCGTGCTCTCGAGCAACGGCTCGAATGCGGTAATGCCGAGCACGGCCAGCGTCTCGTCGCGCAGCACGCTCTCGGGCCAGAGCTCCGAATCGAGGTCGGCGAGGATCCGCTCGGCGTGCGCGAGCAGACGGCCGGCCACCTCCGGCGCGACTCCGGCCGCGTACCGAGCCACAAACCAGAGGGCGAATGCGGCCAGCGGTGCCACTCCCGGCCGGCGCATCAGCTCGACGGTCGTGGCGAGGTCGGGCTGCCTGATCATGCCGTCCCGCGCGGTCTGGGCCAGCAGCCGCGTGGCGACCGCGCTCGCGAACATGAACTCGTGCTTGGCCTGCTCGGCGTGCTCGGCGCTCAGCGCCGCCTGCTCGCAGGCCGATTCGTAGCGCCCGTCGACGTAGGCGTCGAGTGCGAGGAAGTAGTGGATCCAGCCCAGTCCCTTGTGACTCGTCTCCGGCGTGATCAGGGCTAGGAGATCGGGGCGCAGGCGCCGCATCTCCTCGGTGTCGTGGGCGTTCAGCGCCTGCCCGAACAGGTTGCCGGTCGCGGTCACGACCGCCTCCTGATCGCCGACCTCAGCTGCGCGCGCGGCGAGCCGGCGGTGCCATGCCTTCGCGTTGGGGGTGTAGTCGAGGAATGCGACCGCGCGCATCAGCGCGATCTCCTTCGCCGGCTCGATCGGGAAGCGCTCGAGCAGCCGCTCGACGAGCTCCTGGCTCTCGTAGCGGAGCATGCCGGCGGTCCACAGCGGCCGCAGTCCGAGCGCGAGCTCAGTCGCCGAGTCCGGATCCTCGGCGTCGATCGCGCCCTCGAGCGCGCCGCGCAGGTTGGCGTGGTCGGCGAGCAGTGGCGCCGCGAGCTCGCCGGGCGAGCCGCCCTCGTCGAAGCCGTGGCTGGCCGATTCGACGTCGTCGGCGAAGTAGCGCCGGTGGCGGGCCCGCGCGTCCGGCTCCTCCCCGGCATCCAGCAGCTCCTCGAGCGCAAAGGCCCGCACGAGCTCGAGCAGCTCGAACCGACCCTCGGCGAGCTGCCGGCGGACGAGGCTGGCCTCGAGCAGCTCGTCGAGCTGCGCGCGCACCGGTCCGTCGTGGACGGCCTCGAGCGCCGCCACGGTGAAGCCGCCGAGGAACACGGCCGAGGCCCGCAGCAGCCCCTGCGCGCACGGCCCGAGCAGGTCGTAACTCCAGCGGATCGCCCCCTGGAGGGTCTGCTGACGGTCGGGGAGGTCGCGCAGTGCGTGCTCGCCGATCGTCAGCGGCGCGCTCAGCTGCTCGGCGATCTGCGCCGGCGTGAGCGATTGCGAGCGTGACGCCGCGAGCTCGATCGCCAGCGGCAGGCCGTCGAGCGCGCGGCAGATCCCTGCCACGTGCTCGGTCACGGCTGCGTCGACCTGGAGCTTGCGGTTCGAGGCCAGCGCGCACTGGAGGAAGAGCTGCACCGCCGGGCTATCCGAGGCCTCCTCCGCGCTGCCGTCGCCGGGCAGGCCGAGCGGCTCCACCTCGAAGACGTGCTCACCACGGATGTGCAGAGCCGTGCGGCTCGAGACGAGGAGGCGAATCCGCGGCGTGAGTGACAGGAGCTCGGCGATCAGCGAGGCCGCGGGCATCAGGTGCTCGAAGTTGTCGACGATCATCAGCAGCTCGCGCTCGCGCAGGTAGCTCATCAGGCCGTCCGCGCTCGGACCCTCGCTGTTGTCGCGCTGGGCCAGGGCGCTCGCGATCTCACCCGCGACCAGCGCCGGGTCGGTCAGCTGCTCCAGGCGGACGAATACGGCGCCGTCGACGTACTCGGTCTCGTGCCGACGGCCGAGCTCGAGCAGCAGCCGCGTCTTGCCGACCCCGCCCGGCCCGGTGAGCGTGAGCAGCTGGACGTCGGGGTCGGCCATCAGGCCGGCCAGCTCGGCGAGCTCCCGGTCTCGCCCGACGAGCCGCGTCAGCGAACGGGGCAGGTTCGACGCCGCCCGCACAGGAACGATCGGAAGCTGGGGCTGCTCGTGGACAAGGAGCGTCGGGTCGCGGTCGAGAATCCGCTGCTGGAGCCGCGCGAGCGGCTCTCCCGGCTCGAGCCCGAGCTCGGCCGCGAACAGCCGTCGCGCTCGCCCGTACGCCTCGAGTGCGTCGGCCTGGCGGCCGGCACGGTACAGCGCCAGCATCAGCTGTCCCCACAGCCGCTCCTCGAAGCCGTGCTCGGCGAGGAGCTGTTCGAGCTCCGCCACCAGCTCGCCCGCGGCACCGCCTGCCAGGCGAGCGCCGAGGCGCAGGATGATCGCCTGCAGGCGCTTCTCCTCGAGCGCCCGGCGCCACTGGCCCACGCTCCCCTCAGCAGCGACGTCGGAAAGGGGCTCGCCGCGGAACAGGCCGAGCGCCTCGATGAGCAGCGACTCCGCTCGCTCGGAATCAGCGCGCGCCTGCTCCACGAGCTCGTCGAAACGCCACACGTCAAGCTCAAAGGCCCCCGGCTCGAGTGAGTAGCCCGCCGAACCGAGGACGAGCAGGCCGCCGAGTAGCCCGCGCAGCTTTGAGAGGTGGACGTGCAATGCCGACACGGCGCTGGCCGGCGGGTGCTCTCCCCAAAGCTCGTCGATCAGCCGATCGCGTGAGATCGCCACGCCGCCGCCCATCAACAGCAACGCCAGCAGCGAGCGCGGATGCCCTCCGGGCACAGGCACGAACTCCCCATCCCGCTCGAGCGCCAGCGGGCCAAGTACCCCGAAACGGCAAGTCCCTCCGGCCACCCTGGCGGAGGGTATCCGGCCACCAAAGATAGGGCAAGAGCAGGCCTTTGGCGGTCCTTTGGCGCGCCTTAGGCGGCCCGGCTCAAGCTGCACCGCATCAGTCCACCTTCCGTAGGAGAGGAAACGAAAGTGGGAGTCCTGAGCAGAGTGCGCCACCCGGCCGGGTCAGTTCCGAAGGAACTGCTCGAGCACGGGCTCGTCGGGCGCGGAACCGTGGTCAGCGTTCAGCGGACCTCGGTCAGCATCGGCGAGGGCTCCGACCTCGCACACGTGTGCGTATTCACCGTCCGCGTCTCGCTCGGAAAGGCCGCGCCGTTCACGGCGACCTGCCGGCAGGCCGTGCGGGCGGCGGTGCTACCCGAGCTGATGCGCTCGGGCGCAACCGTCGCGGTGCGGATCGACCCACGCGATCACAGCTACATCGCCCTGTCGCTGGGTGAGCGACCCCCCTCTGAGACGGCGCAGAGACAGACGAACGAGAGAGCAGCCTGAGCGAAGGCGACACCAGTTGCCGGGGCGGAGGCGGCCGCGGCACAGGCAGTAAGACAAACAAACCAAGTCATCAAGGAGACACACAATGGTCGTAGTTACGAACAGCTGGCGTATGTGGGCGATCGGCATGGCAGTGTCAATCGGACTGTTCGCGGTGATCTACTTCACGGTCATCAAGCCGGACAACAACGCCGCCAACCAGGCGCTCAAGTCGGGCCTGCAGCAGTCGCAGCAGGCACTCGGCCAGGCTCAGAAGCAGGTCGACAGCGCCACCAAGCAGGCCGGCGGCGCGAGCAGCCAGGCGAGCGGGATCGCGAGCCAGGCCGACAAGCAGCTCTCGGCCGCGCAGAAGCTGACCGCCTGCGTCTCGGCGGCCGGCACCGACGTGTCGAAGGTTCAGATCTGCCAATCGAAGTTCGGGCACTGAGCCCACGTTTGACGGCGGCCCGCAAGGCATCGGATGCCGAGCGGGCCGCCGGTCGTTAATCGGCGGGCTCGAGGGGGCTCGGATGCCTCGGCTCGTAGAGCCCAATCCGAGCGCCGCCGGGAAGCTGGAACGCCGTGACCCGCCCCCAGCTCTGCTCGCTCACCGGCTCGCTGAAGACGACGCCCTTCGCCGCCAGCTCCCGCACCGTGGCATCGAATTCGTCGCACATCAGGTAGAGCTCGTGGCGAGCCGGACCGTCGGTCGGATGGGCGGCGAGCTCGGCGGGCGGTAGGGCGAAGATCGGCCACCCACCACCGGCGTCAACCGACGGTAACTGGAGCACGTCACGGAGGAACTCACGCGTGGCGTCAGGGTCTCCCGTATAGGTGATCGCGTGGATCCCGGTGATCACGTAGCGACACGATAGAGCGCGTCGCGCGTGCGTCTCACCGCGCGAGCGGTTCCAGCCAGGCGGCCGGAATGAAGGGCGGGACCGGTTCGGGGTAGTCCGGGAACAGCTCGCGTGCCGGCGCAGCGACCGGGTGCCCGCTCACGTGTGCGTGCAGGTCGGAAAAGGCGTCGAGCGCCCTGACCGTGCACAGGACCTGGAGCGCTGCGGCGTTGGGCGGATCCAGGGTCAGCGTGCCGTCGGCGAGCAGCGCGTCGGCGTGGTCGAGCATCTGCGGCAGGGTCTGAACCGCACGCCGGGCGGCGGTCTCGTCGGCTCCGATCGCCCACGCGTAATAGCGGGCGACCGGGCCGCTCGTGCGCGCCGCCACGGCCGGCATCGGCATCTTCGACTGCTCGGCCAGCCAGCGGCGCAGCTGACCGTCACCGATCAGGCCCCAGCGCAGGATCTTCCGCGGTACGTTCTGAAGCTCCTCATCGCCCCAGCGCTCGGCCTCATCGGCACGCGCCCGGGCCTCGGGGTCGCGTGGGAACAGCGATGGCTCGGGCCGATCCCGCTCGAGCGCCAGCGCGATCTGCCGCGAGCCCTGGATGCGCTGCCCGTTCAGCTTGAGCGCGGGCACCGTCCCCCTGCGGAACCCGGCCACGCGCAGATGGATGCGCTGCGTGCCAGCCAGCACATTGGCACGGTCCGCCTCGACACCCTTGAGCTCCAGCATCCGCACAACCGCCTGCGAGGGATGCGAGAGCGGGAACCAGTACAGCCTTGCGCTCACCGCAGGACCGGCGCCCGGCCGGGCTCGATGACACGCACCGGCTCGGTCTCCTCCTTGCCCTTCAGCGAGAGGCGCTTCTCAGTCGCGCCGATCCCCGCCTCGCGCAGGCGCCCGAACAGTCGCTCGGAGACGACGATCTGGCCGGCGTCGGCCGATGACTGAAGCCGCGCCGCCGTGTTGACAACGTCGCCAAGTGCCGTGAAGTCCTTGACCTCGCCAGAGCCGACGTTGCCAACGTATGCCGAGCCCCGATCGAGGCCGACGCCAAGGGGCAGCCATGGCTCCTCGCCGTCTTCGAAGCCGACCGCCGCCACGAGATCCCTCGCATCGCGGAGCATCTCGTCCTCCCATCCGTCTCGGAGCAGGGCTGGAAGATAGAGCGCCATCACCTCATCCCCCACCAGCTTGTCGATGATCGCAGAGCGGCTGAGGATGTGTGTGGCGGCGGCATAGAAGCGGTTCATCAGGTCGGCCACCTGCTTGGGAGCCATCCGCTCGGACATCGCGGTGAATCCCCGCACATCGGCGAACAGCACGCCGATCTCCATCTCGACGCCACCCAGCGGCGCCTTCTCGAAGCAGGTGTTGCACAGCGACGGGTTCTTGCGCGAGGGCCCGAAGCCGACGCGACGCATGATCCGTCCGCCGAACCCGCCGTAGGGGGCGTGGCACAGCCGGCAGCGCGGCTCGCTCGGCAGCCGCTTCATCACGGCCGCGAACGTCCGTGGTAGGTGGCTGTCCATCAGTTCGAAGAACGCCACGTCCGACGCGTCGCCGTGCAGCTCGAGTGCCCGCTTGCTCGCCATGTCCGATCCCGGGGCCGTGATCCTATCGCGAGGCCGGGACCGGCTCAGCGAGCGGCGCTCGAGGATGCGGCCGGGTGCGGCGCGGGTAGGCGGCTTCGGTCCGGCTCCTGCGGTGCTGCGGCATCGAGTCGCGGCGCCATCAGCGTCGCGCGGACGAGGTAGACGGTCAGCCCGAGCGTGACCGCGAGATCGCATGCGGCCGCGGGCGGATGGCTGGTGAACGTCCCGCTCAGCCAAAAGACCGCCATCCCGGCGAGCGAGCCGACCGGGAGGCCGGGACGCACCAGCGCCTCCCAGCTGAGCAGCGCGATCAGGAACGGGACCACGTAGTAGCTCGAGAACGAGGGGTCGAGCGTGCAGCGCAGGAGCAGCAGCAGGGCGAGCAGCCCGAGCGCATCGGCCGGATCATGGCCCCGGGCGACGCGGGCGTAGCGCCACCCGATTCCGAGCGCCACGGCCGGCGCGAGCAACGCGACCTGCCCGCGCATGAGATGTAACGGGAGCACGTGGTCGGTGGCGGTGCCGGTGTAGCCGGCCAGGTGAATCGTGACCGTGTGGGCGTCGCTCAGCGGCCACCACCAGGACCTGAAGTACACGAAGCGGAGGTCCGCGACGAACTTCGACGCCCGGGCGAAGGCCGACGGATCGGCGAGCGGCAGCGCGACCACCAGCGGCGCCGCCACCACGGCGGCGAGGAGCAGCATCCTGCCCCGGTCCCGCCGGCAGGCGAGGAACACGGGCACAACCGCGACGAGCGTCCACTCCTTCGTCCCGAGTGCGAGGCCGAGCATCGCGCCGGCGAGCATCGGACGGTCGTCGATCGCCGCGAGCACAGCTGCGACGCACAGGGCACCGCCGAGCAGTTCCTCGGGATGGCCGTCGAGGTGGATACCGATCGTGACCGGATTGACCACCATCAGCGCGACGATCGCCGCTGCGCCGGCCGGTGAGCGCCCGCGCGCGCATGCCCAGCGCGCGACCTTGACGCCGACGATGCCGACGATCCACCCGCACGCGAACACGCCGAGCCGGTAGCCGAGCATCGAGCCGCCGCCGAACGCCCACGCCAGCGCGACGAACGGCATCCGCACGAGGATCGAGACGAGCCCCATGATCGGCTGATCGTGCGCGGCGGTGCCGAGGTTGCCGTGCAGCAGCGCGCCGATCGTGGGCGCCGGGTTGTCGCCGCCGTCGATGCCCGCCCCATAATCGCCGATCCAGCTGACGGCCAGCGCGAGCGCCCCGGCGGGCAGCGCCGGGAGCAGAAACCGTGAGGCGACGCGAGACCAGGATCTCACCGCATGGTTATCGGCCGCGGGCGGAGTTCCGATGAGGCGCCGATTGGTATCGGCATGAGGTTTGCACGCTCGGGCGGCGCCGGGCGCATATGCTTCGCCCGACATGAACCTGGCGGAGATCCTCGCGGATTCGGCCCAGCGAGATCCGGCGCACGCCGCGCTCAAGCTGGACGACACGGAAGTCTCCTACGGGGAGCTGGCCCAGGCCGCCGCGTTGGTGGCGGGGCTGCTGAGGTCGAAGTCGCTCGCGCCCGGGGACCGCGTGGGCGTGATGCTCCCGAACGTCCCCTACTTCGCGGCCTGCTATTACGGGATCCTCCAGGCCGGCGGTGTCGTCGTGCCGATGAACGTGCTGCTGAAGGAGCGTGAGGTGGCCTTCTATCTCGCTGACTCGGGGGCCAAGCTGCTGTTCGCCTGGCACGGCTTCCAGGACGAGGTCCACGGCGGAGCGAAGCAGGCCGGCAGCGACTGCGTCGTCGTCGCCCCGGGCGAGTTCGAGGGGCTGCTCTCCGAGCACCCGCCGGCCGACGGGCCGGCCGAGCGCGACGACGGCGACACGGCGGTGATCCTGTACACGTCAGGGACCACCGGGACCCCCAAGGGCGCCGAGCTGACACACGCCAACCTGCGGCGAAACTGCGCCATCTCGGCCGGTCTCTTCGACCTCGGTGCCGACGCGGTGACGCTGGGGGCGCTGCCGCTGTTCCACTCCTTCGGACAGACGTGCGGGCTGAACGCCACGATCCTGTCCGGCGGGCTGCTGACCCTGATCCCCCGCTTCGATCCGGTCAAGGCGCTCGAGATCATCCAGCGCGACCGGGTGAACCTGTTCGAGGGCGTGCCGACGATGTACGGCGCGATGCTCCACGTCCCCGAACAGGATCGATCCGACACCTCCACGTTAAGGCTGTGCGTGTCGGGTGGGTCCGCGATGCCGGTGGAGCTTATGCGCGGCTTCGAGCGGGCGTTCGGCTGCGAGATCCTCGAGGGTTACGGCCTCTCGGAGACGTCGCCCGTCGCGTCGTTCAACCATCCCGACCGCGAGCGCAAGCCGGGCTCGATCGGGACGCCGATCGAGGGTGTCGAGATGAAGGTCGTGGACGACGCCGACGGTGAGGTCGCACGGGGTGAGGTCGGGGAGATCGTGATCCGCGGCCACAACGTGATGAAGGGCTACTGGGAGCGCCCCGACGCCACCGATGAGGCGATATTGGACGGCTGGTTCCACAGCGGCGACATGGCTCGGATCGACGAGGACGGCTACTTCTTCATCGTCGACCGCAAGAAGGACATGATCATCCGCGGCGGCTACAACATCTACCCGCGCGAGATCGAAGAGGTGCTCTACGAGCACCCGGCGGTGCGAGAGGCTGCCGTCGTCGGTGTCCCCGACGAGGATCTGGGCGAGGAGGTCGGGGCGGCGGTCGCACTCAAGGACGGCGCGGAGGCGACCGCGGACGAGCTGCGCGAGTTCGTCAAGAGCCAGGTCGCGGCCTACAAGTATCCGCGCCAGATCTGGTTCCTTGACGATCTGCCCAAGGGACCGACGGGCAAGGTGTTGAAGCGTGAGATCACGCCACCCGCGTAGAGGTGGGTCGTAATGGTCCTGGTTGTGGGTGCTACCGGGATGTTCGGAAGCCGAGTGCTCGAGGCGACGACGGCACGGGGCGCACCCGTGCGCGCGTTGGTCCACTCGGATGCGAGTGCGCGGGCGCTCCGTGACGCCGGCGTCGAGGTCGCCGTCGGTGATCTTGACGAGCCGAGCAGCCTCACGGCGGCGTTCGACGGCATCGACGTCGTCTTCCTGGTCTCGCCGATGGACGATCGGATCGCGGTTCGCGAGGGCAACGCGCTGCGCGCGGCCCAGCAGGCCGGCACGCGGAGGATCGTGAAGCTTTACGGAGCCGTGCGCCACCGCGGAGATCCGCTCGACCGCCTTCACACCGCGAGCATCGAGGCGATCAAGACATCGGGGCTGAGCTGGGCGCTCGTTTCGCCGAACTCGGTGATGGAGACCAGCCTGCTGTCGCAGGCCGACGCGATCAAGCAGGCAGGCGCCCTGTTCGGATGTGCCGGGGACGGGCGCGTCGGGCTCGTGGGCGCCGATGACGTCGGTCGTGCCGCCGCGGCCGTGCTCACCGAGCACGACGAGTCCGGCGTCAACTACGAGCTGACCGGGCCGCAAGCGCTGACCATGTCCGACATGACCGCGACGCTGAGCGACGTCCTCGGCCGACCGGTCGCCTACACCGACATGCCAGAGGCCGACTTCCGCTCGCTCCTGGTGGAGCAGGGCGGGGTGCCGGAGGAGGTCGTGGACATCGAGGTGATGCTGCACTTCGCGGCCTGGAAGCGCGGCGACGCCGACCTCGTCACCGACACCTATCGCAAGCTAACCGGCGAGGACCCGACGAGCCTCGCGGCCTGGGCGGGCGCCAATCGCCAGGCGTTCGAGTAGGGCGTCTATCCCTCGGCGAACGCGCCGGCGAGGCTCGCGCGGACCTGATCCAGCTGAGGGGCGGCGAGCCCCCATCAGAAGTGCGGACAATCTCGGATGTCGGGTGATGCAGGGCGCGATAGGACAAGGGGAACGATTCACGTTCTCGACTCAAGGGGTTCCATGTTCCGTTCAATTGCCCGACTCTTCCCGCCGTACGCGCCACGTTCGGTCCGGGTCACAGTCGATTGGCGCAAGGGCCGCATACGAAACATCAAGGTCGAATACGGCAAACATCACGTGGTCCACCGCTGGCTCGGATCGCTCAGGTGGTGAGAGGCGGCGGCGCGCGGGGGCGGCCCTATCCCTCGGCCAGCACGACGATCGTCTCGGGACGGACGCCGTCGTATTTCATTGCCTCGGCGGCCTCCGGGCTCTGCAGAGCCTGCTCGAAGCTCGAGGCGTCCGCAAGTTCGACGATCAGACCGACCCGGTTCGAGCCCTGCGGGTCGCGGAACGTGCGGGCGGTCATGCCCAGCGGGCCGAACAGCTCTTCGCGCTTGGGCGAGGCGAGCCAGTGGTCGACGTCATCGACCTCGTGGAAGACGAGCAGCGTAGGCACCTTGGGGACTCCTCTGGTTGATCACTTATGAGCTGGCAACGCTACCGGCCGTGAGCCGCGTTCGTCACGCGCCGGTCGTGACCGCGCACATCGCGTGCAGAGGAGGTCCGGACGCGCCGTGGCGTGACTGGGGCGATGGGGAGGCGTGAGTAACCTCGAAAACTCGGATCTGGCGCGGCGCGGATACCGGATTGGGCATGGTGGGCAGACCCAATCGTGTTCGCCGCACTCATGGCGCTGGGTTTTCGAGGTCATGCCGCTTGCCGCCCGCTCCCGTCCCTCGGAAACGTCACACTCGGCGTCGCGTGCGACTGTGACGATGACCCCCACCACCGGCGCCAACGTCACTCTCGGCTCCGGGCGCGAACCGAAAGTGACGTTCTCCGGGCCCGAGCCACGCGCGGGCCGCCGGCGCCGGGCAACCCGTTCCCGCGTGCGCTAGGAAGGTCCGAAGCGCCTCCCAACGAGGACGTTCGAGCCTCGATCGGGGCGGTCGCGCGCGAGGATCAGATAGGGCTGGGGCCTGTCACGCCTCGCCGGCACCCCGTTGCGCGAGCGCGGTGTTTCACCTGTTTCGGGCGATGGGACGAAGCGTGTCGGCGCTTAGCGTCTTCGCGATCGATGACGAGTGCACGGATATACCGGGGTGCCGAGCGCGGCGAGAGGGTTTCGGCTCGCGAGAACTGTCACGCTTGAACTGTGCCCGAGGGTCTGACACCAGCCGAGGTCGGAAAGGAGATCGCCGAGCACAAGAAGCATGCTGCTGCCGATGGGGACGAAGGCCACGGGGATCGCTGGCTGTCGATCGTCGAGGCGGTACTGCTCTCGCTCGTGGCTGTCCTCGCGGCGTACTCTGGCTATGCGGCGGCGAAGTGGGGAACCGAGTCGTCGGTGACGCTCGCCAAGGCCTCCGCCGACCGCACCAAGGCTAACCGCGCCGAGCTCAAGGGACTCGTGATTCGGACGGCCGACTCCGCCTCGTTCAACGCCTGGTTCACGGCGTTTACGGCGGGAAACGCCAATGCTGAGCGGCTAGCGGTAAAACGGCTGCGTCCTGGCTACCGTCCGGCGTTCAACGCTTGGCTGGCGACGGACCCTGCCCACAACCTCAACGCTCCTCCCGGGCCGGCGTACATGCCGCAATACGTGATCCCTGCGGAGACGCTGGCCAAGACCTACGACGCGCAGGCGGACGCCGCCTTCGCGGAGGGCGCCGACGCGGGGGCAACATCGGACAAGTACATCCGCGACACGGTTTTTCTGGCGACGGTGCTGTTCCTCGTCGGGATCAGCGGCCACTTCCGCATTAGCGTGGCGCGCCTCGGCCTGATCGGCGTGGGCGTGTTGCTGCTCGTCTTCGCCGTGATCCAGTTGCTCGGCCTGCCCGAGCCGCCCTCCTGAGCTCAGCCGTCGAACCAGGTGTCCTGCATGTCAAGCGCGGTGCGATCGCGGCGGCCCAGCAGCTCGAGCTGGGTCGCCACCTTTGGGAGCTCGTAGCCGTAGAACCACCGCGCCGCCTGCCGCTTGCCGTCGTAGAACGGGCCTTCTCTCCCGGCGGCGGCCAGGACCTGTTCGAGCCACATCCACGCGACGACCACGTGCCCGGCAGCTTCGAGGTAGGTGGTGGCATTGGCCAGCGCCAGCTCGGCGCCGTCCACCCCGTCGGCCCACAGCACCCCGGTGATCTGCGACAGGCGATCGAGCACCGGCCTCAGTTGGTCGGCCAGCGCCCCTGTCTCGCCATCGCCACTCCGGGCCCGTTCGATCGTCCGTCCGATCGTCGTGGCCAGTACCCCGAGGGCGGCGCCGCCGTGCATCGTCACCTTGCGGCCGAGGAGGTCCATCGCCTGGATGCCATGCGTGCCCTCGTGGATCGGGTTCAGGCGGTTGTCGCGGTAGTGCTGCTCGACCTCGTAGTCGCGGGCGTAGCCATAGCCGCCGTGGACCTGGATGGCGAGCGAATTTGCCTCCAGGCACCACTGCGACGGCCAGGACTTCGCGATTGGGGTGAGCAGCTCGAGCAGCAGATGTGCCTGCTGACGCTCGTTCTCGTCCTCGAGCGTGCGCTCGTCGTCGACGAGCTTCGCGCAGTAGAGGATGAGCGCCAGCGCACCCTCGACGTAGGCCTTCTGGGCGAGCAACATCCGCTTGACGTCGGCGTGCTCGATGATCGGCACCTGCGGAGCGGCGGGGTCCTTGGCGAGAACGGGCCGGCCCTGCGGCCGCTCGCGCGCGTAGCGCAGCGCCTTCAGGAATCCGGTGTAGCCAAGTGCAGTGGCGCAGAGGCCGACTCCAACCCGCGCCTCGTTCATCATCTGGAACATGTAGGTCAGGCCCTGACGCTCCTCGCCGACGAGGTAGCCAACGGCTCCGGGACTACCGCCGGGGCGATGCGCGCCTTCGCCGAAGCCGAGCATCGTGTTGACCGTGCCGCGGAAACCCATCTTGTGGTTGAGGCCGGCCAGAACCACGTCGTTGCGCTCCCCCAGCGACCCGTCGGGCTCGACCAGCACGCGGGGCACGACGAACAGCGAGATGCCCTTGACGCCGGGAGGGCTCCCGGGGACCTTTGCCAGGACGAGGTGCACGATGTTCTCGCTCAGCTCGTGATCCCCACCGGAGATCCACATCTTCGTCCCGAACAGGCGATAGGTGCCGTCCGGCTGCGGCTCCGCCCGGGTCGTGATGTCGGCCAACGACGAGCCCGCCTGCGTTTCGCTCAGGCACATCGTCCCGGTGAACCGGCCCTCGACCATCGGCCTGACAAAGTGCTCGACCTGCTCCCGAGAGCCTTTGGCCAGCAGCAGGTTGGCCGCGCCGGTCGTTAGCAACGCATAGCCCGCCGTCCCCGCGTTGGCGGCTTGGAAGTACGAGAAGGCGGCGGTGGAGAGGAGCATCGGCAAACCCATCCCACCGGCCTCCTCGGGCAGGCTCGCGCCGCCCAATCCAGCCTCATTGAAGGTCGCCAACGCCTCCCCGACGCCGTCCACGAGCTCGACCATCCCGTCGGGACCGATCTGCGGCTCGTGCTCGTCGGCCTGCCGGTTGTGCGGCGAGAACTTGTCCTGGGCGATCTGCTCAGCAAGGTCGAGGACGTCGTCGTAGATCTCGCGGGAATGCTCCGCGAACGCCGGCCGCTCGGTCATCCGCTCCAGGCCGAGCCATTCGTGAAGCAGGAACTGCAGGTCACGGCGAGCGATCAGAAGCGAGCCGGTCGATGACGCGGTGGAGGTCATTGCTGGTCCTTGGGTCGAAGGGCACGGCGGATGATGGACGATCGAGGGGCTCGGCAGCGGTGATCCGAGCGTCACCAACGTCTTGACCAGCCGACCGGAGACACCGGCCGAGCTAGTGGTGGGTGTGGACCCAGTCGGCCCAGCACCTACAGGTTCGACTGCTCAGACCGGCGGACACCGTGTTGAGTCGTGTATTGATTCGGATGGTCCTTGGGTCCGACCCGCGAGGGTCGGTCACTCGCGTCGGGCGATCAGTTCGGCGTGGACGTTGGTCAGGTGCTGCAGGACCTGGTGCGCGTGCACCACGTCGAATGACTTGTCGTCGAGGTCGAGCGAGTACACATCGCCTGTCGCGAACTTGACGTTGGCCGAGCTGCCTGCCGGCAGGAGCCGCCCTGCTTCGGTGATCACGGCGGGTTCGCGGTCAATTCCGAGCGCCGTTCCGGGGGCAACCCTCGCGGCCAGGTCGATCGTGATCGTCCCCGGCCCACAACCGGCGTCCAGCAGACTCATGCCGGACCGCAAGTGGGGCAGTAGATAGCCGGCTGAATTCTGCGCCGTGCGCCCGCGGTGGCTTCTCAGCACCGAGTCTGGATGGCCGTGGGTATACGTGTCGGTCATCGCTGTACGGCGCTCAACCGGAGCGTCAGCCGATTCCCCGCTCGAGTAGCGCGAGCGCGCGCTTGCCGTGGGCGAGCAGGTTTCGGGCGATCCGGCGGTTTGAGGCTCCTGCGAGCGCCTGGCGGTGGCCGTAACTGATCAGCGCGCCGTGGAGGCCGATGAGCGCGTTGGCAATCACCCACGACTCGACGTCGTCTGAGGCCATGCCCTGCTCGGCGGCGACGAACGCGGCAAGCGTGCTCGTGTAACGATCGAGGATCTCACGCTGCCGCGCCTGGAGGGCCGGGCTCGACGTGAGCACGCGTGCGGCCGTGCGCATCCCCTCGGTCGCCTCGGGCTCGTCGGAGGCCAGAAACCCGCGTGGGCGGAGCACGAAGCGGCCAAAGGCCTGCGCGATCGACTCGTCGCGGGGCCGGTCGCGGAGTGCTTCCAGCAGTTCCCGTTCGAACGCCTCCATGCGGTGAAAGACGAGGTCTTCCTTGGTCGGGAAGTAGTTGAACACGGTCGCCTCCGACACCTCCGCCTCCCGCGCGATCTCCGCGACCGGGACCTGATCGAACCCGCGCTCGGCGAATAGCCGCCAGGCGGTCTCGGCGATCTGCTGCCGCGTGCGGAGCTTCTTTCGCTCGCGAAGTCCTAGCTCGGCGGCCATCACGACGATCGTACCAGGAACATTTGACACGCCATAGCTTTAGAGTTACCCTAAGTTTCGTGCCACATGAGAACGCCCACCGCCAAAGGGAGGTGCCGCAAATGCGCATGCGAGCATCAGCAGGAGATAGCACCGGTGTCTCGGTCGCGTTCTGGGCGATCGTGCTGGCGATGCTGCCCGGCGTGCTCGATCAGACGATCCTTGCGACCGCTCTGCCGACGATCGCGTCTGACCTCGGGCGCCTCGCGGACGTGTCGTGGGTGATCACCGCCTACGTGGTGGCAGCCGCGGCCGCCGCCCCGCTGTGGGGCAAACTGGGCGACCGTCACGGTCGCAAGCTCGTGCTCGAGGCTTCGTTGATCCTCTTCCTGGCCGGGTCTGCGGTTTGCGGCGGCGCCCAGACCTTGTGGATGCTCGTTCTCGCAAGAGGCGTTCAGGGCGCGGCCGCCGGCGGCCTGATGTCCTTGGCACAAGCTGCGGTCGGAGATCTCGTCTCACCCCGCGAGCGCGGTCGCTACCAGGGCTGCATCATGGCCACCTTCGCGATCGCGGCCTCGGTTGGCCCGCTGGTGGGCGGGCTGCTGGTCGATCATGCAAGCTGGAGGTGGGTGTTCTATGTGAACCTGCCCGTCGGCGCCCTCGCCCTGGTCGCACTGCACGTGAGGCTGCCGTCCGCGAAGGCAGAGGGTCCGAGGAGCAGACTTGACCTGCCCGGAGCGGGGCTGCTCGCCACGGCAACGATCGCACTGATGCTGGCGTTCATCTGGGGTGGACAGTGCTACGCCTGGGGCTCACCGGTGATCATCGCTCTGCTCGCGGCGGGAGCGATCCTGGCGGCAGCATTGATCGCACGCACACGGCATGCGGATGACCCGATCGTGCCGCTGAGTGTGATCGGTAACCGTGCCGTCGCCCTGGCGAGTCTGGCTCTGTTCCTGGTGACGGCGACGATGTTCTCGATCACGGTGTTCGTGCCGCTGTTTCTGCAGACAACGACCGGCGCGAGTCCCACCCAGGCCGGGCTGCTCCTGATCCCGATGATGGTCGGCATCACGGTGTCGACGACCGTCGCGGGGCGTCTGATCGAGCGCACGGGCCGCTACAAGGTGTTCCCGGTCGCCGGGCTCGCGCTCATCACCGCCGCGCTCGCCTCGCTCGCCGTGCTCGTCGAGCGTCCCTCCCGGATCACAACCGGAATCGCGCTGGCGCTGTTCGGACTGGGATTCGGGATGGTTGGGCAGGTACTGATCATCGCCGTCCAGAACACCGTCGACCGCCGCCAGCTCGGGGTGGCGATGGCCGTCACCGGCTTCTTCCGAGCACTCGGCGGAGCCGTCGGCGCCGCGGCCCTTGGAGCGGTGTTCGCGGCCGAGGTCAGACACGCCGGCACCGGCACCCTCACGCTCGCACACACCGGCCGCGCCGAGGTGATCACGGGGGTTCACACCGTGTTCCTCGCCACCGCACCGGTTGCCCTGCTCGCGCTGCTCGCCGTGCTGGCGCTCAAGGAAGTCCCACTCCGCGGGCCGGCTGCCCGTTCGCGTCCATCTGAACCGCAGCGGCAGGCATCGCCGCAGCCGGCCGAGAACTATTGACCCAGCCTCTCGGCTCCGCGATCAGCCCACCACGACGCCTAGCGTGGTGAAGACTGGCGCGCCTCGATGCGCTCTCTCGCGGCGGCGGGATAGAAGGCGAGCAGCACGAGGTCGTAGACGAGGCTGCCGGTCTCCGTGAGAGCGATCGCAGTGCCGTTGTCCTTAACCAGCCCGTGCTCGCAAAGCATCCGCAGCGGCTCGGCGAAGCGCTCGTCGAACGAGCACCCGAAACGCGCCTCGAACGCCTCCCGCTCGAGCGGCCGGCCGTCGCCGATCGAGAGTGCGAGGAAGCGTGTGACAAGCCCCTCCTCACCAAGGGGGAACATCTCCTTGACGGGGCTATCGCCACGCTCGACGCGCTCGACGTAGGCCGGGAAGCTGGGATGATTTCGATAGATCACGTCGGAGAGCCGCGAGCGGGCACTCATGCCGGCGCTGAACTGCTCGCCCTGTCCCGTCAGGTCCTCGAACCGCTCGGCGAGCTGCTGCGCCCGGCCCGGGCCAGTCGAGCGGCGGAACGTGTGCCACCGGGTCTGCTCGAACCCCGCGGCCTCCGCGGTCGCCTTCACGAACGCTCGCCAGCGAACGAGGCGAGCCAGGTGCAGTCGTTCGGCTTCGTCGAGCAGTTTTGCGACGCGCGTCTGCTCGTTCACGCGGAGGTTGTAGGCGGTGAGGGTATGCACACCACGCGCCGCGACCGCCTCGAAGTCACGGCGGAAATCCGACTCCGTCTGACCGGGCAGCCCGTAGATGAGGTCGATGTTGACGAACATCCCGCTCCCGACGAGCCGGTCACAGGCATCGAGCGCCTCCTGGGGGTCGTGCCGACGCGCCACGTTCTCGAGCACCGGCTCGGTCATGCTCTGGATGCCCATGCTCACCCGCTCGACGCCGTGTTCGCGAGCGATCTGAATGTGCGCGTCCTGGACTGAGTCGGGCGAGCATTCCATTGTGTGCGGCTGATCGCCCCCGCGTACGCGGCTGAAGACCCCGGCAAGCAGTTGATCGAGCAGATCAGGGGGAAGCGCCGTCGGCGTGCCGCCACCGACGTAGAGCTGCGACAGGCGCGTACCCGGCTCAAGCCAATCGAGCTCGCGCAGCAACGCCTTCACGTAGCGCTCCATCTCCTCCCGCGGCGTCCCGATACGGGTCGCGTAGAAGCAGAAGTTGCAGTGGTAGTTGCAGAAAGGAACGTGGACGTAGACCGACAGCCGGTCGCTGCTCGGTCGGTGCGGGCGCGCTGACTCGGCCGCAAGGAACGCAGGAGCCGACATCGGGAAGATGTTCGGAGGCGCGTAGGCGACTCTTGCAGCAGGCCCGAGCGCAGCGGCAAGCGCTTCGACGTCCGGGAGCTCGAGCGTTTTTCCGGTCATGCAGCCAAGGGGATAGGGGTGCAGAGCACGCGGCCGCCTTGCTGCTCGAGCACGTTAAAGCCGGCGACCTCGAGCTCGGCGCGGAGGTCTGCGGGGCGCACGTGGCGCACTCGTGCGTAGAACCAGGCCCCATCGAATCGGACCGCGTCGCTGTAGCCGGTCGAATCTCCGGGGAGACGGCTGTAGACAATTCCCGTTTGGTCGTTCCGCACGTCGGCACCGTAGCTTCGCCGATTGTCGAACACGCTCGTCCCGACGACGAAGTACCCGCCAGGCCGCAGCAGGCTCCGCACGGTGGCGAGTGTGCGGCGACGCTGGGGGTCGGAAAGGACGTTGTGCAGGCAGAAGCTGTCGACGACGAGGTCGTAGTGCCCCGGCCATCGCGGCAACTCTGCGATGTCTGCGACTTCGAACCGCGCGGCCACTCCCCGCTCGTTGGCGAACCGCCTCGCCAGCTCGATCGCCGTAGGCGAGGTGTCGATCGCGTCGACGCGGAACCCTCGTGCCGCGAGGTAGCACGCCCCGGGGCCGGTTCCGGTGCCGTACTCGAGAGCCGAGGGGCGCACGGGAAGCGAAAGCTCGGGCAGGACTGCGTCTAAGAACGCGCGAAGGTCGAACGCGTCGAAAGGCCGCCCGCGGAAGTCAACTGGAACCGGAGAACTCCGCAGCGCTTGATAGCGAGCATCCACAGCCAAGCGGCGATACCTCATCAGACTGACCTCCCAGGACGTGAGCCGCGACCGGAACACCTGTAGGCTGCGCCACCGTGACCCGAGCCACGGCTCGTCCATCGTCAGCATAGTGAACCGGCGCCCTCGTCACAGGCTGCTGTTCGCCGCCTATCCGATGGGATACGGCCCCGCGGCGAAGGCGCTCGTGCTCGCGGCTCGCTGCCGCGAAGCCGGACGCGAGTGCGTCTTCGTCGGGCGCGGCGTCGCGTACGAGCTCGTGGCCCGTAGCAAGGAGGTCTTCGCGGAGGTCGTCGACGCGACGGCCGACGCACCCGTTGCCCGGGCCCTGACCCGCGAGGCGCGCGTCGTGGTCTCGCTGATGGACCGGGACATCGCGCGACTGGCGGATGAGATGTCACGGCCGCTGCACGTGGTCGACAGCCTGCTCTGGATGCGTGACCGCGTCCCCGACACGTTCCTCGGCGCCCGCTGTTACTGGGCACAGCGCTTCAGGGACGCCGAACCGCGCGACCAGCATCTCGTGCGTCCAAGATACGTCGGCCCGATCCTGGGTGCCGCTCCGACGCCGCCGCCGGCTGGGGTTGATCTCGTCGTCAACCTCGGGGGGTTCGAAGCCGATGGGGGATCGACGCGCGACCGCCGCTACGCGGAGCTATTGTTGCGGGCGATGGAGGCTAGCGACGTGCCGGCGGCGTATCCGGGCCGTATTCGGATCCTGGCGAGCGCGGAGATCGCCGCGGCTTTGCGGGCCTCGGCGACGCGACTGGGTATCGAGTCCGCCTCTCTCGCGCACAGTGAGGCACTCGAAGAGCTCGGTAGGGCGAGAGTGATCCTCACCGCGCCAGGGCTGACGACGACGCTCGAATCGTTCCAGCTGGGCCGTCCCACGTTCTTCCTCCCGCCGAGGAACTTCAGTCAGTGGTGTGTCCTCAAGACACTGCGTGCGCGCGGGGTCGCCCCGCACGCACTGCACTGGGAGGATCTGGACAAGAGAGTCCGGCTGGAGGACCAAATGCCGGAGCGAGTCCGGAACCCACGGGTCCATGCGGCAATCGACGAGCTCGCATCGACGCCCGCGGCGGAGGAGGTCCTGACCCGGCTGTTCACGGTGGCCGGCAACGGCGATCACTCCGGGCTGGCGGCGGACCAGCACGCGTTCCTCGGGTCGCTCGGCGGCGACGGCGCCCAAGCCGTCGCCGACGGCCTACTCGCTGACGGGGGTAGCTGATGGAGCGCGTCGAGATCGCACTCCTGCGAGGCATCTGCCAGATGCCGGCGTACGCGGCCCTCGAGCGCGGCTTCTTCCAGAGCCGCGGTCTGGACGTCCGTGTTCGCATTGCCTCGACCGCATGGCTCGTCCCTGATCAGATGGCGCGCGGGGAGATTCAGTTCGCGGTCATCCCCTGGACGCGGGTCGCGTCCGCCGATTCCCGCGACGAGGATCTGGTGGCGATCTGTGGCTCCGGATGCGAGGAGGCTGCGCTGGTACTGAGAGCCGGCGTCTCGTTGGATCAGGTTCGCGCGGTCTCCGTCCCCCAGGAGGGAGGGATGAAGGACCTGACCGCTGCGGCGCTGATGCGCAGCTTCGGCTGGGAGCATCGCCGCATCGTGAGGATGCCCTCCGGCGACGGCGCGATCCTCGCCCTGGTCGGCTGCGCAGCAGATGCCGCGTCGATGGTGGAGCCGTACGCGACCATGCTCGCGGAGCAGGGCCTCGGGACCGTCGTGAAGCGGACCGGTGACGTCTGGCCCGGCGCTCCGGGCTGCTCGCTCACGACCACGCACGCGTTGCTGGACGAGCGCCGCGACCTCGCCGAACGCGTCGTGGCGGCATTCGTCGAGGGAGCCCGGTTTGTCGATGAGTGCCCAGATGAGGCCGCTGTGCTGGCCGAGCCTTACATCGGCATCGGCGCCAGATTCATCCGCGAGGCCCTCGAACACAACCGTCCAAGCGTCGACGCGTTGTCGAACACAGCGGCGATCGAGGCTGTCCTTTCGCTCATGCTCGAGCTCGGCTACGTCGAGCGGCGTCCTCTCCGTTACGTCGACGTCTCGATGCTACGAGAGCTTGGCGCAGGGCACCGATAGGCAGGGCAGGCCGTGGGGAGCACGTCGACGATCTGGTCGCGAGCCGTCGCGGCGGCTCAGATGGCTCTCGTGCAGGCTGAGCGCACGCCGCTTCGCGGCCCGGCGCGCGCTCTCTATTTCGTAGTTGCACGAGCCGCCGGGGTCTACCTGACATGGGGCGAGAGGCTGCCTGCGGTCTACGTTCGCGCGGGGCTCGGCACTGGCGAGCTCGTTCCAGGACGCTCAGACGTCGATCTCGCAATCGTCCTCGCCGCCAACGGCACGAAACCCGGAATTACCTCGGCGCGAGTTTGGCGGCGCTGGGAGCGGATGGCACGCGTGCTTCCGCGGACCGGCCGCTTGCTCGAGGAGCCCCGGGTCTATGACGAACTCGAGCTGCGTGACGTTGTCGGCTCGTCCGCGATGACGTACGGCCTCGAGTGTGAGGACGAGGACCGCGCGGCACTGTCAAATGGTGGCGCGAGCATCGGAAGGCGCCGGATCCTCTTCCGGCCGGGGCTCTACGGTGCCACGTCCGACTGGCGCCTGCTCTCGGGTCCCGACCGCCGTCCCCTCCCGCCGCCGCGCAGCGCACAGGAGCGCCGGATCGCAGCATGGCTCGAGGTCACCTACTGGTGGCGCTGGGCGTTCCAGGCGTGCGCGGACCCTGACGATCCCGCCACTCCCGGGCTGAGCGTGAAGCTCATCGCGGAGGCTGCCCGGGTCTGGCTGTGGCTGGCGCAGGGCGAGCGGTGCGGGACCCGCAGCGACGTGCTCCGGCGGGCGTTGCAGCGCCTCCCTGAGGAGGAGCAGGCGATCCGAACAGCTCTCGCGCTCCAGCGGTCACCGCATGAACGCGCGGAACGATCGCTGTCCGCAGCACTGCCTGCACTCCTTCGGCTCTCCGCCCGGATCGCGCAGCTGATCGCGGACGAAACGGCCGCCGCCGGCTCGACAGAGGTGCGCCTCGTCGCTGACACACTCGATCCCTCTGGCAGCGCGGTTGCGCTCTGCGACTGGCGTGCCCTCGCGACCCCTCCGCTTCCGGACGAGTCGTTCACCCCGCGAGATGACGATCCGGCTGACCCCGCAGCACTCGGCGCAGCGACCCGGGCCCAGAGCGGGCCGTCGTATGTGGCTCTGCGGGGGCCCGGCCTGCTCGTTCTCCCGGCGCGCTTCAGCGAGCGCAGCCGCGGCCGCGCGCTCAAGTCCGAGGTCACCGATCCGGTGTCGTTCGCGCTCGCCGCCGGATCCTCGGTCGCGCACTTCCCAGACGTTCGCGGCTGGTCGGCCCAGGACACCGCACGCCGAGCTGTTGCCGAGCACCGAGCCTGGTTGCGCGGGGCGGCCACGCCAGGCCCGCTTTGGAAGCTTCTGTCCGCCGCACGCGCGGCGCTGTTTCTCGAAAGCGTTCTGAAGGAGGATCCAGAGCTCGCACCTACGCTCGGTGGGGTCGCAGAGCTGCTCGCGGTTCGGTTTCAGGATTCCGCGGTAGAGGAAGCCGTGCGCTCGGACGCGGTCGAGGCAGTGCGCACCCTCGTCTTGCGGCTGCCCGCGTACTCCGGCTAGACCCGGCCTCCGGCCGCGGAGTTATGGAGCGGCCGGCCTAGCTCAATGACCTCAGGCGCTCGCCTTCGCGGCAGCGAACGCGTTGGCCAACGCCTTTGCCGCGGTGGGTTTGCACTCGAGCTTGAACTGCGCCCCGCCGATGCTGATCGTGAGCACGTTCCACTTGCTCTTGACCTCATCAACCCGTTCGAGTGGGACTTCGCTGAGCATGCCCTTGACCTCCTTGATGCCGCCCGTCAGCGAGATCGCCAAACCCAGCGTGAGTAGACGCCGGTTCGTGAGCACGAGGCCCGAGCTGCGCTCGACGATGAGGCCGACCTCCTCGGCCGCCGCCTTGTTCCTGTTGCTCCAGCGACGACCGATCTCGCCTGGCGCCAAGCCCGGGGCAGCAGCAGTCGAACTGCCGCGGGGAGATACGACGAGGGCCGAACCGATCTCCTCACCTGGCAGCAGCAAGCCCCCAGCGCGCTCCACGATGCTGTCCTCATGCTTTGACATTGCGCTTCCTTTCAGGACTGGTCAGATCGAAATGCGGGTAATGCGCGTCATAAGAGGGCGCCGCCATCGATCGGGCGGCGCCCTCTTCCTCGGTTACTGACGTGTCCTGGTCGGCGATCCTTCCGCCGCCGTAGCGTCGGGTGCGCAACGTCGCTCGCGACGTCCCGGCGGGAAGGTTCACTGCCGGCTTCGTGTCTCGGGCTGTATGGATCCAAGTCTGACCCGCCTGGGGCCGTGCTGACTGCCGGTCGTCCTGGCCGCGCGTCCAGTTCGCCGGTCCGTGACATCCTCGCGCTGACCGAGCGCCCCGGCATCGTGTCGTTCGCCGGCGGTCTGCCCGCACCGGAGTTGTTTGACGTCGTCGGCCTTCGCGAGGCATTCGCCACGGTGTTGGGGGACGAATACGCGGGCCGCTCTCTGCAGTACTCCACGACGGAGGGCGATCCGGCGTTGCGCTCTCTGATCGCCGAGCGGCTGACGACGCGTGGGCTCGAAACCGAGGCGCACGACATCCTCATCACCAGCGGCTCGCAGCAGGCACTGACGCTCGTGGCCACTGTTTTGCTGGAGCCGGGGGACCGGGTGCTCGTGGAGGAGCCGTCCTACCTCGCTGCGCTTCAGAGTTTCGCGATCGCACGCGCGGTCGCGGTGCCCGTGCGCTGCGACATCGAGGGGCTTGACCCAGATGCGCTTGACGAGCTCGTTGCCGAGCACCGCCCGAAGCTGGTGTACACCGTCCCCACGTTTCACAATCCGACCGGCCGGACGCTGCCACTGGCTCGCCGCCGGGCGCTGGCGGCCGCGGTCAAGCGCACAGGCTTGTGGCTGATCGAGGACGACCCGTATGGCGAGTTGCGCTACGACGGCGAGGCGCTCCCGGCCCTCGCCTCGCTCCCGGAGGCGCCCGCGCGGACGGTCGCGCTGTCGACCCTGTCGAAGATCGCTGCACCCGGGCTGCGCCTCGGCTGGGTCCGTGCACCCCGAATGCTGCTTCGCTCGCTCACGATCGCCAAACAGGCCGCTGACTTGCACTCCTCGACGGTCGACCAGGCGGCCGCTGCGCGATGGCTGGCCACGAGCGACCTCGACGCGCACGTCGGGCGCTTGCGCGCCGCGTACCGTGCCCGGCGCGACACGCTGCTCGAAGGGCTCGCGGCTGCACTGCCGCCCGGGTCGACGCATAACCGTCCGGAGGGCGGCATGTTCGTGTGGGTGCAACTGCCCGACGGCTGGGACGCCACCGCCCTGCTTCCACGCGCCCTTGAGCGCGGCGTCGCCTACGTCCCCGGCGCCCCATTCTTCTCGGGCTGTCCGGATCCCGCGACCCTGCGCCTCTCGTTCACCGCACACCCGCCTGAAGAGATCCGCTGCGGCCTTGAGCGCCTGGCAAGCGCGCTCACCGGCCCCTAGATCGACCTGCCGCGCCGACAGACTCTGCCGGCTTCGTCGGCGAACTCTTCGACTACCTCGGTCAGGGCGCCGTGCTCACCCCGGGATCGCTGCGCAGTCGTCCGGGGCCGGCCGGCCTGCGAACCGGGCGGCGAGGTAGGCGACCGCCCCGGGAGCACCGTCGAGGGCGACGGCGACGTGCTCGCCCAGCAGCGTCTCGACGTGGTCGACCTTCACGCCGGCGGCACAGAAGCGCCGCATCAGCCGGCGGTCGGGACCGATCGGGGCCAGTTCGTCAACCGCAGAGTGGTAGTCGTAGATCGGCGCGGTCGGCGTCCCGGGGATCCCGAGCGGGCTGATGCTGTGCAGGAGATTCACCACGGCGGGCGTGGACTCGACGCCCGGGTAAGCCTCATACTGCTGCAGGGACGCGAACGGGAACTGGGCGGCGGCCTGGACGAGGCAGTCGTTCTGCGCCGCGGCGATGGCCTTGCGCCCGGCCGCGTTGAAGTACTGGAGCAGGTTGGCCGACGGAAAATCGCGGTTGACCGCGGCGAAACCCATCACGATCGCGCCACCGGCAGGACCGCCGCTGAAGGCGTCGAGGGTCGCCTGGATGTCGGCCACCGTCCCGCCGAGTGCGATCCCCTTGAAATGCAGGCTCGAGGCGTAGGTCGGCTGCGCCTGGGCGGCGAGATCGGTCGCGAGCGAACCGCCCGAGTAACCCCACATCGCGAGCGGCGTCCTCGCGCTGAGGCCGGCCGGGGCGAAACCGAGGGCCGCCCTCATCCCGTCGAGGACGCCGTGGGCCTCGCCGGCGGGCGCGAGGAACTCGGAGTCCGGTCCCTCGTAATCAGGGGCGACGACCGCCCAGCCCTGGAGCAGCGCATACTCCATCAGGCCTGTCTCGGCACCGGAATTGTTCTCGTCATCGGTAACGCCCGCGCGCAGCCCGTACGATGGGGCACACGCAGTGCTGATGCCGTCCTCCGCGGTCTGGTAGGAGACAAGCGGGCGGGGACCGCTGCCAGTCCACGGAGCATCGGGCACCATGACCGTCGCGACGTCGGCACTGGCGTCGCCCTGGTTGTCGGTCGTCTTGTACTTCACCTGCCACGCGTGCACCGGCATGGGGATGCTGTACGCGCTCACCGCGACCGATCGCGAGGCGAGGATCGTGCCGTTGGCGAGGCCCGAGATGCTGGGCGGCACTGAGTAAAACGGATCAGCGGACGGCAGCGGCACCGCCACGGCAGCGCTGCACGATGCCGCGCAGACGACCGCTGCCCCGCACAGCCCGAGGACTGTCCTCACCCTGCGATTCATCCGGGCCTCCCGACCTCGTCACACCGCTCAGCGTGCGTCATCGTACATTGCACACGGCGGCGATGGCCGCGGTTCGGCTCTACCAAGCGGCGGCTCAGCAGGCCCTGATCCGTCGCACCAAGCGCTTGCGCAACACGGACCACCGCGTATACGGTTGGGAGAGAGGCGGCCCAAGCCCAGACAACGGGACCGGTGTATGTTCGTCGGTGCATGCTGTTTATGAAGGGGGTCCACTCGCGCCGGCCGAGCGCGTCCGCGATCATCGCGTTGATCGCGCTCGTCTTCGCAGTCACTGGAGGCGCGCTGGCCGCGAAGCGCTACCTGATCACGAGTACGGACCAGATCTCCCCGAGGGCGCTGAAGGCGCTCAGGGGAACCGTCTATCAAGCGTCCACCAACACCGCCGCTGATCCCCTCGTGTTGACGCTCCGTGTTCCCCCCGGCAGCTACACGGCGGTGGCCAAGGCGGTCGGTTCGAGCGATCCGGGCGGGAGCTCGACGCCAGGCGGCGCAGAGTGTGAACTCTCGGCGCTGGGTGGTAGCGACGCCTCGGTGAATACCATCGCAGCTGATGGCGTCGCATCCTTCTCGGATACGTTCGCCGCCACGTTTGTACAGCCAGGGACGTTTACGTTCAGCTGTGACGGATCCGGGGGCACCCCGCCGAGTAGGGGCTTCTACCAGGCGCGGATCGTCGCGACTCGGGTCGGCAATATTCACTAGGCGCGCATCGCGGACGCTCGTCTCGCGTGACGACCGGATGGGGACGCGCCTCAGGCGCAGCGCCGCTCGTTCTGAGGCACCGCGCGTCTCGGCCGCTGTCCAGTCGGAGGTGTAGCGCTCTTGTCCGTTCCACGGTCGCCGGTTGATCTCGCGGTGCAACGGTTCGTGCTTCGCACGCGCCGCACTCGCTTGCGCGCCGTTTGGCTGCTCGCCTACCGGGTGACCGCATGGTTAGCGGCTGGGTGCTTGGCCCTCGGGGAGCGGGGCGCGTCGCTGTATTCGAGGACCAACCTCGGGAGCCCGGATTTCATTCCGGGCCTCTCGGACATTGACTTGACGATCGTTCTCGCTCCGGGTCCGGACGTCGCCCAACGTCGAGCTGCGGCACGACGTCGCTTCGAGAAGCTGAGCCGGTTGCTGCCCTGGATCGGCCTCATCGTCGATCACCCGTGCATATACGAGGGGGACGAGCTCGACGAGTTGTCGGGCGAGTCGGCGTTTACTCTCGGGCTCGACCACCCTTCAGCCAATCCACGCCAAGCAGGGTATTTCGGCGATCGCTCAAGCGTTTCCCGAATCCTGTTGCTGGAGCGGCCTGGCCTGTACTCGACCTCCGCGAGCTGGCAACTGCTCTGCGGCCCGGAGCGCCGGCCACGCGAGCCGGTGCGAGACGTGCAGCTCGAGCGGATAGCCGCGTGGTTGGAGCTTGTGTTCTGGTGGCGAGAGCTGTTTCCCGTCTGTGTCCAGTCGAACGGGCCGAGAGCGGCCGATTTGTGCGCGAAGTGCGTCTCCGAGGCGACGCGGGTCTGGCTCTGGGTGGCGCACCACGAGCGGGTGACGGGACGCTTGGAAGCGCTCAATCGCGCCCTCGAATTGCTGCCCGGCGAGGAAGAAGCCATCCGACGCACGATCGAGCTGCGGCGCACGCTGAGGCGCCGCCCCGACTCGGCGCTAGCGGAAAGCCTGCCGTTCCTGATCCGGCTTTCGGCTCGGATCGCGGCGCTGATCGACGCCGGCGCCGAGGCCGCGGGCTCGACCACGGTACGGCTGAGTGGGGCTGCGCCGGGGGAACTGGCGTTGCCCCGTCGCAGCTGGACGGACGGTCAAGCGCCCGCCGGCCGCCAGCCACCGGAGGCGATGCCGCTCGTCGACTGGCGGGCGCTGGCCTGCCCGCTCGCTCCGGATGACGCGTTTGTGCATCTCGGCGCCGATCCGCGCGATCCCGCTGTCCTCGGCGCGGCGGCAGCGATCGACGGAGGTGCCTACCCGACGGTCAGCGCCGATCGCTTGCTGATCCGCCCCGCGGCGAGCTTCGTGCGGAGCCGTTTGCGCGCGATCGCCTGCCGGACCACCGACCCGGTTTCATTTGCGTTGATCGAAGCAACTCGGGTGGCGACCTTCACCACGCTGCGGGGCTGGTCGGCCACTGACACTGCGCGCCGCGCCGTGGATGAACATAGAGCGTGGCTACGGGCGAGAGCCGGCGGCGGCGTACGGCGAGGGGACGAGCTGGCGATGCTGCTGAGCGCAGCCCGGGCTGGGGTGTTCCTGCAGAGCATCGTCGAACACGATCCGCTGCTTCCGCTGACGCTCGCGGAGGGAGTGCGTATCGTCTCGGAGGGATCGACCGCATGGCGACCGGTGGGCGCAGACGCGCTGGGCCATTATCGTGAGTTCGCGGAAATTGGTATCGAGCCGCCGGAACGGCTCGTCGCGGCGACCAGGAGACTCGTCAGCGAACTGGCACCGTACGCAGTCGACTAGGCGCCGATGAGCTCGTTGATCTGTTGAAGGACCGAGTGCCGATCTGCGATCAGCGATACCTCCCAAGCTCGAGCAACGGCCAAGGATGCGTGCATCCGCCGCTCGCGCCTCGTTGCCTCGTCGATGCAGGCCCGCACCCGCTCGCCGGTCAGGGGCGCTCGCGGGAAGTCACTCAGCCTGATCGACAATCCGAACTGCTCGCACTTCGCGGCCAGGGACGGCTGGTCGCCGAAGAATGGATACGAGAGCATCGGGACGCAGTTGAAGATCGCCTCGTGAGTCGAGTTGATGCCCTGGTGAGTGATGAACAGATCCGCCTCATCGAGGACATGCCATTGATCCACGTAGGGGTGTACCGAGACGGTGGGCCGCGCTAGCGCCGGCAGGCCCGCTGGTGTGAGCTCAGCGCCCGCGAGGCTGACCAGCACCTGTGCGTCTGGCAGCTCGGAGATGGCGTCCGCGATGCAGGCAATAGCCTGCCAGGCCTCGCGGGGCCAGTACTGGGCAACGACCGTGCCGAATGAAACGTACAGCTTGAGGCCGCTCATCTTCTGGTCAAACCAGTGCCGATCCCGGTTGGCTTGTATGGCCCGGATGTCCTCGAGGGACGGCAGGGACCCGTAGAACACCACCGGCTGAAATGCCTCTCGCTCCTCCAGGCTGAGGAAAGCCGGCGGCTCACAGTAGATGTTCAGGTACGGGCTAAGGCCGTGGAGGTATGAGAAGGGCGACGCGTCCGGTACGCCATACCGTTCACGAAGCGTCGCGGCCGCGCGATGACACGTCGCGGAGATCGACACCCGCCGGTCGGCGCGCAGCTCCTGCACCTGGTCGGCCGGGTTCTCGTTGTGACCGGCGTGGACGGCCAGGTACGGAACCCCAAGCAAGCGACCGACGACGTGGCCGATCACCGCGAAGCTGTCATAGACGATCAGCTGTGGCTCGAGCTTGGCGACGCGCGCGGCGATCTCCTCCGCGTAGGCTGCGGCGAAGCTGACGTACCGGCAGGGGACCGGGATCGACTCGCGGTCGACAGCTTCGACCGGGTGCGGACCGTACAAGTCGACGAACGTCCCGCCCGCGTGCTCCACGTCCTCGGCGAAGCGGCGGTCGGTAAAGACATGAGCATCGATCCCGTGCCTGACCAGATCGGATATCAACGGCCGGAGCGGCTGAAAGTGACCGCGAGCTGGTATCGAGAAAACGGCCGCACGCCTCCGACGACCACGGCCGTGACGCGAGTGAGCAACACCTGGCGGGTCTGCGAGCACTACCGTTCGATGAGCTTGAGCTCAGCCATCAGCTCCCGCATCATCGCGACATACGGTCGACACCATGCGAGCTCTTCCGGGACCTGTCGATCGTACAGGCGCCGGTAGCTCCGGAACTTGCGGATCAGGGTGGCGCGGCTGATCGTGGGCCCGTCAATCCGCAGCGTCGTCTGAGAGGCCAGATGACGATTCGCGACGCTGATCCGCGCATCGAGCCGCCGCACGTCAGCGGCTCCACGCGCGAGCCGCGCTTCGAACCAGCGGCTGGCCAGCATGTGGGAATACAGAAGCTCCCGCGTGTCGGGGCGCTTGACCAAGGCGTAGTTGTTAGTCGTGCAGATCCACTTCTGGGGGGTGCCGGGAAACAGGCGGCGCCGGATCAACCAAAGCCCGTGGCGCGAGCTCGTCGGACGCTCGATCCATCGACTCTGCCAAAGGCAGCCTTCAATCCCTGGGTGGAGTTCGGGCTCCAAGACTCGAGCAGCGTGCGGTGCAAACCAGTCATCGTCATCGACCGGTAGCACGAGCGCGCCATCAGGAATCTGATCCCAGCTCTCACGCACGGCACCCTCGACGCGGGAGTGGCTCAGAAGCGCAATCTTCGCGATCCTGGATCGAAACGACCCATACGGCATGGTGAAGGTCGAGTTAAACAGGCGGACCTTGTCTCGCATCCGCGGATCGATCGCCCGCTCGAGATCGGACGGGCTCCGATCCCAATCCAGGGTTCGTCTCACCCAGATGAAGATCAATCCGGCTGGTCTGGCGGTGCGGTAGCGCACCTCGGGGACCTCCTGCCTCGCGGTGCGAGCGCGCTCGTCGACGCCTGGCATCGATCGTATCGGTCACCGGTCGCGCGCCGTCGCCAGCTCACGCTCATCGGACCGACGTCCGAGGAGGCGGATGCCGGGATTCAGTCCGTGTGCCCGATAGACGGCGGCACGAACTTCGGGTGACGTCGGTGACTCAGCAACGCCTCGCAGCACAGCGACTCGAAGGACCGTTTGTGCCGACTCGGCGATCAGGCCATGCTGTCGAACAGGATGCACGCGCTCCAGACCGGTATCGCGATCGCCTGGCTCGTCTTCTGGATCTATTGGCTCGCTGCCGCGGTCGGGGCTAAGAAGGGCATGGGTGGCACGCGTCAAGTCCCGCTGAGGGCTTTGGCGGCCGTCTCGGTCGTTCTCCTCCTCCGCGTCTTCCGCGGCGGGAGCCTGGGCGTCCACAGCCCGGTGCTCGGAGTGATCGGGCTCGTGGTGTTCGCGTCGGGGATCGCGCTGGCGGTATGGGCCCGGATCCATCTCGGACACAACTGGGGGATGCCAGCGACACAGAAGGCCGATCCGGAGCTCGTGACCTCCGGTCCGTACCGCTTCGTCCGCCACCCCATCTACTCAGGAATCCTGACCGGGGCGTTGGGGACGGCACTCGCGACCAACCTGATCGGCTTGATCATCGTCGGCGTCCTCGGGGCGTACTTCTACTACGCCGCATCCGTCGAGGAGAAGAACCTGACGGCAACGTTCCCCACCGCGTATGCCGCATACCGAACCCGGACGAAGATGCTCATACCGTTCGTCCTCTAGCCACGGCCGGCGAGCGGTCGTCATCCGTGACGGGCTTGGAGGCTGAGTGGCGGGCTCATGAGCTGCAGGCACCGATGATTCTCGTCGGCCGTTGCGGTCCTACAGGAAGACTCGATCCGCAGGAGGCGACATGCACCCGCACATCTACCACACGATCGCGCAAGCTCACGTCGACGACCTCGAGCGAGCCGCCGCTGGACGCCGGATTGCCGACGCCGGCGTCCCAGGCTACGTTGGTCTGCTCGGACGGTTGAGTGTTCTCGCCGCTTCCCGGCCGCGTGCAGGCCGGCGTCGTCCCCGACTGCGGCGCTCAGGCGGATGGCATGACAGCGGATCGCAACGATTTGCCGAAGTTGCCGGCGCCCGCGCAGCGCGCGCTGCTTGCCGCGGGCTATCAGCGTCTCGAGCAACTGCCAGGCGCGAGCGAAGGTGCGCTCAAGAGGCTGCACGGCATGGGGCCGAACGCGATGAAGGTGATACGCGACGCGCTCGCCGAGCGGGGTTTGTCGCTAGGCGAGTGACCCAAAATCCTGGCGTCCGCCTGGCTGTCGGTGAGGGTTCTAGGACGATGCGGCCTCGCACGCCGCCGGCGGACAACCGTTGGTGCGCGGCGGCGACCGTGTCTAGTGGCTGGGTGGCGGCGACGCGTGGCGTGAGTCGGCCTGCGTCGACCAGGGCGGCGAGTTCGCCGAGGCGTGAACGATCGCTGCGGATCCAAACGTTGTGAACGCGAGTGCCGCGCAGTGGGAGTGGCGCGGCGCCGGCTGCCACGGCTACAAACGAGCCGCCGTCGCGAACCGCGTCCGGCGCAACCTTGCGGGGCGCGGGCGCGGGCGCGATCGCGTCCACATCGAGCGCAACGTAGTCAGCTTGGGCTCCGATCGGCGAGCTCAGCAGGTCGCGCATACCGATCCCCATTCGAGTCGACTATCAGCTCACCGCACTGGGCCAAACGATTCTCCCGGTCGTCGCCGCGATCAAACGATGGTCTGAAAGTCACATTCACGAGATCCACACCGCTCGAGACGCCTACGATCACAGAGCCCGCTCGTAAACGAGGGCGGGCCCCCGGAACTCGAAACCAGTGGTTTGCCGGCTTGTTCGCGGAGCGTAGGTTGACGCGGCGGCACCGGGTCGATGCGCGGCAGCCGCTGAGGTGTCACATTTGGGGCTGCCGCGGTGCTTAGTGGGTGTGATCGGCTTGCAGACGCGACATAAAGAGCGCTCGGAGCTTCTCGATAACGGCTGCGGTGTTGCGGCCTTCGAGTCCTTCTTTCGCAGCCACTACCGGGCCGTCGTGCGCCTCGCGCAGAGTGTGGTCGGGGACTCACAGCGGGCTCAGGATGTGGCCCAGGATGTTTTCCTGGCGGCCTACCGACGCTTCCCCTGCGATTACGAGCAGGCTGCTGGATGGGTCCGGGTCGCGGCGGTGCATACCGCGCTCAACGTGCTTCGCGGGGAACGGCGTCGACAAGCGCGAACTGCTGGTGCAGGTCGCGACTTCCCTGCCGAGCGCCGAGGACACGGTAATCGAGCGCGAAAGACGGGCGGATGTACGCCGAGTCCTGCGTCGGCTGCCGCGCCGGTCGGCGGCGGTTCTGGTGATGCGCCACGGTGGGATGAGTTACGCGGAGATCGCCGCGGCGCTCGGGGTGAGGGTTGGACATGTGGGAACTCTCCGATCGACGCCCGAGCAGAGATCACACGACTGACGGGCTGTCGCGTGCCTGGGCGCAGCGGTCAGTGCAGCGCGCCGGCCGGAAGCACGAAGCGCAGCGGCGCTCGCGAGTCCGTCGCGCCACGGCCGTCGTTGATGCGCGAGCCGTGGAGCCCCCGGCTGCGAGTCGCCGGCCCAGCTGTGTCGGGCGTCCCGGCGTGCGCAGTGATCCAGTTCATGACCGCCGGAAAGTCGGTGCCCGCAGCGAGGATGGCAGCTCGCTCGATCACGACTCCGCCCGAGGAGTGCGGACGCGACAGTCTTGTTACGAGTGCGCAGATCTCAAGATCGTCCACGTTTCACACCGTACCAGGTAACCGGACGAAATCCGACTGCGGCGGTCGGAATCTCCTGACGCTCGATCTCAATGCTCATCGAGGCTCACCTCGCGAGGTCTGGTCGGGGGTGGGAGCCTTGCGCGCGGATGCGGTCTCGACGTCGTTTCGCAACAATTCGCTCTCGGGGCAGTGTTGGAGCTTCTCGATCGACTGGCTCTCGATTTGGCGGATGCGCTCGCGCGTGACGCCGAATCTGCGTGCGATGTCCTCGAGTGTGCACGGGTGTTGGCTGCTGAGCCCGTAGCGAAGCTCGAGCACTCGGCGCTCCCGGTCGCTGAGACTCTGGAGCGCCTTGCGAAGCGCTTCGTTGGTGAGGGTCTCGACGGCCATCTCGTAAGGCGACGTGGCGCGGTCGTCGGCGATGAACTGGCCGAACTCGGACCCCTCGTCATCCCCGACGGGCCTCTCGAGTGAGATCGGCGCTCGCGCAGAGCGCTTGATTGCCTGCACCTCGCCTGGATCGATCCCTTTCACGAGATCCGCGATCTCCTCGGCGGTCGGCTCGTGACCGAGCCGTGTGACGAGGCTGCGCTCGGCGCGTTCGATCTTGTTGAGTTTCTCCGCTATGTGAATCGGGAGCCGGATCGTTCGTCCCTTGTCAGCAAGCGCCCGGGCGATGGCTTGGCGGATCCAGAAGCTTGCGTAGGTCGAGAACTTAAAGCCCTTGCGGTAGTCGAACTTCTCCGCCGCGCGGAGGAGGCCGATAGTGCCCTCCTGAATCAGGTCGAGGAACGGCAGGCCCCGGTTGCGGTGGCGCTTCGCGATCGAGACGACCAGACGCACGTTCGACTCGACCATCTTCTGCTTAGCGTCGAGCGAGCCACGTTCGATCCGTTTGGCAAGCGCGACCTCCTCCTGAGCGGTCAGGAGCCGCACCCTGCCGATGTCCTTGAACAACAATTGCAGCGCGTCTGTGGTCACTTCCGGCCTGAGATCCAAGCGAGCTGGGCCGCTGGGGAGCCTGTCAGGCGCTTGGTCGATCCCCATGCCCAGGGCGCTCGCTGCCTCAATTTCCTCTACCAGCTCGATCTCCGCGTACTCGAACAGGCCATGCAACTCCTCGACCTCGGTCTCGTCGAGGCCGAGCTCGGCCGTCGCCGCCGCGATCTCGGCGTGTGTGAGGACACCGAGGTGCTGGCCGCGAGTGATCAGGCTCTTGACCTCTTCGAATTCCCGAAGCTGCGCTACGGACATCGCTCGCCCCGCTCAGGCGACCCCGAGGCTTTCTCGGTAACCGGCATAGCTGCGTTCTCATCCCTCGATTGCGATCGCCCGGGCGACGCGGCCCCGAGCTGGTACTAGATAGGGCGAAGCCACCAAGACGATGGGATAACGCCGGTAGAAATGGTCCCGGCCATGCAGTCAAAACCAGCGACCCCCGAGTCCCGCCTCGCGGCTCAAAATCGCACCGTTTGTGACGTTGGAGGTGGGGGTGAGAATTCTGGCCGCGCGGCCAGCACCGATAACGACAGTACTCCGATTGCCGTGCGGTTGAGCGCAAATTCCAACATTCCCCAATCGCTGATGAACCCCAAGGTTTTCTTGCGCCACGTGCTGGGGAAGGGCCGCGCGGTGTCGCGGCTCTGGTCTCGGGGGAAACCAAGCACCCGTCAGGCTTATAGTCTGGCTCGTCGGGGACGGAGCCCGGTACGGATACCGATCTGATGAGCCTGGGCCCGGTCGTTCCAAAGTGGGAAGAGCAGACAGACGCGAGGGAGCATCGATGAGCGAGACCACGCAGTTCATCATTGGAAGCGAAGTCGCGTGTACCGACGGGGTCTGCGGCGAGCTTAGACGCGTGGTCATCGATCCCGTCGCCCGCGCGATCACCCACCTCGTCGTCGAGCCAAGGCATCGGCGAGAGGCGGGGCATCTTGTGCCAATCGATCTTGTGAGCTCGACGGGGAAGAAGATCCAGCTCACGTGCACAATGTCTGAGTTCGACGCGCTCGAGGCGGCTGAAGAGTCACAGTTCCTTTCGGGGGGCGGCGGGCAGCTGGGGTACAGCGAGGACCAGATGCACTCGCTGCCTTACTACGGCCTCGCCACGCGCGACATGGGCACCCGTGTAAGCGGTTTGGGGATCAGCGGGACTGGACGAAACACCGATCCCCATTCGGTCAACTACGACCATGTGCCCGTGGGCGAAGTGGAGGTACGCCGCGGCGATCACGTATATGCCGATGATGAGCCTGTCGGGCGGGTCCAAGGACTGGTCATCAATCCCAGCGATCATCACGTGACACATATCCTGCTCGACGAGGGCCACCTCTGGGGCAAGAAGAGGGTCGCCATTCCAATCAGCGCCGTGAAACGTGTCGGCCCGATCATTCGCCTGAACCTCACGCAGGACGAGGTGCGGGACCTGCCACCGGTTGACGTCGATCCACCCGAGTGATGATCTGGGCCGGGCCGAGGACCGGCCTCCTGGTCCTCCACGACGACGCCCAGCGCGAATTCGATTACACGAGCGGGGCCGAGCAGGCCCACAAGCACGGCTGGACGCTCGTCAGCATCCAGAGCGACTGGGCCACCGTCTTCTGAGATCGAGGGCGACTCGACGAGCGGCAGCGAGCTCTCCATCCGCAGCGCCAAGCCTGGACCAGAGCCGTCTAGGGCCGTCCGTTCGACACGCGATAGCGTTGGCGACGCGTGACTGACGGCCGCACTCTGATCGAACCGGCTCGCGCTTTCCTGAGCGCGCCACGCTGCGCCGTGCTCGCGACCATTGGCACCGACGGCGCGCCGCGCCAGATCGTCATCCATTACATGCTGGGCGAGGACCATCTACGGCTCAACGGGCATCGAGATCGTCACTGGGTGGCCAATCTCCGGCGGGACGCGCGAGCCTCGCTCATCATTCATGACCAGGGCGACTATCTGCACTACGTCTCGATCCGCGGAACCGCGACCCTGCTCGACGAGGGTGACACCGCAGTCGCCGAGGCAATGCGCCAAGCGGAGCGCTACGGCGAGGACCCAGCCGAGTTCGCGGACCAGCCACGGGTCAGCTTCAGGATCAACATCGAGCGCCTCACCGAGTACCGCTGACCAGGACTGGCCTGACGCCGACGCCTTAGGCGAACGGGTGGTGGTGGACGCGAAGAGCGAGGGGACGGGATGGCCTGTGATCCGGCAGGGGTATCACGATCGCCTCGGAACACAGCGCCACGAGATCTTTGGGCGGCCCGAAGCCCGCGCCGATCCGACGTCGGGCACTCAGCGCCTGGCCTCGTACCTGGTCAGGACCACGCCGTCGGTAAACGTCCGGGTCTCCACCAGGGTCAGGTTCACCCAGTTGTCCAGGGCCGTAAAGAACGGCGTGCCGCCGCCCACCAAGACCGGTGCGGTGGCCAGCACGTACTCGTCGATCAGCCCGGCCCGCATGGCCGCTGCGGCGAGTGTGGCGCCGCCGATGTCAATGGGGCCGCCATCCTCGGCCTTGAGCCGGGTGATCTCGGTGACCGCGTCGCCGGTGACCAGGCGGGTGTTCCAGTCGACCGTGCTGATCGTCGAGGAGAACACCACCTTCGGCATGTCCTGCCAGCGCCGGGCGAACTCGATCTCCGCCGGTGTAGCGCCGGGCTGCTGGTCGGCGGTCGGCCAGTAGGAGCTCATCGTCTCCCACAGTTTGCGCCCATACAGCGCCAGGCCCGTCGCCCCCACCCGGTCGGACCACCACTGGAACAGCTCGTCGGACGGCACGCTCCAGCCGAGGTCGTCGCCGGGCGCGGCGATGTAGCCGTCCAGGCTCAGGTTCATGCCAAAGGTCAGTTTCCGCATGACGCCAGCCTCCCATAAGTCGGCATTTCGGCGTACAGACCAGCACGGCGCGGAAAAATCATCGGTCAGGCCACACCGCGGCCGGTTGACCACCACGCCAAGCGGATGCTGCGTACGGAAGGGAACCCCACCGACACGCTCATTGCCCTGAGCAGGCACTTCGCTGCCAAGCGGCGGAGGGGGTGGCGAGGACGTCGATGCGAACGAGTACACGTTTCGCACCTCAACCGAGATCGAGACGGCGGCCTCCGATCTCGACTGGCTGAACAAAGGCGTCTTCATCAGCGTGGCCGGCCGCCAGACCGCCGGCGTCACCTACGAGACCTATCTCGTCGGATGAGTGCAGCGCCCACCCCCGATCGATGCGCTTGCTCGAGCGCAGGGGCGCGCGAGCAACCCACACCATCTCGCCCTCGGCCAGCATGTCGTCCTCACCGGCTTCTCGATGGGTACCGGCGAGGTGACCCGGTACCTCGGTACGTACGGGTCGGCCGGGGCCAGCAAGGCGATATTTCTCGGGTCATCCCACCGTTCTTGCTGCAGACCAAGGACAACCCGAAGGGAGTGCCCAGCTCGGTGTTCGAAGACATCAAGCACGCAATCGTGGCTGACCGGTTCACGCCGACACCGCGCCGGCTCGCCGGACACGTCCTCGACTCAGCGCTGGCGACTCCTAGCTTGTGACCGTTTGTTGGGCGGGATGATCGCTGGTGGCGCGCAGCGGGGCGGGGACGAGTGCTGCGCCGGCGATGACGAGGCCGAACGCCAGCACGCGGCCGATGATCCCGACGGCGCCGGAGCCGATTGGCTCGCCGAAGACGAGGATGCCGCCGAGGATCGCGGAGAGGTTGGCGGCTACCGAGGTGATCGCGATCACCTCGATCGCCTGGCCGATCTGCAGGCTGCGTGCGGATGCATAGAAAGAGACCACGAACGAGATCAACGCGGTGAGCGTCCATGGGCTGAGCAGTCCGAACACCGGTCCGTGCGCGTGTGTGAGGTATTTGATCGCGACGTCAGAGACCCCGAACAACACGCCCGCCGCGATCGCAAGCAGGAGCGCCTCGCGGCGGTGATCAACGTCGCGGCGGGTAGAGAGCCTCACAAGCCCGATGCCGATCCCCAAGATCGCGGTCTCGGCGACGATCAGCGCGGCCAGCGAGGAGCGCTGCGGGCCCTCCGATGTCGCGGTGAGGCCGATCACCGCGAGTCCCGCTGCCGTGATCGTGACACCGGCCCATTGACGTCTTCCGAGGTGGTATCCGAAGAATCGCTCCGCGAGTACAGCGAGGAACACGAGACCGCCGGACAGAACTGCCTGCACGCTGGACAGCGGGGCGAGCGCGAGCGCCTCGATGTGAAGGCCCCACGCGAACAGCGCAAGGATCCAGCCGATCGCGAACCACCTTTGGCGAAACAGATCTGCGGCGCTGCGCAGCGGATGACGTACCCGGATTGGTCGGACGAGCACTGCGCCGCGTGCCTTGAACAAGGAACTCAAGTTGGTGCCCAACGCACACACCAGTGCAAAGCCCAGCCCCAGGATCATCGCGAACGCCGCAGATTGTCTAAACGGATGCGCGGGTTTAGATCGCGTACGCACATGCGAGCGCCATACACGATCACGACCGCGTCTTCCTCATCGCATGGAGTCCGGTGGCCGCGCTCGGTGCAGCCGCGGGCTGACGGGCTTGGCGTCGGCCGCTCGCCAGCCGCGGACCGTCGAGCGCAGCGCGAGATACCCGACGATGCCGGGCAGCGTCGGGAGCCAGAACGAGATCGCGCGGTAAGCCAGCACCGCGACGACAGCGCTGCCCGCCGGCACGCCGAAGGCAACGAAGGCAGCGATCATTCCCCCCTCAACCCCGCCAACGCCACCGGGCAGTGGAAGAAGGCTCCCGAGCGTGCCAAGGAAGTAGCCCATCACCAGGACAGCCACCGGCACGACCCTCCCAAACGCGTCGAAGCAGACGCCGAGCACAGCGATATCGAAGCCCCAATAAGCCACTGCCCCCAACAGCCCCAGACGCCTCTGTCGAACCAGGTCGGCCGCGGTCCGGACTCCGCTGCCGAGCGTGTCGGGAGCCTTCGCAAGTCGCCTCGCCAGCCGACCCATCGCTCCCTGGCGATTCGCGACGCGATCCAGGCGTTGGCCGATGTCGCGTGGCAGCAGCGCCATGCTGAGGATCGCGACCACGAGCAACCCTGCGAAGACGGCCGGAATGAGCGTGATTACGACCGACCCTCCGCCCGCGAAGACCCCTGCCCACAGCCCGAGCCCACAGACAATCACCGCCCCGAGATAGACCGAGTACTGGATCACCAGACTCGCAACCATTCGGCTCGCGATCAGCTCGGCGGACATGCCCGCGCGCAGGAGCGCCCACGCGGTGACGGCCACCGCGCCCGCGCCGCCCGCCGCCACCAGCCGGATCGCCGCGATCCCCGCGAGCGGGATCTCCAGACTCACACGCCAGTCGATCCGAGGCACGCCACGACCGAACACGGTGCGGAACAACAGCGCGTAGCCGACGATCGACAGCAGCTCCAGCACGCCGCCCGCCACGAGCCAGACCGGATCGCCACGTTGAAGCTGTCCCCACGTCTGTCTTAGGCCCGCCAGCTTCGGGATCAGGAAGTACACGCCGACGAGCCCCACCACGACCAAGGCCGAGACAATCAGCAGCCTCGCCCGAGTGATCGGGACCGCTGGCCCGTCCTCGGACACCGTCAGCTGCGATCCTCCATCGCCTCGATCGCCAACCACCGGAGACCGGGAATCGCGGCCTCGGGGATGGGCGCCGGGCATCCATGCCGAGCCTATGCCGGCCAGGTCGCGGTTGTGATCCCTTCGAGCGCGCCTAGTCATTGGTTTGCACGATGAGGACGCTGCAGGGCGCGTTGTGTGAGACCTTGTCAGGCACGCTTCCGAGAAGGGACCGCGACGCGCGGCTCATGCCCCGGCTCCCTATGACCAGAAGGTCGGCGCCCAGTTCGGCGGATACGGCGATCAGCGCGTCGGCGGGGTCACCCCGCCGCGTGTGCGTGGCAGCCTCGAGTCCCTCGCAACTCGCGGCTCGGGCCGCCTCCGCAAGCAGCTCCTCAACGTCGGAAGATCTCTGACGGGCGCCGTACGCACTCACCACGTGGAGTTCGGCTCCCAACACCGCCCCCAGCTCCACTGCGGCGTCGAGCGCCTTCGCCGCCGTCTCTGAGCCGTCCGTGCCGACCACGATCGTCTGGATTGGGAGGCGAGGTGCGACGCCGGGTCGCGGCGGAGACTCAACGCCGACAGCGACACGGTGCGCGAGCGTCTGCGCCGGGATCAGGCTGCCGGCAGCCGCGGCTCGCAACACTCGGGCGAGCCGGGCCCCCATTCCCCGCTGGGGGGGCAGCTCGATCACCAGCTCCACGTCTCCGGCCTCCGACGTGCGCCGGATTTCCCCCACGCTCCCGAGCAGACCGAGGGACGCCCGGTTCTCGCTCAGGACCAGCGCGCTGAACCGGTGCACACCTTCCCGCCGTGCGCGATACGTCAAGCGCTCGAGCAGCGCGCGGCCCAGGCCGCGGCCCTGCCAGTCGTCGGCGACGGTCACCGCGACCTCCGCAAGCTCCGGATCGTCCGTCGATCGAACGTAACGGGCGACGCCCAGGCCATTCCCGCTGGAGGGATCGATCGCGACGATCGCCTCGTGGTCCTTATGGTCGACGTCGACGAGGTAGTCAAGTTCAGCCGCCGACAGCCTATCTTTGGGCGTTAGGAACCGCCGGTAGCGAGACTCGTCACTTAGACGGTCGAAGCTTGCGGCAAGAACCGGCTTGTCCTCGATCGCGATCGGACGCAGGGTCACCCGCGCACCGTCGCGCAGAGTGATCGTTTTGCGTCCAGAAGAGGTTGACATCGCCTCGGCAAGAAGCGTACGCGCGGCCGAAGGTCACACATCCCATGGCCGACGCGACCGCACGCGAAGAGGGTGCCCGTGCGCGCTGCGGCGCGCGGGGGTTCAGCTCGTCGAAGATGTCCGCGTAGCGCGCCCAGATCCGATATCCGGCTCCACGCACAGCCGTTTGACCGCGTCATGACCGTGTCGAGATCGCCCGCGCTGCAGTCGCGGTTCCCATCAGGTGAGGATGTTCACCGCGCGTGCGACCACCAGACCGAGAATGACCAGCGAGATCAACGCCTGCACGCCCATCGTCAGCTTGGCCCAGTGCCGCAGCGGCATGACGTCCGTCGGGCTGAACGCGGTGGCGTTCGTCAGGCCCAGGGAGAGCCAATCGAGGAACAGCGGCCTCCAGCCGGGGGGCGCGAGAGCGGGGTTCATGTGCTCCGGGAACGCCAAGTGGGGGTACTTCGGAGTCCGATGAGCGCGCGCGGCCGGGCCGCCTGCGTCGATCTCCCAATACGCAAAGCTGAACGCGATGATCGTTTCCAGCCAAACCAGTGCTCCGGACGAGAGCAGTGCGTGGGGGTTGTTCAGCGCCTTGTTGCCATTCACCAACTCGACGGTCAGCACGATTGCTTGTGTTACCGCCCCTACGACGAGCACGGCGAGCAGCCCGACGCCGATCATGCGAGTCGCGCTCGACTGCCGGTCGATGCGTCCCGGGTCGGCGATGACGTGCGCCGCGAGCAGCACCGCCAGCAGCGCCGGCTCAATCCACTTCGACACCAGGCTGAAGCGATCGGGCAGGAGCAAAGGGACGGCAATCGCCAGGCCAAGCACCAGCGTCGGAGGCCAGCGACTCTCTCCCCCGAGGTCGTCGATCTGCTCCTGAGAGTGAGGTGACTCCCCATCGCTGACCCGGCCGCAGAGCATGAAACCGGACCAGCGTGCTCGCGCCGAGCGAAGCCCAGGCGCGACCGATCCCGGGCGTTCCGGGTCGGCGCAGGGCGACGACCGGGTCGCGATGGGGCTGCGTGCGACGCCGATGGGGCCGCAACGGTTTTCGTGCTAGACACGATTCCGGGCCGTGAGCGAACGCTCCAGATCTTCTGCGTCAATGACGCGTCGCGATGTCGTCAGGGGCGCGGTCGCCTTGGCGACGCTCGGCACCGGCTCGGTGCTGGCGGGTCGCGACGTTGCCGCAGCGGCCGTCCACACGGGAGGCCGGTCGAGATCGGGTCGACGACGTGTGGCCGTCATCGGTGCGGGGGCGGGTGGCGTGGCTGCCGCCCACTTTCTTGCCGGAACCCTCGACGTCGACCTCTTCGAAGCGAGAGCCAAGATCGGCGGTCACTGCGACTCGCGTGTGATCGACTACAAGGGACGGCGCGTCACCGTCGATCTGGGCGCCCAGTTCTTCCATCCGGACACGCACCCGATTTACGTCACGCTGCTGGAGGAACTGGGCCTCTACGATCCTTCCCAGCCCGGTACGGATGACACGCTGGAGGCGCCCGGCAGCCTGTGCATCTTCCCGACGGCGGGGGGCCCGCCGATCTTTTCGTCGTCGCACCCGTTCTCAACGCCGCAGCGTTCGATCGAGTTCGTCAGCTTCGCGCAACTCGCGCGGGATGCGGTTCTGTCCAACATGCCGTGGGAGACCACCGTCGACGCGTGGATCCGCAGCCTGCCCGTCAGTCAGTCGTTCAAGACCGACGTCGCGTATCCGTGGATCACGGCGTTGATCGGGTCTTCGCGGGCCGATGTGCTGCGGGCGTCCGCCCGGTCGATTCTGCAGACGTTCGCATTGTCGTTTTCGGCCAACATTGTTCAAGGCGCGACCACATACAACTCGACGATCGGCCTGCAGGGCAATCTCCAGTGCCTGCTGGACCGCAGCCCGACGGTGCGCGTGCATCTCAGCACCGCCACACACGCCCTCACGCATAAGCGCGCCGGTTGGTTCCTTCAGACGCCCGCCGGCCAGCACGGGCCTTATGGCCATGTCGTGTTGAACGCGCCGCCACATGCCGGACGCCGGCTGCTGCGCCGACTCCCCGCCTTTGCGCACCTCACCGCGTTACTGAGCGCTTATGAATATTTCGATTCGCGGCTTCTGATCCACACCGACCCGGCGTACGTGCAGCGCGATCGCGACAACTGGGCGGCCTACAACGCCGGGGTAAACGGTCGTCAGTGCGAGGGCAGCGTCTGGCTTGGCGCCCTGCACGACAACCTTCCTTCCGGCGCGACGATCGACGTGTTCAAATCGTGGGCCACGCGCCGACGCGCCGACCCGAGGCAGATCCTGATGGAGCGGAGGTTCAAACATCCGCTGATCAGCCGGTCGACACTCCGGGCTGCCCGCGCCCTACGTCCGCTGCAAGGGCGCAACGGCCTGTACTTCAGCGGCCAGTACACCACCGGCTTTGACTCGCAGGAGTCAGCGGTCTACTCGGCCATGAAGGTGGCCGAGTTGTTGGCCCCCGACAGCCAGACCCTGGCATCGCTGAAGACGGTCTTGGCCGCGCGCGGACGTGCCGGCATTTCGTATGACCTCTGATCGTCCCCGGCAGACACGGTGCGCGGCGACTTGATTGGCGTCAGCTGGGCGGTATGGTCGGCCTGACTGATCAGCTGATCGAACAGCTAGGAGCGCTGAGGTGACGTACCACGACGTAACTGATACGGATACGGCGGTCGCCGACCGAAAGCCGATGTCCAGCTCGACGATGGTGCTGGTGAGTCGTCGTGAATCGTTCAATGCGGCGCACCAGCTGCGCGATCCGGTCCTCTCCGATGAAGAGAACCAGCGGCGGTTCGGCAAGTGCGCGAATCTCCACGGCCACAACTACGTCCTCGAGGTCGTCGTGGCCGGCGAGATCGATCAGGCGACCGGCTTTGTGGTCGACCTAAAGGAGCTCTCGGATGTCGTCTGCCGCCGGATCATTGACGAAGTCGACCATCGCAACCTGAATACAGATGTTGACTGGCTGGCGGGGCGTATCCCGACCGCCGAGAACCTTGCCGTGGCATTCTGGGAGCGAATCCGCTCAGAGCTCCCCGCAGGATCGTTGCGATCGGTTCGGCTGTGGGAGACCGACAAGAACTGGGCTGAAGTTGGTGATCACGTCTGAGTGCCCCGCCACGGCGGGGTCGTGAATTGCAAACGCGCTACACGGCCGCGGATGTTGGCGTGCTCACTCCAGAGGAGGCGAGCCGGTTTGCACCCGGCGGCGCTGCTGACCCGCGAACCAACGTTGAGCTGGCCTGGGAGCTGTTGTACCGGCTCGAGCCGGACCTCTATGACCGGCTGGTTGGTGCGGAGCGCCTTCACCCCGGCGTCGTCGGGTGGCTGCCACGCGACGTCGACCGGATCGTCGAGGTGGCCGCGGGCTCGGGCCGGTTGACGCTGGAGCTCGTGTCCCGCGCGCGCGAGGTCGTGGCGATCGAACCCGCCGGTCCGCTGCGCGAGATCCTGAATCAGAAGCTTGCGCGAGCGGCCCATGGCCATCGCGCTCGGGTGACCAATGGCTTCTTTGACGACCTGCCCTTGAGCGACGCCTGCTCTGACCTGGTGGTCTCGTGCTCGGCGCTTACGCCCGCTCCGGAACATGGTGGCGAGGCCGGTCTGGCGGAGATGGAGCGGGTTTGCAGACCTGGCGGCTGCGTGGTCATCATCTGGCCGAACGGGGTCCCCTGGCTCGCCGCCCATGGCTATCAGTACGTGAGTTTCGGTGACGCTGGAATGTTCGTCGAGTTCGCCAGCCACGAAGAGGCTGCCGAGCTGACCGAGATCTTCTATCCCGATGTGGCCGCGGAGGTCCGGCGCCGCCGGTGGCGACGCGTTCGCTACCAGGCCATGGAGATCAATCCGCCGTGCGACCTCGCGTTCAAGGTGATCAGCCGATGATGATCGCGATCATTGCCCCGCTCGTCTCCGCGATCCGGGAGCCACAGCGGGGCGGGTCGCAGGCGTTCATTTCCGATTTGACGCGTGGGCTGGTGGACCGAGGCCACGAGGTTCATCTCTACGCCGCGTCCGGATCGGAGGTCCCGGGAGTCGAAGTGATCGACACAGGAGTCGATCACCGGGCTTTGGCAGCCACGCTCTATCGCCCGTCCGCCGGTCCAGTCACTCCCGCACTTGGGGTGGCGGAGCAGGCCTTTGCGCGGGTCTACGCCGCGGTGCGGGAGGCCCGATACGACGTGGTCCACAATCACGCGTTCGACGCACCCGCGATCAGGCTCGCGACCACGCTGCGCCTGCCGGTCCTGCACACGCTTCACCTTCCCCCGGACGCGGCCGTCGCCGACGCGCTGCGTCACGTGGTGCAGCACGACCCACCCCCGACGGTCGCAGTCGTATCCGAACACCAGGCGAGCGCCTGGCGCCAGATCGTCCCGGTCGATGACATCCTGCCCCCGTGCGTCCCGACGGGCGTGATCCGTTGGTCGCCGAGCGCGGGGGATCGTGCACTCTTCGCCGGCAGACTGAGTCCGGAGAAAGGCGCCAGGGAGGCGATTGAGATCGCCCAAGCTGCAGGCGTTGGCATCGACGTGTATGGCGATAGCTACGACGCCGAATATGCCCTGGAACAGATCGACCCGCACCGCGCCGAACCGGGCGTCGCAATTCATGAAGGCGTTCCGCGGACGGAGCTCTGGGAGGTGATGGCGCGCGCGGCTGTCGTTCTGTGCCCCGCCAAGTGGGACGAGCCGTTCGGAATGGTCGCCGCGGAGGCGCAGGCGTGCGGCACGCCCGTGGTCGCGTTCCGGCGCGGAGCACTCGACGAAGTGATCCTCGACGGGGTGACGGGCTTCCTCGTCGTCCCCGACGACATCGACGCGGCAGCGCAGGCCCTCACCAGGACGGCCGAGCTCTCGCGCTCGGAATGCCGCAAGCATGCCGAACACCAGCTCGATCTCGAGCCCAGTCTCGACGCGCACGAGCGGCTCTACAGGCGAGTGGCCAGTGCGGGCGTCCAGGACGCAAGCGGTGGCTGAGCCGAGGCATTGGCTTGCGGGGCGGCTGGCGCTCGTGACCGGCGCCAGCCGGGGCATCGGCGCCGCCACCGCGGAGGCAATCGCGGCGGCGGGCGCGTGCGTCGTCCTCGCGGCCCGCGACAACGAGGCCCTCGACTCCGTGGTCGGCCGCATCCACGACGCCGGCGGACAGGCCACGGCGGTGCCGACGGATGTGAGCAGCCTAGAGGAGGTCGAGCGCCTGTTCGCCGCCGTCGCTGCAGCGGGCACGCTCGGGGCGCTCGTCTGCGCGGCCGGCGAGCTGACGCCGGCGCCGTTTGCGGAAATGCCCCTGGAGATCTGGGAACAAACCCTGAGGGTCAACCTGACCGGCTCATTTCTGTGTTGTCGCGAAGCGTTCACCGCGATGCGGAGCGCAGGCGGAGGGCGGATCGTCAACATCGGGTCGCTGTCGGGCGTCTATGCCACCGAGAAGTTCCCGGGATTGAGCGCGTACAACGTCTCGAAGTACGGGGTGATCGGCCTCACCGAGGCGATCGCGGTAGAGGGCAAGGGCCACGGGATCAGCGCGATCTGCATCAGCCCTGGCGCCGTCGATACTCAGATGCTGCGTCGGGCCAACCCGCTGCTCCGTCCCGGCCTCACGCCTGATCAGGTGGCGGGGCTGATCGTGGCGCTGCTCGACAGCCCCTTGGCCCCCGCGAGCGGGGCCAACATCCCGCTGTTCTCAAACGCGTAGCGACCACAGGTCGACGCGGTCGTCGGCGAGTCGGTCAGGAGCAGGCCGAGCGCGTCCAGCCACCAGGCGCGCAGCAGCCGCCATCTCCGAGTCGGTGTCCAGCTCGGGGTCGCCGCCGCGGTCGAGGCCGACCGCCGCCCGGACCCGACCTTCGAGCAGGTAGAACCCGAGCAGCTTGCGCTCCTCCAAGCTCCCGCGGACGATGAACTGGTCCCATTGCGTGACGTGGCCGGCGTACTCAAGCTTGTGCTCGTATTGGTCGGACCAGAACGTGTGGATGTAGTCGTAGGGTGCGGTCGAGCCGAGCATTGACCGCGCGGCCGCGCGCCCCATCTGCTCCCCGTTGTTGTAGTGCTCGACGCGAACGCGACCAAAGACTGGATGCAGGTGGTTTGCGACGTCGCCGGCGGCGTAGACGTCGCGCAGGCTGGCTCGGCAGCACTCGTCTACGAGCACCCCATTGGACTGCGCGACCGGCTCCCCCGCGAAGGCCGGTATCTCGGGCTCGATCCCGATCCCGACGACCGCGAAGTCGCACGCCACGCGGCCGTGGTTGGCGGTCACGGCCGCCTCCACGTGCTCGGTCCCTTCAAACCCAACGATCTGATCCTGGCTGAGTAGCTCGACGCCGTTGGCGATGTGGATCGCGGCGAACGCTGCGCCGACCTCTTCCCCCAGCACCTTCTCCAGCGGCACGCGCCCCGGAAATATCGCGATCACACGAACGCCAAGCTGCGTGAGGGAAGCAGCCACCTCGCAACCGATGAACCCCATGCCGACCACCACCGCAGTCCGATCTTCAGCCGCCTCGCGCTTGACCGCGTCGCACTCGGCGACCGTGCGGAGCTGATGGACCCCCGGCAGCCGCGCGCCCGGCACCTCTAGCCGGCGATTCCGACCGCCCGTCGCGATCAGGAGCTTCTGGTACTCGAGCTCTCGGCCTGAGTCGAGCACGACCCGGTGGGCGGCGGCATCGACAGCGACAACGTCCGACTGAATCCGCTCGACATTTTGCTCGTCATACCAAGCCGAGGGCCTGACGTACCACCCGTCGAGATCCTCCTCTGAGCGGAGGTACGTCTTTGATAGCGGAGGGCGGCCAAAGGGGATCCCGGGCTCCTTGGTGATGATCAGAATCCGGCCCTCGAAACCCTCTTTGCGGAGCGTCACCGCGGCGTTGCCACCGGCGAGCCCGCCGCCGAGCACCACGATCGGCCGATCGCCGCGTCGTGCCTGCACCGGTCTCATCGCCAGTCACTCTACGCGCGCCGGCATGGCCGGGCTGGACATGACGCACTGCCGGGTCGAGATTGACTGCCCGGCGTGGCGAAGAACGGTGGATCGGCGGCGACGGCGGTGATCACGAGACCCGTCCTCGAGCCCTGTCGATCTGCCAGGCAGCGGTAATCAACCCAATGTGGCTGAACGCCTGCGGAAAGTTGCCCAGCAGCTCGCCGTTCGCGGTGTCGATCTCCTCGGCCAGCAGCCCGAGGTCGTTGGCGTAGGCGACCAGCTTCTCGAACAGCCTCTCCGACCGGTCGATCTCGCCCGCCTTGGCCAGCGCGGACACGAGCCAGAACGAGCAGATCACGAACGTCCCCTCCTCGCCGGTGAGACCGTCGGCATTGAGGCCCTCCTTGTTTCGATAGCGCACCACCAACCCGTTGTCGGTCAGGAAGTCGGCGATCGCGTCGATCGTCGAGCGCATTCGCTCGTCGGTGGCGGGCAAGAAGCCGAGGATCGGCATCAGCAGCTGTGCAGCGTCGAGCTCGTCCGAGTCGAATGACTGCGCGTACGCCTGCCGTGCCTCGCTCCAGCCCCGCGTGAGCACAGCCTCGCGGATCTCGTCGCGCTCGGCCGTCCAGTGGTCAACCTCGGCGTACATCCCGAGCTGCGGCGCGAGCGCGATCGCACGGTCGAGTGCCACCCAACACAGCACCTTGCTCGAAAGGTGATGGCGCAGTTCGCCGCGCATCTCCCACATGCCGGCGTCCGCCTCGCGCCAGCGGCGCGCAGCCGTGTTCGCGAGATCGGCGACGAACCTCTGAATCTCTTCGTGGAGGTCCCCTAGCTGCTCGCGGTACAGATGCAGCGAGTTGAGCAGCTCACCGTAGACATCGAGCTGGGTCTGGCCCCAGGCGCCGTTGCCGACGCGGACCGGGACGGAGTCCCGCCAGCCGCGTAGATGGGGCAGCTCGCGCTCGGTGAGGTCGTGCTCGCCGGCGACCCCGTACATGATCTGTAGCGCGCGCCCGCTGGCGCGTCCCCCAGCCGAGCTGGTCATGAACGAGACGAAGTCCTCCACCTCGTCCGAGCAGGCGCCGATGTACAGGGCTTCGAGCGTCAGGCTGGCGTCGCGGATCCAGGCGTAGCGGTAATCCCAGTTGCGCTCCCCACCTACGGTCTCCGGGAGCGAGGTCGTGGGGGCGGCGACGATCGCCCCCGTGGGCCGATACGTGAGCCCTTTGAGCACGCGCGAGCTCACCCGCACCGGCTCGCGGTGCGGGCCCTCGTAGATATCGTGCTCGGCCTCCCAGGAGCGCCACGCCTCCACCGTGTCCGCGATCCTCCCTGGGACCCCGTCCGGCGAGAACGGCTCGGGCGCGGGTCCCTCGGGCGGAGACCACTGCAGCGCGAAGCCGATGCGCTCGCCCGACGAGACCTTGAAGGTCGCGACCATCGTCGCATCCTCGATCGCGGTGGGGATGCCGGAGCTGACGACGACCTGGTTCGGGCCGCCGAAGGTCCGGCCGCCGCTGTCGCTTGCCCGGAACAGCGGCTTGACCAGTCCGTATTCGGGCCGTGGCGCCAGCTCGAAACTCAGCTCCACATCTCCGTGAATCCCCTCGACGAGCCGCAGGATCAGGTGCGGAGCGCCCAGGCCGAGCTCGTGACCACGCTGGCCCTCGGCGAACGCCATTGCGTCGGTGAGCTTCACCGTGCCGGACTCTGTCGCGAACGCCGTCTCGATCACGAGGGTTCCCGGTAGGTAGCGCCGCTCACTGCGATACGCCCCGGTCGGCTTGATCTGCCAATGCCCGCCGTCGGGGTCGAGGATCTGCGCGAACACGGCCGGACTGTCGTAGCGGGGCACGCAGAGCCAGCCGATCGACCCATCGCGGTCAACCAGCGCAGCCGCGTTGCAGTCGGCCAGCAGACCGTAGTCGGCGATTGGCCGAAAGCCCTCGCGTGCGTCGATCATCTGCGCCTCGCTCATCGGACGGGTCGCCGCTCTAGCCGGGCGATGAGCTGGGTCAGCACGTCGGTCGCGGCGGCGAGCGCGTCGAGCTGCTGGTCAGGGATCTCGGTGAGGTTTCTAGCGATCATCGCGCCGACTCGCTAACGGTAGTCCCCGAGCGTGACGCTGCCGGCCTCGGTCAGCTTGACAAGGACCACGCGCCCGTCGTCGGCTTGTCGCGCCGCCCCGGCAATCCGTACCCACCCCCGATGACACGGCATCCGGAATCAGTGAGGATGTGCCTGCCTGCCCGTTCACAACGCAGCCCTTCCGGGCGCGAGCCAAGGGAGACGAGTGATGTCAGACCTGACAAACGCTGAGCGCGAAGTCTCACGCAGGAAGTTCCTGGCCATGGGCGGCACGATCGCCGCTGCCGGGACGGTCGGCCCCTGGATCGATCCGCTCTCGGCGCTCGCGGGCACCCGCTGGCCCAACGGTCGCCTCACCGCGCCGGATGCGATCCGGGTGAGACGCAGTCAGTTCATGGCGGTCGGACAGTTCCGCGCGTGGAACGATGAGCTCGACCGGCTGGGTCCCTCGAACCAGAAGGGGCTTCGCGCCACCGGTAGCCCGGCGCACGAGGGATATATCGACGAGTTGCATCATCTTCTCCGGCGGGCCGGGGTCAAGCACGTGCATTTCGACCCGGTCCCGATGACGCGCTGGACAACCGAGCACTGGTCCCTGGATCTGCTCGGAGGCCCGAGCGCCGGTCCGGTCAGGACAGCGTCCTACATCCCCTACTCCGGCCACACGCCGGCGCATGGCGTGAGCGGCCCTCTTGTCTTCCTCGATGTCGCCAATCCGCCCGCTCCGGGGTCGCTGGCGGGCAAGATCGCCGTGTTCGATGTCACGCCGCAGGTTGTGCCGCTGAGCTTCTTCACCGGCCTGGCGTACCCGGGCGCGACGTATGACCCGCACCACGAGTTCTCCCCGACCGAGCTGTACAAGCGGCCGTACCTCAGCAACGCCACCCAGGGGATCGAGGCAGCCAAGACCGCTGGCGCGGCGGCGATGGTGGGCGTGATCGACTACCCCTTTGCGGCCGCTCGCGGCACCTACCTGCCCTACGACGGGATCATCTTCGGCGTGCCCGGCGTGTACGTCGACCGCGACACGGGCGCCAGCCTCAAGCAGCAGGCGAAGGCAGGCGTCCGCGCGCGGCTGACCGTCCCCGCCACCGTCAGGAAGATGAGCAGCCGCAACTTGATCGGCTTCATCCCCGGCCGCTCGAGCGAGCTGGTCGCGCTGCACTGCCACACCGATGGCAGCAATGCGATCGAGGACAACGGTCCTGCGGCGATCGTCGCGATCAGCCAGTATCTCGCCCGCCTGCCGAAACATGCGCTGCCCCGCACGATCATGGTCCTGCTCACCACCGGTCACTTCCACGGCGGCAACGGCTCGCGCGAATTCCGCCGCCAGCACGCTGACGACCTCGTCAAGCGCACCAACGCGGTGATCACGATCGAGCACCTCGGCACCCGCGAATGGAACGAGATCGCGCCCGGCCGGATGGCCCTCACCGGCCGCTACGAAGCCGCCGGCATCTTTGCCCCCGGCTCCAAAGCGCTCGTCGACGCTGCCCACACCATGCTCCAGGCCGCCAACAACCACCCCGGCGCCGTGCTCAAACCGCTCGACCCCACGGGCAACGGCACCACCGCGCCGACCTGGCCTGGCGAGGGGGAGTACCTCTTCGCCCGCGGCGGGCTCGCCGACGCCAACTACATAACCGGCCCGACCTACCTCCTCAACTGGGGCATCAAGACCACCGACAAGCTCGACTTCCACCGCATCCGCACGCAAGCCATCGGCTTCACCGAAATGATCCTCCGGCTCGGGCGCACCCCACGCCAGAGACTGACCAACTACACGCTCTGATCGCGCTCATCCAGTCCCAGTTCGATGAAACACGATGGCCTCCCTGCTGCAACGCACCGACGACTGGCGGCGGCGAGCGTCGCCGTTATGACGATCGCCATCGTCGTGACCGGCGGGCTCTACATCGCGCCGGCGAATGCAGCTGTCAGGCAGCCGCGCCAGCCGAAGGCGGGACCCGGTGGCAGCGCCACCCCGTTCAAGGGCCTGCGGGTCATCCAGGGCGGAAGCGGCTACGACGCCTGGGAGATCCTCGAGCCGACGCGTCCCACTCCCCCCTCCGCACCGCTCGTGATCGTGATGCACGGCTACTACGAGTTCTCCGGCTACACCGTGAACAGTGCCGTCGCGCGCCACACAGCGCTGAAAGGCAACATCGTGATCTATCCGCGCTGGCAGACCGGAGTCGCGACGCCCTGCCCAGGGCCCTATGACATCCAGCCTTGCATCGAATCGGCCACGACGGCCATCCACTCAGCGATCGCATACCTGCACGCCCACCCGCGGCTGGTGCAGCCGCGGTTGAACGCGACCAGCTACTTCGGGTTCTCGTTCGGCGGGATCATCACTGCCGACATGACGAACCGCTGGAAGGCCCTGAACCTTCCAAAGCCTCGGGCGATCTTCCTCGACGACCCACATGACGGCGGGCTGACCGGAAACAACGAGCCGGCGCTCGATCCCTCGCTGGCTGGCATCCCATCGACAGCGAAGTTCGTGTGCCATGCCGGAGCGGACGGCGTGATCAGCCTGACCGACCCGTTGGGCCAGAGCCTCAAGAACGCGAGCTGCAACGCCGTGTTCCCAAAGCTCGGTCAGATCCCAACAGCGAACAAGAACCTCGTGTTGACCAGCGACGACTCGCACGGTCACCCTGCTCTTCACGCGATTCACGGCGTGTGCGCCGGGCCGGGATCTCCGGACACCGCCCCCGCGATCAGCCACTACCCGGTCGACGCGTACGACTGGGGGTTCTGCTGGCGCAGCTTCGACGCGCTCCGTGCCTGCGCCCTTTACGGCACCGACTGCCGCTACGCGCTCGGCGACACGGCGCAGAACCGCTACATCGGCACGTGGAGCGACGGCGTGCCGATGATCGCGCTGAAGATCAGGACCCGGGCGCCGATTCGCCCGCTGCCGCGGCCAAAGCGCCAAACCAAACCGCCACCGGGAAGCTCGATCGTTCCGCCGAACGCCAAACTGAAACGAACGCGGGCGCTCTACCCTCACACCACGCGGATCGTCCTGACAGGCACCTCATCGGGCGCCAACGGGGTGACGTTCGTCGAAGTCTCGATCATCCGCCACGCCGGCGGGGGCTGCGCCCAGATGACCGCGGTCGGCACCTTCATCACGGTGCCCGCCTGCGACCGACCGGGATCATTCATATTCGCCCGCGGCGCGAGCCGATGGTCGCTCAGGCTGCCGGCGCGGTTGCGGCCCGGCTCATATCTTGTCTTTGCGCGGGCGATCGATAGCGTCGGCCAAACCCAGGTCGGCTACCCACCCGCGGCGACGACCGCGTTTACCGTTAGCTGAAGGCCTGCGCAGGTGCGCGTACGCGGACGAGTCCTGCACGGCGCCGGTTAGCGCGCCTGCATCGAGAAGAAATCCCTGCCGTAGGGAACGAGGAATTGGCCAGGCACGCCGGGCTGCCCGGGGACGACCGGCACCGGTGCCAGAGGGCCAATCCCGCCGCGATGCCCATAGAAATAGGCGGCGACCCATTCGGGGTTGATATCGAGCTCCACGGCCCGTACGACGCGCGCGCCCATCAACGCGGTGGCCAGCTCCGCGACCGTCAGATGCTCTCCACCAGCCCAGATCAATCGCCGATCGGCGGTGATCCCGAGCGCTGAGCGTGCCGGCGCGCTGACGCCTCCGAGCGTCGCGCCCCAACAGCTCAGGCAATCAACGTTCGAAGCGGCCTTGCCGTGGTCGATCAGGAGCGAGAGGTTTTGACGAACGGAGACCACCGGCCGTCCCGGCAAGGGCAGCTCCCGATGCCAGGAGCCAACATCCGTGGTTCCGTCGGAATAGGTGACAATCGAGCCCAGATCATTGCTGAGCGGAGCTGCCACACGGCCGTAGGACATGAAGCCTCCCGCGCCGGTGGTGAGCTTGAACCCTCCATTGAACGCTGCGACGACGTTTCGACGCTCGCCTCTGCTCACATCGGGTCCCCAGCGCCATCCGGATCCGCCCGCATCGACAGTGCCCGAGTGGAGTCTGAGCGTGACCAGACTCTGATCGAAAGACAACAGGACGATCCCCGATTGCGAGCGCGCGATCCAGGCCGCGGTCCGCCCGGAGATCATGACCGCGGGAACGAAAGGCGTCGGCTCCGAGCGTTGCGCACTCAGGAGCAGCCTCGGATATGAGGGCTGGATCGGCCTCGAGCGCGGGCGTGGCAACGCTGCGAGCGAGACCTTGCGCCCGGCACCGCGCTCGTCATTCGCAGAGGCACGTGGACTGTCCGTTCGTCCGCCGCTGCCGCAGCCACTGATCGCGACCGCCGCCGCCACCGCAGCCGCGAGCACCAGCGCCCGCCTCATCCGCGGCCTGACCCGGGAGAGCGGCCCACGACCGGGCATCCGTCGCACAGGCCAAGCACGGGCCGCCACCTCCGGCGGCCGCGGTCAGCGGCGATCAAGAGCAGCGTCATCATGGGAAGCAAGGACCGTCAGCCGCCGCCGACCGCACAGACCGCGCCGTCGACGGCAAGGAACAGACTCGGGCAGCCGACACAGCCTTCGCTAAGTCATGGATGAGACTCCGCTTACTCGAACACGGGGCGAGGCACGATCGCGTCCCCCGCGGGGGGCGCACGTCGCTCGAGCAGATGTTGCCGGCGCTCCGCACTCGCCACCCGGACCGCGACGTGATCTTCGTGTCGGTGTCGACCTTGAAGGGCGCATCGGTGCTCCGGAACCACACGGCCTTGGCGGAACCCAGCTGAGCACCGGTGATCACGACCTCCGCCCCCGGCGAAGCGGCTTGCGCGGGCAGACCCGTGGCCGATCGGCAGCGCCTCCGCTGATTGCACTTCCACAGCGCCGATGTCCGAGCGGTCGCCGCCGCTGGCGCTTGGGTAGCCGGGTAGGTCGACCGGACGGGTCATGCCACACTGATCGCCTCTTGCTGGGCGACAACGGCGCGACGGTCTCATCCCTTTGGTGCTGTAAGTAACCGGGCCGTTTCGGCTCCGATCGGACCGGCGGCGCACAGAGGCGGGGCCCACTGGTGCGGTCCGCGTTTCGGCTACGCGAGTATGCTGGCCCAGAGGGGACCGATGGGGATCGAGCATCTATCCGGGTACGTCGTTGTGCTGGTGGTGAGCGGCGTTGCGGATATCGTCGCCGCGCTCAGCTTGTGGCGCCGGCGAGGGCGGGTCGGGCGCGCCAGCCTGTGCGCCGTACTGCTCGCCGCCGCAGTCTGGTGCGTGGCCTACGCGTTGGAGTTGCTGGCATCGGGCGATAGCCGTGTGTTGTGGGGCGCACTGATCTTCATCGGCACGACCCTGCTGCCGCCGGCGTGGCTGATCTTCGCCTTGCAGTACACGGGGAGGCTGACCCGGCCGGGACGGCGCCTGCTCGCCGCGCTCGCGGTCGAACCGGTGCTCGTCCTCTCACTGCTGGCCTATTCGCCGACGCGCTCGCTGATCCGGTCCTACCCGGCGGGGCAGCTGCGGGCGACGCTGCCCACCGTCCGCCTCGGGGCCGCCTACTGGGTCCACTTTGTCTACACCAACGCGCTCGTCCTCGCTGGAAGCGCAATCCTTCTGCTCACGCTGATGCGGATCTCGCGCCTGTACTGGCGCCAGAGCATCGTGCTGGGGGTCGCGATCTTCCTGCCGTTGATCGCAAACGTGATGGCGAGCTTGGACGTCGCGCCATTTGCGCAGTTCAACGCGACGCCGGTCGCGGTCTCATTGTCGGCATTGACACTGGTCCTCGGAGTGCTTCGCTACCAGCTGCTCGATCTGCGTCCCGTCGCCAGGACGCTGGTCGTCGAGACGATGCGCGACGCCGTCGTCGTGGCCGACGCGCACGGGCACGTGGTCGATGTCAACCCCGCGGCGCAGCGACTGCTCGGTATCCCCGCCGCGGCGCTGATCGGATGTCCGGCCGACACACTGTTTGCCGACCACGAGACACCGGACGGGCACGGTCAGATGCCACCTCGCCAACTGCTGCGAGAGGCCCGGGACCGCACAGGAGACCTGGAACTCGTCGTGACGCCATTGATCGACCAACGCGGGGCGACGGCTGGACGCGTGCTCGTGTTCCGCGATGTCTCAGAACGCAAGGAGCTTGAACGCAACCTGCGGCACCTGGCCTACACCGACGCGCTGACCGGGCTGCCCAACCGAACGCTGTTTCACGACCGGCTCAAACAGGGGCTGGCGACCGCGGTGCGCCGGGACAGTCCGCTGGCGGTGTTATTCCTTGACCTGGATCGCTTCAAAGTCATCAACGACAGCCTCGGGCATGACGTCGGCGACCGCGTATTGATCTCCGTCGCCCGGCGCCTGGGGGCATGCCTACGCGACGAAGACACACTCGCCAGGCTGGGCGGGGACGAGTTCGCGGTCCTGCTGCCGGAGATCTCCGGCGCCAGCGGCTCGTCGTCGGTGGCAGACAAATTGCTCAGAGCCCTGGCCGCTCCCCAGCTCGTCAATGGCCATGAGTTGACCGTGGGCGCGAGCATCGGTATCGCCTTGTTTCCACAGAACGGAAGCGATGTGCAATCGCTGCTTCGCTCGGCGGATGCTGCGATGTACAGCGCCAAGGCCCGCGGGCGGGGCCGAGCGGCCTTGTTCACGCCCGATCTTGGCGAGCGCAACACGCGCCGCCAGCAGCTCGAAGTCGAGCTACGGCGTGGTCTGCGCACCGGGCAGCTCCAGCTGGCCTTTCAGCCCTACCACGAGCTGGCCTCGGGAGCGATGGTCGGCTACGAAGCTCTCGTCCGCTGGAACCATCCGCGCAGCGGCCTGCTTGCGCCAGCGAGCTTTCTCGGGCTCGCCGAGGACGCTGGCCTGATTGAAGCGATCGACCGCTGGGTGCTCGACGAAGCGTGCCGCGAGGCCGGCAGCTGGAGCTCCTCGCTGACGGTTTCGGTCAACGTTTCACCCGGGCGGCTGCGGGCAGGCGACCTTCGTCAGCACACCGCCCGCATTCTCGGTCAGACGGAACTGGACCCAGGGCGCCTGACGCTCGAACTGAGCGAACGTACCCTGTTTGACGATGAACCGGAAGCGTTCGGGATGCTCTCGGAGATCGCGAGCGCCGGCGTCGGCGTGGCGCTCGATGACTTCGGCGCCGGGTACGCGTCGCTCGGACACCTGCGACGACTGCCGCTCACACAGCTGAAGATCGACCGCTCGCTCGTCGCCACGCTCGGCCAGAACGGCGACTCGCCGATCGTTGCGGCAGTGACTAGTTTCGCGCACGCGTTGGGAATGTCGGTGACCGCCGAAGGGATCGAGCATCCCGCCCAGCTGGAACGCCTCGTCGACCTCGGTTGCGACTTGGGCCAGGGATTCCTATTCGGGCAGCCGCAACCCGCCAGCGCCCTGCGTGACTCATGAGGGATGCTGCGGAAAGGCGCGCCCCTCCGACGTAGGAACCGCCCAGCGCTCGTACCGCCGTGTGACCGCCAACGGGCGCCTCGTCTGGGCCGGCGTTGCGCGCGCGAGCGCGTCGATTCCACGCATCCTCGGCTGTCACGTCTAGTGCTCGCCGTGTGTCATGGGAGTAGTGACCACGACCACCGGAGGAACACCATGCTGGAGAAGGTCTTCTACACAAGCGTGCTCGTCAGCGACCAGGACGACGCGCTCGACTTCTACACGAACGTCCTTGGCCTCGAGAAGCGGGTTGAGAACCCGACACCCGACGGGCTGCGGTTTCTGACCGTCGGCGTCAAGGGGGACGACTTCCAGCTGGTTCTCTGGCCCGGCAAACCGGGGCAGGCCAAGCCGGCGATGGGACGTCCCCCAGCGTCGATCACGATCGAGACCGACGATTGCCGGAAGACGGTCGAGGAGCTGAAGTCGCGCGGCGTCGAGTTCGTCTCGGACGTGCTCGAGTTCCCCTGGGGCTACGTCGCGCAGTTCCAGGACCCCGACGGCAACCGGCTACAGATACGAGAGGGCCGCTAGTGCCGCACAGAGCCGCACTCTCGTGGGGGACTACAGCGGCGATGAGATCGGGTTCGTCGACGGCTCGGCGTCCCCACACCTTCACGGCACAGGAACTGAAGATTTCTACGAAGGTGGGTGGTACTGGAACCGCGGTCCGTTCACCGATCTCCTGAACGGGGAGCCGAGCCATGAGGAAGACGTGTTCGGATGCGCGGCGGTCTGCGACTCCGCTTACAGGCTGATGATCGCCGAGTCGATCCCGTTCAGCACGTCGATCGACTTCGGGATCGAGCACGGCGACCAGAACTCGGTTCAGGCGGTCTACAGCTCGACGGCGTTCTGGTATCAGCGCCCGCGCCGCTAGACATGCTCACGACCCGGGCCGCGCGGCGAGGTAGTCAGCGCCCCTAAGAGAGGCGGCGCGCCGGGTGAGCCCGGATGGCCGAGCTCACCCGATGTGCGAACGGCTGACGGGGCCGCACCGTCACGCTCGCTTGCGGCACTGTCAACTGACCCGGCTTTGGGAGCGGCGTTCGTTCACCCGGGCGGCCTTCATCGTCAGGTAGTTCCGCTCCGGGAGGTTTGTCGTTCGCTTCGCCGCCGTCTCGTATTCGGCGAAGGCGGCATCGAGCTCGCCGGCCATCTCCAGCAGATGCGCGCGAATCGCATGGAGACGATGGTGGCCGGCCAGCGGCTGCTCGAGTGGCTGAAGGAGCGCGAGTCCCGTCTCCGGGCCCTCGAACATGGCGACAGCGATCGCCCCGTTGAGGGAGACCATCGGGTTTGAGGTCATCTGCTCGAGCACGGCATACAGGCCGGCGATCCGCCGCCAGTCGGTGTCCTGCGGCCGCGCGGCGCTGTCATGCAGTGCAGCGATCTGGGCTTGGATCAGATACTCACCGGCGGACCCTTCACTCGACGCCACCCGGGCCAGAGCAACCCCCTCCGCGATCAGTTCGCGGTCCCAGAGCGATCGATCCTGCTCGTCGAGCGGGACGAGTTCGCCGCCGGCGGTCGTGCGGGCCGCGCGACGTGCCTCGATCAGCAGCATCAGCGCGAGGAGTCCCGCCACCTCCGGATCGTCAGGAAGCGTCCGGTGGGCGATTCGAGCGAGCCGGATCGCCTCCCGGGAGATGTCGGCGCGCGCCAGCTCCGGCCCGCCGGTCGTCAGGTAGCCCTCGTTGAAGATCAGGTAGAGGATGTGCAGGACCGAGCGCAGCCGCGCTGCCCACTCCTCGCCGGTCGGCATCCGGAACGCGATCCCGGAGGCCTTGATCGTCCGCTTGGCGCGACCGATCCGCTGAGCCATCGTTGCTTCGGGGACGAGGAACGCGGCAGCTATCTCCGTCGTGGATAGGCCTGCGACCGCCCGCAGCGTGAGCGCGATCGCCGACGCCGGCGTGAGCTCGGGGTGGGATGACATGAACATCAGCGCGAGCGTGTCGTCGTGTTCGGGCGACGGGGGCGCGTCGCGTGGCTCCCTCGCGGCGGCGGCCGCCTCACGCTCGCGCCGCGAGGAGTCGCTGCGGGCTCGATCGATGACCCGCAACGACGCGACATGGATCAACCAGCCGACGGGGTTCGCGGGCGTGCCTTGGCGTGGCCACTGCTGGGTCGCCGCGAGCATCGCCTCCTGCGTCGCGTCCTCGGCGTCGGCAAAGTCGCCGAATCGCCGCGCGACCGCGGCGAGGACCCGCGGCGCGGCGTCGCGCAGCAGGTCCTCGATGTCTCGCGTTGCGCTCACTGCTCGGGCATCGGGGCGCCCATCACTTCGCGCACCTCGATCACCGTTTTGATCGGCTTGCCGCCCGGTCCGGGCGCCGCCGAGGCCTCCGCCGCGATCTCGATCGCCCGCTCGAGCGACTCGACATCGATCATCCGGTAGCCCGCGAGCAGCTCCTTGCCCTCCGGGAACGGTCCGTCGGTGACCACCGGTGCGCCAACCCCGTCGTACACTACGAACTTCGCCTGCTCAGGCCCGGTCAGCGCCTGCGCCTCGACCAGCTCGCCGCTCTCGGTGAGGCGCTGGTTCATCTGGCGCTGGAACTCGATGTGCGCCGTCGCGTCCTCCGGCGGCCAGGCGCCGATGAACTCGGCCGCGTTCTCCGTCGGTGCGTAGTCCTGCAGCAACATGAATTTCATCTGTCCTTCTCCCTATTCCCTATTTGGTCGCGGCGTAGGTAGCGATGATCGCGCCCGTGCCCGTCACGTGACTCTCGACGAGACGCAGGGCTCGGATCGGGTTGCCGTCGCCGAACAGGCGCTTGCCGCCACCCACGACGAGCGGATCGATCATTACCCGGACCTCGTCGAGCAGGTCGTGCTCGACCAATGATTGGACCAGCCCCGGGCTGCCGATCACCAGCAGATCGTCTCCGTCCTGGGCCTTCAGAGCCTGCACGGCGTCGCCGACCTCGCCCCTGAGCAGCGTCGAGTGCTGCCACTCGAGCGGCTCGACCAGCGTCGTCGACGCGACGTACTTCGGACGCATATTCAGCGGCTCGGCGAGAACCTGCTCCTCCTCCGACGCGTTCGGCCAATGGGCGGCGAAGATCTCGTACGTGCCTCGCCCGAGCAGATAGCCGCCCGCTCCCCCCACGGTTTCACTCACCCAATTCATGGAGAGATCATCGAAGTAGCGCGTGTGCCAGCCGCCGCGATCGAAGCCCCCGCTCCGGTCCTCGTCGGGGTAGCTCGGTGCCTGCACCACGCCGTCGAGTGACATCCACTCGGTGGCGATCAGCTTTCGCATCTCGTGTCCTTTCGGTCGTTGCGCCGCTCCTCGGACCGGCCGTTCACTGAGGTGTCGGAGCTGGCCAACAGATCTCGACATCGCTCGGCGTCGGGCGTGCGGTAGCCCCGCAGGCAATCGACTCATTGCTTCTCTCGGTGCGAGCGCAATCATGTACTCGTCCCAAGGCCAAGAGAGGGCACAGTCGCCCGCACGAGCTGATCAGGGCGCTTCGGTGATGCTGTAGCCGACTCCGGGGGTGGTGTGGATGATCTCCGGCTGGCCGAGTTTGCGTCTGAGTCGGGCGATCGTGACCTTGACGGTGTTGGTGAACGGGTCGACGTTCTCGTCCCAGGCTTGTTCGAGGAGCCGCTCTGCGCTGAGTGCGCCCGGACTGGCTGTGAGGAGCGCCTCGAGCACGGCGCGCTCTTTGTTTGAGAGCTCGATCGTTCGGCCGTCGCGGGTGACGGCGCCAGTGAGCGGGTCGGATTCGATCCCGGCCGCTTGGAGGGTGTGGCTGCGGGCTGCAGGTCTGCGGCGGGCGAGCGCGCGGATACGCAGGACGAGTTCTGGGAAGTGGAAGGGCTTGGGTAGGTAGTCGTCGGCGCCGAGCGCGAGCCCGTTGACGCGATCGGTGGGGGCGCCGGCGGCGGTGAGCATCAAGATCATCGGGGGATCCTCGGTGTGCGTGATGATTTGGCACAGCTCGTCGCCGTGGATGCCAGGGAGGTCGCGATCGAGCAGGACGACGTCGTAGGGGTTGACGTTGACCTTGGAGATGGCCTCGTCGCCGTCGTAGGCGACGTCGACGGCGATCCCCTGGTCGCGCAGTCCTTCCGCGATCCGGTTGGCGTGGCGGGGTATGTCCTCGACCACGAGGACCCTCATGTCGCCGCGTCCTCGAGCGGTGCGATAGCTGCAGTTGGAAGCATGATTTGGACGCGAAGCCCACCCTCTGTGCGCGCGTGGAGATCAAGACGGCCGCCGTGCGCAGCGGCGACGGCGGCAACGATCGAGAGTCCTAGTCCGTGGCCGTTCTGTGAGCCGGTCCGGTCCTGGTGGAGGCGTTTGAACGGTTGGGCGAGCTGGGCAACGGCGGACTCGTCGAGCTCCGGACCGCTGCTGTCGACGACCACCCGGGCTTGCTGGCCGCCCATCGGTGCGAGCGTGATTTCGATCGAGCCGCCCGGCTGGGTGTGGTGCACAGCGTTCTCGATCACGTTCTCGACCATCCGCCCGACTAGCGTGCTGCTGCCGGGGGTCTCGACGGCGGCGAGATGGGTCTCGACCGTGAGCTGTTTGCCGGTGATTTGCTCGGCTCGGGCGATGAGCGCGGCGCTGATAACCGGCTCGAGTGCGATCTGACGGTGCTCGTCGAGCTGGCCATTCTGGGCGCGGGCGAGCGTGAGGAAGCTCTCCAGCAGCCGCTCGGCGTGGTTGAGATCCACGCGGAGCTCGGCGTCCAGCTCCCGGGTCTGCATCGGGACGCCGCCGGGCTTGGCGATCGCCACATCGAGCGTGGTGCGCATCATCGCCAGCGGGGTGCGCAGCTCATGTGAGGCGTTCGCGACGAACCGTCGCTGCGCGTCAAACGCGGCCTCCAAGCGGCCCAGCAGCCGGTCGATCGTATCCGCGAGCAGCCGCAGCTCATCCCGGGGACCCGGCATCGCAAGACGCTCGTGAAGGTTCGAATCCGAGATCCGCTCGGCGGCCGCACTGATCGTCCGCAGCGGCGCCAGCACACGCCCCGCCACGACCCACCCCAGCACACATGAGACGAGCGCCATGATCGCCAGCGCGATTCCTGACCAGAGCTTTAGGCGGTGCAGGCCGATCGTGCGCTGATGGGCGAGCGCGGTCGCGACCTTCACGCTGGTCGAAAACGCCGCCTGACCGCCTGACCCGAGTTTGGGTTTCGGCGGTGAGATCGCGAAGTTGGCAAAGAGGTAGTACGTGATCGCCAGCAGCGCTGCGCCGCACATCAGAAACAGGGCGCTGTAGAGCAGCGTCAGCCGCCAGCGGACGGTCGGTTGGGGGCGGAGCACTCGCACGATGGTATGGCCCAGCGTTCCACCGATCTTCACGGCGCTGATGATGGCCCGGGGCGGGTTACAGCGGGATAACACGGTAACGGGGCTGCAACCCCGCGCGGCGCACGCTCCAGCTGTCCTTCCTCGGACTCAACGCGGCTTTCCAGCTCTCGACTGAAGGAACCGATGCTCATGCTTTGCCGCCGTCGGCTCATCCTCACCTTCGTCATCGCGGTTGCCGCCGTCCCGCTGATCGCGGCCGGCTGTGGCGGCGGATCCTCCACGACTGCCGCGACGAGGCAGAACGGACTGGTCGCCTTGGTCGCCTACTCCCACTGCATGCGCTCCGACGGGGTGCCGAACTTTCCCGACCCCACCAGCAGCGAAGGGATCCCTAAGGACGAGATCCCGTTCGGCAGTCCCCGGTTCCTCGTGGCCTCGAGCGACTGCAAGCATCTGATGCCGGCCACCGGCCTCGGGCCCCACGAAACGGCCCAGCAGCCGCGCATCCGGCTTGCGGACGCACTCGCCTTCGCTCGCTGCGCGCGCGCACGCGGGTTCGCAAGCTTCCCGGACCCCACCAACCAAGGCCAGCTGACCGCCCAGATGGTCACCGCGGCGGGAATCGACCTCCACCAGCCAAGACTGCTGCAAGCGGGCCTGGCGTGCGTGCCTCTGACCCACGGCCTGATCACCCGCGCTTCGATCGAGCGGGCCGTAAATGGCGGCTGACCCAGGCCGCCGCTCCGGGGACATATCGGGGACATGGTTATCGGCGGCACGGGACGCGCGGCTAGCAGGATTGGGTTGTCGCGGATGCGCTCTCATTAGCGACTGCGAACGCCTACGCGAGCGCCGGCAGCGCGCGGAGGTCGGGGCCGACCCAAGCCGCTCGAGCGGATTCGCTGAGGATCAGCTCACGCGAATAGAAGTGTTCGATCAGCTTGCGATCGAGCAGGTCGGGGTTGCGCTCGATGAACTCCCCGAAGCTCTCGGCGCCCTGGCGTTGGATGTGCACGGCAATGAAGTGGAACCACGAGCGCGTGATCGTCTCGTGATACTTGTCTGGGGCTCCGTGCAGCCGCGGCGGTGGCAGGAGCCCGCAACGATGCGCGAAGCGCAATTCGCAGCCGTGACGCAGCCAGCTACCGCCCACGCCGAGAGGCGAAGGTCGCGTCAGGTGCGGGGACCACAGTCGCGAAGCAAGGCCCCCGGCCGCGACGGCATCGGAGATGTAGGGTCCACGCGATGACCGCTCTGAGTCAGCGGGTGGATCTCGGTGACGGGCGCCAGGCAGCTTACGAGGTGATCGGGAATGGTGAACCGCTGCTCTACTTCCAGGGCGGGCCGGGTTTCAGCGCGGCGCTTCTGCGCCCGGAGGCGCGGTTGCTCGCCGACCATTTCGCCGTGTATCTGATCGATCCGGCGGGCTCGGGTGGCTCGACACCGCCGAACGATCGGTCTCAATACGACAACCTGGGCCATGCTCGCTTCTACGACGAGGTGCGCCGCGCGCTGGGGGTCGGTCACGCCACGATCATGGGGGTCTCGTTTGGGGGCATCGTCGCGATGACATACGCCTCGCTGTTTCCGGAAACGACGACTCGTTGCATCTCGGTGGCATCGCGCGCGGTCGGCGAAGAGATCGAGGGCGCGGAGGCCGCGGCCGAAATGCAGGCGTTCTTGAGCCGTCATTCGCACCAGCCGTGGTATCCGGAGGCGCGCGAAATCTGGGATGAGTGGACCGAACGCGTGCTGGCGGCAGAGGACAGCCGCGAGGTCGACGCGATGATGGCCAAGGTCTTACCGCTCTACACGGCCGATCCGGACCGTCCAGGCGTGCAAGCCATGATCGAACAGTGGCGGCGGGACATGAAGAGCGATCTCGCTGCGATCAAGGCCTGGGAGTCCGGCCTCGGGCAGACGATCGACGTGCGACCGCTGCTCACCAGGATCCAATGCCCGACGCTGGTCCTGGTTGGCGCCCTTGACATGATTTGCGGGCCGACGCAGGGGCGACTGATCGTAGATGCCGTGCCCGGCGCAGAACTGGTGATCGTGCCCGACTCCGGCCACTTCATCGCCGCCGAGGCGCCTGAGTGCTTCAGGGACGAGATCATCAGGTTCGCGGACTGAGCTTCTGGCCGTCTAGCGGCCAAGAACGGACAGGCCGTCTCTCGACGCTCATCGCACAGAGTTTGACGGCGGTTTGACGTGGGAACGTGACCGCCGGCTCGAGGGGAACCAGGACCGATCCCTCGAGCTGCGGGCCGAAGGCGGTTCGGACGTAGAGCACGATGCCGAGGCCTTCGCAGATGGCTTGCGTGCCGAGGTCGGGGTAGGGGTCGGGCCGGGTGCGGGGCTCGAAGCCGGCAGCTCGACAGGCCGCGACCACCGCGGCGGTGTAGCCCGGACTGTCCTGCCGCCGGCCACCAGCAGCGTCTCTCCGGCCAGTTCGTCGAGTGCGACATGCGCGCGGCCGGCCAGCGGGTGGTCGTCGCGGACGTGCACGACCGCCGGCTCGTCGCGCAGGGTCGTGGACGCCAGCCCGTTGACGTCGCACGGGCAGAAGACGACCGCGAGGTCGAGGCGCCCCTGGCGGACGTCGCGCAGGAGCGCGCCGGTTGTGTCCTCGCTGGTGTGCAGCATGACCCCGGGCGCGGCAGTCGACCAGCGCTCGAGCAAGTCCGGCACGAGGCCGAAGCGCCCCGCCGGACTCAGGCCGCCGCGCAGTAGTCCGCTCGGTGACCGCTCGACGGCCTGCACGTCGCGGACGACCGTGTCGGCGTGGGCCAGGAGCTCGCGGCCACGCTCGAGCAGCTGCTCCCCTGCGGCTGTCAACCGCACCTGCCTGGAGCTCCGGTCCAGCAGCGCAACTCCAAGCTGCCGCTCGAGTTGGCGAAGCGCCGCGCTGAGCGGCGGCTGGGCCATGTGCAGGCGCTCGGCCGCGCGCGTGACATTGCCCTCCTCGGCGACGGCGACGAAGTACCGGATGAGTCGCAGCTCGGGCAGCCCGTGCGGCGATCCTACGCGCCGCGTATCTCGACAGATCGGATCGGTCTTGGACAGACGCGAGCTGCGTCCTCAAGCTGGATGGCGATGTATGACATTCAACCTCTCAACAGGAGCATCTGATGAACAAGCTGCTGTACGTGATCTCATCGCCACGCGGCGGGCAGTCGGAGTCGCGCGCGATCGCAGACGAGTTTCTGGACGCCTACCGGCGGTCCGATACAACCGTGGAGGTCGACGTGCTCGACCTCTGGACCGAGCCGCTCCCCGTCTACGGCGGCGAGGGTGTCGCGGCGAAGATGGCAGTCTTCGCCGGGCAAACCCCGTCCGGGGACCAAGCCGCGGCGTGGGCCGAGGTGCAACGGCTCTTCGCCCGTTTCGACGCCGGCGGCGAGGGGTTCGGCTGGCACGAGCACGCGCATGACGTCCACGAGGGGTGCGAGCGCTTCTTCCGGCCCGGCTACAACGCACATCTGATCGCCGACTGGCTGCCCGCGCTCGACGCCATCGTCGCAAAGCTCGAGCGCGGTGCGCTCGTCGCGGACGTCGGCTGCGGCCATGGCGCCTCGACGATCCTGATCGCGCAGGCGTTCCCGAACTCGAGGTTCGTCGGCTCCGACTACCACGACGGCTCGATCGACACGGCGCGCCGGCGAGCCCAGGAGGCGGGAGTGGCCGACCGGGTCAGCTTCGAGCGTGCGCCCGCAGCCTCCTACTCGGGCACGGACTACGACCTCGTCACGATGTTCGACTGTCTGCACGACATGGGCGATCCCGTCGGCGCCGCCCGCCACGTCCATTCGACACTGAGACCCGACGGTAGCTGGATGATCGTCGAGCCGAACGCCGGCGACCGCGTCGAGGACAACCTTAACCCCGTCGGGCGCGCCTACTACGCGTTCTCAACGCTCCTCTGCACCCCAGCATCGCTCTCGCAGGACGTTGGGCTCGCGCTCGGTGCACAAGCCGGGGAGGCCCAGATCAGGAACGTCGTCGAGATGGGGGGTTGCACGGGCTTTCGCCGCGTCGCGGAGACGCCTTTCAACCTCGTGTTCGAGGCAAGGCGGTGAGATCGCGCTGCTGCCGGCCGTGCCACAAGCCCGAGAGGACGTTGCTGACGTCACGCGACTCGCACCCGGTGCCGTACATGCGATCTAGCGCGCACCCCTCAGCATGGAGATCACCGGCGGACACGCACCGGCCTGCGACTCGGCAGAGACCTCGAATCCGTGCCGCTCATAGAAGCGCACCGTGCGCGGATTCGGGGTCTCGAGGTAGGCGGGCAGATGGCCCTCGTCAACGATCCGCAGACCATGTTCGAGCAACTGGCCACCAAGGCCGGAGCCCTGCGCGCCAGGCTCAACCCCAAGCCAGGGCAGGTACCAGTGCGCAAACTCGGGCTGGGCTTGGTCCATCAGCTCAAGCACCGAGAACATGTCGTCATGCTTCTCCGGTGCGACAGCCTCGGTGAGCACCGCCACGATCGCCGCCTCGTCGGCGGTCACGCCGGGCGCGAGCCAGAGTGCCACGGCCCGAAAGCCTCCGAGTCGCCAGACTGTCTGGCGCTCAAACGCCTCCCCGGCGAACGCGGCGACAAACTCGGCAAACCGCGTCTCGTATTGCTCGGGATCGGGAAACAACCAGCGCTCCACCGGATCGCGGACAAAGGCCGAGACGATGGTCGAGATGGCCCTCGCCCGATCTCCTCTTCGTGCCCGCACTACGGGTAGAGCGCCCACGGCAGCGATCCTATCCAGTCCTACCAAGGCCCGGTCGCGCGGCGCGGCGGCCCTCGCCAGCGAGGCGGAGACAAGGTCCCGCGGGAGCCTTCCGGCCCCGGCGGCCGCGCCGAGGACCGCCGGATGGGCGACCGGCGACCTCCTCCTCATGCCAATTCTGGGTCGCTCCGCGCACGTCGCGCTCCGCGGCCGGCAAGCCCCGGTGCTGTGACGGCGCACAAACTCGGCCGCGGGCACGCCGACAAGATTGGTGGCCCCAACGCCGCTCAGGCGGCCATCTCCCGCGCCGGCCGAGGCAGCTCCTCCCGGTCCAACGCGGCCACGAGATCCACCGCCCGCCCCGGATTCCCGTGCTCAGGCCACGGCTTTGACCGCTGGAACGCACGATTCACTCGTGGAGCTCCGAGTCCTGGTGAATCTGTCAACCAAACAAGCCCTCTGCCGCGCCGCTACTTCCACGCCAAGCTTTACGGCGCGCAGAGTCCGTTGCGCCCGCTTGCGGCGTCATGCGGCCGGGCGTCGAGTCTTCGTACTGGTGAGAGGAGCCAGGGGTGTGGCGAGGTGGGGCACGACAGCGGTATAGCCGCGCTTCGGTTGCCGTTTCCGTACTGACAGTCGCTCGTCGTGCTCGATCATCTTGACAGCGCGCTCGGTCCCTCGGGGTTAGCCGCGAGCGCCGAGGGGCACGGGAACTGGTGACCGAAATGCGTCAGCTCCACGTCGTTTGAGCTGAGACCGGTGAAGTTGATTGAGAAGTCCCTGTCACCGTTGCCGGGGCGCCAGTTGGCAAAAAACATCCGCTCGTCAACAACGGCCAGGCCACACGGATGCCGATCGACGGGGGTCAGGTCGATGAATTTCTGGTTGACGGCAGACCCGTCCAGTTTGGCGCGGCCGATCGTCGTGCCTTCGAAGAGGGCACCCAAGTTGTTCCAGTACAGATACTTGCCTTCGATCGCAAGTGACGTCGCGAAATCCGCGGGGACGAAGTCCTGTTTGATGTCTTTGCCGTCGAGATCCGCGCGACCGATCCCTTCGCGATCGATCCAAAAGATGAAGGAACTGCTCACCGCAACTGTGGCGAGCGCCCGCCGACTGGTCTTGATGAACTTCTCGTCGACGTTCGCGCCGCTCACATCCGCCCGTCCGACGTCCCCGTTGTCAGTGATCCAGTAGACATGTTTGGCGTTGAGGGCGATGCCACACACGGCGCTGTGCAGTCGGATCCAGTTGCGCTCGACGTGAGACCCGTCGATGTCAGCACGCCCGATGTCGTTGTTGTTCGCCCAGTAAATGTGGGACTCGGTGGCTGTGAGGCCGCAGTGCGCGAGTCCTCCGGCATCGGCGATGAGTTTCGATCGCCCGCCTCTTCCATTCAGCGCGATGCGTTCGATCGACCCCCCGTACCTGTAGTAGAGATACGCGTGCGCGGCAGCCGCAAATGCAGCGCACGCGACGGTTCCAAAGATGGCAGCTGTGAGAGCAACCGTCTTCGGGCGGATGGTCGGTATGAATCGCATTTCCCTCATATCTTCCCCCTGACAAGGTGCTTGGGACCGATCCTCTCTACGACGTTGCCCAGATAACCCCTCCTGCGGACCAGCGATGCTACGAGGTGTGTGCATGCGCCGAACGATGTGCGCTCACGGCCCGGCCCGATGAAATGACTCACCCGCGAACGTCCGCCAAATTAGCCTTCTTCAGGTCGCCGGTACAGTAGATCGAGACTCGGTAGTCATTCACGCCAAACCCCCAGTTGGTCACGCTGGAGTGTGGGAAGCCGGTCAGCGTCCCGGTCGCGTAATCGAACGCGTACACCTTGTGGCCGCGCTTCTCAGTCTTGCCTTCGCGCTTGGACACGCCGGTGATATTGACCCCCACGTCTGCGGCGGCTTCGATCAGGACTCCCGGCGGCACGATGCGTCCCTGAGTGACAGTCTTCTTGAGGAGCCACGGGTCGCCGGCGGGACAGCGGTAAGCGGGCACGTACTCGCTATCGAAGATGCCTAGAAGGCGGCGGCTGCTGAAGGTCACCCGGCAGTCGCCGTCTACCTCTTTGCATGATCCGGTGTAGGGATCGTCGTTGGTCCCGCGACCGCTGGTGGTACTCGACGGCTCTCCGGACGCCGTCCCGCCGGACGCCACGAGATCTACGACCCGGTTCTGTTGATACCTGCCCGCGGCTGGCCGGGTTGCGATCACGGCGTCCTTGTTGATTGAGATCGAGGGTTGACGGGCGATGGTTCCGAGCCGGCACCCCAACAGCGGGAGAAGCTGCCTGACGACGGCTAGCGGCGTACCGGTGAGCCGCGGGAGAACGCACGGGTTGGAGCTGGCGGCCGGCGCCGCTTCGACCGTGGCACTGGCCAGCGTTCCGACCATCACGAGGAGGACGGCGAGCAAGACGAGGCGGATCTTGGTCAGCATCAGGGCTCCCTTCCTTGGGCGTGGAAGCGGGGCGCCTATCGGGGTGGCCCGATGACGAACTTTGGTGGGTGTATTGAGCGGACGCAGCTCGTATCGGGGTGGTGCAGGTTGTTGTAGAACGAGTTGATCACGTTGGCGCCACAGGGATTCGCCACTGCTCCATGCGCGACGCCCGGCAGCTCGACGACGGTCGAGTTCGAAAGCGTCCTCGCCGCGTAGGCGCCCCATTGGGCGCCGGTCTGAGCGTCGAAGGTGCCCGTTATCGCGAGGGTCGGGATCTTGCTGCGGGTGACGTTGCGAATTGACCTCGGCGCCTTGGGCACCTTCCAGCTACGGCAGATCGTCGGCAGCCACGTGAGCTGCGGCGCCTGCACGAGCACGGACCGTGGGAAGCCCGGAAACGCCCGCTTGGCCAGGCGCAGCTCCTGGCGGGAGGACTCGTAAGGGATCCACTCGCTGCACCACACACCGTATGTCAAGCCGTACCCGAAGATCCCGCGATGCGCCGGCGGAATTGCCCGCGCCTCGGCCCACTCGAGGGCGATCCGCTGCGGATGCCCGTGCGCGAGCTCGTCGATCTCGAGCGGGACGGTGGTCGGGAAGTGCGACTGCCGCGTAAGCCAGTTGACGAGCACGCCGCCGTCGAGCATCACCTTGATGCGTCGCTTCAAGCCAGGGACCCACACCGAGGTTCTCAACGGGTGGGCCTCGAGGCGATTGACCAGGCGCACGTACGTCTGGGCGATGTGTGGATAGCGCGCGCGACACGCCTTCTGTGCCCGGCAGGCCCCGAAGAGATTGTCGAACGACTCCCGGAAGCTCGACCACGTCCACCCGAGCGACGCCACTGACGGTGGGACCGTTCCATCCAGCACGACCGAACGGATGCCCTGCGGATAGAGCCGCAAGTAGGTCAGGCCGAGTTCGGTCCCGTAGGAGTGCGCGAACACATCCCAGCTCCTGATCCCCAGCACCCGCCGCAGATCGGCCACGTCCGCCGCGTTCTCGGTGGTGTTGAACGCTGCCAGGTCGACGCCCCGCGCACGCAGCTGGGCGCGGCACCGCGCGGCGGCAGCGGCCAGCCCCCGACCGGTGGACCGCGCGTCAAGCCGACGGTCGAGGTTGGCGCGGAAGTCATCGAGCGAGCGGCAGGGGAGTAATGGCTTTGACCCGTACGTGCCCCGCTGGGCCAGCACGATCAACTCGCGGTTGTGGTTGAGGCCCGCATCGACGAGCTCTGCAGCGAAGGCGATCGCGTCCGAACCGGGACCGCCGTTGAGGTAGACCAGCGGCACCGCCGAGGGATGGTGGGAAACCGCCGGGATTCTCAACACGGCCAGGCGGATCTTGCGCCCAGCTGACCGAGCGCGATTCTCGGGCACCACCAGATAGCCGCAGCGGGGGTTCTTGACATTCGCCGGCACTCCCGCCGGGCACGGCGCGCCGACGAACCGCGCGTTCGCGGCCGACACACGCGCCAGGCGAGCCGACGTTGCGCCGCCGAACCCCGCAAGCAGCACGACCAGCGCACCCGCGCCTGCCAGCACCAGCAACCGAACCCGCCAAATACTCACCCCTAAGTGCAGCAGACGACCCCTCAACTGCTTCCCTCCTCGAACATCCATGACGAAAACGGCCGCCGGAAAGATATCAGCGAGCCCCAACTCGCGCTCCTGAACCCTAACGCGCTGTCGCCGTAACTGAGAGGAATTCGAAACCCCCGACCGGACTCGTCGAAGCAGGGCGAGGAGCCGCAAGAAGTCGAGTTGCTGTGCGAGCGGTGCGGCAGGCAGTTGGTGATCCAAAGGGGACTGGCTCCGCCCAGTGCATTCGACGCCTGACCCGCCGTTAGGACGCGACCCCAGCGCAACTGGGCCGCGCTGATGCGCTACTGGGATGACCGTGGAAGATAGGTCGGCGGCTTGCCACGACCGGTGACGCGCACGGCCCGCCGTCATCCGCGGCCTGACCCCAGGTACTCGCCCGCTCGCAGTTCGCCCGCTACGTCGATTGTGGCCTTGGCGATCAGCGCCCAGCGACCCGACCCTAACTGGGCGGTACGCGGGTTAACAGATCGACGGACCCGTCGAACTGCCAAAGGGGATTTGGTGCATCACCCGTCGCGGTGCGCACCTGGAAGAAGCCGTTGACTTCCGTTGGTCCGTCCCCGTCGGCGACGTACCGGCCGTCTGGGTGGACGTCGAGCTGATAGATGGCCGAGCCGATCGCCGTCGCGCCGGGAAGGCGCCACGTTACGACACACCGCCAGTCGTTGCCCGGTCCAACATCCTCGACGAGGGAGCCGCCCTTGTCGCAGGAGGTCCGGTGCGCCGGACGCTCGCAGTTCCCGACGGGGTCGCGGGGTTCGTGGATGGACCGGGGCTGTATCCCTCGCTCACGGCGTGGCAGAACCTCGCCGCGCTGGCTCGCTTGCGGGGCGACGGCTCCGAGGGCATCAGCGACGCGCTGGAGCAGGTCGGGCTCACGGACGTTGCCGAGGACCGCGTTCGCGGCTTCTCACTCGGCATGCGACAGCGTCTCGGGCTTGCCGCCGCGCTGCTGACGAGACCTCGGCTGCTGGTGCTCGACGAACCGGCCAACGGCCTTGATCCTGCCGGCACCCGTCACGTCCACCGGACTGCCGAGAATCTCCAGCTCGCCGCCGTCGGCCTCAGCTAGCCCGAGGAACAGGCCTAGCAGTGTCGTCTTCCCGGCACCGTTCGGTCCGACCAGACCATGCACCTGGCCTCTCGCGACGTCGAGGTCGACGCCGTCAAGGGCGACGACCTCGCCGAACGATTTGCTGATCCCGCGCGCCCGAACGGCAAGCCTTTCAGGCCCCCGATCTTCGGATGGTGCCTGCGGCGTCCAGACGATCTTGGCCAGTGGAACCGATGGGCGGCCCGCTGAATTGGTCAATGACAAAACGTCTCCTGTCTATCCGGCCGGAATTTCGCGCGCCGCGATCTTGCTGGCACGGCGGCAACCGGTGACTTACAGAACAGGTGACAGCCCGCCGGATTCCTCCGGCGGGCTGTCACCGTGCGCATGCTGTTCGGCGCGTATCCGGAGACTCCTCAGCGCGCGTCCGGGCTCGGGATGTAGCCGCCCGGAACCTGCGCTGGACCGTAGAACTTCGAATCACCCGGGTAGGGCACCTTCCACCCGTGGGCCCGGTACCACGTGTACCGGTTCATCTGCTCCGGGTTCGCGTAGTCGGGGACCGCACCGTTGCCGGTGAGGTGCTGGTTGGCGAGCCAGGTCCGCCAGGCAGCGGCGATGGCCCGCTTGTTCGCGGGCACCGTGGTCTTCCGAGCCTCCTCCCTGTTCAGCGCCGTCGCCGCGGCCCCGGTCTGGCCCAAGGTGTCCAGACCACAGGCCGGCGGGGTGGCGATGCCCTCGGTGAGCGGGACCTGGTTCGGGACCGCGTTGAAGGGCGTGTAATCGGGCCTGGTCGTGAAGGCGTCGTGCATCGGCGTGGCAGCAGCGACCTTCTCGTTCAGCGGCTGCGCCCCGAGGATCTGCTCGATCGTCCGAACGGCCCCGCCGAAGACCCCGGGACGGACTCTCGAGACCCGTCGGCGTCGTCTGTGACTTCCAAACCTACCTCAGCGCGATTCGCCCTTCGGGATCCGAGCATCAGCTACCGCCTTTGTGCGAGAGACCTGGACCGGACCCGGGCCGCATCGTTCCGGACGAGGTCGGCGCGTGTGTAACCCGGTCGTGAACCAGGCGTTTCGATGCTTGGGGTCATCAGGGCCAACTGCTCGACGACGCTCGCGGTCGGCCGCCCGGCGGTCGCGAACCCGCGGAACGACGGAAGTGGCTCCGACGTATCGAAGCTGTCTCTGCCCTGCTCGTCGCCACAGGCCAGGAATTTCCCTAAGCCGACGCCCGGACTCGAACCGGGGACCCCTTCATTACGAGTGCCTCATTTGCAGGGCATTTGCGGTAGCTACGGGCGTTTCAGTGCGTCTGAGTGCAGTTAGAGCAGGTCAGAATTGCCGAGTTCGGGACATATCTCGGGACAGTCTCGGGCTGCTGTTGGTCGGGCTGGTGCTGTCCGACCGATCCGGTTACGATCGGGTCACTCTTGCCCGGCTCGCGCGGCGGTCGTTAGGGGGTGTAGCTTTTGGCGGTGGAGCTCTCGGAGTCAGCGCCGGTTCTTACGCCAGAGGTCGTCGGGTTTGTTCACAGCGGTGTCGCGGTCGGGGTCGCGACCCGCGACGAGACCGTGCGGCCGGCGTTCACCCGTGCGTGGGGGCCGCAGGTGTCGGCGGATCATCGGTCATTGTTGCTGTGCGTCTCGGCCCCGGAGGGTTCCGCGACGCGGGCGAATCTGGAGGTGAATGGGGCGGTCGCCCTCGGGTTCTGCCCGCCGACGATCGCCAAGGCTGTCCAACTTAAGGGTGTCGCGGTGGTTCTGGGCGAGCCGGGGCCTGACGATCTGGAGCGGGTGGAGCGGCACGTCGGTGAGTTCAGGGCTGAGTGCGAGCGGATCGGTGTCCCGCCGGCAATCGCTGAGCGTATGGTCGACCGCTCCTCCTTGGTCCTTGTCAGCGTCTCGATCGATGAGGGGTATGACCAGACCCCGGGGCCGACGGCCGGGCGCCGCCTGTGAGCGCGCTCTCGGTTTCGCTTGAGTCGATCATGCCCTGCTTTCAGGGGGTGATCCCCTCGTGGGTGACAACCTGCTCGGCAGATGGAGTGCCAAACGCGAACATCGTGTCGATCGTCCACTACGTCGACTCAGAGCGTGTGGCGTTGACGCGCCAGTTCATGAACAAGTCTCGCATCAACCTCGACGAGAACCCGCAGGCGCAGGTGATCGTGGTCAGTCCTTCCAACGGCGATCAGTTCGCGCTCGATCTGCACTACCTCCGCACTGAGAGCGAGGGCCCGATTTTCGACGCGGTCGCGGCGAACCTCGATGCGATCGCGTCGATGACCGGGATGACCGGTGTCTTCCGTCTACGGGGCGTCGATATCCACGGCGTGCTCGCGTGCGAGCCCTTCGGCGCCAGTGCCCCGATCGCGAGGGAGCGGCCTGCCGATCGCGACATGCTCCCGTTGCTTGACGAGTTCATCCGCCGGCTGTCGGTCTGCGTCGAGTACGCCGAAGCGGTACGCGTGGGGCTCGAGGCCCTTGATGACCTGTTCGGCTTCGGCTATTCGGTGCTCCTGACCGCTGATGAGCGCGGCGATCGGCTGTTCGCCGTCGCGAGCAACGGCTACGTGTCACCCGGGGTAGGGGCGGAGGTTCCGATCGGCTACGGGCCGATGGGGATCGCTGCGCAGCGGCGAAGGGTCGTCTGCGTCCCGAGCGTGACGCGCAGCCGCTCGATGAACGCCGCGATCCAGGACAGCATCCGCCGCAGCGGCGGCGAGCCTTCCGCCGTCGAGATCGAGCTGCCCGGTCTGGAGCACGTTGACAGTGCTGCCGCCGTTCCGCTGCTCGCGCACGGCGAGCTGACAGGGGTGCTGTACCTTGAGAGCGAGCGGGCGGGCGATTTCGGGCCGGGGAACGAGCGTCTGCTGCGGATCCTCGGCGGACACCTCGCGGGGGCCCTAGCGGTGCTGCAGGCGGATCGCGGCGAGAGCGCGCCGCCCGAGCCGGCGCCGGCGAGGACGAAGGGTGGAGAGCCGCTGGCGGTCACCTACTACCAGGCGGATGACAGCGTCTTCGTCGACGGCGCCTACGTGGTGAAGGGTGTTCCGGGCCGGATCCTCTGGAAGCTGCTGCGCGAGCACAACGCCGACGACCGCGTCGCGTTCACCAACCGGGAGCTACGGCTCGACGAAGGCCTGGGGTTGCCGCCCGGCAACGACAACCTCGAAGCGCGTCTACTCGTGCTTCGCAGGCGTCTGGCAGTACTCGAGTGTGGGATCGGACTCGACCGCGTCAGCCGGGGTCGGCTGGCGCTCCATGTCGGCGCGCCGCTCACCCTCAGCGAGGTGCCCACGGCGGGTCTGATGCGCGCCGCTCACGAGCCCTCCGGCGACGCGTAAGGAAATCATCAGGTTGGCCAAGGAACGCGTAGCGAACTTCTAGGAGACACGCGGGGCCGGCATGCCTACGGTGACGAGACAGCGATTCTCAACCGAAGGAGTGCCATGTCCATCGAGCCAATCACCAAGCCCTACCGCGTCGCATCCGGCGAGGGTCTCGCCGACGTCTGGTGGAAGTCCGGCCGGATGACCGTCAAGGCAGGCGGCGCCGAGACCGGCAACGCGTTCGCGCAGATCGAGGTCGCCGGCCCGCGCGGGGACGCGACTCCCCGCCACCTTCACCACAACGAGGACGAGACGTTCTACGTCCTCGAGGGCGAGATGACAGTGTTCGTCGGCGACGAGCGGATCGACCTGCATCCAGGTGACTACTGCTTCGCCGCCCGAGGCGTCGCCCACGCCCACATTGTCCGCTCCGAGAGCGCGCGCTTCCTGACCACGATCAGCCCCGCTGGGGTCGAGCAGGTGTTCGTCGACTGCGGAGTCCCGGTCACCGGCGACGCGCCCCCGTCCGACGCGGTGCTGCCGCCAATGGACGAGATGGTCCGCCTGTTCGCGGGCTACGGCTGCGACATCGTTGGGCCGCCGCCCACGCTCGACGAGCTCTAGCCGGCCCGTCGGCGGGTGGCGAAGCCGCGGTGTTCCTGGCCAGCCGCGAGCCACGGGGCTCGGCATCCGCCGCGGTTCGGTTCGCCCTTCGGCGCCAAAAGTGCGCTCGCTCCTGGCGAGCCGGCTGTCGTTGGTGTTTGCGGTGGCGCCTATGCCATCCCTGCGGCGCGCGGAGTCGGGGCGATCAGCGCGCCGACGATCCACAGGATCGGGAAGAAGAATCCGATCCAGAACAGCCAGTAGTGCCCTTTGCGGAACGTTGTCAGCCAGAAATAGAGCCAGCAGGCCACGTAGATGATGGCCAAGATAATCCACAGAAAAGTCATGTTGTTAACCACCTTTGCGTGAGCACCGGGGACCGTCGCTAGTCCCCTGGTCAGTCGGGATTGGATTTCGAGCGCAGTCTTATGGCCCGGGCGGCCCACGCGCTCATGACCACACTTCAGCGCGGGCTAGGCTGGCTGGCATCAGCCAAGAGGTGGAATCGTGTCTGGGCCGTGAGGGTCGCGGAGTCAACCAGAGCGACGGCTGCTGCCTTCGTGGCCCCAGTGCTGCGCGGCGAGCGGCCGTTGGTCGACCGACGGCGGGCCCGTGGCCGCCGCCATCGAGCCGCGGTACGGTCTTCATTAGACCGGCGGCCTGGACATCGAACGCGACGACGGGCCAGTCCGCCGACATCGACCAAGCGGCGGTCACCCGCATCTGCGAGCCGAAGAGCATCACACTCGTGCATTCAAACCTGCCCGAGGAGGTTGTCTTGACTACCGAGAACCTTGCCGCCGTCGGCGGCGGCGAGCCCGCTGCCAACCGTCCTGAGCCATTCCGCTACGGAGTCGTCTTCCTTCTAACCGTGGCGCTCGTCGTGTTCGTGATCGCGGCACCGACCGCGGACTGGTCTCGTGCCGTCGCGCTCGCGATCGAAGGCGTAGCGCTCGTCGTTGCGATCGCCACGGGACGCACGCGCAAGGAACTCCGATACCGCACGGCGATCGGCGTGGGCGTCGCGATGGTCCTCGTCATCGCCGGCGTCTGGAGCGGGATCATTTCGGTCCAACTGAGTTCTGTGGTGAGCGCAATTGTCACGGCGGCCGTCCCCGTGGTGATCGTCAGGGGCCTCCTGCGGCTAATGCGCGAGCGCGGTGTCACCCTCCAGGCGGTGGCCGGCGCCCTGGCCATCTACCTCTCAATCGGCCTCGTGTTCGCTGCGATCATCAGCTTCATTGCCCAGGTCGACTCGACGCTGTACTTCGCCCAGCACACGAGCGGCACCGAAGGAGATCGGGTCTACTTCAGCTTCACCGTACTGACGACAACCGGCTTCGGCGACTTCTCGGCCGCGACTCCAGTCGGCCACGCCCTCGCCGTCATCGAGATGCTCACCGGACAGCTCTATTTGGTCACCGTGATCGGGCTGCTGATCGGAAACTTCGTGCGCAGTCCCAAGACGACTTGAGTGCTGGCCAGTAGCGGCCGCGATGTCGAGATCGAGCTGGTTTGCGGGCTTCCGGTGCTCGTGCGCGGTCGGTTTGCGTCGCGGTCGAGCCCCGGTCAAGGCGACGGCGCGCCGGGGCTGGGCCAATGGCCGCCGTTGCACGGCGAGTCCCCCCACGGTTTGGGTCCGGCTCGCCGCTGCAATAGCGGGTCTCAGTCGTAGCGCGCAGCTCATCCCATTTGGTCGATGCGGGCTGGGGTCGCCGACCGTAGGCTGGGTTGCGCTGGTCGCTTCGGCAGCAACGCCAGGAACGCCAGCGTAGTGCGGTGTGCCAACGACAGATGTTTGCCGCCGTGGCTGCGACCGAACAACAGAGAGGAGCAAAACGATGAGTGATGACCAAGTGTTTGTCTACGCGGCGGTTTACGCCGATCGTGCCGACGCCGATGCCGATTACGACACGCTGCTTGACCTGCACGCCGACGATCTGGTGGGGAGCTATGACGTCGCGTTGGTGTACAAGGACGACGAGGGCAAGGTGCACGTGACGAAGCACGAGAAGCCCACCCAGCACGGTGCGTGGACCGGAGCCGCCGTCGGCGCGCTCGTGGGGATTATTTTCCCACCGTCGATCATCGCCGGAGCGGTCATCGGCGCCGCCGCGGGCGGCGGGATCGGGCATGCCATGGGCGGCATGTCGCGCAGCGACGCCAAAGAGCTCGGCGACTACCTCAATTCGGGTGAGGCTGGGCTGGTCGTGATCGGCAAGTCGCGCGTCCAGGAGCAGCTCGACAAGGCGCTCACACGTGCAGAGAAGAGCGAGGAGCGCGAAGTCGAAGCCGACGGCAAGGCACTCGCGAAGGAACTCAACGCGCTACCCGCCTAGCAGCGCTTCGTCCTAGTTGGCGGCCCTCGCACCGCCCAGGCGATGTGAGGGCCGCATCGGGTCCCCAGAACGAGGAACAACAGGTCGAACGTGTTCCCGCATGCTTGAACAGTCTGATTTATCCTGGCCTCGTGGTGGCGCAAGTGCTTGAAGGACACAACGCTGAGTCCTCAAGCCGGCGACGGTCGTTATGAGCGCCCGGCTGATTCCGACGATCATGTGGGTAGCGAGCCCGCAATTCCCGATCGCCAGCCGACAACGCATGGTCCGCCTGCCGACGGCTCGCTCGTGAGCGGGCAGCCGCAGCCCGGTCCGGGCGAAACGCCGCCATCCGGTCCGGACTTCGGGGCTTTGACGCGGTCACCCGGGTTCTGGGTCATCATGCGATATGCGGCGTTGTTCGGGGTCGTGCTCGCGTTCGCGGCCCTGGCGTTCCTGGCGTTGGTCAAGGGCGGCACGAAGCTGTGGTTCACGCTCCCTAAGAACCCGGGCTGGTTTGACGGGAGTCTCTGGTGGGTGGCGGTGACTGCCGGGGCGGGTGTACTCGTCGGCGTCTTGCGGCGCTTCCTTCGGGTCCCGCTCAAGCTGCCGGGCACGGTCGAGGAACTGAAGACTCAACGGGTCGAGCCTTCCACGGTCCTCAAGGCGGTTGCGGTCTCGGTGGTGTCGCTGGCGGGTGGGGCGAGCCTCGGGCCCGAGGACGCCCTGGGAAAGATGGGCGGCGGGCTCGGAACCTGGATCTCAGAGCGGCAGAAGCTCAGTGAGGAAACGCGCGCGACGAACGCGCTCAGCGGGATGTCGGGAGCGTACGGGGGCCTGTTGTCATCTCCGCTGCTGGCCACGATTCTCGTGCTCGAGGTTGCCCGAGTAAAGGCAGCTCGGGCTGCAGACACGCTGGTCGCATGCCTGTTGTCTTCGTCGGTCGCCTTCGCCGTGTACTTCCCGATCGCAGGGTCGACCTTCGTGGGGATCTACGCGCTGCCGTCGTACAAGTACAAGGACTGGCAGCTGCTCGCGGCCATTCCCCTAGGCCTCGTCGCCGGAGCGCTTGCCCTAATCACCGTCGTCGCGATCGGACTGATGACGACGCTCACCGCCGGGTTCGCCAAGCGGACGATCCTGCGCTCGACGATCGGCGGGATCGCGTTCGGGCTGGTCGGCGTGGCGCTGCCGCTGACACTGTTCACCGGAACCGATCAGCTTACGACCGTGATCCACGACGGGGCTGCACTCGGCGCCGGCCTGCTGATCGCCGTCGTGTTCGCGAAGATCCTCGTGTTCGCGCTGTGTGAGGCCACCGGCTTCATCGGCGGTCCGTTCCTCGTGATGCTGTTCATCGGCGGCACAGCCGGGGTCACCGCGCATGTTCTGATCCCGGGGCTGCCGGAAGGACTCGCGTTCACAGCGATGTTCGCCGCCCTTCCCGGATCGCTCGTCGCAGCCCCGTTCTCGCTGATCCTGCTCGGCGCGCTGACGACCCAGATCGGCACCCTGCAGATCGCGCCGGTCGCCATCGCCGTGCTCACCGCCTACCTCGCCGTGTCGGGCACAGGCACGCTCATGGCCCTGGCGAACCGCGCGCGCAAGCCCGCCGCGCCCAGCACAACGCCGGCCACTGGGGACTGACAGTCGCTGGCTCCACGTCGACCATCTGGACGCGAACCGCTGCCCGCCGCTCGATTGCGTTTACAGGGTGCAATCCCGAGCTACATGTCACAAATTGTTCACACCCGTGGGGTCGAAGACCGTCGGGGGGATGCCAGCAAGTGACGCAGAACGAGTTCGCGGCCAGACGCTTGGCCGCCAGACTCCGGCCGTGGTAGACCGGATTACCAACGACTGAGGGTCCGCTCGTATACGGAAAGCGGCACGCTTGCGTAGGTGACAACCCGCTCCAACAGGTCAACCCGGGGCACCATCAAGGCTGCGGGGCTGAGACATGAAGAAGGTCTTGCCTCACCCCGACGGGCGGCCGGGTCGGACAGCCGCCACCATGACCGGCGTGGACGAGCCGTTGCCGTCGATGACCCGAGCCGCGTTTGGCTTCGCGTCCTACGCCACGTGGGCGGGCTGGGCTTTCGGGCAGATCACCCGATGTGGACGATGCTCGGCCGCGCGGGGGTGTGCGATGGTGTGGCTGTCCGCCTACCTCCGCGCGTTCTTCTCCCTCTGGTGGAGATCGACGGCGTCTGGCCGTGGCGCCGGTCGCAGCGCGACCACCGCGGGGATGCCGAGGCGCCGCCCCACAACTCTTAGATACTCAGGTCCGTGGTTCCATTCTGTCGTTCCACTCTGGGTGGAACGGCGCGTTCGACCTGAACGCGAGGAGCCCACAAGCTGCGCGACCTCATCAGCGGATGTGTTCAGCTGCGCTTGATCAGGCCGATGAGTTCTTGCCCTGGCTCGAGCGGCGGTCGGTCGCCGGTGGTGAGGACGTGCAGGTCCTTCCCGGGAGTGTTGACGAACATCGGCATCCCGGTCGCGGCCGAGGCGAGCGCGGATGTCCGTTTCACCGTTCGAACCCGCCGGCGGCTCGGCGACGACGATCTCGCCGCGGGCCTTGATCCGGGCCAGGAGCTCGTCGTGGGTGGCGGAGTCATCGAACAGCACCGGCACCCTGGTGTAGAAGTCCGCTGCCCGCCCCGGGGCGACCGGTAGCTGGAAGACGTGGCCGCGCCCGAGGTCATCGGATAGGTCGGTCGCGATCATCGCATTGAGCGCTTCATCGTCGCCGACGGCGAGCGCGCAGTCGAGCCCGTCGAGATCGGACGGAATACCCGCGGTGGCGTCCTCGGTGGGATCGCCTCGGTACAGAGTGAGCCCGTCTGCCTTGGCTGCACGCGCGCGCTCGTCGTTGCCGGTCCACAACAGCACGGTCAGTCCCCGGTTCTGGAGAGCACGCCCGATCGCGCGCCCGACCGGGGTTGAGCCGACAACAAGAACCCCGCCCGGGCCGATGCTCGCGACCCCGAGCGCGCGAGCCACCGGACCCCCGCTGAGCCCGTAGATGAGGGCGGTCGCGACGATCACGATGAACGTGATCGGGATCAGGTTCTGCGCCCCACCGCCGATGCCGGCCTGGCTCAGGCCGAGCGCGAACGTCGACGAGGTCGCGGCCGCGACAATCCCGCGGGGCGCCATCCAGGCGATGAACGCCCGCTCGCGCCACTTGAGCGAGGAGCCGAGAGTCGACAGCGCCACCGCGAGCGGCCGGCCGAGAAGCACAAGCACTGCAATGAAGGCGACGCTGACCCAACCGATCTGGGCGATCTGGTGGGGGGTCACGCGGGCGGAGGGGATGATGAACAGCATCCCGATGAGAAACGTCGACAGAGTTGCGATTCGGTCCCGCCACGCGCCGAGGAGCTTTGCCCGCTGGATCGCCAGTCCCTTGGGTTCGGTCCCGCGAGGCGGGCGGTTGACGAGAATCGCGCCGATCACCAGACCGGTGATCAGGCCCGTGTCATCGCGGAGCAGATCGGCGCCGACGACCATCGCGACGACGAACATCAACGTCCCCGGCACTGCCTGCGACTGATTCGGCTTGAACCAGTGCACCCAGGCCAGCACCAGTACCGCCCCGGCGACGCCGAAGCCAGCGCCGATCCCGACGGCGAGGAGAAACTGGAAGATTTCCTGGCCAGCCTTGGCATGCCCGGCGACCACCGCGTTGAACACGACCACACCAAGCGTCGCGCCGATCGGGTCGGCCAACGTCCCCTCCCACTTCAGGACTTGACCGACCGTCTTCGACGGGCGAATGAAATCGAGCAACGGCCCGACCACCGTCGGGCCAGAGACGACAAGCACGGCACCGAGCACGAGCGCGACCTCAAAGGAAAGATCAAACAGCAGGTACGCAGCGAGCGTCCCAACCCCCCAGGTGACGAGAATCCCGACGCTCACCAGCCGCCGGTAGACGCGGGCCACGGCGCCGGCTAGCGCGCCGAGTTTCAGACCGAGCCCGGCATCGAAGAGAATGATCCCGACGGCGACCGAAACGATGGCGGAGATCAGTTCCTGGCCCAGCAGGGCGTTGGGGTCTAGCGCGCCGATCGCGCCGGCGCCGAACCCCAGCGTGAGCAGCACCAGGATCGACGGCAGCCGGAGGACCTGGCCGATCAGCGGCGCCGCCGCCGCCAGCACAGCCACCAACCCCAGCTCAAACAGCGTGCGCGACTGGGTCAGCGTCGCCACCGGCAACGAGTTGAACAGAGCGATCATCGCCACGATCCGATCGGCCCGCCATTCGGCATGCACGGAGTATCCGCCGCGCTGCTTGACCAGCAATCATCCCGTTCGAGTGATGAGCGACTGGCGAACGGCTCTACGGTGGGTTCCCGACCGGCGCACTGATTGCCGCCCCTGGGCGAGCTCTGACCGCCGATAGCTCGCGGACGTGCTGTGTTCGCAACCGTTGAAAGGAGCGCTCAGACATGGGCGAGTTTGACGACTTGGTCTCACGCAAGGGTGTACTCGTCGCGGGCAGATTCGGACCGGACTGGGGCGTCGCCGAACACAAGAGCACCAGCCTGTTCATCGAGGAGCCACAGGTGTTCGAGATGATGAGCTTCTTCTGCGCGACGATCCAGATGATGCTCAAAACGATGGCGCTAGCGATGAGCCGCGTTAGCCCTGTGCCAGAGACCTGGCAGCCGGTCAACGGTTGGGGCGCCTCGATCGGCCAATACTCGTTCGCTCTGCACGGTGACCGATTCGCGATCGGTCAGACCGAACACCTCGGGAGCATCGACGAGCTGCTCGACCTCTTGCGGCAGGGAAGGCAGTAAGCACTCGGTAGTCACCTTCGCGCGTGGGGAACCTCAGAAGACGATGGACCAGTCGTTCTTCATGCTGACGGCGGTCCGGTGAACGCCGACGAGCGCTCCGACAGCGATGCCTCCCCGGGCGCCGTGCTGAGTGGCCTTCTCATGCTTGCCCGTCTCGTGTTGCAGGGCGGGCCGGCACACACTGACTCTCGGGTCAACGTACTTGCAAGTTCGTGGGAATCATCGGCCGATATGGCTGATTCGCAGAGCCAGGAACGGAGGCTCGTCGCGGAGGCGAACTAGCCCCCGGAATTGCAAGATGACGGGGGCGCGCCGCGCGCGTCATCGGGCAGCCACGCGCCGACGCCTCGGTCCGACCCGCGTCCCAACGGCTACCCACCTTGCCTCGGCGAGCTCACGCTATGCCGCGGCGCTGCGCCGCCCGGCGGCTTGTCCGCGTCCGAGGCGCCGGTGCAGCCTTCACCGCCTGCTCGAGAGCGACGAGCAGTTGCTTGCGCGCCCACGCGTACGGGGGAGCGTCGGCGGGGATCGCCGGGGGGGCGAGATTGTCCTCGAGGTCAGCGAGCTTGACGACCCGCGCGAGCCTTCCTGCCGGCCCCTTCGCGTCCGCGATCCGGCGCACGTACACCTCGCAGGGCTCGTCCGGAGCGTGCGTCAGAAGCTCCAAGGCTTCCAGTTCGGTCCGGGTGATGCTCTTGCCCCGCACCACGCAGCGCAGGGTGGGACAGAGCTCGAGCAGGTCATGAAGCAGGGCGGTGGGGCGAGCGTCGGGGGGGACAGCGGCCGCGACCCGCTCGACATGATCGATTACGCGATCGCCGAAGCGGTTGCGCTGGCCTTCATGGTTCTGGCTGGCAATTCTGTACGCAGTCGTCGGTTTCATGCCCTTCCTCCGGCCTCAGCTGCACTTCGATTTGCTGTCGCTGACGAAGCTGTTGACCGAGCTCACGACGCTCGCTCCATCGGCCGCGACCGCGGCGATCTGCGCCGCCGACGGACTCGACGGGAGCGCCTTGACCGCGGTCGTGAGCGCGTCGACCGACGACTTGACGGCACTCGTCTGAGTCGGGAAGTCGCTCTTGGCAGAGCTCACAAGCGATGTCGCGTCGCTCTGAATCGTGCTCACCTGCGAGGTGAGACCGCTGATACCGCTACTGGAGGCGGCACTCGGCAGATTCTTGATCGAGTTCTCGAGATTGGTGCGGTCCGAGCAGTAAGCCGGCTTGCTGCTTCCGCAACCGGCTACCGCGACGACAGCGATGGCCGCGACCAACGCCACAGGCACCCGGACAAGGGCGCGACCTGCTCGCATCCGCGCCCGCCGCCCCGCATCGGCCAAAAAGGGTGAGCTGCGCGGCCGCGACATCCACGAACAGCCGGACGCCGAGGCGCATCCGGCGCGGCAAGCGGCACCCGTGCGAAGCCGACCGGCTGACGCGATCCGGCTCCCGCGAACGAATCATCCCCTTTGGCTGATGTAGCTCGCCGCTGCCGCCTGCGACTCTCCCCGGGCATGAAATGCGCTGCTGGGTCTCCGCTGGGGAATCGGCGCGTCAAATCGTGATCGACAGAAATGGAGCCTTCCGTGCCTCGAGGCCTGTCGGCTGCAAAACATCGCATGTCGCATCGACGAACCTCCGCCCACAAGGACGAGCGGTGAATTCCGGGCTCGCGATTGTCGGTCTCACACTGCTACTCGTAGCGGCAGTGTCGCGGCGTCTGTCGAGCACGCCGGTCACCCCGGCGATGGTCGTGACCGCGATCGGTGTGCTCGTGGGGCCGCTGGTGCTTGATGACCTTTCGGTGCGTCCCACGAGTTCGACCGTGCGGACGTTGGCCGAGGCGACGCTCGCGGTGGTGCTGTTCTCAGATTCCTCGCGCGTGGATCTGCGGGCGCTGCGGCGCGAGGCTTCGATGCCGGTACGCCTGCTTGGCGTGGGTCTGCCACTGACGGTCGTGCTCGGAGGGCTGGTCGCGGTGCTTCTGTTTGGGTCGTTCTCGCTCAGCGAAGCGTTGATCCTTGGGGTGATCCTCGCGCCGACCGACGCCGGGCTTGGCAGCGCGGTCGTCACGGACCCAAGACTTCCGCAGGTTGTGCGTCAGTCGCTTAACGTCGAGAGCGGCCTCAACGACGGGATCTGCGTTCCCCTGTTGTTGATCGCGCTGGCCACCATCTCCGGCGCTGGCGGCGAGTCCCACCCGCTGCGCGTGGTGGTCGAGGAGATCGGCTACGGACTGCTCGGCGGCGTCGCGGCGGGCGTCCTCGCCGCGGTGGTCGTGAACGCGGCCGAAGGACGGCATCTGATCGACGATGCCTGGCGGCAGATCATCCCGGTGGCCGCGGCGGTACTCGCGTATGGGATCGCGGTCGACCTGGGGGGGTCGGGGTTCATCGCCGCGTTCGTGGCAGGATCGCTGTTCGGCCTGATCGCCCGCGAGAACCTTGCGTCAATGATGGGCTTCACCGAGGAGACCGGCGCAGCGCTCGACAGCGTCACGTTCCTCGTCTTCGGTGCCGTGCTGCTCGGCCCGGTGTTCGAGCACGTGAGCTGGCAGATCGCGCTGTATGCCGTGCTCAGCTTGACGATCGTGCGGATGCTGCCCGTGGCGATCTCTCTCTGGGGCACCCACGCACTGCGTCCGACAGTCGCGTTCATGGGCTGGTTCGGTCCACGCGGGCTCGCATCGATCGTGTTCGCCGTGATGGTCGAGGACGCACATCCCGCTCACGCCGGAACGATCGTCGCGGCCACCTACCTGACCGTCGGCCTCTCGGTGCTCGTGCACGGGCTCTCGGCGGCGCCGCTGGTGAGTCGTTACGCCGACTGGTACCGAACCGCCGCGGCCAAGCGCCCCCCCGAGATGGAGAGCAAACCGATGCACGAGCACCGAACGCGCGGGCCCGCCACACTGCCGAGCAGCTGACCGTCAACGCGTTGTTGCCGGCAACTCTGCGGAGCTATCACTCGGATGCTTTGGTCTTGGGCTGTGCACCGGGTTGCACGGTCGGGATCCCTCGAGTAAACGGGAGGGCGATGAGCGCCAGGAGTGCGAGGATGGCCTCCGAAGTGCGTAGCCCGTCGATCTGGCTCTGCTTGTTGACCTTGATGATCTCGTTGGCGGTCGCGGAGGGCACGTTCGCCTTGGACAGCGCGGCCTTGACGTCGGCCTCGGACATGAACGGCACCCCGCTTGCAAGCTCCGTCTTTGCCTTCGAGACCACACTGGAGGGAACGTTGGGGTTGTTTTGGATGCCGGCGAAGAACGACGCTGTCATCGCGGAGATGAGCACCGCGCCGGCGAGCGCCGTGCCAATCGAGGCGCCGAGCTGGGTGCCGGTGTTCTGGAGCCCTCCGACTTCACCGCTCTTCTCGTCAGGCTCCGCTGAGACGGTCACGCTGCCGAGCTGCGAGGCCATCGCGCCGAGGCCGGCGCCGGCGAGCAGCAGCGGCCAGGTCACGATCTCCGGGCCCACGCCGACGTCGAGCAACGCGACCAGCAGCACGAGGCCCGCGAACAGCAGCATGAAGCCGACACGGACGACTCGCCGCGGGTTCGCGTTCGGGCGCAGCTTGGGGACGCCGACGGCGAACACGAGCAGGGAGAGCGAGAGCGGCAGCAGCCGCACGCCGGTTTGGACCGCCGAGATTCCGAGCGCGACTGACAGGAACAGGGCGACCGTGAAGAAGATGCCGGCTTGGATCAGGAACATGAAGAGAAACGACATGACCCCGCTGCGCAACTGGAGGTTGCGCAGCATCGCGGGTTCGACGAGCACCCCCTCGCCGCGCTTGATGCGCCGGCCTTCCCACCAGACGAACCCGACCAGCACCAGGGCCCCTGCGAAGATCAGCCAGATCACCGGGGAGAGCCCGAGCCACTCCGGAGCGTCAGGCTTCGGTCTGACGAAGCCCCAGGTCCCCGACTTCAGGATCCCAAACACAATCGCACCGAGGCCGAGCGCGGACAAAGCCGTGCCAACCAGGTCCAGCCGGGCTCCTTCCTCCGCCGGCGTGTCGTTCATGCGGCGAGCCATGACGAGGATCACGAGGACGATCAGCACCTCCCCGACGAACACCCATCGCCACGACGCGTAGGTGGTGAAGATGCCGCCGATCAGCGGCCCGAGTGCCGCGGCGATCGCGGCAGAAGCGGCGACCAGCCCGTAGGCGCGGGGACGCTCGGGCTTGGCGAAGTTCGACGCCACCAGAGCCACGATCGCCGGCATGATCAGCACCGCCCCCAAGCCCTCAAGGAACGACCAGCCGAACATCAGGACCGCCAGGCTATGAGAAAGCGCGGTGGTCAACGAGCCGCAGGCGTAGATGACGCATCCGATCGCAAACGCACGCTTGCGCCCGATCATCTGACCGATCTTCCCGCCGGTGATCATCAGCGACGCCATCACGAGCGTGTACAGCGTGATCGCGGTCTGGATCCCGGTCACCGTCGTTCCCACATCCTTCGCGACCGTCGCGATCGCCGTATTCATGACGGTCGTGTCCAGCGCCATCACGAACTGCCCCGCCGCCAGCGTGATCAAGGCGATCTTCGCAGCGCCCGCGCTCTTCGCCGCGGCCCCCGCCCCCACGGACGGTTGAACATGCGCCTGGGAACTCATCTCCGCACCCAACCCCTCTCAACCGATGAGCGGTCGAGCTTGCCCGTCTCCCGCTCGATGTCGACCTGCCCGCCACGCGGATCGTTCAGCGCGGTCACATCCGGCAGGAGGCCCGCACTCTCAGCTAGCTTCACTGCTTCGGCTCGCTTGGTCGCCCCGAGCTTCTTGTAGATGTTCTGGACGTGCGTCTTCACGGTGGGACGGGCGATGCCCAGCTGGCCGCCAATGCCAGCGAGCGTTTGATACGTGGTAAGGAGCGTCAGGACGCGTGTCTCGGCAGGCGTCAGCGAAACAGTCTTACGTGACTTATTCTTGTTCGGCGGCTTCGGCTGGCTGGTGATGGTGGTGTCACGGTACGTCGCGGGCGGGCGGTTCGTTATCGGCCAATCTGGCTGATATCGCGGTGACCAAGCCCCCCTCGCTCGAGTCGAACCCATGACCGACGACGCCGCAGCCCTCCAAGCCCGTACAACGCGCCGTCGGCATCCCGGCTTTCGCCGGATGGGTTGTCCGTGGTTTTCCCGGATGCCACGCTCATAAGGCCCGGGTACCGTCGGGCTGTCCATGTAATGGGCACCGAGAAGTGGCACCTCCTGATGCGGCCGACCGGCTTTGTTGAGTGATACGTAATGCGATCTTGTTCGCTCAGACGGAGCTACCGACTTGTCCGAGATGTTTACGCTGCGGCGCCCTGCGGTGAGTGGCGCGATGGCCATACGCGCGTTCGGCCTCAAGAAAGCTGAGCGCCAAATGGTGCACGGGCCGGCCATGCGCCGGCACCGCGTCGTCATTTCGGCGCCTAAGACTGGCGAGGCGCGGGCCTTCCCCGAGGTCCGGGGTGCAACGCAACGGGAGAGGCATGGAGGGCGCGATGACTAGCGTTGCCCCACACCGGACCAGGCCGCGGTTTCGGGAGTCAAGGCCTCGAGTTCCTACCCGCTCGCCTTGGGTGGTGGCGCGACCTCGGCTGTCTGCGTTGCAGAAGAGCGCGGAGCGCAGCCGGGTGGTGCTGGTGTCTGCGCCGGCCGGTTACGGGAAGTCGACGCTTGTGGCGCAGTGGTGTGAGCTGGATCCGAGGGCGAGTGGGTGGGTGGCGCTCGGCCCCGGCGACAACGACTCCGTGGTGCTGCTCGCTCACGTCGTGGCGGCCCTTGAGCGCACTGGACCGGTTTGCGGCGAGCTCCTCGAGGAGTTGTCAGGGAGGATGCCGAGGGTCACTGAGGTCGCGCTTCCGCTCCTCGCGGCCGATCTGGGTGAGCGTGACCCGTTCGTTCTGGTGCTGGATGATCTGCATGTCATAACGGCTGAGAAGAGCCGCTCGATTCTCGCGTTTCTCCTCGACCAGGTTCGCTCCGGGTGTCAGTTGGTGTTGGTCACACGGGGCGATCCGGGGGTGCCGCTCGCCCGCCTCCGCGCGAGTGGGGATCTCCTCGAGATCGGGACCGAGGTTCTTGCCTTGGATCCGATGGAGACCGGTGATGTTGCCGCGAGCAGAGGGCTGGAGTTGTCGCCGGGAGCGGCCGGTGCTCTGCGTGAGCGGACGGAGGGCTGGGCCGCCGCGGTTGCGCTGGCCACACTGGCGCTGCGCGGCCGGGACGATGCCGCCGTGAGGGCTGCCGGTCTGTCCGGCGATCAGCAGCACATCGCCGAGTACCTCCTGGAAGAGGTGCTGGAGCGCCAGCCGGAGCATCTCAAGCGTTTCCTGCTCGGGACGTCGATCCTCGATCACATGACAGCGCCGTTGTGCGATGCAGTGCTCGGCACACGCGACGCGGCTGGTTCGCTTGAGGAGCTCGCGCGCTGTAATGCCTTCGTCGTATCGCTCGACGATCGCCGCCAGTGGTATCGCTACCACCATCTGTTCGGCGATCTCCTCCGTGCCGAGTTCAACCGGCGCGACCCGGAACTGCTCCACGTGTACCTGGTACGGGCGGCACGTTGGTGCGAGCGCCACGGATTGCCTGGCGAGGCGTTCGCCTACGTATATCAGGCCGGCGATCTCGCTCAGGCCGGCCGAATCGCGCTTGCGTCTCAGGACGAGTTTGCCAGCCGCGGGCAGATCGAGACCCTGCGGCTCTGGCTCGAGCGCTGCACCGACGAGGAGATCGCGTCAGACCCGCAGCTGGCTATCGCGGCGGCGTGGACCTTCGGGTTTCTCGGCGATGCGGCCCGGGCAAGGGAGTTCTTGGTGGCGGCCGAGCGGAGTTCGCTCGGCGGCGAACCCGCAGACAGGGCATCTTCGCTTCGCTCGGCAGTCGCGAGCCTCCGAAGCGCGATAGCTCCGGACGGCATCCCGCAGATGCTGCGCGACGCTGAGCTCGGCTACGCGTACGAGAAGCGGAAGGGCAACGAATGTCCTCTCAGCTCCCGTTGCGCCATGGGTGCGGCGTACCTTCTCCTTGGCCGACAGCAAGAGGCTATCTACGTCCTGCGGGAGTCACTCGCGCTTGCGAGAGACCGACCCGATCTCGCCCACATGCGGGTATTCGCTCTCGGCTATCTGGTCTTTGCCGCCAGCGAGCTGGGAAATCGCCGAGACGTTCAGCGATGGGCGGTCCAAGCGAGCTGGCTGGTCGCTCAGCAGCACCTCCACGACACGACTTATGGCGCCATCGCGCACACGGCAGGAGCGCTCGCGCACAACCAACGCGGTGACCAGACCGAGGCCGCACGCCAGCTCGAGAACGTCCGGCGGCTCCGCCCACTGCTCCGCGCGGGCCCATGGCTCGACGCGGATCTCGCGCTGCGCTGCGCCGACGTCAGCCTCGACCTCGGCGACGGTGAGGGCGCCCTCGAACTCGCGCAGGTTGCGGGCGACGCATTACAGGGATATCCCGATGCCGGAACTCTTCCGGCCCGGTTGCAGCGTCTCGAAGCGCGGATAAGGCGGGGACAGAACTACGGACTCACACCCGCTGAGCTCCGACTCGTCGCTTTCCTGCGGACGCATCTCTCGCTCCAGGAGATCGCCGATCGTCTTCAGCTCGCACGCACTACGGTCAAGACACACGTCGCCTCGATCTACGACAAGCTCGGCGTCACAGGCCGATCCGACGCCGTCGAGGTCATCGAGCAGGCCGGCCTCGAATCGACAGAAGCCAAGGTCACGATCCCAGATCCAGATCTCGACTGGCGTCGCGATGGCGAATCGCCGTTGGCTGAGGGGTCAGGCGGTGCGTTGGGTTCGTCCGAGGGTGAAGCGCCCGCCATGCGTCGCCCGCCGGCCGATACCCCGGATGTGGCCGCCTGAGGGCCACCACAGCCCCAACGCCTCAACGATCGCGTCCCAGCGGTCACGCTGCGCGTGTTCGGCTGCCGCGTGCTCACGATGCTCGGCGACCTCCCCGCGCAGATCATCCTTTTTGGCCGATGCGGGGTGGGGGTTGCGGACCGTAGGCTCGTGTTCTAGGCGGCCGTGGCCGCATCGTCGGGGAAGGCCCGAGCGGGGCGTCGCTTTCTGCCGAGATGGCTGTCGCTGCCGTCGACCCACTGAACTGGAAAAGGAGCAGGACGATGAGTAAAGACAACCCTGTGTTTGTGTATGGAGCGGTGTACGCGGACCGTGCCGACGCCGACGCCGATTACGACACGCTGCTCGACCTGCATTCGGCCGATCTGGTCGGCACCTATGACGTCGCGCTGGTGTACAAGGACGCCGACGGCAAGGTGCACGTCACCAAGCACGAGAAGCCGACCCAGCACGGCGCCTGGACCGGTGCCGCCGTCGGCGCGTTGGTGGGGATCATCTTCCCGCCGGCGATCCTCGGTTCGGCGCTCGTCGGCGCCGCGGCGGGCGGCGGGATCGGGCATGCCATGGGTGGCATGTCGCGCAGCGATGCCAAAGAGCTCGGCGATTATCTAGACACCGGTCAGGCTGCGCTGGTCGTGATCGGCGAGTCGCGCCTTCAGGAGCAGCTCGACAAGGCACTCACGCATGCGGAGAAGACCCAAGAGAAGGAAATCGACGCCGACGGCAAGGAGTTGGCGAAGGAACTCAACGCGCTACCCGCCTAGCCGCCGCTCGTTGCAGCCGGCGCGCTCTCGCATTGCCCTTGTCTTGGGTGGTGTTAGAGCGCCCCGGCTCCCTCCGCAGCAGCCGGAGCAGCAACCCGCATACGGGAAACCGCATGACTCAGCTAGAGAAACTGTTCGAAGTCAAGTGGCAGGGATTCAACCTGCGCAGAGGCGCCGTGTTGGGGGTCGTGCTTGGGCTGATGATCATCGTGGGCGTGCTCCCGCACGAGCGGAGATACTTCCTTAGTGCGCTCTTCGGGGCGCTGTTCGTGGCCATCAGCGACCCCGGCGGGAAATACGCTCCCCGGGTGCTCGCGATGGCCGCGATGGCCGGGGGCGGTGCGCTGCTGACGGCCCTGGGGTTCGGCATCGGGGGCGGTCCGTGGGGGTTCGTGGTGCTGGCCGCTTTCGTGGCCACGTTGCTGAGCGGTCTCGCGGTGAAATACGGCTTGCACAGATTCGTTGCAGCCCATCTGCTCAACATCTGGTTCATCCTCGTCCTCGGCCTGCCGACGCTCATCGCCTTCGGCCATCCTCGCGCCTTCCGCTCCGGCCTGATCCATACCGAACCGTGGAAGCAGGCGCTGGCGTGGCTCATCGGGTCGGCAGTGTGGGTCGCTTACACCTTCATCATGTGGTTGGCGCGGGGGCGGGTCGCGGCCCCGCAGCCTGTCGCCGAGATCCCCGGGGATATTTCGCCGCGGCCGCTGACCCGGCCAATAGTCCTGTTCGCGGTGATCCGCGCCGTCGCGGTGTCGATCGCCGTCGCCATCGCCTTCGGGCTGCAGCTGCCCAACGCCTACTGGATGCCCATCGCCGCCATCATTGCCATGAAGCCCGACCTGCAGCAATCCACCTTTTTTTCCGTACAGCGTGTGGCCGGGACGGTACTGGGCGCCGCGGTAGCTGCCCTCGTCCTGCTGGCCGTCGATAACAGAACCGCCCTCGAGGTGATCATCGTCGTTCTGTTCGCGGTGGCTGCGTCGATTCGCTTCGTCAACTACGCCTGGTACACCGCAGCCGTGGCCGCCGGCCTCCTTATCGCGATGGACGTGCCCCACCCATCCAACCTTGCCAACGAGGGACGCAGGATCCTGTTCACGCTCGCCGGCGTAGGGATCGCCGTGATCGTCCTGTTCCTGGCGGACCGACTGCGAAAGCGCACCACCAGAGCGGTCCCGCAAGCACCACAACCCAGCACCGCCTGACGCTGGCGAGGAGGCCCGCACACTGAGCCGGCGCAGCGCTGGGATCTCATCCTTTTTGGCTGATGCACTGCCTGGCTCTTCGGCATAGCCTGAGGCAACACCAATTGTGAACTGTCGGTGGCTGTGAAACGCCCGGGCACGACAGCGGATCGAGGGAAGGAACGAACGGCGATGGCGACCACAACTTCAAGCAAACGGAAGACCGCTGCGAGACGCAGGACAGCCGCGCCGGGGAAGAGGGCGAGCGCGGCGGTTCCGCATTTGTCGGTGGCGGAGCGGGTTGCGCGTGGTAAGGCGGCGCGCAAGGAGATCCCGCGCGCAGACCACGCGTTGTTCGAGGCACTTCCGACTCGCACCGATCCGGTCAAGCTGCTCGAGCGACAGGCGAAGACACGAGTGCCGGAACTGGTGCCGATCCGCTACGGGCGGATGCTCGTCTCTCCGTTTACGTTCTATCGCGGCGCGGCTTCGATCATGGCCCACGATCTCGCCGCGACACCGCGGTCTGGGTTGACGGTGCAGTGCTGCGGGGACGCGCACCTGTCGAACTTCGGGGTGTTCGCCTCGCCGGAGCGGGCGCTGGTGTTCGACGTCAACGATTTCGATGAGACGCTCCCCGGGCCGTGGGAGTGGGACGTCAAGCGGTTGGCGGTGAGCATGCTGATCGCCGCTCGTTCCAACGGTTTTAAGGCCAAGGAGCAGGACCGGATCGTGCTCGACACGGTTGGCCGGTACCGCACCGCGATGGCGGAGTTCGCGGGGATGAACAACCTCGAGCTGTGGTACTCCCACCTCGATATCCAGAACGTGGTGAAGGAGTTCGGGTCGCAGTACAAGCCGAAGCTGGTCAAGAAAGCGGACAAGCAGATCGCGAAGGCTCGCACGAAGGACAGCATGACCGCGTTCTCCAAGCTCACCCACATGGTCGACGGAAAGCCACGGATCGTCGATCAGTCGCCGCTGATCGTGCCGATCGAGCAGCTCGCGAAAGGCGACGAGCGCGATCAGATCGTCGAGTCGCTTCACCAGCTGCTGCGCGACTACCGTGGGACGCTCGAGTTCGACCGCCGGATACTGCTCGAGCAGTTCGAGCTGAGCGACCTCGCGCGCAAGGTGGTCGGCGTCGGGAGCGTCGGCACCCGCGCCTATATCGCGCTGCTGTTCGGCCGCGACGGCCAGGACCCCCTGTTCCTGCAGATGAAAGAGGCCGAGGCGTCCGTGCTGGAGGAGTTTCTCGGCCCGAGCGAATTCACCAACCACGGCGAACGGGTCGTCGTCGGACAACGGCTGATGCAAGCCACCAGCGACATCTTCCTCGGCTGGCTGCACGTCGACTCCGGACTCGACGGCAAACCCCGCGACTTCTACGCCCGCCAACTCAAGGACTGGAAAGGCTCCGCAGAGATCGAGCAGATGGTCCCAAAGGCGATGGCCGCCTACGGCACGCTGTGCGGCTGGACGCTCGCGCGCGCGCACGCCCGCAGCGGCGACCGGATCGCGATCGCCTCCTACCTCGGCAACAGCGACACCTTCGACCGCGCGATCGTCGAATTCTCCAAGGCATACGCCGACCAAAACGAACACGACTACCAAGAACTCAGCGAGGCCGTCAACTCCGGCAAGATCAAAGCGCAAACAGGCCTCTGACAAACCCTCTCCCGTAGGCGAGTTCTTGCGGACCAGATGCGGACAGTCACCCCGCGCAGATGGCGTGGGGTGCAGGCACTGAATCGCTCCCGTGATTTCGACGGCGGGGGCTTAGCGACGGGTTGCGATGACGGCGGTCGCGATCACGAGCGAGAGCGCAACGAGGCCCCCGACGGCGGTTAGCGGGGTGATGCCGGTGCTCTGGCGCTCATGGTCGACGAACGCGATGAACGCGATCGGGATCGCGATGGAGAGAACCAGCAGCGTGGTGCGCAGGATCCGGCGCTTGTTCTGTCCGGGGTCCTTTTGAGGTTTTGCAGCAGCGATCGCAGCTTGCGCGCTGTCGGGCTCGCTGTCGTAGAAGATCAGCGCTCGCCGCCCGAGGGCTCGCGCGCTGCTGTCGCAGCCCCAGGCCATGGCGATCATGAAGCTGAGCGGGAACACCCACGTGACCACCCAGACCGTCAGCCCGAACAGGGCCCCGATCGCGGTCTTCACCCATGGGTGGGCCCCTTCGTCTTGCTTGTCGGAGGGGGCGGAGAGGAACCCGCCATAGATCAGCAGAACGTAGATGCTGCGGACCCATGTACGCCATGGGCGCCGCGCGGCTGGTTTCTCGGGCAGTGGTGCGTCTCGCACGGAGAGCAGGGCCGTGCGGGCGTCGTCGACCGTTGGATGGATACCGCGGAGCGCCAGCATCTCGGCCGCGGTCTCGAGCTCCCGCGGGTCACGCCCGTACAGAGCTGCGGTGCGCAGCAGCATCCGCGCCTCCTGCCTGAGGTACAGCAGGTAGCCGGGGATCAGCGCGATCAGGAACGGCGTCCCGGCGACCGCTCCGTCGATGGCCGCGACCTTCGCGCTATCAGTGCGCAACTGCTCGGCGATGACCGCGCGCGGAACACCCTCACGCTCCTCCCGGACACCGTGAGCCCACTCCAGCGACGGCTCGCCGAGGCTGCGCGTGCTGTTCAGCGCGATCCGTTCGGCGACATGCTCGGGGTCCCGGTAGGCAACCACCGCAAGGTGCCACCCCTCCGACAGGGTGTGCCTGATCCGGCTTTTCGAGCCCGTCGGGGCGCTGTCCGGCGAGGTGTCATCCGGCGGCGGCATTCCATCCTTCGCGAGGTCGCTGGCTTCCGCTGACGGCGGCAGGCGTGGATCGCCAGGATCAGCACTCACGTCTGTGCCGGCGTGATGGCGGATCGGGGCCCGGTGGCTATGCGACTCATCGTCTCGTGAGCTCCAGCAATAGCGACTCGACTCGCTCGAGCCTCGCGGCGATCTGTTCGAGCTGAGCGTCGTCTGATGCTTCCGCGACGGTTTCCTCTGCCGCTTGTCCGGATTTCTGCTCGCGCTGCGCGCGTGTCACGAACGTAGAGGTGATGGCTGCGGTGACGATTGCGAGAAACGCTATCCCCTCGAGCATCACGACCGCGCCGACGATCTTGCCGGCCGCGTCTTTGGGCGTCACGTCTCCGTACCCGACCGTCGTGACCGTCTGCAGGGACCACCACATGCCCTCCCAGATGCTCGAGTACTCGCGATGGTCGATCGCCCTGATCGCGATCCCGCCGACGACCACGACGATGAACGTCCCCATCACAATCACGCTCGCGGCGTTGCGCACCGAAATCGGCTCGCGTAGGAACCGGTTCATACGGCGCTCGATGGTCCTCGGCCGTTTCATTCCCGCCACGTCGCGCCCCGTCGGCCCGGGAAGCGGACTGAGTAACGGCGACCCGGGAGGCCCGGCATCACCGTCGGCCTCTTGACCATCTTCTCGCTGCACGGCTCCGGCACCGAAAGCACCTCAGGGCACACGGTGCACCCGGTCGAGGTCATTCGTCATCGGACTGCTTTCCCGGGGCCGTGGTCGTGCAGGCCGACGCTAAAACAAGGATGCCGACCAACGAGCCGGCAAACACTCCGACCCCTGGTGGCGAACTGACGTGTCAGCTGCACTTCGACTTGGTGGCGTCCGTGAAGCTGTTGACCGAGCTCACAACGCTGGCCGCAGCAGCTACGACTCCGGCGGCCTGTGCCGCCGAAGGGCTTGATGGGACCGCCGTGACGGCGCTCTGCAGCGCGTCGACCGACGTCTTGACGGCGCTGGTCTGACTCGGGAAGTCGCTCTTGGCAGCGTTGACAACCGCCGTGGCATCGCTCTCGATCGTCTTGACCTGTGACTTCAGCGCGCTGACGCCAGTGCTGACGCTGCTGGCGTTCAGGCTCGTCAGGCCCTTGATCGAGTTCTCGAGGTTGGTCCGATCAGTGCAGTACGCCGGCTTGCTGCTGCTGCCACAACCGGCGAGCGTGATCAGCGCGCCGACGGATACCGTCGCGACCGCAGTGCGCATCGCGGCTCGGCCCGTGGGACGCCTTGATATGTCCACCCTGTTGCTGAGTTCCATGGCGTCAGGCTACGCCGCAGCGCGAGGCAGTGCATCGGCCAAAAAGGATGAGATCACCCAACCTCCCGCCTGCGTCCGCCAACAGGATCATCTGCGCCGCCGCAGCGACCAGGTCAACGGACCCCGAGGCACCACGCGACCTGTCCAGAGAAAGTGCCGCTTACCTGCCACTCCCCCTAAGCCGACGCCCGGACTCGAACCGGGGACCCCTTCATTACGAGTGCCTCATCTGCAGGGCAATTGGAGTAGTTACGGGCGGTTGAGTGTCGCTAAGTGCAGCTAAGGCGGGTCAGAATTGCTGGGTTCGGGACATGTTTCGGGGACAGTCTCGGTCTTGGACGACGGTTAGGTGCCCGTAGGGAACGTGTAGGTCGTGTGCGGCGGGACGTGTGGTCCGACCTCGAGCACGATCTCGGCGTTCGGGGTGAGCGGCACATGGTCTGGTCGAGGCGGTGAGCGGTGCCCGTTGATGAATACGGCCACCCGCGCGCCCGGCGAGGCGTGGAAGGAAGCGAGTCGTGTGATCGAGAGTGGCTGCCCCCACGAGCGGAAGAGCTCTGACAGCGTCGGCCGCCGTCCGATGCGCACGAGCACGACTCCAGTTGGGTCGAGGGTGACCAGGTCGCCGTAGCAGTGAGCCCTGGTGATCCGTCCTGCGGACAGCCTGCGAGGTGGCCGGGTGCCAATGCCGGCGGGGACGATCACGACCCGGTTCTGCGCGAAGACCTCGACGTGCACGGCGTAGTGCGCTCCGATTGTGGGACGGCAGGGGCCGCTGATTGGACCGCTTGCCGGCGGATGGAAGCGGGGTCCGGCGCCTATCGGGCGGGCTTCGCGGAGGAGCTGCTGGGGGATTCCGGTCGTCGGAGCTGGATGGGAAGAGACGCCGCAGCCCGCCAGCAGCGCGACCGTGGCCGGCAGCAACATCCCGGCGTGTCTAGCCGATGCCCCAGGCTTCGTCGAGATCTTCAGGGTCGGGATCGTGGGTCGCGGTTGGTCGGCGTCGCGCCGTCGTGCGTTCTGGGAGGTCGGCGAGGCGGATGGTGGGGACGAGGATCGCCGCGCCGCAGGCCAGGCAGAGCATGGTGGCGGTTCTCGCGACGAACGCGGGCAGGTCGATGAGGACGAAGCCGTCACGGAGGATCGCGATGAGGCTCAGGCCTTCCCACAGCATGGCGAGCGAGATGATGAAGTAGGTGAAGTAGCCGTGCCGTTGGAAGAGGAGCCGGTAAAGGGCCCATATGACGAATGCGAGGATGATCCCGAGCTCGACATATTGTGTGGGGGACACGTCGGGATGGCCGCGCAGCTCGCGGCCCACACCGGCCACCCCGAGGGCGACCAACCCGGTGAGGCCGAGGGCCCGCGCGAGCTGTACGTCAAGGCTTGGGCGCCTGAGTCGGGTGGCTGCGATCACACACGCGAACAGCGCGAAGATCGGCCAGAACCAGACGATTGTGGGGCGGTTGGCGTGCCAGAGGCCACCGGAGATAGCGGTTGGGCGCCCGTCGATTATGACTGGGATGCTCCAGGTGCCGACGTAGCTGGTTCCCGGCGCGAGCGCGATCGCTGCGAGTGCGTGGAGTCGGCCGTCGTGCCAGTTGTACTCGTGCGAGCCGCCGGCGGAGGCCCAGTCAGGTGGGGTCGATGCGGTGAGGTTCGTCGGTGGGGTCTCGGCGACCGGTGTCTGGTTGAGGTAGTACATCGCTGAGTTGTGGTTCACCTGCACCCCTGTGCGGTCGAATCGCAAGTAGGGCGCGCCACGATAGTCCCGCACGATCGCGGTCTCGCCCGCGGGCACGCGCAGCCAGAGCCGCAGATCTCCGTCGACGATCTTCGCGTCGAGGCCGGCGGGCACGCGGCTGATCCTGGCCAGATAGTCGGTGGCCGCGGGCTGGACCGAGCCGGTGTGCGCCAGCGCGGTTTCAGGTAGCGCGGCGATCAAAGAGATCGTGGCCAGCAGCGCAAGCGCAATGTGAGCCAGCGAGCCGTACAGTGGGTGCGACCGAGCTTTGCGTTCGGGTGGTGGTATCGACCGAGTCCTCATCGGGCTGAACGTGTTGTTAGAGATCATCCATTACCTGTCAGTGAGACTACGCGGCCAGATTGTGCTGAGCCTTGTGTCGCTCGCATCGGTGGTTGTCGCGTGGCCCGCCTTGGCGCATGCGGATGGCGACCCCGCGAGTGACGTTCTCGCCTCGCGGAGCGCGTTCGTGCCTTCGGACTCGGGCGCAAGCGTCGGCGAGCAGGCTCGGCTCGCGAGCGTGCTGTCCGCCGCGGCCCGGCGGGGCTATCCGATCCGGGTCGCGCTGATCGCGTCTGCATCGGATCTCGGGTCGGTCACGGCGTTGTGGCGCCAACCGCAGAACTATGCGCATTTTCTGTGGCAAGAGCTCTCGTTCGCCGTGCATGCACGTGTGCTGGTCGTGATGCCGCGCGGAATGGGTCTTTACGACGGTCGACGGCCGACCGCCGGCGAGCAGGCCGTGCTCACGCGCTCGCGCCCGGCCGCCCCGGAGGGCGGGCTCGTGCCGGTCGCGGCGACCGCCGTGACGGGCCTCGCGGCGGCCGCAGGTCACCCCCTGCCGGCCACGATTACAGCTCCCACTGAGAGTCCGCGGGCGGGCTCTGGCGGGACGGACACCGTGTCATGGATCGTGTTTGCGATTGGTGCGGCGTTGATCGCGGGTGCGTGGGCCGCGAGCCTGCGCGCCCGGCCGCTGCGTGGGCGCGAGCGAGGAGCCTCGTCAGCGTGACTGAACCTGCCGGTGTGTTGCGGTCGCTTCGGGCGGCGATGGCGATCGTCCTCGCGGCGGTGCTGGTGGGCGGGTCGATGGCGCCGGCCGCGCGGGCTGACGGGGATCCGGGCAGCGACGTGCTCGTGTACCAGAATCTGTTCACGGGCTCGGCCGGGCTGTCCGTGCAACAGCAGATCCGGTTCAGCGCGCTCTTGAAGGCGGCCGCGCGCGCCGGCTTCCCCGTGCGGGTGGCGATCATCGCCAGCCCCACCGATCTTGGTGCGGTCACCAGCTTGTGGCGCAACCCGCGCGCCTACGCGAAGTTCCTCGGGCTCGAACTGTCGCTGGCGTATAAACAGCGGCTGCTGGTGGTGATGCCGAACGGCATCGGGTTCAGCTGGCCGAAGCACTCCACTGCACCGGCATATGCGCTCCTCACGAGGATCTCGATTGGGAGCGGCGGAAACGGTCTGCTCAGCGCGGCGCAGACCGCGGTTCAGCAGCTGGCGAAGGCGGACGGCGTCAAGCTCCCGTCGGTTGCGAGTGAGCCCGTGGCCAGCTCGCCCGGGGCCGCGGCGGCCCAGGGCGGGCGAGCCTCGAACCCCGGCCGAGCAGCCGATAGCGGCGTGGCGATCGTCGCGTTTGCGCTCGCTGCTCTCGTCCTCGCTGGCGTCGCGGTCCGCTGGACGCTGCGACGGCGAGGCAGTTCGCACCGACGGCCGACGACGCGAGAGAGGCCCGGGCGGGCGTCGGCGACCAACCATAGGTACCTATTGCCGGCAGCGGTGGTGCTGTTCGGAGTGCTCGTGACGGCGCCGATCTTGGTCCTGGCCCACTCGCGGGGCGGCGGGACAGCGCAGCGCGACGCGCTGACCTTCAACCCATACCTGGATCCGGGGACGCCGCTGTCGCGAGCGGCGTCCGACTTCACGCTTTCAGATCAGTTTGGCCAACGCGTGTCACTGCATTCGTTCCGTGGCAAGGTGGTGATCCTCGCATTCAACGATTCCGAGTGCACCACCGAGTGCCCGCTGACGACCAGCGCGATGCTCGATGCCAAGGCGATGCTAGGCGCCGCGGGCTCACGCGTGCAGCTGCTCGGGATCGACGCCAATCCGGCAGCGACCTCGCTCGAGGACGTGTGGTCCTACTCCGAGCTTCACGGGATGCAGCACGCCTGGCACTTCCTCACCGGATCTCGGCCGGAGCTAGCTCGGGTGTGGAAGCAATATGGTGTCCAGGCGGCGATCGAGCGCGGGCAGATCACCCATACCCCGGCGCTGTTCGTGATCGACCCGAAGGGCCGCGAGGCGAGGGTCTACATCACCCAGATGTCCTACTCGGCGATCGGTCAGCTCGGTCAGCTGCTCGCGCACGAAGCGTCGAGCCTGCTGCCGAGCCATCCTCGGGTCAACTCAGAGGTGTCCTATTCCCGGGTACCGCCGATCACGCCCGCGCAGACCGTGGCGCTGAGGAGGGCAGGTGGAGGGTCTGTCCAGCTCGGTCCTGGCAGATCCGCGCGCCTGTACGTGTTCTTTGCGACCTGGGATCGAGAGACGAGCGCGCTCACCGGTCAGCTCGACGCGTTGAACTCCTATGCCGCCGCGGCCGCCCGGCTGGGGCTGCCGCCGGTGACCGCGGTTGACGAGGGGAGCGTCGAGCCATCGTCGCGCACACTGGGCGAGTTCCTCCGCAGCGTTCCGCATCCACTGTCCTATCCGGTCGCGATCGACCCCACCGGTCGGGTCGCTGACGGGTACGAGGTACTCGGCGTGCCGTGGTTCGTGCTCATCTCTCGGTCGGGTCAGATCCTCTACTACCGGTCGGTCTCCGCCGCAGGCTGGCCCACCCGCGAGGTGCTGATCCGCTACATGCGGGCCGCGCTCGCGCGCGCCCCCAGAACGCCTGCAACGGGTGCCGCGAACGGCCTTTCGAACTCGCCACCGGCGCTGGCGGCCTTGCACCAGCAGGCAAACGAGCTGCTCGGATCCCAGGCGGCGCTGACCGCGAGAATCCGCGCGCTGCGAGGCCATCCGATCGTGATCAACGCGTGGGCGTCATGGTGCGGGCCGTGCCGCTCGGAATTCGGGCTGTTCGCCTCCGCATCAGCTCGCTTCGGTCAGCGGGTCGCGTTCCTCGGTGCGAACACCAACGACTCGGCCGGCGATGCCCGATCGTTCCTGGCCCAGCACCCCGTCGGCTACCCAAGCTACGAGACAACCACTGCGAGCATGCAGTCGCTGGCCGTACTCCAGGGCATGCCGACGACAATCTTCATCAACTCGGCGGGGAAGGTCGTATTAGTCCACACCGGACAGTACGACTCGCAGGGCACACTGGACCAGGACATCGGCAGCTATGCACTCACCGGCTGACCGGGCGTGACATGATTTACGCCCCTTTGGCGCCCTTGCCGGGGCGTCGCCAGCCGATGAGCGACAGCGACCGGACAGAGGACAGATGCGCGTAGGCCGCCGTCCGTGGATAGCGGGTATGGGGCCGGTTGCGCTCCTGCCGGCGGCTGCGTTCGCGGTTCACCAGCTGCGGTTCCTGTTCGCGTTCGGCGGCGGTGCCGGTGCCGAGCTTCAGCGGACGGGCCACTCCTATCTGCATTCGTTCGTGCCGTGGATCGTGCTGCTGATCGCGCTGAGCGTCGGCGGCTTCTTGCGAGCGGCTGGGCGCGCGCTCGGCGGCCAGCGGTCGCTACCGCGCTACGCGCTGTCGCTGACCGGGCTGTGGGCGCTGTGCGCCGTGGCGCTGGTTGCGATCTACGTAGCGCAGGAGTTCCTCGAGGGACTGTTCGCGACTGGCCATCCCGGCGGGCTTGCGGGGATCTTCGCCTACGGTGGCTGGTGGTCGATCCCGGCTGCCGTGATCGTCGGGCTCGTGATGGCGACCCTGTTCCATGGTGCCCGGTGGGTACTGGATGAGGTCGCCAGGCGGCGTCCGGGGCAACTCTTCCGACCTCGACGTCGCGCAGCGGCGATCCCGCGACCCGGCGACGTACTCCTTCTCCCACTGCCGCCGCTCGTCGGCGGCTGGTCTGGTCGCGGTCCTCCGGCCTGAGCTCGAGCAGCAGGCGGCCCGCTATCGCGGGCTGCCCAGTGCTGCTCGCTTCGGTTTCTAGACCCGGATCGAATCGCCCCTCGGACCGTCCGAGAGACGCCGTCATCAGGCGGAATCTTCGGTCGCCGCTGAGCGTGGGGCCCGGCGATCCATAACTCGAAGGAGATCAAGACCAATGAGCAGGAGACCATCCGCCGCCGTGCGCCGATCTGCGGCGTCCGCGGTAGCCGCCGGTGCTGCGATCGCGTTGATCGTTCCCGCGGTCGCGTCCGCACATGCACGTGTCAGCCCCGCGGTGTCGCTGTCGAATGAGCTGCAGCTGTACAGCCTCGCGATCCCGACCGAGAAGAGCGGGCTGACGACGTCGAAGATCGTGATGACCGTCCCGAACGGGTTCGGGATCGACTCGTTCGTGCCACCACCGCCGGGGTGGCACCAGCAGACCCAGCAGACCGGCTCCGGCGACAGCGCCGTGATCACCAGGGTGACCTGGACCGGTGGGCACACGCCAACCGGTGAGGACTCGCTGTTCCAGTTCCTCGCCCAGCCCGCCAAGGCCCAGACCTACACGTTCCAGGTGCAGCAGACCTACTCGGACGGATCGATCGTGAACTGGTCAGGTCCGGAGTCCTCCGAGGCTCCGGCACCCACGATCAAAGCGGTGAGCTCGATCGGCGGTGGCGGCACCTCGACGCTGACGATCATCGCGCTGATCGTCGGGGCGCTCGGACTTCTCGCCGGCGGCTTCGCGCTCGTCTCCACGACTGGGAGCGGGGAAAAGAAGAGGGAACTCGCATGAGTCATCGGGGGCGGATCGTCGTGGCACTCGCCGCTGCGATGTCGCTGGCGGCGCCGAGCGTCGCCTCGGCCCACGCGTATCTGGTCAAGACCGTGCCGGCGGCGAGCGTCGTGCTCGGCGCTCCGCCCCCGAACATCCAGCTGACCTATGACGAGGCGGTCGAGCCGCGGTTCGCGATCATCTCGGTCACCAACGCCGCCGGACAGCAGGAGACGACCGGGCTGCCGACTCGCTCGGCGGCGAATCCCGACACGTTGGTGGTACCGCTCCGACCCCGTTTGCCGCAGGGGTGGTATCTGATCTACTGGCGGGCGATCTCGGTCGACGGGCACCCCGTTCAGGGCGCGTTCACCTACGCGGTCGGACCGAACCCGGGTCCGGCGCCGCAGTTCCGGGTTCCGAGCATCTCCGCGACCGCGACCTCGCCGCAGCTACTGATCGCCCGCTGGGCGATGTTCCTCTCAGTGATGATCGCGATCGGCCTGTTCGCGTTCCGGATCGCGATCGCACGACCAATGGTCAGGCGCGTCACCGGAACGAATCTGCGGGCAGTCTCGATCGCGTTCGTGGTCGCATCTGTGCTCGGCGTGGTCGCGATTCCGGTCTATCTGGATTTCGCGACCGCCAACGACTCGCTCAGGTCGGTGTTCGACCTCACCGCTCTGGTGCCCCTGTTCCGCGTGACCGCGTTCGGGCGCGGCTACGCCGACATGACACTGTGCTTCGCGCTGTTCTGCCTGGCCTCGTGGATCACGCTGTGGCTCGACCGCCCCGAGCGCGCCGGACGCTCGATCGCAGCGCTCGTGTCCCTGACCGGCGCCGTCCTCGCGGCCGCGGCAACGTTGAGCATCCCCGGGGCGTCCGGGCACGCGGCGCAGCAGTCCCCGCGCGGGTTCTCGTTGCTGTTCGACTGGCTTCACCTCGTCTCCGGATCACTGTGGCTCGGAGGGCTCGTCGGGCTGCTCGTGCTCTGGTTTGCAGTCGGGTCAGACGCGCGCGTCCGGGCTCTGTCCACCGTCGTGCCGAGGTTCTCCAACGTTGCGTTCGTCTCGGTGCTCGTCCTGCTCGGAACCGGGACCGGCGCGACGATCTTCCACATGCCGGCGATCAACGCGTTATGGGAGACCGGGTACGGCGTTGCGATCCTCGTCAAGATCGGAATCCTCACCACGGCGGTGATCGTCGCGTCCGGCAACCTGCTGCGCACCAAGCCGCGCCTGGTCGCCGCCCGCCGGCAGCCCGAGCTCGGCCCTCCCGCCGCTCGCCTGCTGCGCGTGCTCGTCAGCACCGAGGCCGTACTGGTCGCCGGTGCCGTGTTCGTCGCCGCCGTGCTTTCGAGTCTCGCGCCGCCGCCACCCGCATTCGCGCTGCAGAACTCCGCGCTCGCTCGCGTCGGACCCGGCCGGGTCGCCCAGACGATCAAACGCGGCAACTACGTCCTACAGGTCCTCGTGTCACCCAACAAAGCGGCCGCCCCCGACTCGTTCGCACTGAGGATCACCCAGAACGGCCAGCCCGTCCGCGGCGCGAACGTCACCCTCGCCTTCAACCACCTGGAGATGCAAATGCCCCAACAGGAATACCAGCTCACCGAGACCCAGCCCGGCGTATACGCCCGCGCCGCCCCAGCCCTCGTCATGGTCGGCAAATGGGGACTCTCATTCCAGGTCACACCGAAGAGCGGGCCGCCGTTCACCGCGCTGATCGTCGACCAGGCCAACGGATGACCGATCCCGAACCCCACACGAGGCATGTTCGGCTGCTGCTGCTGGCAGCAATCGTCGCGCTCGCAGCCGGCGTCATCGCGCTCATCGTCGCAATCCAGCTCATCCGAGGCGTTCTTGGATGAAATATGACATCTGTTCCACGACCCCCCACAACGACATGACCTCGCTTCCAGACCATCGGACCGACCCTCGGGCGCTCATCACCGTACTCGCTGCGCCACTGATCGTTCTCGCGCTCGCCGGCTGCGGCTCGAGCTCGACCGGTGCGGTCAGCATCCCCAAGATCGCGCCGGCGAAGACCTATGCACTGTCCGGATTTCAGCCCTCCGGCCCCGCCACCCCCGGACACCCAACGCTGCTTTCGTTCACGATCACGCAGCCATCCGGCAAGGCTCTCACCGACTACCGCAAATGCTGCGAGCCGCACGCCGGCGTCGACCTGATCATCGTCCGCAGCGATGACAGCCACCTCCAATATGACGACAGCGACATCGCGCCCGACGGCCGCATCACCCAACCAGTGGTGTTCCCCACCCCCGGCCGCTATCGAATCGTCGTCAGCGCCTTCCTACCGGTCAAGAATCCCGAATCTCAGAACAACTTCCAGCTGTTCGCCACGGTCAACGTCCGCGGCACGTACGAGCCCCAGCGAATCCCGCGGTTCAACACCACCCAGGTCGTCGACGGATACCACTTCCAGATCCAAGGCACCCCACACCTCCACGCCATCCAGGCCACCTTCCTCACCATCAAGGTCCTCGACCCGCACGGACAACCGGCCGAGTTCACCACCTGGCGCGGAGCGCTCGCCCACGCGATCTTCATCCATCAGAGCTCGCTTGACTACTTCCACACCCACGTCTGCAGTCCCGGCGCGATCTACTGCACCTCGGCACTTGGAGGCACGAAGGTCACCGGTAGCTCGACCGGTCCCGGGAAGCTCAAAGTCGGCGTGCTCCTGCCCGAGTCCGGAACCTGGCGTCTGTTCCTTGTCATCTACCTGCACGGACGAGTCCTTACGGTGCCGTTCACGCTGCACGTCAGCTAGTGCACCGCACGCCGGCCGCACAGTCCAGGCCTCCATCGGGCAGGGCGGCCCGGGCCGACTGATTAGTTCTCGTGCAACGACGACGCCCGGACTCGAACCGGGGACCCCTTCATTACGAGTGGCTCAATTGCAGGGTGTTTCCCGTAGATACGGGCTGCTGATTGTGGTTCGAACCCCTGCGCACCTATGGCGAAGGTGCACGGTCCGGGTCTTCTCGGGGTGCCGTCGCAGCCCGAGTGTGTCCAGGACCGCCGCCGCCAGCTCGCGGGCCTGTTCGGCCTGCTCGCCGGTGACGCACAGGACGACGAGGTGAGTCGCCGGGAGGAGTTTCACCTCCCGGCGCTCGCAGAACCGGACGTGAACCTCGCAGCTCATCCGGCTCCCATCGTCCAGCCGTCAGGGCGCAGCCCCCAGCGCCAGTGCGCGAACAGGCCCGGCTGACGTCGGGCGACGTCAGCGATAAACCTGCGTGCCCGGCTCTTGTGGCGGCGCAGTCGTTTGTATTTCCGCATCGCCCACCTCACGAGCGTGTCGTTGAAGTGGCGCAGCACCGGATACAACATGGACTTGTAGAAGCGTCCGTAGTAGTTGATCCAGCCCTGGAGCTGAAGGTTGAACATCAGCGCCAGGTCCGTGAGGGTCTTGTCCGATCGGCAAGCCACCCGCCAGCGGCGCATCTCGCGCCGCATCCGCGTCTTCGCCTCACCCGAGACCGCCGGGGAGAAGTTCAGGAAGTGCTTCCCGAACCGGCTCCTCGACAGCCGCGGACGGAACGTGTACCCGAGGAAATCGAACGACGTGTGCTCGTGCGAGCCGCGTCGGTCGTCGTCCTTGCAGTACACGATGCGGGTCTTCTGCTCGTTGAGCTGGAGCCCGCACTCCGCCAGCCGCAACGCGACTTTGGCCCGCAGCTGCAGGGCCTGCCTCGCGCTCCGGGCGTGGACGATGATGTCATCGCAATAGCGCTCGAACGGGACGGCCGGGAACTCCCGAGTCATCCACGCGTCGAACGCGTAGTGCATGAACAGGTTGGCGAGCAGGGGCGAGATCGCAGACCCTTGCGGGGTGCCGCGATCCCGTTCGACCAGGCTGCCGTCCTCCAGTTGCAGCGGGGCTCTCAGCCACCGCTCCACATAGAGAAGGATCCAGGCCTGGTCGGTGTGGTGCGCGACCGCTCGGAGCGTGAGGTCCCACGGAACGGTGTCGAAGAACTTCCGGATGTCCATATCGAGCACCCAGTCGTTGCGCCAGCACCGCTCTCGGCAGACCCCCAGCGCTTGATGCGCGGAGCGCCCTGGTCGATACCCATAGGAATCCTGGTGGAACACCGACTCCACCTCGGGCTCCAGATATGAGCGCACGACCGTCTGCGCGATCCGGTCAGCGACGGTCGGCACCCCGAGAATCCTCTGGCTGCCGTCCCGCTTCGGGATCGCGACCGCACGTACCGGCGGCGGGAAATAGCTCCCGGACGAGAGCCGGTTCCAGAGCTTGAACAGATCCCCCGAAAGGTCCTGTTCGAACTCCTCGATCGACTGCTCATCCACGCCGGCAGCACCCTTGTTCGCCTTGACTCTCCGGTACGCGTCCCACACGACCCGCTTGGAGATCTCAAACGACTTCGACTTCGGTTCGCTCACCCGGCTCATCCCACGTCACCGCGGTTGACCGCCAAGCTCACCAGGACAACCCGTCCCCTTCGCTCCAGCCCGATTACCGAGCCTTCAACGCTAATACGAGACGGTCCGCCCCTGTGCCCCGCACGACTACTCTCCCCCTCGCAGTTCCCGCTGCTTGGGGTTCTCGCCTGGAATGCTCGACCGCAGGACAGCACTGCTCCACTGGCCGAGCCTCCCGTCGGGGCGACAGGTTCCCGAGTTCCACACAAGAGCCCAGACCACGCTCGCGCCACCTTCACGCCGGACACCACCTGGCCAATCGACAGGCACCCGCCAGACTCATCCCGGAGCAACGACTCGACCCCGGTTTCGATGTCACCGATACGCTTTCGACGCCTCATCAGTGGTTCGCTTGCGCTCGCCTTCGTGATCCACACCTGACCCGCTCGATGGCGAGCCGTTTCCGCAAGCTCAGCACCCCGGCTCTTGACCAGAGCACCTCGCGGTAGCTTGCGGCCTCCCCCTGCAGGGCGACCGCGAAGGGCCACCAAACCAACCCTCGGTCCGGCTCCTTCATCTCTTGCGCAGCATCGCGTCCGCCGGACACTGCTTCTACCCAGCTCCTCCTTCCGCGTTCTCGGCGCACCGTCGTCCGCGTATCTGACCGGCTCCCCGTGCCGGCGTCCGCCGCCCTGCCACCCCTGATCGAGCGTGTGCAGCGCGATGTTCGCCAACAGCGGGGAAATTGGCGACCCTTGCGGGGTGCCCGCCCCGACCTTAGGTTGCGGGTCCGGAGCTAGGAACGAGACTAACTCTCATTCCCGTGGTATGGTGCGTTTCGCGAGGTCGTCGCTCGCCCAGCCAAACCCGGATATCGCAGGAGGGAGCGTCGTGCTTCGAGTGCCGTTGCGTGTCGTGCCGCTGTTTGTCTGCTGCGCGGTTCTGCTTGCGTCGTGTGGTGGGGGGGTTGCTGGTTCGCCGGGCGGTTCGTCGTCGGGGAAGTTGCAGGTGGTCGCCGCGGAGAACTTCTGGGGGAGTATCGCGGCCCAGTTGGGTGGCGGCAAGGTGTCGGTGCAGAGCATCATCGTGAACCCGGACACCGATCCGCATTCGTATGAGCCGACGGCGTCGGATGGGGTCGCGTTGGCGAGGTCGCAGATGGCGATCGTGAACGGGATCGGCTATGACAGGTGGGCGTCGAAGCTGATTGCCGCGAGCCCGTCGAGCTCGCGGAAGGTCCTCAACGTCGGCGATCTGCTCGGGCTGGTGGAGGGCGATAACCCGCATCAGTGGTACTCGCCGTCCGCGGTGCGCCGGGTGATCGATCGGATCGTCGCCGACTACAAGCAGCTCGACCCGAAGGACAGCGCGTACTTCGACCGTCAGCGGGCCAGGTTCGAGACCCGAAGCCTGGGCGAGTATGACCGGTTGATCGCGGCGATCCGGGCGCGCTACGGCGGGGTGCCGGTGGGCTACAGCGAGAGCATCTTTCAGCCGCTGGGTGCGGCGCTGGGTCTGAAGTTGCTGACGCCGTACAGCTTCGCGAAGGCGATCGCTGAGGGGACCGACGTGAGCGCGGCCGATAAGCAGACGGTCGACACGCAGGCCCAACGGCACCTGATCAGGGTGTGGGTCTATAACAGCCAGAACGCGACCCCGGACGTGCAGCGCGTCAATCAGCTCGCGCGCGCCGCGCACATTCCGATCACGACGATCACCGAGACGCTCTCCCCGGCCTCGGCTACCTTCGAGCAATGGCAAGTGGCGCAGCTCCAGAGCCTCCAGCAGGCTCTTCACCGGGCGACTGGGAAATGAGCACCCCGCCGCTCGCGGACGCCTCGCCGGCGGCGCAGAACCCAACGGGCGGCCAGGTGACATCCTCGGTGCCCGTCGTGACGCTCCGGGACGCCCAAGCGCGGATCGGTGCCAACACGATCTGGAGCGATGTCGACTTCGCGATCGCGGAGGGCGAGTTCGCCGCGATCCTCGGCCCGAACGGTTCAGGCAAGACGACCCTGCTGCGCGTGCTGCTGGGCGAGTTGCCGCTTACCGCCGGCAGCGCATCTGTGTTGGGTCGCGCGCCGGGCGAGGCCAGCGGTCAGATCGGCTATCTGCCTCAGCGCCGCCACTTCGACGCGAGCATCAGGATCCGTGGGATCGACCTGGTCAGGCTCGGGCTCGACGGCGCCCGCTGGGGATTGCCGCTGGGGCGAGCCTGGCGTGAGCGGGTCGGGGAGGTGATCGATCTTGTCGGCGCCGGGGAGTACGCGAGCCGTCCGATCGGCCGGCTCTCGGGTGGGGAGCAGCAGCGGCTGCTGATCGCCCAGGCGCTGATCAGCCGCCCGAAGGTGTTGGTCCTCGATGAGCCGCTGGACAGCCTGGACCTGCCGAACCAGACCGCGGTGGCGGCGCTGTTGGCGCGGATCTCCCGCGAGCAGCGCGTGACCGTGCTGCTGGTCGCCCATGATGTCAACCCGCTGCTGACCTATCTCAACCGCGTCGTCTACTTCGGAGCCGGGCACGCAGCAGTCGGCACGCCAAGCGAGGTGATCACCGCCGATACGCTGACCCGCCTTTACGGGGTTCCGATCGAGGTGCTGAAGGCCGCGGACGGGCGCCTCGTCGTCGTCGGGCTTCCCGAGGCGCCCGCGCATCACAGCGACCGGCACGAGCACCACGATCATGGTTAGCCACCTGCCGACAGCTGCGCTGTCGGTTGATCTGATCTGGGACTTTCGGCAGCTGACCGCCTACCCGTTCATGGTCAACGCGCTCGAGGCCGGAACAATCGTGGCGGTCATGGCGGGCGTCGTCGGCTGGTTCATGGTCTTGCGCGGCGAGACCTTCGCGGGGCACACGCTGTCGGTGATGGCTTTCCCCGGGGCGACGTTCGCGCTGCTGCTCGGCCTGTCCGCCGCCGTCGGCTACTACACCTTCTGCGTCGCCTGCGCATTGGTGATCGGCGCCGCCGGCAGACGCCGCCACCGCGGCGAGGAATCCGCGCTCACCGGCACGGTCCAGGCGTTCGGGCTGGCGTGCGGGTTCCTGTTCCTCAGCCTCTACCGGGGCGTTCTCGCCAGCTATGAGACCCTGCTGTTCGGCGACTTCCTCGGAATCACCCGAGGGCAGGTGCTCACGCTCGCGATCGTCTGCGTCGCGGCATTGGGGTTCTTCGCGGTCGTCGGCCGGCCGTTGCTGTTCGCCTCGGTCGACGACCCGGTCGCGCGCGCCAGCGGCGTCCCAGTCCGCTGGGTCTCGCTCGCGTTCATGCTCGCGCTCGGGCTGACCGTCGCGGCGACCGCGCAGATCACCGGCGCGCTGCTGGTCTTCGCGCTGCTGGTCGCACCAGCCGCGACCGCGCAGCTGATCACCCCGCGGATCGGCGCAAGCCTCGCCTTGACCGTGCTGCTCGGCATCGCGATCACCTGGGTTGGGCTCGCGCTCGCCTACTTCTACAACTACCCCGTCGGGTTCTACATCACCGCGGTCGCGTTCTCCGTCTATCTCGTCGCCCGACTCGCTCGCGCGGCGATCGATCATCCCACCCTGCTGCGCGGCCACTCGCGCGCCGTCGAGGCGCCCGCCTGATGTTCGCGCAGGAGTTTGTCCGCAACGCCTGGCTGGCCGGGACCGCGATCGCGCTCGCGAGCGGACTGATCGGATATTTCGTCGTGCTCCGCGCCCAGGTGTTCGCCGGCGATGCGCTCAGCCACGTCGCCTTCACCGGCGCACTCGCCGCTGCGGCAGCCGGGATCGACATCCGCGTCGGCCTGTTCGCCGCCACGATCACGATCGCGCTGCTACTCGGCGCGCTCGGCGACCGCTCGCGCGCCGACGACGTCACGATTGGGGTCACGTTCGCCGCGATCCTCGGACTCGGCGTGTACTTTCTCGCCCTGTTCAGCACCGGATCCGGAGGCGGCAACGGCCTGCTCGGAGCCCGCACCCTATTCGGATCGATCTTCGGACTGGGCGCCACCGACGCCGTGATCGCTGCGCTGATCGCCGCCGGGATCATCGCGGTGCTGCTCGCGATCGCCCGGCCGTTGCTGTTCGCCAGCATCGACCACGCCGTCGCGGCCGCGCGCGGGGTCCCGGTCCGCGCGCTCGGACTGCTGCTGCTCGTGCTGCTCGGCGCCACCACCGCCGAAGCGACCCAGGCGATCGGAGCGCTGCTGCTACTCGGCCTGCTCGCCGCGCCCGCCGGCGCCGCGCACCGACTGAGCGCCAACCCCTACCACGCGCTCGGACTGTCCGCCGCGATCGCGGTGCTCTCCACCTGGGCGGGGCTGACGATCAGCTACCTGATCCCGAAACTACCACCGAGCTCGGCGATCATCGCCGTGGCCACCGGAATCTACGTGCTTGCGTTTCTGGCCACGAGCGACCTACGCCACGCCCGCGCGCGCGGCCTTCAGACCGTGATCCACGGAACCGAGAATTAGACTGAGACCCATGGCCAGAAAAGCCAACCAGAGCTGGGCCGAGCACGCACAACACGTCCTTGCCCAGTCCAAACACCACACCGGCGCCGCCCGCCAAGCGCTGCTCGAACTGCTCGACACCCAGGCCTGCGCTCTCTCCGCAATCGAGATTGAAGACGCGCTGCGCGAGCGCGCGCGACCGATCGGCCGGGCCAGCATCTACCGCATCCTCGACGAACTCGAACGCCTCCACCTCGTCCAAAAGCTCCAAGTCGGCCAGACGATGGCCCGCTACGAACCGCTCCGCACCGGCGAAGGACACCACCACCACCTCGTCTGCGACAACTGCGGCACCGTCACCCCCTTCACCGACCCCGCCCTCGAGACCGCAATCAAGAGCCTCGAACGTCGCGTCCCGATGCGCGTCGCCGAACACGAAATCGTGCTCCACGGCGATTGCGAAGACTGCAGCGACTAACCCTCCCCGGCGGGCGCGAGCGGCGCTAACCTTCCAGGCCATGTGCGCGGGATGCGTGATGGCAGCAGCAGCGGGAGCCAGCGGCGCGCGCTCCTGGCTCCAAGCCCAACACATGACGTGGCTCACTCCCGAGCGCCTACGCGCCGCCACGATCGCCTTGTTCGTTACCGCGTTCGGGTTCTCATCGCTGACCATCAGCGGCTCCACGCCAGCCGCGCAGCACCACAGCCAACCACGCGCGCTCACCCAACCAGCTAAGCGCTAGCCCGGCTTCGAGCCTGCCGCGCGTTGCGTTGCGTTGGGTGATTCTGCCGTGTCGGTTGTCTGAGTCGTGGCGGCTACGCCGAGCGAGCTCGAGCGGCGCGTGGTTCGGGCCGCGGAGGCCGCGTTGGCCAGCGCGAGTACGTCACGGCGGTCGACGTGCTGGTTGGGATCGGTTGGTCATCCCGCGGCATGTCGATCAGTAGCAAAGAGAAGACCCTTTTCTGCGGGGTATTCCTCAGAGCCGACGCCCGGACTCGAACCGGGGACCCCTTCATTACGAGTGAAGTGCTCTACCAGCTGAGCTACGTCGGCGTTCGCTGGACTCGACGGTCCTGCTTGATGGGAGCCTAGCTCAGCCCGCGCGGCTGGGGCGAGGAGGTCGTCGCCGCCCGCCCCGGCTCACTGGGCAGAGGGTTGACGGAGGCATGCACGACAAACACCGCCATCCGCCCATAGAGAACCCCACCCACCGGGGTCAGTCGCCGAGCGGGCGGGTGCCGTCTCCGTCGGCCCGCCAGTCCTCGGCGAGGATCGCCCAGCGCTCGTGGTCACGCCAGCGCCCGCCGATCTTCAGGTACCGCGGCGAGAATCCCTCTCGGCGAAAGCCGGCACCGCTGGCCAGCGAGATAGAGGCATGGTTGTCGGGCTGGATGTTCGCCTCGATGCGATGCAGGCGGAGCGTCGTGAACGCGTGACGGAGGACCAGCCCGATTCCCGCGGTCATGTACCCCCGGCGCGCGAACGGCTTGCCGACGGCGTACCCGAGATAGGCGCTCTGCAGATACCCGCGCGCGATCTGCGAGAGGTTGAAGAACCCGACGATCGCCTGATCGTCGAGACGACATACGAGCATCGCCTCGAAGTCGGGGCGGCGCGCATCGGCCAGGTAGGCCGCGAAGCGATCGTCGTCCGTGGGCGCGGTGGCCCACGGACGGTGAAACGAGCGACTGGCGCGCATCAGCGCTACGAACTCGGTCTGATCGGCCCGCATCGGTGCCCTGAGATAAACGTGCTGTGTCGCGGTCACGATCCGAGCGAGCGCTCGAGCCGGTAAGCGAGCGCCTCGCACGCGAGATCTTCGGACACATTGAGCTGAAAGCGCAACCGCGTGTCCTCCACCAGGTCGATCGCCTCCCGAAGCCGGCTCGGATCGGAGCCGGTATCGCTCGCGAGCTCATCCAGGCGGTCGGAGTTCCGGACCAGGTCTCGCACCCCCCATGCGAGGAAGACCAGGTCCTCGAACCACAGCGTCACGAGCTGAAGGCCCAGATCGAGTGCGCGCGTCTCGATGCGTCGCCGCGAGCGCCGGATGCGATCGGTCCACTCGGTCTCTACCCGCTTACGTTCCTTCTTGGGGTAGAGCTCGAGCTCATCGCGAGCCCGGTCGTCCAGCTCCTGTCGCGTTGCTTCTCCACGGGCCCTGACCGCGCTCAGCAACTCGATCCACGGACGGGTTCGCGCGGCCTCACCGGCGACGGTCGCGCGGGCGAAGCCCTCTGCCGCCGAACGTAGGCCGGCTCCCTCCCCAGCGGCGAGCTCCATCGCTTGGCTCGCATCGCCGAGCGACAGGCGCGCGCACGCGACCGCCGTCGCAGCGCCGACTCCGGTCGCCTCAATCCGCGCTGCGACCTCATCGGCCGACGGAGCATCGAAGCGCACCAGTTGGCAGCGCGACGAGATCGTCGGCAGCACCTCGCCAAGCCTGTCGGTGACCAGGATGATGTGGACGAACGAGGCGGGCTCCTCGAGCGTCTTCAGCATCCGGTTGGCCGCCTCCTCGCCCAGCTCGTCGACCCGCTCGATCACAAACACGCGACGGTCCGATTCGAACGGCGTCTTGCTCGCCGACGCCACGAGCGGCCGGTCGATGTCACTGACCAGGATCTCATGGGCACCGCTGGGAGCTATCCAGGTCAGATCGGGATGGTTGCCTGACATCGCGCGCGACCTCGCGCCCTCGGGATCAGGCGAGCCCGACGACAGCAACTCGGCCGCCATCGCCCGCGCCGCGCCGCGCTTTCCCGCACCCCCGGGACCGTGAAACAGGTAGGCATGCGAGGGAGCGCCCTCGCCACCGAGTGCAGGGACAAGCACGGCCCGCGCGTGCGGGTGTCTCTCCAGTTCGGCCAGCACTGTCTCCGATGCTAGTCCCCGATAGGGTCGGAGGCCAGACATGTCGAGCGGCACGATGATCACAATCGAGGGGATCGACGGCGCCGGCAAGAGCACCCTGGCCGCACGGCTCGTGCAAGCGCTCAAGGACCGCGGCCGTGAGGTCACGCTCCTGCGCGAGCCTGGCGGCGTACGCGCCGCCGAGCGGGTGCGCGAGCTGGTCAAGGACCCGGACCTAACGATCGGCGCCCGCGCCGAGGCGCTGCTGTACGCGGCCGCCCGGGCACAGCTGGTCGAGGAGGCGCTCGAGCCATTACTCGGGGCGGGGAAGTGGGTGCTCCTCGATCGGTTCGTCGACTCGTCGCTGGCCTACCAGGGCGCGGGCCGTGAGCTAGGCGTCCCGCAGGTCCGCGCGATCAACGAGTTCGCGACCGGCTCGGTGCGGCCGGCGCGTACGCTCCTCCTCGCCCTCGACCCCGCTCTGGGACGCACGCGCTCGCGCGAGCGCTCCGATCCGGTCGACCGCCTCGAGCGCGAGGAGGACCCGTTCTTCGAGCGCATCGCGCGCGCTTACCTCGAGCTCGCGAGCGCGGAGCCCGAGCGGATCCGCGTGCTCGACGCGAGCCAGCCGGAGGACGCCGTGCTCGCCGCCGCCCTGCGGGAGCTCGAGGACCTACTCTGAGTAGCCGTGGGGATGGGCCTGCGCAAAGGCCCAGGCGTCGGTGACCATCTCGCGGAGTCCCTTGCTCGGCTCCCACCCGAGCTCGGAGGAGATCCGCTCATTGGCCGCGACCAGTCGCGGCGGATCGCCCGGCCGTCGCGCCGATTCGCGAACCTCGATCTCGGCTCCGCTGATCTCTCGGGCCGCCTCGATCACCTCGCGCACCGAGTAGCCGCTTCCCGTGCCGAGGTTGAAGATGCGATGCCGTGAGGGCTCAGTGCCCTCGAGCGCCAGCAGGTGCGCGTCGGAAAGATCCTCGACGTGGATGTAGTCGCGGATCGCCGTCCCGTCTGGGGTCGGATAGTCGGTGCCGTAGATCTCGACGTGCGGCCGGATCCCGAGCGCCGCTCGCAGCACGTTCGGGATCAGGTGGGTCTCGGGGTCGTGATCCTCGCCCAGCTCTCCGTTCGCGCCCGCAACATTGAAGTAGCGCAGGCTCACGGCGGCGAGGCCGTGAGCCACGCAGAAGTCGCCGATCATCCCGTCGACGGCGAGCTTCGACGCGCCGTAGGCGTTCGTCGGCCGCGGTGGCGCGGTTTCCGGGATCGGCACCTCGTCGGGCTGCCCGTAGACGGCGCAGGTGGACGAGAAGACCAGCCGTGAGACTCCGGCGCCGGTCATCGCCTCGAGCAAGTTCAGCGTGCCGCCCACGTTGGTGCGGTAATAGCGCTCGGGATGACTGACCGACTCACCGACCAAGGCGAGGGCAGCGAAGTGCAGGACGGCATCGAAGCCCTCAACGAGCAGGTCCCGCACGCCGGCCTCGTCGCGTAGGTCGAGCTCGACCAGGGTCGCGGCCGAGGGCACGGCCTCGCGGTGTCCCTGCCGGAGGTTGTCGAGCACGACGACCTCGTGGCCCCGATCGAGGAGCCGGCTCGCGACGATCGAGCCGATGTAGCCGGCACCACCGGTGACGAGCAGCTTCACTTGAGCCGCCCTCGAACTGAGAGCCTCTGGCACATGAGCGCCGCACATATAACAGACCTACAATCGCTTGCGCGGTGATCAACGGTTCCTCCTCAGTCGAGCTCGAGGCGTTCGAGCAGATCGAGGCAGCGCCGGGGACGGTGCTGCTCCGCGTCGCGCTGCGTCCGTGCGGGAGCTCGGATTTGAGCGGAAGTCCGACGCTGCTGATCGAAGCGGGTGGGCGCGCCCGCCGGCTCTCGGCGCTGCCATCCCCGCCGGATCCGGGGAGCTTGCTGAGGGCGGCGTTCTCGGCACCGACGGGAATCCTCGAACGCGGTGCCAGCTTCAGGCTTGAGCTGCCGGACGGCAGCGCGCTCGATCTGCCGGCCCCGGCTCGCCGCAGCCGTCGGAACCCGATCGCGGAACTCGAGCGGCGGCTCGAGCGGGTCGTGACGGAGTTGGCTGAAACCCGCTCCGCGCGTGCGAATGCCGAGGAGACGATCGTACGGCTCCGCGACGAGCTCGAGCGCCGCACGGCGGAGGCCCGCGCCATCGCCCGCAACTTCGAGCAGGAGGCGGCCGCCCGTCTTCAGGCCGAGGTGCTGGCGGAAGCCGCGGCCGCGACAGCCGGCGACGAACGGACCGTCGGCGAGCTGCGGGACGAGCTCCGGCGCACCCGGGCGGAGGCGGAGCGCTGGCAAGCGGAGGCCGAGGCGGCCCAGCGGCTCGCCGCGCGTGCGGCCGAGGAAGCCGCGGCGCAGTAAAGCTCGCACCGCGCCCTGATTCAGCGAAGGGGCTGCGCCGTCGCCGACTCGCTCGGTGGGCCGTTCCGCGCCGTCACCGACCGGCCGCCGCTTGGCGTCGGCTGCGACGTGTTCGTGCCGAGCGGATCCAGCGAGACGGCGCGCGTGGCGGCGACCGCGACCGCGCGCGTGTCGCCGAGGTAGAACTCCGCGAAGGCGAGCTGCCACCAGGCCCGGCTATCGGTCGGGTCACGGCGGGTGGCACTGATCAGAAGCGACCGCACGCGCCGGCGTTCTCCGCGCCGGGCGGCGATCGTCGCCTCGGCGAGCAGCCCCGCGTCGGAGAGGGGATCGAGGCGGCTGGCGAGGACCGCGGTCGCCTCGGCGTCCTGAACTGAGCTTGCGGAGCCGGCGGCCCCGACGATCGCCGCGCTGGCCTTGCTCGCCGCCAGGCTCGGCAGCACATCCGAGATCACGACGACGCAGATGCCGAGCGCAAGCGCGGCGAGCCCGAACCCGCGTAGCGCCGCGCCGCTGCGCAGCGGGACGGCCCGCCCGCATGATCCGCACAAGACGCCCAGGAACACAAGCGCCGGCAGCGTGACCGCCGGGATGTCCCAATCCCAGTCGTACAGACAGTGCACGAGGAACATCACCGTTCCTGCCAGCAGGGCGGCGCCGACCATCCGGTCGCGGCCCCTCGGTCGCTCGCGCACGGCACGGATACCGACCGTCAGCAGGAGGCCGAAGGCGAGCGCCGCCAGCAACCCCCCGATCAGGCCGGTCTCCGAGAGGAACTGAAGGGGAACGCTGTGGGGCTGGTTGACCGAGAGCCGGTCGCGGCGATAGAGGAGGTGAACAACGCCGAATGAGCCGGCGCCCCAGCCGGCGATCGGCCGGTCGCTGAACGCGCCGGCGGCCTCCTTCCACCACACCCAGCGGTTCTCGGAGCTGGCCGAGAGCAGCCGCTGGGGGTCGTAGGTGCTGGTCGTGCGCGTGGTCGTGAAGCTGTGCCACGCGTGCGAGAAGGTCCCGGTCAGCCCGCGCGAGGAGAACGTGATGGCGACCAGGCCGAGCACGATTGTAACGGCGACGAGCGCGACGAGCGAACGACCGATCGCACGCGCCAGCTCGGGCGTGGCGCTGCTCTCGGCCTCCACTCTCTGCAGCCGCCTGGCTCCGACGATCAGGAGCCCACTGCACGCCAGCAGGGTCAGGAACAGCACCGCGCCGGCGGTCTCGCGCTGACCGAGGGCGACGTTGGGCGAGCTCAGGGAATGGCTCGCAAGGCCTTCTGTCAGTGGCGGAACGGCAGCCACGGCTGCGGCGGCGAGCCACATGAGCGAACGCAGCCTGACGCCGCTCAGCCCGATCCCGACGCCGAGCCCGAGAGCCACGGCGATCAGGCCGCCTCGTGAATATGTGAGCCCGACGGTCAGCAGCATCACCTGGACCGCGACGAGGGCCGAGGTGCGCGCGCGACCCGAACGTCGCAGGTCGACCGCGCGGACGAGCGCGGCCGGAACCCCGAAGGCGATGAACAGGGCGAGCGCGTTCCAGTAGCCGAGCGGTTCCTGAAGCCGGGGCAGGGGCCCGGTCTGATTGAGGTCGAACAGCCCGGAGACGTGTAGCCCCGGGACCAGCTTCTGCCCCAGCGCGTAGACCGTGACGGCCAGCGACACGAGCAGGAAGCCGTCGGCGATCAGCTCGGATGCCCGTCGCGTGGAGGAGCCCAGTATCGCCGCCAGTCCGAGGGCGAGCAGGTATGTCAACCCGCGGTTGAACTCGATCCAGGTCTGGTTGGGCGCGACGCTCCAGAGCACCGTGATCCCGCACCAGACGACAAACCCGGCCAGCAGCACGATGCCGGCCACGGCCATCCGGGACGCTCGCAGCGTCAACGCCCCGCTCCAAAGCCAGGCGGCGCCGGCGAACAGCACGATCGCGTCGAGCGCGACCTCGATCCGCGCCTCCGTGGCGAGCGCAACCGCGCCGTGCGAGAAGGCGGAGTACAGAATCACCAGCAGGAGCGCCCCGGCCAGCACGCTCGCAGCGCGCTCGCTCCGGGCTCGGACCGCCCCCAGCGGCCGCGCGTGCGGGCCCGCGCCAGGATGGGTCAGGGGAATCGTCGACATCGGCGGCGAAGCTAGCAAGCTGCGGGGTTTATGGGCCGGAAAGGGCCGGTTTTCCGGCCCGTCCGGAGTAAAATAGAAAGTCAATCAGGGCTCCCGGAAGCGGACGTCGGCAGAGGCTTTTCCGTCCGAGGCGTTCGCGAAGATCCGCTGTTACCCCCTTGGCCAGATCGAGGCCAAGCGAAAGACGCGGAACGAGCGGAAATCGAGAGGAGCAGGACGTATGGAGCACACCCCGCAAACCCCACTCACCCCCGAGACGAAGGCGGGCGAGGGCATCTCGGTTCGCCGCCACTTCACCACGCTCGGGGCGCATCCATTCGATGCCATCGAGTGGGAGAAACGGGACGCCCGGATCGGTCACGGCGAGAAGATTTCCTTCGAACAGCGCGACGTCGAGTTCCCGAAGTCGTGGTCTCAGAACGCGACGAACATCGTCGCCCAGAAGTACTTCCGCGGCCAGCTCGGCTCAGAGGAGCGCGAGCGCTCGGTCAAGCAGATGATCACCCGCGTGGCCGGCACGATCGCGAGCTGGGGTCGTGAGCGCGGCTACTTCGCCACCGAGGAGGACGCCGACGCGTTCGAGGCCGAGCTCTCGCACATCCTTGTTCATCAGATGGCGGCGTTCAACTCGCCGGTCTGGTTCAACGTCGGCTGGCACAAGGTCGGCGACCCGAAGATGCAGGCGAGCGCCTGCTTCATCCTCTCGGTCCAGGACAACATGGAGTCGATCCTCGAGTGGAACACCAAGGAGGGGATCATCTTCCGGGGTGGCTCCGGCTCCGGCATCAACCTTTCGAAGATCCGCGGCTCCCGCGAGCCGCTGAGCCGTGGCGGCACCGCCTCGGGTCCGGTCTCGTTCATGCGCGGCGCGGACGCATGGGCCGGCTCGATCAAGTCGGGCGGCGGTACGCGGCGGGCGGCCAAGATGGTCGTCCTCGACGTCGATCACCCGGACATCGAGGAGTTCATCTGGTGCAAGGCCAAGGAGGAGGACAAGGCCGCCGCGCTCCGCGACGCCGGCTTCGACATGTCGATCGACGGTGACGGCTTCCACTCGATCCAGTACCAGAACGCGAACAACTCGGTCCGGGTGACGGACGAGTTCATGAGCGCGGTCGAGAACGGCGGCGACTGGAACCTGATCGCACGCACGACCGGCGAGCCGACACATTCGATCCCGGCGCGCAGGCTGATGGACCAGATCGCCGAGGCCGCGTGGCGCTGTGCCGATCCCGGCGTCCAGTACGACACCACGATCAACAAGTGGCACACGAGCCCGGTGTCGGGACGGATCAACGCCTCCAACCCATGCAGCGAGTACATGCACGTCGACGATTCGGCCTGCAACCTCGCCTCGCTGAACCTGATGAAGTTCCGCCGCTCCGACGGAAGCTTCGAAGTCGAGGCCTTCGAGCACGCAGTCGACATCGTCTTCCTGGCGCAGGAGATCATCGTCTCGCCGTCGAGCTATCCGACCGAGCAGATCGCCACCAACGCGCGGGCGTTCCGTCAGCTCGGACTCGGCTATGCCAACCTCGGCGCCTACCTCATGTCGAACGGCATGCCGTACGACTCCGAGGAGGGGCGCGGTGTCGCGGCTGCGATCACGGCGCTGATGACGGGTCGAGGCTATCTGGGTTCGGCTCGGGTGGCTGCGGCGATGGGTCCGTACGACCGGTACGCGGAGAACCGGGACGAGCACAACGCTGTGATGCGCATGCATCGCGATGCCGCGTACGCGCTCGACGACGACACCTGCGCCGACGAGGCGCTGCTCGAGGCGGCGCGCTCGACCTGGGACGAGGCCGTACTCGCCGGCGAGGCGCACGGCTATCGCAACGCCCAGGCGACGGTGCTCGCGCCGACGGGCACGATCTCGTTCCTGATGGACTGCGACACGACCGGCGTGGAGCCCGACTTCTCACTGGTCAAGTTCAAGGAGCTCGTGGGCGGCGGCCAGATGACGATCGTCAACCGGACGGTCCCGCAGGCGCTGCAGACGCTTGGCTACTCGGACGAGCAAATCGAGCAGATCGTCGCTTACATCAACGAGCACGGGACGATCATCGGTGCGCCGGATCTGAAGGACGAGCACCTTCCGGTGTTCGATGTCGCGGTCGGTGAGCGTGCGATCTCGCACCTCGGCCACATCGAGATGATGGGCGCGGTGCAGCCGTTCATCAGCGGGGCGATCTCGAAGACGGTGAACCTGCCGGAGACGGCGACCGTCGCGGACATCGCCGACGCATACCTGGAGGCCTGGCACCTTGGGATCAAGGCGCTGGCGATCTACCGCGACGGGTCCAAGACCGCCCAGGCGCTGCGCACCGACGCGCAGAAGGATGCGCCGGCACCGGCGCCGAGCCAGGAGGACATCGACAGGGCGGTCAAGGAGGCCCTCGCCCAGGCACCGCCGAAGCGCCGGCGGATGCCGCGGGAGCGTCAATCGATCACCCACAAGTTCTCGATCGGGGGACACGAGGGCTACATCACGGCCGGCATGTACGAGGACGGGTCGGTGGGCGAGATCTTCCTCACCGACATCGGCAAGGAGGGTTCGACGCTGCGCGGGATGATGAACTCGTACGCGACTGCGATCTCGATCTCGCTCCAGTACGGGGTGCCGCTCGAGACGCTCGTGCGCAAGTTCAGCTATATGCGCTTCGAACCCGAGGGCATGACGTCCAACCCCGAGATCCCGTTCGCCAAGTCGATGCCCGACTACATCATGCGCTGGCTGGCGTCGCGGTTTTTGGACGTCGACCTGCAGGAGGAGCTCGGCATCCTCACGCCGGCGGTGCGGGCGCGCAAGGCAGCCCAGGACGCAGCCATCTCACAGAGCAGTGACACCGCCGGCCCGGCGGCGGTTTCCGAGACGAGCGCGGACGAGCCCGCCGGCGGGAACGGCGGGAACGGCGGCGCGTCGGCGTCGAGCGGCAATCGCGGCACCGGCGCTGGAGCGACCGCCACCCCGCGTCCCGCCACCTCCGCACTGACTGACGAGCCCCCGGTCCTCCCGGCGGTTCGCAAGGGGCTCGACCTCGGCCCGGCGTGCCAGCAGTGCGGCGGGATGATGCAGCGCACGGGCAGCTGCTACACGTGCTCGAGCTGCGGGTTCAACACAGGCTGCGGATAGATGTAGAGGGTCATCGGAATGTCCCGCGTTGGGTCACGGGATGTCCGAGTGGGTCACCAGAATGTCCAGGAGCCCTGCCGGATGGCGGGGCTCCTTTTCGTTCTGAGCGGGGATCGGCACGTGTAGAGGCGTCGGATCGGCCCGCTCAGCATCAACGGTCACGCGGATGCGCGAGCGAACTTCGCGCTCTTGCTCCTGGGCGATTGCACTCGTCCGGTAACGGCGTCGTAGAGCCGGATCCGCACGCCTCCTACGTCGCCGAACCGCTCGCCCGGTTTCCCGCCGGCGAAAACACGAACGCGATCGTGCGTGTGCCGCGCCGTCCCCTTCACGCCGGATGCGCAAGTGATGCCGTGATCACCGAGCGCAAGAGCACAAGCCTGCCGGCGCACCCGCCGGGCGAAGAAGATCCCGACGATCTGGGTTAGGGCCGGCGGGATCTGAGCGCCGGAGGGCAGCGACGCGACGATCTCGATGGCGACCTTGAGCTCGCGACGAGCTGGTTACGAGTATGGGAGCACTGGCTCGGCAACGGGCGCCTCGGGAATGGCGGGTGCGTCTGCGGCGAGCTCGGGCTCCTCGATCGCAGGCGGGTCATCGTCGTGGCGGATCACCGCGACCGGGTTCCCAGACCGATACGCATAGGGAAGATTTCGGGCCACTCTTCAGGGTCATCGCCTGCATGGACCTGTTTGCCGGTGCTGATACTCACCACTGGATCCTCGGGGACCAGGCTGCGGTCGCCTTCCCGGGAACTTCGGGCTAGACGTTCTCGGGTGCGTTCGGGCTCTCGAGGTGGAACACCCAAAGTCCGAGGGTGAAGATCACCAGCGCCACCGCCACGGGCACCAGAGCGCCGAGCACGCCGCCGTCGACACGGGTAAGCGATGGAGCGTGTGGGTCGATCACGGCGTGGCGGAACTCGGTGAGGATCGCGGCCAGTGGATTGGCGTTCAGCACGGGCCTGACGCTCGGCGGGTAGCTGGCCACGACATAGAAGATCGGCGTGACGTAGAACAGCACCTGCCGCGCCAGGCCCCAGATGTGGTGCACGTCGCGGAAGCGCACGTACAGCGCCGACAGCAGCATCGAGGTGCCCGCCACCATGATCGTCAGCAGGAGGATCATCGGCGCGATCGCCAGCCAGCTCAGCCGGGGCGGCACTCCCGAGGCGAGCACGATCACCAGCACGGCGATCGCACTCATACACAGATCGAAGAACGCGATCGCGACCACGGACAGCGGCATCACAACGTGGGGAAACGGGATCCGCCGCAGCAGCGGCTCGTTCGCCACCATGCAGTACACGGACTCGCTGCTGGCGTCCGCGAAGTAGAACCACAGCACCAGCGCGCACAGCAGATACACCGGGTAGTGACCGATCCCCCGGTCGAAGTGGGCGATCCTGGTGAACACGAAGTACAGCGTCCCGAAGAACGCCAGCGGCTTGACCAGGATCCAGAGGTAGCTCAGCCAGGCGTCGAGGTACTTGAGCTTGAACTCCGACAGCGCGAGCACCCGCGTGAGCGTCGCAATCCGGCCGACCGGCGGCAGCGACAGGAGGCCCGGCGCCGATCGCCCGGTCCGCGCTCGTACGGGGCGACGCGAGCCGACCTCCTGTGCGCCCCCACCGGCTGCTTGCGGCCGGACCCGTGGCGGCTGTTTCTCGGCCGCATTGTCTTGCACGTAAGCTTGGGCGACCTCGTGCGCGCCGCCGATGGCCGCGACTCGCCCGCGGTCCAGCAACATGGCCCGGTCGCAGTGGCGCTTGACCGCCTCCATATCGTGCGTGACCAGGATGATCGTGCGGCCCTCGAGCTTGAGGCGGTCGAAGTGCGCCAGGCACTTGTCCTCGAAGGCGGCGTCGCCCACCTGCAGCACCTCGTCGAACAGCAGCACCTCGGCGTCCACCTGGGTGGTCACCGCGAACGCGAGCCGGACCATCATCCCGGAGGAGAAGTTCTTGAGCTTCAGATCCACGAACGGCTCAAGCTCGGCGAACGCGATGATCTGGTCGAACCGCGCGCGGGCCTGGGCGGGCGTCAGCCCAAGGAGCACGGCGTTGGTGACGACGTTGTCGCGGGCCGGCAGCTCGGGGTTGAAGCCCACGCCGAGCTCGATGAACGGCGCCAGGCGGCCGGCCACCTCGATGTCTCCACCGTCCAGGCGGTAGATCCCGGCGATGCACTTCATCAGCGTGCTCTTGCCGCTTCCGTTGCGCCCGACGATTCCGAATGTCTCGCCGCGGCGGACGTCGAAGCTCACGTCCTCGAGGGCCTCGAGCACCTTGTAGTTGCGATGCGCAAGCGGCTGGAGCAGGCGGCGCTTGGCGGTCGTGTACTTCTGGTCCGGGAGCCGGAATGTCTTGCTCACGCCGCGGACCTCGACCGCAGCCCCGCCCGGCGCGCCGAACTGACCTCGCACACCCACGATCGCGGCCTCTACGGCCATCGCTTCATCGCCCACCACGGTCGAGGACCCTGCCCGGGGTGATCAGCCACCGGCGAGTGAGCGCTGCCGTGCCGAAACGCTGCGCGATCAGCTCGGCGCCACGAGCCCCGACGATCACGAGCAGCATCGCCGGCGGCACGCCCATGCGGAAGTCGAAGTACTGCACCGCCACACTGACGACGAGCAGGGCGAGCGCGATCGCCCACAGCAGCGCCAGGCCGTCGCGCGAGGCGCGGTCGGCGGCCAGCAGGATCCCCGTCAGCCCGAACAATGCGCCCAGGAGGAGCATCCAAGGGTGGATCCGGACGATGCCCCTCCACCGCTCGAGGAACCGCGCGATCGACTCGTGGACCCGGACAACGACCGGGCCCCAGTAGGCGCGGAGGAGGGGAAGGTTCAACGCCGCAACCGATGGTGAAGCGCGCTGATCGAGCGAATACTGTGCCGCTCCCGTCCAGCGGTAGGGCCAGAAGTAGAGCGCGAGGTCGCCGGCGACGGCGGACAGGTAGTCGCCCGGCTGGGCGAGGATCGCGGCCCGCGCGAAGGCGGCGAGCTTGCCGCCGCCGGCCGGCGGCGGGCCGAACAGCCGCTGGGCGGGGGAGGAGGCCGTCCATTGGTAGGTCCAGGCGGCGGGCCGCTCGCTCGGCGGGAGCGTCTGGCACAGACCGCGTGTGCCCGGGGGCGGAGTGAACTTAGCGCAATCCGCGAACGTCGCCACCCGGCCGTACAGCGGCCAGCCGCTGAAGCGCGTCAGGCCGAACACGCCCGTCTGGCTCTGCTGCGCAAACGCGTAGGCGAGCAGGAGCGCACCGCAGACGAGGCCAGCGGCTCCGGCGACGGCCAGGCGGCGCCGCCAGCCGGGCCCGCCGGCGGCCAGCAGCCACACGATCAGCAACCCAGCGGGCACCACGCCCAGGGTGCGCACCGTCGCCGACAGGGCCGCGAGCGCGCCGGCTGCAATCGCCCACCGCAGCGAGGACCGCGGCGAACCTGCCCGGCTGGCGTCAGTCACTCGCAGCGCGCAGTAGCACGTCAGCAGCAGCAGGGTTTCGAACAGGCCATCTGACAGCAGGGTGTGCTCGAAGTAGAGCTGGTCGCCGGACAGGGCGACGATCGCGGCGGGAACCAGCGCCGTCCAGCGGCCGGCGCCGACCCGGCGGGCGAGTGCGTACACGAGCGCGGCCGTCGCAAGCCCGAGCAGATGCTGGACCGCGATCGTCGCCGAGAGGCTCGGCAAGAACACGTGCACAATCCTGAGGAAGACCGAGTATCCGGCCGGCCGCGCCCAATTCTTGAACAAGCCATCGGCCGCGGCCCAGACGTACGAGCCCTCGTCCGCGTAGGACAGAATCGCGGGCGTGTAGGCGATCATCAACAAGACGCGGAGCGCGACCGCGACCGCGACCACCCCGGCCACTGCCAGCTCGAAGGCGCCCGGGGTCCACGGAAGACGTCCGGCGCGCCCGCTCACGATCGCGACAGGTTCGAGCGCATCAGCGCCGCGGCGCTGGCGGCGGCTTCATCCCAGCTCAGCTCCTGCGCGCGGCGCCTGGCCTCCCGGGCCTTATCGGCCACCCCGTCACGTTCCTGGGCCGCCGCTGACAGAGCCTGAGCGAGGGAGCTGGCGCTGCCGGGCTCGTACAGCCACCCGGCCGCGTCGCCGTTCAGCAGCTCAACGTACGCCGGCTGTCTGGCTGCAACCACCGGCAGTCCATACGACAGGGCCAGGATCATCGATCCCGAGGTCCAGCCGTCCGAGCGAGCCATGACGGCGATGTCGCAGGCGGCGTGCAGCTCGGCGACCTCGTGGTCCGGCACGCGCTCGGTCCGGTAGTGGATGCGCGGGTCCCGCTGCGAGGCTTCCTCGAGCCGCCCGGTCAGTCGCTGCTCCCATTCAGGCTGGCGGAAGCGCCACAGGAACTCGCCCGCGATCACGAGCGCCACGTCGGGCTCGTCCAGCATCGAGAACGCGTCCAGCAGCAGCTCCAGGCGCTTGTAGCCGCGCAGGTTCCCGAACGCCAGGAACACGAGCTGCCGCTCGCCGAGCCCCCACTCGTGGCGTACCACGGCCCGGCTGCGGCCATCTGCATAGGCGCCGACGTAGGACCCGTGCGGTATCACGGTGACCTCGCGGCCGTTCATCCCCAGCCACTGCTTCGCGCGACGCCGGGTGGCGTCATCGTGCGCCACCACCGCATGGCTGGCTCGCGCCATCAGCTTGGCGGCCAGCAGATCTCGCCGGCGGCTGCGCGACTCGTGAGGCACGACCTCGTGCACCGTCCAGAGGATGCGGTAGCCGAGCCCGCGCGACATCCCGAGCAGCAGCGCAAACCGGATCAGCTTCACCCAGGAGCGGAGCCCGCGCCAACGCGGGTCCTCGCTGGTGCTCTCGGTGTAGAACTTATCCCAGTGGAAGTGCAGGAAGCTCACGGCGGCGCGCTGCTGCCAAAGCCACCTCGCACCGAGCCGTGGCTCGGCCACGGCCTGGATCCCGAACCGGGACAGCGCGCCGTACAGGAGCCGGATGTAGGGGTTCTTGTCCGAATGCGGGAAAGCAGCCAGCCGGATCGGCGGCGATCCGTTGTGAGCGTTGGCGTCCGGCGAGCCAGGGCCGGGCCCGTCCCGGACTGCGCGTGCTCCGCGGGCTCGAGTGGGCTCCACAGGGGCGGCGTACGGCGACATCCGGTGCACGGAGTCCACGAGCGCTACCAGCTCCTCGTAACGCGGCGTCTTACCCGGCTCGGTGCCCTGTCGCAACCCGCGCAGCGCCCGCTGTGCGGCGTCGTCAGCGAATGGGTCGCGCCGCCCCCAGGCCTCAACGGTGGCTTCGTGGTCGAGCGCCAGCAGTGGCTCGCCTGCCTCGAGGCTTTCCAGGAACAGTGCCGCCCGCGCGGCGGACAGCAGCAGCGATCTGGTCGCCGGCGTGTCCCAGGTGGCCGACGGCCGGCCACCCACCCACTGCGGCCGGGATTCCCCGTGCTCAACGGAGTCGAACAGCCAGCCCCGGTGCTCGGCCACGGCCCGCCGGGCGCGGTCCAGCGCAGACCAACCACGCACTTGGGGGAATCGGGCGACAGAATCGCCGTTGAGCAACGCGAATGAGACCGGGTCGCTGGAGGGCAGCTCGGCGGTGCGCAGCCGGCCACGATCCCAGACCGCGAGCGTCGGCCGGACCAGCAACGGACCGTGCCGCAGCGTGCTCCAGGTCGTCCACGGCTCCGGTGTCAACGCGCCCGCCACCGCCCCCGCGTCGGCGGCGTCGCCGGGCGCGAGCACGAAGCGCGGTTCCGCGGACGTCGGCAGCCCGTGGGCGGGCCACTCGACCCTAGGTAGGCCAAGGGCACACCAATCGAGCAGCGGCAGCCCGGCCAGGCGGCCCGCGCCGGCCAGGCACACCTCCGTCGACGGCGCATGGGCCAGCTCGGCCTCGATGTGCTGGGCGACCTCGGCGGCCAAACGCACCAGGCAGCCCCACAGCTCTCGGTCGGTCGCGGCATCGCAGCGACCCGTCTGGATCACGTGTCCGGCCAGCCAGAGCATCTCCCGCTCGGACTGAAGCCGCCACCCGGCCTGTCCCAGAGCGCTGCGGTTGCCCGCCGTGACCTCGTCGTGGACCAGCCACAGCCAGACGCGGGCGACGCCGCCCAGGGCGGCGGCGAGCTGATGATCTAGCGGGTCGGGCTGGGCCAGGACGGGCAACGCCCAGCGCAGCCGGTACTGGATCTCGAGCCAGGCGGCGAGCCGTTCGTCCGGGCCCCCGCGCACGGGTGCCGGCGCCAGCCCTGCTCCGCGCAGGCGCCGCCACCCGTCCGCCGGCCGCGACAGTCCCGGCCGGTCGAGCAGTCCCATAGCATCCGGCAGGGCGCCCTCGCCGGTGAAGGCGGCACGGCCGTCATCCAGGCCGAAGCTCGGATACGAAGCCGATGCGGCCGCCTCGAGCTCCGGCTCGTCGTAGACCCAGACGTGCGCGATCACCCGTCGCAGCACAGGCAGCCGGGTGTGCATCACCTCGAGCCGCCGGAGGACCTCGGGACGCGCGAGCCGGTCCGGCACCACGACCACCAGGTCGATGTCGGAGAGCCCGTAGACCGGCTCGCCACCCGCGAGGCTTCCGGTCAGGTATACGGTCGCCGCGGTGCCGCGCCCGAGCCATGCGGCCGCACCCCGCGCAAGCGCTGCGTACACCGCGCCCCACAGGTGCCGCAGCAGCGAGCGGTTGGTGGCGATCACCCAGCGCTGGAGTACTAGTTCGACGCGGCCGGCCATGCAACCGAAGTTCGACGTGCCAGCCCCTGCCCGAGGTCCCTCCGCAGCTCGCCGGCCCGCAGCGACAGCATCACGCCGAGGTCGTAGAGCGCGAGGGCGCGAGCGTCAGCGTTCGAAGGGCGGAAACCAAGTTTCAGCACACGGTCCGCGGCCTCCCTGATGTGCTGGTTGCGCGGCAGCGCGTAGCCGCGGCGCAGGCCGTAGCGCTCGCGCAGGATCGCGCGGCCATAGCCGTACCCCGCCTGTTGGCGGAACAGTTGCCAGGCATTCGGCCGCGTGCGGTGCGCGACCGTCGCCGCCGGCGCGTAGGCCATCTTCAGCCCCGCCGCGAAGAACCGCCAGCCGAAGTCGACGTCTTCGGCGGTCACGAATGCCGGGTCGAATACTCCGATGCGCGCGAAGACGTCCCTGCGGAAGGCGACGTTGGCGGTGATCGCGAACGGCTCGTCGAGCGCGAGCACCACGCTCTGATGACTCGGGTAGTGGGCCTGTGCGTAGCGCTGCGCGGCCGTCTGGGGCGCGAAGGACTCGATCTCACCGGCCACACTCGACACCTCATCGGAGTCGAATCTCGCGATCAGCGCCACCAGCCAGCCACGGTCGGCGACGCAGTCGTCGTCGGTGAACGCGACCACCTCGCCGCGGCTGGACTCGATCCCGCGATTACGCGCATGAGAGCGGCCGATCAGCGGCTCGTACACGTAGCGCACCGGCAGCCGGCGGATGAGCTGTGCAGTGCGGTCGGTCGAGGCGTTGTCGACCGCGATGATCTCCACTCGATCGCTCGGGTAGGTCTGGTCCAGCAGCGCCCCGAGGCACTCCGCGATCGTGGCCGCCCCGTTGCGCACGGGCACCACCACGGAGACCATTGGCGGGCGCGCTCGTGTGCGCGCTGCACTGCCCGCCAGGCGCCGGTTCCACCGCCGTGCCACCTCGCCCGCCGGCTTGCCGTAGGCGGTGTAGCTCGTGGGGTCGTCGGCCGCACGCGCCAGGTCGGCCGGCCAGTCCCACCAGTAGATGCCCGTGATCGACTCCTCTGCGCTCAGGATCTCGTACGAGGCCTCATAGGCCGCGGCCTGCCGGGAGGGATCGGGCTGGTCCGAGCGCTCCCAGTCCCACGGGTGATACAGCCCGCCCGTGGAGCTGCGAAAGCCGATCTCGGCGACGAGGACGGGCAGCTTCCAGCGGTCGCGCACAGCCCGTACCGCCGAGAGCGGCCCCGTCCACGCCTGGCGTAGGGCTGCGCCCGTCGGCGTCGGCGCATTTTCCGGCGCGAGCGTCGGGTACAGGCTGAGCCCGATGCAGTCGAGAGCGTCCCAGAACCTGACCCGGTCCAGGTCGTCGAGCTCGTTGGTGACGTAGATAAGCGTGCCGCTGAAGCGGGCTCGGACGCCAGCGATCAGCTCCCGCCAGTGCTCCTCGTAGGCGGCACGCGTGAGGCGCTCCAGCTCGGTGCCGACCGCGAAGGTGCTCGCGCCGGCGCGCTCGGCGAGCTCGGCGTAATGCTGGATCATCCAGCAGTACCGCTGCCACCATGGCTCCGGCTGACGGGGCTCGATCATGCCCCGCCATGTCGAGCCTGCGTCGATGTCGACGTGAGGCTTCAGCATCGTGGCCAGCCCGAGCCGCGAGGCGGCCTGCAACGCCTCCAGCAGCATCGCGTCGTTGGGGGTCACCAGTGGCCGCGGCGCCAGGTCATCGCCGTCCGTGCTCATCACGTGCCAGGTCGGCGAGAACGCCACCGCGTCGAAACCGGCCTCCGCGGCCGCCCGCAGCGACGCCTGGATTCGGTCGCGGCTGAGCGCGCTCGTCACCCACGAGGTCACGCTGACCCCCACCTGCACCCCGGCCCCTATCCGCCCTGCAGCGAGTTCGCGTTGGCTCAATCCGCGTCTAGCATACCCGGCCGCATGCCGCAGGATCGGTTCGCGGAGTCTCGGGGAATGACCTCCAACCAGCGCGACGAGCGCGACCACCGGTACATCCGGCTTCTGCTGTCGTTCCTGCTCGCCCCCGAGGCGAACTGCGTCGACGTCGGTGCCTATGAAGGGCTGGTGCTGGCGGAGATGGTGCGACTCGCACCTCGCGGCCGCCACATCGCCTACGAGCCGCTGCCCGATCGGGCCGAGGTTCTGCGACGGCGCTTCCCCGGTGTCGAGGTCCGTCAGCGTGCCGTCTCGGATGTCGCCAGGAGTGCCATCTTCCACCGCGCCCTCGAGCATCCCGCCTATAGCGGGCTGCTCCCGCCCGATGGAGACACAGCGCAGGCTGAACCATTCGAGCTGCAGACCGAGTCGCTGGACGAGGCGCTGCCGTCAAACTACCGGCCGACTCTGATCAAGATCGACGTCGAGGGCGCCGAGGAGCAGGTGCTGGCCGGGGCGACCCGCACGCTGGCTGAGCACCGCCCGACCGTGATCCTCGAGCACGGCGCGGCGGCACGCCTATACGGCACGACCACCAGGCGGATCTTCGAGCTGTTGAGCGGTGCCGGTCTGCGGGTGTTCGACATCGATGGAGCCGGTCCATACGACGTGAGGGCGATGGAGCAGGTCGTCGCCGTGGACAAATTGTGGACGTGGTTTGCGCATCGCTGACCGGCTCATCATCAGTCACCGCCCCGTGACCGCGTGAACTGATTGCCGACTAGATCCACCTCCTCACCGCGATCCGCCGCGGGCCAGCGAGTCGAACGCCGACGCCGCGATCGCCCTGGCCGTGTCTGCCAGGCGCCCTCGTGGCCGGGGATCAGCGCCGACTACGTGGCCCGCCGACACCCTGGCGAAGCTGCGCACCGCGTTCCGCCGCGAGGATGGCACGGTGACGGCGGGCAATGCCTCCGGGATCAACGACGGGGCGTCGGCGATCGTCGTGATGGCGGCCGGCAAGGCCGACGAGCGCGGCCTGCAGCCGTTTGGGACTGTCGAGAGCTATGCGTCTGTCGGGGTCGAGCCGAAGATCATGGGCATCGGCCCGGTGCCGGCGGTGCGCAAGGCGCTGGCAAGGGCGGGGCTCGAGTTGGACGACATCGACCTGTTCGAGCTCAACGAGGCGTTCGCGGCGCAGTCGCTTGCCGTGCTCAGGGAGTTGGACATCGACCCGGAACGGATCAACCCCAACGGCGGCGCGATCGCGCTCGGCCACCCGATCGGGGCTAGCGGCGGCCGGATTCTCGTCACCCTTCTGCACGCGATGCGCCGGCGCGACTCGAGGCGCGGCCTGGCCACATTGTGCGTCGGCGGCGGCCAGGGCCAGGCCGCGATTATCCGCAACGGCGCCAGCCACTAGTGGGATGGCCATTTGGCGGTTCATCGATGGCCGGGTGGTCGAGGAGTGGTGGGTGTCAGGCATTCTGAGTGCGCTCACGCGACGATTTGCGTACTCCGCCAAAGGGCCTCCGCTGGGCACTCGGTGAGCGCCGACGCCGCGGCGCTTGTTGGGAAGAGAGGGCTCCGCGGGACGAGGCGCACTTCGACTCTAGGGAGCCATGTCAAGCATTGCCCGCGGGCGGTACGGTCCCCTCACCTGCCGCTGTCGCAGCTCCCGGCCTCCATCGCCGAGGTCGCGAGGGTACGATCAGCTGGGTGCATTCCGCGGCTCAATTTCACGTTGGCGACGGCGGCGCCCGCCGGCTGATCCCGAGTCGTCGGCGATGACGCCCGACAGCGGTCATTCCCTGGTTGGTCCGGACGCCGCGATGTCCCCAGTGGCGGGAGCGAGTTCGTATCCCGTCCCCGTCCGTCATACGTCGGCGTCTTATAGCATCACGATGCGTGTGCGCCAGGGGCAGCGGCCGGGGGCGTTCGCGCGTGTCGCCGGTGCGATCGGTGAGACCGGTGCGATCCTGGGCGCGATCGACCTTGTGCGCGTCGAGGGTGGCGAGGTGGTGCGCGACGTGACAGTCGCGTGCGCGGACGCTGCGCACGGCGAGGCCGTGGTGGAGGCCGTCGGAAGCCTGGATGGACTAGTTGTGGAGCGCGTGTCTGACCGCACGTTCTTGATGCACCTGGGCGGCAAGATCGAGGTGAACGGGACGGTCGCGGTCAAGACGCGCGATGACCTCTCGATGGCGTACACGCCAGGTGTCGCGCGCGTGAGCATGGCTATCCACGAGGACATCGAGAGGGCGTGGTCGCTGACGATCAAGGGCAATACGGTGGCGGTGGTCTCAGATGGGACGGCGGTGCTCGGGTTGGGCGATATCGGCCCCGAGGCGGCGATGCCGGTGATGGAGGGTAAGGCGCTGCTGTTCAAGGAGTTCGCTGGAATCAATGCCTTCCCGTTGTGCCTAAGGACCAAGGACGTCGGCGGGATTGTCGGGTTCGTCAAGGCGCTGGCGCCAACGTTCGGCGCGATCAACCTGGAGGACATCTCGGCGCCACGCTGCTTCGAGATCGAGCGGCGGTTGCGCGCCGAGCTCGACATTCCGGTCTTTCATGATGACCAGCATGGAACGGCGATCGTGGTACTCGCCGCGCTGATGAATGCGCTGCGGGTCGTCGAAAAGCGCGCGGCGGAGGTCAAGGTCGTCGTCGTGGGCGCCGGCGCTGCGGGCGTGGCCTGTAGCGAGATCATGCTCGCCCACGGTGTGCGCAACCTGATCGTTTGCGATATCGAGGGCGCGCTCTATGCCGGCCGGCCCGGCTTGGACTCGGTACGCGAGGCTCTCGCCGCGCGCACCAACCCGGCTGGGGAGCGGGGCATGCCCGACGACGTGCTGGCGGGCGCGGACGTGCTCGTCGGCGTGTCTGGGCCGGGTGCGGTGTCCGAAGCTGCCGTGCGCGGGATGGCTGCAAGACCGGTGGTGTTCGCGATGGCCAACCCGGAGCCCGAGGTGCGTGTCGAGGCGGTCGGCGGCGACGTCGCGATCATGGCCACCGGTCGTTCGGATTACCCGAATCAAATCAACAACGTGCTGGCGTTCCCGGGTGTATTCCGCGGCGCACTGGACGTGCGTGCCAGGACGATTAACGAAGAGATGAAGCTCGCCGCCGCGCAGGCCATCGCCGGCGCGGTCGGCGAGAACGAACTGCACGCCGAGTACATCATCCCGAGCGTGTTCAACCGTGAAGTAGTCAAGGCAGTCGCTCTCACCGTCGCGCGGGCGGCAGAGACCAGCGGCGTCGCGCGTCGCCCCGCAGCCAACGCGGCCAAGGCAACCTGAAGCCCCCTCGTCCTCGCGCGTCTTGCCGAGCAGATCGCCTTTATGGGACTTTTCCCATAAGGGCGATCATTGGAACTCTCGGCTTATGTCCTGTCGCGGTGAGATGCGCAGTGTTGCGGGATCAGTCCACGCGTTGAGGGACCCATAATCAGCTAGGAACAGCGCGCCTGGACGCCCGCTTGCCGTGCAGGAAGGAGGTCCGCCCGCGGATGCGGCGAGATGCAGGCGGCCTGACGAAAGCCGGAGGTGTCCCGACCATCCGGCGGATCCTGCTACGTCTTATTGGGGTTGGTGAGGCGGGCCAGCAACGGGACGAGCACCCGCGCGTTGGGGGTGCCCCAGCCCGTTACCGGGTCCCATCCGGCAGAGGCCGAGTAGCCGTTGTAACCGTTCGTGATGTCGTGAAATGCCTTGTGGTAGCTGGAGCTGCGGCCGATTGCGTAGATGGCGGGGTCAATCGAGCCAAGGTCGCGGTGGGCGTACTGGTCAGCCAACGCGACGAGCCCGCCCCACAGCGGTGCCGAGTTGCTGGTGCCGGCGGCTGCCCAGAGGGAGGTCGTGCCGCCCTGGCTGTCGACTCGTGCCATGCCGTAGCCCTCATCGGCGTCACTGGCCACGTCGGGCACGCCCCTCGTCTTTGAGATCCGGGGGACGCCATCCTGATAGGCGGGACGGGGATACAGGTGGCTGAAACCGCCGCCCGAATCGCTCCACGCGGTCTCGGCAATGTAGGCGCCCGTCTTGCGATTCGCAGTGAGTGTCGTACCGCCAGTACCCAGCACGAGCTGGTCGGAGGCCGGAAGGCTGACCCCCTTGACCTGCTTGCCCCACCCCCGATCGGTGGGGAACGAGCCACCGTTGCCGGAGCTGCCGATCACCGTGACGTGATGAGCGGCCGCCGCCAGCAGTATCGAGTGCATCTCGGCCACTTGAGCCTTGGTGAAGTAGTGCTCCCCCAGACTCCAGCTGATCGAAGCCACGTCGGTGTGGGAGACGACGAGCCGCAACCCGGCGACCATGTCCGCGGTCGCGTTCGCGGGGCCTGCTCCCCAGTTGGAGGGGAACAGCACCACCCGCAAGGTGGCGGCAGGAGCGACCGCGTGCACGAACTCGGTGTCGCCGACCTCCTCGTCAGTCGCCTGCCACGGCGAGGCTGAGCTGGCGAGGCTTGTCACGACCTCGATCCGCGCGGCAGGCAGCCGGAACATGCTGTCAAAGCTCTCCAAATCCCGGCGGATATCGGTGGGACCCTCGTCGGGTTGTGGGACAGGGACAAGGACCGTCACCGTCTCGCCACGGCCGTCGATCCCCCTATCCAGCAACGGCTGGATGCCATACGCAACCCGGAACTGGCGCGGGGTGAAGCAGGGGTCCTGCCCGCAGTACAAAGCAGCGCCGGACGGCTCCGCGCCAGTCGGCGCGGAGCCGGTCGCCACGGTCGCGGTCGAGCCGGGGCCGGTTGCCACGTTCGTGGTGCTGGTCGGGCGGGTCGTGCCGCTCCGAGTCGCCGCGGTCGGGCCGTGCGCGCTTCCACCACAGCCCACGACCAGTACGCCGCTCATGAGCATTGAGATGGCGAGCCGGCAGAGTCGCGGCAAGCGCCTCAGCCGCTTTGGATGGAGCCAGTCGTGCATCAGATCTCCTGCTGGCCTCCTTCAGTCAGCGCATCCGTTCAGCGGGACGGGCCGGGATAACGACAGCTTCACAGCTCAAGTCCGAGTTTAGGCACCAGCAGGATGACTTTTGAGGTGTCGGGTGCTTTGCCCATGAACTCCTGCTCGTGCCCACGGATCCCGGAAGTCGACGGCCGGCTCCCGGCGCCGCACCACAACTCCCGCGGGCGCCGGCAGCGATTACCGCCGTAAGCTCAACGGAGGTCAGGCAGCGCAACCGGGGACTTCCCTCCTCCTCGCCAGAAGCGCAATCCGTCGCTCCCGCGCCCGAAGGTGGACGGCGGCCTGTCACAGCCCGTCTAGGAATCCGAGGAGCGCGTCTGGCGGGCGGTAGCGGCCGGGTTTGCTGTCCAGTGGCTTAGTGCGGGCCAGCGCTCGTTCTTTGATGGCGAGGTCGGCGTGGAGGTACATCTGCGTGGTTTCGACTTGTTCGTGTCCGAGCCAGAGCGCGATGACGGTGGTGTCGACGTCGGCGTGCAGGAGGCGCGTCGCCGCGGTGTGACGCAGGACGTGTGGCGTGATCGTCTTGGCGGTCAGGGACGGGCAGCGCTGGGCGGCGTCGGGTGGCCTGCCTGGCGATCCGCCGGGCGAGCGCTTTGCGGGTCAGCGGCTTGCCGGTGCTGGTCGGAAACAGCGGCTCGGCGGGCTGGCCGCCGCGTTCGTCGAGCCACACGCGCAGCAGCGCGACGGTGCCTTTGGTCAGTGGGGTGATGCGCTGCATGCGGCCCTTGCCCGTGGTGGCGACGTGCGCGCCAGTGCCGAGGTGGATGTCGCCGCACGCAAGGCCGGTCAGCTCCGAGGCCCGCAGCCCGGTCTGGGCGAGCAGCGTGATGATCGCGTGGTCACGGCGGCCGGTCCAGCTCGAGCGGTCGGGGGCGTCGATGAGCGCGTCGAGCTCGGGCTCGGTGAGATAGGTGACCAGCGCGCGTTCGTGGCGTTTCGGTCCGATCTGCAGGACCCGTTCGATCGTCGCGGCGTGCTCTGGGTGACGCAGCATGCAGTAGCGGTAGAAGGTGCGGATCGCCGCGAGGCGGGTGTTGCGCGTCCGGGCGCTGCACCCGCGGTCGGTCTCGAGGTGCTCCAGGAACGCGCCGACGAGCGGTGCGTCGAGCTGGCGGAGGTCAAGCTGTGACGGCTCGATCTCGAGGCGTTGGGATGCGTAGGTGAGCAGCAGCCTGATCGTGTCGCGGTAGGAGGCGATGGTGTGCGGGCTGGCGTTGCGCTCGCGGATCAGCCGGTCGGTGAACCACGCTTGCAGCGAGGTAGCGAGCGCGCTCATCGCCGGTCTCCGAGGTGGCGTTCCAGGCGTCCCCCGGCGAGCTCGAGCAGCTCGGGCGCGGCGTGCAGATACCAATATGTCTTGCCCGGATTGACGTGCCCAAGGTAGGTCGACAGCGCCGCCACGCGCGAGGCGGGATCGCCGTCAGTGCGGTAGGCGTCAAGCAGCGTGCGGACCGCGAAGCTATGGCGCAGGGAGTGCAGCGTTGGCCGGCACGCCGTCGAGCGCGGCAGGATCTCAGCGCGGGCGCGCAACGCCCGAAAGCAAGTCTGCACGTCGCTCATCCACAGCCTCGTACCCACGCTTGAGAGCAGCAGCGCCTCGGTCGCCCCGATGGGCTGTGGGCGGTCGCGGCGACGCAGGTAGCGCGTCAGCGCGCTGGTCGTGGTCGGGTGCAGCGGCAGCTCGCGGGATTTCCTGAACTTCGCGTTGCGGACGGTCAGCGTCCCCGTGTCAGCGTCGAAGTCCGATCTGTCCAGCGCGACCGCTTCCCCGACACGCATCCCCGTGGCCGCCAGCACCCCGAACAGCGTCTGAAACGTTGCGGTCTTGTGCGCGATGCGCAACGTCCCGGCCGCCTGCATCAACGCCGCGATCTGCTCGTCGGTGTAGAGGTAGGGGACCGCACGGCCCGACTTGTCGGGCAGCAGGTCCGCAGCGGGTACCTCGACTTGCGGATCGGCTTCGTGGAGGTAGCGCGCGAATCCGCGGACCGCACCGAGGCGCATCGCGTGCCAGTGCTGCCCACGGCCAGGGAGTGTCGCCCACGCCAGCGCGTGCTCGACTGTGATCCGGTCGACGCCGATGGCGTCGAGGTAGTCCAGGAACTGGCCAAGCAGCCTCTCGGTGCCCTCCAGGCTTGTAGCCCATCGCTCGACGCACCGCCAGGTACTCGGCCAGCGAATCATCGCAGGGCGCTCATCGGGTCGCTCCCGGCCACGGGCGCGCGATCTGCCTGAGTGCCTCGCGGTCGACCTTGGCGTAGATTGCGGTCGTCGACGCATGGCGGTGACGCAGCACCTGGCCGACCTCCGGGAGCGTCGCGCCGCACCGCAGCATCTCCGACGCCGCCGTGTGCCGCAGCCGGTGCGCATGGACCAGGCCGAGCCCGGCTCGCTGGGCGGCCGCCTTGACGACGAAGGTGACCCCGCCCGACGACAACCTATGGTGCGGCGCGCGGACGCGGACGAACACCGCCCGGTCCAGCGCGGTTGCGGGACGCCCGTCACGCAGGTACCCGACGATCGCCTCCCCGACGTCGTGCGGTAACGGCAGCCGTTCAGACCGCGCGCCCTTGCCACGAACGATCAGCTCGCCCGCACGCCAGTCGATGTCCTCCAACGACAGGGCGGCGACCTCCCCGGCGCGTAGCCCCAACCGTGCCAACACCGTCAAGATCGCCAGATCCCTGAGGCCGATCACGGTCGACCCGTCGCACGACGCCAGCAGCGCGTCGACCTGGCCGAGCTCGAGGCGCTTGGGCAGCCCCGACAACCGCCACCCCGCGACTGAAGGGACCGCGCCCGCCAGCGAACGCTCAAGCACGCCCTCCAGGTGCAAGAAGCGAAGCAGCGCCCGCAGCGCCACGACCGTCAGCTGCGCGGCCCGTCGGCCCATCCGCGGGCAGGCCTCGACGACGAATCCACGGACCTCGGCGACGTCCACACGCGCAAGCTCCAGGCCATCCGGACCGTCAAAGCGCGCCACGAACGGACGAACCTTGTCCACATATCCACGGGCCGCCTTAGGCACCAGGCCGCGCTCGTGTCGCAGGTAGCGCCGAAAGCTCACCAGCAGCTCCTCGACCGGACCCGTCGGCGCCGAACACCCCGCCGGCGGCACCACACCCAGTGCGCGGAGATACTCCGAGAAGCGGAGCGAGGGCCTTCACCGACAGCAGATACGTACGTCCGGCCGCGCGCCGCGCCGCGCAGAAGCGCTCGGCCACCTCCGACGACAACTCCGACGCAGCCAGACCCTCGGCGGCCAGCCAGCTGCTCAACGCCGCCACCAGTCCGAGTTGCTTGCCCACCGGCTTCGGCTTGTATCCCTGCCGCGACAACTCCGCGGCGAACCCGACCACGAACGGCCCAAGCGGACCCGGCACTCCCACTCCCGACACTTCAGCCATCTCGCCCGTCTCCTCTCCGGCGATCAACACGTCGGAGACGATCTCGGCCAAGCCGCTCAGATTATGTACCCCTCACCCGGGCCCGATCACGCTCTCTGCGGACGCTTTCTTGATCCGGGCGCCATAAGCCGCGAGTGCCCATGATCGCGCTCGCAGATCCAGGATCTGGTCGTCATACGGAGCGAGGGTCTTCACCGCCGCTGGATCGACGAGGGGGAGTCACCGTCGAGCGTGCTGACTCGGCAAGAGGGATCTGTCTGGCCTATTGCGGCGAGCGGTGCCGCGCGGGGGCGCGTTTCGCGGTGTTGCGATGAGGCCGGCTCTACAGTTGAGGCGTGTTACCTCCTGACCGTGTCACGGTGCCGACGTGTGTCGGGTGCGGGGCGATGCGCAGGTTCGGGACCTGTGTGGTGCATGCGGCGAACGGAAGCTCGAGCTTGTGCCCGCCGTTCAGACGACGTGTTGGCCGCCCTCGGGTACAGCGTTCGTGTTCGCTCGGAAGCTTTCGTCGCGGTTGCGGAGGAACTCGCGTCACATCCGCCGGGGGCCGCGGAATGCGAGTCCGCTTATCGGTCGTTGCAGGACACCGCACGGATCACCCTGCGCCGCCATCCGGAGATCGACGTACACGACGTCGAGTGGGATGAGCCGGTCGAGTTTGCGACGACGTGGTGGTGTGTGCGGGGTGCGGCGGGATCGACGCGCCTCAGCCGTGCCTCGGGATTTGCGTCTGGCGTCCCTTCGAGTGGGTGAACCGTACCCACTACTCGGAAGAGCGAGCGTGCGCTCTCGCTCAGCTCGACACCGAGCGGCGCTTGCGCCGGCTACTGCGCCGCATCGCGTTCGTCACACCACGTGCCGGCCAATGGGAGCGCTGTTGGCGCCTGCTGGAGGCCCAGGCGCGTGCAACGCTCCAGACTGTGCAGCAGCATGTGGAACCCGGATCCCAGCGCAGCCCTCACCCGTCGCCGTTGGCGTGAGGTCATCTCCGCGAGCGCGGCGCTCAGTTACTGCTGGAGGGAATCAGGTTTGCGAGTTCGCGGACTGCGACGGAAAGGGTCGTGAAGTCGTTTCGATGTGCTGCCCGGATGTCTCCGAGCATCCCGAGATACCGCTCGACTGTTGCGGCGTTGGCTTGCACCCATGCGTCGATCGCTGCGTCGCTCCCGAAAGAGGTGGCGGACGCCTCGAGGACCGCCGCGGTGAGCGCCCGGTGGGTCTTGTACAGGTCGTCGCGCAGGGCGGCCCGGGCGAGAGTTTGCCAGAGGTCGGGGCGAGGTAACTCGAGGATGCGATCGCGGAGCCAAGCCAACTCCAGGCGGCGGTCGACCCCGAAGTGGATGCCGGCCGCGCGGCGGACGGGCTCTTCGCGTCCACGGACGATCTCGACGACGTCGAAGGCGAAGAACAGGGCATCCAGGGCGGCGACGCGCGACGCGAGCGCGCTTGGAACGCCGGCGTCGGCGAATTCCGCCACACGCACATGCCATGCGTCGCCGTCGAGGCCGCCCAGAAGTTCCGGGAGCGCCTCCGACAGCGTGGCCGCCCCGGGGGTGTAGTCCGAAACCGCCGCGGCGATGTCGAGCGGAGGGCGCCGGTTGCGGACCAGCCAGCGTGCCGCGCGGGTGAGGAGCCGGCGTCCCTGCAGCAACATCTTGAATTGCGTCTTCTCATCGACGACGTCGTCGAGCGCCTCGACCTGGCGCCAGAATCCGCGCATCTCGAAGACCGCCACCGCGACGGCGTAGGCGCGCGCGATGTCCGCGGTGTCGGCGCCGGTCTCCTCGGCCAACCGAGATACGAATGTCGTTCCCGCGTAGTCGACGATGCTGTTGGCGAGGTCGGTGGTGACGATCTCTCGGCGCAGACGATGGTGGCGCATGTGGGACTGGAAGCGCGGGCGCAGCGATGCCGGTAAGGAATCGACGAGATCACTGCGGAGATACTCGTCTTCAGGGAGGTCAGACTCGAGCAGGTCGGCGTGGAGGGTGATCTTTGCGTAGGCGAGCAGGACCGACAATTCGGGGCCGGTCAAGCCCTCGTTTGCGGCCTTCCGCTCCCGAATGTCTTCTTCGCGCGGGAGCTCCTCGAGCTCGCGATCGAGCTGGCCTCTCCGGTCAAGGTCGTCGATGAGGCGGGCATCGAGGTCGAGCAACTCGGAAGCCTGTGCGCGTTCGAGGCTCAGCGCCAGGGCCTGCGCGTAGCTCTCGCCGAGGACGCGCTTAGCGACGGCGTCGGTCAGTGCGACCAGGAGCTCGTTGCGCTGCGAGGTCGTCAGCTCGCCGTCGGCGACCGCGGCATCCAGCAGGATCTTTAGATTCACCTCGTGGTCGGAGCAGTTGACCCCCGCCACGTTGTCAATGGCATCGGTGTTGAGCCGCCCCCCGGAGAGGGCGTACTCGATTCGGCCTTTCTGGGTGAAGCCAAGGTTGCCGCCCTCGCCGACCACCCGACATCGAAGCTCGGCTCCGTCGATCCGCACGCCGTCATTGGTCTTATCGCCGACCTCGGCGTTGCTCTCTGACTGCGCCTTGACGAAGGTACCGACGCCCCCGTTCCAAAGGAGGTCGACGGGCGCACGCAGTAGTACCCGAATCAGCTTATCCGGTGTGAGAGCCTCCGCCTCGACGTCGAGCGCCTCGCGCACCTGCGCCGACAGAGGAATCCGCTTGGCCGACCGGGCAAAGACACCGCCGCCCTCGGAGATGGCCGCCGGGTCGTAGTCCCGCCACGAGGAGGCCGGCAGATCAAAGAGCCGGCGCCGCTCGGCGAAGCTCGCCTCCGGATCGGGGTGGGGATCGAGGAAGACATGATCGTTGTTGAAGGCGCCCACGAGCTTGATGTGCGGCGAGAGGAGCATCCCATTGCCGAACACATCCCCCGACATGTCGCCGATTCCGACGACAGTGAAGTCGTCCGACCGGACGGCTACCCCGAGACTCCGGAAATGGCGCCTGACCGATTCCCACGCCCCACGAGCGGTGATTCCCATCTTCTTGTGGTCGAAGCCATGCGATCCGCCCGAGGCGAACGCGTCTCCGAGCCAGAAGCCGTACTCGGCTGCTACGCCGTTTGCGAGGTCCGACAGCGAGGCGGTCCCCTTGTCCGCGGCAACCACGAGGTAGACGTCGTCCCCGTCGTGGCGGATGACGGCAGGTGGAGGAACGACCTTCCCACCGACGATGTTGTCCGTCAGATCGAGCAGGCCAGACACGAACAGCCGGTAGCAGGCAGCGGCCTCCTCGAGCAACGCCTCGCGTCCGCCACTAGACGGAGGGCACTTGGTCACGAATCCGCCTTTCGCACCGACCGGAACGATGACCGCGTTCTTGACCATCTGTGCCTTCATCAACCCGAGAACCTCCGTGCGAAAGTCCTCGCGCCGGTCCGACCAGCGGATCCCCCCACGCGCAACCCTCCCACCGCGCAGGTGCACGCCCTCTACACGCGACGAATAGACGAAGATCTCGAACCGGGGACGGGGAAACGGGAGAAAAGGCACCAGCGAGGAATCGAGCTTGAACGACAACTGCGCCTTAGGCTGCCCTTCTGGAGAACGCTGAAAGTAGTTAGTTCGGACGGTGGCGCGGACGACCGCGAGACAGTTGCGCAGGATGCGGTCCTGATCGAGGCTGGCGATACCGTCGATCGCTCGCTCGACCTCGACCCCGACCCGGTCAGCCGCCGCGAGGTCGCGGCCGTCGGGGTCAAGCCGCGCACCGAAAAGCTCGACTAGCGGTCGTGCCACAGCCGGATTGCCGGTCAGCGCCTGCTCCAGGTAGCGGTCACTGAAGGCGGTGCCGGCCTGTCGCAGGTATTTCACGACCGCGCGCAGCAGCGAGACTTCGCGACCGGTCAAGCCGGCCCGTAGGACCAGCGCGCCGAGCCGGTCGTTCTCGAACTCACCGCTCCAGATCCTCGTGAAGGCGTCTTGGAAGGTCGTGCGAGTCGCTTCGGTCCGGAGGTCGACGTCGAAGTCGCAAACGACGCCGATGTCGTAGATCCAACTTGACCGCCGACCCTCTGGCTTGATCTCGTACGGACGCTCGTCGCCGACCCGCAAGCCCATGTTCTCGAGGATCGGCAAGACATCTGAGAGCGCGATGCGCTCGCCCGGGCTCAACAGCTTGCATCGCAGCGAGCTCCGGTCGGGCTCGACGGTCTCATAGACGGTCATGACGACCCCCTCGCCAGCGGCGAGAGCCTCGGCACGGTCGATGTCGTCGACCGCCGCACGAGCTCGCCAGTCGGCGCGATAGGCGATCGGGAACGCCGCCCTATAGCGGCGAAACAGGGCGTTGCCCCGCTCTTCCCCGTGCACCTCTCGCAGAGCATCCGCGAGGTCGCCGGTCCAGGGCCGCGTCACCTCGGCGATCCGGCGCTCGATCTCAGCGACGTCGTGGTCAGCCTCGGCGGCGCTGCAGCGGACGATGTAATGGATGCGCGCGAGCTTCGAATCGGACAGGCGCAGCGCCCAGTCGATTTCGCTCGCGCCGAACGCGCCGCCCAGAACCGAGGCGATCCGCTCACGATTGTCGGTGCTGAAGCGATCGCGGGGTACGAAGACCAGACACGACACAAACCGCCTGTAAGGGTCGCTCCGCACAAACAGGCGAACACGCTGGCGCTCGCCGAGCGCGACGATTCCCATCGAGATCTCGAACAGCTCGTCGTCCGTGATCTGGAAGAGCTCGTCCCGCGGATAGTGCTCGAGCGTCCTGGCCAGCGCCTTCGCGTCATGGCTCTCAAGGCGGAACGCCGCCCGGCGTATGACGCGCTCGACCTTGTCCCGCACGATCGGGATCACGCGCGGGCTCACCTCCTCGATCGCGGTGGTGTACAAGCCGAGGAAACGCCGTTCGCCCCGGACCTCGCCCGCCTCGAAGCGCTTCACACCGATGTAATCGAGGTACAGCGGCCGGTGCACCGTCGAGCGCGAGTTCGCCTTGGTCAAGATGAGCGGCTGAGGCGACCGCGCCATTGCCCGGACTTCGATGGGCAACCGTGCGAAGCTCGATGAGACGATCGCGCCCCCGTGCCTGAGGACGCCGAGACCCGAGCCGTCAACAGCGCGAAGAGAGTCTTCGCCAGCCTCCCCGACCAACTCGTACTCGCGGTACCCGAGGAAGATGAAATTCCCGCCCGCGACCCACTCGAGGAATGCGTTGACCTCCTCGACCTCGGTTCGATCGAGCGGGGGCGCAGCCGACTTGAACCCAACCACGATCTCGTGCAACTGCTGGCGCATCAACGGCCAATCCTCCACCGCCGCCCTGACGTCCCCCACAACCCGGCGGATGCCACCGACGAGCGCCTCGAGCCGCTCGGGCTCAGGCTCGCGATCGATTTCGAACTGCATCAGCGATTCGGTGAGCACGCCGGTCATCCCTGCGCCCGGTAGGAACACCCCGGCGAGGTGACCGTCCGCGTCCCGGAGCACATCGATGACCGGATGGATCGAGCGGTGAATCCCGTACCCGCGGCGAAAAAGCTCCATTTCGACCGAGCTGACCAAGAAAGGCATGTCATCGGTGACGACCTCGACGATCGTGTTCGCCGACTTCCAGCCACGCTCTCCGAGCCCGAGGTTATAGGCCCGCACGCTGGCTGAGCTGGGGGTCCGGTCCCGAGCGAAGTCCCAAACCGCGATCGCCGCACCGCAGAGGTCACGACTGTTGCGCTCGGCCAAATCCTCCTGCGGCACCCAATGGTAGAACTGCCGCACGAAAGCCTCGCCCTGATCTACCAGCTCGGGCGCAATCTGGTCGCGCAGCCGGCTGCAGACGGATTGAATGAGCGCCGCTTCGGCCGCCTCCACCCTCAACGCCATCGATGCACACCCTTCGATTCGACCCGACATCGCCATGCCGCACGGAACGTCAGCCGCCACGGTCCACCTGCCAGCCTACCCGAAGGAAACGCCCCGACCATAGACCGTCAATGCGTCCGCCGGGACGAGCCGGACGCGCATGATCACAACCTGTTCCGCGCCGCGCGCACGCAGGCTCTCTCGCTTTCCCATTGCCTCCAGAGCAGCAAAGTCGGCTCGGCCAGGAACAGCCTGATGCGGGATGAGCTGCAAGCACCTCCCACGGTCAATGCAGGAGCCGCGGACAACATCGAGCCCGCTGCCGGGTTTGAGGAGCACCGGCCGCGCCGCCGGCCAGGGTATTGCTGCCGCAATCCGAGAGCGCGGCAGCACGAGGACGACGATTCCCGTTGGGATGTGAGTGGTGGCGTGAGCGGCCCACCGGGCTGGTAGAGCTGGCTGGTCAACAGTCTGCTCTCGTAGGGAGGAGCGATGTCTGCTGAGTTGTTGCTCGACGCCGCCGGCAAGCGGCGCTCACCCGCGGCGATGCCCGGCTACAACGCCGGGCCCGCGTCGAGGAACAAAGGCCAGGTGTATCCGGCCGCTCCGCCAACCCTCGATGAGATCGTCGCGGTGATGCGCCAGACCCTGCCCGGCAGGCACGGGCTGCGGTTGCGGGCGCTGATCGTGGTGCTGTGGCGCGGCGGGCTGCGGATCCAGGAAGCGTTGTCGCTGATCGAGTCAGATCTCGACCCGTGACGCGGATCGATTCTGATTCGCCGAGGCAAAGGTAATCGCCGCCGCGAGGTCGGGATGGACGTGTGGGCGTGGAGCGACCATCTCGCTCCGTGGCTCGCCGCCCGGGTCGGAGCTACCGGTCGGTGCGCTGTTGTGCGTGATCGACGGACCGACTCGCGGGCGGCATCGGTCAGCGACCGCGGCCCGCGGTGAGCTGCGCCGGTATGCGCTGGCGGCGGGTGTGCGCCTCAGGTTCGCGCCGCATCAGCTCCGTCACGCGCACGCGGTCGAGCTCGCCCGCGAAGGGGTGGCGCTGCTCATGATCCAGCGCCAGCTCGGTCGATCAATCCACCACTCTGCAGCACAGCCGTCTTGACGGCTCGTGCTTGCTCGCGGCCAATGCGCGCGCAGGCAACGCCGGTCTGCCGTGGGTCCGTTTCGCAATCTTCACATCGACGGGCGACTTGCGGATAAGGTACCCCGGACGCGTAGGTCCGTGCCGACGCAAGTGATAACGCCGTGAATTCGAGGAGGCGACGCGAGCATGGCTGAAGATGAGGTCCGCGAGCCGGATCAACCCGAGACCAGGCGCAGGACCGACCAGGAGATCTTCGACGAGCAGATCGCGCGCGCGTCCGGGAAGTTCATCGTCCAGCTCGGCGGCCTGGGCATCCTGGCAGCTCTGGTGATATCCGTGATCGCGCTGGTCGTCGCCGCGAACCGGAGCAACACGACGGTCACAGTCCCGGCTGCGCCAACGCAGACAAGCGGCGGCCAGGCGACCCAGCTGAAGGGAGACGCACTGGGCGAGCAGATCTTCGTCTCTGGCACGCCCGGCGGCGCTGAGGCCTGCGGGTCGTGTCACACAATGAACGCCGCGGGCACGAGCGGGACGACCGGGCCTAACCTCGACAAGGAACTGACGTCCGACCCTCCCTCGGCCACGCGCGAGTCGATCGTCGATCCCAACAAGGAGATCGTCCCCGGCTACCGCGCCAACGTGATGCCGCCGAACTACGCGACGGCGCTGACCCCGCAGCAGCTCGACGCAGTAGTCAACTACGTGTACCACAGCACCAACACCAAGTACAAGGGCTCTAAGACCACGCCGTAGCATCCGCGCTGCCGCAATCTGCATTCCGGCGGGCTGGAAATACCGAGGGGCACGGCGCTGTCGCCAGTCAGGACGCGGCTCCGCTGCTGGTTGGGTCTAGTTGCAGCTGGCTTCGGTGGTCAGATCCGAGCCGCCGAGACCGCCGCTGTGGAACGCGATGTGTCGCACGCCTGCCACCGCGGCCACGGCTGCCCGCCTGCCGGGGCGATGCGGCACTCTCGCCGTCGCCGGCTGATCGGCTCCGGCGCTAGCCGAGATCCCGACGGCAGCAAGAACGCGAGCAGCAGTACCGGCGCTGGCGCCGTCCCTGCTGGTGTGGTTCCAGAGGAGTCACGATCTCGGCACCGATCTGGCGACGAGCACTTCTCCAATCGTACGGAGGGAGTCACAACGACCGCGCTGGCTCCTCTGCACGCGCTGACACGAACGCAGGTCTCGCGACCGTCGATGACGTCTGTCTCGGGTGAGTCGCCGGGGGGAATCACACCTCCCGGCGCTCGCAGAACCGGACGTGAACCTCTCGATTCATCCGGCTCCCATCGTCCAGCCGTCCGGGCACACGCCGAAACGCCAGTGCGCGAACAGCCCGGGCTCGCGTCTGAAGACAGCGGCCAGGAACCTGCGTGCCTTGGCGGGGTAGCGGCGCAGCCGCTTGTACTTCCAGCGGGCCCATCGAACGAGGTATTCGTTGATCCGTCTGAGTAGCCGGTTTACTCCGAGCGGTAGAAGCGCCCATAGAAGTTGATCCACCCTTGGAGTTCGGCGTTGATCGCCTTCGCCAGGTCTGTGAGGATGCTGTCCGACCAACGATGCAACCGCCAGCGGCGGATCACCCGCCCGATGCGCTTGCGCTCGTCGTTGCCGATCGCCGGGAGGAAACTGACGAACGAGCCGCCTCGCTTGCTCCGAGCTAGCCGCGGGCGGAACGTGTACCCCAAGAACGTAAACGACTCGTGCTCGTGAGAGCCGCGCCGATCAGCGTCCTTGCAGTAGACGATGCGGGTCTTCCGCTCATTGAGCTCAAGCCCGCAGTCCGCCAGCCGCCGAGCGATCGCGGCCCGCAGCTGCAGGGCCTGCCGTTCGCTCGAGGCGTGGACAATCACGTCATCGCAATAGCGCTCGAACCGGACGCCCGGATACTCCCTAGCGATCCATGCGTCGAACGCGTAGTGCAAGAACATGTTGGCTAGCAACGGCGAAATCGAAGAACCCTGGGGGGTTCCGCGATCCCGATCAACCAGGCTGCCATCCTCGCGTTGCAATGGCGCTTTGAGCCACCGCTCCACGTACATCAGGATCCAGCGCTGACCGGTGTGATGAGCTACCGCCTTCAGCACGAGGTCCCACGGCACGCTGTCGAAAAACGACTTCAGGTCCAGGTCCAAAACCCAGTCCTGCCTCCAACAGCGCTCCCGGCAGACCCCGACCGCGTCCAGCGCCGACCGACCCGGCCGATACCCGTAGGAGTCCTCGTGGAATACAGGCTCCACGCCGGGCTCCAGATATCCGCGCACGACGGTCTGGGCGATCCTGTCCGCGATAGTCGGCACCCCTAACGCTCTAGAGCTGCCGTCCTTCTTCGGTATCTCCACCGCACACACCGGCGGTGGCATAGCTCCCCGACGAGAACCGATTCCAGAGCTTGTAGAGATTCCCGTGAAGGTCCCTCTCGAACTCCACGATCGACTCACCGTCAACACCGGCACCGCCCTTGCTCGCCTTGACCCTCCGGTAGGCATCCCAAAAAGCCCACTTCGAGATCTCAAACGACTTCAGCTTCAGCTCGCCCACCGGCTCCTCCCACGTCACCGCGGTTGACCGCCGACCGAGCCAGAACGACCCGTCCCTTGGCTCCACCCGCATTACCAGGCTTCATAGCTACTACGAGACGGTCCGCCCCTGCACCCCGCGTCGCTACTCTCCCCCCCACGGATTCAGCCGCTCGGAGTTCTCGCTCCAGGCAACCAGCCGCAGGCCACAACCGCTCCACTGGCCGGCCGCCCCATCGGGGCGCAGGTTCACACGTTCCGCACGAGAGCCCGGACCACGCTCGCGCCACCTCCACGCCGGACACCGCCTGGCCAATCAACAGGCACCCGCCAGACTCATCCCAGGGCCGAAAAGATTCCCTGGAAATTGTTACGACGCTTCATCAATGGTTCGCTCGCGCTCGCCTTCGTGATCCACACCTGCCGCGCTAAAGCGCGACTTTCCCACGACGCTCACCACCACGGCTCTTGACCGCAGCAGCTCGGGCTGGTCTGCGGCCCCCGCCTGCACGACGACCGCAGAGGGCCACCAGACCCACATACGCCCGGCTCCTCCATCTCTCGCACAGCACCGCATCCAGCGGCTTGGTCTTCTACATCCAGCCTCCTTCAACGTTCGTGTTCGCACCAACTCGCCAATTCCGAGCCGGCTCGTGCCGAGGCATACGTAGGCATTCCGGGCCGATTCTGCACGCTGGCGCGAGCGCCCTCCTTTCGGCGAGATCGATGTCGCCAGCGCAGCGACCGGTTAGCAACGGGAACAGCCGCGCCGGGCGCGGTCATCGGCGAGCGTGCCGAGCAAGCCGACGGTCCAGCACGTCGGGCAGCCCCGCCAGGCGACCGCGGTGAGGAGCAGGAGCACGAGCGAGATCGGGCCAACGACGGCGATCAGCACGATCGCGAGCATCGCCGCAGCCAGGCCGACCGCGCCTCTGAAGAGATGCTCGCGAACCGAACCGCTCGCGAGCGGCGAGCGCGGCGCACTCGCTGGTTCTGGCGTGACCTTGCGCTTTGTCGACATCGCACCCTTGGTACGCGGCGAGGTCGGTGCGCGGATCACCCGCTCCCCAAGTCCCCGATGGCTTGACCTCTGGCTGAGGCCGGTGATCAGTTTGTGTTCCGACACCTTGTTGGAGGCCAGTGACCTGCGCGACCTTCTGCACGCGGGAGCCGGATCTTCGGACCCCAGAGCGTGGCACCGGTGGTCGCAGTGAGCGAGGCGACTCTGCATAAGCCGGCCGGTGAGTTGGTCCCGTGCCCAACTCATGCCCTCGACGGCGGCCGCGCTCGAAGTGGGCAAACGCGATCGCCAGACGCAACGCCTACTGGCCTAGAGCCGGGCTTGTGGATCGTCGCCGATGCGATCGCAGCTCGAGATCGCGGGGATCAATGAAAGCGCTCGTGCGGACACGCGGCCGGAGTTATCTCCCACAACCGCCGTTCGAGCGAGTACGTTGTTCCCGTCTGATGAGACCGAAGCGCCGGATCGCATTGGTCGTGTCCCTGCTCGGGGCGCTCGTCCCGGTCGTCGCCGTCATCCCGTCGGCGCTTGGCGCCGCGGCCCAGCATCGCGGGCCGATCGCCACGATCGCGTGCAAGCGGATAGCCCCGGGCGTCTGCGACGAGTCGGGCACCGAGAGTCTGCCGGCGAACGGTTCCGGCAGCCAGGAGACCGACACGGTGCCGGGCTCGTCCACGGGGGAGAGCACCTCCCTCCAGCCGTTCAACCAGCAGGAGCTCGCCGACTTCGACGAGATGTGGAGCTCCATCGTCGACGGGTATCCGAAGTTCGCCGGAGTCCAGAACACGACGGTCCGACGGCTCCTCACGTGCGCGATCTTCGCCCGCGTGCATTCGAACATCGTCGCGTCGTTCACGTCAACAACGCTCCCCACCGCGCACATCACGGCGGACAACCTCGACGCGGCGCTGCTGTCCACCTGCATCCAGGTGACGATCACAGGTCAGCATGCCCCCGGGCCAGCCCGCGACGCGGCCGCCACGGGGCGCTGCGCGCAGGCGGCCGTCTCGACCCCCGTGATGATCTCGCGCTCGGGCGCCGGCTACGAGGTCCAGTTCGGCGGCGCGGTGTCGAAGGCGTCGCGGCCGCCGCCGCTGTCGCTCTCGTGCCAGAGGACGTCAAAAGGGATGCTCATCAAGGTCAAGGCGCGCCGGCGGGGCCGCAAGCTCCGGCCGATCCTCGGCCCGAAATTCGCGATCGGCTATTCGAACCCGACGTCATCGCCGCTGAGCTTCCGCTCCACGTTCACCTTCCGCTAGCGTCACCGTTTCCCGCGGTCCAGGGGACGACCGTCAAGGTGGGCGACGCCGACTGACCCGCACGCGCGGCAGAGAAACCGGCGGCCGCTCAGGCTGAGGGCGCGCCGCTCGTGAGTACGCGTTCCACCGTCCCGGCATCACGCACCGAGACGCCGTAGCGCGTGAGCACGTAGGTCATGTGAGCGTCCGCGGCTGTGCCTTGGTAGCCGAACCTGAGCACGGAGCGAAGCAAGGACGCGTGCTCGAGCGCCTGCAGGGCCTCCGACACCAGTCCGTAGAGGACCCGTCCGTGCGGGGCCGACGCGTCGAGCTCCTGGCTGCGTGGGACGAACAACCAGTTGGCGACGTCATACGGCGACGGTCCCCAACCGAACGGGTCGACCCAAGGTGGCTCGGTCTCGTCGGATCCGGCTTCGCCGGTGAACCCCTTGGCCATCACCTCGACCGCGACAGAAGTCACCGGCATCGAGCTGAGGCGGTCAACTTCGGCTCCTAGCTCGCCGCTCTCGTCCGATTGCTCCTTTGTCCGCTTCTGGCCTAGATGCACAGCCGCTCCCGGTGGTCGCTCTCGATGCCGGGGCAGCCTAACCGCAAATCGGGCGATCTGCGGCAATCGTTGCATGGCTGGCGCAGGCGGCCGCGGCTGCTTACCCTCGCAGCGTGCTCACCGCGCTCGCCGCCCGGCTGGACCGGCAGATCGCCGATCTGATGCTCGCGCGCGCTCGGCGTCGCTGGCCGCTCCTTCGCGTCGTGCCACGGACGTGCGTCCGTCCGCTGATCCTGCCTGCCGCCACGCTTGCGCGTCGGGACCTGCTCCATGTCGCGGTGCTCCTCGCCGGCGCGGTGCTGTTGCTGATTGTGGGGTTCTGACGATCTTCGGCTCGACCGGCGTCGAGGGCGGGTTCAGTCGAGCGACCAGACAGGAGCGTGAGAGATGATTGTGGTCGTGGGTCGGGTACGGACGGACGCCGACAAACGCGCGGAGCTCATGCGAATCGCGCAGGCGGTGGTGACAGCGTCCCGCAGGGATGAAGGCTGCATCAGTTACCGCTTCTACGAGAACACCGAGATCGCCAACGACTTCGTATTCATCGAGGAGTGGGACAGCGATGGGGCGCTCCAGCAGCACTTCGCTACTCGGCACATCGCTGAGTTCATGCGAGCTGTCCCCGCGGCGCTCGTCGCCCCACCCGACGTCAGCTTCCACACGATCGAGCGCTCGAGGACCCTTGCGAATGTGAGTCGCCGCCGACCCACAACGCCGGAGTGAGCTGACGCCGGCTCTCGTCCGGCAGAGGAACGTCGTTGGCTTCGGCGCTCGTTGGTCTTGGCTCACTCCGCGTACGGCGCGTAGCGGTGATGCAGCATCAGGTCGTTGCCGTCCGGATCGGTGAAGAAAGCCATGTGGCAGACGCCGGTGTCAAACGTCTCGCCGGCGAACGTGACCCCCTTGTCCTCCAGCGCACCGCGTGCCGCAGCGACGTCATCGACGTGCAAGGCGAGATGTCCGTTCTTCTGGGGCGCAAACTCCATCCCGAGCCGCTTTGGCTCCCAGATGCTGAGACACGTCTCGCCGGCCCAGAATTCGAACCGGCCGCGGGCGTCTGGACGTAGCCCGAGAGTCTCGCCATAGAAGCGGCGCGAGCGCTCTGAGTCCTGCGACGGGATCGCAACAAAGTCAAGGCTCGTGATCATCGGTTCATGGTCCTTTCTTGGGTGTCTGTACGACAGTGTCGATGATGCTCGAGTTCGCTTCGCCTTGCCCGATCTCGTCGCCGGCGGATCCGCGCGTCTCGAACACGAGCCGGTAATGATCCAAGAGCTCCCGCTCGAAGCAGACCTTGTTGGCGCTCACTCCGGAGGTGAAAGCCATCCGGAAGTCGGCGCTCGTAAGCCAGCGCGGCAGCAACTGCAGCTTGAGGAGCGCCTTTCTGTGGCTGCGCGCCCCGATCCGTGCGTTCCACTGGCGGATCGTCTCGATGTAGTCAAGACGACCGCTGACACTCGAGACCAGCCGGAAATACGGTTCGGCGCAGCGGATCACCTGCTCTTGACCGAAGGGAAGCCATGACCCGGGGAACTGCCGTCCCAGCAGGGCGATGTACCAGGCGTCGGAGCCTCGAGACGGGACCGCTCTGAGCGCATCGATGTCGATCCGGTCGACGTCGATCATGTTGCGGCCGAACACCATCGTCTGCAGGTAGAAGCGGCCGAAGTCGGGCAACAGACTCGCGACGTGGGCGAACAGGTCGCGGTAGATCTCCTCCTGCCGCCCCGCCTCGAAGTCCTCCGGAGAGCAGAAGTGCTCGAACGCGCCGAGGCTCGCGACGGCATCAAAGGCCCCAAAGCGGACTCGGTCGACCTGCCGTGCGTCTTGCAGGTGGACGTCGAGGCCGTGGCGTCGGCACGCCGCAAGCTGCGCCGAGGACAGAGTGACGCCGACCCCAACGCCCCCGCGGTCGCGGATGTAGTGAAGCAATCCGCCCCAGCCACAGCCCAGGTCGAGCACACGACGTCCCGGGCCGATCCCAAGCTGCTCGCCCACGTAGTCATGCTTACGTCGTTGCGCCTGTTCCAGGTTCAACGAGAAGTCGCCGTCAAACTTGGCGCCACTGAAGTCGGGCAACTCTCCCAAGCTGAGCCGAATGACGCGGTCGGTCAGGGAATAGGTGAAGTCGATGTCCTTGCGGCTAGCCATTGATCCGAGGAAGTCGCATCCTGGACCCGCCGACTTTGGGAAGGGTGGCGCCGATCACTGCCTCGAAGGCATCGCGCGTTCAGCGGCCCGAGGGTTGTGCGTCCCCCTAGCGACACGGTCGCGCGTTTGCCATGTACTGAGGGTCAACCGGCCGTGACAGCGGCGTGAGCGTGCCATCAGCGTCCACCTGCCTGGTCCAATCGTCCGGAGCTGCCGCGGCTTCATCCATGCGCGCCAATCCCGTCTTGTCCGGCACCTGCCCCGCTCCGTCAACACGCTCCGACCACCCGCTCGAGTCGTCATACCAGCGCCGCGCCGCAGTCCCGTATGGGTCGGGGTACCAGCCTGCAGAATGCCCGCGAGATTTCGCCTCTGTCAACTCGCCCTTCCGGAAAGTAAAGGCCATAGCAAGCTCCTTGCACGGCGTCGGCCCCCCGTCGTAACGGATTGAGAACCAACTGATTGACGGCGTTTCTGTCGCCCAGACGAAACGACCCGTGAGGTCATCGAGAAGCGGTGGCCTGCGCGAGCAATTCGGCAGGTGCGGGCAAATCAGCCCGAACGACGACTGTACTCGATTTCTGACGGTCTCCGTGACACGTGACTCTGTGATGCCCCGAGATCGCCGAAACCCGTTCGCGCACGGATCTCAGTCCGACACACCCTCACCAGGAACCGAAATCGCTGACATTGGCCGCCCGCAGTGCACTGACGTAACCGGCGCGCTCGTATTCGGCCGAGTCGGCGTCGCGAGGCACGGAGAGCATTCCGCGGACCTCGTCGACCGCCTTGAACCCCATGCGAGCCATCCACGCGGACAGGCCGTCGAGCAGCGCCATCGCGTAACCGGGGCCGTGGCGGAGCAGCGCTGAGGCCGTCATCACCACATCCGCGCCCGCGAGCAGGAACTTGGCCACGTCGGCGGGGTCCTCGACACCCGTGGTGGCGGCGAGCGCAGCGTGCACCCGTCCATGCAAGAGAGCGATCCACGTCCGCGGTAGCCCGGCGTCCAGCGGGTTTGAGAGCGCGACCGTCGGCACGATCGTAAGACGATCGGGATCGATGTCCGGCTGCAGGAAGCGGTTGAACAGCACGAGTGCGTCCGCACCAGCCTCGTCGAGACGAAGCGCAAGCTCGCCGGGCGAGCTGAAATACGGGCTGAGCTTGACCGCAACGGGCACCGTGACCGCGTCCTTGACGCGCATCAGGACGTCGATATAGCGCTGCTCGACCTCGCGGCCGGGAGTGCGCGGATCGCCCGGAAGGTAGTAGATGTTGAGCTCGATCGCGGCCGCGCCGGCGTCCTGCATCGCGCGTGCGTACTCGGTCCAACCTCCCGGAGTGACGCCGTTGAGACTCCCGATCACGGGGACATCGACCGCCGCGGCGGCGCGCTGCACCAGACTCAGATGACGGCGCGGACCGAGGTCCTCCTCGGCGGCCTCCGGGAAGTAGGACAGCGATTCGGCAAAGCTCTCTGTTCCGGCCTCAGCGAGCCGAGAGTTCAACGCTGCCTCCTCGCGTACCTGCTCCTCGAACAGCGAGTGCAGCACGACCGCGCCGACCCCGGCGTCCACGAGCCGCCTGACGCCGTCGACTTTGTGCGACAGCGGGGACGCGGACGCGACCAGCGGGTTGCGAAGCTCGAGTCCCATGTAATTGGTCGAGAGGTCCATCAGCGATCCTTCCGGGCGTCGGCCGGGAAGTCGGCTGCGTTACGAGTGGCCATCTCCTCGTAGGTCGCCCAGCGCTGATCGACCGTCTGCTGCGCCAGACCGGCCAGGCGCTCGGCTTCAGCCGGGTTGGTGTTCGTGAGTGTGCGGAATCGCAACTCCTCTTTCCTGTAGCCGCTGAGCGGGATCCGCGGCCTTGGCGAGTCCAAGAGGAATGGGTTGCCACCCTCCGCGCGCACCATCGGGTCGTAACGGAGCAGCGGCCAGTGGCCGCTCGCGACGGCCTTGTACTGCTGCTCGAGGCCATCTCGCATCTCGATCCCGTGCGCGATGCAGTGGCTGTAGGCGATCAACAGTGAAGGCCCGTCGTAGGCCTCGGCCTCGCGGAACGCGCTCAGCGTCTGCTGGGGATCAGCGCCCATCGCGACTCGCGCGACATACACGTTGGCGTATGCGATCGCCTGCAACGCCAAGTCCTTCGTCGGCATCGTCTTACCCGCGGAGGCGAACTTCGCGACTGCGCCGAGCGGAGTCGCCTTGGACATCTGTCCCCCGGTATTGGAGTAAACCTCCGTGTCGAGCACGAGCACGTTGACGTTACGTCCGCTGGCGAGCACGTGATCGAGACCGCCCGAGCCGATGTCGTAGGCCCAGCCGTCGCCGCCGACGATCCACACGCTTCGCCGGATCAGGTGATCGATGACGCTGAGGAGGTCTGCAGCCGACACATGATCCAGTCCGTTGAGCCGTCGCTCAAGCTCAGCGATTCGTTCGCGCTGCGCGCTCAGTTCTGACTCGCGCAACTGGGGCGCCTCGAGAATCCCGTCGACCAACTGAGGCCCGAGCACATCACGCATCTCGATCAGCCGCCGGCGGGCGAGCTCGGTGTGGCGATCGGCGGCGAGCCGCAGGCCGAGCCCGAACTCGGCGTTGTCCTCAAACAGCGAGTTCGACCAGGCTGGACCGTGCCCGTCTGCGTTGACCGTCCACGGCGTCGTGGGCAGGTTCCCGCCGTAGATAGACGAGCACCCCGTCGCGTTGGCGATCGTGAGCCGGTCGCCGAACAGCTGCGAGACAAGCTTCAAATATGGGGTCTCGCCGCACCCGGCACACGCGCCGGAGAACTCAAACAGCGGCTCCAGGAACTGGGTACCGCGGACGGTGCCGAAGTCGACCCTGGTGCGGTCATTCGCCGGCAGCGTCTCGAAGAACCCGATCTTCTCGCGCTCGGCGTCCACCTGCTCGAGGCCAGCCAGGTTGATCGCCTTGCGCTCAGGGTCTCCGGGAGCCGAAACCGGACACGCTTGGACGCACAGCTCGCAGCCGGTGCAGTCCTCGGCATACACCTGCAGGGTGTAACGCGCGTCCGGGACCCCGGGGGCGTTGAGCGGAGCCGACAGGAATCCCTCAGGTGCGCCTTCAAGACGGGATTGCTCGTACTGGCGGGAGCGGATCACGCTGTGTGGGCAGACAAAGCTGCAGTTGCCGCACTGGATGCACAGCTCCGGGTCCCAGACCGCAACGAGCTCGGACACCCTGCGCTTCTCGTACGCCGTCGTGCCGCTCGGGTACGTGCCGTCGACGGGCAGCACGCTGACCGGCAACTGATCGCCGCGGCCGGCCATCATTGCCGCCGTGACGGTCTGCACGAACTCCGGGGCGTGCGGGGGGACGATCGGCGCGAGCTCGCCAGTGCTCGTCGCCCGCTCTGGCACCTGCACGCGGTGAAGCGCCTGGACCGAGCGGTCGACCGCGGTCTGGTTGCGCTGCACCACCTCCGCGCCGCGCTTGCCGTAGGTCTTGGCGATCGCGGCCTTGATCCGCTCGATCGCCTGCTCGCGTTCGAGCACGCCAGAGATCGCAAAGAAACAGGTCTGCAGCACCGTGTTGGTCCGTCCGGCCAGACCCGCGTCGCGCGCGATCCGCCCGGCGTCGATCACATACAGCTCAAGCCCCTTGGCGACGATCTGCTCCTGGACCGGGCGCGGGAGTGCAGCCCAGACCCGCTCCGGCGCTTCGCGGGTGTTGAGCAGCACCGTCGCCCCCGGAGCCGCACGGTCGAGCACCTCGGCACGCTCGAACAAACGAGACTGGTGGCATCCGACGAAGCTCGCCTGCGAGATCAGATACGGCGCGTTGATGGGCTCCGGACCGAAGCGCAGGTGCGACACCGTCTGCGAGCCCGACTTCTTGGAGTCGTAGACAAAGTACGCCTGAGCGTGCAGTTCCTCCTCGGACCCGAGGATCTTGATCGTGTTCTTGTTCGCTCCGACCGTCCCGTCGGAGCCGAGACCGAAGAACACGGCCCGCACCGTCTCCGGCGACTCGATGTCGAGCGATGCGTCGTACTCGAGGCTCGTGCCCCCGACATCGTCGGTGATCCCGATCGTGAATCGTCGCTTCGGCCGCTCTCTTCCCAGCTCCGCGAATATGCCGGCGACCATCGCGGGAGTGAATTCCTTCGACGAGAGGCCATAGCGACCGCCGATCACGCTCGGCATCAGCTCGCGCTCGCCGTCCGCATGGGACTCGCTGAGCGTCGCGAGCACGTCGAGGAACAGCGGCTCGCCGAGCGATCCGGGCTCCTTCGTCCGGTCGAGCACGGCGACGTGCCGCACGCTCGAGGGAAGCGACTGCGCCAGCGCCCGGGCGGGAAACGGCCGGTACAGCCTGAGCTGCGCGACGCCGACCCGCTCGCCGCGGGCCGCCAGGTAGGCCACGGTCTCGCGCACGGTGTCCCCACCGGAGCCCATTACCACCACCACGCGCTCCGCCTCGGGGTGACCGCTGTAATCGACCAGCCCATAGTGTCGGCCGGTGCGATCGCCGAGCTGCCGCATCGCCGTCAGAACCACGTCCGGGACGCGCTCATAGAACGGGTTGACGGTCTCTCGCGCCTGGAAGTAGATGTCAGGGTTCTGCGCGGTCCCGCGGATGAACGGCCGCTCCGGCGACAGAGCGCGCTCACGGTGCGCGCGAACGAGTTCCGCCGGCACCAGCGAGCGGACGTCCTCGTCGGAGAGCAGTTCGATCGTGTTCAGCTCGTGCGAGGTGCGGAATCCGTCGAAGAAATGCACGAACGGCACCCGGGTCGCCAGCGTCGCCGCGTGCGCCACCAGTGCCAGGTCGTGGGCCTCCTGCACCGACGCGGACGCCAGCAGGGCAAAGCCGGTCTGGCGCACCGCCATCACGTCGGAGTGGTCGCCGAAGATCGACAGCCCCTGCGCCGCCAGCGAGCGCGCGGCGACGTGCATGACGGCCGCGGTCAGCTCGCCGGCAATCTTGTACATATTGGGGATCATCAGCAGCAGGCCCTGGGAGGCGGTGAACGTCGTCGCCAGTGCGCCTCCCTGTAGCGCGCCGTGCAGAGCGCCCGACGCTCCGCCCTCGCTCTGCATCTCGACCACCGCGGGAACGGTGCCCCAGACATTCGGCTGCCCGCGCCCGGACCACTCGTCGGCCAGCTCGGCCATCGGCGAGGATGGCGTGATCGGGTAGATGCAGCAGACCTCGCTGCAGCGGTAGGCGATCGATGCCGCCGCCTCGTTGCCGTCGACGATCGTGCGCATCAGCGCGGCTCCGGGAACATCTCGATCGAGTGGACCGGGCACTGCTCGTAGCATGCCGCGCAGCCGGTGCACTTGTCATAGTCGAAGCGGTATCGGTGGCCGGGACCGAGCTTGATCACGGCGTCCTCCGGGCAGGCACCAAGGCACCCATCGCACTCGCAGCAGTTGCCGCACGACAGGCACCTCCGCGCCTCAAAGGTGGCCTCCTGGACGGAGAGAGCGCCGACGACCTCTCCGAATCCCGCCAGCCGCTCATGCGGCTCAAGCTCGGGCTGCTGGCGGCGGCTGGCGTCGCCGAAGAACCACAGGTTCAGCATGTCGAACGTCGCGGTGTCGTGCTTCGGAGCGCTCGCCGGCGCTCTGCCGCGAAGCCACGTATCGATATGGCGCGCCGCTTTCTTGCCGTGACCGACTCCAATCGTCACCGTGCGCTCGCTCGGCACCATGTCTCCGCCGGCGAATAGCCCAGGAGACCCGGTCATCATCGACGTCGACACCTGTACGGTGCCGTCGCGGTCAAACTCGACTCCCGGCACCGCCCGCAGGAATCCGGTATCGGTGTCCTGGCCGAGCGCCAGAATTACCGTGTCCGCAGCAAGGGTCTCGAATCGCCCGGTCCCCTGAGGGAACCCGGAGTCGTCGAGCTCCATCACCTCGACCTGCAGCTCCGGCCCCTCGACGGCAGTGATCGTCCGCAACCAGTTGATCCGCACGCCTTCGCTCTCGGCGTCCTCGGCCTCCTCCTCGTGGGCCGGCATCTGCGCGCGCGTGCGGCGGTAGACGATCAGCGCCTCCTCGGCCCCCAGCCGGCGGGCCGTCCTGGCGGCGTCCATCGCTGTGTTGCCGCCGCCATATACCGCGACCCGCCGCCCGATCACCGGGTGCTCCCCCGACGCGACGCTCCGGAGGAACGAGACGGCATCCACGATCGGCCCGGCATCGACGGCCGGGATGTCCACTCGCTTTGAGAGATGTGCGCCGACGGCGACGAAGACCGCATCGAAGCGTCCCTCGTCACGCTCGGCGGCGAGGTCCTCGACACGATGAGACGAGGTCATGCGCACGCCCAGCGCGGCGATGCGCTCCACCTCGGCATCGAGGACGTCACGCGGCATCCGGTAGGCGGGGATCCCGTAGCGCATCATCCCGCCCGGCTGCTCGCCCGCGTCGCGGATCTCCACCTCGTGGCCGAGTCGCGCCAGGTGGTAGGCGGCTGACAGGCCGCTCGGACCGGCCCCGATCACCAGCACGCGCTTGCCGGAGGCGGCCACCGGCGGATCGAACCGCCAGCCGTTCTCTCGCGCGAGGTCGCCCAGGAACCGCTCGACCGAGTGAATCGAGACGGCGCTGTCAAGATTGGCGCGGTTGCAGACGCTCTCGCACGGGTGGTAGCAGACCCGTCCATGGATCGCCGGGAGCGGATTGTCAGCGACCATTTGGCGCCAGGCCTGCTCGTGATCACCGGCCTGGGTGTGCGCCAGCCACGCTTGGATGTTCTCCCCCGCGGGGCAGCCCGCATTGCACGGAGGCAACAGATCGACGTACACGGGTCGACGCTCCCGGACCGGCCCCGCACGTGCACGGCCATGCACCAGGTCCGGCAGAGGCGTGACGTCTCGCTGAAGGCCGCTCATCGAGCGCGACCATCAGGACCGTCAGCTGGCCCACGGCCCGACAACGCCAACGGCCGCACCGTGAACCAAAAACCGCCCGTCCTGCTGGCTGCGATCACGTGTCTGATGCCCATCTCAACCTCCTCTCGTCCCCGCCGGCCGCAAATCCGCAGCCAGCAAAGGTCCGGTCGGTAAGCCCTCCGTCGCCTCGACAGAGCCCCGGCGTCCGTTGCAGGCCATGAGGCCTTCCGACGCGTAGAGCTTCGTGGCGGGCGGACTGAGCGGTGTCAAACCCACGATACACCTGGAGACGAGATGTGCTCGAACCCGTGTATGAGCACATCACGGAGCCGCGCGCAGGGATCAGGCCGTGCCCCGCATCCAAAGAGAGTAAGCTCAGATGAAGACGGTCGCTGACCACCGACCTGCCGTCGTCAAAAGACTCGCCGACGATCGGCCTCCGCCTAACGGGCCCGCGTCGCATCGCGAGGCCAAGGCCTGTTCCAGCTGATGGGATCCATGCCCACGGGACCGTGCGCCCGAGCGGGCTGACGCCCCAAGAAGGAGTGATCGGGATGAGTGCAGCACCGACTTCGATTCGCGCTACCGCGTCGCAGGGCTCATACGCGGAGCGTGGGACCGGGCGCCAGGATCGGACCGAGTTCGCCCTGAGCGATCGCGACAGACGCCAGGCCAAGCACCGGGCGGCTGTGGCGAGTACGTTGCACTGGGCGGATGAGGCGGCCCTGTGCGGAAACCACATCGACGCCCTCGCTTGGCTGGACGCGCTCGAAGCGATCGGGGACAAGCTTCCGAAGGCCTACGAGATCAGGCGCGATTCGTGGTCTGCGCAGCGCGCCAAGTAACTGGGCGTCGCACATCGATTACCGCCCGGCCCTGAGACTCGCCGAAACGCGGGGGTTCCCGCTCCGCGCTCCGGATCCGCGCGTGGTTACTGGAGGATGTTCACGGCGCGCGCGACGATCAAGCCGATCGTCACCACCGAGACGAGCGACTGGATCCCCATGATGCTCTTAGCCATCGGCGTGAGCGGCATCGTGTCGGTGGGGCTGAACGCCAGTGCGTTGGTAAGCGAGACGTAGAGATAGTCGATGAACTGGGGGCGCCAGTTGACCGGCTCGATCCGGTCGTCACTCATCTGTGGAAATAGAAGGTCCGGCGGCCCATCCCGGCCCGCGGCTCGCCTGCCGGGCCCTCCGCGATCGGTCTCCCAGTACCACAAGCCGAAGATCAAGACGTTCGTGATCCAGATCAGCGTTCCGGCAACGATCAGCTGCCGGCCGTTTGGTGTTGCATGGTGCAGCAGCTCGTGGCTGAGCAGCGCGAGGGAGGTGATGTTCGCCGCGCTGACGAACGCGGTCAGGCTCAAAGCCATGCGCCGGCGGACATGGTGCTCGCGCTCGAGCTCACGCGGAGACGCGAACATCAGCCCGATCAGCAACGCGCCCTCCAATGCCGGCAGCAGCCACCTCGGACCTGCTGTCAGGCGTTTCGGCAGCAGCAACTGCAGCGCGATCGCGAACAGCACCGTGGCCAGCGCCGGCCACAGCCGCTCCGTACGCCCTGGAGGGGGATACGGCTTGCCGGGCAGCGAGGCCATGCTCGTTTCGGGATCTTGAAGCGCCATCGGCGGACAGCGTACGCCCCCGGGGGTTCGGCTGTGCAGCTGTTCTCACGCGCAAGCGCGCCGAGGCAAAGGCGGCAAACGGTGCGACCGCGGGCCGCTCGGTCTCAGGACTGCACAGCATGTTTCCGCCGCCTGGAACAAACCTCGGCGCTACGTCTCAGGAACCGCCTACCAGCTCCCGCAGGCCGTCGGAACCTAAGACGACTCGCTCGGCGGCGCGCGGCGGTCGGCCGCAAGTCAACCAGAGAGAGGTTGCGTGTGGCGACCTCAGGCGCCCGCGGCGTACCCCTTCAGGCCACCGAAGTCGAGGAGCACGCATTTCTCGTCGCCGACGATCCACGCATCGTGCCCAGGCGGCATGTGGAAGGTATCGCCGGGACCAAACTCGAGCTCAGCTCCATCGTCCATCTTCAGCGCCATGCGGCCTTGCAGCACGTATCCGATGTGCTCGACCTGGCATGAGTCGGTGCCCGACAGCGGCTTTACGTTCTCCGACCAGCGCCAACCAGCTTCGAACGTTCCCAGCCCGATTTGATGCCCATTCAGGTCCACAAGCTCAACGCGACCCTTCCCGTCGGTGAACTCCCGGACCTCATCGGGGTTCTCGAAGCTCTTCCCGACAAGCTCTGCCATGTTGCCCTTCTTCCGGTCGACGTTTACGGTCCGAGCCTAACCGGGCACCCGTCCTAGCGCAAGCAGCGCGCCTGCGGTCTTGCCTAGTCCGAACCCCCGCCTCTGTACGATTGTCGTGAACGGAGGCATGCTTCGGTCGGGAGCGGCCCAGAGGCACGGACTCAAGCAAGAATGGCCAGCGCCGAGCTCAGCAGCACGGACGATCTCCTCGCCGCGTACAACGGGGTCAGGGCCGAGGCCGTCCGACTGGCCGGCGGTCCGGGCGACATGCCGCAGCGTGTCGCACTACTCCATGCGATCTTCGTGGACTCGGGCCGCAACCACGCCTTCCCGGAGGTCGCCCTCCACGGCGCGCTCTGGGCGTACGGGTTCTACGAGCGCCGGGGCGCGGTGAGCCGGATGATCGCCTACCGCTACTTCTACGACCGCGATGAGCGCGCCCGGCGGTCGTACATGCTGTTCGGGTTCTCGCAGGGGTTCAAGGAAGCCAACCGCTCTGTCTTCATCGACACCTACGCCAACTACTACTTCACCAAGCGCCACGGCGAGACGCCGGGAGCCGAGGAGATCATCGCGCCGGAGCTGCTCGATGCCCTGAACCGTGTGCATCACTCCGCGCGCTCCGGTCGCGGACTGTCGGGGGCCGAGCGGGGCCGCGTGTTCAAGACTGCGCTGCTGTTCGAGCAGGAGACCACGGTGGGACCGAAGGTACGGGAGGAGGTGGCGAAGTTCGACTGCCCGATCCTGACAAGGATCGTGCTCAAGCCACTCGTCCGCTTCACCTACTTCCCCCGCCTCACTTGCCTCTTCTTCCATGACTTCAGCAACACCGACGAGCGGATCGAGAAGGCGGTTCGGAGCTACCAGGTGGCGGAGGACGCGGGCTGGCCGCACGTGGCCGAATGCATTCGCTACCACGGCGTGCTGCCCGATCGCTTCTTCGCCGACCCGGTCGGATACGCCGATCAGCTGCGGGCGTAACCCCCTGACCGGGCGCTCGGCGACCGCTCTCCCGCTCTTCTTCGGTGCCGCCGCGGCTAACGTACGCATCTTGCAAATTCAAGGAGGGAAGATGGACAAGTTTCACCTGGATCGGCGGGGCCTGATAGTAGGACTCGCAGTCTGCTGCGCGGCGCTGCTCGGCAGCGCGAGCGCCTACGCGAAGACGAGCAGACCACCGGCTCCGCTAACCCCGGGTTCGCGCTACCTGGCGCTCGGTGACTCGGTGACGTTCGGCTACGAGGAGGCGGGAGTCGTCCCGGCTCCGAACTACAAGAACGCGGCCAGCTTCTTCGGCTACCCCGAGCAGTTCGGGTCGCAGCTGCACGTGAAGGTCGCGAACGCGGCGTGCCCGGGCGAGACGAGCTCGAGCCTGATCAACGCGCACGCGCAGAGCAACGGCTGTGAGAACGAGCCCGGCAATTCAAAGGGCGGCTACCGCACCCTATACCCGCTGCACGTTCGCTACAGCGGCTCGCAGCTTGCGTACGCGCTGTCCTACCTGAAGGCGCACAGGAGCGTCCGGCTCGTGTCGCTCATGATCGGCGCCAATGACTACTTCCTCTGCGTCGAGACGACCAAGGACGCCTGCAGGAGCAAGTCGGAGGTCCAGGGCGTGGTCCATACGGTCGCGGCCAACGTGAAGACGATCCTGTCGGCGATCCGAAATAGGGCCCACTACACGGGCCAGCTGGCGATCGAAAACTATTACTCGCTGAACTACGCGTCGCCCACGACGAACGCGCAGTCGCAGCTACTCAACAGCACGGTCGACAACGCCGCCAAGCCGTTCCGGATCGTGATCGGGAATGGCTACGCCGAGTTCCAGGCTGGCGCGCTGCATTCCGCTGGCAGCACCTGCAACGCCGGCCTGCTGACGCAGCTCGGGACTCCCGGCAAATGCGGGATTCATCCGAGCTATGCCGGGCAGGCGCTGCTCGCCGAGGCGCTGGCGAAGGCCGTTCGCCTGTAGCCCAGAGCTGGGGGGATCGGCGGTCGGCCAAGGCCGGCCGCCGATCTGGCCGCGTCGGGGCTGCCGCGCCGAGGGCTTTGGTCCGGGGGCGCTGGGCTACGACACTCCGCATCCGGGTAGCACTCAAACGATGTCCGGGCCGAAACTGAACTGGTCGTCCGCCGAGGTCAAGGATGCTGAGCTTGCGGTTGCGCTCGACGGGGAGTTGCCCAAGGGCTGGAAGCAGAGCTTCAGGACCACCGTGCGTCTGCTCGGCGGGGGTGAGTGGGGTGAGGTCGCGCTGAAGAAGGGAACGGTCCGCGTCCACGACGTCGTCCCCGGCACGGAGGAAAAGCTCCGGCACTACCTCGAGAGCGCGGTGGAGCAGGCGAACAGCTCACACCCGGCCGAAGAGGACGAGTCCGAGGCGGCCGAGAGGCCCGCGGGCGACGGACCGGACGCCGAGATGACGGACGAGTTCCGCTCCTTCGCCGACCGATAACGGCCGCGGCCGCAGCCGCAGCGAGTGACGGGCCCGGACCACACTGAACCTGATCTAAGCTCGACCTAGACCCCAATCGACAGGAGCTCCGAGATGGAACAGACCTCCGAATTCGTACGCGGCGTGGACTTCGTCGGCCTGCCCACGCGCGACCTACCGACGGCCGCGGCGTTCTACGGCGAGACGCTCGGACTTCCGCGCTCGGTCTACCTCGAGGACCGTCATTACTCGGAGTTCGAGACGGGCAACCTGACGCTGAGCGTCTACAACTCGGAGAAGATGGGGCTCGGTTTCGCGCCGAACTCGAACGCGGTGGCGCTGCATGTCGAAGACGTCGCGGCGGTGCGCAAGGCCCTCGAGGAGCGGGGCGTGGAGTTCCGCGGGGAGATCATCGACACCGGCGTCTGCCACATGGCGCCGTTCGTCGACCCCGACGGCAACGCTCTGATGCTCCACCACCGCTACGCACCGCGTACTACGAACGCCTAGAGCCGAGGTGGGGCGTCGCGCCACGCCGGGCCATGACCCCGAGAGCCCTCCCGCGCGGCCACCAGCTCCGTGGCCTCGTCGTCGAGCGCCTCGAGCGTCGCGGCGAGCAGCGGGTGCCTGCGGCCCGGAGGCACCAACGCGTATACGTCCCTCGCGACCGTCATCCCCGCGATCGGTCGCAGGGCGAGGTCCCGGAACGGGTCGGTGAGCAGTTCGGGTGTGAGCGACACGGCGAGGCCGCGGATGACCAGCGCCCGGATCGCCAGCTGGTCATGCGTGATCGAGACCAGCCTCGGCTCGAAGCCGGCCGCCCGGCAGGCGCGGACGATCACTCCGTCGGTCAGGGCGGCTGTCCAGTCGTCGTCGCGGAGGTCGGACAGTCGAACCTCCCGCCGGTCCGCCAGACGGTGATCGGGCGCGAGCGCGACGACGAATTGCTCGTGGAGAAGGTGATGGCGGCGCACGCCGTCCGGCTCCTGCCGGGGCAGGCTCGAGTCCTCGTACGCGATCGCGAGGTCGAGCTCGCCCGACGCCACCCTGGCCGACAGCGCATCGGGGGTTCCCTCGTCGAAGGTCACGCTGGCTTCCGGGTGGCGGGCGTGCAGGCGGGCGATCGCGGCGGGGACGAAGCCCGCGAGCGCGCTCGGGAGCGCGCCGATGCGCAGGCGCATGGCGTCGCGTCCGGCGATCGCCGCGAGCTGCGCGTTGGCGAGGCGGAAGCGCTCGGCGATGGCGTCGGCGTGCTCCAGCAGTACCTCGCCCTCGGGCGTCAGCCGGAGGCCGCCCGGACCGCGCTCGAGCAGCTGCGCGCCGATCTCGCGTTCGAGCAGGGCGACCTGGTTGGAGACAGAGGGCTGCGAGAGGGACAGCTCACGCGCCGCGCGGGAGAAGGACCTGTGATGAGCGACGGCGCGGAACGTGAGCACGCGGCGAGGATCCATAGATCAAGCCTATCGACCTGCCGAAACGATTATTTGACGCTATGACTCTGCGGGCTCAAACTGGGAAGCACCACCCAAGCCAACAGAACCCAGCCGAGAGAGAGACATGAGCTCAATTCCGACAATCAGCCTCAATGACGGCCACTCGATCCCCCAGCTCGGGTTCGGCGTCTTCCAGATCCCGCCCGAGGAGACGGCGGAGGCCGTCACCGAGGCGGTCCGGGTCGGCTATCGCCACATCGATACGGCCGAGATGTACCGCAATGAGAAGGGCGTCGGCGACGCCGTGCGCGCCTCCGACCTCGACCGCTCCGACGTCTTCATCACGAGCAAGCTCAACAACGGCTTTCACCGGCCCGACGACGCGCGCCGCGCGTTCGAGCAGACACTCTCGCAGCTCCGTAGCGACTACGTGGACCTGTTCCTGATCCACTGGCCGCTGCCGAGCCTGTACGACGGCGACTACGTCGCGACCTGGCAGACGCTCGAGGAGTTCAAGCAGGACGGCCGGGCACGTTCGATCGGCGTCTCGAACTTCCAGGTCACCCACCTCGAGCGGCTCGCGGCCGAGACCGACACGGTGCCGGCGGTCAACCAGATCGAGCTGCACCCGTACCTGCTCAACGACGAGGTCCGCGCCTATGGCGAGGAGCACGGCATCGCCACCGAGGCGTGGTCGCCGATCGCCCAGGGCGAGGTCCTCGACGATCCGGTGATCGAGGGGATCTCCAAGAAGGTGGGGCGCACGAGCGCCCAGGTCGTTCTGCGCTGGCACGTCCAGCGCGACAGCATCGTGTTCCCGAAGTCGGTCACGCCCTCGCGGATCAAGGAGAACTTCGAGCTGTTCGACTTCGAGCTCAACCCCGACGACATGGAGCGCATCTCCGCACTCGACAAGGGCGAGAAGGGCCGAACGGGGCCGAACCCGGACAAGTTCGCCTACATCCCCGGTTAGGCCCGCGCACCAGACGATCGCCTGATTCGGACCCGTCCGGTTCTCCGGGTTAGGCTGGCCGTGGCAGCCGACCCCGGAACCTGTGTCGGCGAGCATGGTGGGGGATTGCAACACCCTACGTATTGTTTGCGCCCACCGCCCACCGCCCGCCGCCCACCGCCCACGCCGGCGCCCGGCGCCCCGTCAATAGGCTGTTGCCGGCGTGCGGCCGATCTACTACCTCGGACTGTTCATCCCCGCAGCCCTGGTGCTGAAGCTCGCCGATGCCGCGCCGACCGTGGTGTTCTTCGCCTCGGCGCTGGCCATCGTGCCTGGTGCGGCGGCGATGGGATCGGCGACCGAGCAGCTTTCGGGGCGCTCGGGTCCCGGCATCGCCGGCTTGCTAAACGTCACCTTCGGCAATGCTCCCGAGCTGATCATCGCGTTCTTCGCGCTGCTCGACGGGCTGCAGGAGGTCGTGAAGGCCTCGCTGGTCGGATCGGTCATCGGCAACGCACTGCTGGTGCTCGGCGCCGCAATGTTCGCCGGCGGGCGCAACCGCGAGCGCCAGACGTTCGAGCGGACGGCGGCGCAGAACCTGTCCGGGCTCCTGCTGGTCACCGTCACGGCGCTGCTGCTGCCGGCGGTCCTCGTCCTCTCACGCGGACAGGGCCTGGCCCAGGTCGGCGAGCATCGACATTCATTCGGCTCGCAGGTGGAGCACCTGTCGCTCGCGATCAGCGTGGTGATGATCGCCATCTATCTGGCTGGGCTGATCTTCTCCCTCCGCACCCACCGCGACCTGTTCGCGCCGAGCGACAGCGAGAAGGAGGAGGCGACGTGGTCGGTCTCCAGGTCGGTCGCGGTCCTGGCCGGCGCCGGCATCGTCGTCGGCGCGATGAGCGAGCTCCTGGTCGGATCGATCGAGCACGCGGCCCACACGATCGGGCTCTCGCAGTTCTTCGTCGGCGCGTTCGTGGTGGCGATCGTCGGCAACGCGGCCGAGCACTGGGTCGCGATCTCGGCCGCGACCAAGGGCAAGATGGACCTCGCGGTCAACATCGCGATCGGCTCCGCGGCGCAGGTCGGGCTGTTCGTCGCGCCCGTATTGGTGATCCTCTCGTTCGCGTTCGGGCCCGCGCCGATGGCGCTCGTTTTCAACGGGTACGAGCTCGCTGCGCTGCTGCTCGCGGTCCTGATCTCGAGCACGCTGATCGGCGACGGGGAGTCGACCTGGTTCGAGGGCGTCCAGCTGATCGGGGTCTACGTGCTGCTCGGAGTGCTGTTCTACTACGCGTGAGCGACCGCGAGCGGCGCCGGGCGGTGAACGCCGGCGAGCAGGCCGGCGTACGAGCGTACGAGCGCTGCGCGCTCCTCTCCGATCAGCGAACTCGAAAGGTCGCACCCCGCCGCTACCCACTGATCGGAGTACCGCATTGCCAGCGCGCGCTGCTCGGCCGCCACTCGCACGTCGGTCTCGGGGACGCCATACACGTACGAGTACAGAGCGGCGAGCGCATCGACGAGCGGCTGCTCGGCGCCGTCGCCACGCTGGTGCTCGCGGTGGACCCGCCACCATTCGACCTCGAGCTCAGCCGCCCGGACGGAGTCGTAGGTCTCGTGGTGGTGACGGGCTACGAGGCGATAGAAGCGCTCCATAGTCCGACGGCATGCGACTGGATCGTTGTCCGGGAATGGGGCCCAGAGCTGGTTCGCGCGGAGCACGAGCCAGGCTCCGTAGAGCGTCAAGGGCCACGGCAACCCGAAGGTGTGTCGCGTGAGCGAGATCGCCGAGCGCAGGAAGCGCAGCCATTCCCGCCGGTAGTACGCGACCCAGGCGTCGCACTCGAGCTCGCCGACGCGTCGCGGGTCGAACGAACGATGCGCTCGGGCTCCCCGGCTTTCCTGGCGACGGCTCATCGAGGAGGTGAATTTATTCCATGCGCCTGCGGCAGACCACAAGATCCTGCCATGCGCTGAGAGCGCGCGGCCGGACCTCGAGGACCTCGAAGAACTCCGACCAGTGGGTCCGCAGATAGCCCTCCCCGTGGAAGGCGAGTCCGTACTGCTCCCCCACGCCCGGTAGCTCGCCCCGGTTCCATACCGAGCGGACGTAGGGCTCGAAGACGAATTCCTCGTTCCCCAGCGGTCCGCGCGCGAATGCGCGGGGTGGGCACCATCCCGTCCGCACGACCCCGGAGCGGAACTGCTCGAAGGCGTGCTGTCCGTGGACGGAGAGGAGCGCGGTCCCGCCCGGGAGCAGCGACCGCGCCAGCTCGGTCAACCAATCGTCCTGGAGCGGTTCGTCGAGGTGGCTGAACACAGAGATCGAGTAGATCAACTCGAAGCTCGGCGTCGCGAACGGCAACGGGGGGCCGGAGCCGCTGACCGCCCAGCCCAGGTGCGGCAGGTGCCGCGCCGCCCAGCCGATCGCGACTGGATCGACGTCGCACCCCGAGGACCTCGCCTGGGGTAGGAGCGCCGCCATGTGCGGCAGCACGCGCCCCGACCCACAGCCGAAATCGAGCAGCCCCGACACGGTATGCGCGGACTCGCCGAGCGCGGCCACGAGCTCGCCGGCCGCGAGCCGGCCGCCCTCCGAGAACTCCCGCGCACCCGGCGCACCGGTCCGGGACCGGAGCCGGCGAGGCGGCACCGGTCCGGGGTCGTCCCGGCGCCAGGCGGTGAGCCGCTCAAACAGGTCCCGGGCGTGGCGGAGCACCCATGCGGTGGCCAGGCGTGCTTGCCCTGCAGACCGCGTGGCTTCTGGCAATGAAAGGATGGCCGCCGCATGCTCGCAGACACCAGCACCGCGACCGTCCGCGCGATCTGCGAGGCGACCCTGCGCACGAATTGGCGCGAGGGCGTGCGCCGGCGCGACGGCGTGGCGTTCGCCTACACGTGCCCGAGCCCCGGCCATTATCCCTGGCAGTGGTACTGGGACTCGTGTTTCTCGGCCATCGCGTGGCGACACTTCGATCCCGGGCGCTCGGAGCTCGAGCTCACCTCGTTGCTGGCGGCGCAGCGCCCGGACGGCTTCATCGGCCACACGATCTTCTGGGAGACGCCGCTCCACGGACCGCGGCGATACACGTACAACGTGACCGAGAAGGACGCGCCGATGACGTCGAGCATCCAGCCGCCGGCGCTCGCTTGGGCGTGGCGGATCGCGGTCGGCGATCCCGCAAAGGTCCCGGGGATCATCCGCCAGCTCGAGTGGCTCGAGCGCAACCGCGACCTTGACGGCGACGGGCTCCTGTGGATCGTCCAGCCTGACGAGTCGGGGCTCGACGCCTCGCCCGAGTTCGACCCGATCTGGGGCCTGAGAGCGCATTCGATGCCCGGATACGTCGAGCTTGTGCGCCGCAACCGGCGGCGCAGCTACGACCTCAGGCGGATCGCCGCCGACGGTGGTCCTGTGTGCTGCGAGGTCCTGACGAATGTCCTGTACTCGCTCTCGCGCACGGCGGTCGGAAAGGAGTCGCTGACGGCGGCGCTGATCGAGCGCTGTTACGACGAGGAGACCGGCCTGTTCTGGCCGGTGGCTCGCCCACGGGCGCCGCAGCGCTTCCCGCTCACGTGGACGGCGCTCGCCCCGCTCGCGCTTCCCGACCTTCCCGAGTCCGTCGGGCGCCGGCTCGTGGAGGAGCACCTGCTCGACACCGACCGATTCTGGCTGCCGGTGCCCGTGCCGTCGGTCGACGCGAACGACCCCACGTTTGATCGCAGCGATGTGCTCGTGCCCGGGATCCATCGCTACTGGCGGGGCCCGACGTGGGTCAACTCGACCTGGCTCGTATGGTTGGGGTTGCTTCGGCTCGGATACTCATCCGAGGCCGAGACGATGGCGAGGCGGCTGTGCGACACCGTCCGCGCGCACGGCCTGCGCGAGTACTACGACCCGTACAACGGGCGTGGCATGGGAGCGGTCGACTTCGCGTGGTCGGCGCTGATCATGGAGATGGCGACCCCGGACCCGGCCGCCGCGCAGAGCTACCTGGGCTGAGGGGTGCCGTGCAAAGCGGTGGGCTCAGGCCCCGGCCGCGGAGTACGCCTGCGCAGCGGCGGCGTACTTGTCGAATGCCGCCTCCACCTCGTCGGGTCCACGGGGCGGGAGCCAGAACAGCCCGCGGTGCACGCCGGCGCGCTCGAAGCGCTCGATCCGCTCCGGGTCGCGCATCAATCCAGCGACCGTGATCGGGATCTCCCGGCCGGCCTCGGAGGCGCGCCGCCCGAGCTCCTCGAAGCGCGGAATGATCTGATCGTCCTTGACCCGGTTGGGCATCCACTCGTCGCCGAACGAGAGCACGCGGTCGATCACCTTTGGACCGTTGCCGCCAACCAGGATCGGCGGGTGGGGCTTCTGCAGCGGCTTGGGCCAAGACCAGATGCGTTCGAAGTCGACGTGTTTGCCGTGGTAGCTCGCCTCGTCCTCGCTCCAGATCGCCTTCATCGCCTCGATCCGCTCCCGCATCACGCCGAAGCGCTTCGATGCATCGGTGCCGTGGTTGGCCATCTCCTCGACGTTCCAGCCCGCTCCCACGCCGAACAGGAAGCGTCCGCCGGAAAGCTGATCGACGGAGGCGACCTCCTTGGCCGTGACGATCGGATCGCGCTCGATCACGAGGCAGATCGCGGTGCCGATCTTGAGCGTGGCGGTGGCGGCCGCCGCTGCCGTCAGCGCGACGAATGGGTCGTAGGTGCGGCTGTACTCGGGCGGCAGCTCGCCGCCGGCCGGGTATGGGGTGATACGGCTGGCCGGGATGTGCGTGTGCTCGGGGAACAGCAGCGACTCGAATCCGCGCTGCTCCGCCATCCGCGCGAGTTCATCCGGCGGCTGAGTGTCCTGGCTGGGGAAGATGGCGACGCCGAATTCCATGTTCGTTCACCCTACCGCGCTAACTTAGTTGACATGCCCGAGACCAAACGTGAGATGGAGCTGACCGACGAAGAGTGGCGCGCGCGCCTCAGCCCAGAGCAGTACGAGATTCTGCGCCACCACGGCACCGAGCGCCCGTTCACGGGCAAGTACGTGAACGTGAAGGACGACGGGATCTACCGCTGCGCAGGGTGCGGGGCGGAGCTGTTTAACTCGGACACGAAGTTCGAGTCCGGCACCGGCTGGCCGAGCTTCTATGAGCCCGCGGTGGCGGAGAACGTAGAGCTACGCGATGACCGCAGCCTCGGCATGCGCCGGACCGAGGTCCTGTGCCGCCGCTGCGGCGGGCACCTCGGTCATGTGTTCGACGACGGACCGGCGCCCACGGGTATGCGCTACTGCATGAACTCCTGCGCGCTCGATCTCGACGCCGCCGGGTAGGCCGCCGCCTACTCCCCCTCCGGGTCCATCAGCGCCTGCTCCTCGCGCCGCTCGCGGCGCCTGAGCAGAATGAGCCCGACCACGAGCATGATCGCGAAGAAGATCGCGCCGACCAGGCCGACCTCGGAGAGGACGTTCGCGGCGGCACGGCCGCCGAAGTAGCCCACGAGCCCGAACGTGATCCCCCAGGTGATCGCGCCGAGGGCGTTCCAGAAGAAGAAGACCTTGAACGGCATGTGGTTGATGCCTGCCAGCCACGCCGCCGCAACGCGCACGAGCGCGACCCACCGCGCCAGAAACACCGCCTTGCCGCCGTGCCGCTTGAAGAACCGGTCCCCTGAGCGGATCGCGAGTACGCGCCGGCGCTGGAACGGCCCGGGGGCCTCGAGCACCTCGCGGCCGATCCTGCGCCCGAGGAGGTAGCCCGTGTTGTCGCCGATGATCGCCGAGAGGATGCCGATCACCAGCACGAGCTCGATCTGGAGCTTGCCCTGGCTGGCGAGGACAGCGGCCAGGACGAGCGCCGTCTCGCCGGGGGAGGGGATGCCCATCGACTCGAGGCCGATGATCGCGGGGAGCAGGTAGCCGAGGCCGCTGGAGACGCTGATGATCGCGGCCAGGGTCAGCATCACGGGGTGTTCACGGCGTGCTCACAGCCCGTCCGGGCACAGCGCCTGCCGCGATCGGCGCGGGCACCCCGCGGTTGCGCAGTACGGCGAGGAGTGAAAGCCCCGCCGGCAGCGTTCGACCCCGGGTCAGCCATCGCGCCTCGGCTCGAAGCGGCTGCTCAAGAACTCCGTTAACCATTCCGGGCCGAGCTTGAGGTCCGGCGTGTAGGACTCCTCCTCGCGGCCGAGGCGCCGGCGTTGCGCAAGCCGGACGGCGGCGGCCGGGGCCAGGAGAAGGCTGTTGAAGGCGGTCATGCGATCGACGCTCCACCCCGCCGCGAGCGCGGCGGCTCGAAGCGTGCGGCGGTTGTAGCGGCGGAAGTGGTGGTTGGCGACGTCGTGCGTGGACCACAGCGCCTGGTAAGCGGGAACGGTCAGCAGCAGCCACCCGCCCGGCTTGGAGACCCGTCGAAGCTCGTTCAGCGTGACTCGGTCGTCGGGCGTGTGCTCGATCACGTCGAGGCAGGTGATCAGATCGAACGTGTCGTCCCCGAAGGGCAGCTCCTCGAGTCGGCCGACCACGATCTCCCCCGCTGACCGGGCGCGGGCGACCTCAACCGCCTCGGGGTCCAGCTCCACCCCGTGCACCTCGCCCAGCTCCACGAGCTCGACCATCGTGCGCCCCGAGCCGCAGCCGGCATCGAGGATCGCCGCGTGAGGCGGAATCGGCAACTGCGCGAGCTCCGCGGCGATGATCCGCCGGCGGCCGCGGTACCACCAGTGGTGCTCGTCGACCTCCAGCATCGCCTTCATCAAGCGTTCGTCCATGAGCCTGATGCTGTCAGCTTCAGCTGACCATCAGCGGCTCGGACTCGGGCGCAGGCTGCGCCGGCAGCCGCAGGGTGAACCTCGCGCCGCCCCGATCGGGCGCGTCGTGGACCAGCTCGCCGCCCATTCTCTCGGCCAGCTCGCGTCCGATCGCGAGCCCGAGTCCGAACCCGGCCTGGCCGCGCGTGTCCCGACCGCGCTGGAAGCGCTCGAAGATCAGCTCGCGCTCCTCGGGCGGGACTCCGGGCCCGTCGTCGCACACGCTCAGCCCGGCCGCGTGCCCGTTGGACAGCTCGACCGTCACCTCGCCTCCGGACGGGCTCACGCGCACGGCGTTCTCGAGCAGGATCCGCAGGATCCGGGCCACGCTTCCCGGATCGCCCCGGGCCCAGACCGCACCGACCGAGTCGTTGAGCACCGGCTTGACGCCGCGCTCGGCGCTGACGATCTCGAACTCGGCGATCACCGCCCGGCTCAGCTCGGCGAGCTCGACCGGCTCCGAGCGCAGTTGTACCTGAGCATCGATCCGGCTCAGGTCCAGCAGGTCGGCGGCGAGCCGGCCGAGGCGTCGTGATTGCACCCGCGCCCGCTCCAGCAGCGCGCGCGAGTCGGCGAGGTCGGGCTGAGGCTCGCTGAGGTCCTCGTCAAGGAGCTCGAGCATCCCCTCGAGCGAGGTCAGCGGCGTACGCAGCTCGTGCGAGGCCGTGGCCACGAAAGCCCGCCGTGCCTCCTCCTGCTGCTGCAGGCGCAGCTGCATGGTCGAGAAAGCGCGGGATAGGTCGCCTACCTCGTCGCGGGCCCGGTCCTGGGGCAGATCGACGACCGGGGAGCCTTGGGCTAGCTGAAGCGCGGCCACGCGCAGGCGGCGCAGCCGGCGAACCAGCGTTGCGGCGAGCGGAATGGCGAGGATCAGGGTCAGGGCGAGGCCCGCAAGGGCGGCTGTGATGAAGGCTGTCCGCACGGCCTTCACCGCTCCCGGGATCTCGTCGATCGGCTTGCGCAGGACGAGAACGAAGCGGCGTCCCTGGATCGTGATCGGAAGCGCGAGCCGCACGTAATCGGTGCCGTCGGCCGACGCGAAGCTCGAGATCGAGTGCCTCTCTCGATACGCCGCGATCGCGTCGTCGTATGAGCCAAGCGCCGCCGTATCACTCGTCGGCGGATTGGTCACCGGCACCCCGCCGTGCCCACTCTCGTCGAAGTAGCCGAGCAGCGTGACGGTGGCGCCGATCCGGTTCCCAAGTGCCGCTTCGGTCTGACCCAACGCGGCCCGTTCCTTCCTCCCGTCCAGGGCGTAAATCTCGACCGCGTAGTCGAGGTCGAGCTTCTCGAACGGCGCCGTCGCACCCTTGCCCTCGGACTGGAGCGTCTTGAGGGCGGCGTTCCGGAGCGACTTCTCGAGCGGCCCGAGCAGCGCCACCGCGGCGACGACCAGCGTCGCGACAGTCGTGACCAGCACTGCGCCGACGATCCGTCCGCGCAGACCGAGGGCGCCTCGCCGCGGTCGCGCCGGCATCGCTACGGCCCCCGCAGGCGGTAGCCGGCGCCGCGCACCGTGAGGATGTAACGCGGCTTCTCGGGCTCGGGCTCGAGCTTCTCCCGCAGGTGCCGGATGTGGACGTCGATCGCGCGCGGGTCGCGGTACGCGCTGTCACCCCAGATCGCCCGCAGCAGTTCCTGGCGATTGAGCAGGCGCCCCGGATCCGCCATCAGCGCGTCGAGCAACTCGAACTCGGAGAACGTGAGGCGCACGGGCTTGTCATCCATCACCACCTCGCGCTGCGCCCGATCGAGCATGATCGGGCCCACGATCAGAACCTCGTCGCCCATCGCGCGCGTGCCGGCACGGCGCAGCACCGCGCGGATGCGGCTACGCAGCTCAGCGAGGCCGAATGGCTTGGTGACGTAATCGTCGGCGCCCGCCTCGAGACCGAGGACCGCGTCGGCCTCCGAATCGAGCGCCGTCAGCATGATGATCGGCACCACGTTGCGCCGACCTCGCAGTGTGCGGCAGACCTCGTAGCCGTCGGGCCCGGCACCGAGCGCCACGTCGAGCAGGACGATGTCGAAGTGGTCCGTGCTGGCGCGGTCGATCGCCGCTCGCCCGTCCGCGACCGCGGTCACGCGGTGGCCCTCGCGGGAGAACGAACGCGTCAGCATCTCGCGCAGATCGGATTCGTCATCGACCACGAGGATGCTCAGCGAAGCATCTGCGCTGCGTATCACCGGAGGCTGGGCTGACACCGATCTGTCGAGCGTCATGGACAAGCCGATCGTAGCGAGCACTGCCACTCGTGGGGCGACCTCACGGTAGGCCGCGCGCTTGCCGATAAGCGCACCATGTGGCGCGGCGGAACACGCGTGTGACGTTGATCCGGGGCTAGCCGACCGGCTCAAGCGTCCGGGGCGACCCCCGCTCGGAGGCGTCCGATGGCAGCGATGCAGGCTGCCTGCGCTCAACCAGGACGCCGGCGGACGCGACCGCCCACAGGACCGCCACCCAGGTGAGCGTCGCAAGTGCCACATGCACCCAGACGATGTCCGTGGGCAGTCTCAGCTCGTACTGGACGCTGCCGACCAGCCCTTGCGCCGCCAGCAGAACGCCGAGCACGGTCACAGGCTCGAGCGCATCCTGCGATGCTCCGCGGTGCCGGCGCAGGAGCCAAACGCCGATCACGGCCACGCCGAACAGCGCGGCGATCGTGGCGTGGCGGTGAACGAGCCACGTCAGCGTGTCCTGGCCCTTGAAGTGCAGTCGGTGGATTCGCTGTCCGGGCGAGCCCCCCGCATGGGGCCCCGCCGCCGTCGCGGCCGTCCCGGCGAAGATCGTCAGCGCACCGAGCGGCGCCAGCGCACGGACCGACCACACCGACGCCCGGTCCGTGGCCCGCGGGCGCGAGCCCGGCTCGTACCGGCTTCGCCAAGCCAGCGCAACGGCCGCCACCAGAAGGATCATCGAGAGCCCGAAGTGAGCCATCACGAAACCGGGGGCGAGATGCTCCCGGACGGTGAACCCACCGAGCACGGCCTGTGCGAGGACACCGAGCGGGAGCATCAGCGCCAGGACAGCGAGGTCACGGCGGAACGGCCGCCTCGTGAATGCCAGCCCAGCCGCGGCGACGGTGATCACGCCAACGAGGCCAGACAGCGCACGATTGCCAAACTCGATCAGCGCGTGTGTGCTGAGCGGAGGCAGCGCGTTTCCGTAGCACTTCGGCCAGTCCGGGCATCCGAGTCCCGACCCCGTCAGCCTGACCGCCGCGCCGGTCAGCACGATCAGCGTAAGCGACGCGAGGGTCACGAACGCGACGCGGCTGTACTGGGCCGGGGTGACTGCTAGGCGAGCGCGCATCGGACTCTAGGAACCTTCGAACACGAACGGTAGCGACGATTCGATCTGGGCCAGCCGCGGAGCCTCTGAATCGCGCGCCGAGGCGAGGAGCTGAACACTGGCGGGCCACCTGATCCCGACATCAGGATCTTGGTGGGTGAATCCGGCCTCGAGCTGGGGCGCGTAGTAGGTCGAGGTCTTGTACATGACGTCGGCCACGTCGCTGAGCACACAGAAACCGTGGGCGAAGCCATCAGGGCAGTAGAGCTGGCGGTGGTTTTCGTCGGTCAGCTCGAAGCCCTCCCAGTGCCCGAACGTAGGCGAGCCTCGGCGCAGGTCGACGACGACGTCGAAGATCTCCCCGCGAGCGCATCGCACCAGCTTTGCCATCGCCGGCTGGAAATGCATGCCGCGGACGACGCCGCGCCGGGACCGCGAGTGGTTGTCCTGGACGAACTCCTCGCGAATCCCGAGGCGCTCAAAGGCCTCGCAGCGGTAGGTCTCCAAGAAAAAGCCGCGCTGGTCGCCGTGCACGGCAGGCTCGATCAGAACTGGCCCGGCGAGGCGGGTCGGAATCGTACGCACTCCGCCAATCTAACGGTCCGGCCCGCGAGTCCGCGCTGCGGTGCGGAGCGTTCGAGCGCCTGCGGCTGGGCAACCGCGGTCCATCGCCCGCTCATACAATCGGCGCCGAATGGCAGCTACCACGACCAACGCCTTGCGTCTCGATTTGTACGGCCTTTGCGTCTCGATCGGCGGCGACTGGACTGACGTTATCGAGAACGTAGGCCGGGACTTCGAATGGTTCCGAGCACCGGCCGTCGACCGGCCGCCGCACGTTACCGTCGTGATCGAGCAGCGGGTCCCCGATCCTGAGCCGTTCGGCAACCTCCCGCAGGCCTTCATCACCACCCGGAATGCCGTCTTTCAGAACGGCCGACGGACCGTGATCGACTACTTCGGGCAGGCTCTCGCTGTGTACGACCGATCGCGCGAAGAGCTCCGCGTGCAGGGCGTGGATGCGCATCTGGTCCATGAGGCCGCCTATCTGTTTCTGCTCTCGCGAATCGGCCGGCATCTGGATCGCCTGGGGCTGATGCGAATTCACGCGCTGGGCCTGAGCGGACGCCAGGGGTCCGTGATCGTCCTGTTGCCGTCAGGGGGCGGCAAGACCACGCTCGCGCTGCGCGCGCTGCAGGATCCGGATGTCAAGCTGCTCTCTGAGGACACCCCCGTGCTGGACCGCAACGGCGCCGTGCACCCGTTCCCGCTGCGCATCGGTGTCAACACGCGAGACGCGCACCTGCTTCCCGACGCCCAACAGGCCCATCTGGTCGAGCGGCTCGAATACGGCCCCAAACTCGTGCTGTCGCTCGACGCCTTTCGGGATCGCATCGAGTCGGTCCCACAACCGCTCGCTCACCTCGTGATCGGTGCTCGGACACTCGCCAGCCGGGGAGCGCTCGAGCGGTTGCCGCGCCGGCGGCTGATCGGCCCGATGTTTCGCGACGGCGTGGTCGGCGTCGGTGTGGCGCAGATGGTCGAGTACGTCCTGCAGTCGGGCGCTCGCGACCTGTTCAAGCAGGGAAACGTCGCCGCCGGCCGCGCGCGCAACTGCGCGGCGGCGCTTCGACTTGCGAGCACCTGGAGGCTGGAGCTCGGACGGGACGCGGAGCAGAACTGGACCCTTTTGAAACGGCTTCTCTGAAGCCGAGTGTCGGCGCCTCAGAGGCTTCGGTCAGAGCCCATCGCCTCGCGGGCCGGAGCGACCGGCGCACTCCACTGCGCCGCTCCCTCAGGCCACGCCCGACCGGGCAGGACGATGCCACGGAGCACCCCCCAGCCGTAACAGACGTGGACCATCACGATCAGGACCACGGCCAGGGGCACGACCGCGGCTCTGCGCAGCGTCCAGCCGATCCGCAGCGCGGTCGCGACCGTGAGCGCGGTGTACAACGCCGCCGGCACCAGCGAGAGCTCGGCTGTGCGCCCGGCGAACACGATCGTGGGCGCGAGCAAGAAGAGGTAGATCAGCAGCACGGCGGGGGCGAGGTAGGCCGCACGGATTGTGCCCGGATGACGCCCGAGGAGCTCCCCCCGGCCCCGGCCGTACTTCACGAGCTGCTGTGCGAACGATCGCGGGGTGGGACGGCGCGCGTGGAAGACGCGGAGGCTTGGGTCGTAACGCATCTGCTCGCCGCGGCGGCGAAGCTGGGCGAGCAACGCGTTCTCCTCGGCGCACACGAGCCGGTCCAGGAACGGCAGCATCGTCTGGCGCCGAACCGCCAGGTTGCAGAGCGTGAACCACCGCTCGTCCGCCAGACCGGGATGGCGAGCGCCGTATCGCCTGCTCACCGGTCCGGCCCCGACGGCCGAACTCAGCACCGCGCCCTGGACAATCTGGAATCGCGAACTCGCCGGAGGGGTGACGTTCGGACCGCCGAACACGGTGGCCTCCGGAAACCGCGCCGCCGTCGAGGCGAGCGATCTCAGCATGTCCGGCGGTACTGTCACATCGTCGTCGAGAAACAGCAGCAGCTCTCCCCGCGCGCGAGAGATCAGGGGATTACGAGCCGCACCGGGCAGGCGCCGGCCGGTACGACATGCCTGAGCGGCCGGAAAGCGGGCGTGGACGACCGCGAGAACCGCTGCCGTTGGGTTCCCGCCGATCAGCAGCTCGAAGGGCGGTGGGGCGACCTGTTCACCCAGGCTCACAAGACACGCCTCGAGCGCGGACAGACCGTGTCCGGCAAGGATGCAAACACTGATCAGCGGCGGGATGCCCTCGCCGGACGCCGGACGCCGAGTGTGCTCGTCGCGCGCGCTCATCCGGTTGCCCCCTGCGCCGCCAGCCGTTCGTTGACGCCATCGAAGCTCTCGGCGATGTGCAGTCCGGTGCGATCGAGCGCACACACACGGTCGCAGAGCCGGGCCAGCATCGGATGATCGTGACCGGCTGCCATCACGATTCCACCGTCGTCGCGGATCTGACGGGCACGCGCCTCGAGCTTGGCGCGGAAGCTCTCATCGATCGCTTCGTGCACCTCGTCGAGTAGCAGGATGTCCGGTTTGACGTTTTCAATCACGGCGAATCCGAGTCGCGCCCGCATGCCCTGCGAGTACGTGGCCACGGGACGCTCGAACGCCTCCGCCAACCCGCTGCGGTCCCTCACCATGGGCAGCGTGCCGCGTGCCGTTGCCTTGGGAAGGCCGGCCAGCACGCCAAGCAGCACCGCGTTCTCGCGCCCTGTGAGTGACGGCATCAGTCCGCCGCCCGTGGCCAGGAGCGATCCGATCCGACCGACGATCTCGACTTTTCCTTCATCGGGAACCAGTACGCCTGCGATCGCCCGCAGGAGCGTGCTCTTGCCCGCGCCGTTGGGGCCGACGAGCGCGATTCCCTCCCCAGGCTCGACCGCAAGACTCAGGTCGCGAAGTGCCCAGCTCGTCGTGCACCTGCGCCGGACGTGGGTCAGCGCCGGAGTCACGGGACGGACCTGCCGGTCAAGGTCGAACCGAATTCCCAGATGTTGAACTGCGATCTTGGCGATCAATCCAGCACCTTGGCGAAGTGCTGCTGCTCGCGGCGGTAGAGCGGAACGAAGATCGCCAGCAGCACGATCGAGAACGCGAGTGGGTAGAGCAGCTCCCAGGCCGGGGGCGGGGACTGGTAGAGCACGGCGTGACGATTGGCCTCGAACAGGCCGGTCAGCGGATTCAGGCGAACCAGCGTATTCGTGCGACCGTGGATCGCGGAGAGAGCCACGAGGCCGGGAGCGAGCAGATACCACGCACGCACGAAGCTCAGCATCAGGCCGCGAATGTCAGGCGCCCAGATGCCGATCAGCGTGGTCGGATAGGCCACGGCAACCCCCAGAACCACCGTCACGGCAAGCGACGGGATCAGCCACAGGATGCTGAGCGACGGAGTCTGCCCGTATATGGCCATCATCAGCGCCAGCAGCACGAGGCTGGCGGCAAAGCCGATCGTCTCGGTGAGGGTCGTGCTGATCGGCAGCAGGATCCGCGAAAACGGCATGTTGTTGATGATCGAGCTGCGCAGCTGGACGGCGCTGAGGCTGTTGGTGACCGTCATGGTCATCAGCTGAAACGGGATGATCGAGCAGGCGAGGCTGAGGCCGGCCGAGGGGGGGCGGCGGTAGAAGATGAACGTGACCATCAGCAGGTAAACGCCGACGAGCGCGAACGGATCGATCAGCCACTTGAGCAGCTGCCACCGGCCCCGGCCGTAGCGGGCCCGCAGGTCCGAGACGGTCAGCACCATGAGCTGCTCGCGAACCTCCGCCAGCGTTCCACGCAGCGGACGCGTGGTCGAACCGACCTGCGCGACGGCCGCCCCTCTGCTCTCATCCACACTGATCACGTCCCCAGCGATCGCCCGATGATAGTCGGCTCTGGCAGATGGCAGAATCCGCCCCGCGTGACCGCCTCTCCAAAGCTGTCGGTGATCGTTCCCGCGTACCGTGCCGGCGCCACCCTGTCCAAGGTGCTGAGCGCGCTGCGAGGACAGATCGGGCCCGGGACAGAGGTGCTCGTGGTCGAGAGCTCGGGCCTCGAGCACGCCGCCCAGCTGGAGCACGACCAACCATGGCTGCAGGTCATAGGCCTTCCGCACCGTGTGCTCCCAGGAGAGGCGCGCAACATCGGCGCCCGCGCCGCACGCGGATCTCGCCTCGGCTTCCTTGACGCGGATGCGGTCCCAGGTCCGGGGTGGCTGGCGAGGCTGGATGCTGCCATGGACCGGGAACGCAGCGCGGCCACGGTCGGAGCGATCCACAACGGGACGCCTGGTAACTTGATCGGAACCGCCTCCTACCTGCTGGAGTTCTCGGAGTGGACGCCTGAGCGTCGCGGCGCCCCGCTTCACGGAGCCACGTGCAACCTCCTTGTCGAACGCGCGGCCTTCGAGCAAGCCGGTGGGTTCTGCGAGGACATCTGGCCGGGCGAGGACACCGTGCTGACGGTGCCGTGGGGACGCACCAAGCGCTTGAAATTTGCCCGAGACGCCGGCGTGTGGCACCTCAACCGGACCGGTTTGCCGGATCTCTTGCGGCATCAATACCGGCTCGGCCGGGCCTTCGCGGCCGTGTGCGACCGCGTCGAGTTTCCCCACCGTCGCTTCAGCCATTGGCCCCTTCTGGCCGTCGCCCCGGCGTTGCGCGGCGGAGCCCTGGCGCGCCGGCTGTCATGCGAGCGATCACTGCTCCGTGAGGGCGGTCAAGTCAGCCACCTGCTGACCGTCGGCTTGGCAGCCTGGACGGCCGGCGTCGCCTCGCAGCGGTGAGGCGGATGGCACGCGCTGCGATGCATGGTGACTCAGCGGCCGAGCGTGAAGCCGTCCGGCTGACGGCACGCAGTCTTCGGATCGATCGTGTGACCGGCGAGGTCGTCAGCGCGCTGCGCGCGGCTGGCCTTCCCAGCCTGCTGGTCAAGGGGCCGGTGCTGGTGCACCGGCTCTACGACGACGGGGCGAGCCGCCCCTACGTGGACAGCGACCTGCTGGTCGACCCCCGGCGGTTCGCGGCCGCCGAACAGGTGCTGACTGCGCGTGGATTCGTGCGCGTGGGCGACGAGGAGCGCGTGCTTCCCGAGTGGGCTCAGCACGGTCACGAGTTGATGCGCCCAGAGGAGGGGCTCTGCGTGGAGCTGCACTGGACGCTGATGCACTTCGGCGTGTCCCCGCGGCATGTGTGGGACGCCTTCACCCGTGGTTCCGGCCAACTCTCGGTCGGCGGCGTGATGGTGGACGTTCCCGGAGATCCCCAGCTCGCTCTGCACGCCGCGATTCACGTCGCCGAGCACGGGGCGATGCCCTCGCCGGCCGAGGACCTGGCGCGCGCGCTGGAGCGTTTCCCGTTCGAGACCTGGCTGGCGGCCGCAGAGTTGGCCCACGAGCTCGACGCGGTCCTCCCATTTACGGCCGGACTCTGGATGGTCGACGGCGGACGTGCAACGGCCACGCAGCTGGGTCTCGACAGCGGTGGCATTGCAGCGTTTTCGCTCGATCGCGTCGCGCGGGCTCGCGGCTGGCGGGCGAAGGCTCGGATGGCACTGCGAATTGCCTTCCCGGAACCGGCGTACATGCGCTCGTTCGACAGGCCACTGTCGAGGCTGGGCGCCCCCGGCCTCGTGGCCGCCTACGCCTGGCGACCGCTGGAGCTAGCCGCGCGGGGCCCCAGGGCGCTGCTCGCCTACAGACAAGCGCGGAGGACTGAGGCCAGTGGCCGATGAGCTGCGATTGCGGATCGACAGCCTCCACTGGCGGGAGGTTCACGGCCAAATCGTGGTCCTACCCGCGGGCGGGGGCGAGTTCGTCGTGAACCGAGCGGGCGCGGTGCTCTGGACGATGCTCGCCTGGGGGTCGACCCGTGATCAGTTGCGGGGGCGGCTCGTCGAAGCATTCGAAATTGCCGAAGCGCAGGCCGAGCAGGATCTCGATGCCTTCCTGGCCGCGCTGCGCAGCCGTGATCTGTTGGAAGGTTGACCCTCGGTCGGCGACGCCCATAGACTGGCGCCGCCAGCCAGCGGAACTCAAGGAGCTCAGCATGCGAGATCAAGACACAAACCGCGAGTCCGAGCGTGCCGGCGCGCACGTGGAGCATGCTGCGACCGAGGCCTACGAACCGCCCGCGATCGAGGACCTCGAGAGCATCGAAGGGCCGACGGTCACCGCCGCGGGGGCGTCCACCACCCCGGCGGCCCCTCGTCAGCTCTGAGCTCGAGCACTGCTGCTAGCAGCGCTTGACCCGCGCTCGGCGACGGCCCTAGACTGGCGACGCCAACGAGCGGAACAGGGGAGTTTGAAGATGCGAGATCAAGACACAAACCGCGAGTCCGAGCGGGACGGCACGCACGTGGAGCAGCCTGCGACCGAGGCCTACGAACCGCCTGCGATCGAGGACCTCCCGAGCGTCGAAGGGCCGACGGTCACCGCGGCGGGGATCCCGATCACCCAGGTCGCAGCGCCCCGGAAGCTCTGACCTTGAACGTCGCGTCCGAGCCCCTCGCGCGGGCGCTCCGCCGAGCGCCCGGGGCTCAGTTCGCCGCCCGCAGCCGCCGGGTGAGGTCGATCGCAGCCCGGTTCGGGATCGAGCCTCTGAATCCGCGGCCGAACGCGCCGGCGCAGCCGGTCGGGGCGAAGCTCGAGCTCACCTATGCCTGCAATCTGCGCTGCGGGTTCTGCTACACCGACTCGCCGCGCCGGACCTTGGAGCGCGCGTTCGAGCTCAGTGACAACGAGTGGCTACAGATCGCTGACGAGCTGATCGAGCTTGGCGCGATCGAGGCGGTCGTCACCGGCGGCGAGCCATTGCTTCGCCGGGAGTTGGCCCTCGAGATGATCGCGCGTCTCGACGCCGCGGGAATCGGCGTCACGTTCAACACCAACGGCTGGTTCGTGGACGAAACCGTCGCCGATCGGCTGGCTGCGACGCGTTCGACGCTAAACGTGCACGTATCGCTCGACGGCGCCACACCGGAGCTTCACGACGCCGCGCGTGGCGTGCCCGGGAGCTGGCGACGGGCGATCGGCGCGATCGGGCTGCTGGTCGAGCGCGGAATCTCGACCCACATGGTGCAGGTTGTGACTCCGCGCAACGAGCATGCCGTCGGGGAGATGATCGAGCAGGCTTGGCTCATCGGTGCCAGCTCGATCCGACTCACTCCGGTGATCGCCGTCGGAGCGGCGGCGCGAACCGGTGGCTGGTCGATCAACGAATCACGACTCAGGCGCAACGTGGACCGGGCGCGGCGCCGCATCGGTCCCGAGCTGGACATCGTCGTCGTGAGCTCGGCACAACGCAGCGGGCCGGTGCTCGCGCCTGCGTACCTGCTGGTGCGACCCAACGGCGCCGTGATGGCGGGCACGCTCAGCCCGTTCCGCTTCGGCGATGCCCGCGCCGATGGCCTGGCCGCCAGCTGGCAGCGGATCGTCGCCGACTGGGATCACCCGCACGCGCGAGCATGGCGAGAGCCGGTCCTGCGCGGAAAACCGCTCGAGGAGCTCTCGACTGTGATCTATCGCGACGACGAGCTCGACATCGACGAGCCGCCGCCCACCGGGCCACCGGAGCTTGGGCAGGTGCGGCTGCCGCGGCCGGCCCCCGCAGCCACCGATCCGGGAATCGGCAGCTTCGATGCAGCGCGGCGGCACGTGCTCGAGCTGGCGCTGGCTCACCGCTATCGACTCGGTGCCGTGCGCTGGAGCGAGGCCGGTAGCGGAACGCGGTACGTACGCGTCACCAACGGGAATGTGGCAAGGCTGAACGCGACGGCGGCGATCGTGATGGACGCCTGCGCCGACGGCACTCCGTCCGACGCGATACCGCGCATCGCGGCTGGCCACGCGGGAGCGCCGCCCCCGGACCTCGACCGCGACGTCGTCGGCGCCGTTCGCCAGCTGATCGCGCGCGGGATCGTGACGCCGGCCGCGACGCCCGCTCGCCAGTAGCGGATGGGGATTGTGGTCCAGGGTGGACCACAATCCCCATCCGGAAGTACGTCCGCGGGACGCGGTTGGCGCGCTTGCAGACGGCTGGTACCGTCGCGCGATGACCGCACAAGGCGATCGATCCTCGCCCGCCCGGGCTCGTCGGCACGCACCGGATGTTGGCGACGGAATCCACTCGCTCGCCGGTAGCTGGACCTTTGGCGGCGAGGTTCCGGACGCGTTCGACAGTCATGTCGCTCGTTCGATCCCTGCCTACGCCCCCTGTCATCAGCTCATCGCCGACCTTGCCGACCAGCTGATGCCGGCAGGAGGAAGGTGCTACGACCTCGGCTGCTCGACGGGAGCGCTGACTGCTCTCCTCGCTGAGCGGCTTGCGCCGCGGCGCGCTGAGTTGATCGGCGTCGATCGCGAGCCGGCGATGATCAAGCTCGCGGCCCAGCGCTGTGCGGAGCTGCCATCGGTGCGCTTCGAGACGGCCGCGCTGGAGGAGCTCGAATTCGAATCCGCTGACCTGATGGTGTCTTTCTACACGCTTCAGTTCGTGCCGCTCCGCCTCCGCCGGCAGGTCCTCGACCGCATTCACCAGGCGCTGTCGCCCGGAGGGGCGTTGATCCTGTTCGAGAAGGTGCTCGCTCCCACTGCGCGCACGCAGGAGATGGCAGTCGGCGCATATCTCGACTGGAAGCACAGGCAGGGGTTCAGCGACGAGGAGATCGCTGCGAAAACCCGGAGCATTCGAGGCGTGCTGCAGCCGCTGACACCGGAGGAAAACTCAGCCATGCTGCGTGAGGCCGGCTTCCGTGAAACGGCGCACATCTTCCGCTGGGTTCTATTTGACGGGCTTCTCGCCTTCGCATGAACGGGGGCATGGGGGTCATCGAGCCACCGGCGCTCGGCCTAGCCGAGCACGAGCATCGCGCGGGCGAGCAGGGCGCCCGCCAGCCGCTCGACGTCACACATCGCTTGCGCCATGGGAAGGCCATAGCGTCCGCTCAGCTTGAGGGCCAGCTCCTGCACCGAGCGCGGCTCGGCCAGGTGGTCCCATAGGAGCTCGCCACTCTCGTTCAGATGTACGTAGCGGTCGCCTCTGGGTTCGTGGAGCACCAGCTCCGAGCCGACGTGAACGCCGATCACGTCCGGTGCACGGACAAGCAAGGTGTGAGGACCGAAGGCGGCGATCGACATCGTGCCGCTTAGAATGCCGCAGGTGCGTAGGGGGGCGGTCACAGATCCGGTGTTGTTCGGTTATTCGGTCGGCAGCGACGTCCATCTCCCCCGAGCCCGGCCCGGGCCCGACGGACGCGGAACGCTGCGGATCCGCTGCAGCGACGACGATCTGCTGGCGCGCCAGGGGGATCTGGTCTCGTGGGCGGAGCGCGACGGCATCGAATTCGGGCTCGCGACCAGCGGCTCGGATCTGCTGGCTTGGTGCAGTGTGACCGGCAGCTACGTGATCCGCGGGAGCGACGCGGAAATCATCACGCACCCGACCGGAGCGCTCGAGCACTGGGAGCACCGGCTCGGCGCAACGATCGTGCCGCTCGCGCTCGCCGAGCGAGGAGATCTCGCGCTGCATGCAGCCGCGGTCCTGGATCGAGACCGCGCGGTGCTGCTCTGCGGCCCTCCCGGCCGGGGCAAGTCGACGATCGCGGCAGCACTCGCGTTGCGCGGTTTCGAGGTGCTCTCTGAGGACGGCGCCGTGATCTCTGAGCTGGCGTCCGAGCCGTTGACGTGGCCCGGTCAGGACGGCGTGCGAATCCCAAGCCGTGTCCTGAGCGCGCTGAGCGGTGACGGTGACACGCCACCCGGCACCGACGAGAAGACGACCCAGCTCACGGCGCGGGCGAGGCGAATGGATCCCGCGCCGGTCGCGGCGGTGGTCGTGCTCGCGCCCCCCGGCGGGTCACGCCCGGAGGCGCACAGCCTCGACCCCGTCTCGGCACTGCCGGCCCTGATGCCGCACGTACTGTACGGCGGCCCAAGCCGGCTGCACCGGGCGCTCGAGCGCGTGGCACAGCTTTCGGGACGGGTGCCGATCTTCCACGGACGCGTTCCGAACGACCTGTCTCGCGCCGCCGACAACGCCATGGCCCTCCTGCACCTGCTGCCTCAGTGAGATCTTTCCCCCTAGCGCGGAACGAGCTGCACGGATTCCCCGTGGCGCTGCTGGGTCTCGGCTTCGCGGGCGCCACCCTTCACCTGCCGGCGCTGCGCCGGCTCGGTGCGGAGGTCGTGCTTGCGGTAGATCCGGATCCGGCCGCTGACCGCAGCGCAACTGGACTTGCGATCAGCCGCGATTGGCGCGACGCGATGTCCTGTGGCGCGCGAGCGGTGGTCATCGCCACGCCGGTCGAGCAGCACACCGAACTTGCGCTGGCCGCCCTCAGCGCCGGACAGCACGTGTACGTCGAGAAGCCTATGGCGACGACGTCGGGCGAGGCACTTGCACTCACGGACGCCGCAAGGCGCACGAGGCTGGTCTTGCAGGTCGGGTTTGCGTATCGCTTCCATCCGCTCTGGCGTCGCCTGGTGCGGCTGCGAGCAGGCGGATACCTGGAGCCGCCGCTGACGATCGAGGCCCAATTCACGCAGGCGCGAGATGGCTCCGGGTGGCGTGATCCGCCGCTCGATCTCGCAGTTCACCACATCGACCTCGCGACCTGGCTGCTCGGCACGCCACCGGCGACCGTGGGCGTGAACGGGCCGCGGCTCGAGCTGGCCTGGGAAGGCGGCAGCAGTTTGAGCGGCACCTACGGCGTCGGTCCGGCGGTTGATCGCATGCGCATCCGCGCGGGAGCGCATACCGTCGAGCTGGATCGCGTGGCGGGTTGGCGCCTTCACGGCCGGGTCCCGCTTCGCTTCCGCCTCCCCCCACCTTCACTCGCCTGCGCGCGAATCGCCAGCCGAGACTGGGAGCGCTCGTTCGAGCTGGCGCTCCGCTCCTTCCTGCAAGCTGCGGTAGGCCTGGCTCCACCGTGCGGAGCCGGTGCCGAGGACGGGGCGGTCTCGGTGGCGGTCGTCGATGCGGTGATCGCAGCACGCGCATCTCGGCTCCCGGAGCGTGTCGCGGTGACTCGGACCGCAATGGGGGTGCCTTGATCCCAACGATTCTCCTGTGCGTCGATGGCGGCGACCTCCGTGTCGTGCAGAGCCTGGTGGAGGCCGGAGGGATGCCGGCGACGCGGCAGCTGCTGTCGCGATCCTCGATCGTTCGCACCGTCACCTGCTCGCGGATCATCGAGCCGGCGACCTGGGGGCCGCTGCTCTCCGGTCAGCCGGCCGGCAACTACGGATTCCACCACTTTGAGGAGTTCGACCCAGCGACGATGGGTACTCGGTTCCGGCAGGAGATCGAGCTCGAGCCGCTGTGGCTGCACCTCCCCTCGCGCGGCGAGGGGACATTGACCCTCGATCTGCCCGACTGCCATCCACACCCGCGCAGCGCAGCCGCAGAGTGCTGCTGCTGGCACAGGCCCGATCCACCACACAGGCCAATGTTCACCGACGCCCGGCTGGCGAAGCGGCTGCGCGCCCTGGGCCGCCCTCCTCGCATCACGACGCATCCGGAGGCCCTGGGGCTGGAGCTCGAGCAGCAGCTCGGCGCCAGGCTCGAGCAAAGCGCCAGGTTCCGCACCCGGACGATCCAGACGCTCGGCGTCGCGCGGCCGCTGACCTGCATCGGCGTCCACGAGCTCCACAGCGCCGTGCACGGCCTGGGTCACCACGGCCCCGATCGGCACTGGTTTGCCGCCGAGCGCCGGGATCCGACCATGCTCGCCCGCCCGTACGAGGCGATCGACGAGCTGATCGCCGCCGTGACACGCCAGGCGGGCACGGCCAATCTGGTGCTCGTGCTCGCTCGCGGTGGGCGTCCCGCCAACCACGCAGGCCAGCTGGTGGAGGGCCTGCTCGAGCGCGCGGGGCTCCTGACCCGGCTGATCGACGGTGGTGCCGGCGGCGGCGCCTCGGCGGGCGAGACGGCGCCGGTCGCAGAGCGGCTGCGCGCGATGGTTCCGGACGCCCGGCGCGAGCGGATCGCGATGCGCGTACTGCCGGTGCGTCTCCAGCACCGCATGGCCTCACAACGCTTCCACGACCGCTATGCGTGGGAGCGGACGAGGGTCTTCCCGGTGCCGTCGTGGTCGGAGGGCTATCTGCGAATGAACATCGCCGGCCGCGAGGCCGCCGGGATCGTCCCCGCCGAGGAGACGGGAGCGCTGCTTGACCATGTGAGCGCGCTGGTGAGCGAAATGGTCGACGCCGACACCGGCCGGCCCCTTGTCAACGAGGTGATCAGGGCGCGCGAGCGGTTCCCGGGCAGCGACTCCACGAGGTTCCCGGACCTGATCGTCACGTGGTCGGGGTCTCGCCCGGCTCGGGTGGCGCGTCACCCGCGGCTGGGCTCCTGGGAGCGCCCGCCACGGCCGAACCTGTGGACCGAGCACCGCGGCGAGGCCGAGGTGATCTTCGCCGGCCCGCGAGTGCATCCCGGACTCGAGCTGGAGGGCGACGAGCTGGGGCTTGCGCCGACGATCCTCTTGCTGATGGGGCAGAAGGCTCCTCGTGCAATGGGCGGGGAGGTGTGGTCAGACGTCGTGTCGAGCCACCCCGAGCGATGAGCGCTCAAGCGATCGGGACCTCGCGCCCGGGATCCTGATCGTGGCCGCATGCCTGTCGGACCGAGGCGGCCTACAGCGCCGTGTGGTCGAGCTTGCCCATGACCTCGGCGGCCGCCACCGAGTCACCGTGCTTACGTGGTCGCCCGCCCTGGGGTCCCGTCGTGAGCTGCGCTCGCTGGGGGTCCGCGTGGTCGTCGCTCCGTCCCTGTTCTCGTGGGACCGGGACCGGAGGCCGCTGCTCGCCGGCCTCAACACGATCGTGTCGGCCGGCACCGGTGTGCTCGCGGCGCTGTTGCTGCGCCGGCGCTGGTCAATCGTGCTCGCGGCGGGGCTCCATCCGGAGGGTACGGTCGCGGCGCTCGCCGCCGGCCCGGGGCGGCGGTTTCTCGTCACCACCTGGCTGGTCGGTCCGCTCGGCAATGCGGCCCGCTTGCGCCGCTCACCGCTGCGCAGGATCGTGCTGCGGCTGCTTCGGCGCGCCTCGTCGTTCGTGGCTGAGACGGTCGAGGCAAGGACGGAGCTGATCTCGCTGGGTCTTCCCGCCAGCCGCATAACGACGATCGTCGCGGGCGTCGATCTGCGCCGATTCCGGCCGCACGCTCCAATCGTCAGGCTCGCACCCGGAGCTCGCAACCGAGCGGTGTACGCGGGGCGGTTCGATCTGCGCCAGAAACGCCTTGACCTGCTGCTGGACGCCTGGGAGGCGGGGGCACTCGACGGCTGGGACCTGGTGCTCGCCGGCGCGGGACGAGATGAGACGGCGATTCGCCGCCGGGCAGCTCGGCAGACGAACGTCCGCGTGCTCGGATGGCAGGAGGACGTCACCGCGCTGCTCAGCTCGGCTGACTGCTTCCTGCTGCCATCCGAAGCCGAGACGAGCGCGCTCGGGATGCTGGAAGCGATGGCCTGTGGCATTCCCGGGATCGTCTCGGCGACCCCAGGCACCTCGGCTCGGCGCCCGGATGGAGTGCTGCTGGCGGCAAACGAACTCGGTGCCTGGATCGCCGGGCTCCGCGCAATCGATCGACTGGGGCCGGCGGGGCGCGCCGAGGCCGGGCGCATGGCGCGGGCGTGGGTGGAGGCTCACGGCGACGCCGCCCGCTCCATCGAGCTGTGGCTCGCGCTGGTGGAGAATTGCTATCAGCCGGACCCGTTCAGCAGGGAGATGTCCTGGAGTGCGGAGGCATTGGTGGGCTCGATCCTCAGCACGTTGAGCAGGCGCTGCGCATTCCGGCGAGGTTCCTGTGATCGTGGTAAGCGCGTGCGGCCTCGAGCTCCGCGGTCGAGTACGTGGCACGCTCGAGCCAGTCGTTCGGCCAAACCGTCCAAGCCGGATCGGGCATCCGGCGCCAAGCGCTCGGCCGCGAGGACCCTCTGCTCGACCACAGCGGGGGATGACGGGGAAACCCAGCCGGTTCCCGCCGCCGGCACGTTGAGCAGGCCGACCGTCCGGTAGCCGAGATGTCCATTCAGATACTCGGCGGTCTGCGGGTCCATGTAGACCGGACGCGTCCCGATCAGCGACCGGATCACCCGCGTCGCGTCGAGAGTCGGACTGCCGGCGAATGGGGGCAGGGGCCGCCCGAGGCTGCGGCTCACCTGCTGCCGGTACCACTCGGTAGACAGCCCGTCGGAGGCGACCACCACGACATCACGGCGCTCGTGGTGAACGACCTGCCGGTAGATCAGCGGATCGGTCAGCTCCTGGCCGAGGATGAATAGCACCGCCTTCGGAGGGAGCGCCGCGAACACGCTCGACGCATACGCGTCGGCGAATGGCTTGCTCTCCCGGTGTGCGGGCGTCCAGTGGCCAGTTACCGAGGGCACGATCACGGCCGCCGCAACAACCACGGCGGCCGCGGCCTCGAGCCACCTCCGGCGCGCGGGCAGGCGAACGCGTGCCAGAACGCCGCCGGCGCGACCGGCAAGCCGGCTGGAGCCGGCAATCGCCACCAGTTCGGTCGCCCCGATCGCCAGCCAGCACGCCAGCACGAAGTAGCTACCCAGCAGAAAGCCGTTCTCGGCGATGTCGATGTTGAAGCCGTGATTTCCCCCCGGACCGACCACCGCGGCCGCCCCGACGAGGTTCACCAGGAAGGTGATCAGCAGCGGATAGGAGGCCATGCTGCGCCGCCGAGTCAGGCTTGCCAGCAGGCCGCCGGCGGCGAGCAGGTCCCGAGCACCCCGATCTCCCGGGCGAAGATGACGCCGTAGCTTTCGACGCTGGTCGCGGTCCTCGGGCCGAGCCTGATCGCCCCGGCGCCGAAAATCGTCCCTCCCGGAAGCTGCGATCCTCCCGAGGCCGATCCGGCCCCCGCCGACGAGCGTGCGCTGCTCGCCTGGGCGCTGCTGCCGTGGGGCGTGAAGTCAGCGCGGTCGATCAGGTTCACGAGCCGGCTCACCGTGGTCGCCCCGCCCCAGTTGAGCGCCGGGTTCTCCCCGGCCCTGACCATCACGAACCCGTACATGGCGACCAGCACGACCAGCCCCGTGGCCGTCGCCGAGACCAGTGAGCCCAACTTCAGGCGACGGCGCGAGACGAACAGGATGAACGCGACCGTGGGCAGCAGCAGGATCTGCAGCGGCCACGACGAGCCCAGCCCGATGGCGATCACGACGGCAAGCCAGATCAGCCCTCTCCTGGACGGATTCGCCTGCCACGACAGCGCCAGGTGCAGCGCGATCAGGAACAGCAGCCCCGAGAACAGGTCGTGCTTGGCAAAGCCCGTGTAGAACCAGAAGCCGGCCGTGGCGGCGAGCGCCAGTGCGCCGATCGAGCCGGCCCAGCGCGCCGCGCCGCAGCGCCGGGCCAGAAGCTGCACCCCCGCCACCGACAGTACGCCGCAGACGAGGCTGAACAGGTTGACCTTGAATGCCTCGCTGCCCACCGGTATGAGCAGCGTGAACAGGTGGGCGGCGATGACGTAGGCCGGATAGCCGGGCGCGTGGAGGATGCCCAGCGAGCTCACACCCGCGATCGCCTCCGCGGAATCGCCCAGCCCGGGGTGATTGGTGAGGACCGTTGCAAACAGGACGGCGCTCGCCGCTGCGGTGCCGGCCGCCCACCCGATGTCGGCGCGCGTCAGCTCAATCAGCTCCGTCGGACGCCGGGCGGCCTCGGGGCGACCCCTCAGCAGTGAGGTGATCCGCCGCCCGATCCATTCCTGTGCGGCCGCGCCCCACTGCCGCCGCTGCTTCTGCCTGCGGGGCGGGGGCGTGCGCTTGGCGGGCGCGCCCGGCGGTGGACGGCCCTTCTTCGGAGCGCTCGGCGGACGCCCGGCGGCGACGCGCGCCGGATGCCCACTCCGTTTCGTCTTTCCGCGCCGGCTGCTCACGCTCTGCCCTGGTCAGCGATCGGTGGATGATACGGACGGTCGCCGTTGAGCCGGATCACGACCCGGCGCCAGCGACCGACTCCGATGCTGTGGATGGTGCCAAGCCGGCGGTAGCCGAGCTTCTTCTCCGGCGGTAGGAACGCGATCGTGTTCTCGGGCAGAACCGCCGTCACCGCCCGGCGGTAGCCGGCGGCGCGCAACCAGCGCAGCCGGTAGCTGCCGGCAGACGAGGAGACCCTGAAGTCCGCGCAGCCCAGGCGCTACGTACGCGCCGTCGACGATGGCCTCATCGGGCCGGAGCGTCAGGCGTGCGCGCAGGTAGGGTACGAGCACGCGCCCGGTGCTGGCCCAGCTCACCCCCACGAGCCGGCCATCGTGGCGCGCCGCGAAGCAGCGGTCTCCGCGCCTCAGCCGCGCCTGAACCTGCCGCTCCGAGGCGCCGGGCACCAGGGCTAGATACTCGCCCACCTCGGCGAGCCCGAGCAGCGAGTACTCGAGCTCGATCCGGCTCTCCAGCTGCGGGAGCGATTCGTCAAGCCAGCGCTCGAGCAGGACCAGACGCGAGTAGCAGGTCGCGGCCAGCGCCCCGACCGCCAGAGAGTGCATTGCCGATTGTGCGTTCACCGCTTCACGGCGAGCGCGGCGACGAAATGTCCGGTCAGGTGGCGCGTGGGCCAGCGGCCCATCGCCTCGAAGCGCATCACGCGTCGCACGTGGGTTGATACGGCCCTGCTCCCGCCCACGTTTCGCCGCGCGGCAAGTGCGGCGGCGAGCTGGGGCGGGCAGTGCATCACCGACCGGAGCTCGGTGATCTCCAGGCTGTTGGCTCGGAGCACGCGCGAGAGCCCGCGCGGACCATATGTCGCACCGACGAAGTATGGGACCAGCCCAACGCGGTTCAGGGCGCCGAACAGCACCGAGGTGCGAGCCGCGACGATCGGGTTGAACCGATTGTCGAGAGTGATGATCAGCTTGCCGTCGGTCTTCACGATCCGCGCCAGCTCGCCGACGGCTGCAGCAAGCTTCGCATGTGAGTCGAAGTGATCGAGCGTTGAATTGGAGACGACCACGTCGAACCCCTGGTCCTCGAAGGGCAGCGACAGGACGTCGGCGACGCGGGCGTCGAGCGCGGGGTACCGTCGCTGGGCGGCGCGCACGGCGACCGGGGAGAGGTCTACCCCGAGCACCTCAGCCGCGCTTGCGGCCAGCTCCGGGTACAGCCCGCGCCCGACCGCCTCGTCGAACAGATCGGTCTTGAGCAGCCTCCCGGCTGCGGCTTGGGAGCCACCGTGCGAGCAGCTCGCGGTTCACAGCATCGGAGTGCGCGCGCCACAGCCGATGGGCGAGCGTCGGCTGCCAGCGTTCGACGACTCCGTCCCAGTACGCACCATCATGCATCAGAACCCCCGGCGCTCCGATCGTGACCTCCTCCTCCATGGCTTCTGGACGAGCCCCGAAAGCGGCACCGTCAGGGATTGAGCGTCACCTTCCGAGACACCACAACGGTCGGCCCACCCTGAATCGGTTTGGTCGTGATCACGACCGCGACGAGGACCGGGCCGAGCCGAGTTATCAGCCGCTGGCTCTTGGGATTGAGATGCAGGTGGATCCTGCGCTTACCGCCGTGACTCGAGCAGCACCGAGCCACTGCCGAGCACCAGCCGATGCTTGCCCAGGTTCAGGCGCTTCACCGTCTTGGCTGGAATCAGAATCGACTCTCCGATCTTGCACGGCTGGCTGCAGCCCACGGTCAGCACCAGGCCGCTCTTGCCGATCTTCGCAACCGAATACGAATGCTTGAGCCCCTTGAACAGGAGTTCGACGCGGGGCGCGGTCGTGAACGTCTCGTCGACGCCGTCTGAGGCGCCCGCCGAGTTGGTGGCGACGAGCCGGTAGTGGTATGTCGTGCCGGGACGGAGCCTCGTCAGCGCCGCCGACACGCTCAGATCCGAGCTGTCTGCGGATACCTGGCGCGCTGCCGTGTGCGAGCCATAGCCCGTGCTCGTCCCGTAGTCGAAGTGGTAGCTCGTCACCAGCCCGCCTGTGCTCACGCTGCCGCTGACGGTTGCGGACACCTCGCCCACTCCGCTCGAGCCTCCGGTGAGGGCGGAAGGCGGCCGTGCCGGCGAAGTCGTGAAGGTCACGTCTGATCCCCTCGTCGTTCCGTCAGCGTTGCTGGCCACGAGCCGGTAGTGGTACGTGGTGGCTGGGCTGAGCCCGGTCAGCTGCTGGGAGACGGTCTGCACGGCGCTGGCGCTGCCGGCGCTCTGCGTCGGAGTGCTCGACCCGTAGGACTTGCCCGTGCCGTAGTCGAAGTGATAGTCGGTGGCGAGCCCGTTCGGGTTCACGGCGCCGTTGAGTGTCGCGGAGACCTCGCCGATTCCGGTGGCCGATTCCGTGGCAGCCGCCGGCGGCGTCGCCTTCGGCGGCGGGCCAAAGCCGACATACCGGGCCGCGAACGCGGACGACGTGCCGTTGACCTGGCACGGGACACCTTGCCTGGACGGGGAGACAGAGTCTCCGACGATGACCAGGCTTCCATCGGGGGCGACCGCCATCGCGCAGGCCTCGACCCCACCGGTCTGCATCACGGTCGCCGCAGATCCGAATGCGCCTTCCGTGTCCGGGGCACCTCCCGGAGCGAGTGCCCACAGTCCGGCGTCATGGCTGCCGTTCTGGAGGATCGCGCCCGCCCCGACGATTCGGCCGCCACCGGCGATGCCCACTCCATAGGCGCCGTACGGGTCGGGTGTAAACGTCCCTGACGACAGCTTCTCGATACCGCCTGAGCCAAAGCTCGCGTCGGGGACCCCGTTCGAGCTCAACCGCACGAAGGCTGCGCTCGGGCCCTGATTCACGCCCGGCGGCGGGGAGAGATCGGAGCCCGCGGCGACGATCTTGCCGTCAGGCTGGATCGTCACGGCATTGAGCGTCGCGTAGCCGGCACCGGCGGCGGAGTGGCTATAGACCGCCGAGCCGCCGGCAAACGTGCTGTCGTCGCTGCCGCCGGCCGTGAGGCGCTCCACCCACCCAGAGGTCACCGGAAACTGCGGATCCTGCCAGCGTCCGCTCAACACGACCTTGCCATCGCTCTGGACGGCTACCGCAGTCGCCAATGAGTAGGGATGCCCATGATCGAGCACCACGGTTCCGCCTGAGCCGAAGGTGGAATCGAGTCCTCCGGTCGATGTGAAACGCGCCACGGCTGCGCGCGTGCTCTCACCGTTGGGATCGGCGTGCGGGACCGAGCCCGCAGCCACGATGCTGCCGTCGGATCCGACCGCCACGCCGTTGGCCGCCCCGCCCGAGCCGAACCCCGATGCCACCGCGGGAGTGCCGCCATGAAAGCTTGCATCCGGCGTGCAGTTGCTCTTGAAGCGCTGCACGAACAATCCGCCGCTCGACCCCGCCACGACCGCCAGGCCGCCGGGCTGGATCGCCACCGCGCGCGCGTACCCGGACCCTCCCACGTACTGGCCGGCCGAGCCGCCGCTCGAGTTGAAGCACTGGACAAGCACGTGACCGGACGCCTGGCCGGCCGCGATGACCTCGCCCCCGGGTTCGACGCCCACTCCGAGCAGCTGCGTCCCCGAGCCCAGAGTCACGACGCCGCCGCCGAAGCCGGAGTCGAGCGAGCCGGGTGTGGCGGCGCGCGCGGCGGCCGTACCGAATGCAGCCGTCAGCAACGCCGCCAGCGCAAGCGCACGTAGTCGAGGCATCACGGATCGCAGTCGCCAGGCCTAATGCGTGAAGGTCAGACCCTTGCTGAGGCTCTTGGACTTGTGGGTGGCCGACGAGGTGACGGACACCTTCAGCGTCGCGCTGAAGCTCTTATGCGACTGGAGCGCCTTCAGGTACTTATTGATGAGCTTGAGCGTCAGCGTGCTGGTCCCAGATCCGCCTCGTGAGCTGCGGCCGGATCCGATCGTCACGGCGCGATAGCCGCTGACCTTCCTGCACTTGCGCTTGCCGTGGCTCTTGGTGCATTTCCGGAAGGTCGTCTTGATGCGCAGCGTGCGCGCCGTGCCGGCGCTCAGCACCAGGGAGCCCTTGATCGAGCACGCCTGGTTGCAGCTGACGCCCACGCTCAGGCCATGCTTGGCCACATCGCCAGTCTTGTACTTGCTCTTCACGGCGGTCAGTGACGCCTTCAGCTGCTGGTTGGGAGGCGGCGGAGGCGCGCCGAGCCCGATGTAACGGGCGGCAATGCCCGTGTAGCCACCCTGATAGCTCTGCTGGGTATCGCCTACCGCGACGAGGGCGCCGCTGGGCGCCACGGTGAGCCCCAGGAACTCGTTGAAGCGGTTGCCGCCGAACTGCGTGAGCACGTTGCCGCCAGAACCGAAGCGGCTGTCGAGCCTTCCCGCCGAGGTCATCGCCCACAGGGCTCCGCTGGAGTAGGGGCCGTTCGCGTCCACTCCAGCGCCGACGACATCACCGTTACCGGCGATGACGAGACCCTTGACTCCGGGGACCCCGTTGTTCCCGGGGGGGAGTTCACAGCCGAGGGCGCATAGGCGGCGCCTCCCGACCCGAACGAGCCGTCCGCGGCACCGGAAGCGGTGAAGCGGACGAACAGCGCGGCGGCTCCCCGGGTGCCAGCCTGTGCCGCGCCGCCGGCCACGATCTTCCCGTCCCGCTGCACCGCCACGGCGTTGAAGCCGGAGTTGGCGCCGGCCTGCGAGTACTGATGCGCGAAGAAACCGGTTCCGGCGAAGCTGTGGTCAAGCGCGCCGGAGCTCGTCAGCCGCGCCACGAACGCCTCCGGAACCTGCAGGCCGACTTGGACGCCGCCGACGGCGACGATCTTCCCGTCTGACTGGATGGCCAGGCCGCGCGCCGCGGCTATCGGACCCACGTCGATGATGGCGACGCCGCCCGAGCCGAAGCTTCCGTCAGGAGATCCGTTCGAGTTCAGCCGCACGACCACGAGCCGCGGTTCAACTCCGTCGCTGCCCTGCGCGTTGGCGCACCGCCGGCGAGGATCTTGCCGTCCGACTGAACGGCGACCGAATAGCCGTCCGCTAGGTCACCGCTCAGCAGGTCCACGGCGCCGCCGTGGCCGAAGCTGGAATCCGGGCTGCCGTTGGCGTTGAAACGCTCCACCACCAGGCCACCACCGCCGGTCGCTCCGGCGCTCCCGACCACGACGACCTTTCCGTCCGACTGAACGGCCACGGCCCGGCCGATCGAACCGGGGACGGGCGCGCCCGTAGCGGGGCCGGTCACCAGCCCGTGGCCACCGAACGGATGAGTCCAGGCCCCCGAGGGGTGTGAACCGCGCCACCACCAGGCTGCTGCCACCGGTCTGCCCGGCGGCCAGGACCTTCCCGTCGGGCTGCGCCGCCGTCCCGAACAACCGCGTCCCGGACCCTATCTGGGCCAGCCCGCCGCTGCCAAAGCTCGGGTCGAGCGAGCCAGGTGCAGCCGCGCGAGCCACGGCCGCCGGGACCAAGATCCCGATCAGCGCCGCGGCGAGCACCGTCAGTCTGCGCGCGATCGAGGTGATGGTCGGGATGGGTGTTCCTGGCGCTGCGAGCATTCATCCACTCCCCTACTGATTTCGAGCCGATTCGAGTTCTGTGCATACCGGCCCAGGCCGCCGGATAGCACGCGCGCTCACCGTATCAGCTTGGCATGGCTTATGAGCATCGCTCCGAGCCTTCGTATAAGGTGCGCACAGCGGTGGGTAGAAGCCACGGATTTCCAATGCAAGACCGGAACTTCTGCTTGACGCGGTCGTTCGATCACGATAGAAGATGGCGGTCCGGTCGAACCGAACCCGTGCGTGGACGAGGTTGGTGCTGTTCGTAAAGGGGGGAAGGGGTGGCCAGGGCTGCTAATAACCAACAACAGGAGGATCTCCTTATGGCTAATCGACTGACGCGTGCGTGGTTGACACGTGCAACAGTCGCAGCGGCCGTGTTCGCACTTCCTGCACTCGGCGCCGGAGCGGCTCAAGCCGCGATCGCTGGTGCTCCGCACGAAGTGCACCACGAACCGGCCGGACCTCGTCAGCGCAACCATCCTTGCGGCTGTGCCGACGTTCGGTCGACTTCTGCTTCGACAAGACGCTGCAGAGTACGTCGGGGTCGGACGAGTTCCCGCTAGGCGGATACCGGGCCAAAACACGCTGTTCGACATCCACTACGCGCTGGAGACGACGCTTCCGCCGCCTTCGGGCCTGCCGGCAGACTCGTGCATTCGGGCGACCTCACTCGACGCGATGCCGGCGATCTAAAGCGAGTACACGATCGGGACCGTCTTCCCAGACGTCGTGCACGCGAACGGCGGCCCGCCGCTCGGCTGATTCGGCAACAACATCACCGACTCGACGCCGCTGACGGGCTCGAACACGCACAACGGTACGGCCGGCTTCACCACCGGTCCGGACCTCGCGTCCGTGATCCCGGACTCGACGTCGAACTCCATCTCCTACTTCTTTGACCAGGAGCAGTGCGTGGCGGCACCATCCCGCAGGACTTCTACTTCGTGGATGCGGCCGGCAACGTGTGCGTCGGCAGATGTCCCGGCGATCGCCGGCGGTCGTTCGGCGACAACTCCGCGACGTTCACGTTCACGGGTGACACGTGCCGGAACGGAGCTGGAACCATCGTCAGCTCGGAGTCGGTGTCGAGCGCGGTCAAGGCGGGCGACGTCCAGGGCGCGGTGTTCGCGGCCAACGATGACAACGGGAACATTGGTTCTCCGTCGCCGAACGTCGACAACGCGCTGCCGTCACCGGTACCGGCACGTCGGCGAGTGCCGGACCTCACCGACGTGAAGCTGGAGGCCAACCAGTCGGCGCATGGACTTCACGTTCAATAAGACCGTCACCCCGAGGACGCGGCGGACTTCTTCGCCGATCTGTCCAACGGGACCGAGGTCTCAGGGCAACAACGCCTCGGTGATCGATGGTCAGCACCACCTCGACCACGGTGCGGGTCACGTTCCCGAACTTCGGGACCTAGGACGAGTACGTGATCGGTGGCTCGGTCGCCGGGCGTGTGCCCAACGAGGACGGTTGCGCGGTGTTCATCTCCGCGCTGTCCAGCGGTTGCAACACGCCCGGTTCCCAGCCGCTCGATGCCCCATTCGGGAACATCGGCGCGTTCGCTACCGGATACACGACCGGGCCTGATGTGCTCGGTGCGGTCGGCAACAGCACCACGAACGTGGTGACGATCGCTCTGGACCAGCGGGCGTTCTTCGGTCCTGCCGTCAATTCAGGTGACATCAACATCCTGGACAACACCGGCAACATCGTGGCCACGGCGGGTGACACTTCGGTGAACCTGCCGAGCCAGAGCGCCGGCCCGCAGTCGATCACGGTTCAGTTCGCCAGTGGCCAGGTCGGCACGGCCGCAGAACGTGGACCTGACGGACAGTGCCCTGACAACCAATCTGGGCACCGGTCACGGCTGGATCGTGCAATGGCAACGACTGCACAATCAGCCCAACGTCGACCAGATCCTGCGCGATGACGAAGACGTCCGTCGCTGGTGAAGGCGGCGCTGCACGCCAAGCCGGCGGCCTCGGAGGCCGCGGGCGCTCGCATCACCAAGGCCCGCAAGGCCGCGGCGCAGCGCAAGCTGGCGAAGCTGATCGCGCACAAGAAGCATCACCGCCAGCACCGGCACCACCGAGTAGCGGCTGGCATGCCCGCTCCCGCCTCCGGGCGGGAGCGGGCACGCCCCAGCAGAGCGGCCGTCGCGGTTTCCGCGGCGGCCGTTTTCTTTGCCGGACCGCGCGAGCAACTCCGGCCCGAGTCTGATGTTGTAGGGATCAATGCGCCGATTCCTCCTTCCCGGCCCTGGCCACCTCGCCGGCCTCTCGCCTGCCGCGGCGCCCGTCCGCCGCCAGCCTCACTCCGAATGACATCCACAGCGCCTACGCCCTCCCGAAGACCGGGCGCCGCGCATCAGACGATCGCCATCGTCAGCGCCTACGACGATCCCGCACGTCCAGGCCGACCTGACCGCCTACAGCAAGCGCTTCGGGATACCGGCCTGCACCACGGCGAATGGCTGCTTTCGCATGCTCAACCAGTCCGGTGCCGCAGCTCCGCTGCCCCAGAAGGACCCGACCGGCGGCACGTTCATCACCGAATCATCGGTCGGAGTCGAGGTGGCGCGCGGGGTCTGCCAGAGCTGCTCGATCATGCTGGTCGAGGCCAACTCGCTCGCCGCCGGCGACCTGTCCGCGGCCGTCGCCACCGCTGCACGCGCCGGCGCGCAGACGATCGTGACCAGCTTCAACCTGCCGACCGACGCGGGCAACGACGGCGCCTACGCGGCCGACTACACGCGGTCCCGGCTCGATCGTCGTCGCCGCCGCCGGAGACACCGGCTTTCGATTCGTGCCCGACCTTCCCCGCCTCGCTGCCCGGCGTCCTGGCGGTGGAGGCACCGAGCTCAAGGCGCCGGCGGGTGGCTACGGCGGCGAGACGCCCTGGAGCCTGACCGCAGCGGCTGCGCCTGTACGACTCCGCCCCGGCGTGGCAGTCGCGCTGGCGGCGTCGGTCGGCTGCGGCTCCAAGCGCGCGGTGGCCGACCTCGCCGCCGTGGCCGAGCCCGGACCGCTGCGTCCACATCCAGGACTTTGGCGCGCCCTGCGGCAAGTCTTGGTGCGAGGCCGACGGGACGAGTGTGGCCGCGCCGATCCTCGCCGGCATCATCGGGCTCGCCGGCAGCCAGGGCAGCGCGGAACCGCAGATGATCTACGCCCACGCCCGCAGCGATCCCAACGCGTTCAGAGACATCCGAAGCGGCGCGACCCAGAACTGCCCCGGCCAGGCGATCTGCTCGGCTCGCAAGGGATACGACGGTCCGACAGGCCTGGGCACGCCCTATGGCCTGGGCGCCTTCCTGGCCGGCGGCGGCGCGCTCGACCGCCGGCACGCGCGGCTCGCGCTCACCGCGCCGCACAACAGGCTGAACCCGACCCGCCAATGGGCCACCAAGCTCACTCTGGGCAACGGCAATCCCTTTGCCGTCAGCGGCAGGCTGGCCCTCCGCGCGCACGGGAAGCTGCTCGCCTCCGCCATTCTCACGATCCCTCCCCTTGGCAGCAGGACGGTCACACTGAGGATCGCCAAGTCGCGGCGAGCCCTGCTCAAGCGTCAGGGCAAGGTGAACGTGACCGCCACGGCCAACCTCGGCGGGGCCGCCGGACCCGATGTGACCCTCACCCGCGGGCTTGCGCTGTACGCGCCGTGAACCCGGTCTGAAGTCGACGCAACCAGCCGCCGTCGCTGAGCCCGATCGCGCCCGCGGCGGCGAGCGGACCGTAGGCGGGCAGGATGAAGCGCGGGTCGACCGAGGCCACCGCGACGGCCGCCAGGGGCAGGAGCCAGCCGGCGGATGTCAGCAGCACCGCTGCGTGCCGCGCTCGCCGATCGGCGGCGAGCAGCCCCGCCACCGGCAGGATCAGAAGTACGATCATCAGCGGGCCGGTGACCTCGATCCAGTCGCCATACCAGCGCAAAAAGCCCAGACCGCCGCTGTGAACGCCGAGGCCGGTCGCATAGTAGTCGGCGACGATTCGGTCGATCCCTGGATCCACGCGTGCCACCGCCGCGATGAACGCCCGATGGTGATCGGCCCAGAAGTAGTGAAAGTCGTTGGCGACATGGGAGACGTAGTCGAGCGGCTGGTGGAGGATCGCGTCCAGGCCGAATTCCTCGAGCTTGGCGTTTCCGGCTGGTGGCGGGCCGAAGACGCGCCACGCGGGACTGATCGAGCGCCCCGCCTCGCTGACGCTCGTCGCATGATCCGGAAAGCCCGTCAGATACTGGTTGAAGCTTCCGCGCTGACTCGGCGGCGTCGTCTCGCACAGGGCTCTGGTCCCCGATGGCGGCGCGAATCTGGAGCAGTCGGCGAACATCGCCGCACGCGCGTACACGACGCGGCCCGAATCGAGGGTCATGCCGAGGAACCCGGTGTCCGCGCGCTGTACCAGCAGGTACCCGGCGATGATCGCACACGCGGGAACGATCAGCGCACACGCTGCGAGAGCTCGCTGGCCCACTCGACCGGAACGCGTCCACACGATCCACAGAGCGACGACCGGGATCAGGATCAGTCCTACGGGGCGCACCAAGCTCGCAGCGCCGATCAGGATCCCCTCCCCCACGAGCAGCCATGGGGTCCGCTCCACCGCGTGCAGGGCGAGGCAGATCGAGGCGACAACGAGGAACGTGAACAGCGCCTCCGTGATCGGCGTGTGCTCCACCCACAGGCCGTATCCGTCGAACAGAACGATCACGGCGGGAAGCAGGGCGAGGAGGGTCGCGCCCGTGACGCGCCGCACGGCCACATAGAGCATCAGGGCAGTTGCGACCCCCAGTCCGTGCTGCACCAGGATCAGCAGTGAAAGGTGCGGATAGATGGCATGCAGGAAGCGGATGAACAGGGGGTATCCGGCGGGGTCGTAGATGTTTGCGAACAGGCTGTGGCCGGCCGCGCTGATGTACGAGCCCGTGTCCGAGCTTCCCAGGAAGGCCGGCCGGTAGAGCAGCATGAACACGCCCCGGATCCCGATTCCCGCGGCGAACACAGCTACGACCGCCGCGGAGCGGCGGTCACGAGGTAGCCGCGTCAGTCCTCGTATCCGACGAAGACCAATCGACACGGCCTGCTGGCTTCGATCGAGATGGTCGATGCGGGCTCCTCGAAGCCGAAGGAGATGAAGGCGGTGTGGGCGCGCGGTGCTGCGTGACTTGCCGCCAGCGGTCGCTCGGCGCCCTCCGGCCGCACGTACAGCGTGGTTCCGCGTTCATCGGACGCCAGCGAACCTACGATCACGCGCTGCGTCGGATGGGGAAGCGTGACCGACAGGGTGGCGTCGGCGCCGGGCAGCAGCAGATCGTCTCGGTTCGTCCACGCGACGTTCCTGCTCGTGACGGTCTCCGCCGTCCAGGGCCGGATGAACGGCCGTCGCCGTTCGGTCGGCTGCGGCGACAGGATGAGATCGAGCCAGTACCGCGACCAAACCGGCGCCAGGTCCGGGCGCCAGCGGTCGAGAAGCCGGGCGAGGAGCATCTCCTCCGCATGGACCGGGCGCTCTCCGAACAGAGCCATGTCGTAGTTGGAGGCGACCACATGGCGGGAAAGGTCTTCGAACACCACCTCGAACTCGTGAAAGCTCACGCCTCTTCCCCATCGCGCCATCGCCTCGAGGAGGGGTCCACGTCCCTGTGCGGCAGCCGCGTCCATCGCCTGCCTGAAGTCGTCACGGCGGGACCACGGGTAATAGTCGGCCGCGAGCTCATCGGGCAGGATGTGGAAGAACGGCAGCTGCGCCGTGTGGTAGTCGAAGTAGCTCAGCCGGTTGGGCGTCTCGCAGACCACGATCGCCCCCTCGTCCTTGACCACCTCGCGGGCCAGTCGCAGAACCGCCAGTCGCTCCTCTACGGTCAGATGCTCGAGCACGGCGTAGAGCAGAAACACATCGACCTCGCCTCGTCGAGCCTGAACCGCCTCGATGATCGACTCGGGCGGGTGCAGCTGTAGCTCGACATTGCTCACGCCGCGGCTGTGGAGCTCGCTCTCGCCCAGCTCGAGCGACCGCGCGTCGATGTCGACCCCAATCACCCGCTCGGCACGGGCTGCGAACGCACAGCTCACGGCGGCATTGCCGCAGCCGTACTCCAGCACGGTCTTCCCGGCGAGCGGCACGGTCTGCTCGATCCATGGGATCAGGTACTCGGCAGCCCGCCGCCGTCGCATATCCCAACTGTTGGGATCCTCGCCGCGGTCCGCGTGGGCCGCGAGCTCTCCTTCAGGCGGGGCGATCACGACTCCCTCGCCGGAGACAGCGGCTTCCGGCGGCTCGCGCGATACCACTGCGCGTCCGTTGCTGCGGGCAAGCGTCTTCTCGAGCTCTTTCACGCGATCCTCCGCGACGCGCAAACGCTCTCCGAGAACCGCGACCCTCGCCTCCCGATCCATCAGGCTCGCAAGCGCGGCCGCCGCCGCCGAGTCGGCCTTCCCGAGCCGTCCCCGCGCGAGCCGCGCGTTCTCGCGACGTAGTGCCGACAGCGCCTGTTTCATGCCCTCCGACCAGCGGTTGAACAGGGGGGCGCTGCTCAGCTGCATATGGCCGTGATGGACGTCTTCGAGCTGGGCCTCCTCGAAGTTCACGCAGAAGATGAAGTGGTTTGCGTACTCGGGCTCGTTGCGCTCGCCCAGCGAAACCGCCACGTCGGTCTGCGTGGCGCCCGGCGGGCAGATCAGCGACCCCTCGGCGAGGTACTGCGGTAGCAGCACGCAGGACGGAAACGACGCGAACGCCGCCCTCGCCTCCTCATATCCAAAGTCCGTGAGGTGGAACGGGTTCTCCTCCCCGAAGAGCTTGCTGTTCGGAACAGAGACGATCAGCCTCAAGCCGCGGAGGGCATGCTCGCGGAGCATCGCCAGCACGCGGTCGAGTTCCGGTAGGTGCTCGAGACCCTCGAAGCAGACGATCGCATCGAACCTCTCACCGAGGTCGGTCCCGAGGTAGGAGACGGCATCCGCCAGCTCGAAGCTCACGACCGGCATATCGCGGGCGATGCTCGCCTGCGCAAGGTCGACCGTCGCTGCGTCATTGTCAACGCCGACGACTGCCGTCGCGTTCGCGGCCAGGATCGTGGGGCCGTAGCCGCTGCCGCAGCACAGGTCGAGCACCCGCAGCCCGGCGCAGAGCCCGCTCGCGAATTCGTAGCGCTGCCGATGCTCACAGGCGATCATCGTGTCGGCCTGAGCCGCCTCGAGTGTCAGACGCTCGACGACTTCCATTGCACCTCATTCTCTCGAAGGAGCGCCTGCATCTCGCCTTCCAGCCAGGAACGCTTCGGCTGCGCGATCACCGCCTGCATCGACTGATCGTGCAGGCGGTAGCCGAGCAGCCGCTCGGGGATCACAGCACCGTATCGTCCGCTGCGTCTGAGTTCGCGGTAGAAGTGCCAGTCCTCGTAGCTGGTCAGCTCCTCGTTGTATCGGAATCCGAGCTCGAAGATGCGCCGCGGGATCACGGCCGCTGCGTCGCCGGCCACGTTCTCTTGCTCGATCAGCGTGGCTTGGTTGCCAAGTGGCTGGTAGCCGAGAGTCGACCCCGGCCGCGGCGATCCCGCCTCGTCGAGGTAGCGCGACCAAGCGGTGACGTAGGCGAGTTCGGGACGACTCTCGAGGATGTCGACGCAGCGGGCCACGAACTCGGGAGCGGCGAGGTTGTCGGCGTCGAGCGGAAACACGTAGCGCCCACGGCTTTGGGAAATGCCGAAGTTCCGGGCGGCTCCAAGTCCTTGGTTCATCTGCGAGACCACCACGATCGGCGCCTGCGCGGCCAGCTCGGCGACGATCCGATCCTCGAGCGCGAACGAGCCGTCGTTCACGAGCACGATCTCCAGGCGCCTGTGGGTCTGGGCCAGCAGTGATTCGATCGTCGCGCGGATGTAGCGAGAGGCGTGGTAGTACGGAACGATCGCCGATACCAGCGGTTGCCCGGTGCGCGCGGGCGGTCGGCGAAGCCGGTGTCGTGGCTTCACGCTTGCGAGATGCTGGTAGGAATCGAGAATCCGCTGATCGTCGCTGAGCGACCGAACGTGCTCAACGGACGCGCCGCCGCGGACGCAGCGCTCGAGCTCAGCCGGTCGGTCCAGGACGTGCTCAACCGCCGCTTCGAGATCCGTCGCTGCCGTCCCCCTCGAGAGCCATCCGTTCGTCCCCGGCCTCACCAGCTCGACGAGGCCGCCGACGGGCGTCGCCAGCACCGGCCGGTTGAGGTGCAGCGCCTCGATCACCGCATACGGCCAGCACTCCCACAGGGACGGCACGACCACGACGTCGTGAGCCCGAATCTCGGCGCTGACGCCCTCTCGGTCGAGCGCGTCCCGGAGCTCGATCCGCTCGTCATCGGCGATCGCGAGCGAAAGCAGCTCGCGCATCGAGGTCCCCAGCGGTCCGGTTGGCGTGTCAGCACCGATCAGCGTCAGGGTGAGGTCCTCTCGCGTCATCCCTCTCAGTGCCGAAACGAGGTTCTGAACCCCCTTGCGCCGCTCCAGTCGACCCGCATAGAGGAGCCGCAGCGGTGATCCGGGACTGTAGGAAACGTCTGCGTCCGGCGCGACCTCGGCTCCCGAATACGGATAGCGGATCAGCACCGCCGGCGCGAGTGCGTCGGCGACGTAGAAGCGGCGGTAGGTACCGAGGATGTCGCCACCCTGGTGGATCACCCGGTCGGCGCGCGACAACGAGAATCGTTCCATCTCGAACTGCGCCAGCGAGCCACGGTCTCGGGCGCAGCACCCGTTCAAGACGAGGCAGAGTTCGTGCGTCGTGTGAAGACGCACCGATACGCACGTGTCGTCCAGGAACCGGTCGAGAGTGTGCGCCGCCTGCACCGTCACGAAAGCCTCACCGTGATAGTCCGGAAATTCGATCACGTCCGGACCGCCATCCGGGTACAGGTCCCGCAGACGCTCGAGCGTTCGCGCCCCGTAGCACTGCACAAAGTCGTAAAAGCCGCCCGCCTCGTCCTCATCCGGCTCCTCTACGAACGCGATCCGCACGCTGTTCGGTGGGAGCCGCGGATCACTCGCCGCGAGCAGCTGCTCATACACCGGGCGGAAGGACGAGGTGGTCAAGATCGTAACCTCTGCAACCCGCGACAACAGACGCGCAGCCGCGGATACGAAGGCGCCCAGTCCGCCACCGACAAACGGGTGCACCTCGCGAGAAACCAGGGCGATCCGCACCCTCACTCTCCACCCTCGAAGGCCATCTCGGCGGCCGTCCAACGGATCGACCCGAGGCGCGCCTGCGCCTCGATCTCGTCCTGGATCCGTCCTCGGTTCGGCAGCCCGATCGTCCTCAGCATCGAGTCGGCACGCACGCGGTAGAACAGGAGCCGCTCAGGAATCACCACGCCCCGGTAACCACATCGTCGCAATTCCCTGTAGAGGTTCGTGTCCTCGGCGCTGGTGAGCTCCGGGCTGTAGCGATAGCCCAGATCGAAGATCCGGCGCCGCACTACCGCCTCCGCGCTCCCCGCCACGTTCTCCTGCTCGAGCAGGTAGCTGTTGCCGAGCGGCTGATAGCCGAGCGGTCCAGGTCTCGGCGTCCCATCCTCCTCGATGTAGCGAGACCAGGACGTCACGTAGGCGACACTGTCGCGGCGCTCGAGCACCTTGACGCAGCGTTCGACAAACTCGGGATGGACGAGATCATCGGCGTCGAAGGGCAGGACATAGCGGCCGCGGCTCTGCGAGATCCCGAAGTTCCGCGCGGCTCCCAGGCCGCTGTTCATCTGCGTGACGATGACGATCGGCAGCTCCGCCGCGAGCTCGGCAAGAACCCAATCCTCTTCGCTGAAGGAGCCGTCGTTGACGAGCACGATCTCTAGCCGCGGGTAGCTCTGCGCCAACAGCGAATCGAGGGTCTCCCGGATGTGCCGGGCGGCTCGGTAGTACGGAACGACGGCCGAAACGAGCGGTGGGCGGATGACGCCTCCGGTAGACCTTCTCCTCCGGCGAGGCGCGAGTTCGGCAAGCTCCTGGTAGCGATCGACGATGTTCTGTGGGTCGCAGAGCGCGCCGACACGCGCTGGAAGCTCGCCTGAGCGGACCATCCTCTGCACCTCGTCTCGGCCGTCGAGCACGCGGTGGAGCGCTCGCGCCACTGCTGTGCTGTCGCTTCCGTCCGCCAACCACCCGGTAACGCCCGGCGTCACGACCTCGACCAGTCCCCCGACCGGGGTGCCGAGCACCGGTCGGTTTAGGTGAAGAGCCTCGAGCGCGGTGTACGGTCCACACTCCCACAGCGACGGCACCACGAGGACATCGTGCGCCCGGTTCGCTTCCTCGACCGCGGCTCGGTCCGCCGCACCGTGAAGGCGGATGCGCGGGTCGTCTGCGATCGCGAGCTGCAGCGCCTCGCGCATCGACATTCCGAGCGGAGCGGTGGGAGTATCGCCGCCCACAAGTGTCAGCGAGAAGTCGTCGCGCTCCAGCCCGCGCGCCGCGCTGACGAGGTTGGCGACACCCTTTCGCCGCTCGAGTCTGCCCACGTACACAAACCTCAGCGGCGAGTGGACTCGGTAGCTGCGGTCGTCCCCTGCCTGGGCAACCGGCCCCACATAGGGGTACGGAATGCGTACGGCGGGCGCCAGTCGGTCCGCTCCATAGAACCGCCGATACGCCTCGAGCACGTCCCCAAACGGCCAGATCACCCGGTCGGCATGTGCGAGCACGTACCTCTCCATCGCATACAGCACCTGCCGTTGCACGTCCGTGTGATAGCGGCCGTTGAGCACCTCGGCGATTTCCGCTGAGGTCTGTATGCGCACGCAAACGCACGTTTCCGCGAGGAACGGATCCAGCGTGTCGGACGCCTGCACGGTGACGAAGCCCTCGCCGAGAAAGTCCTCGAACTCCACCAGGTCAGGGCCGCGATCGGGGTACAGCTCTCGCAGGCGCTCCAGCACCCGCGTGCTGTAGGACTGCATCACGTCGTACCACCCATCGAGCTCATCGGCGGACGGCTCCTCGACGAACGCGACGCGCACGTTCTCGGGCGGCAGCCTCGGGTCCCGGCTGGCCACCAGCTCGGCATACCTCTCCTCGTACGCCGCGTTCGTCACGATCGTCACTTCGGCAACGGTGCTCAGCAGCCGCGCGGCAGCCGAGATGAACTCGCCGATCCCACCCATCGCCAATGGGTACACCTCGCGCGAAACGAGTGCTATCCGCACTGCTCAACCACGCGCAGCGATGGCGATCAGCGCGCTCGCGGATGCATGACGCGCTTGGCGGAGCGCAGCGGCTCGGTCATCCGCCAGCTCGCCGATCCCTTGATGTCCTCCAGCGCCCGCTCACAGCGCTCGTAATCCATCCGAAGCACCTCCACCTCGGCTTCGAGCGCCGGCATCCGCTTTCGGGCCAGCACAGCCTCCGTCTCGAGCGCTGCGATCTCGTCGCGCCAGAGAAGGCTTCCCCCCAGCTCTGCCTCGAGCAGCGCGACGCGGGCCTGTGCCGCACCGGGGTCCGCGTCTGGGGCCTCGGCGCCGGCTGGAACGCGTTCGCGCGCGAGAACGAGATCGCGTGCTCCGGCCAGGAGGGCTGCGGCTGGGTAGTACCGCTGCTGGTACACCGGGCCGTCGTGATACGCCAGGCGCGAGGAATCCACCACGACGAGCCCCAGCCCGCACCACAGTTCGTTGCGCAGGGCCGGCTCCGCGAAGAGCTGCCCGGGCACAAAGTCGAGCTCGACATGGGCCACCTTCGGCCACGCGCGGAAGCGCACGGCATCGATTCCGGCGCGAACCCGCTCGTTGGCCGTATCGTGGATGAGGATCACCGTCCGCGCCAGCGCTCTTGAATCGAGCAGGTCCTCCAGATCGCGCCTGACTCCGTCCGACGAGTGATCGCCGTCGACCATCACGAAATCGACATTTCGACCCTTCTCCACCAGCTCGGCCAGGAATGGCGCGAGCAGCTCGTGCGAGCTGCCGGTGTGCAGCGTGACGTTGCCGGGCATCGGCAGGCTCGGCGGGCTTATGTCAAAGGAGTGAGCCTCTTGCGCGTGTGCAGCGATCCGGCGCAGGCACGCGCCCTCCATCGAACCGATCTCAACCGCGAGGCTCGGCTTCAGCTGCGTCAGCACACCCTCGACCGCAGCGCGCTCGCCGAGTGACATCTGCCAGACCGTATCCTCGAAGATCTCGGGGACCATGGCGCGCAATCATAGAGCGGCCCCGGCGCCGCGACGGACTGCCGCCGCGGCATCGGGACTCGCCGGCGTGAACGCCTGCGCGGCGCTCTAGGGGGACGAGACGTACCCGACGCCGGGCTTGTAGGTGACGCCGCCGGTCGGCGCGAGGATCCACGTCCGGGTGGTGACGTCGAATGCGTACTCGTCGCCGCCGGCCCAACGCGAGCACGTTGCCCGCCGGTGCAGGTCCGGTCGCGACGCCCGGCAGGGCGGGCAGGGCGGTGCCATTGGCGTCCAGCGAGGCCGCCACCGGCGCAACGATCCAGGCGCCGTCCGGTCCGGGGGGGACCGACGTGTCGAGCGGTGGAAGTGTGCCCGAGCTGGGGCTGCTGGAAGCGGTTGCCCCGGCGGTCGAGACGTACCCGGTGCCGGGCTTGTAGGTGAAGTCGCTGGTCGGCGCGAGGATCCAGGTGCGGGTGGTGACGTCGAATGCGTACTCGTCTCCCGGCGAGCCCATCGCGAGCACATTGCCCGCCGGTGCAGGTCCGGTCGCGACACCCGGCAAAGACGGCAGAGCGTTACCGAGGTCGTCAAGGCCACCGGGAATCGGCGGAACGATCCACGTCCCGTCCGGTCCGGCCGGTGCCGATGTAACCGCGGCGCTCGCCGCGGCCGTCTCGGTCGGCGAGACGGTGGCGGGGCTCGATGAGGGGGATCCGGCCTGGGAGACGGTGGGCTCGGTTGCCGCGGGCTGAGCTGATGCCACGTGGGCCGTCGGCGCAGTTGAGCCGCCCGAGAAGCTCGTCATCGATGTCGTGCGCCTAGCACTCGTCGAGCGAGCGGTCGATGATTGGGAAGCCCTGAGATGGCCGGCGACGCGGTGCGTGCCTCTCGGGCGCGCCACCGCACCGGAGCCGGAACTGGACCCGGAGCTCGTGGCGTGGGCCGTTACCCCGCCTGAGGTCACGACGGTCGGGCTGACGGCGCCGCTGGGGCTGGCGGCGGTTGCAGAAGAGGCGGGATTGCCGACGGCGGCGGGATAGCCGACCCCGGCCGCCGTTGCCGGCACGCCTGCCGTCACCGGCAGCCCGGCGCTCGTGGCTTGGGCCAGAGCGACCGGCTTCACCGGCGTGTAGGCGGGCGGGCCCGAGAAAACGGAAGCCCCGAGCACGGCGACCGTACCGACGATCGTCGCGATCCCGATTGCTTGAATGGCGGTGAAGCGCTCCTCGTCCATCTGTGCGTGCCGACTCGATGACATGTGGGTCCTTCCCGGGTGTTTGCGCTCGTATCGGCCCACCAAGCGGCTGCATGAGGCCTTTGGACGGGGCGGTGGACGCCTGTTCGACCGCCGTGGCTACAACCCGACGGGTTCCAAGCAACCCTCGCGATCGTTATCGGGCCGTATGGGCAAGGCCTTGATCGATGCGGATGGCGGCCTCGCCCCGGGGCGGGACGGCAAGCCGAGATAATTCCCGTATGCATGCACCGTCGATCGCGGTTCGCCGGCGCGTGGCCGCCGCTGTCGGACGCCTTCGCGCCGGCCGCCCGCCCAGCCGCGTCGCCCCGGCGGAAGTGAACGATCCCGTCAAGGCCGCGATCGAGCGCGACCTTGCGGACTCGGCCCACATGACGCGCCTGCTTGCCTTCGTCCTCGCCCGTGACGCAAACTGCATCGACATCGGAGCCAACCATGGTGCCGTGCTGGCCGAGATGAGAAGAGTCGCACCTGACGGCCACCACATCGCCTTCGAGCCGTTGCCGCATCTCTGTGAGCTGCTTCGACGGACCTTCCCCGATGTGGAGATCCGCCAGGCAGCGCTCTACAACGAGGCCGGCCAGGCCGAGTTCTCCTACGTTCACGGAAGCGCCGATGGTTGGAGCGGTCTGCACTTCCGGCCGCTGCCGGGCGGTCAGCAGGCCGAGGTCGAAGAGATCCAGGTCCGGGTCGAGGTACTTGACGACGTGCTCGATCCGGACTACCGCCCAGCCGTGATCAAGATCGACGTCGAGGGCGCGGAGCTTCAGGTGCTTCAGGGAGCGCTGAGGACGCTGCGCCAGTACGCGCCGATCGTCATCTTCGAGCACGGGAGCGGCTCGGCGGAGAGCTATGGAACCGGCCCCGGTGACGTCTACCGCCTGCTCACCTGCGAGGCCGGCATGCGCGTCTTCGATCTCGACGGGTCCGGCCCCTACACGCTCGAGCAGTTCGAGCGGGCGTTCTACACCGCCGAGCGCGTGAATTTCGTCGCGCGGCCGTGAACGTGGGCTCCCGGGGGACGCGGCGGCCGCTGCTATTGTCCGTTCGGTGAGTACGACCGTCGGCGAAGTGACGCGGGCGGCTGGCTCCGCCTCCGTCGTCCCACTCCCTGCGGTGAGGCTCAGCAACCTCAGCAAGGGGTTCAGGCTTCCGCACGAGCAATACCACACGCTCAAGGAGCGAGTCCTTCACCCGTTGCGGAAGAGAAGCTTCGAACTGCTCCGAGCGGTCGACGATGTCAGCGTCGAGATCGGGGCCGGCGAGTTCTTCGGCATTGTCGGGCGCAACGGGAGCGGCAAGAGCACGCTGCTGAAGTGCCTCGCGGGGATCTACGACACCGATGGCGGTGAGCTCGAGGTCCACGGCAGGCTGTCGCCGTTCATCGAGCTCGGCGTCGGATTCAACCCAGACCTCACCGCGCGCGACAACGCGATCATCAACGCGATCATGCTCGGTCTTTCCCGCAAGCAGGCGCAGGAGCGGTTCGATGACATCGTCGCGTTCGCCGAGCTCGAGGAGTTCATGGACCTGAAGCTGAAGAACTACTCCTCGGGCATGCACGTGAGGCTCGCGTTCTCGGTCGCGATTCAGGTGGACGCCGACATCGTCCTGATCGACGAGGTGCTTGCGGTGGGCGATGCCTCCTTCCAGCAGAAGTGCTTTGACGAGTTCACTCGACTCAAGGACGAGGGTCGCACGATCGTGTTCGTCACCCACGACATGGGCTCGGTCGAGCGGTTCTGCGACCGCGCGATGCTGATGGAGAAGGGCCGGGCGGTCGATATCGGAGAGCCGGCCTCGATCGCGCGCCAATACAACGAACTCAACTTCCGACGCGTGCGCAGAGAGGCGGCTGAGCTGGGCGGGCCCGAAACGCTGCGCCGCCCGCCGGTCGCCGAGCTGCTGGGCGCCTGGTTCGAATCATGCGACGGCGAGAAACTGGTCACCGCGGCCCAGGGTGAGGACTGCTGCGTGCGGATGGAGGTCAGGTTTCACGCCGTAGCGGAGGATCCGCTGTTTGCGATCGCGTTGCGAAACGACCTCGGTCACACGTCCTTCGCGGCCAGCACGCAGCTCAAGCACGGCCCGACGGGGCGATTTGAGCCCGGCGAGCTCGCGAGCGTCCGAGTCCGGTTCACGAACTGGCTCGCCCCGGGGCGCTATCGCCTGACCGTATCGGTAAGCCGGGCCGGTCTCGGTACCGATGTCTACGATCTCCGCGACGCCATCGGCTCGATCCTCGTGTACTCAGCGCTCTCCGGCGGCGGCGCGGCCGATCTCCCTCACGAGTTCGAGATCGAACGGCAGCGATAGAGCACCGTCACCTGGACCTGCGCGCGATCGCCTAGGCGCGGTTCTCGCCCCGGCCGTTCCCCCTGATGCGCCGGCGCAGCCTGAGGGATGCTCGGTAGCCGAGCTTGATCGCACCAAACATCGGGCCGCCGATCTGCGGGTGGGTGGCGAGCGCGAGCAACGGCCGCTCGACATCCGAGGGCAGCGCACCGCCTGGACCGATCAGCCTGACCGCGTCCTCGCTTAGCACGCCGGTCATCAGCCCGTGTCTGCGCTCGAGGGCACTGGCCGGCGCGTCGCAGGTCTCGGTGTAGAGGGCGATCAGCTTCGCCGCCGTGGCGTCCCAGGTGAGGCCAGAAGCGGCCTCGCTGATCGCTCCCAGGTTCTGCCGGCGGACCGCCTCATCACGCAGCAGCTCAAGAGCGCGGTCGGCGCTCATCTCCGCGTTCCAGGGGACGATCGCGGCCGCCGAGTCCGGCAACACCTCGCTCAGAGCAGTGCCCTTCGCCCACATGCACGGAATGCCGTGGACGGCGCTCTCGAACGGGACCAACCCGAAGCCTTCGTGCACGGTCGGGTACAGGACCAGGCGGCTTCGACGATAGAGCCAGGCTTTCTCTGCCTCGTCGACGGCAGCGAACTCCAGGACCGCGCGCGCAACCCGCGGACGCAGCGCCAGCATCTGCGCCTCCTCCGGAATCGATGAGCCCTCAGCGACCTGAGGCCCAACCATCAGCAGGACGCCGTTCCAGTCGTGCCGGATCTGCAGCTGCTCGACAATCTGCAGCGCGAACAGCCGATTCTTGTGGCGGAAGTCGGTGCCGATGCAGAGGATCGCCTCGGATCCGTCGGGAAGTCGATCGGCGCCGCGAGGCGCGGTCGGCACGGGCACCGGACCGCAAGCTTTGTGATCGACGCCGATGTGGATCACGTTCGCACGACTCGGGTCGACGAGATCCTCCGCGAGCGCATCGTTGCGAGCGTGGGCCGAGAAGAACACAACTCGATCGGCAACCGACAGGGCCGCCCGTGTCGTCTGCCTGTATCCCATCCAGGCATCGGCGTCCCGGAAGTAGGAGGGGTTGTGGTACCCGATCAGGTCCTGATTCGTGATCACCAGGCGCTCTCCGAGCGCAGACAGAAACGAGAGATCCTCTTCGGTGTTGATCTGGAACGGCCGGTGCACCAGGTCAGCGCGATCTCGCCGCAGCGGCGCCGCCCCCTTGCGTGTGACCAACTCCACCTGGTTGAGCGAGCCCAGCGCCAGCGCCGCCCACGGATTGAGCTTGTCGGGGACGATCGCGAGGATGCGCACTTCCTCGGTGCGCGCCAGCGCGGCGATCAACTCCAGTACGTGAAGCTGGGTCCCGGTCGTCGCTGCCGCCAGGATCCGAGCGTCGATCGCCACGGTGAGCCCCTTCAGCGCGCGCCGTGCAGCGCTGAGCGCGCGGGCCAACGGCCCGGCGACGTCTTGCTCGAGCGCCTGCACGGCATCGTGGTAGTAGGGATACCGCGCAGCCAGAGTCCGCTCATGCCGGTCCTGGATGGGGTTGCGTTTGCCATTGGTGGCAAAGCTCCCACCGCCTTGGTGGAAGATGAGCACCTCATCGGCGAGAACGTGCGACAGGCCGCTGCGAATGCAGCGCTGCGAGAAGTCGACCTCCTCCCCGTACCCCGGCGAGAATGCAGGATCAAAATCGCCGACCAACTCCAGCGCACTGCGGCGGATGAACATGCAGTGACCGATCGCCGTCGGTAGGCACGGCCGGATCCGCAGCGAGTGCAGTCTGACCGCCGCCGCCGCATCGTCGAGGTTCCAATCCACCGGAAGCCGGGAGCGGGGCTGCCGATCAGGGATCGACACGAGGGTCCCATGGTTTGTCAGGGCCGTGGCGGTGGCTACGCGGCTGTCGGTGTATGCGGCATCGCGCAGGCCCTCCAGCCAACCGTCGGCGACCATGCAATCAGAGTTGAGCACGACAACGTCCGCGGGTGCAGCCGATGCGAATCCGGCGTTGACGTTCAGGGGGAAGCCGACGTTGCGCTCGCGGCGAATGTAGAAGATCTGATGGCCGCTGGTTCCGAGCTCGCCGAGCTCACGGACGAAGTCCTGCGAGCGGGAATCCGGGCTGGCATCGTCACAGATGAGGATCGGCACCTCCTCGGATGTGTGCTCGAGCACGGTACGCAGGCAGCTGACGAACGCCTCGTGGGCGCCGAACACGGGAATACAGACGACGGCCTCACCCCGCCGTGCGCCGATGCTCGCCCCGGGCTCGATCCAATGTACGCTCACGCCGCCGATTATGCCCGCTGCTAGCTTGCCCGGCGGTGAGTACGCAGGTAGCCCGCGGATACGGCCCCTCGGCTCTGGGAGGCAGCGTCAAGCGCTTTCTGGAGCTGACGCTCACGCTTGCGCGCACCGAATTCAAGCTGCGCTACTTCGGGTCGCTCCTCGGCTACGCGTGGTCGCTGATGCGGCCGCTCCTGTTCTTCGGCGTCCTGTACGTCGTGTTCACGCAGATCTTCCACATCGGCGCCGGCGTCCCCCACTACGGGGTCTACCTGCTCACATCGATCGTGCTGTGGACGTATCTGGGGGAGGCGACCGGAGGGTGTGTCCAGTGCCTCGTGCAGCGAGAGGCGATGCTCCGCAAGATCCGATTTCCGCGGATGGTGATTCCGCTGTCGGTGTCTCTCACCTCGGTGTTCAACCTGATGATGAACATGATCGCCGTGCTCGTGTTCGCGCTCGCCAACGGAGTCACCCCGACCATCCTTTGGCTCGAGCTGATCCCGATCCTGCTCGGTTTCGTGATGCTGGCAACGGGACTCGGGATGGTGCTGGCGGCGCTGTACGTCCGTTACCGGGACGTACTGCCGATCTGGGACGTCTCGCTTCAGGCCTGGTTCTACTGCTCTCCGGTCATGTACAGCGCGGCCAAGTACGCAAGCCTGTCGGTCACCTTCCAGCACTGGGCGATGACCAACCCCGCGGCGACCCTTCTGGCCCAGATGGGTCATGCCTTCATCGATCCACACACCAAGGCGCTTCCCTCGGCCGTTTCGGCAGCCGGGGGCTACTGGCCGGTGATCATCGCGGTGGCGTTGATCCCGGGCGTCATGGCGCTGGGGTGGTGGTTCTTCACGCGCGAGGCACCGCGGGTAGCTGAGAACCTCTAGAGAGATTACCTTCAGCCCATCTCTCAGCGAGACGGAGGCCGTCCACCCCAGCTCTGCCCTCGCTCGCGTCACATCCAGGCAGCTGCGCCGGACCTCGCCTGGCCGCTCGGGCGCGAACTGGGGCTCGCGCACCGGTCTCCCGCCGGCGTCCGCGAGCGCCTCGAGCAACTGCAGGATCGAGGTCTCACGGCCGTGGCCGATATTGATCGCCCCGGTCACCTCGCTGTCCGCCGCCAATAGGTTCGCCGCGACCACGTCACTGACTTCGACCCAGTCGCGCGTCTGGCGCCCATCGCCGAACACGGTCGGCCGCCGGCCTTCGATCAGGTGCCCGCAGAAGATCGCGACCACGCCGGCCTCACCCTGCGTGTCCTGCCGCGGGCCGTATACGTTGCCGTAGCGAAGCGAAACGGTGGAGAGACCGTGAAGGCGGGAATACAGCTCGCAGTAGCCTTCGGCCGCGTACTTGCTCTGACCATAGGGCGCCAGCGGTCGGATCGGCACGTCTTCCGGAGTGGGCAGCACATCGATGTCGCCGTAGAGCCCGCCTCCAGTGGACGTGTTGATGACCCTGCGACACCCCGTTCGGCGGGCGGCTTCGAGCACCGCGATCGTGCCGCGCACGTTCGTTTCGGCGTCGCGCCCGGGATCCTCCACCGAGACGCGGACGTCGGCCTGGGCGGCGAGGTGGAAGGTGAGCTCCGGTTGGGCAGCCGCGAACACGTCGCCGACCGCGGCGCCGTCGCGAATGTCAACTTCGTGCAGCGTCGCGCCCCTCTTTCCAGCCTGCTCGAGGTTCGCGCGGCTGCCCTTCGACAGGTTGTCGATCACGGTCACACGGTCGCCACGCGCCGCCAGCGCGTCGACCAGATGGGAGCCGATGAAGCCGGCACCGCCCGTAACCAAGCAGTCCATGGCGCTGGCAGATTAGAGCTTCGCTCAACGGTTGGCGTCGCGCCACGGCCGGGAAATGATGCCGAGCGGGCGTGGTGGGCCCGTACCGCACGAGATGCGGTACGGGCCCGACCGCAGGACGACCCTGGTAGGGCTGGGGGCCGTCCGAGACCCACGAGAAAGGGGGCGATGCTCGCGGGCCCGAGCGACATCCGTGTCGTCGCAAAGCATAGCGAGACAGCAATAGGCGATGCATCTTTCGGTTTACGCCAGAGGTTAAAAAGAAACCACGGAGCTTCGATTACGTTGGAGCACCTAAGGTTTGCAATCCAGGCCTGATGTACAACAAGAAAGAGAGAGCCATGCGTCCGGAAGGCTCCCTACGCACTCAGCCAACCACAGTTCTCGCGCCGCAGACCGTCGAGGTGCTGCGCGTGCCGCTTGCGCTGACGGACTACGACCGGACCCTTGACTGGATCGCCGCGACCGTGTCCGCACGCGAGCGCGGTTATGTCTGCGTCTGCAACGTCCACACGGTGATGGCCTCGGATGAGGACGACGAACTGCGCGACGCGCTCGACGGCTCCGCGATCAACCTGCCGGACGGCCAGCCGCTGGTTTGGGCGATCAACGCGCTCGGACACTCGCTGGCAGGACGCGTATACGGACCCGAGCTGATGTCGCGCGCCTGCGCGCGCGCAGCAACGTTGGGGCAGCGCTTCTACCTCTACGGTGGCCGCAATCAGGGGGCGCTGGTGCAGCTCGCGCTCAACCTCCGCCAGCGCTACCCGGGGGTGATGATCGTCGGCGGCTATTCGCCGCCGCACCGTCCGCTCAGCGTCGAGGAGGAGGACGCGGTGGTGGAGGAGATCAACCGCGCGCGCGCCGATGTCGTATGGGTCGGGATCGGCGTCCCCAAGCAGGAGAAGTGGATGGCGCGGCTGCGCCCACGGCTCGACTCGACGCTGCTGATCGGAGTCGGCGCCGCGTTCGACTTTCACGCCGGGCTCGTTCCCCAGGCCCCCAACTGGCTCCAGGAGGCGGGGCTCGAGTGGGCTTACCGGCTCGCGCACGAGCCACGCCGTCTGTGGCGCAGATACGTGCGCTATAACCCGCGATTCCTGGCCGGCTTTGCCCGGCAGTGGCTCGCCCACCGTAGAGGGCGCTGAGAGGGCCGCGCCGGACCTGACTCAGACCTTCGCCGGGGGCGGACCGGAGACTGACGATAATCCTCGGATGCGTGTCAGCCGTCCCGCGACGGGCTCCCTGATCGCCACGTCGAGCGACGTCGCTGTCTGCATCGTCGTGCCTGATGCAGGCGAGCTATCGCGCGATTGCCTGCGGAGTGTGTGCACACACACATCAGGGGACGTGCCGATCGTGATCTTCGATCCGGCGGGCCGCGTCTCCGACCACGACGCGCTCCTGGCGAGCATCGACCACCCGGTGTCGAACGACGTGCACTACGTCGATGGTGCCGGCGGCGGCGGCCTCAATGTCCCGGTCGCAATGGCGAGGCCGGCGGATGTTGTCGTTCTCCACTCCGACTGCATCGTCGCCGCCCACTGGCTCGAGGGATTGCGACAGGCTGCCGAGGCGGATCTGCGCGCGGCCACGGCGAGTGCCGTGACACTGGACGCAGAGGCGGGGCGCGAACTCGATGCGGCCGCGGCATCGGTCCGATCGCGGTCTCTGCATATTCATCCGCGCCTACCCGCGCTCGGCGGATATTGCATCTACATCTGCCGTCGTGCCCTCGATCTGGCCGGACCGGTCGACGCGACATTCTTCCCGGACGGCGGATCGGAGGTGCGCTTCTCGGAGATCTGCATCCAAAAAGGGATGTTCCATGTTCTGGCCGATGAGGTCCTGGTGAGGGCACCTGGGCAAGGCGACGGCGGCGGCCGGCGACGCGATCGTGGTCCGGGTGGGCAGGATCGGTTCGGTCCGCTTGGGCGAGCCCTCGGCCATACCCGGCGGCTGCTGACCGGGCCCTCCGTCGTGATCGACGCCAGGGTCCTCTCGGGTCCGGTGACCGGGACCCAGGTCCAGGTCGTCGAGCTGATCGCGGCCCTCGCCCGGACAGAGGCCATTCAGGTGACGGCGGTCGTCCCCGACGAGCTCAACGATCGTGCGTCGAGCAAGCTGGCGGGCGTTCCCTCGGTGCAGCTCTTGCCGAGCGGGGAGACCGAGCGGTTGACGGCGCGCCCGGCCGACATCGTCCATCGTCCTTATCAGCTCAACAATCCGGGCGACCTCCCGTTTCTGGCTTCGCTCGGCGAGCGGCTGATCATCACCCACCTGGACCTGATCTCGTACCGCAACCCGTCGTATTTCGCGGATGGGCCCGCCTGGGAGGGCTACCGCAGGCTGACCCGGCTGGCGCTTTCGGTGGCCGACCACGTCACCTTTCTCTCTGCCCATGTCCGGGACGACGCGATCGCAGAGGACCTGCTCGAACCGGCTCGCGCAACAGTCGTAAGGATGGGGGTCGACCATCCGCTCGGGCCCGGCGACACCCCGTCGTTCGCAGCGGACCTTCCGGCGGATGAGGAGCTACTCCTCTGCATCGGAACCGACTACCAGCACAAGAACCGAGTGTTTGCACTGCTCATGCTGAAGGAGCTGCAGCGTCGCCACGGCTGGAAGGGCCGGCTGGTGTTGGCCGGCCCGTCGGTACCACACGGTTCCTCGAAGGCGGAGGAGTGCGCACTGCTCGCGGGCGATTCTCAGCTCGCGGAGAGGGTCGTGCACTGCGGTCCGGTCAGCGATCCGGAGAAGGCGTGGCTGTACCGGCGCGCGGCACTCGTTCTGTACCCGTCGATCGATGAGGGTTTTGGTCTTGTGCCGTTCGAGGCGGCCACCGCTGGAGTGGCGTGTATGTGGGCGCCTGGGACGGCCCTCGACGAGCTCCTCGCCGCCGGGCCATCCAGCATCGTGGCGTGGGATGCCGGACGCAGCGCCGATGCGGCGATCGCGTTGATCCGGGAGCCGGCCGCGCGCGAGCGCGTCGTGGCATCGGTCCGAGACGCGGCGGCGGGACTGACGTGGGATGTGACCGCCGCCCAGATGCTCCAGACATACGAGAAGGCATGCGAGGCGCCACCGGCGTCAGCCGGCGTCCTCGCGCGCCTCGACGGCGTCACGAGCGGCGGCCTCTCAGAAGATGCGATGCGGCTGGTGGGCCCCGGAGGCGCGCTCCCGTCAGAGCTCGAACGCCCGCTTCTTGCCCTGTCGACGAACCAGGCAATCGGAACGCCGGTGTTTCGCCTTCTCAGCGCGGCCTACCGAACGGGGCACACCCTACGGCGCGTGGGCCGGCGTCACAGGCCCACATAGGGCAGCCACCGGTCGACGGTGGCGAACACCCGCTGCGAGCGCCGGCCGGCGAAGTGCTTTGCGATGAAGTAACGGTTCGCGCGGGCGAGCTCGGCGCCCCTGTCGGCGACGACGGAGCCGCTGTGGCGAACCACCACAGTCGCCTCGTAGGCGACCAGGCCGCCTGCCTGACGGATCCGGAGACACAGGTCCTCGTCCTCCTTGTACAGGAAGAAAGCCTCGTCGAAGCCACCGATCGACCGGTACGCCGCACGCTCGATCAGCATCGCCGCCCCTGACACCCACGCGACGTCCTGGCGCACATCGGCTTCACGCCAGTAGCTGTGCCCACCGCGATTGGAGATCTGAGCGCGGAGCCCGTGCAGGCGGCCATGGTCCCAGCGTTGCGCCACGCCCCTGCTCGTGATCAACTTCGGGCCGGCGATCTTGACGCCAGGACGAGCAACACTCTCGAGCAGCCGCCTCGTGGTGTCCGGACCGATGAATTCGACGTCGGGGTTCAGGATGAGGAGGTGCTCGGCGTCGGTCTTGGAGGCAAGGAGGTTATGGCCCGCGCCGAACCCGAGGTTGCGCTCGGCGACGTAGACCCGACAGTCCGCATACCGGTCATGCAACGGCTCGAGATCGTCGCCGGAAGCGTTGTCGAGCAGGTTGATCTCGTAGGCGGGACCGCCCCGCTCGAGGTCGCTCACGACCGACGCGAGGCACCGCTCCAGGTAGGCCCGGGTCCGGTAATTGACGATCTGAACGGCAACGACCGGCCTGGTCATCTCGGTGATTCCAGCGGGGGGATCTCAGCCCGCCAACCAGGGCCCATCGCGCCCCCCGGAAAGAACGGCCCTCGGGAGCGCTCATGGAACACCGCCGAGCGCAGCATGGCGCGCAGTGTAGGGGCCGGCCGTCACGGCGCCCCGGACGGCCGTTGCTACTCTCGCCGCCGTGTCCTCTCTCGCCACGGCGCCAGCAAGCACCGGGCGCGCCCCCTCCCAGACGACCGGTTCGATCCGTCTGGGCCGGATTCGTGTCAGCACCGATTCGGCGGTCGCACTGTGCCTCGCGCTCGGCCTCATCGTGGTCACGTTCGTCGCCTCGGGCGGCGTCGAGCTCGCGCCGAACACGTGGATCGAGATCGCGCTCGCGCTCGTCGGCACTGCGGCGGCCGTCGTCGTCCTGCTGATCGGCGCGCCGGGCCGGCGGTGGGGTGCGGTGACGATGGGGCTGTTCGCGGTCCTCGTCGCGCTGACGGCGGCGTCCGTGTCCTGGTCCGTCGCGCCAGACACGTCATGGGTCGAGAGCGGGCGGACGCTCTCCTACATGGCCGTGTTCGGCAGCTCGATCGCCGCTGCGAGGCTGTTCCCCGGCCGCTGGCCGGCGGTGCTCGCCGCGGTCTGTCTACTGGCCACCGTGGTGTCCGGCTACGCGCTGATGGTCAAGGTGCTCCCGGCTTCGCTGGACCCAGGCGAGACGTTCGGTCGGCTGCGCGCTCCGTTCGACTACTGGAACGCGACCGGGCTGATCGCCGCGATGGGTCTACCGCCCTGTCTGTGGGCCGGCGCCCGGCGCGAGCGTGGCAGAGCCATCAGGGCGTTCGCCGTTCCGGCCGCGACGATCCTGATCAGCGTGATCGTGCTCTCGTACTCCCGGGGCGCGGTGCTGGTGGCGGTGATCGGGCTGGCCGGCTGGTTCGCGTTCGTTCCGCTTCGCCTGCGTGCCGCGCTCGTGCTGGCGCTGGGCGCCGCCGGTGCTGCGGTCGTGTCGATCTATGCGGTCAGCACGCATGCGCTGACCGCAAACCTCGTGCCCCTGTCGCAACGGACGACGGCGGGCCATGCCCTCGGTGTGCTCCTCGTTCTGATTCTGGCGGTCCTCACTGTGGCCGGGTTCGCGAGCGCGTTCGCGATGGATCGGATCACGCTGCCGGCCCGTGCGCGACGCCGGATCGGCACAGCCCTGCTGGTCGCCGTCGCGCTGCTTCCCATTGCCGGCGTGGCCGGGCTGGCAGTGTCCTCACGCGGGCTGACGGGACAGATCTCCCACGTATGGGACACACTCACCAGCACCACCTCGGGAGTCGGGAACGGTCCGGCCCGTCTCGTGCAGTTGGGCAACAGCCGCGGGCGGTACTGGAGCGAGGGTGTGAGGGTCGGAGAGCACTCGTTGCTCAGGGGCGTCGGGGCGCTCGGCTACGGGACCGCCGTCACGCGCTACACATACGATCCCCGGTCGGTCGGGCACGCCCACAGCTATGCGGTCGAGACCTTCGCGGACTTCGGTCTGATCGGAGTGGCGCTGATGGTTGCGATGCTCGCGAGCTGGTCGCTGGCGGCTCGCCGCACGCTCACCCCCGGCGGCTCCGGCCTGCCCGAAGAGCAGCGGGCGGAGCGTTCCGGATTGCTGACGATGTTCGCCATCGTCGTGATCTTCGGGCTCCATTCCGCGATCGACTGGACATGGTTCGTCCCCGGAACGGCGATCCCGGCGCTGGTGTGCGCCGGCTGGGTCGCCGGCCGCGGACCGATCGGTGACGCGGTCGGGACCCGGGGGCGCAAGCGGATCACCGCGGCACCCGGCACTGCCGCCGCGGCCATAGGGCTGCTCGCGCTCGCCCTGCTGGGCTGCTGGGCAGTCTGGCAGCCGCTGCGTGCCGCCAACGCCGACGCCGCGGCGCTCAACGCGGTCGCATCCGGGAACCTCAGAAGCGCGATCGCCGATGCGAGCCGCGCGGCGGCCGATTACCCGGTGGGAGTCGACCCGCTGTTCGAGCTGGCGGCGTTCTACCGAGCCACGGGCGATCAGCAGGCAGCCCATGCGCAGCTCGTGCGCGCCATCGAGCGCCAGCCGCAGAACGGGCAGACCTGGCTCGCGCTGGCCGACTTCGACCTGAGCACGCACCATCCCGGACGTGCGCTCGGACCGGCGACGAAGGCAGTGACGCTCGATCGAAGCTCCTCGCGAGCCGCGGCCGACGTCGCCCAAGCCCGGGCTCAGATTGCCTCGGCCGCAACCGGTGCGAGCGGATGACGCGCGCGCCCACGGCGGTCGTCGCCGCGGTCATCATGCTCATCGTGGCGGCCGGATTCCCGGCCCCTGCCGCCGCCGACCACACGCAGGAGTCGCTCTCCCAGGACGATCAGTACCTGCTCTACAGCTCGACGGCGACAGTCGACAGGACGCTCTCGACGCTTCGCTCGCTCGGCGTCGATCGGGTGAGAATCACGGTCAAATGGTCCGCGATCGCGCCCGATCCGCTGAGCACGACACGCCCCGCCGGTTTCGACGCGACCAATCCTGCGGCCTACCCGGCGGTTTCGTGGTCGGACTACGACCGCGTGCTCGCGCTGGCCGAGGCGCACGGAATCGGGGTTGAGTTCAACCTGACCGCGCCCGGCCCGCTGTGGGCGATGCGACCTGGCCCTCCAACCAGCGATGCGGCCAACCACTGGGCGCCTGACAGCGCGGCATTCGAGCAGTTCGTCGATGCTGTCGGGACGCGCTACAGCGGCACCTACGCCGGGCTCCCGCGCGTGAGTGTGTGGTCAATCTGGAACGAGCCAAATCAACCGGGATGGCTCGCTCCCCAATCGTTCTCGAAGGGCGGCAGCCTGGTCCCCGTGTCGGCCCGGCTCTACCGCCGGCTCGTCGAGGCCGGCATCTCGGGGCTCCACCAGAGCGGACACACGCCCGCGACGGACACGATCCTGGTGGGTGAGCTCGCGCCCGAGGGATACGAGCACTCGGGGACCCTGACCGCGATGACGCCAATGCCCTTCCTGCGAGCGCTCTACTGCCTCGATGGCCGGTTCCACCGCCTTCGCAGCAAGGCGGCCAGGATGATCGGCTGCCCCGTCGGCGGATCGCGGCATTTGTTTGTCACCCGCAACCCCGGCCTCTTCTACGCCACCGGATTCGCCCACCACCCCTACTACTTCTTCTGGCCTCCGGGGCATAGCGCCAGCGACCCCAATTTCGTTCCGCTCGCCGATCTGAGCCGGCTCGAGCACGGGCTGGACCGAGCCTTCCGCACGTATGGCGTGCGCCGCCAGATCCCGATCTACCTGACCGAATACGGCTATCAGACCAATCCGCCCGATCCCTACGAGATCGTCACGCCGGCGGAGCAGGCGAGCTATCTCAACCAGGCCGACTACATGGCCTGGCGCGATCCGCGGGTGCGCTCGGTGGCCCAGTTCCTGCTGCGCGACTCGCCACCCGACTCGGACTTCCCGCGCTTCGATCCTCAGTACTGGGATAGCTTCCAGACCGGGCTCGAGTACGTGAGCGGGCGGCACAAGCTCGCCTACGCGGCCTATCGGATGCCGATCTGGATCCCGACCACCACGGTGCACCGCGGAGCGCGCGTGTTCGTCTGGGGCCAGCTCCGACCGGCACGCCGGCCGGCTGCCGCTGCGATCCAATGGGCGCCCCGGGAGGGCGGCCGCTACCGGACGATCGCGCGCGTACGGACTCGGAACCGGCGGGACTTCGTGACCGCTCGCGTTCGGCTGCACGCGAGCGGGTTCCTGCGGATCCGGTGGGGGCGGCTGGTGAGCCGGGCGATGCGCGTGAGCGTGGCGTGAGGGGTGCCCGAGAAACCGCGACCCGCGCCGGAGCCCCAGCAGCGCTTACGCCACCGCCAGCGGGTCGCGGTCGAGCAGCGCATCGGGCAGCGGGCCGTGTCCCCGGGCGGCGCAGACGGCCCGCAGCAGCGCCTCGTACTGGTCGGTGACCCGCTCCCATGAGTACTCCTTCGCCCGGCGCAGGGCGTGGGCGCGGTACTCGCTCACGAGCTCGGGGTCGGCGAGCAGGCGCTTGAGCTGGACCGTGAGGTCCTGGACCCCGGCCGACCCCGAGAAGTAGATCCCGGCGTCGCCGACCGTTTCGGCGTTCGGGCGGTGGTCGTTGACGAGCACGCAGTTGCCGGCGGCCATCGCCTCGAGGATCACCGGATGCGTGCCACCGACCTCGGTGGGGGCGCAGAACAGGTAGGCATGGCGCTGGAGCTCCCAGTAGCCGCGGCCGAACACGTACCCGGGGAAGACGACCCGGGGGTCGGCGGTCCGCCACACCTGACGGATGTAGTCGTCGGCGTATGGAGCGCCGCCCACGACCGCGAGCTTCATGTCGCGGGCGGCCTCGCATCCGATGCGGGAGAAGGCCTCCACCAGCAGGTGTGGATTGTTCTCGGGTTCGAGGCGGCCCACGAACAGGATGTACTTACGCGGCTCGAGACCGAGGCGCTCGAGCGTCTCCTTCCCGTCGTGGCCGGGGTCCTCGACCCCATACGGCACCACCCCGATCCGCTTCCCATAGCGTCGGGCGAAGATGTCCGCCACGGCGTGGCTGTCGGTGATCGCCTCATCGGCCCAGCGCGGCGCGGTGCTCTCGGCGAAGCGCAGGTAGGCCTTGGCGAACGCGGGCCACTTGCGCCGGTCGGAGTCGAGCCCGTCGACGTTGATCACCGCCGGGATCTCGGCCCAGCGCGTGATCAGGCACAGCGGCGAGTTGCCGGCGATGAAGAACAGGGCCACATCGGGCTTGGTCTTGCGTGCGACGTGGACGGCCGAGAGGGCGGTGTGGACGAACGTGTCGAGGTACTTGTTCTGGACCGTGCGCAGGTGCACGAGCTGGGCGCCCCTGTAGCTGGTCAGCGTTCGGTCGACCACGTGCGGCCGGCAGTAGACGATGACCTCGTGGCCGCGGGCGGTCAGGCGGGAGGCCAGCTGCTCGACTGCGGTCTCGAAGCCGCTGTATGACGCGGGGATCCCGCGGGTGCCAAGGATCGCGATCTTCATGCGCCCACCGCTAGAGAGTATGAGTCGAGGTGGGCTCGTGCACAGCGCGCCCAGGAGAAATCGCGCGCGCGGTCGAAGCCGCGTGCGCGCAGACGCTGGCGGAGGCCTTCGTCGGCGGCGATCTCCGCCATCCGCGCAGCGAAGCCGGCCGGATCGGACGCCTCGGCGTAGAGGGCGGCCTCCGCGCAGACCTCGGTGACGCCGGGGGCGCGAGCGGCGAGCACCGGCACGCCGAGCCGCATCGCCTCTAGCACGGTCATTCCGAACCCCTCGTAGCGAGACGGATGCACGAGAGCCACGGCCCGGGCGTAGAGCTCGGCCAGCCGCTCGGACGAGGGGCGGCGCTCGACGCTCACGCCGGGCCCCGAGCCCGCCGGCGATCCGGCCAAGAGGAGAGGCAAGGGATTCTCGGTGCTCTCGCGATAGCGTCGGTGGGCGTCGAGCAACGTGGCGAGGTTCTTACGCGGCTCGTCGTCGCCGACATACAGGAAATGGTGCGGCGGGCCGACTGTTCGGGCAGGCTCGAGCTCCTGCCCCGACCCGAGGAGGGCGACATTCATCTTCTCCGGCCTCACCCCCCACAGCTCGCGCACGTCGGCGCGCGTCGTCTCGCTGATGCAGATGACCGCGTCGGCTCGTCGCGTCGCCCAGCGGTGGGCGAGGTGGGCGTAGGTGCGAAAGCCCCGGTCGAAACAGTCGGGCAGCCGCTCGAAGGCGAGGTCGACGACGGTGACGACCTGCGGCCGGCGCGCAGCGGGCGCGTGCGCGGGCAGCGGGTGGTGGATCACATCCGCCCGCGCCCGCGCAGCCAGCCTCGGCAGCTCGACGGTCGTCCACCAGGCGTCGGCGGCGAGGTTCCGGGCGCTCCCGACCCCGCCCCCCGCGGGCTGGCACCGGCGCGCGTTGGCCACGGCGATCAGCTCGACCTCGCGCTCGAGCTCGACGCATAGGCGATCGACGTAGACGCCCGTGCCCGAGTGGGGGGCTCGGCGCGCGTAGGTGACGTCGATCAGGACGCGCACGTCAGCGGACCGCCCGGGCGAGGAGCAGGCGACGCATCAGCGCGGGGCCGGCCACCGCCGAGACCTTGACGTCCGCGAACCCGAACTCGCGCAGCACCCCGGCCAGCGAGCGGCGCGTGTATAGGTGCAGGTGGTCGCCGAGCGGCTCCGAGAAGCGCTCGATTCCGCCGAAGAGGAGCCGCACCCGTCCGTGGGAGGGCGTAGTGACGAGCAGGCGTCCCGAGGGAACGAGCACGCGCCTGACCTCCGATAGCCAGCGGGCCGTGTCGGCCACGTGCTCGATCACCTCGCTCGCCCAGACCAGCGTGAAGCTGTTGTCCTCGAACGGGAGCGGCGCGTCGATCCCGACCAGGGTGAAGTGAACGCGGGGGTGGAGACGACGGGCCCGGGCGAGCGCCGCCTCGGCGACGTCCGCCCCCACCACCGAGGCGCCCGAGGCGGCGAGCTCAGCGGTGAAATCGCCCTCGCCGCAGCCGAGATCGAGCGCGCGATCGCCCGGCCGCACGCCGCTGCGCATGAACGCCATCCGTGGCTCCCGGTCGGCGGGCTCGAGCCGCTCTGGGAGCCGCTCCCACAGCTCCTCGTAGTAGTTCTTCATCGGGCGGACCGTATCGTCCACAAGGTGGCCGACGTGTGAACGCGCACATGGCTAGAGTGGCGCCGGGGACATGAATAACCGGCTACTCGCGATCACGCCGGTCGACCACCCTGGAGGAGCCGAGACCACGCTGCTGAGGCTCCTCTCCGCCCTTCAAGCCAGGGGTTGGACGATCTCGCTCACCTCTCCCGGACCGGGACCTCTCAGAGACAGCGCGCTCGGAGCCGGGTATCGCTGGCGCCGGCTGGCCCTCGGCGGCCTCGGCGCTGGACAGGGAATGCGGGCGATCGCCTCGTGGCCGCGGGCGCGCTCGCTGGCCGGCGCGGCCGATGTCGTGTACCTCAACGGCGCCGTCTGTGGCCGCCTGCTGCCCGCGCTACCGCGGGTGCGGGCCCGGATCGTCCTCCACATCCACGACATGGTCACCCGGATCCCGCGCTTCTGGCGACGGGCCGATGTCGTCCTGGCCGCCTCGCGCGCGGTGGCCGACCGCCTCGGCTCCCTGCGCGCGCACGTCGTCTACCCGCCCGTGGACCCGGACCCGCCGGAGCGCACCGCGCCGTGGCCACCCGGCAAGGGCCCGGTGATCGGCTTCGTCGGCCGGATCGAGCCGCGCAAGGGACCGCTCGACCTGGTGCGCGCGGCGCCGGCGATCCGCCGCGGGGCGCCGGGGGCGCGGATCGTGCTCGTCGGCGGCGACCCCTACGGCCTCGCGCCCGACTACACGCGTGCCGTGCTGTCCGGCACCGACGTCGAGCACTACCCCTGGACCGACAACGCCCCCGGCCTCATGCGCCACCTCGACGTGCTCGTCCTGCCCTCGCACCAGGAGCCGGCCGGGACCGTGCTCGCCGAGGCGATGGCGGTGGGGACCCCGGTGGTCGCGAGCGCCGTCGGCGGCCTGCCCGAGATCGTCCGCGATGGTGTGACCGGGAGACTCGTCGAGCCCGGCCGGCCCGAGCGGATCGCCGCCGCCGTCCTCGATGTGCTCGCCTACCGCGACTCGATGAGCACCGCGGCACGTGACGACGCACGCCGCTTCTACATCAAGGATTACGTGGAGGACGTCGAGAGATTGATCAGCGCATGAAGGTCGCGTTCGACAGCCGCCCGACCAAGGACACGAGCGGCATCGGTCGCTACGCGCGCTGCCTGCTCGCCGCGCTGAAGGAGCAGGGCGAGCGCGGAGAGATCGTCGAGTCCCAGCAGCCCAAGCGCTGCGACGTGTTCCACTCGCCATGGATCGACGGCGCACTGCTGAACTCGCCCGTGCCGATGGTCGTCACGCTGCACGACCTGATTCCGCTCAAGCGGCGCAGCGAGTACCTGCGCACGGGGCTGCGGTTCCGGCTGCGCTATCTCGCCGTCCAGCGGGCGGTGCGTGTGATCGTGCCGACGAACACGGTCGCCGACGACGCGATCAACGAGCTCGGGATCCCACCCGAGCGGCTCGTTGTGATCGGCGAGGCGGCGGCGCCGTTGCTCAGCGCCCGGGCCGCCGACGAGGTGGCGACGGTGCGCGAGCGCTACTCGCTGCCCGAGACCTACCTCCTGTGGGTCGGCGGCATGCGGACCCCGGACCCGCGCAAGCGGGTGGCGGCGCTGGCCAGGGCCGAGCGCTCGATGCCGCTCGTGCTGGTCGGCCCGAACGCCCGCTGGGCACGGGAGCTGCCCGGCGTGACGCTCACCGGCGCGGTCACGGACGATGAGCTCGCGGCGATCTACACCGGTGCTCACGCGCTCGTGTTCCCCAGCGACGACGAGGGCTTCGGGCTGCCTCCGGTGGAGGCGCTGGCGTGCGGGACCCCGGTGGCGGCGTTCGACGTGCCGGCGTTGCGAGAGGTGCTCGACGGCCGCGTACACCTCTGCGACGTGGGTGACCTCGCAGGCCTGGTCGCGACCGCCGAGGCGGCCCGTCGCCCCGCGCCAGAGCCGCTGTTGTGGACCTGGCCGGACGCCGCAAGCGCAACCTGGGACGTCTACAACGAGGCCTCGCGGGCGCCTCACCGCTGGCGGGGGGCAAGGCGCCGCGCGGCGCGGACTAAGACCGCGCCCTGAGCCCGAACGGGGCCAGCGCCCGGCGGCGCCGGGCCTGGATCAGCCGGCGGCGGTGCCGCGCCCCGGGCATCAGCCGCCACGCGTCCCGGTAGGCGGCCAGGAGATGACGCTCGCGCAGCAGCACGTGAACGAGTGCGAGCAGCTCGTAGCCGGCGATCATCGGGGCGTGCCGGAGCAGCCCCGCGCGGGTCTCGTTCTTGGCCATCATCAGGTAGCGGTTGCGGAACTGCAGTCGCCGCGCCGTCTCGCTCATGCGTGACCGCGTGGCGGGACTGTAGGTGCGGACGTGGTGGGCGAGCGCCCGCGGCTCGTACCGGCAACGCCAGCCGAACAGCTGGGCGCGCCAGGCGAGGTCGGCGTCCGAGGCCCACAGGGCCATATCCTCGTCGAGAACCTCGCCGTCGAGCGCGCAGTCGAGCAACGTCTCGCGCCGGTAGAGGGCCGCGGCGCCGTCGGCGCCGAAGACGTCGGCCGCCGCTCCGAATCCGGTCGCAGGGCTGCCGAAGCCGGTGAGGCCGTTCTTGCGCCGGCGGTCGATGAACATCCCGGCGGCATCGATCTCGGGCAGTTGTCGCTCAGGTCCCCTGGCGCGGACCAGCTTCGGAGCCACCGAGCCGACCCGGTCCTCGGCCAGCCGGGCCAGCGCCGCCTCGAGGAAACCGGGGGCGAGGAAGCAGTCGGCGTTCAGGAGCAGGACGGCCTCTCCGCCCGTCTGCGCGACGGCCTGGTTGATCGCCGCCGCGTAACTGACCCGACGCTCGAGGCGCAGGAGCCGCGCGCCGTGGCTGGCGGCAAGATCTGCCGTCTCGTCGCTCGAGGCGTTGTCGACGACCACCACCTCCGGACGCGGGTTCTGCGCGAGTGCGGCGGGCAGCGAGTGCGCGAGCATCGGGGCCTCGTCGACGCTGAGCAGCAGGACGGTGGTCCTCACAGAAGCTCCCGGTACACCGCGGCCGTCTCCGCCGCGGTTCGCTCCCACGAGAACGCGCCCGCATGCGCGCGCCCCGTCTCGCTCATCCGCGCCCGGCGACCCGGATCGGCCAGGAGCGCACCGAGGACCGTCTCAAGCTCGCCCGGCCGGTCCGGATCGAAGTACTCACCCGCCTCGCCACCGGTCCGCGGCAGCGCGGTCGCCCCGGCTGCGAGCACTGGCGTCCCGCGTGTCATCGCCTCGAGCACGACCAGCCCGAACCCCTCGTAGCGACTCGGATGGACGAGCAGTTCGGCGCCGCGGATCAGGGCGTCGAGCTCGGCGTCACCCACGTAGCCGGTGAGCTGCAGCGGCGCCCCCCCCGCGAGCGAGCGCAGCCGCGGCCCCTCGCCCGCATCGACCCCGGCGAGCACGAGGCGATGCGGGATCTCGCGCTGCGCCCGCAGCGCCACGAACGCCCGCACGAGGGCGCCGAGGTTCTTCTTCCGGCGCAGGTCGCCCACCGCGAGGATGTACGGACCCGGCGGTGGTGCCCGGTCGCCGAGCGGGAGCGCAGGCGCCTCTGGGATCACCCGCACCCGGCGGCGATCGACGCCATAGCGGGCGCAGACATCGTCCGCCGTGTAGGCGGACGGGCAGATCACGCGCTGCGCGGAGCGGGCGGAGCGCCGAGCGAAGTAGCGGTACTTCACCCGCGTCCGGGACGCGAAATCGTCCGGCCAGGCCTCGAACGCGAGGTCGTGGATCGTGACCACCCCCGGGCATGGCCTGGCCAACGGGAGAAAGCAATTGGTCGCGTGGACGAGATCGGCGTGGCGTCGACGGAGCAGCAGCGGGAGTGCCAGCTGCTCGAACAGCACCTCAGGTCCCGGTCCGCCTCGCGTGATCGGCTCGAGGCGAAAGGCGGGATCCGCGCGGTCCTGGAGCGAACGGAGCAGGCGCTGCGCGTAGCGCCCCCACCCACGAAGCTCGGGCGCGACGGCGTCGCGCGCGTCGATCGCCACCAGCGGGCTCACGATGCGGTCCCGTCGGCTCGCCGCCGCCCGGCGGAGGCGCCGAGCAGCCGCGCCAGGCGCCGATGACTGAGCCGCGCGCGCAGCCTCGAGTCGTAGAAGCGATCGTCGGACCACCACTCGCGGATCAGGTCGCGGGGTCCGTACGGAGGCATGTCGACGAACATGGCGATCCCGTGGGCCTCGCGGCGAGCGCGCCGGTAGATGTCGGGCAGCGAGTCGTGCGAGTGGTCATGATCGACGACCAGCGCCGGGTCGACCACGCACACGTACCCCTCGCCCAGCCAGTGCAGAGCCCACTCTTGGTCCTCGCATCCGGGTAGATCCTCGCGGAACGCCCGCCGGCGCCAGAGCTCGGCTCGGAACGCACCGGCCCCGTTCGAGTAGCCCCAGCCCGGGTGGCGACGCGCGAGCGCGACGTCCTGCCGGACCGGCGCGCGCAGCGGCCGTCCCTCGGGCGAGAACCGGTCCCCGGAGGCGCAGGCGACACGGTCGTCGGAGAAGGCCTCCGCCAGCCGCGCGAGCCAGTCCCGGTCAGGCACGAAGGCGTCGGCCGACAATGCCACCAGGAGACGCCCGCGCGCGTTGGCGGCGCCCAGGTTGAGCGCTGCGCCGAAGCTGAAGGCGGCGGCCGGGATCGATACCACGCGAGCCCCGGAGGCCGCCGCAAGCTCGACCGTACGGTCGATGGAGCCATTGTCGACGACCACCTTCTCCACCTCGAGCGAGCCGGTGCGCTGGGCGTCGACGAAGGCCAGACAGCGGGCGATTGGCTGCTCCTCGTCGCGCGCGCGGACGATCACGGTGACGTCGGGTTGGTTCACAACCGGGATTCTGCCGTGGACGTGTGCGCGCTCGCTTCGGCGGCGTACCATCCGCGAGAGGTGACTGCGCTCCGAGAGACGAACGAGGGCGACGGCCTTCCGCGCGCGGCAGTGCCCCGGCCGTCGTCTCCGATGTTCGACATCCCCATCGACCTGGCACAGCCGTCCGAGCTGCTGCGCACCATCTCCCTTTGGGCGACCGAGCGGCGGACCCGGCGGGTGATGTACGTCAACGCGCACGTGGTCAACCAGTCCCGGGTCACTCCCGGGCTCGGAGACGCGCTGCGGCGGGCCAACCTCGTCTACTGCGACGGCTACGGCGTGCGCCTCGCCGCGCGGGTGCTGGGGATGCCCGTGCCGCACCGGATGACCGGCGCCGACTGGATCTGGACACTGGCGACACTGTGCGAGTTCTCGGGCCAGCCGATCTACCTGCTCGGCTCCGAGCCGCCGATCGCGCGCGAGGCGGCAGCCAGGCTCCGGCGCTCCTATCCGCGGCTCGAGGTGGTCGGCGCGCATCACGGCTTTTTCGATCTCGATTCCCCCCACAACGAGCGCGTGATCGAGGACATCAACGCGCACCGGCCGCGGATCGTGCTCGTCGGAATGGGCACACCAAAGCAGGAGCTGTGGGTCGACCGCTACGCTGACCGCATCGACGGTGCCGTTGTGTGGACAGTGGGGGCACTCTTCGACTACGTCTCTGGTCACATTCCCCGCGCGCCCCGATGGCTGGCCGACAACGGACTTGAATGGATCTTCAGACTCGCGATCGAGCCACAACGGATGTGGAGGCGGTATCTGCTCGGGAACCCGGTGTTCGTGTCGAGGCTGTTGAACGAGGCCAAGCAGCAGGCTCGCAACGATCGCTGAGCGCCCCACTCGGGCGCCCTGCCCAGCTCGCGCTCGCTGCGCTGGTCGTGATCGGGCTCGCGGCGCTGGCGCTGCACGTGAACACGAAGCCCCGGCACGATGCGCTGAACGCCGTGCCGGACACGGTCCGCGCGCTGTTGGCAGCGGGCGTCCTGTTCGGCGTGAGCGGTCTCGGTCTGACGCGAATCTTCCTCGCATCGGTCCTGCAGCGCTACGAGCTGCTCTGGGTCCTGCCCACCGGCGCATGCGCCACCGGCCTGGTGCTGACCGTCCTCGGCTTCGCCGCAGTCCCCTATCACGTGTCGCTCGTCATCACCCTCCTCGCCGGAGTCGCCCTCGCGCTCTACGCGGTGCGGTCGCGGGGGTGGCCCGAGCTGCCGGCGTCGCGGCTGGCCTGGCCGGTGTTCCTGGCCTTCGTCGTGCTCAGCGTCGCGCTCGTGCCGATGGTCTTCCACCAGCACTACGCCGCTCCGGTCGGCACCGGCTCGGACGCGCATGTCGCCGCGGGGGCGGGGAACCTGCTCAAGCACACCTATCCGACGAGCGCCGACATCACGCAGCCGATCAACCAGATGCCCCCGACATGGAAGTCGAAGTTTCCGATCTACTACGCGCTTGCCGGGGTCTCCTCGCTGTCGGGACTCGACACATGGCAGGTGCTGGCGCCGCTCGCCGCAGCACTGCTGGCGATGGCGGCGATCGGCTTCTTTCTCGTCGCGCGCGAGGTGCTCGCGGCACCGGTGGCGGTGTCGCTGGTGGCGATGGTGATCGCCGCCCTGGCCCGGATGGCGCTGCACACGATCCTCAACCCCTACTTCAACCAGACGTGGGGGTTCTTCGCCATGCCGTTCACCCTGGTCCTCGGCTGGTGGCTGGTCCAGCCGGGGCAAGGGCGGCGAGCCCGCCAGGCCACGCTCGTCCTGCTGGCGCTGTTCGGGCTGGTTCTCGTGTTCGCCTATCCGCTGGCCGCGCCGATCCCGACGATCCCGATCATCGCCTTCCTGTGGATCGCACGACGGCGGCGGATCGCCGCCCGCGAGCGCGTCTTCCACGTGGGCGATCTCTATCGCGGCCGGCGGAGCCTGATTTGGATCGTGCCGCTCACCGCGTTGCTCGTGATTCCGGCGATCGGCGTCTACGAGAAGGCCGGAAGCGCCGCCCACGTGCTCCTGCCCGGGCACTCACTTCAGGGCTGGGACGGGGACCTCGGCCGTTTCCTGCCCTTGAACCACTTCTTCTCGCTCCCCAACGACTGGATCGGCACCGTGCTGTTCGTCGGGATCCTGGTCCTCGCGGCGCTCGCGCTGCGCGCCGCCGACCGGGCGCTGGCCTGGGGCCTCGGCATCCTGATGGTGCTCGGCCTGCTGCTTGGAATCTACTTCCGCCAGCGCGCGTACGGCTGGTACTTCGAGTTCAAGCTGCTGGCCTTCATCGGACCGCTGCTGCTGTTGCTGGCGGCTGTCGGCGCAGGTGGGCTTCGCCGCTGGGCGGTTCCCGGTCTGGCGGCGCTGGTCGGGCTGTCGGCCGGGGCGGTCGTGGCTGAGATCGACGCAACCGGCTACCAGCTGCCGTCGGCGACAATCGCCCTGAGATCGTGGGCGAGCGCCCTGCCGCCGGGCGCGTCGGTCCGCCTCGACATGTGGCCCCCGAACCAGCTATGGGCCGCCTACTTCCTCGCCGCACGGCCGTTGTGCTCGCAGACGCCCCTGCTCGGCACCGACTACCCGCACGTCCCGATCTCGCGCAAGGCCGGCTACATCATCACGACGCTCGACCGGGGCCATCCGACCGACGCGATCGGGCCCCCGCTGCGGACCAACGGCGGCTACCGCCTGTACCGGGAGAACCCGTCGGTGCCCGGCCCGTCGCTCTGTTCGCAGCGCCGCCAGGACCGTATCTACTCCGGTCTCGGCCACGCGCGGCTCTAGCTGCTAGTCCCCGGGGTCGAGCGGGGGCAGGGCGAGCGCGTGGGCACTCGCTCCCTCCCTGCCGATCGGGATCGTGCCCTCGAGGTTGATGAGCCGGTAGCCGACGGCGGACATCAGCTCGACGAACTCGCGATGGGTGTCGTGGAGCTCGCAGATGATGGCCGGGCGATGTGAGGCAATCGTCTCGCGCATCCCATCGAGCACAGCGATCTCCGCCCCCTCGACGTCGATCTTGACCAGCGTCGGCGGCGGCAGCTCGCTCGAACGCACGAGGTCGTCGATCGCGATCAGCTCCACGTCGATCACCTGCTCGGTGTTCGGGTGCTCCCCGTAGTCCTCGAGCTTGGACCAGCTCTGGTCGTCGACAACCTGCAGGCGCCCGCGCCCCGGGTGCGAGGAGACCGCCTTGGCGATCACAGTGATGTTGGGGATCGCGTTCAGCGCGGCGTTGTGCCGGATCGCCTCGGCGTTCTCCGGCGCTGCCTCGAAGGAGTAGACGTGGCCCTCTTCGATCCCGGCCAGGTGAGCGCCGAGCATCGAGAAGAAGCCGAGGTTGGCGCCGATGTCGTAGAACACGTCTCCCCGCCCCAGGTGCCTGACCATCGCCTCCTGCACCGAGCTCTCGAGGTTGCCGAAGGCGATCGAGCCGATGTGGGCGTGAGAGATGGGCAGGTAGCGCATGTCGAGAACGAGGCCGCCGCCATGCCCCTGGGGGACGTGGAGCAGGCCACGCTCGAGCCAGCGGATGCCGCCGCGCAGGGCCAGCGAGGCGGGGTCTCCGCGCGTCATTGCGCGAGCGCGTAGTTCGCGCAGGTGGGGGTGGCCGTAGCGGATCAGGCGCCGCACGAGCATCGAGCGGTTCAGGCCAATGCCGCTGATCGCGGTTCTGGCACGATCGGAGATGCTCACGTGGCGGCGACCCTGCTGAGTGTCTCGCGTAGCCGTGCCGCCGCGCGGTCGTACCTGTAGCGCTCGAGACGGCGCTCAGCCCGGCGGCGCAGCTCCGCCCGCAGTTCCTCGTCCCCGACGACGATCCTCAGCAGCTCGGCCACGATCTCGAGGTTGTCCTCGGGGCCGAGCAGCATGCCCGCGTCGCCAACCACCTCGCCGATCGCTCCGACGTCACGGGCGATCACCGGAACGCCGTAGTGGAACGCCTCGAGCAGAGGAATGCAGAAGCCCTCGTGCTCGGACAGGCACAGGAACGCGTCGGCCGTCCGGTAGCGCTCGGCCAGCTCCTCCGGGCTGATCCCGTGCTCGAAGCTGACGGCCCCGTGCGCGAGCTCCTGCGCCAGCTCGCGCAGCTGTTCGCCGAACGCCGGCGTGAGCGGTACCCCGACCAGGACGAGTCTGGCGTCCGGACGCGAGCGGCGGTACTTGGCGAAGGCACGAATCACCAGGTCCTGGCGCTTGTGGGGGACCATCCGGCCGACGAACAGGACCGTCGGCGGTGGGGGCGGGCCGGCCCTGCGCGATGCGTCCGGGAGGCCACTGCGGTCGAACAGGATCGGGATCACGTCGGCCTCGCGGTTGGTGAGCTCACGCAGCTCGCGGGCGTTGTACCCGGAGACCCCGGCCAGCGCTCCGAAGCCGGCGCCGAGCTCGCCGAGCTGCGCCCGAGCCAGCTCGCAGCGAACCCCCTCCACTGGCTCGTGCGCCCAGAAATACCGCGCCGGGGTGATGTTGTGCGAGATCAGGAGGCTCCGCCGGCGGGACTCGAACAGGCGCTCAAGGCCGCGAGCATAGCCCGAGTAGTGCAGCAGCAGCACCTCTCCGTCTGCGGGCTCAAGCTCGTGCAGGTGACGCATCAGGTGCCGCGGCATGCCCGGAGCGATCACCGCCGAGTAGTCCTCGCCCCCCCAGCCCCAGTCGGAAAACTGCCTGCGGCACGCGAGCGCCTGGTTTGTCACCGCGTCCACAGGGCCCGCGGCGCACAGCACCTGTGTGACCTTCATCGGGGCGGCTGCTCGCTGCCGCCGTCGCGCTCGCGCGCTGCCTCCTCGAGGTCCTGCACCCGCTCCTCGAGCCGCATCACGTGGGCGGCCACCTGAGCGTTGAACCGGCTCTGCTGGGCGCTCATCTGACCGAGATATTGCTGCAGCATGCGGATCAGCAGCCGCTTGATCGCCGTGATCGGCCGGCCCAGGCGCCGGGTCGAGTAGACCTCCGCCTGCTCGGGCTCGATGATCGCCCATTGCGCCAGCCGCCTGGCCGACGCGGCTGGATCCTCGAGGCTCCACGGGGCGACGTCGGCGTCCGGCTCGGCCGGCGCCGCGCGGCGAGCGGCCTCGAGTGCCTGCTCGGGGTCCTTCATCGCCGTAGCTCCGCCGAGGCGCCGGAGAAGGTCCAGGAGCCGCGCAGGTCGACTATCCCCTCGGCGTCCTCGGCTCCGGCCACGCTGAAGCTGAGCAGCCGGTCGATGCCCGGCGCGCGGTCGCCCGGCTCGTGGATGCCGATCGCCAGGTCGTAGTCGCCGCCGAGCAGCGTCAGCCGTGGGATCTCGAGCACCAGCGCGCCGCCGCCGCCACTGGTGGCGACCGGAAGGCGCGAGAGGAACACGGGGTCGCCGAGCGCCTGGCGAAACTCGATCACGACCGTGATGTCGGGAGCGCCGGGCTTGGCCTCGAGGTCGAGCGCGAGGCGCATCTGATCCCCGGTTTCGAACACCTGGAGCGGATGGCCGTCGGCGTCCTGGAGCGACGCCTCGCGGAGCGTGACGGCCCCGTCCCGGGCCTGGCGGGCGGCCGCCTGCTCGGCGTCCTCGATCCCCAGCATGCGGTGGTAGAAGTCGAGTCCCTCGGCCGTCGGCCCATCGAACACGACCCGGCCCGCGTCCAGGACCACGACGCGGCGACAGACCTGCTTGATCGTCCCCGGCGCGTGCGATACGAGCACGACCGTCGTCCCCTGCTCGATCCGCGAGAGGATGTGCCGAAGGCATTTTCGCTGAAACGCCTCATCGCCCACGGCCAGAACCTCGTCGATCAGGAGCACGTCCGCCTCCAGGCGCGCCGCGACCGAGAACCCGAGCCGCACGAGCATGCCCGACGAGTACGTCTTGATCGGTGCGTCGACGAAGTGCCCGAGCTCCGAGAAGGCGATGATGTCGTCGATCCGAGCGTCCACCTCCTCGCGGGACATCCCGTGCAGCGCCGCGCCGAGCCGGATGTTCTCCCGGCCGGTGAACTCGCGGCCGAAGCCGGCGCCGAGGTCGATCAGCGTCCCCAGCCGGCCTCCGCATCCGGCGAACCCGCGGTGCAGCGGGATCACGCCGGCCAGCACGCGCAGCGTCGAGGTCTTGCCGGCCCCGTTGCGGCCGACGATCCCGAGCGTCTCGCCCGGGCCGACACGGAGCGAGACGCCGGCAAGGGCCTGCGTCGGGGGTAGCCCGGTGCGCTCCGCCGAGCCGAATGAAGTGACGAGCTCCTTGAGCGTCCGACCGCGGTCCACGCGCGGCGAGAACGAGCGCCAGGCGTCGTCAAGGACGATCTCGCCGGCCGCGAGCTCGCGGGTCACAGGACCACCGCCAGCTCGCCCTCGTAGCGACGGAACACGAGCCACCCGCAGACGATCGCCACAGCGCCCGCCGCCACGACGTAGAGCAGGACCGCCCCCGAGGGCGCCCGCCCGTGATAGAGCACGCTCTGCATGGCTTCGATGAAGGGGGCGATCGGGTTGGCCCACCTCAGCAGCGACTCGAGCCACTGGTGCGAGGCGAACCCGGGCAGCGACTGGAGCTGGAACAGCACGCCCGAGATGAAGAACCACGGGAGCAGGGCGGCGGTCAGGATCGGCTGGACGTCCCGGAAGTAGGCGTGGGCGGTGGAGGCGATCAGCGACAGCCCGAGCGTGAGCGCGAACAGGCACACGATCACGAGCGGCAGCAGCAGCAGCGCGGCGCTGGCGGATCCGCGCACGGCCAGCGCTACCGGCACCAGCACCACGAACATCGCGAGGAAGGGCACGAGCTGGACCGTGACCGCGGCGGTCGGAATCGTCTGGCGCGGGAAGCGGACCTTCGAGACCAGGGCCGACTGCTCGACGAGCGAGGTCGACGCGGCGGTCAGCGATTGGGCGAAGAACAGCCACACCACGAGGCCGGCGAGGATGAAGATCGGATAGTCGGCATAGTTGACGGCCTTGAGCACCGGCCCGAGCATCACGCCGTAGACGACCATCAGCACGAGCGGATTTACGAGGTACCACACGACGCCGAGCGCCGAGCCCTTGTACTTCTGTCGCAGCTCGCGTCGAACCAACTGCGAGAACAGATAGCTGTAACGGCGCATCTGCCCGAGGATTATGGCTTGGCCGGCACCGGGCACCCGACACGGTTGGTCAGCCGGAACAGCGCGCGCTTGTCGCGGTCATCTCGTCTCGAGCAGCAGGGTGACCGGCCCGTCGTTCGTGAGCTCGATCTGCATGTGCGCGCCGAACACGCCGCGCCGGGCGCCGAGCCGCTCGCAGAACCGCTCGTACAGGGGCTCCGCGTGCTCGGGCCCAGCAGCCGCGACGTAGCTGGGGCGGTTGCCCTTGCGAGCGTCGCCATAGAGCGTGAACTGGCTTACGCACAGCACCTCCCGCTCGCCGAGCGGCTCGTTCATCCGTCCCTCGGCGTCGGGGAAGATCCGCAGCGCGCGCACCTTGTCGGCGAGCCGGTCGGCCTCGGCGTCGCTGTCGGGATGGGCTACCCCGACGAGCACCAGCAGGCCCTCGCCTATCTCGGAGACGAGGCGGCCGTCGACCGCAACCGAGGCTCGGCTGACGCGCTGGACGAGCGCCCGCATCTAGTGGGCTCCACCGAAACGGTTCCCGCGAAATGGCGAGACCCGGAGGTCGTTAGGCAAGGACGCAGGATCCGACGTGCAGCAGCGCTGCACGAGGATCCGAGGACACAGCCTGGCGGCCGTCCGGGGCCGCCATAACCGGTGGAATGTTTCGGTGGGGTCCACTACACGTCCCGGAGCTCGGCTGCCGACCGCTCGGGCGGGACGATGTTGAGGTGGATGCCCGCGCCGAGCTCGAGCCCGGCCAGATGGGTGAGCCGCGGGATGATGTCGATCCGCCAGCAGAAGTATTCGGCCCCGGCCGGCGCGGTACGCACCCACAGGTTGAGCGGCGGGTGGGCGCCGAGGCGGCGCTGCAGGCGTCCGAGCGCGTCGTGGAGCAGCCCGGCGCCGACCGGGCCGTCGTCTTCGAAGCGCATCCGCGGCGTGCGGGGCGCGATCATCAGCTGGAACGGGGCCCGCGCTCCGTAGGGCGCCATCAGCACGGCCTCGTCGTCGATCGCGACGATCCGCTCGCGCCGGCGCACCTCCTCCTGAACGAGGTCGGCCAGCAGGTTCCCGCCCATCGTCCTCGTCGCGTATGCGCCGAAGCGCTCGCGCTCGCGGGCAATGTCTGCAGGCACGAAGTCGAGCGCGTAGAGCTGGGCGTGGGTGTGGGGAAGCGACGCCCCGGCCTCCCTGCGCTCGTTGACGATCACATGGATATAGGCCGATTCGCGGTGGGCGCGCATCCGCTCGCGCCAAGCGTCCATCGCGGTCTGCACCTCGGCCGGCTCGAGCTGGGCGAGTGAGATCACCGGCCGAGGGGAATTTATGATCACCTCGTGCGCGCCGCGCGCGGGGCCGGCCCAGAACAGGTCGGGGTTCGCGCTCGGCTCGGGGCCGGGGTCGGAGTCGCTGCTCAGAGCGGGGTACAGGTTCGGCACCACGCGCACGAGCCAACCGGAGGAATCCGGCTCTCCGCCGTTCGGCCGGAACGCGTAGATCTCCGGCGGCGTCCGATCCTCGTGCCCCTCCGCGAACGGGTCGGTGGCGGGGTCGATTTCGGGCTCCGCCGTGGCGCTCAGCTCCCCGCCGGGACGTCCCGCCCGTGCGCCCGCGACAATCGCCCGTCGCCCGCTCAGGGGGTCGATCCGCAGCTCAGGCATCGAGCGATGTCAGAGTTGCTTCTCCATCGCGATGTGCTGGATGTTCGCCTCGGTGAACGCGCGCCCACGGGTCCTGTAGCCGGCCCGCTCGTACAGTTCCTGGGCGTAGGTCTGGGCGTGCAGCACGATCCGGCGACCACCGGCGGCGCGCGTCTCGTCGTCCGCAAGCTCGAGGAGCGCGGTGGCGATGCCACGCCGACGGGCTGCCGGCCGGACCGCGAGGCGACTGAACTGCGCCGTTGAGCCGACGAGCAGCACCCGGCACGTGCCCAACACCTGCCCGTCTGACATCGCGACCAGGTGGATGCCCTCGTGGTCGCGGCCGTCGAGCTCCTCGTGCTCGGGCACGCCCTGCTCGACGCAGAACACGGCGTGCCGGAGCGCGAGCGCCTGCGCCATCTCGTCGCGATCTCGCGCGCGCCGCACCTCGTAGGTGGCGATGCCCGTCATCGCCTGGCCAGGCCTCTGGTCATCCGAGGGCGTAGCGGCGGATGTCGTGCTCGAGCTCGCTTGCACTCAGGTACGGACCGGCGTGGTCGAAGACGATCTTGCCCTGGCGGTCGAAATACACGGTCTGGGGGTAGTAGGTCGCGGCCTGGATCGAGCGCGCGATGCTCTCGCCCGGATCGACGTAGCTTGGGTAGGTGACAGGGAAGTGCTTGAGGAACGCCTCGGCGGATTGGTTGTGATCCTTGCCGTCGATCCCCACGAACGCGACCTTGCGCCCGAACAAGACGGAGGCCTGCTGGTAGGCCGGGAACTCGCTCTGGCACGGGCCACACCACGATGCCCACTTGTTCACGACGACCGGGTACCCATGGAGCCCGGTCAGCCGCGCCTTGAACGCGCTCGTCCCTCCGGAGAGGAGCTGGTTGGCCTGCGCGTGGAGGGATGCCAGCGGCGTCGGCGAGCCCTTGAAGGCCGCCGAGACGTTCTGGGTGGATGGCGCCGCGCTCTTGGGCTGCTGACCGCCACAGCCCGACAGCAACCCGAGGATCACGATCGAGACCGCAAGCACCTGACGCGAGCGCACCTCGACAGCTTGCCACACGGCGCACCGGCCTCGGAGCGTCGATCTGCTTAAATAGGCGTTATCCTCTAGCCAGACCGGCGAGGGGGCACCGCTTCTGAGGGACCTCGCCGCACTCGGCGTTTGCCGAGACTGCCTGAGCCGCCACGATGTCTGCCGCGGCTCGGACCATCCGAGACGCAACTTTCTAATTCCCATGGGTGATCCCACCCCCTTCCCTAGTCCTGCCGCGATCGCGCGTGCCGAGCTGTTCACGCGTGAGCGCTTCGTCTACGAGGGCGAGACCCTCGAGGAGGCCCTTGCCTCGGGGTCCGCGCGACGCCGAGCGCTCGACGCTGCGCTGGCCGAGCAGGATGCGGGCGCGACCCAGCCCTCGATCGACTGGCGGCGCAAGTTCTCCCTGCTGCTCGGGCTCGAGCGCCTGCTCTCGGAGGAGGAGCCGCACCTGGTCGACGGGACGGTCCTCTCGGCCCACCAGGTCGACGCGCTGTCAGGCACGCTGACGGCGCTGCTCGCCGAGGCCCAGCGCAACGGGAACGGCGCCGGCGGGACCGTCGCGGGCGGAAACGGCGCCGCGCCCGCGGCCGAGCCGGCGCAGCTCGCCTCCTCGGCGATCCCAGGCGAGGAGGACGCCGAGCTCGAGTTCGACGAGGACGATGAGGAGCCCGAGGACGAGGAGCCACAGGACTGGCAGGACGACGCCGACGAGGAGGAAGAGGAGGACGTCCAGTTCGCCGAGCAGCCCGAGGATCCCAACGCCGACCGGCGGTTCTGGTTCGAGCACGCGACGGGCGCCGGCAAGACCGTTGCGGCGCTCGGCTTCGTCGAGGGCTCGCGCACCGGCGGCATCCTGATCCTCACCCACCGCCGCAACCTCGTCGATCAGTTCCACGGCGAGCTGCGCGACCGCGGCTACCGCGACCGGATCTCGCCGGCGCTGCTGAACGGACAGGACGCCGCCAACGGGCCGGTGACGGTCGAGACCTACCAGTGGTTCGTCCGCAACGCGGGCAAGATCTCCGACGCGTACACGATCGTCATCTGCGACGAGGCGCACACGGCGCTGGGCGAGAAGACATCCGCCTCCATCCGCGGCTGGGCCGGCCCGATCTTCATCGGCATGACGGCCACAGGCGCGCTGATCGCGCGGCACGTCACCGACCTGTTCCCGACGCAGACCTCGCGCTTCGACCTCGCCCAGGCCGCCCGGCGCGGCGTGATCGCGCCGCTGCGCTGCATCCGAATCCCGCCCGGTCCTGGCGTGCGGACGATCGCCAAGGTGCCGCTGCGCCGCGGTGAGGTGGACACAGAATTCGACCAGGAGATGCTGGCCGAGCTGCTGGACCAGACGCCGTTCAACATGGCGATCGCTGATCTCTACAAGACCCGCTTCAATGGCGTGCCGGGCGTCGTCTACGCCGCCGGCGTGCGCCACGCCTACAACGTCGCCCAGGCCTTCCGCGACATGGGGATGAAGGCCCAGGGCGTTTCGGGTGAGACGCCCAAGCGCCAGCTGGCCCGGATCCTGGCCGACTACGAGTCCGGGAAGATCGATGTCCTGGTCAACGCGCAGCTGCTGGCCGAGGGCTGGAACAGCCCGCGGGCGACGATCTGCATGCACCTCGCGCCGACCGCCTCCAAGCGGATCTACCAGCAGCGCGTCGGCCGCGTGACCCGGCGCCATCCGGGTAAGGAGGCCGGCATCGTCGTGGACTTCGTCCACCCCGCGACCAAGCACGACGACCCGGTCGTGACGCTGCACTCGCTGCTCGACCGCGACGTCTACCGCGGCGGGGCGATCGTGGTCGGACCGGTGCGCCGCGGCCGCGGACGCCGCGTGCGAGTCGAGCGGCGCGTGCTGCCGGTGACGCCCGATCCCGAGCGGCGGGCCGAGGTCTTCGAGCGCGAGCTCTGGCGGATCGCGGTCGAGCACCTCGACTACGGCGAGCAGCACGTGTGGGCGGCGCTCGCCGGCGCCCGCGTGGCTCCCAACGGCTGGCGACGCGCGAAGGCGATGCTGCACTTCGACCGGGGCGGCGAGCTCAAGCGCCGCTTCCTGCTCACCGCCGTCCAGCGCAACCGCAATTCGCAGCTGCGCCTCCGCGCGCTGCAGGAGATCTCCGCCTCGCGCGACGCCGAGGCATTCGACACCGCGATCGACATCATGGCCGGCTGGCCGCGAGACGAGCGCCGCGAGGGCGTGAAGATCATGCTCCAGGCGCTGGCCGAGCGCCGCATCGGCCGGCGCGACCAGGCCAACGCATGGATCTGGCGGATGGCCGAGTACACGCGTGAGGTGCATGAGGAGTACGCGGTCCAGCGCTGGCCCGAGACCAAGCGGCTGCTCGGCCTGCTCGTCAACTCGAGCGGGTCGGCGCATGCGCGCAACGCGCGCCGGCTCGTGCACGCCGCCCGCAAGGAGGACCGTCGCCTGTCGGCCGCCCTGCTGGCCGCCGCGCTCGCGCACACGCCCGAGGCCGAGGAGGCCCTGCGCGGCGCGAGGACGCGGATGGCCCGCAAGCCGGCCGCCCTGGCCCGCGAGCTGCTGCGCAACTTCCCCAGAGGCCGGCGGGGCAAGAGCCGCCGCCGGCGCAAGTCCAGCAGTGGCGGCTCGGGTGCGAAGGTCACGGAGGCTTCGGTGAACGGCGCCGTGCTGGATGGCGAGGAGGCGGTCGGATCCGAGGAGGATCTGGCTGAGGAGGACGGCGGCGTCGAGCCCGAGGATCCGGACGACCCGGACGGCCCGGACGACTCGGACTTCCCGGACGGCCCGGACGACTCGGATTTCGAAGACGCCCCCGAGCGCGGCACCGAGGCCGCGGCTTAGGGTCGCGGCGGCGGGGTCTTCCTCCCCGCCGGGGCGGGCCCAACCCGAGCCTGGTCGAGAAACCGGCCCATATTTCCGTTTTCTCGACCACCCCCGCCGGGGACCTTCCCAACGCTCCCGGACCCCGGTTTGTGAGCTATCCACCTCGAGCCGCCGGCTCGGCTGATTCCCTTACCCGCCCATAACCGTCGGTGTGGAGACTTTCGCCGCACCGGTGCGCATTCCGCGCACAATCCCAAGAGAGAGGACCGCTGAACATGTCCCAAATTCGCAGGGTCGCCCCGCTGGCGGCGCTCGTTGCGCTGGCGGCGTTCGCCGCATCCAGCCTCGCCGCGACCTCCCACGCGAAGTTCTGGCAGAACAAGTCCAAGTCGGTCGCGTGCGGCGTCAAGATCCACGCCCCGAAGAAGGCGGCCACGCTCGTCATCTGCAGCTCGAAGGGCATCCCGAAGGGCAAGAAGGGCATCGGCGACCCGTTCGTCCAGATCGGCAAGCGCGGCAAGGCTCAGCTGATCCTCCAGAGCCAGAGCCCGTTCGAGGGCAGTACCCCGACCACGCTCAGCAAGGGCTCGACGTGGTCGTCGCTCGGCGTGAGCTGCACCGTGGCGGCGAAGACCGTGACGTGCATGAACTCCTCGAATCACGGCTTCACAATCGGCAACGGCAAGTACAAGTCGTTCTGATTCAGACGGAAAGGTGAACCTCACCGGCCTCGAGCGCCACCTGGCCGCTCGAGGTCCGGATGAGAAGGCGGCCGGCGTCATCGATGCCGGCCGCCTCACCCTCTCCTCCAGTCCACCGGACCTGACGCCCGAGCAGGGCGTCGAGGGCGCGGACTGCATCGAGAACCGCCGGCTCGTCGGCCGCGACCCACCGCTCAAGCGCGCCGAGCAGACGCTCGAGCACCGGCTCGATATCCCCCGGCTCGAGCCCCAGCGTCGCCGCGGTGTCACGCAGCTCCGGCGGAAAGTCAGTCGGCCGCAGCGCCACGTTCAGCCCGATCCCGGCGACCGCCCAGCGCTCCTGCGGCCGTCCCTCGACCAGAATCCCGGCTACCTTGCGCCCGGCCAGCCACACGTCGTTGGGCCACTTCACCGCCGCCTCCTCGCCCAGCACCTCGGCCACCGCGACGCCGGCCGCCAGCGGCAGCAGTCGCGGCGGGTCGCGGATGACGATCGAGCACAGGAGCGCCCGCCCGGGGGGCGCGACCCAGCTTCTTCCCTGTCGTCCTCGCCCCGCCGTCTGCTCTGACGCAGTCACGACCGTGCCGTGCGGCGCGGCACGTCCGGCCAGCTCGCGGGCGCGGGCGTTGGTCGAGTCCGTGACGCGAAAATGAACCCTCGGGGCTCCGAGTGTCACTTCGCCCTGATCCGCAGCTCGGCATCGACTCGGACTCCGAGCCGGTCGGCCGCGCTCCCGTGGCTGACCGCGACCGCCAGCCGGCGGTCGGCATCCTCGTAGACCAGCAGCCGATCGGCATCCACGTCCGCGAACGTCCGCGCGTACTGCGCCTCACGCGGCTCGCCGCCCGCAATCGCCAGCTCGACCCGCTGGCCGAGCTTAAGCCCCGACCCGGCCAGGTCCTCATGACCGACGTCGAGCTGGACGTTCCCGAAGCGGTCGATGTAGGTGGCATGCGCGACGAGCGCGTCTCCATCCCAGCGCGGACGTGGCAGCTCGAGCGCGACCAGCGTCGCTGGATCGCACGGGACGCCGGCATCGCCGAGCTGCGCGCCGGCCGCGAGCTGGGCGGCCACGGGAGCGAAGATGTCGCGGCCGTGGAAGGTCGCGGAGACGGGCTCGAGGCGAAACTGTGAGGTCGCGATCTCGACGGCGTCGATCACCCCGCCAAGGCGCTTGGCGGCGAGCGAGAGCAGGCCGTTGTCCGGCCCCATGAGCACGCGCTCGTCGGCCACCCGCAGCGCGACCGCGCGCCGCTGTGCCCCCACGTCCGGATCGACGACCCCGACGTGGACTCCGACCGGCACGTACGGCAGCGCGCCGGCCAGCACCATCGCCCCGGCGCGAACGTCGTGGCGCGGGATTCCGTGCGTGATGTCGATCACCTGTGCCTCCGGGCAGATGGTCGCGAACACCCCGTGGCAGATGCCGACGAAGGCGTCCTCGAGGCCATAGTCGGACAGGAAGGTGATGACGGGGCGGCGCATCGGTCGCGGAGCGCGACATTACGCCTCTGGGGCCGGCTTCGGCCACCGCCCCAGCACTTGACAGCGCAACAAGCGCCGCGTAGCGTCGGCCCGCCCGCCAGCGAGGCCCGAGCGCGCGATGCAGATCGGTAACCAGGGGAATCCAGTCAGTCACATCAGCCAGGCGTACCCCGAGCGGGTCGAGGTCAGAGGACGCGATCTGACGAGCGAGCTGATGGGCCGGCTCAGCTTCACCGAGTACTTCCATCTGCTGCTGACCGGGCGCGAGCCGACCGAGGACCAGCGCTTCTTCCTCGACACATTGCTGATCGCGATCGCCGAGCACGGGATGATGCCCACCAACGTCGCCGCTCGGATGACGCTGGACGCCGACCCGGGCTCGCTTCAGGGTGCTGTGGCCGCGGGGATCCTGGGCTGCGGCCCGGTGATCCTCGGGACGGCCGAGCTGTGCGCGGCGTTGCTCGGGCGAATGGGGTGCACCGGGCTGCCGCCTGACCGTGCCGCCCGCGAGGCAGCGGCGGCGGTCCATGTCGCCGGCGAGCGGCTGCCGGGCTTCGGCCACCCGGTTCACCGGCCGGTCGACCCGCGCGCCGAGCGAATCCTCGAGCTCGCCGACGAGCGCGGCGTCAGCGGCCCGCACGTGGAGCTCGCGCGGGCGCTGCGCGCGGCCGCCGCCGCGGAGTGGGGCCGACCGCTGACGATGAACGTCTCGATGCCGATCGCGGCAGTGATGCTCGACCTCGGCTTCGCGCCTTCGGCTGTCAAGGCGGTCCCGATCCTGGCCCGGACGGCCGGACTGCTGGCGCACCTGGCCGAGGAGCAGGAGCACCAGCTCGGGTTCCTGATGGCCTCGCACGCGGAGGAGGCGATCCGCTACGAGCGCGGCGACTGAGATCGAGACCCTCGTGTGGGCCGAGCAGCTCGCGCTCGACGACCGTCACTACCGGGCCCAGCTCGAGTACCTGCTCGAGCGCTCGCCCTTCTACCGAGACAAGCTGGGTGTCGCCTCGGCGGCCCAGCTCGGCGGCCTCGCCGACATCGCCCAGCTGCCGCTGACCGAGAAGCAGGAGATCCGAGCCAGCTGCACGGAGGTGAACCCGTTCGGCGCGCACCTGTGCGCCGACGCCGAGGAGATCGCCCGCATCTACTCCACGAGCGGAACGACCGGCGTCCCGAGCTACATCCCGCTCACGGCCGCCGATCTCGAGAACTGGGTGGCCGGCTCCGCGCGCAGCTACGCGGCCTCGGGAGTGCAGCCCGGGCAGCGGATCGTCTCGACCTACAACGCCGGGCCGTTCGCGGCCGGGGCCGCGCTGGCCTCGTTCGACCGCATCGGCCTGTGCCACGTCCCGGTCGGGACGGGGAACACCGAGAGGCTGATGCTCGCGATCGAGCGTCTGCGGCCGCAGGCGGCCGTGCTGACGCCCTCGTACGCGGCGTACGCGATCGAGTGGGCGCGGGAGCGCGGGATCGACCTGGCCGGCTCCAGCGTCGAGCGCGTGCTGGTGGCCGGCGAGCCCGGAGGCGGCGAGCCGGCCTTCCGCGCCGCGCTCGAGAGGGGTTGGGGCGCTCGCGTCACCGAGGCAATGGGAATCGGCGACATCGGCGTCTCGCTGTGGGGCGAGTGCGAGGAGCAGGACGGCATGCACCTCGGCGCCCGCGGGTTCGTCGCCCCCGAGCTGATCGACCCTGAGAGCGGGCGGGTGATCGCGCTCGAGGACGGCGCTCGCGGCGAGCTCGTGCTCACGCACCTGCGCCATCGGGCGGCGCCACTGCTGCGGTTCCGCACCCGCGATCACGTCGAGATCAGGATGACCCCGTGCCCGTGCGGCAGGACCGGGCCGCGGATCCGCTGTCTCGGACGCACCGACGACATGCTGATCGTGCGCGGCGTGAACGTGTTCCCATCCGCGGTGCGCGAGGTCGTGAGCGCCTTCGCGCCCGAGGTGAGCGGCCACGTCGTGCTCCGGCCGCAGGCGCCCGGGGTCAAGCAGGACCCGCCGCTGCCGGTCACGGTCGAGCTTTCACGCGGGCGAAACCCGGACTCGGCGCTCGCGCGGGCCATCGGGGATCGGTTGCGAAGCGTTCTGGTCGTGCAGGCCGAGGTCGACCTCGTACGGTGGGGCACGCTGGATCGCAGCGAATACAAGTCAAAGCTCGTCGAGAGGTGAGGCCGTGCGGAAACTCCAAGTCCAAGGTGTCCACCACATCACGCTCGTCGGCGCCGACCGCCGGACGTCGATCGACTTCTGGGAGGGGACGCTCGGAATGCCGTTCGTGTTCGAGCAGCCGAACCTTGACAACGCGGCTGACAGCCACCTGTACTTCGATCCCGGCGACGGGCGCCTGATCACGATCTTCACCAACGAGGAGCGGGCGATCGAGCCCGAGCGCACCTCGACCGAGGTCGGCACCGTTCACCACATCGCGTTCTCGGTCTCCCAGGCGACGTTCTGGCAGACCGTCGAGCGCCTGGAGGAGCGCGGCATCCGGCACAGCGGGGTCAAGGACCGTGGCTTCATGGACTCGATCTACTTCGAGGACCCGCTCGGCCTGCTGATCGAGCTCGCCTCCTACCGGTTCGAACCGCCGTATGGCTACGCGCACGCGGACGTGCTCCTCGAGGCGCACAGGATCCGGGTGTCGAGGGGCGATCACAACATCGCGCCGATCCACCTGGCCGATGCGATCGAGACGCTGGTCGCGCGCAACCGCTCCACGCTCTCCGATGACCGTTCCCCGAAGAACCCCTACCCGCAAATGCAGCGACCTTAGGAGACAGACACATGGCCGCAAACACCCTCAGCATCCTCAAGCCGAGCGTCAACAACCTGACCGCTCGGGTGTTCGTCCGGGCCGCCGGCCTCGAGTTCGAGGAGGTCGACGTGTGGGGCAAGAAGAGCACCGCCGACTTCCTGGCCAAGGATCCGGCTGACCTGACGCCGCTGCTCGAGGAGACCGGACTGCCCAACGGCTCGCTCTGGGAGAGCTGCGCGATCATGCAGTACCTCTGCAACAAGCACGGTCTCGACCAGCTCTACCCCACCGATCCCGCGGATCGGGCGATGGTCGACAGCGCGATGTTCTACCTGATCGGAACGCTCTATCCGGTGCTCGCGCGGGCCACCTACGCCGTCCTCGGCTTCCCGCAGTACGCCGGCGAGGTCGGGTCGTCGGGCGCCAGCGACGAGCTGAAGGCGCAGGCGGTGCGGGACGCCATCGACGCGATCGCGCAGCCGCTCGAGGCCTACCACAGCTTCTTCCTCAAGCACCGGCGGTTCATCGGCGGCAACTCACCCTCGATCGCCGATATCCGCCTGGCCGCATCGCTCGAGTTCCTGCGTGCGATCGACTACGAGTTCCCGGGCTGGGCCGAGCAGTACATGGCCGACGTCGAAGAGGCGCTCGGGGACGCCTACTCGGAGCCCGCCGCCGACGTCCGCGGCTTCATCGCCTCGGTCAAGGCGCCTGCGGCATGACGGAGCTCAGCAACCTGGCGGCCCCCACGCCGACCTGACGTCAGGGATCCGTTCGAGCGAGCGGCGGGGCGCCAAGCTCCGCCGCTCGCCGGCCGGGCAGGGCGCGTGGCGGACCCGGGCGGGCGGCGGACCCGGGCGCGTGGCGGGCCGGGCGGGCGGGCCGGGCGCGTGGCGGGCCGGGCGCGTGGGAACCACAGGCCCGGACAACGTCACGCTCGCGTCGCCAACTTGGCCGAACGTGACGAAGAACTCCACCATCGGCGCCAACGTCACACTCGGAGCCCCAGCGAAGCCGAGTGCGACGTTCTCACCCTCGGGGTTGCGCTGCGGGCGCGCGAGGCGCACATTGCCCAATCCGCTGGCCCGATCCCGTTGAGTACGGCTACCGCCCCGGCCCCGGCGCCCGGCCCCGCCCACGCGACCGCCCCACGTACGCGCCGGCCCCGCCCACGCGACCCGCCCCACCTACGCGCCGGCCCCGCCCACGCGACCGCCACGCGCCCTCCCCGCCCCCCACCCACGCGCCCTCCCCGCGCGCCCGCCCCCGGCCCCAGCGCCCCTCCCACCCACGCGCCCCCGGCCCCAGCGCCCCTCCCACCCACGCGCCCCCCGCCCAGCCCCCCGCCCGCCACGCGCTGCGCCTAGCCTCCGCCCCCCAGTACCTGCGCCACCGTCCCCTGCTGCAGGGCAGCCCGGCCGAGGCGGGTCGGCGTGTAGAACTGGTCGTAGACCCCGCCGCTGCCGCCGATCAGGTAACGGACGAGACCGGCGTGCTCGAGGACCTGCAGACCCTCGACGACGACCACGAACATGTCTTGGAGCGCCTGGTCATCGATGCCGAAGCTGCCCTCGGCCGGGTTGAAGGCACCGGCGATGTGCTGCGGCGCGCCGGGTGCGTCGGCGGCCGGACCGCCGGGCCCGAAGCCCCGCGTCATCACCTCGATTGCGAGATCTTTGAGCGGGAGGGCCTCGATGCGGGCCAGCTCGGCGCGGAGCTTCTCGTTCTCCGCCTCTCGTTTGCCCCCAAACAGCGGCACGCTCCAAGCCTATATGACTGGTTCCAAATTCGGATGCGTCCGGGCTGGCTTCGCGGACGCGCGCCGGCCGGTCGGCTCGCGTAGCGCTGCTACGCGTCCCTCGAACCACCTAAAGCGCCGCCGCGTCCGCCACAAGCGCCTCGATCAGGCCGTCGATGTCGTGGCGCGGCGCCTCCACGTCCGGCTCGCGCCCGCGCTCCCGCAGTGCCTCGCTGGTCACGGGCCCGATGCTCACGATCCGCGTGCTATCGCCCAGCCGCGTTCCAGCGACCTCGAAGAAGAAGCGGACGGTCGATGATGAGGTGAAGGTCACGTAGCCGGCCCCGCCGAGCGCGGCGAGCTGCTCCTCCCCGACCGGCTCCGCGACGGTCTCATACAGCGCCACGACGTCGACCTCGGCCCCGCGCTCGCGCAGCGCATCTGGCAACACGTCGCGCGCCTCCGCGGCCCGGGCCACGAGGGCCCGCCGCACGGGTACGTCCGCGAGCGCCTCGACGAGGCCCTCGGCCACGAAGCGCTCCGGCACCACGTCGGCCACGATCCCGTGCTGCTCGAGCGCCCTGGCCGTCCCGGGTCCAATCGCCGCCACCCGCGCGCCGGCGAAAGCGCGCGCGTCGAGGCCGGCTGCGCGGAGGCGTTCGAGCAGCAGGCGGACCCCGTTTGGGCTGGTCAGACAGACCAGGTCATAGCTCCCGACCGCCGGCGCCGGACCCTCGATCGGGACGATCCTGATCGAAGGCGTCTCGAGCACCGAGGCGCCGAGCGTCCGCAGCCGGCCGGCGAGCTCGCTCGCCTGAGCCCGGGCCCGGGTGACGGCGACGGTCAACCCGGCCAGCGGCGGCGGGCGCCACCAGCCGAGGCGCTCGCCAAGCGCGGCGACCGGCCCGAAGATCGAGATCGCGGGCGCCCGAACCCCCTCCGCGGCCGCCACCTCGGCGATGTTCGCCAGGGTGCCGGTCACGAGACGCTGACCCGACATCGTTCCGCGTTCTACAACGGCCGCCGGCTCGTCCACAGCCCGACCTCCCGCGGCGAGGCGCTCCGCGATGGCCGGCAGCTGCCTGACGCCCATGTAGATCACGAGCGTCCCCGGGAACGCGGCCAGGGCCCTCCAGTCGAGTGCCGACTCCGGCTTGGCCGGGTCCTCGTGACCGGTGATGAACGCGACCGCGCTGGCCACGTCCCGGTGGGTGACCGGGATCCCGGCGTAAGCCGTGGCGGCGACGCCCGCGGTCACCCCGGGGACGACTTCGAACGCAATCCCGGCCTCCGCCAGTGCCTCGGCCTCCTCCCCGCCGCGCCCGAACACGAACGGATCGCCGCCCTTCAGCCGCACGACGCTCCGCCCGGCGCGGCCGTGCTCGAGGAGCACCTCCTCGATCGAGGTCTGGGCCACCGAAGGGCCGCCGCCCTCCTTGCCGACGTAGATCAGCTCGGCGTCGGGCCGGGCGCCCGCGAGCACCGCCTCGGGGATCAGCCGGTCGTGGACGATCACGTCCGCGTCGGCGATCAGCTCGAGCGCGCGAACCGTGAGCAGTCCGGGATCGCCCGGCCCGGCGCCGACCAGGTACACGGTCATGCGCTCCGCTCCGCCCTTTGCAGGAGCTCACCGGCCCCGGCCGCGAGCATCCGCACCGCGACGGCACGCCCGATCCCATCCGCTGCGGCCCGCAGCCGATCGCCGATCCATTCCGAACCGTCCGGCAGGCCCGCCCAGGCGCCGAGCTCGAGCGTGCCGTCCTCGAGCCGGCGCGCATGCGCGCCCACTGGCGTGTTGCACGAGGCGCCGAGCGCCCGGGTGAGCTCGCGCTCGGCGGCCACGCATTGCATCGCCTCGGCGTCGGTGATGCGCGACAGCGCCTCGGGCGTCAGCGCACCGGGCCGCGCCTCCACGGCCAGCGCACCCTGACCGGCGGCCGGCAGCAGCTCGTCGAGCGTCCCGTCAACGGCGTCGGCGCGCCCGAGACGCTCGAGGCCGGCGCGCGCCAGAACCAGCGCATCGATCTCGCCTTCGGAGAGCTTGCGCAGCCGGGTGTCGACGTTGCCGCGGACGGACACGATCTCGAGGTCCGCTCGGATCGCGCGGATCTGCGCGGCGCGACGCAGGCTGCTCGTGCCGACTCGGGCACCGGCGCTCAACTCCGAGAGCGAGCCGGCGCCGCAGATCGCGTCGCGCGGGTCGGCGCGCCGCGGGACTGCCACCAGCTCGAGGCCCTCGGCCAGCTCGGCCGGAACATCCTTGGCCGAGTGCACCGCGATGTCGACCTCGTCCTCGAGCAACGCCTGTTCGAGCTCGGACACCCAGCGCGACTTGTCGCCGACGGCTGCGCCCCGGTCACCCGAGGTCGTGATGGTCACGAGTTCGCTGCCGTCACCGAGGCGCTCGGCCACCCAGGCCGCCTGCGCGAGCGCGAGCGCGCTCCCGCGCGTGCCGATTCGCATCAGCGCCGGCGCTCGGAGATCGCCCGCACCTCGGCGAGCTGTTCCGTAGGCTCCCCGCCTTCGGCGCCAACATCCTCGGAGCCCAGCGCGAACAGCTCGCGCACGAGCGCCATTCGCGCATGGACACGGTCGTCCCGGAGCTCCTTCATCCGCAGCGTCGGCTCGTGCAGGAGGCGGTTGACGAGCGCTCGCGCGAGCGCGTCTACGCGCTCCATGTCGCGCGGGGAGGCCGACTCCCACTTGCCGGCGTTCTCGGCCACGACCTGCTCGGCGATCTCGGTCGCGTGAGCCCGCAGCGCGGCGATCGTCGGCAGGACCTCGAGCGATCCCAGCCAGGCGGCGAAGTGGTTGATCTCCTCCTCGATGATTCCCTCGGCCTTGCGGGCTTCGGCCTGACGCACTTTGCGGTTGCGGGCGACAACTGCCTGGAGGTCGTCGATGTCGTAGAGCGATATCCCTCCGATCTCGCCGCAGGCGGCGTCGATGTCGCGCGGCACGGCGAGATCGATGAGCAGAATCGGCCGGCGGTCGCGATCGTCCATCACCTCCGCCACCTCGCGCGCCTCGAGCAGCAGATGCGGCGAGGCGGTCGCCGCCACCACGATGTCGGCTCGCTGCAGTACCTGCGGCAGCTGGTCGAAGCTGACGCTGCGGCCGCCGTAGCGGCGGGCCAGGCCGATCGCCCGGTCACGGCGTCGGTTGGCCACGAACACGGTCCGACCGCCGCTGTCCGCGAGCGCCCGGGCGGTCAGCTCGCTGGTCTCGCCGGTGCCGACGATCACGACCTCGCGGCCGTTCAGGTCGCCGAGCTGCTCGCGGGCGAGCGCGACCGCCACGGCCGGCAGGCTCAGCTGCCGCTCGCCGATCGCGGTCTCGCTGCGCACGCGCTTGCCGGTGCCCAGCGCCGCCTTGAACAGGCGGTTGGTCAGCGGCCCGACCATCTCGGTGGCGAGCGCGGCGTCGTAGGCGCGCTTGACCTGGCCCTGGATCTCGGCCTCGCCGACGATCATCGACTCGAGCCCGCTGGTGACGCGGTACAGGTGCCGCGCGGCGTCGCAGTTTCGGTGCGAGTAGATAGCCGTCGTCAACTCCGTCGGGCGGATCCCGGCCTGGCGTGCCAGCATCGCCAGCACGGTGCTCTCAGCCTCAACCGGATCGCCGACCACGAGATACAGCTCGGTGCGGTTGCAGGTCGAGATCGCTACCGCCTCGTGGATGTCCGTAGCGCCGCGCAGATCGCGCATGAACTCGGCCGAGCGCGCCTCAGGCAGCGCCAGGCGCTCCCGCACCTCGACCGGAGCCGTCTTGTGCGAAACGCCGATCGCGAGCAGCTCGCTCATCCGACGGGCTCCGGCTCACGCTCCTGCTCGTCCGAGCTCTCGGAGCTTGCCCGGGCTTCGCGCCTGAGCGCCTCGAGCTCGCGCTCGGTCCGCCCCAGGCGCCGGGCCATGATCGCCACGTAGATCAGGATCAGAGCGACGAACACGATGTAGGCACCGGCCACGTACTTCCCCGCCGTGTGAAGCGGGAGCGCCGGTGCAGCGAGTAGAAGGGTCACCCCTTGCCTCCCTCCGGTCGGCGCCTTTGATGCTGTCCGCGGACATCCGGCCCCCGGTGAGAGCTCCGCTTCGCCTCGCTCATGACGGGGCCGCGCTCCTTCCCAGCGGCCGCACCGAGTCCTCGCCGATGATCGACCGGCGGAGGCGGCGAATCTGCATCCTGGCGTTCTTGGCAGCCATCTCGTACTTCCACAACGTTACGAACAGCAGCGTGATGCCGGCCAGCGACACGAGGAAGGTGAGGCGCATCGAACCCGGAAGGTTGCCGCCGCCGAGCGTCAGCACGCGAGGATGAACGAAATTCTGTGCCAGCCTGACGGCGATGAAGTTCATCGGCACGAACGCGCCGGCGACGATCGCGAACACGCTCGCGTAGCGGGCCTGGCGCTCGGGATCCTCGATCGAGAACCGAAGCGGCTGGTAGGTCGCGTACATCAGGACCACGATCAGATAGGAGACGAGCGTCGGCTCGTTCCACACCCACCAGTGGCCCCAGGACGCCTTGGCCCAGATCGCGCCCGTGAGCAGGCCGCCGACCGCGAAGATCAGCGACATGTGGATGGCCACGTATGAGCGCATGTCCCAGCGTCGCTCGCCGGTGCGCAGATGCCCGATCGCGAAGACGCCACCGGCGATGAACCCGCACAGCGAGACGATCGCCAGCGGGACGTGGATGTAGAAGATCTTCTGAACGAAGCCCTGGTCGGCATCGAGCGGTGCGTAGAAGAACACGAGCGCCAGCGCGACCGAGATGGTCGCGATTGTGGCGAGGGTGAGGCCGCGAAGGCCGCGGCCGTAGGTCGACTGCACTTAATCCTCCAGCAGGAAGTCGAACACCGCGTAGGCGAGCAGTGCGAACACCAGATCATAAAGAGCCAGGACGGCCAGCCACTTACCAGGCGGTGAACCTGAGGTGTGCACGGACAGCAGCGGACCGGCGCCGCGAGCCGTGGCGATCAGTGCCGGAATCAGCAGCGGTAGGCCGATGATCGGCCCGATCAGGTCGCGGGCGCGCGTGTGTACGGCGATCGCGGAGACGAGCGTCCCGATCACACTGAGGGCGATGTTGGCCAGCGCAAGCACGGCGATCAGGCCGAGCAGCGCCGGGCCCAGCGAGGGACCGAGCAGCAGCAGCGCGAACGCCGGAACCGCGACCACCTCGAGCACGGTCAGGAAGGCGAACAGCGCCGCGGCCTTGGCGAGGAGCAGCGAGCTCCGGTCCACCGGGGCGAGCAGAAACGCGTCGAACCCGCCCTGTTCGCGCTCGGCCACAAACAGGCGGTTGATCCCGAGCATCGCGGCGAACAGCAGCGTCGCCGTCAGGACACCGGCGGCCAGCTGGCCCTCGATCGTCGTCCGGTTCAGGCCGAAGTGGAAGATGATGAAGGTGGCGAGCGAAAACAGCACCATCGCCGGCAGCGTCTCGAACGTCCGCAGCTCGAGCAGCAGGTCCTTGCGCAGCACTGTCAGCGCGGTCCTCATGCGTAGAGCGTGGTCAGATCGAGCTTGGTCGGTTCGCCGGCGTACGCGCTGGCCCCGTTCTTGAGCGCCAGCACGATGTCGGCTTCCTTCAGCGCCGCCTGCGGGTCGTGGCTGGTGATCACGCGGGTGGCGCCGCTGGAACGGCCGATCAGCGGCTCGATCAGATCACCCGCGCCGGGGTCGAGGTTGGCGCGCGGCTCGTCGAGGAGCAGCAACCTGGGCTCGTGCAGCACAGCCCGGCACACGGCCACCCGCTGCACCATCCCGCGGGATAGCAGGCGGACCGGGTCATCGGCACGGTGCTCCATCGCCACCGCCTCCAGCAGCTCCTGCACCCGTTGCTCCGAGGCCCCGCGCAGCCGGGCGTGGTAGCGGAGGTTCTCGCGCGCGGTCAGGTCGGTGTAGAGCAGTGGCTCGTGGCCGAGGAACCCGATCTGGGCCCGGACCGCGAACGCCCGCCGGGGCAGCGACTCGCCGAACACGACGACGTCCCCCGCATGCGGCCGCAGCAGAGTGGCCAGGATCCGCAGCAGGGTCGATTTGCCGGCTCCGTTGTGTCCGAGCACGGCGAGCGTCGCGCCGGCCGGGACCGCCACCGAGAGATTTCGCAGCGCCGTCCGCTCGCCGAAGTGGCGGCTCACGCGCCGCAACTCAATGGCCGGTTGTTCGTCCACCTTCGCGCTGCAGCGTCGCAACGACGTGCCCCAGCGTGGGGGCGATCACGGGGAACAGCTGCCCGATCGACTTGGGGCTCCCGGGAAAGTTGATGATCAGCGACCGGCGGGCGATCCCGGAGACGCCGCGAGTCAGAATCCCCATCGGCGTGTACCTCAGCGACTCCGCGCGCATCGCTTCGGCGAAGCCCGGCGCGTCGCGGTCGATGACTGCCCGGGTCGCCTCGGGAGTGAGGTCGTCGGGCGTGAGGCCGGTCCCGCCCGTGGTCAGGATCAGTGGGATGTCGGCCTCGGCGTAACGGCGCAGCGCGGCCTCGATCTGCGCCTGGTCGTCGGGGAGGACCTCCCGCGCCACGATCTCCGCGCCGGCAGCCTGCGCGTGCTCGGCCAGGATCGCGCCCGAGGTGTCCTCGTTCGTGCCCGCCGCGACCGAGGTCGAGATTGTCAGGATCGCTGCTCGCATCCGGGGCGCGAGCTTACGGGAAGCGTTCGCTAGTGCTGCTCCCGTCGCCACATTCCGGACTTCCCGCCGGACTTCTCGAGCAGCTCCACGCACGCGATCCGGGCGCCCCGCTCGATACCCTTGACCATGTCGTAGACGGTCAGCGCCGCCACCGATGCCGCCGTCAGCGCCTCCATCTCTACGCCCGTCGGCCCGGTGCTCCGCGCCTCGGCGATCAGCTCGATCGCGTCGTCTTGCACCGACCCCTCCACGCCCACGAACGACACCGCCAGCGGGTGGCACAGCGGGATCAGCTCGGCGGTTCGCTTCGCCGCCTGGATCCCGGCGATCCGGGCGACACCGAGCACGTCGCCTTTCGGGGCGTCCCCCGCGCGCACCGCGCGGGCCGTCTCGGCGGAGACCTCGACCCGCGCCCGCGCCACGGCGCGCCGCTCGGTCTCGGCCTTGCCGCCGACGTCGACCATTCGCGCCTGGCCGGCCTCGTCGAGATGCGTCAGGGATCGGTCGGGGGTCACGCCGGAGAGTGCGTGCGCTGGGCCGCCTCGATCAGGTCGCGCACGGACCGGACGTCGCCGGCGCGCAGCAGCTCGATCGGGTCGGGCTCGCCGTTGACGATCGACTCGAAGAACTCCTTGCGGTCCTGGTAGGTCGGGAGCGTCGCCTTCGCCCATCCGCGGGCGTCGTTGAGCAGGATCGCCAGGAGCGCGTACGGCTCGCCGAACAGCTCGGCGATCTCCCGTTTCATGCGCTTGGCCAGCGCCGGCGAGGCGCCGGCCGTGGAGATCGCGACCGCGAGCGGACCATTGCGCACGATCGCGGGGAGGATGAAGTTGCACAACGGCGGCACATCGACGACGTTGACGAGCATCGCGCGCTCCTCGGCGTCCTCGAACACCCGGATGTTGAGGTCCGTGTCGTCGGTGGCGGCGATCGCGATCAGGGCGCCGGCGAGGTCTCCCGTCGCGTACCCTCGGCGCTCCCAACGAATCGAGCCCTCGAGCGAGAGCTGAACCAGCTCGGGATGGGCCTCGGGCGAGATCAGCGTGACATCCGCGTCGCAGGCCAGCAGGCCCTCGACCTTCTCGAGCCCGATGTCCCCGCCGCCCACAACCACCGCCCGCCGGCCCTTGAGGCGCAGGCACGCGATGTAGAACGGCGTCTCGAGCATGTCCTTGACGCAGCTCTGGTCACAGATCCCCTTGCGGAACTGACAGACGCACTCCTTGCCGGCGTAAGCCTGGGCTGGCATGACTACAGGGTACTTACCGATGGATCGCGTCCCGCGCCAGGCGGGCGCCCATCTTCAACAGCGGCCCCATGCCCTGGCGCAGCGCGCCGGCGCGGATCGACGGGCGGCCGTAGAGGACGGTGGTGGCCTGCCGCAACGCCCGGCCGAGTGTCTCGTCGTACGGATGCCACCACGGATCGCGCAACCGGGACGGCTCCCAGACGCGCAGCTTGATGTTCACGCACTCGTAGAGCCCGAACTTCGAGTGCGTACGCCCGAGGCCCGAGTCCTTGACGCCGCCCCATGAGCACTGGCATGCGCCGTGGCTGAACATATGGTCGTTGATCCACACCATCCCCGCTTCGAGTTCGCGTGCGAACCGCTCGCCCTTGGCGCGATCGCTCGTCCAGACCGACGCGCCGAGGCCGAAGTCGCAGTCGTTGGCGAGCCCCACGGCTTGGTCCTCGGAGTCCACGACGACGATCGGCAGCACCGGCCCGAAGATCTCCTCGCGCATGATCCGCATCTTGTGGGTGACCTCCGTGAGCACGGTGGGGGCGTAGAAGGCGCCGTACTCGAGCCCCTCCGGCGCATCGGCGGGGCCGCCGCAGCGCAGGATCGCGCCGGCGCCAACCGCGTCCTGCACCAGCTCCGAGACGAGGCCGAGCTGCTGGCGCGAGACCATCGGGCCGATCTCGGTGTCCCAGGCCAGCGGATCGCCGATCCGCAGCCTGCCGGCCCCCTCTACGACACCGGCGATGAACCGGTCGGCCACCTCACGCAATACATAGACGCGCTCGATCCCCGAGCAGGTCTGCCCCGCGTTGGCAAAGCCGCCCCATAGCGCGCCCGCGATCGCGTGGTCGAGGTTCGCATCGGGGAGGACGATCATCGGATCCTTGCCCCCGAGCTCGAGCACGCTGCCCTTGAGCTGGCGCGCGCATTCCTCGCCGACGCCACGACCGGTCTCGACCGACCCTGTGAAGAAGATCTTCGCCGCGCGCGAGCGCACGACCGCGCTTCCGGTTCCGGGGCCATGGACGACCCGCACCAACCCCTCCGGGATCCCGGCACGTTCGAACACCTTCGCGATCCGCTCGCCAACCAGGGGTGTCAGCGACGCGGGCTTGAGCACAACGCCGTTGCCGGCCATCAGCGCGAGCGCCACCTCGCCGAAGGGGATGCTCCACGGATAGTTCCAGGGGGAGATCACGCCGATCACGCCCAGTGGCTCAAACGTGAAGGCGGAGCTCTTGGCGCGCAGGAACACCTGCGACATGCGAATCTTCTCGTCGGCGAGGAGCTCGACGCCGGCCCGCGCGATCCAGTGCAGGGCGTCGATCGTCGGCAGCACCTCCATCGAGAAGGCCTCGTTCACCGGCTTGCCCTGCTCGCGCACGATCAGCTCGCAGATCTCGTCGGCCTCATCGATCAGCACCTGTGCCGCCCGCTCGAGGTAACGGGCGCGGTCGCCCAGCGTCAGCTGAGCCCAGAACGGCTGAACCGTGGCGACGGCCTCCACCACGGCGCCTACCGCCTCGGGACGCGTGATCGGAACCGATCCGATCGGCGCACCGGTGGCCGGATTTAGGGACTGGAGCTGATCCGGCGCCGAGACGACGTCCACGGCGGAGAGATTAGTCCGCGGCCGCCGACCACGCGGCGATGGGGCTGCGTCCTTCTGCGAGCTACGCCGCGTTGCGCGCGGCGATGGCCTGCGCGCGACGGACCAGCGTGTCGGTGAGCAGCGGCACGAGACCACCGGTCAGATCAGCGTCGACCGCCAAGAGGTCCGGCTCGGCCATCCCGACCTCGATCGAGCCCACGCCGACCACCGTCTCAGCCGCGCCGAGCAGTGCCGTGGCGCAGATCGTCACACGACGTCTGGGATCGGCCCTGACCAGCCTGGCCAGATCAAGCTGGCTCGGCCCGTGATCGGCGAGCAGCACCGCGATCGCGCCCGCGTCCCGGTTTCGGGCCAGACGAAGTCGCACGCGGGGTCCGCGTGGCAGGGAGTGGGAGTGCGCGCCGAGCGCGGTCGGATCGAGGTTGAGAGCCACTTCCTACAGCGTAGTAGCTTCGATCTCCCCGTCGTCAAGGTCTTGTGAACGCTAACTCGATGGAAACGACCGCAGCGACGAGGGCCCAGCCGCGAGCCGCCCTACGCCCTGCCCCGAGCCCTTCGGATCTGCTCGAGCCGCTCCTGGAGCGCCGCCTCCGCAAGATCGGGGTCGTAGAAGCGCACGCCGATCGCCCCGTTCGGCATCAGCTCCTGGCCGGAGGTGTGGCCCGGATGGCGGTGCGGGTTGTCGTATCCGCCGTCACTGCGGGTGGAGGAGCGCAGGTGAGCCGGCGGCGGATCCGCCCCCTGTTCGCGGATGTGCTCACGGGCGGCGAACACCGCCCGCTTGACCGCGTCGGACTTCGGCGCCAGCGACAGGTAGATCGCGGCCTGGGCGAGCGCGAACTGGCATTCCGGTAGGCCGATGTGCTCTACGGCGTCAGCGGCCGCGGTGGCGACGACGAGGGCCTGCGGGTCGGCGTTGCCGATGTCCTCGGAGGCGAGGACAACCATCCGGCGCACGATGAAGCGCGGATCCTCGCCCCCCTCGAGCATCACGGCCAGGTAGTAGAGCGATGCGTCCGGATCGGAGCCGCGCGTCGCCTTGATCCAGGCCGAGATCGTGTCGTAGTGCCGGTCCGCCTGGCGGTCGTAGAGCAGGGCGCGGCGCTGGAGCGCGTCCTCGGCGTGCGCGAGCGTTACCTCCTCGCCGTCGCCCGCGGCATCGCAGGCCAGCTCGAGCCCGTTTAGGGCCGAGCGGGCGTCGCCGCCGGAGCGCTCAGCGAGGAACTGGAGGGCAGCCGTCTCGATCACACGGCGGGGACCGCACTCGTTGCGCGCCACGGCGCGGTCGAGCAGCTTCCGGACATCCTCGGGCGCGAGCGCGTCGAGCTCGTAGACGAGGCAGCGCGATAGCAGCGCCGAATTGACCTCGAAGTACGGGTTCTCGGTCGTCGCGCCGATCAGCGTCACCAGCCCGTCCTCGACCGCCGGCAGCAGCGCATCCTGCTGCGCCTTGTTGAAGCGATGGATCTCGTCGAGGAAGAAGATCGTCGTCGTGCCGCTCGTGCGAAGGCGCTCCCGGGCGCGTTGGATCACGGCCCTCACCTCGGCCCGGCCGGCCTGCACGGCGCTCTCCTCCTCGAACGCCGCGCCTGAGGCCTCGGCGATGATCCGCGCCAGCGTCGTCTTACCGCTGCCGGGCGGCCCGTGCAGGATCATCGAGTGCGGGTGGCCCTCCTCGATCGCCCGGCGCAACGCCGAGCCCGCGGCGAGGAGCCGGTCCTGGCCGACGAACTCCTCGAGCGTCCGCGGACGCATCCGGGTGGCCAGGGGCGCATGCGCCGGCACCTCGCCGGCTCGGGCCGACTCGGTCTCGTCGCTCCCGAACAGACGCTCCATAGCGGAAGTATGAGGGCACAGACGGCCGCCGGCGCGGCCGCCGTTCCTCAACCGCCGCGGCCGACGATCTCCAGCGCCTCGTCGTGGAGCAGCCCGTTGGTGGCGAGCGCGTCGCCGCCGTCCGCCCTCGCAACCCCACCGAGGTCGGTGAAGCGGCCACCCGCCTCCTCGACGATCACCCTCGGCGCGGCCAGGTCCCACAGCGAGACGATCGCCTCGCAACAGATCTCGGCCGCCCCTTCGGCGACGAGCATGTAGCCCCAGAAGTCACCGAAGCCCCGCGTGCGCCAGCAGGCGCGTTCCAAGGCGAGCAGGGCATCGAGCCGCAGCGCGTCCTCCCAGCCGTCGAGACCGGAGACGCAGAGCTGTGCATCGGCGAGGTGGGTGACGCCCGAGGTTCCGAGGCGGCGCGGCGATCCATCCAGGCGGTCGTCGACGAACGCACCCTGTCCGCGCGACGCCCACCAGCGGCGCTGGAGCGCGGGTGCGGAGACCACGCCGGCGACTAGCTCATCGCCGTCCTGGAGGGCCACCAGCGTCGCCCACACTGGGATTCCGCGAACGTAGTTCTTGGTCCCGTCGATTGGATCGATGATCCAGCGCCGCGAGCTGTCCTGGGCTGTGGAGACGCCAAACTCCTCGCCGACGATCGAATCGGCGGGCCTGGCGCCGGCCAGGCGCTCGCGCAGCGCCCGCTCGACCGCCGTGTCGGCCTCGCTGACCGGGGTCATGTCCGGCTTCGTCTCGACGACGAGATCGGCGGCACGGTAGCGGGCGAGGGTGAGCGCGTCGGCGAGCTCCGCGAGCTCGAGCGCAAGCGCAAGATCATCCGCCACAGCGGCCCATCCTAGAGACAGCTAGGCTGCGGGGAGATGACGGATGAGCTTCAGGAGGAGACCACCGCGGTCCTTCAACGGCTGGTCCGCTTCAACACCGTCAACCCGCCGGGCAACGAGCGGCCGGCGATCGAGTATTTGGCCGAGTACCTGAGTTCGGCCGGGTTCGAGACGGAGATCCTCGGCGCAACCGAGGATCGCGCGAACCTCGTGGCGACCCTGACGGGCGAGACCGACGGGCCCACGCTCGTGTACCTGGGGCACGTCGACACCGTGCTGGCGGAGCCGGCTGAGTGGCGGCACGACCCGTGGTCGGGGGACGTCGACGAGGGCTTTCTCTGGGGGCGGGGTGCGCTCGACATGAAATCCCAGGTGGCGGCCGAGGCCGTGTCCGGAGCGACGCTTGCCCGGGGCGGCTGGCGCCCGCGGTCCGGGACCCTCAAGCTCGTGTTCGTCTCCGACGAGGAGACCGGCGGCGAGTGGGGCGCCCAGTGGCTATGCACCAACCACCCCGACAAGGTCCGCTGCGACATGCTGATCAACGAGGGCGGTGGCGAGCACTTCCAGTTCGGCGGGGTCAGGCGCTACGGCGTGTGCTGCGCGGAGAAGGGCATCTTCCGCTTCACGCTCACCGCCCGGGGCGCCGCCGGCCACGCCTCGCTGCCCCGGACCGGCGACAACGCGCTGCTCAAGCTCGGCCCGGTGCTCCAGTGCCTGCAGGAGAGGCAACCCTCCTACGATCTGACCGACGGCCCCGCCGGCCTGCTCCGCGGTCTCGGTGAGGACCCCGGCGATCCGCAGAGCGCAGTGGCGAGCATCGGCCGGGTCGCTCCCGAGCTCCTGACGATCCTCGAGCCGATGCTTGGCGTGACGCTCACGCCGACCATGGCCCACGCCTCGGACAAGATCAACGTGATCCCGTCCCGCGCGTATCTGAAGGTCGACTGCCGCGTGCCGCCCGGCCTCGGCGAGGAAACCGCGATGGCGCGGATCGAGGAGGTGCTGGGCGATCGCGCGCGCGAGTACGAGATCGAGTTCACCGAGAAGGTCAGCGGCAACGGCTCGCCGGCGGAAACGAGGCTGATGTCGGCGATCGAGGGCTGGATCGCCCGCAACGACGACGGCGCCTCGACCGTGCCGGTGATCCTGCCCGGTTTCTCCGATTCGAGGTGGTTCCGCGCCGCCTTCCCAGATTGCGTCGCCTACGGCTTCTTCCCTCAGCGCCACCAGAGCCTGTTCGAGGCGGCACCGCTCGTCCATAACGCGGACGAGCGGATCGACGTCCGCGACCTAGGCTTTGCTGCGAGCTTCTACGCGGATCTGGCGCGCGAACTGCTCGCCTGAGAGACGCGCCTCGGGGACCAGCTCGACCTCCGGCCGCCGGCCGTCCTGGTCGCTCAGCTCTCGAGTCGCTCGCGGCAGCAGGCCGAGTGCCAGCAGCCCGAACCCGATCACACTGCCGATCCCGAGCACGGTTCGCGCGCCGAACGAATGTGCGAGCGGGCCGGCGATCAGAAAGCCAAGCGGCAGCAGCGCCAGCGAGCCCATCCAGTCCCACGCGCTCACGCGCGAGAGCGCGCCCGGCGGGATATGACGCGCAAGCGCCGTCTCCCACCAGATCATCAGTAGGGAGAAGCCGAAGCCGGTCCCGAACGCGCACACGACAACCACCGCGACCGGCGCGCCGAGCGCGAACAGGCCGTCCTGGATCGGCCAGGCGAGGACCAGGATCATCCCGACGAGCAGCGGTCGCCGCGGGCGCCAGGTGAGGCCGGCCACCGCTCCGCACACGGCCCCGACCCCGGCCACGCTCTCGAGCACGCCGAAGAAGCCAGCGCCGCCGTAGACATCGCGGGCGATGACCGGCGCGAGCGCGTACCACTGCGCGTAGACGGTCATCACCGCGCCGGTGAACACCAGGATCGTGACCCACACCCACGTGCGCGAGCGCACCTCGCGCCAGCCCGCGCGCAGCTCGTGCAGCATCGACGCCTCGGGGGCCGCAGCGCCGCGGGGCCGGGGATGGACGCGCAGCAGGAGCAGCGCACTGAGAATGAACGTGGCCGAGTCGAACGCGAACGCCTCGCCGGCGCCGATCCCGAGCACGACCGCGGTCGCGAGCGCCGGCCCGACCAGGAAGGCAAGGTTGGCGGTCGACTCGGTCAGGGCGCGGGCGTCCTGGATCATGTCCTCAGGGACGGTCTGCGGCAGCAGCCCGCTGTAGGCGGGCTGGAAGAAGGCCAGCGCGGCCCCATACGCCGCCTCGATCACCACGAGCTCCCAGATCTGCACCGTCCCGGCGAGGATCAGCGCCGCGAGCACTCCGTGCAGAACCGCCCGGGCCAGGTCTGCGACGACCATGATCCGGTGGCGCGGCAGCCGATCCGCCCACACTCCCCCGAAGAGGATCAGCGCCACCAGTGGCACGGTCTGGGCGCCCAGCACCAGGCCGAGGTCGGTCGGCGACCCCGTGCGCTGGGTGATGAACAACGCCAGGGCGACGGTGACGGCGCGGTCTCCGATCGCGCTGGCCGATTGGCCCAGGAACAGATTTCGAAAACTCGGGTGGCGCAGAACGCCCAGGTACGACTTCATCAGACACTCTCGACAGGTCGGGACGACGGGACAGCAGGGCAGCCGCGGAGCGCCTCAGCAGGCTGCGGCTGCGGGTGATGCGGTCACGGTCGAGAGGTGACGATCATCGCCCCTGGAACGTAGCACGAGAAGCTGGGATGGTCGAGGCGCGGTGCGGCTAACCGGAGGCCGGCGGTAGCGCGAAGCGCAGCGAGAAGAAGTCGAGCGAGTGCGGCAGCGGCCTGCGCGCGTCGAGCCCGGGCTCCAGCAGCTTCACGTCACGAGCACGCACGAGGGTGCCGAGCATCTCACGCCCCACCAGCAGCGCCAGCGCCGCCCCGGGGCAACCCTGAGGCCCGTGGCTGAAGTGGTTGAACCTCCAGTCCCCGGCCGCCTCTCCGTCAGCCAGCCATTGCTCCGGTGAAAATCGATCCGCGGTGTCAGGGAACGCGTCGCGGTCGCGGTGGTTGAACGAGTTGACAATGATGACCTGCGTGCCCTCGGAGACCTCTACGCCGTTCCATTGTGTGTCGCGGACGGTGGCCCGGGAGAGCATTGCGGTGGTCGGCCACAGGCGCATCGCCTCATTGAGGCACGCCTCGAGGAAGTCCGGATCATCGGCCGCCCTGGCCCGCTCGGCGTCGCACACGGCCAGCAGGGCGAGGCAGCGCAGGGCGTTGATCGCGAGCGTGTCGCCAAAGGCGAACAGCCAGTGCGTCACCTGGTGTGTGGGTTCTGTCCGCTCGGTCACGGGCGCGTCGGCAATCAGGCTGGCCAGGCTGCCCGCCTCGCCGGCGTCGACGTGACGCTCGAGGCGCGAGGTGTAGCGACCGAGCAGCTCGTCATCACCGCGGCCGGGTGGGTTCGACTTGTCCATCAGCTCGCCGAGCATTCGCGAAAGCTCCGCATCGTCGCCCGCCCCGTCCCCCAGGATCACTCGGCGGGCCACACGCCGGACGGCCTCGTTCCATCCCTCCCAGTCCAGCTCGCTCGGCAGGCCGGCCGCCTCCTCGCGTGCGACCGCCGCGAACCGATCGGCGAGCCGGTGCTCGGGGCGGGCCGTATCGAGCACCGCCTCCGTAAAGCGCCGGCGGTCCGCCCAGTCCTCCCCGCGGGAGATCGTCAGCGCGTCGGGCTGGAAGTGCGCCATCGCGCTGCGCTTCGGCTCGGGGTCGGCGGCGAACGGGTCCGGCGCGTGCTCTAGGGCGTGGCGGATCGCGTCGCGCCCGAGCACCAGCAACACCTCGTCCTTGACCACCCTGATCCACATCGGCCCGTCGCCGTAGCTGCGCTTCAGCCCGGCCACGAATCCAGTCGCCAGGCCGTCGGCACCGACCTTTGCCGCAACCTGGGTCGCCGTGCGCCTCCGGCGGAACAACCCCTGGATCACGCCGGGCACGGCGACCTGCGCGGTGAAGCGGAGGCCTTCGACGATTGAGGCGTGCGGAAAGTCGCGTTCTGCCACGTCGGTGGCGGAACCTACCACCGTAGACTCACCCCATGGCGACGGACACCTCGACGAGGATCGAGCCCGAGGTCTTCCGCCTCCCGGTCGATCGGATCCGCTCCGGGTATTACTCCGACGTCTATTTCGCCTACACCAAGGAACTGCTCGAGCGGGAGGGCCGCCATCCGCGCGTGCTGATGCAGGTGTTCCAGAAACGGGAGTCGCTGCTCGGCGGGATCGACGAGGCGCTCGCGGTCCTGAAGCTGTGCTCGGGTCACCGCGACGGCGAGAAGTGGGTGCCCGGGTGGGACAAGCTGACCGTTCAGGCGCTGCGCGAGGGCGACCGCATCGGCCCGCGCGAGACGGTGATGACGATCGAGGGTGACTACAGCCTGTTCGCGCACCTGGAGACGGTGTACCTCGGGGTGCTGGCCCGCCGTTCGTTGATCATGCGCAACGTGTCCGAGGTGGTGGAGGCGGCCCGGGGCAAGCAGATCTTCTACTTCCCCGCCCGCCACGATCACTGGCTGGTTCAGACCGGTGACGGCTGGAGCGCCCATGTGGCGGGCGCAATCGGTGTCTCAACCGACGCTCAGGCCTCGTGGTGGGGAGGCGTCGGGATGGGCACGGTTCCGCACGGGCTGATCGCCGCCTATAACGGCGACACGGTGAAAGCGGCCCAGGTGTTCGCCGAGCACTACCACGAGCAGATGAGCGTCACGGTGCTCGTCGACTGGGTCAACGACTCGGTGCGTACTGCACTCGAAGTTGCAGAGGCGCTCGGACCGAAGCTGTGGGGAGTCCGTCTCGACACCTCGGAGACGCTCGTCGACCAATCACTGTTCGAGCAGATGGGCGGCTTCCGGCCGACCGGCGTCAACCCCCGACTCGTGCACAACGTGCGCGACGCGCTCGACGAGGCCGGGTTCGGACAGATCAAGATCGTCGCCAGCGGAGGCTTCACGGCCGAGCGCATCCGGGAGTTCGAGGCGGCTGGGGTTCCCGTCGACGCCTACGGTGTCGGCTCCTCGCTGATCCGCGGCGACAACGACTACACGGCGGACATCGTGATCGTCGAGGGGCGGCCGTGCGCCAAGGCCGGACGTAAATTCGCACCGAATCCGAGACTCGAGAGGGTTGAGTGAATGCGGGCGTCTGCCGATGACAGCGTTTAGGCGCATGCCGTTCGCGAACTTCCTCTGGGAGCCTGACGTTCAGACGTTCATGCTCCACTGGCTGCCCATCCTGTTCATGGGCCTGCTCGTGATCGCCGTGTTCGCGCTCATGCGCTTCATGCCGAAGACCAAGCCGGTGGAGATCAAGCCCGAGGCCTCCCCGTCGATCGGCTGGTCGGACATCGCCGGCTCCGACGAGGCCAAGGAGGAGCTGCGGGAGGTCGTCGACTATCTCCGCGAGCCCAAGCGCTTCCGTGACCTCGGCGCCAAGGTGCCGAAGGGGATCCTCCTGCACGGACCTCCCGGGACGGGCAAGACGCTGCTCGCCAAGGCCGTAGCCCACGAGTCGGGCGCGACCTTCTACTCGCAGTCGGCCGCCTCATTCGTGGAGATGTTCGCGGGCCTCGGCGCCGCGCGGATCCGGCGGCTGTTCCGGATCGCACGCAAGCATGCGCCCGCGATCGTCTTCATCGACGAGCTCGACGCGGTCGGAGGCCACCGCGGCATGGACATCAGCGGCGAACGCGACCAGACCCTGAACCAGCTGCTCGTTGAGATGGACGGGTTCAGCGCGCGCAAGGACGTGGTCGTCGTCGCGGCCTCGAACCTGCTCGAGAAGCTCGATCCGGCGCTGCTGCGACCCGGCCGCTTCGACCGCCAGATCTTCGTCTCCCCGCCCGACGTCGGCGGCCGCGAGCGGATCCTCGCCGTCCACTCGCGCAACAAGCCGCTGGCCGAGGACGTCGACCTCAAGCTGATCTCGCGGCAGACCTCCGGCCTGACCGGCGCTGATCTGGCCAACATCTGCAACGAGGCGGCGATCTTCGCCGCACGGCGCAACGCCTCGACCGTGATGATGTGCGACTTCGACGCCGCGCTCGAGCGGGTGGTGGCCGGCATGCAGTCGCGCCGCGCCCTGACCGACCATGAGAAGCGCGTCGTCGCCTACCACGAGGGCGGGCACGCCCTGTGCGGCGAGCTGCTGCCGTCGGTCGACCGTGTACACCGGATCTCGATCGTGCCCCGCGGGCGCGCCCTCGGGTACACGCTCAACCTGCCCGAGGAGGATCGCTATCTGAAGACCCGCGAGGAGCTGATCGACTTCATGACCATGCTCCTCGGCGGGCGCGCGGCCGAGCAGATCGTGTTCGGCTCAATCACCACGGGCGCCTCCGACGACCTCAAGCGCGTGGCCGACATCGCCCACGCGATGGTCCACGACTACGCGATGGGGACCGGGGTCACCTCGCTCAAGGTCGTCGCCGCGGACTCGGCGGAGGCCACCCGCCGCGTCCACGACGCCGAGGTCCAGGACCTCGCCGACGAGGCCTTCCGCAGCGCCCAGATGATCATCAGCCGCCACCGCGCTGAGCTCGACAAGCTCGCGGCCACGCTGCTCACCAACGAGGTGCTCGAGCGCTCGGACATCGACCGGATCATGGACGGGGTGCCGGCCGCGGCGCCGCCGCGGATGGGTGGCGGCGAGATCGGAATCGCGGCCGCCACGGCCGAGCCGCCGCCCGAGCGCTCGTAGCGGCTCGCCGCGAGTATCCTCCCGCGCCCCATGCTGACCGTGATCGATCACGTCGGTGTCGCGGTGCAGGACATCGACTCCGCGCTGGCTCTGTACCGAGATGCCCTCGGAATGGAGCTCGTGCACCGGGAGACCGTGGCCGAGCAGGGCGTGGACGCAGCGCTGCTCGACGTCGGCGACGGGCACATCGAACTGCTCCAGCCGCTCGGCGAGGACACGCCCGTGGGCAAGTTCCTGGCCCGCAAGGGGCCGGGCCTGCACCACATCGCCTACCGGGTCGAGGACATCGACGAGGCGCTGCCCAGGCTCGCCGCCGCCGGTCTGCGCCTGATCGACGAGGACCCGCGCAACGGAATCCGCGGCTCGCGCGTAGCCTTTCTACACCCCGCATCGACCGGAGGCGTGCTGACCGAGATCGTTCAGCCCGCCGAGCACCACTGATATGGCTGACGAGAGACCCCAGAAGATCAGCGTCGGATTCATCGGCGGCCAGGTTCTGTCCGCCCGGGTCGCGCCCGACGAGCTGAGCCGGCTGCGCAACGCGCTCGGTTCCGAGGGCTGGCACGACATGACCGCGGAGGACGGGACGGTGGCGCTCGACCTCACCCGGATCGTCTACGTGCTCGTCGACGACGAAGAGCACCGGGTCGGCTTCGGGACCTGAGAACGCCGGAACGCCCGAACCCCAGGCGCAGTGCTGTGATCGCGCGCCGGGCAGGGGGACGGCGCGCGACCAGCACTGCGGAGAGCCCCCGGTCCTGGATTCCGTTCCGGGGGTGAGGGCATGATCCCCGCGCCGATCGCCTCCTGCCACCGTATTTGCCCCGGGTGCGAGACCGTAGATATCCGTACATTCCCGGTCCGTGCCCGTTTCCGGACTTGACATGCGCCTGCTCCTGCTGGCCCGGCGCCGTGGTCACACTCCCGCTGCGGAGCGAACCGTGTCCGCGTACTCTCGCCTCGGCGAGCACGGAGCGTGCTGGATCGCACTGGGGATCGCCGGCTCGGTGATCGACCGCGCTGACCCTGGTCGCCGCTCGCGGTGGCTACGCGGCGCGCGGACCGTCGCCGCCTCGTACGTGCTCAACCAGGCGCTGAAGTTCCTGATCCGGCGCAGGCGGCCGGAGCTCGCGGACCTGCCGCCGCTGACGCCAACCGTCTCCCGGCTGTCGTTCCCGAGCGCCCACGCCACGACCTCGTTCGCCGGGGCACGGGCCTACCGCGGACTGGCGCCGTCGGTGCCGCTCTACGCCGCGGCGCTCCTATTCGGACTGAGCCGGCCGTATCTCGGCGTGCACTATCCGAGCGACGTCGTCGCCGGAGCGGCCCTCGGCACGGCGACCGCGAAGGTGCTGGCGCGATGAAGGTCGGGATCGTCGGCCTTCCGAACGCCGGCAAGACCTCGCTGTTCAGCGCGCTGACCGGCGTCGCGGCCGAGGCCGCGAACTACCCCTTCACGACGATCGAGCCCAACATCGCGGTCGTCCCGGTCCTCGATGCACGGCTCGACCGGGTCGCGGCAACGGTCGGCGCCTCGAAGGTCGTCCCGGACACGATCGCCTTTCACGACATCGCGGGGCTGGTCGCGGGCGCCCACAAGGGCGAGGGGCTCGGCAACCAGTTCCTGGCCAACATCCGCGAGACCGACGCGATCGTGCACGTCGTGCGCGCACACGAGGACCCGAACGTCGTCCACCCCGAGGGGCGGGTCGATCCGCGTTCCGACGTCGAGACGATCGAGACCGAGCTGATCTACGCCGACCTCGAGCAGGCCGAGCGCCGCCTCGAGCGGGTCGCGAAGACGGCCAAGAGCGGCGATCGCCACGCGATCGCCGAGGCGGAGTGGCTCAGGCGGCTGATCGAGGCGCTGCAGGCCGGCAAGCCGGCACGCACCGTCGCCCCGCTGGCCGACGCCCCCGACGCGATGCAGTTGCTCCAGCCCCTGAGCGCCAAGCCGGTGCTGTTCGTGGCCAACGTCGAGGAGGGCTCGACCGTGGTGCCGGAGGCGATCGCCGAGCACGCGCGCAGCCACGGGGCCGCGGCGGTGGCGATCTCGGCCCGGCTGGAATCCGAGCTGACCGAGCTCGACGACTCCGACGCGGCGGCGATGCGCGCCGATCTCGGCCTCAGCGAGTCCGGGCTGGCCGCCGTCGTCCGCGGCGCGTTCGAGCTGCTCAAGCTGATCGCTTTCTTCACCGCGGGGGAGGACAAGCCTGCCCAGAGCTGGCACCTGCGGAGCGGGATGTCGGTGTGGCACGCGGCCGGGATGATCCACAGCGATATCCAGCGTGGGTTCGTGCGCGCGGAGGTCGTTCCGTGGGAAGAGCTTGTGTCGGCCGGTGGCTATGCCGGCGCGAGGGACCGCGGCACGCTGCGCCTCGAGGGACGCGACTACGTGGTCGCCGACGGCGATGTGATCACGGTCAAGTTCACGCCCTGAGCGCTCACCTGACGAACGACGGCGTCTGTCCAAACAGCTGCTGGCCCAGACTGAACGCCGGCTTCGGGGTCCCGTCGTAGGCGAGCAGCCCCTTGTGGTGCAGCCCGTCGGGCTCCTCGCCGGCAGGCAGGTGCACGCCGCCCGTCCATCCCGGGCTCACGGCAAACTCCCGCAGGGTCCAATAGATCGAGCCGTTCATGAACGACAGTCGGTCGATCACTCCGAGCGTGCGGCTCACGTAGTCGGACTGGAACTCGTAGGTTCCCTTGACGTCGGCCGGGCCGTCGTAGAGTCCCTCGGCCCCGTACTCGGAGACGACGATCGCCTGACTGGGGTAGCGCGAGTGGGTTTGGCGCAGGAACGGCCGCAGCTCACTGAAGTTCGCGATCGAGTGGCGCCGGGGGCCCGTGTACCAGCCGAAGTAGCTCGAGATCCCGAGCACGTCGAGCGACGAGTAGATCCGCTGCTTCGGATAGCCGGTGTAGCAGTACGTGTCGAGGCCGACGCTCGCGGCCGGATCGGTGCTGCGCGCGAGCGGGATCGCCTGCTGCAGGTATTTCAGCGTCCCGGCCGTCCCGTCCGGGTTCGGCGTGAGCTCGTTGCCAACCGAGTTGACGATGACGGACGGATGGCTGCGGTCTCCGAGCAGGGTTGAGCGCAGCAGCGCGAGCGCGTGCCGTCGGCCGGCACCGCTGCGCAGGGCGCTGTCGGCGTGATCAACCGGAGCCTGCTCCCAGACCATGATCCCGGCAGCGTCGAGCGCATCGAGCAGGCGCGGGCTCAGCAGATAGTGGGCGCGGGTGACGTTGGCCCCGACCGCGCGCAGCTCGGAAACGATCGTGTCGATGTCGCCGTCGTTTAGGGCGGCACCGCGCCCGATCAGGTCCTCGTGGATCGCGGCGCCGTGCAGCCAGAGGCGGCGCCCGTTCAGATACAGCACCCCACCGCGCACCTGCACGCTGCGCATGCCGACGCGCAGCGATTGCGCCTGTTCCACCCGTCCGCCGGCGTCAAGGTCTACCTCGGCGCTGTAGAGCGCCGGGCTGTGCGGTGACCAGACGTCGGGCCGGCCGTGCAGACGTACCGTGATGTTGACCGAGTCCGACGCTCCTGACCTCAGAGCTCGCAGCGCGAACCGTGTGGCCGTCACATGGCCGGCCGGGTCGGTCACCCGCACCACCAGCGTCGGCCGCAGCCTGATCGCCGAGCGGTTCACCGCCGTGCCCTGCACGACGAGCTGCCCGCAGCGGTAGCTGCATCTCAGCTTCGGCATCACGCCGAGGTTCTCGAGTGCCAGCCGTCCCTGCGGCTCGAGCTCCACCGGACCCGTGATCCCGCCCCAGTTCCACCAGTCCTCCGGCAGGGTGCCGCGGCCCTTGATGTTGTCGACGCGCACGACCAGCGTGTTGGTGCCGTCCGGCCTGAGCGTGGGAGCTGACAGCGTGAACGAGGCGTAGGGATCGGAGTTGCCGCCGATCTCATAGCCATTCAGCCACGCTGTCGTGTTGCGCCGGGCCGACTCGAAGTGGACCGCCCAGGAGCGGTCCCTCGGCTGCGCGGGGCCGGTGAACTCGATTCTGTACCAGCCGACCGTGCCGCGGTCGCCGGCCGGCGAGACGGTCGGGTTGAAGTCGTTGGGCAAGCTGACCGGCTGCCAGCCAGTGCTGGGAGCCCCGCTTGCGCCCCAGTTCTGGGCGATCCCCACGTTTTGTGGATCGGGCAGGTAGCTCCAGCCGTCGGTGAGCGGAATCGCGCCAGGGGGCGGCGTCGTGGCCGCCGCGCCCGCGCCCCGAGCCCCGGTGTCGGCGACCGCGCCGGAACGGGCATTCGACCCGCTCACGATGAGCAGCAGCACGGTCAGCGAGCCCACGAGCAGCAGGGCGAGAACACGACGCATGATCGCCCTCATACCCAGCCTTCTACAGATCGCTCAACTGATCTGCATTCTCGAGACGCTCGGACAGCCGGTTCAGGCCGTACTCGCGGGCGATCGCGGCGCCCGCACCGAGATCGGTCGCCCGGTCCCGCGGGCGCTCGAGCGGGACGATGCGCAGCGTCGCGATGTCCTTGAACGCGCGCAGCTCGTCCGCGTTCTCTCTCAGCGCGGCCGTGACGCGGGGACGCTCGTGGATCGCCCCTGCGATCGCCGCTTCGAGCGAGCCATGGCGCTCGAGCAGCTCGGCGGCTGTCTTCGGACCCACTCCGGGCGCCCCCGGAAGCCCGTCCGACGGATCACCGCGCAGTGCGATGAAGTCGGGTACGAGGCCGGGCGGAATGCCGTAGCGCTTGCGCACCTCCCGGGCGTCGACCTCCTCGAAGCCGGTGGTTCCGGACTTTAGGTACCAGACCTTCACGCGCTCGGAGACACACTGGTACATGTCCCGGTCCCCGGTCAGGATCATCGTCTCGCCACCGGCTTCGTTCTCGATCCTCGCCAGCGAGCCGAGCAGGTCGTCGGCCTCGAGCGTCTCGCTCGTCATGTGCGTCCAGCCGAAGGCCTCGAAGAATCGCGGCGCCTGCTCGAACTGCCAGGCGAGCGGGTCGGGGACCGGTGGGCGTGCGGCGTGGTAGTCGGGGTACAGCTCGACGCGATAGGTCGCGGCCTCGGCCCCGAAACACATGACGATCGCCCGCGGCGCCTGGTCGGCCGCCACTCGCAACGTGGCGTTGGTCGCGCCGAGCAGCGCGTTGACCGCATGGTCGTCCATCCCGGTGATCGAGTCGGGAAGCGCGAAGAACGAGCGGTAGAGCAGGAACGGAGCGTCGATTACAAGCAGCGGGCCAGCCACCCGCCGGAGGGTAGTGCTTCAGCTGACCTGGATGGCCGGCCCGTCGACTCCGCGGTAGACGGCTCGGTACGTGCCACGACCGGGCAGGGCCGTGTCATAGGCGCCCGTGGAATCGGTGCGCGTGGACGTGACCGTCTGCCACTGGGTGCCATGCTGGAGCTGAATCGCCACCCGGACACCCTTGACGCCCGGGAACACCGAGCCGTGCAATCCCTCGACCGACGTGGAGATCAGGTTGTTGACCAGTGGTACCAGCGCGACCACGGCCTGTGACTGAGCCGAGCCGTCCGGAAGTCGACCGTCGGCCGCCCCGCGCGGCCCAGCGCGGCCGGGAACGGTCGAGATCGTGGTGAACGCGGCGTAGGTGGTCAGCAGCCCGAAGGCCTGCTGGAGCTGGATCCCGGTGACCGCCACGCGACCCCGGGTCCCGACCACCTCGGCGGTGAGGACCCGAGGCGAGCTTCCAGTCTTCGTGATCTCGACGCCGATCAGGCTGCCCTTGAGGTAACGCCGCAGCGTCGCCGATGCACTCGCCATGCTCAGGTCCGAGCCCCAGCGATGGTACGGATCTCCCCCGGCGCCGTCATACGGGTCCGGTACGCCCTTCAGCCACGGCTCGGGAGTCGAGCCGGGCCACACGTTCTCGATGTTCTCGGTATGGCCTCCGGAGCTGTTGAAGAAGTAGGTGACCACCGGCCGGCCGGCGTACGTCACGACCTGACCCCCTGTCGCCGCCACCGCCGCGTCGGTCGACGCGGTCTCGGCCGCGACGCCGCGGTACATCTGCGAGCGCGTGTCCGGATACAGGTCGAAGTTCGATCCCGAGACGTCGGTGGTGATCGCATAGGTCCGGGCCGCGACGGCCTGGACGTCGAGCGCTTGGGGCGACCAGCCCGAGGGCATCTCGGCCGAGATCACGCCGCGAACGTAGTCGTCGAGCCCGACCGCCTCCACTGTCTCGACCCCGCCCGAGCCGTCGGGGCGGAACACGAGCGAGCCGCGGTAGGTGCCGACGCCCACGAGATCGAGCGGGCCGTTACCACTGACCGTGAGCGGAGCGGGAAAGCTCGCGATCTTCTTGCCCGCCTGGTTGTGGAGCGCGAGGGTGCCGTCAGCGTTGGCGGTGACCGAATACGTCCGGGCGGGTCCGAGCTGCTTGCTATCCGCCGTCGTCGCGCCGCTGAACGCCGCCGACCCGGTCGAGAGCAGCACGCGGACGATGCGGTTGGGATTCGTGTGCCCGAGCTGAGTCCCCTGGTAATAGTGAGCCAGGATCCAGCGATAGTGCTTGCCGTGCAGCGCGTACCCGTACGAGCCGTACTGGCTCATCCCGATGCCGTGGCCGTCGCCACCGCCGCGGATGTAGAACATCGTCGCGGCACGGGCGCCGGTCGCCGTGAGCAGGAATGCGACGGCAAGCAGCACGCCGAGGACACGCCACGGTTGCGAGCGTACGGTTTTGGATAGATAGGCTGCTGCCATGCCCGAGCGCAAAGCTTCTGATGTGTTCGTCGAATGCCTGGAGGCCGAAGGGGTTCAGTATGTATTCGGTATTCCGGGCGAAGAGACACTCGATTTGAACGAATCCTTGGCCGATTCTTCGATTCGCTTTATCCCGGTTCGCCACGAGCAGGGCGGCGCGTACATGGCCGACGCGATCGGGCGGCTGACCGGCCGCGCCGGCGTGTGCCTCGGCACGCTGGGCCCTGGAGCCACCAATCTCACGACTGCGGTGGCAGATGCGTTCCTCGATCGCGCCCCGCTTGTTGCGCTGACGGGTCAGTCAGACCTCGAGCGGATGCACAAGGAGTCGCACCAGTACATCGACCTTATCGGCGTGTTGCGGCCGATCGTCAAGTGGAACGCTCGCGTATCGAGCCCGGAGATCGTGCCGGAGGTCGTCCGCAAGGCTTTCAAGGTCGCCGAGTCGGAGAAGCCGGGCGCCACCCATCTCGAGCTTCCCGAGGACGTGATGGCGCGCCCGCTCGACGCCAAACCGCTGGCTCGCCACGATCCGGTGCAGCCGGAGCCGGGAGTCCGTGAGCTCCAGCGCGCGGCCGAGATCATCGCCGGGGCAGAGAACCCGATCGCGCTCGTCGGTAACGGCGCGATCCGCGCCCACGCTGGCCGTGCGCTGCGCTACTTCGTCGGCGCCACCGGCATCTCGGCCGCCGAGACCTTCATGGCCAAAGGCCTGCTGGACTACGAGGATCCGCACGCGCTCGGCACCGTCGGGCTGCAGTCACGCGACTACGCGATGGCCGGCTTCGAGGACGCCGACGTGGTCGTGGCGATCGGCTACGACCTGGTGGAGCACGCGCCCGAGCACTGGAACCCGAACGGGGACAAGCGAATCATCGTGATCGACAGCGTCGCGGCCGAGATCGACGAGTTCTTCATCCCCGAGGTGGAGCTGATCGGCGACATCGCTCACGTCCTCTCCCGGCTGGCCGCCGGCTGCGAGCGGGGCTCACCCGTGTCCGGCTCAACCCGCCTGCGTGACGTCGTCCAGGGCGCACTCGCCGACGCCCGCTCAGACGGCCACTTCCCGATGCGTCCCCCTCGCGTGCTTTGGGAGATCCGCAACGCGCTCGGCCCCGACGACATGCTGGTCTCCGACGTCGGTCTGCACAAGCTGTGGATCGGGCGGATGTTCCCCGCCCACGAGCCGGGGACCGTCCTGATCGCCAACGGCCTCGCCGGGATGGGCTTTGCGCTGCCGACCGCGATCGGCGCCAAGCTCGTCCGCCCTGAGCGCCACGTCGTCACGGTCAGCGGCGACGGTGGCTTCATGATGAATTGTCAGGAGCTCGAGACGGCCAAGCGACTCCGCACGGCGATCGTCAACGTGGTCTGGGAGAACGGTCAGTACGGCTCGATCGTGTGGAAGCAGGACAAGAAGTTCGGCCGCCACTTCGGGGTCGACTTCGGGAACCCCGATTTCGTCAAGCTCGCCGAGGCGTTCGGACTGCCGGCCTGGCGCTGCGGCTCGGCCGACGAGTTCTCCCGGCGGCTGGCCCAGGCCCTTGCCCTGGACGTGCCGTCGCTGATCGTAGTCCCGATCGACTACTCGATCGACGTCGCGATCTCCGAGGAGCTCGGCACCGAGACGGTCGCAACCTGAGCCGTGACCGACACCTCACGGGACGTCGTGGTGATCGGAGCCGGCCTCGCCGGCCTGGCCACCACGCTCGAGCTGCTCGACCTCGGCCGTGAGGTGCTCCTCGCCGACCGCTGCTTCGAGCACGAGGTCGGCGGCCTGGCTCGGGAGGCGTTCGGAGGCGTGTTCATGGTCGATTCGGTCGAGCAACGGGTCTCGCGCGTCCGTGACACCGTCGACGTGGCGCTCGAGGACTGGTTGCGGATGGCCGGCTTCGGGGACGACGACGTGTGGCCGCGGCGGTGGGCCGAGCAGTATGTGACCCGGGCGCGGGACGATGTCGGCAGCTGGCTCAAGGCTCGCGGCGTTCGCTTCTTCCCGGTCGTCAACTGGGCCGAGCGTGGGGTGCAAGGCGAGGGCAACTCGGTCCCGCGCTTCCACCTGACCTGGGGCTGTGGCCAAGCCCTCGTTGACGCGCTGTGGGGTGCGATCCGGAGCCACCCGCGCCGGTCCGCGCTCGAGGTCCGCTTCCGCTGCCGAGCGGATGGACTGCTGATGGACGGCGACCGCGTCGCCGGCGTCCGGTTCGTCTCCGAGGCGGGCGGCTCCTCGTCGGCGGTCGGGACGGCGAGTGTGGTGATCGCGGCTGGGGGGATCGGCGGCAACCTCGACATCGTCCGCCGCCACTGGCCGCCGGACCTGGGCAGCCCGCCCAAGCAGATCCTGATGGGCTCGCACTACTACGCCGACGGAGCGATGCACGAGGAGGCGCGCCGCGTCGGCGGCAACATCACTCATCTGGAGCGGATGTGGAACTACGCCGACGCAGTGCGGCACCCGGAGCCGCGGCGGCCGCTGCACGGGCTGAAGCTGATCCCGCCCCGGTCAGGGCTGGTGCTTGACCCGACCGGCCGGCGGTACGGGCCGACCGCGCTGATCCCGAGCTTCGACGCCCGCTACGCGCTCGAGCGGATGTGCGAGGACGAGCGCAAGTACTACTGGATGATCTGCAACTGGAAGATCGCTCGGCGCGAGCTCGACGTGTCGGGCTCCCAGCACAACCCAGCGATCCGGGAGAAGCGGCCGGTCCGCTTCCTGCTCAGCATCCTGCTCGGCAAGCCGACACTCGTGCGCCACTTCGTCGAGCACTGCCCCGATTTCGTCACCGGCGCGACGCTGGACGAGCTCGCCTCGCGAATGGCGGCGGTGACGGGTGACAATGCCCTCGACGCCGCGCTGATGAGCTCCGAGGTGCGGCGCTACGACGCCACGATCGCGCGCGGCGAGGCGCTGTTCAACGACGACCAGCTGCGCCGGATCGAACAGCTCCGTCACTGGCGCGGAGACCGGCTGCGCACCTGCCGCTTCCAGCCGATCGAGGATCCCGGCGCCGGCCCGCTGATCGCGATCCGGATGACGGTGATGGCGCGCAAGAGCCTCGGCGGCATCCAGACCGACCTCGGCAGCCGCGTACTGCGTCCCGACGGTTCGCCGATCGCCGGCCTGTACGCGGTCGGCGAGGCGGCCGGCTTCGGCGGCGGCGGGATGCACGGGAAGCGCTCGCTGGAGGGGACGTTCCTCGGCGGCTGCGTGTTCACCGGCCGGCTCGCCGGGCAGGCGATCGCGGCCTCGTAGGAGCGCGGCGGGCGGTCGGCCGCGCCGGCCGCCCGGGGCGCGGCGGGCGGTCGGTCGCGCCGGCCGCCCGGGGCGCGGCGGGCGGTCGATCGCGCCGGCCGCCCGGGAGCCCGGTCGGCTAGAGGTTGCCCTGCGCCATCTTGCGCAGGTCCATCGCCTTGTTGTACGTCTCCTCGTCGACGCCCATCTCGGTCGCCACCTCGCGCAGCATGCGGCCCGATTTCGCGGCCTCGCTGACGATCTCCGCTCCCTTGTCGTAGCCGATGTGAGGGTTCAGTGCCGTCGCTGCGGCCAGGGTGGACTCGGCCGAGCGCTTGCACCCCTCCTCGTTGGCGCGGATTCCGTCGACGCACTTCTTGGCGAAGATCCTCGACGTACTCGCCAGCAGCCGGATCGACTCGAGCAGGTTCCGCGCCATCAACGGCACGCGGACGTTGAGCTCGAACTGTCCCTGAGTGCCGCCGATCGTGATCGCAGTGTCGTTCCCGATCACCTGGGCGCTGACCTGGATGACGACCTCAGGGATCACCGGGTTGACCTTGCCCGGCATGATCGACGAGCCCTTCTGGAGCTCGGGCAGAAAGATCTCGCCGATACCGGCCCGAGGACCGGAGCCCATCAGCGCGAGGTCGTTGGCGATCTTGGTCAGCGACACAGCCACGACCTTGAGGGCCCCCGACAGCTCGACAAGCGCGTCCCGGTTGGCCTGAGCCTCGAACGGATCCTCGGGTCCGCGGATCTCGAGCCCGGTGGACTCGGTCAGGCGGGCGCGGACACGGGTGGCGAACTCCTTGTGCGTGTTCAGCCCCGTGCCTGTGGCGGTGCCGCCGAGCGGGATCTGAGCCACCTGGGGTAGCGCGTTTCGGACCCGGCGTGCGCCGAGCCTGACCTGCGCCGCGTAGCCGCCGAACTCGTGGCCGAGGGTGACCGGCACCGCATCCATAAGGTGGGTGCGGCCGGACTTGACGATGTCGCGGAACTCAGTCGCCTTCGCAGTCAGCGAGGCTTCGAGCTGCTCGAGCGCCGGCAGCAGGTCGTTGGTGGCCGTGTCGAGCGCCGCAAGATGGACCGCCGAGGGGAAGACGTCGTTGGACGACTGGCCCATGTTGACGTGGTCGTTGGGGTGCGCCGCATCACCGGCGAGGTTGGCGATGACCTCGTTGGCGTTCATGTTGCTCGACGTGCCCGAGCCGGTTTGGAAGACGTCGATCGGGAACTGATCGTCGTAGTCGCCGTTGGCGATGAGATCGGCCGCGGCGGCGATCCGCTCGGCGAGCTCGGGGGCGAGCGATCCGAGCTCGGCGTTGACTCGCGCCGCGGCGCCCTTGATCCGTCCCAGCCAGTGCAGGACGGGGGCCGGGACGGCTTCCCCCGAGATCGGGAAATTCGCTACCGCCTTTGTGGTTTCGCCCCCCCAGAGCTGCTCCGTTTCCTGAACGCCCATTGGCTGTCCTTTCACCGTTTCATGTGTTGTCTGCTTCTAACGCTACCGGGCCTTCAGCCGCAGAACGCGATCAGTTCGCGGGCGAGGCCCACCGGGTCGTCGTAGGCCATCAGGAACCCGGCGCCCGGGAGGGTCCGAAGCTGTGCGTCCGGGAGCAGGTCGAGCGCCTCCTGCGGGCAGGCGATCGGGAAGCGGTCGTCATCCTCGGCCCAAAGCAGGAGGACCGGGCTCTCGATGCGTGGGTAGGCGTCGAGCAGGTAGCGCTGCGCCTCGGTCGGCCAGCGGCGGGCGAACTTGGCCCACGAGCGGGCGAGGTTGCCGTTGCCGCCGACGTCGGAGAAGGCATGGCGGACGAGGTCGCGGGCGGCCGGGTTGTGCTGTGCGGAGAGCCGCTCTCCCATCGACGGCCGGAACACGACCTTGGCGCCGTGCGAGAGGAGGCGGTCGAGGCCCGGGAGCGATGCCGCGCTGCACGCCATCCGCCACGCCGCGCGCTTGCTGCTGTACGCCTCGCGGCGGTGGAGTCGGTTGGACATCACCACGAGCCGGGACGGTTCGAGCCGGCCCGTGGTGACCGCGCGCAGCGCGATCTCGGCGCCGATCTCGTGACCGGCGAGCAGCGGGCGCGGGCCCGCCACCTCGCGGCAGAAGCCCGCGATCACCTCGGCCAGCCAGTCGGGCGTGTACGGGTGGCGAGGCCGGTCCTCGGAGTCGCCGTGAAGTGGGAGGTCGGGGAGGACGACCCGGAAGCGTGCGGACAGGGGCGCGACCACCGGCTCCCACTCCCGGTGCGAGAGGCCGAGCGAGTGCAGGAGCGTGAGGGCCGGGCCGGTGCCCGTCTCCCGATAGGCCACGCGCGCGCCGTCGTGGTGGTGGTAGAGACGAAGCTTCACGATTGGATCGTCTCATTCTTGGTGTCGGGGCCGAGGCACCTCCACCAGCACGGGGGACAGCACCACCGCGAGCCCGCATCGCCGCCCGTCTTCACGTTGGTAAGCAACGCTCCGCCGCCAGCGGCCGTCCAACACCGCACGAGTCCACCGTGCTGGTGTGATTTCTGACCAGCGAGGTTGTGCAAATGCTCCAGGAGCTTCCCCAACCCTCCCAAAGGGGTTGAAATGCTCACATGGACGAAATCACCAGAAGCCCGCTCGGCCTGTCTACGTCGCAGGCTGCGCGCGCCCTCGGTGTCTCGCTCGGCACGATCCGCCGTTGGTCGGACATGGGCTACCTCCAGTCCTACCGCACCCCCGGAGGCCAGCGCCGCTTTAGCCGCGAGCAGATCGATCAGTTCATCGGCTCGCTGCAGCGTGACACGGACGACACTCGCCACAGCGTCGCCAGCTGAGCCTGGCGCACTGAGCAGGCATTCGAGGGCTGGGCGCAACGGTGCGCCCAGCACCTCGTCGTAGTTCACGCACCGGTTTCGGTTCGGGCGCTAGCCCGCGCCGGCTTCCTTGATCCGGCGCTCCATGTCGAGCTCGGTGTCGAAATCGGCCGCATCGGCGTGCCGGTACTCGACGCCCTCGCCGCTGAGCAGGCCGGCGAGCACCTCGACGTAGCGCTCGTCCAGCTGCGTGCCCGAGACGCGCCGCAACTCTCGCAGCGCCTCGAATGAGCTCATCCGCGTGCGGTAGGTGTCGCTCGCCGTCAGCGTGTCGTACACCTCGGCGACCGAGATGATCTTCGCGAGCTCGGGAATCTCCTCGGCCGGCAGACCCCGCGGATAGCCGCGCCCGTCGACTCGCTCGTGATGCGCCAGGACGATCTCCGCCACCGGCCCGTACATGCCGAGGTCCTTCAGCATGTCCGCCCCGAGCTCCGGATGCCGCTGGATCGCGGTCCAGTCCTCATCGTTCAGCGCGCGTCCCCGCTCGGCCACCCGGTCCGAGAGGGCAAACGTGCCGATGTCGTGCAGCAGGCCGGCCGTATGGGCCAGCTCGCACTCCGCCTCGCTCATCCCGACCTGCTTCGCCATGTCGCGGGCGAACCGCGCGACCGCGGCGGCGTGCCGCGCGGCCCGCTGGTCGCGGATGTCGAGCGAGCGCATCAGGCCGGCGAGCACTCCCCAGGAGAGCGAGACGTACTGCTGCGCGCGCTCCTCGGCCTTGGCCACGAGCCTCGCCTGATAGGAGAACGCCACCAGCGCGAGAAACGCGAAGATGATCCCGGCGAGACCGAGGCGGACGTAGATCGCCGCGCCCGCAACCGCCATCGCGACGTTGATCAGCTTGGTCGGGAGCAGCTGGCGCCAGGTGCGGAGGTTCAGATCGCGGCGGTCGCCGTCGAGCAGGAAGAACAGCACCGTGATGATCAGCCATCCGATCGCGAGGCCGGCGAAGGCGAGCGCACCGAGCAGGAGGAAAAAGCCGACGCCGTGATGAGGCGGATCGATCGCGCGGATGATCGTTGCGATCGCCAGCGCCGGCAGTCCGTTGGCGAAGATGTTGATCAGCAGCGCTCGGCCCCGCGTCGGGTAGACGCGACTGCTCGTCAGGTCACCGAGGACGCTCGTGCCGAATGCCGCCGTCGGGCCCACAAAGGCCGCGGCGAGCATGTCGACAATGAACCCGGCGGAAACTGACCGGCTTCCGCCAGGTATCTGCGCCATGCCGAGGCCCGCCACGACCGCATAGACGCCGAGCACGACAGTCAGGCTGCTGAATTGCTCCTCGGGTGCGACCGCTATGGCCCACGCGATGCACCCGAGAACCCCGATCCCCGAGGCGCCGATCGCGAGCCGCTGGCGCCAAACATTTGGGCGAGCGTCAACGCTCACGCGCGCAGCGTACCGCGCGACCGACAATCCGCAAACTCCGAAGCGTTCTAGTGGCCGTTGTAATGCATTTGTCTCTCCACCTGTCTCTCTCTTGTCGCCAGGACTTCGGCGCGTTTACTCGCTACATCAGCGGTTGCTCGTAAGCTCCGATATCCGCCGTACCACCTCGAAATGACATCCACGTCTTGAATCCGTGCAGCTTTTGCACAGGTTTGTCTCGAAAACTTGTGCAATTCTAGGCATGGGCCGCGCATATAGCAATATATGGACCGACCTTTTCTTTGCATGCGTTATCTGAAGACGAGCGAAGCGGCGGCGTTGCTCAACGTCAGCCCGAACACGTTGCGCGCCTGGGAGCGCCGTTTTGGCTTCCCAAAACCGCAGCGATCGCCCGGTAAGCACCGGCTGTTCACGCACGGGGAAGTCGCCTCTCTGAGAGATGCGTTGCAAGAGGGCCTTTCGATCTCCTCCGCCGTCTCCCGCGCGCGTGAGGGGTTGGCTGCGGACAGTAACTCGCTCGTCGGTGCTCTCGTGTCTTATGAGAGAGATCGCGCAGATGCGGCCATCGAAGCTGCGCTTGCCTTACGCTCCGTAGAAAGGTCCGTTGAGGAAGTTCTGCTCCCGACGCTCGAGGAGGTCCAGCGCCGCTACACCGTCGAGTCGGCCGCGTGGGCGTTCGCGGCGCACTGGGGAGCCGACTGGCTGCGGCGCGCACATCGGCTGGCCCCTCCGCCGGTCCGTCCTGTGTCGATTGTGGTGGGTGATGCGTCGCGCGACGAACTCGATGGCGACGCCCCCTACATCCGCGCGCTCGAGCTGTTCTGCGTTCGCGCCGGAATCAACGTTCTGAGTCTTTCGGCCCGGGGGGTCTCTGGTATCGGGGACGCCCTCGTGGTGCATCGTCCGAATCTCGTCGTGCTTGCCGGCGGGCATCTCGGAGACGACACCGTGGCCAGGTGGGCCTACGCGGTCCGCCTTGCGGCGGGAGCGATGCCGGTGGTGGTGTACCGACGCGGCGATCAGCGCGTCCGAATGCGCACCACGGGCACGAGCATGCTTCCGCCGAGCCCGGGGCAGGCGCAGCGCCGCCTGCTCGAGCTGATCGAAGCTGAGCAGGCGACGCGTGCGATTCCGGCCACGCCCAGGGCTCGCCCAGGGGGCGAGCTGCCGGGCCGTGCGAGAACCGCGAGCATGTAGGTCCCGCAGTCAAACCAATAGGGGCAAGAGGAAAATGGAAGTAACCAATCGCAGAGCTGCACTGTCGCTCGTGCAGGCACCGGTCGTAGATCCCGAGCCTACGATTCCGTTCTGCAGCAGCTGTGGAGAGCAGCCGCAGGGCGACACCGAGTCACGGGTGTGCAGTTCCTGCGGCCTCGGCCTGATCATCCACGCCGCCGCCGACGCCGCGCCCGCCCCCGGCGCGCCGTTCGTCGTACTGGACGGTTCGTTGTCGGTGTGCGCGGTTTCGCAGGCCGCGGAGTCGTTGCTCGCCGCGCGCGAGACCGACGCCGTCAACCGGCATGTCACAGAGCTGCTCGTGCCGGCCGATGCAGAGGCGCAGGACGGGCAGAACCTGGCCGTGGCGGTGACCTGGGCCGCCCGCGGAGACGCCGGTACCCGCAGCGTCAACCTACGCCCGGCGAATACGTTCGGCGTGAGGCTCAAGGCGCGGATCTCAAGCTGCGGGCCGCCGCGCGCAGCGCTGATCGTCTTCGACTGATCGCATCGCCGAAGTACTGAGACACCCGCCCCGGCGTTCCGGGCTCGTGTGCTACGCCAACATCTGGACGCCGCCATCGTCCCGGGCCGCGTCCCCTGATGGCCCACCTTCGCCCTCGCTCGCCGCTCCCGTCCGGATCCCTCGCCGCTCCCTTTCGGATTCCTTCATTTGCAGGGCAATTCGCAGGGCGCAAGCCTCGTTGCGCGGCTTGCATTGCCTCTCCAATACCTCGATAACTCCCGTCAAATGAACGGAATTCGGACGAATGCTGCCGCGGTCATGCTCGGCGTTAGCCCCAACACTCTTCGGAGCTGGGAGCGCCGCTACAGCTTCCCGCGCCCCCATCGCTCACCTGGCGGTCACCGCCAGTACGCGCTCGCCGAGATCGAGTCGCTCCGGCTCGCTCTCGCGGAGACGCACAACGTGTCCTCCGCCATCTCCCTTGCTCGCGAGCGCGGCGAGGGACCCTCGTCCTCCTCCCGCCTGGCCGGCGCGTTCGCTGCGTTCGATGAGGAGAAGGCCAACCGGCTGCTCGAGGAGAGCCTCACGCTCCGCTCGATCGAGCGGACGATCGAGGAGGTCCTGCTCGAGAGCGTCGTCGAACACGCCGCCGACGAGCGCAACAGCGCCGAGTACGAGTTCGGCTGGCGCTACGCCACCGGCTGGCTTTCGGCGCTCAAGCGGCTCTCGCCGCCGGCCAACCGGCCGGACGGAATCCTGGTATTCGACGCCTCGGCCCGGCTCGACATCGACGCCCTGCACGCCCAGGCGCTCGAGCTGATCCTGCGGCGCGCCGGGTCGCGCACCCTGATGCTCTCGCCCGCGATCGAGCCGGCGCAGCTCGGTCGGGCGCTCAGGGCCCTCGATCCACGCGCGGTGGTGCTCACCGGCCGGCGCGTGACGCTCGACTCGATCGGCCGTCTGGTCTACGCCGTCCGGGGCGTGGTGCAAGAGGTGATCGTGTTCGACTACCGCGGTGCCGTGCCCGACACGGGTGCGAGCACCGTGTCTCGCCTCGGCGAGACGCCGGTCGTGGCGCGCGACCGTCTGCTCGAGCGGCTTGGACGACCGGCGGCCGCGAGGCCGGCGGCCGGCGACGCGGTCCCGCCCGCGGTCGCGCTCCGCTCCCGCTGACGCACTCCCGCTCGAAGGCCCGGTCTCCTCAGGCGGGTCTGCTCGCGGGAGGGCCGTGGCGACCGGGGCGGGAGAAATGCAACAAACTCGGGTCCGCGATCGTGTGAGCGGCTCGAGAATCACGCTGACCGGGACTTTCCAGCCTCGGTCAGGCCGGGCGGCGCGGGTTTGTGGCAAAAGTCCGGGTCGCCATGGCCGCCCTCCAAATCCTCCTCGGGTACACCGGACACACAGAGACGTTCTCGGCACGGCGCACCTGAGTCGTACGGCGGGCGGGGCCTCCTAGAATCCCGCGCCCATGCCGTCCCCCGAACACCAGCCGCCCCCCGAACCGGAGCAGGCCCACCACGAGGCGCGAGCGCCCCACCGCCCCGTAGATCCTCGAGCCTCGTTCCCCGAGCTCGAGGAGGCGGTGCTGGCGCGCTGGCGTGAGCGCGACGTGTTCGCCGAGTCGGTCCGCCGCCGTCGGGGCGCGCCCAAGTGGGGCTTCTACGAGGGACCGCCGACGGCCAATGGCCCGCCGGGCTCGCACCACGTCCTCGCGCGCGTGTTCAAGGACATCTTCCCCCGCTACAAGACGATGCAGGGCTTCTATGTGGAGCGCAAGGGCGGCTGGGACTGCCACGGGCTCCCGGTCGAGCTCGCGGTGGAGGCCCAGCTCGGCTTCACGACGAAGTCCGACATCGAGCGCTACGGGATCGCCGAGTTCAACGCCCGCTGCCGGGAGACGGTGCTGAGCCACGTGGCGGACTGGAACCGGATGACCGAGCGGATCGGCTTCTGGATCGACCTCGACGACGCATATCGGACGCTCGACTCCGAGTACATCGAGTCGGTCTGGTGGGCGCTCAAGACGATCTTCGACAAGGGCCTGCTGTACGAGAAGCTGAAGGTCGTCCCCTACTGCACGCGGGACGAGGTCACGCTCTCGAGCCACGAGCTCGGCCAGCCCGACGTGTACCGCGACGTCATCGACCCGTCGGTCTACGTACGGCTGCCGGTGCTGGCCGACCATGGCGCGGCGCGCCAGGGCGATGAGCTGCTCGTCTGGACGACGACGCCGTGGACGCTCGTGTCAAACGCCGCGGTGGCAGTCGACGCGGACCTGACCTACGTGCGGGCGCAATCCGACGGGGGGCCGGTCTACATCCTCGCCGAGGCGCTGCTCGAGCGGGTGCTGCCGGACGGCGCCGACATCCTCTCGAGCTTCCCCGGCTCCGAGCTCGAGGGCGTCGCCTACGAGCCGCCGTTCACTTTCATCCCCGGATCCGAGTACGGCCCGCGCGGTCACACCGTGCTGCTCGGTGATTTCGTCACCGCCCAGGACGGAACCGGGCTGGTCCACACGGCGATCGCCTTCGGGGAGGAGGACTTCCGGCTCGGAGAGCAGTACGGCCTGAACGTCATCAATCCGGTCCGCCTCGACGGCACCTACGACGAGCGGATCGGGCCATACGCCGGCCGCTGGGTCAAGGACGCCGACCCGGACCTGGTCCGGGACCTCGAGAGGCGCGGACGCCTCCTCCGAACCGAGAGCTACGAGCACTCCTACCCCCATTGCTGGCGCTGCGGAACTCCACTGCTCTACTACGCCAAGCCATCCTGGTACATCGCCACGAGCGAGATCAAGGACCGGCTGCTGGCCGCCAACGAGAGCGTCAACTGGTACCCGGAGCACGTCAAGCACGGTCGCTTCGGCAAGTGGCTCGAGGGCAATGTCGACTGGGCGCTCTCGCGCGAGCGCTATTGGGGCACGCCGTTGCCGGTGTGGCGGTGCGCCAACGGGCACCTGAAGCCGATCGGCTCGTTCGCCGAGATCGAGAGCCTGAGCGGCCGCCCACTGCCCGATCCGCACCGCCCCTTCGTGGACGAGCACACCTTCCAGTGCGAGGACTGTGGCGAGACGATGACCCGCGTCCCCGAGGTGATCGACGTGTGGTTCGACTCGGGCTCGATGCCGTTCGCCCAGTACCACGCCCCGCGCCACAACCAGACGCACTTCGAGGAGCGCTTCCCGGCCGACTTCATCTGTGAGGCGCTCGACCAGACGCGAGGCTGGTTCTACTCGCTGATCGCCGTGTCGACGCTCCTGTTCGATCGCTCGAGCTACCGCAACGTGCTCTGCCTCGGCCTGATCCTCGACGAGGACGGCCGCAAGATGTCGAAGTCGCTCGGCAATGTGGTCGTCCCCTGGGAGGTCATCGACCGCTACGGAGCGGACGCCTTCCGCTGGTACTTCTTCACCTCCAAGCACCCGTGGGACGGGTACCGGTTCTCGCTCGAGACGATCGGCGAGTCGGTGCGCCAGTTCATGCTCCAGCTGTGGAACACCTACGGGTTCTACGTGCTGTACGCGAACGCCAATCAGGTGCCCCGAGAACCGGACGAAGCGCCCGCCCAGCTCACCGAGCTCGATGGCTGGGCACTGTCCCGCCTGCAGAGCACGGTCGAGACGGTCACCGAACGGTTGGACGACTTCGACGCGACCGTCGCCGGCCGCGCGATCGCCGAGTTCGTCGACGAGCTCTCAAACTGGTACGTGCGCCGGTCCCGCCGGCGCTTCTGGGACGGCGACCCGGCCGCGTTCTCGACCCTGCGCACCTGCCTCCTCACCACGGCGAGGATGCTGGCTCCGTTCTGCCCGTTTCTGTCCGACGAGATCTACGACAACCTCGACGGCACCGAGCCGAGCGTCCACCTGTGCGACTTCCCGAAGGCCGGTGGGCGCGATCCGGCTCTCGAGCGCAGGATGGCCGTCGCCCGCGAGACCGTCCGCCTCGGGCTCGCGGCCCGCGGACAGGCCAAGCTCAAGGTGCGCCAGCCGCTTCGGGCGGCGGTGATCGTCGCCACCGGGTTCGAGCGCGGGGCGATCGAGCAGCTCGCCGACGTGGTCAGCGAAGAGCTCAACGTTCGCGAGCTGCGCTTCGTCTCCGACGCGGACGAGCTCGGACAGACCGAGATCAAGCCGAACTACCGGACGCTGGGCCCGCGTTTCGGCAAGCAGATGCCACTGGTGGCCGCGGCCGTCGCGGCCCTCGATCCAGCCGGCCTCAGAGACGGCCGGCCGATCGCCGTCTCGGTCGGCGGTCAGGATCACGAGCTCACGGCCGAGGACCTGCTCGTGTCGATGAAGCCGCTCCACGGCTACCAGGTCGAGCGCGAGGGATCCCACGCGGTCGCGCTCGAGCTCGAGCTCGACGATGACCTGCGCCGCGAGGGATGGGCGAGGGAGATCGTCCACGCCGTCCAGGCCGCGCGACGAGACGCCGGCCTCGAGGTCAGCGACCGGATCGTGCTCACCCTGGACGGCGACGAGGAGCTGATCGGCGCCGCGCATGCTTACGAGGACTACATCGCCGGCGAGACGCTGGCCACAGAGGTCAGCTACGAGTCCTTAAACGGCGCCGCGCCCGTCGAGATCGACGGGCGCGAGCTAAGGGTGGGAGTCGCTATCGCGACCTAGGCCAGCGCGGGCTCGAGCTCAGCCTCGAGGCGGCGCTTCGGGTAGGCGCCGATCACGGTCTTCGCCGGCTGCCCGTTGCGGAATAGGATCAGCGTCGGGATCGACATGATGTTGAACGTCAGCGCGGTCTGCTGATTCTCGTCCGTGTTCATCTTCACGACCTTCAGCGCGCCCTCGCGCTCCTTGGCGATCTCCTCTACGACGGGAGCCACCATCCGGCACGGACCGCACCACGGGGCCCAGAAGTCGACGAGCACGGGAAGGTCGGACTCGATGACCTCGGCCTGGAAGTTGTTGTCGGTTACTTCGGCGACGGTGCCAGCCATGTGTTCAGGGCTCCTTGAAATCTCCAGTCGGTATTACTTCAAAAAGTATAGCGCGCCGTGATACTAGCCTACGGAGAGCCGATGCCGGACCCCACCAACACCGAAATCGCCGCCGCCCTCGACGAGCTCGGCGATCTGTACGAGCTCGATGGGGCGGTCATACATCGGATCGTGGCATACCGCAATGCCGCCAAGGCGGTGCGCGACGCACCGGTGTCGGTCACGGCCCTGGCGCGGCAGGGAAAGGCGACCGAGCTACCCGGGGTCGGGGCGATCATCCAGGAGAAGGTCCTGTCCTTGGCCGACGATGGAGCGATTCCGGCGCTGGTCAAGCTGCGGGCCAGGTTCCCTCCCGGACTGATCGAGATCACCCACCTGCCCGGGCTCGGGCCGAAGCGCGCCCGGCGCCTCTACGAGGAGCTGGGGATCGACTCGCTCGAGGCGCTCCGGACCGCGGCCGAGGAGCAGAGGATCCGGGCGCTGAAGGGATTTGGGCCCAAGGCCGAGGAGACCATCCTCGCCGCGGCCCGAGCCGAGGGAGCCGGCGAGAAGCGCCCCCGGATCGTGCTCGACCGGGCGCTCACTGTCGGCGAGGCGCTGATCCACGCGCTCCGTGCCCACCCGGCCTCGGAGCGCGTCGAACTGGGTGGCTCGGCCCGGCGGATGACGGACAGCGTGAAGGATCTCGACGTGATCGTGACCGCGACCGATCCGCTCGCCCTCGCCACGGCGGCGACCGAGCTCGACCTGATCGAGGCGGCCGGCACACCGAGCGAGGCCGGGGTGCGGATGCGCACTCACACCGGGCTCCAGATCGACCTGAAGATCGTCGCCCCCGATCAGTTCGGCAACCTGCTCCAGCATTTCACGGGCTCCAAGGAGCACAACATGGCGCTACGAGACGCCGCCGTGCGCAAGGGCCTGCACGTGTCCGAGTACGGCGTGCTCGACGACGCCACCGGCGAGACGCATCGCTGCGCAACCGAGCACGAGGTCTACGCCCTGCTCGGGCTCGAGTACATCGAGCCGGAGCTGCGGGAGAACCGAGGTGAGCTCGAGGCGGCGGCCAAGGGCACGCTGCCCGAGCTGATCGAGCTCGGTGACCTGCGGGGCGATCTGCACTGCCACACGACCGCCTCGGACGGCACCGCATCGATCGAGGAGATGGCGATCGCCGCGCGTGACGCCGGCTATGAGTACCTCGCGATCACCGACCACTCGGCCAGCTTCGGCTTCGGCGATGACCTCTCGCCGGACCGCCTGCGCGAGCACGTGGAGCGGATCCGAGCGGTCGAGATCGAGGGGCTGGAGCTGCTCGCCGGCTCTGAGGTCAACGTGCTCCCCGACGGCACACTCGACTACGAGGACGACGTGCTCGCCGAGCTCGACTGGGTCGTGGCGAGCGTGCACTCATCGTTCCGGATGCCCTCCGATCAGATGACCGGGCGGATGATCCGCGCGATCGAGCACCCGTTGGTCGATGTGCTCGGACACCCGTCGGGGCGGAAGATCGAGCGCCGTCCGCCTTACGCGTTCGACGTCGAGGCGGTGATCCGGGCCGCGGCTGAGAACGGCACGATGCTCGAGATCAACGCCAGCCCGGACCGCCGTGATCTCAACGAGACGGGCGCTCGTGCCGCCGCAGCCGCCGGCGTGCCGATCGTGATCAACTGCGACGCCCACCGCGTGCGGGGCTTCGAGGTCGCCCGCTACGGGATCGCCACCGCGCGGCGCGCGTGGCTGACCGCGTCAGACGTCGCGAACACGCGGCCGTGGGCGGAGCTCTCGGCGCTGCGGTCGCGCAAGCGGCTCGCGGCGTGAGGCGGGCAGCGATCGGAGGGGTTGCGCTCGCGCTCGCCGGGTGTGGTGGCTCGGGCACGAAGACCAGCACGACGGCCTCCACGCCCCCCGCCCAAGAGACGACGGCCGACACGGCGACCGGCTCCACCCCGGCCCCCGCTCCTGCCGTGCACCTCGCCGCCGGCTTTCACCTCACGAGCCCCGCGTTCAGCCAGAACGGTCAGATCCCACGCCGGTACACCTGCGACGGTGCCGGCACCGCGATCCCACTGCGGTGGAGCGGGGTGCCGAGGAACGCGAAGGAGCTCGTCCTGGTGATGCGCGACCCAGACGCGCCGAGCGGCGACTTCGTCCACTGGGCCGTGGCCGGGATCAGCCCGGGCGCCGGCGCGCCGACCGGGGTCGACGGTCGCACCAGCACGGGCCGGACTGGATACACGCCCCCCTGTCCCCCGGCGGGCAAGGCCCACCACTACGTGATTACGCTGAGCGCGCTCGGAGGCCCGTCGCACCTGAGGACCGGGTTCACGCCGGACCAGCTCCGGACCGCCGCCGTCGGAATCGCGACCCTGATCGGGACGTACGCCCGACGCTGAACGGTCGGCGCGGCGGAGCCGCAGCCCGCGGCCCATACTGCAATCCAGGCCAGACCGAGAGCGGTGGCACCGCGGCGTAGCCTCCAGCCCCGCTGGATGGCCACGAACCACACCAGCCCGGCCAGGCAGAGCGCCGCCGCGACGAAGAAGTTGAGGCGGAAGCCGAGCACGTGGTTTGAGTAGTCGATCCGCAGTGTCTCCTCGAACATGCGAAAGCCGGAGTAGCCGGCGACGTAGAGGGCGAACAGCCCCGGCGCCTTGACGCGGCGCGTGCGGCCGAGCCAGACGAGAAAGCCGGCGAGCGACAGGTCCCAGAGGATCTCGTAGAGGAAGGTCGGCTGGAACGTGCCGAACTGGGCGAAGCCGGGCGGCCGGTGAGCCAGATCGATTCGCAGGCCCCAGGGGAGCGTGGTCGGCTTGCCGAACAGCTCCTGGTTGAAGTAGTTGCCGACGCGCCCGATGGCCTGCGCGACCAGCAGGGCCGGCGCGGCCGCATCGAGAAAGGCGGGGATGGCGGCGTGCCGTCGGCGCAGGACCCAGAGGCCGGCGAGCGTCCCGCAGGCGATCCCGCCCCAGATGCCGAGACCGCCCTGCCAGATCGCGAACGGTCCCCACCAGTGCGGCGGGACCTGGCTCGGCGTGGTGATCAGGAAGTAGATCCGCCCGCCGATCAGGCCGGCCGGGAATCCCCACAGCGCCACCTCGTTCACGAGCTTCGGGTCCCCGGTGCGACGCCGGGTGATCGCGATCGCCGCGATCACCGCAAGGACGTAGGCGAGTCCGTACGCGTGAAAGAAGAACGGGCCGACGGAAAAGCCGTTGGAGGGAGGGCTCGGGATGAAGCCGCCCGGGATCATGGACCCAGCAGTCTAGGCAGGACTTGTTGCGCGATTGTTTTGTCGACGGCGGCGCGCCGGAAGGGCGCGAGCATCTCGGCCGCCGCCTCCGCGTAACCGGGCCGGGGGTCGTCGATCGCAGACCGAATCGGACCCACCAGGTCCTCACCCACGAGCCTGGGGTCGAGCCGGCGCGCGAGCTCGCGCGCGGGGTACGGGCCGGGTGCGGGCGTGGTCACCAGCATGCAGCCGTCGGCCAGCGCCTCGAGCGGAGCGATCCCGAAATCCTCACGGCGCGGTGCAGCGAGGAACACCCGGGTGCGCCGGAGCAGCGCCCGGTACTCGTCCGGCTTCAGCCGGCCGGCCACCTCAACGCCCTCGGGCGTGTGCGGGAGATGGTCGACCCCCGCCACGACCAGGGTCTCGCCCGGGCGCCGGGCCCTCGCCCAGGTCTCGAGCACGTACTCGATTCGCTTCTTCTCCGGGTTGCCGGCATAGGTCAGGATCAGCTTGTCGCGCTCCGGCGCCGGGGGTCCGGAGGGATCGACGGGCGTCGGGACGACGATGCTGTCGGGCGGATTGCGGACCGGGGCGAGGGAGCGGTCGCTCATCGTCAGTACCAGCTGTGCCTCGGCCAGCCGCCGTCGCTCGACGACCCGCTGCCAGAGCCCGTGGCGACCCGGCCGGTTCTCGGCTGTGAGCGTGTCCAGCCACACGACCCCGGGGGCCGGCCACAACAGCGTCGAGATGATCGAGCAGTAGACGACCGCCCGCGGCCGGTGCGCGGGGATAGCGTTCTCGGCCGCTTCGGCCGCCGCCCGCGCCTGCACGTAGTCGGTGTACATGAACGTCCGCACCGTCGGCACGGGCCCCGTCGTGGCTCGCTGCACGGTCGCGCCGGCGCGGCCGAACGCGTCGGCGAGCTCGTTGGCAGCGGCGCGCCAGCCGAGTGTGCTGTCGCAGGAGACGACGAGAACGTCGACGCTCGGGGCCACGTCGCTCAGGCGCGGGGTCGGACGCGCGTGCGGCCGGAGGCGCCGTTGAGCTCAAACAGGTTGCTGCGGAACCCCGGGGTCCGGACCAGCTTGATCGGATGCAGCGGCGATGTCCGCTCGACGTAGAACCGCGCCCCGTCGCGCTCCTCGATCGCGGTCACTGCGGACGACTGGCGGCGCCACGCGAGCGACCAGATGATCCCGAACCCGGTTGCCACCGCGGGAACCTGCGGCAGCGTGAACGCGAGCGCGCCTGCGCCGACGGTCGAGACGAGCAGCGGCCAGAGGCGATTGAGCACGGCGCGGGCCGGGTTCAGCTCGGGCAGCGAGGCCTGCACGCGGGCGTTGGCCAGAAGCGCCGCGATCGGAGGGTTGGTCGATGCCCGGCGCCCGAGATACAGCCCGATCAGCGCGGCGATCAGCCACCAGCCACCGCCGAGCTCGAGCACGAGCGTGTCCCCGTTTCCGTTCACGCCCGCCAGCGTCACCGCGGCCAGCACCGTGGCCGCCGCTGCACTGATCAGCACCGTGGTGCGAAGGAAATCGGGAAAGCGCATTAGTCGTCGTCGTCCGAGGCCAGCATCGCCAGCAGCTTCTGCACGCCCCCCGGTCCGTCGACCACGATATCCGCCTCGGCCGTGATCGCGGACGGACCCTCGTCGGAGCTCACACCGACCCGGACCGCACTCTTCAGATCGCCGGCCTCGACCAGCTGCGAGAGCGAGCGAAACGCATCGAGGTCGGTGGCGTCATCTCCGACGTACAGAGCGGAGTTGACGTCGAGGCCGGAGAGAAACGACTCGATGCCGGCCCCCTTGTCGATTCGGACGGGCGGGCGCACCTCGAGGACCTTACGCCCCCAATGAGTCCGCAATCCGTTCTCCTGAGCTCGCTGCGCAATCTCCTCCACCGTCGCCCGCGCAGCATCCTCATCGGGAGCTCCGCGCCAGTGAAAGGCGATGATCGGTCCCTTGTCCTCGAGCCGTACGCGGTGGCGGCGCACCTCCGCCGTGTCGGCCTCGCGGCCGAACTCGTGGATCCGGCGGGCCCAATCCTTCACCTCGGGATCCATCACCGGCTCGGTCCAACCCGCCCGCAGCAGCTCGGCGCCATGGGAGCCGAGGTACGTGATCGAGCCGATCGAGACCATCGCGCGGGCCTCGGACGCACGGCGCCCGCTGACGCACGCGGTCACCGGGAAACGCCGGGCGATCCTGATCAGCAGCTGTCGCGTGCCCTCGGGCACGTGTGCGTCGGCCGCGTGGTCGACGATCGGAGACAGCGTGCCGTCGATGTCGAACAGGATGGCCGAGCGGGACGGGTCCGCACGAAGCGGCGCGAGCGCCTCGGAAAGGAGCGCTGACGTCACGCCCCTTAGTATGCCGCGCGCGGTCTCGGGCCATTAGCATGCAGGCCATGAGTGAGCCGGGTTACGTCGTATCGAGCCTCGATGACATGGGCGAGGGCTATGGCTTTCGCAAGATCCGGCGCGAGCTCGGGGTGACGGCGTTCGGAATCAACGCGCTCGTGCTGCCACCCGGATACGAGTCCGGCATTCACTATCACGACGAGCAGGAGGAGACTTACTTCGTGCACTCTGGGCGGATTGAGTTCCGGTTCGGTGACGGCCAGAGCTTCCTGCTCGAGCCCGGTGGGATGGCGAGGGTCGATCCGTCGATCCATCGGGGCATGAAGAACGTCGGGGATTCCGACGCGGTCGTCGTGGTCGTCGGCGGCAAGGACGGCTACGTGGGCCGAGACGGGAAGGCACCGGGGCGCGATCCAGGGGCCGCCGGGCCGCCTGGCGCCGGCCACCAGACTTGACGACGCCGGTTCTGCTGCTGCACGGCCAGCCGGGCAGCGTCCGCGACTTCGATCCCGTCGTGGCGGGCCTTGGCCATCGTCGTTGCATCGCGTTCGACCGGCCCGGCTGGGACGGGGTGCGCGCACCGACCGACCTCGAGGGAAATGCGTCGGCGGCGCTGGCCGAGCTCGACGTCCACGGCATCTCACGGGCGGTGGTGGTCGGGCACAGCTTCGGGGGAGCCGTGGCGGCGTGGCTGGCGGCGAGGTTCGCCGACCGTGTCGCGGGGGTGGTGCTGCTCGCGCCGTCGGCCAACATCGCGTCGCTGTACGCGTTCGACCGGTTGCTCGCGGCGCCCGTCGTCGGGCCGCTCCTGAGCGGGGCGCTCGTTGGCGGCTCCGGGTTGGCGCTCAGCGTCAGCCCGGTGCGGCGCGCGCTCCCCGGCGAGGAGGCCTATCTGGGCCCCGCGGCGCGCCGGTTGCGCTCGCCCTCGGCGTGGCGCGCCTTCGCGGTCGAGCAGCGCGTGCTGTTCTCGGACCTCCCGGAGCTGGAGTCCTCGCTCGGCCGGATCACCGCTCCCACCCGGGTTCTCGCCGGCGGGGCCGACTGGCTTGTCCCGATCTCGTCGCTGCGAGCACTGGCGAAGGCGATTCCCGGCGCAAAGCTCGAGGTGATCGAGGGAGCCGGCCATCTCCTGCCGGTGCGCAGGCCCAGGGCTGTGATCGATGCGATCGAGGCGGTCGATCGGAGCTAATCGGGCTTGGGTTCCGGCACCACCGGGGTCGCCGGCTCCTTCGGATCGGGCACGGTGGCGGCTCCTCCGGGTCGGCCGGAGTGCCGGGATCCGGAACGGCGGGACTGATGGGCGCGTCGGGCACCGCCGGGGTAGACGGCTCGGTCGGCTGCGGAACTTCGGCGATCGGCTCCATGGGTCCCGGGTACCCGCTTGCTCGATCCTCATGCACCGGTGCGGGATGTCCGATCGCTGACACGCGTGATTCGGCAAACTCCACGTCGTGTCGGATAACTCGCTGGAACCGATGCTCCGCTTCACGCGGCGCACCACCGAGCTCACGGCCGACGAGGTGCGAACCGTGGAGGCGGGCTGGGTCTTCAACACGCCGTCGATCGACGTGGCCTGGGGTCTCAACCACGTGCGGTTCGCTACGCCGGTCAGCTTCGAGCGGGCAACGTCGCTGGCCGACGAGGCCCAGTCGCGTCTGCCCTACCGACGCGTGGTGCTCGAGCCGGCCGCGGTCGACGACGCGCTCGAGGAGGAGTTCCGCGCGGCTGGCTGGCGGGCGGAGCACGATCTTCTGATGGAGCTCCGCAGGCCCGCGGACCGCGAGGTCGACACGTCGATGGTTGGTGAGCCCAGCGAGGAGGACGCGCTCGAGCTGGCTCGGCGCTGGACCCTCGATGAGGCGCCCGACACGACCGCCGAGGTGATGGCAGCGCTCGAGCAGTTCTGGCTGCGGGAGGCGCGGGTGCGAGGTGATCGCTACCTGGGCATCCCACGCGAGCATGGCGGCGGGCTCGCCGCCAAGGCCAAGCTGCGATCGGACGGGAGGATCGCCCAGGTCGAGGACGTGTATGCGCTGGCGGGGGCGCGCGGGCGTGGCCTCGGCCGCGTGATCGTCACGCGGGCGGTCGAGCTCGCGCAGGAGGACGAGCACGAGCTGATCTTCATCGTCGCCGACGACGACGGGTGGCCCAAGCATCTGTACGCAACGATCGGGTTCGAGCCCGTCGGCGTCGTCGTCAACCTCCACCGCGAGCTGGTCAACCGCCCGGCTCGACGCTCCCGGCCCCCCAGAAGAACGGCCCAGCCGTCCGCCTGATCCCGAACCTGAAGCCGAGCCCGGCCAGCCGGGCGACGAGCCCGGCAGGGGTGTGGGGTACCTTGACGGCTCGATGGCTGCTGCCGTCGTTGAGCCGCCGCCGGACCGTGGTGGATTCCTCCCCCTCGACCAGCTCATCCGGGGTGCGAAACGCGTCGTCGACGAAGAACACCCGTCCGCCCGGCGTCAGGCACCGGCGCACCATCGACCAGAACGACTCGAAGCGCTCGAGCGGGACATGCGAGAGCCAGAAGCCGAAGAAGACCACGTCATAGGTGGCCTCGGGGCTCCAGGAGAAGAGATCGGCGCGAATGAAGCGAACCCGCTCGGTTCCGGGCAGCGCCGAGGCCAGCGAGATCATCTCCGGAGAGGCGTCGACGGCGGTCAGCGTGTCGGCGTGGCGGGCCAGCTCGGCGGTGAAGGTACCGGGTCCGCAGGCCAGTTCGAGCACGTCGCCTCGCGGCGCGAAATCACGAATCGCGGCCAGGATCTCGCGCTCGGCCGAGTCGTGCTCGGCCTGGCTGATCTGCGGCATCGCGGTCGTTGTGTACTGCGGTGCCAGCGCCCGGTAGTAGGCGATCTGCTCGGCCAGCAGCTCGTCGAGGTCGGGACCGTCCATCGGCCCCGATGGTAGGCCGTCAGGCTGCCTGTGCGGCCGGCTGGCGGGAGGGCCCGCAGCTCGCGACGGCGTCGAGCAGGCGAGCCGCGCTCAACTGCTCCCAGCGCCCAGACTCGACGAGCGACGCACACAGGCTCTCGACGTCACGCAGGGCGTCGAGGGCGAGCACGTCATCGGGATCGTGGATGAACAGCAGCTCGTCGGCGGCGTTGCGGATGCGCGTCTCCTCGCCCGGCTGGAGCTTGCTCGGACCGACGTCGGCCAGGGTGTGGAGGACTCGTCTGTATGCGTGTGAACGTTCAGGAGTCATGTGGAACCTTCGTCACGAATTACGGTGTGGCCATGATGTCGGCCATCCGGGCGCCTGCCTTTAGCCCGGTGGCTAAAGATCCGTCCGCGCAGGTGGCCCCATCGTTGAATCCAGCCGGGAGGCAACTCGGTCCGCGCGCCCCGCGAGGCCGCGAGCGCCTGAACAGATCCGGCGCACCGCTGATCCGCATAGCGCGCTCGGCCATCCGCGGCGCCCCAACCCACGCGCGTTACAGTGGCGCCAGTGATCGCCGCCGTAACCGAGGCCGACCTGCCCGAGCTGCTGCCGCTGATGCGGGCCTACTGCGACTTCTACGAGGTGTCACCCGAGGACGATGCGCTGCTCGCGATGTCGCGGGCGCTGGTCGCGGATCCCGACCACGAGGGGGTTCAGCTGATCGCCCGCGACAAGGCCGGCGAGAGCGTTGGATTCGCGACGGTTTTCTGGAGCTGGTCGACGCTCGGCGCCTCCCGCATAGGGGTCATGAACGATCTGTTCGTGGCGCCCGGGGCCCGCGGAGGAGGGCTCGGACGAGAGCTGATCGACGCCTGCCTGAGGCAATGCGCGCGGCATGGCGCGAGCTCGCTGGGGTGGCAGACCGCGCGTGACAACGCCCGCGCCCAGCGCCTTTACGACGGGGTCGGGGCGACGCGCGAGGAGTGGGTCGACTACTGGCTCGAGGTGACCTAAGGACTGGGAACGTGATGGCGGGGGAGCCCGGCGGGGATGTGCGGCCACCTCGGCATGTACCAGTTCCATTCACCGAGCAGCTTCATCGCCGACGGCAGCAGGACGGCGCGCACCACCGTCGCGTCGATCAGGACGGCCATCGCGAGGCCGACGCCGACCTGCTTGAAGGCCACCGCGCTCAGCGTGGCGAAGATAAAGAAGACCGCGACCATCACGATCGCGGCGCTCGTCACGACACCCGCGGTCGATTCGATCCCGTGCGCCACCGCCTCGGCAGTCGGGCGCCCGCGGTCGTGCTCCTCGCGGATGCGGCTGAGGATCAGCACGTGGTAGTCCATCGACAGGCCGAACAGCACGACGAACAGGAACAGGGGCAACCAGTCGATCACGCCGCCGATGTTCGTTGCCCCAAGCCACGAGCGCAGGTAGCCGTCCTGGAAGACGAGCTTGAGCACGCCGTACGCAGCTCCGACCGAGAGCAGGTTCAAGACGATCGCGGTCGTCGGGATCACGATCGAGCCGAAGCTAACGAGTAAGAGGACGAAGGCCAGCCCGAGGACGAACGCGAACACGATCGGCAGGTGCGATCGCATCGTGCCATTAAAATCCTTCGAGTTGGCCGTGAGGCCGGCCACGTACGCGGCGGCGCCCGGGACCTGTCCGATCGTCGCCGGGATCACGCGCGAGCGGAGCGTCGCCAGCGCCGCCTCCGAGCGTGCGTCGGTGCCGGACCCGGCGAGCGACACGCTCACCGTGGCGGCGGTCCGATCGGGGCTGACGTTGAGGGCAAACGGTCCGCGCATCTGACCGGAGGCCAGGGCGGCCTGCTCCATTCGCGCGATCGCTCGATCGACAGCCGGGGTGGTGACGTTCGCGGCGTGCACGACCACAACGGCCGGCATCGGCCCACCCGGGAACGCGGCCTGGATCCGATCGTAGGTGTGCATGATCGGAAGGCTGCGCGGCAGCCCGACCGCTCCCGGATCTACCGTGTGCATGCCGAGGGCGGGAAGCGCGAGAGCGAGCAACAGCGCCGCGGCGAGTGTGAACGACAGGGCCGGCCGTCGCAGCACATGACCGATGATGACGTGCCAGGCGCGGGAGCTTCCCAGTGCTCGCCGGCGGGCGATGAACGGGGCGCGACCACCCTCGACGCGGTCGCCGAGGCTGGCGATCACGGCCGGCAGCACCGACACCGACCCGACGATCGCGACCGCGACCACGAGCACTGTGGCCATCGCGAACGACGTGAACACGGCGTTGCCGGCCAGGAACATCCCGGCCATCGCGGTAATCACCGTGAGCCCCGAGATCAGGACAGCCCGTCCCGAGGTGGCCGCCGCGCGCGCTAGTGCACTGTCGTTGTCTCGGCCCGCGTGCCGCTCCTCGAGTTTGCGCCGCAGGTAGAACATCGAGTAGTCGACGCCGACCGCGAGCCCGATCAGGAGCACGACCGAGTCGATCATCCCCTCGGGGACCGGCAGCGCGTGGCTGATCGGCCCGAGCAGGCCGAGCGCGCCGATCACCGCCGTCAGGGCCAGCAGCAGCGGGATTCCGGCCGCTACGAGCGCGCCGAAGGCGAACAGCAGGATCACCAGGGTGATCGGGAGCGACGTGTACTCCGCCTTGTGGAAGTCGTCGGCAAAGGACTTGTTCAGCGCCTTGTTGGCACTCGCGTCGCCGAATTCCTCAACGCGCACCAGTGGGTGTGCGCGCTGGGTGGCCGCGGTGGCGGCGAGCGCCGAGCTCACGCGCTGCTGGGCCTGCTGGGGATCGCCGGCGAGCTTGAAGAGGACGAGGGCGGATCGCCGATCGCGTGAGATCAGACCGATCGTCCCGGTCAGTGGCGAGCGGAGGTCTGAGACATAGCGGACCGCCCGCAGGCGCGCAACGAGGTCCTGGACGGCCCGGGTGAACGCGAGATCGGCGGCCAGCACCGAACCCTTCCCCTGGACGAGCACCTGCTCTCCGGCCTGCTGCGGGAACGATGCGCCGAGGATGCGGAGCGCCTGCTGAGACTGCCCGTTCCCCTGTTCGGCGAGCGTCAAATGACGCTGGCCAGCCGCCCCGCCGATCACAAAGGCCACCAGCACGAACAGGAGCCACCCGAGAATCGCCTTGCGCCGGTGCCGGGCGCTCCATCCGCCGGCCGTAGCGGCGGGATTTCGCTTGGTCGACCGCTGGGCGCGCACGCTCGCCACACGCTCCTAGTTCGTCCCCAAAAGTCTCCCCGGGGCGGAGAGCATCCGCATCCGTAGCGGCCACCGGTCAGCGTCCGTAGAGGCGTGCACGATCGAGGTGCCGCTCGTGCGAGCCACCCACCCGCAGCGGCGCGATGATTTCGAGGCCTGGGAGCGGTCCCAGGACGGCCTCACGCGGAAAGGAGCCACGATGAACATCCGCACCCGCATGAGCATGAGCGCCGATGGTTACGTGACCACGCCCGGAGGCTGGCCGGCGCTGACCGCCGACCCCTCGTTCGTTTCCGGCCAGAGCCACGGCATCCACGAGTTCCTCGAGGGGACCGAGGCCGCGCTGATGGGCCACGTCACCTTCGAGCCGGCGCTGGACAACGATCGCTGGCCTTGGCCCAACCTGGACGTGTTCGTGCTCTGCTCCGAGCGGCCGCCGGGGACCCTGGACCACGTCGTGACCGAAAGCGATCCGTTGCGGCTGCTCGAGCGGATGCGGGCGGCCAACCGCGGCGGCGACGTCCACCTGGTCGGCGGCCCGCGGACGATCGAGTCGTTCCGAGCCATCGCCGCACTCGACGAGCTCCAGCTGATCGTGCTTCCGCTCGTGTTCGGAAGCGGGATGCGGCTGACGGACTCCCTCAGCCCCGAGACCGGGCTGACATTCAAGCGCTCGCGCGAGCTTCCCGGGCGGTTCGGTCGAGCTCGTCTACGGCGTGGCGCGGGATCAGAGCGAGCTGCCGGGTCGCGAGACGGGCTGGGCGCCGGCCTCCCAGCAGCGCGACGATTCGTAGCCGCGCCGTCGGAGGGCGCCGTCCGTGCGATTCCTATGCTCGCACGCCCGCGGGGGGGTTGCGAGCTCGCGGCGCTGGGGTGCGAGCCGGTAGCGCGCGAGGTGCGAGCCCGCGGCGCGGGGGTGCGAGCCCGTGGCGCTGGGGTGCGAGCCGGTAGCGCGCGAGGTGCGAGCCCGCGGCGCGGGGGTGCGAGCTCGTGGCGCGCGAGGTGCGAGCCGGTGAATCCCGGGAAACCGTCACGCTCGCGCCCGCGCCGCGGCCGAGGGTGACATTGAGACCGGTGACGGAGGCAAACGTCACGCTCGCGTCACGGGGCGATCCCAGTGTGACGTTGCTCGTGCAAATCGTGCGTCAGGCACCGAGGCGCCGAAGCGCCCGCCACCGAAGCGCCCGCCACCGAAGCGCCCGCCACCGAAGCACCGAAGCGCCCGCCACCGAGGCGCCGCCGCGTGGCCGGTGGCGAGCCTCATCCCGCGGCCTCGCTCGCCCACCGGCTAGCCATCGAGCGCCCGCAGATAGCGCAGGGCCGAGCGCTCGACGCTCGCCTTGCCGTCCTGGGCGACGACGCGGCCGTACCACGCGCCGTAGATGCGCTCGAACTCGTATGGCGCCAGCGCGGTGACGATACGCCGCACCTCGCCCGCCGGCAGCGGGATCAGGTTCGGATAGCTGCGCATGAAGCTGACCCAGCGGCGATCCTGGACGACCTGGACGATGTCCCCCGACAGCAGGGCGCCGCGTCCGCCCTGCCCTCCGGCCCAGTGGACGACGGCACCCCCGGCGAAGTGTCCGCCGAGGCGCAGCAGGGTCAGGCCCGGTAGGAGCTCCCGCTGCTCGCCCTCCCAGAGCTCCACGCGCGCATCGGGGCGCATCACCCACTCCCGGTCGGCGTGATGGACGTACACCGGGACGTCGAACTCGTTCGCCCATTCGACCATCGTCGAGTAGTAGTGCGGATGCGAGATGGCGATCACGGCCAACCCCCCGAGATCGCGCACTGCGTCGACGATCTCGGCGTCGAGCAGCGGGATGCAGTCCCACAGGAGGTTGCCCTGGGGCGTCTGAAGGAGCAGCGCGCGCTGCCCGATCGCGAACGACGGGCGCATGCCGATCCCGTGCAGGCCCGGCTCCTCCTGGCGGATATCCGCGGCGTGCTCGGCCCGAAGCCGCTCGAGTGTCACCCACCGCTGGCCCTCCCATCCGACGTACTGGCGCTCGTCCTCGCAGATCGGGCAGCGGTCCGGCGGGCCGACGCTCGGAGCGTGCTGGACGCCGCAGGTCCGGCAGATGAACGCGATGGGTGTAGAAGCGGAGGTGATCGCCCGACAATCTTGGCGCGCGCTCGCGCGACGCGGCGTCGTCACACGCCGAGCCGCTGGGAGACCATCTCGTCGGCCACGCGCTGGGCGTGCTGGGAGCCCGTGACCGCCTCGAGGAACGGAGCCCGCGCGAGCGCGTAAAGCGTGCTCGGCTCCTCCGCGCTCACGGTCGCCGTCCGGACCCCGTCGCGCAGCAGTGCGATCTCCCCGACCCCATCTCCCGGAAGCACCGACCTGACCGTCTCGCCCGCGATCGAGACCTCGAGCCGCCCGTCGGCGAGCAGATAGAAGTGATCGCCGTGCTCGCCCTCGACGATCAGCGAGTGGCCTGCATCGAGCTCAATCCGCGACAGGGAGCGCGCGAGGTCGGCCAGCACCGGCGGCCCGAGCATCGCGAACAGCGACGAGCGACGCAGCAGCGCAACCTCCTCACGGTACGACGGGGCCCTGCGCTCGAACGAGCGCAGGGCGGCGGTGCCGAGGGCCGGGACCACGACCATCAGCCCGCCCGCGAACACGAGCGCGGCCTCGGTGTCGATCAAACCGGTGAGGAGCGGCACGAGGATCGAGCCGCACGCGAGCCCGGCCATCGCCAGCCCCTCGAGGACGCCGAACACGCGACCGTGGAGCGCAGGCGGCACGGCGCGGTGCAGCAGCGTCCTGCCCGAGACGTCGAGCACCGTGTGCATCGCGCCGCCGGCGGCGAACATCGTGAAGGCCACCCCGACCCGCGGCCAGATGCCCACCGTCACAAGTGCGGCGCCCCACGCGAACGCCGCCCCAAGCAGCGTCCCGGCGACTCGCGGACGCCCGACGAGCGAGAGCGACACCACGGCACCCAGCATCGCGCCGGCGCCGAACGACGCCGCGAGGTAGCCGGCGGCCGAGGACCCGAGGCCGAGCACCTTAATCGCGAGCACCACCTCGAGCACGTCAAGCGAGCCCATCACGACGAACTGCGCGGCGCCGATCGAAAGGAGCGAGACCACGGCGGGCGAGCGCAGTGCGCCCGCCACCGATTGGCTCTCGTCCTCATCGTCCTGGTCCGCCGCCGCCGACACCTCCGCTCCGCGGAGCGATCCGACCAGGACCGCGGAGGCAGCGACCGAGGCGGCGAACAGAGCCATCGCGAGACCGGGTCCGTCCACCGCGATCAGCAGGCCGGTGAGCCCCGGCCCGATCAGCAGGCTGACACTCTCGACCCAACCCGAGACCACGTTTGCCGCGGTCAGCTGAGCCGGCGTGTCGACGAGCTGGGGCAGGAAGGCGCCCTGAGCCGGGCGCGTGAGCGTGACCGCGGTCGCGGCCACGATTGCGCTCGCGTAGACGGCGAGCGCGGGCGCGTCGAGCAGCATGCAGGCCGCGCTCGCGGCGATCGCCACCGCCTGGGACACGTATCCGATCCGGAGGGCCGCTGCGCCGCCGCGGCTGTCGGCCAGGCGAGCCGCCATCGGCGCGATCACGGCCGCCGGAAGCAGCTGGGCCACGGCGATCACTGCCGTGAGCGTCGTGCCGCCACGCTGGTAGGCATACACGAGCACGGCCACCCAGACCCCGTACTCCGAGGCGCCGAAACAGAGGAAGGCCAGCTCCACGCGGCGCAGCCGGTCGTTGGCCAGAACCTTTCGCAGCACCCCCATGCGCTGGCGCATCTCGCGGCGATACTATCGACGACCGCGACGCGGCCGTTAGCGTTGCCACACCTTGGCTCTGGAGAGCGATCCACTCGCGCTCACGCCGGACCAGATGCGCGAGATCGGCTACCGGACGGTCGACCTGCTGGTCAACCAACTCAGCGACCGGTCGATACCCGCGATGCGCCGCGCCGTCCCGGCCGAGCTCAGAGAGGACCTCGAGGGTCCCCCGCCGAGCGGGCCGCGCGAGTGGGACGAGATCCTGAACGTGGTGGAGGAGAGCGTGCTCGGTCCGATGAGCCGGCTCGCCCACCCGGGCTACTTCGCCTTCATCCCGGCCTCCAGCACGTTCGCCGGGGCGCTCGGCGACCTGATCGCGAGCGCGCTCGACATCGACGCCGGCTCGAGGATGTCGCTGCAGGACCGACGCAGCTCGAGCTAACGGTGCTGGACTGCCTTCGGCGAACTGATCCGGATGGCGCCGGCGGACGAGCAGGTCAGACGCGCCGCCGCCCGGCAGCGGCTGCGGAGCGTGTGAGCCGCGGTCAGGCGATCCCGGTGCCGCTGTAGGAGTCCGGCGGGGGCGAGTCGTGCTCGGCCGCGGCGATCTGTGAGAGCAGCTTGGTTGGGGTCGTACCGGCCGGAACCTGCAAGCGAGGCAGACGGTAACGGTCCTCCTGTGCCCCCGCCCATCCGGGCACGATCGTCGTCGCGCCGAGGAAGCCGGCCGAGCGGACCGCCGCGACCACGTTTGCGTCGTAGTTGCCAAGCGGGTAGGCGAACCAGTTGACGGGGACGTTGTACCGGCCGCTCAGCGCCTGCCGGGCCCCGGTGGTCTGCTGCTGGAGCGTCGCGGGCCCGGCCGACGTCAGATCGATGTGGGTGACTCCCTCGGCGTCGATCTCCCAGCCGGCCGCGATCAGGCCGCGGATCTGCGTGTCGCTCATCCCGCCATCGGTGGCTGAGAGGCCGTTCACCTGGAGGTTCGCGACCGCGACCCACCCGAGTCCTTTCAGCACCGGCAGCGCGTTCGCGTACTGCGACGCGTAGCCGTTGTCAAACGTGATCACGATCGGCTTGCCGGGACCGAGCGGCTTGCCGTGGGTCCAGTACGCCTCGAGCTGGTCGAGCGTCACCGCGTGCCAACCCTGCGCCTTCAGAGCGTTCATCTGGCTCGTGAACTGGTCGACCGGCACGTACAGGTCGGCCGGCGCGCTGCTCCCGGGCGGCGCCGAGTTGATCACGTAGTAGGTCAGGATCGGGACCGCGGTGGTGGTCGGCTTGGGCGCCGCGGTGGTCGACGTGGAGGTGCTCGCGCCAGTCGACGCCGCGCGCTTGGACGAGCTCGACCCGCCCGACGAGGAGGAGATGATCGCGATCAGCACGCCGATGACCGCGAGCAGCGATACCAGCGCCCCGAGGCGGGCTCGCCTGATCCGTCCCTGTCGCCGCGCTTCCTCCTGAGCGAGGCGACGAGACTGGGCGTCGCCGGTGTCCATAGCGGCGCGACGTTACACACTTAGCGGCGGATTCGAGCGCGTGGTCAACCGCGACGGCGCACGCGCGAGGGCGTGCGGCGACGACCCCGCGCTCGACCCCTGTTCGGGCGGGTCCGCTCAGGAGGGGATCCCGGGAGGTCCGAGGATCTCGACTCCGTACTGCGCCGCGATCGCGCTCAGACGGGCGACGTCGGGCGGCTCGCTGGCCGGCGCCGGGATCACGAGCTCCTGCGCGGGCTCGCCTACCGCGCGGATGAAGCCGTCGAAGCCGGCGGGCTCGGTCACGAGCAGAAAGCGCGCACGATCCGAGCTGACCGTGAACGTGTGCGGGATGTTCCGCGGGCCGTAGACGAACGAATTGGCGGGCGCGGTCGTCACCTGTCCGCCGACCCAGAAGGTGAGCTCCCCCTCGAGCACGTAGAACCACTCGTCCTCGTTTCGGTGGACGTGGAGCGGGGACCCCGCGCCGCGAGGCATCAGGTTCTCGGTCACGTTCACGCGCCCGGCCGTCGCGTCACCGGATGACTTGATCGTGACGAGTCCTCCGAAGAACCAGTACGCGTCGCCCTCGCCCGGACCGTGGGCGATCGGGTCGACCTGGGGGGTGGTGGGATCGGTGATCATGCTGGACATCGGTTGCCTCCTGGAGAGTGGGTTGGTCGATGCCGAAAGTGTGCCCTTCGGGGCGCGTTACTTCCATCCCTCGGTCGTGGGGGTATTTGCTGCGCGGCCAGGACTCGATCGTCATACTGATCTGCGATGAAAGGGGCGCGCTGGCAGATCGACCAGCTGATTGATGACGTGTCCGAGCTCGGTCGGCACGGCCTGCCTCGGGAGCAGTACTACGGCGAGCTGGCGGCCCGGCTGCGCCGGGCGATCGACTGCGACGCCACCTGCTGGCACACGCTCGACCCGCAGACGCGATTGATGACGAGCGACGCTCCACACGAGCTGATCAGCGAGGGCGTGTTCACGCTCGAGGAGGCGGCCGGCGCGGGTGCGCTTCTCGTCAGAAGCGAGTACTTCGTGCAGGACGTCAACACCTTCGCCGGCCTCGCCGCTCGGCGGGTGCCGGTCGGGATCCTCAGCGAGGCGACCGCAGGACGGCCCGAGCGCAGCGCCCGCTACCGGGATCTGCTCGAGCCATCGGGGATCCCGTACGAGCTCCGCGCCGCGTTCGTCAACCGGGGGCGGTGTTGGGGCGCCGTGCACATCGCTCGCCGGGAGGACAGGCCGGACTTCAGTGCGCAAGACGCCGCGGTCTTGGCCGAGCTGACGCGCGTGATCGCCGACGGGATCCGCACGTCAGTGCGTTTCGATGCCGCCCGTCAGGGTCAGGATGGCACCGCTCCGGGACTCGTGGTGCTCGGACCGGCGAACGAGATCGAGCTGATCACGCCACCGGCCGAGGAGTTGCTGGCGGCGATGAGGAGCTCGGTCCTGGCCGACACCGGCCAGATGGCGACGCCAGTGATCGCACTCGCCTCCTACGTCCGCGGCCGGCGGCGAGAGGCGGGAGTCGAGCCGGATGTGGTCGCCGTGCCGACGCCGTCAGGATGGATAACGCTCCACGCGTCGCTGCCGCAGGGCGCGGCGGACGGTCAGGTGGCGATCGTGCTCGAACGCTCGGCGACACCGCACACGACCGCTCTGCGCCTCGAGGCTCACGGCGTCACCGCACGCGAGCGCGAGATCGCGACGCTGATCGCGCAGGGACTCAGTAACCCCGAGATCGCCGCCGCGCTCGTGCTCTCTCACTACACGGTCCAGGATCACATCAAGAGCCTGCTCGAGAAGACGGGCGTCTCCAGCCGCCAGGAACTCGTCGCCCGCATCTTTCTGGACGACTACATGCCGAATGTCGCCGAGCGTGCGCCGCTCGGCACGTCCGGCTCGTTCGCGCAGGGCTGAGCCGCAACGTCGCGCCGCGCCGGGCCGGCCCGCGCGACCGCGTAAGCTGAAGCGCCGTGGTGAGGACTGATCCGGACACGCCGGCGGGCGATGGAGCCCGCTGAGGCGAGCGCCGCGGCGGCGACCGCAACCGCCTCGCGCGGGGCGTCGATGCCCGATGAGTTCCGCTCGCGCCACCTGCTGGTCCGAGTTGTCGAGATCGGCGCGGTGATCGCGCTTGGAGCGGTGGCGATCACCGCGCTCCCCGGCCTCGACCAAGTTCGCTCCCGGCTGCAGGACGCCGAGCCGGTCTGGGTCGCGGCGATCGTGCTCGCGGAGATCGGCTCGTGTGCCGGCTACCTGCTCGTCTTCCGAGAGACCTTCTGCTCGCAGATGCCGTGGCCACTCACCTACGACATCGCGATGGCGGAGCTGGCCGCAAACTCGCTGCTCCCGACTGGGGGCGCGGGTGGGCTGGCGCTCGGCGTCTGGGCGCTACGCCAGGCCGGGATGCCCACCGGCCACATCGCCCGTCGCACGGTCGCCTTCTTCGTTGTCACCAGCGCGGCGAACTTCTTTGCCCTGATCGTGGTCGGTCTGGGCGTGTTCGTCGGCGTGATCGCCGGCCGCGGCTCGGCGGCGCTGACGCTCGTTCCGGCCCTGATCACCGCGCTGGGTGTGCTCCTGGTCGGGCTCAGCCCCAAGCTGCTGCGCGGGCTCGGCGACCGCGAACCTGCCCACAGGGGAGCGGGTCGGCGGGAGCGGGCCACGCTCAAGCTGCACCAGGGACTGGCGGCCGGAGCCGACGGCGTCGAGCAGGCGATCGCGCTGCTGCGCTCGCACAGCCTGGGCGTGATCGTGGGTTCATTCGCCTACATGGCCTTCGACATCGCGGCGCTCGGCTTCGGCTTCGCCGCCGTCGGTCATGTGCCGCCGCTCGGGACGCTCGTCCTCGGCTACCTGATCGGCCAGCTCGGAAACCTGATTCCGGTGCCAGGCGGAATCGGAGGCACGGAGGGCGCACTGATCGGCGTGTTCGCCCTCTACGGCGTCAACATCTCCGACGCGACGGCCGCGGTCCTCCTCTACCGCCTGTTCCAACTCGCAATCCCGACCCTGCTCGGAGCACCCGCGTTCGTGATGCTGCGCCGAGAGCTGACGCGTGCGGATCGCCCGGCGCTCGTCTGCGCGCCGCTCGGGCTCGACGTCGTGAAGCTGCCGGCGCGGAGCTGACCGTGCTCGCCTGGTTGCGCAAGCACGATCCCGGCTACGGCGCGCTGCGCCGGGCGGTCCGGACGGCGCTGATCATGCCGGCGCTGTTCGCGCTCGGCGACAAGGTCATCGGCAACCCGGCGCTGGCCACGTTCGCGGCCTTCGGCTCGTTCGCGATGCTCCTGCTGGTCGACTTCTCCGGCCCGATTTCGGACCGGGTCATCAACCAGGCGGCGCTCGGCGTCGCGTGCGCCGGACTCATCTGCATCGCCACGCTGGCGTCGCACACGACCTGGCTCGCGGCGGTCGCGATGTCGGTGGTCGCGTTCGTGATCCTGTTTGCGGGCGCCGTGAGCTCCGTCCTGGCCGGCGCCACGACGACGCTGCTCCTGGCCTTCATCCTGCCGGTTTCGCTGCGCGCGCCGGCCTCGGCCATCCCCGAGCGCGTGGCCGGCTGGGGCCTCGCGGCGGCCGCGTCGCTGCTCGCCATCTCGCTGCTGTGGCCCGCCCCGTCGCGCAACCCGATCCGCACCGCGGGCATCGAGGCGTGCCGCGCACTCGCGGCGCGTCTGCGCTGCGAGGTCAGCTACGTGATGAGCGCGGGAAAGATCGGCACCGAGACGGCGCACCGCGAGGCGATCGCACGGGCCGAGGACGCGGTCGAGACGATGCAGCGCGTGTTCTTCGCGACCCCGTACCGTCCCAGCGGCCTCACCACCGACGCTCGCGCCGTGATCCGCCTCGTCGACGAGCTGCGCTGGCTGAAGACGATCGTCCTGCGCTCGGCGCCGAGGCACCACCCGCCCCGCCGCCTGCCTCACGTGTGCGCCGTCAAGAACGCCGCCGCCGAAACGCTCGAGCGCTCTGCCGACCTGCTCGAGAGCCCCCGGGCGACCCGCGCCAAGCTCCAGGCCTCGCTGGAGCGCCTGCGGCACGAGCTCGACGAGCTCGAGCGCTCGGCGATGAGCCTGTTGCCGAGCGAGTTCGATGGAGACGGTAATCGCGAGCAGCCCCCGGAGCGAATCGTCTCATCGCTGGATCCGAGCTTCCGGGCCAGGGAGCTGAGCTTTATCGTCGCCCAGATCGCCTCGAACGCAGACCTGGCCGCCGCAGCGGCCCAGCGGTCCTGGATCGACCGTCTGCTCGGCCGCCAGCCCGAGGGACTGCCGGGCCTGTTGACGGTGGCGCGCAAGCGCGCGGGAGCGCGACTGACCCGGGACTCCCACTGGCTCCAGAACAGCCTGCGGGGGGCGGTCGCCCTCGGGCTGGCCGTGCTCGTGGCGGACCTGAGCAGCGTGCAGCACGGCTTCTGGGTCGCCTTCGGCACCCTGTCGGTGCTTCGCTCGAATGCGCTCAGCACAGGGCAGAACATCGTCCGGGCCCTGGTCGGAACGACGGTCGGGTTCCTGGTCGGGGGCGTGCTCGTCTACCTGATCGGGACCAACACGGCCGTGCTGTGGGCGCTGTTACCGATCGCGGTCCTATTCGCCGGCCTCGCGCCGGCGGCGGTCTCGTTCGCCGCCGGCCAGGGTGCCTTCACGCTCACGCTGCTGATCCTGTTCAACCTGATCGTGCCCGCGGGTTGGAGGATCGGCGTGGTTCGGGTGGAGGACGTGGCGATCGGCTGCGCGGTCAGTCTCGTCGTCGGGCTGCTGTTCTGGCCCCGGGGCGCGGCCGCAGCTCTCGGTCGGGCGCTGGCCGAGGCATACACCGCGACCGCCCGGTATCTCGCCGACGCGGTGGAGTACGGGGTCGGCCGCTGTGACGCCTCCGGGCCGCAGGCACCCGAGCCGAGCCAGCAGGAGCTCGCGGCGATGGCCTCCAACTGGCGCCTGGACGATGCGTTCCGCGGATACCTGTCAGAGCGCGGGGCCAAGCCGACGCCGCTGTCTGACATCACGAGGTTGGTCACCGGGGTCACCGGCGTGCGGCTGGCCGGCGCGGCTGTGCTCGACCTGTGGGAGGAGGACGGCGCCGTCGACGGCGATCGATCCGCGGCGCGCATGGAGCTGATGGGGGCGGCGACCGAGGTGACCGATTGGTACGGGCATTTCGCAGCCAGCCTGACGCGACAGGAGCCGGTGCCCGCCGCGCCGGCCCACGATCTCGCGGCTGACCGAAGATTGGTCGACGCGGTCGGCCGGGATCTGCGGGGGTCCGACGGTCAGGCGACGGCGACTGGTGTCAGAGTGATCTGGACCCGCGATCACCTTGATGCCGTGGAGCGGCTCCAGCAGATGCTTGTCGAACCGGCTCGCGCCACCGTGAGCGAGGAGCCGCACGAACATGTTCTCGACGATCCCGCGCCGGCCGCCCGCACTGTCTAGGCTTCAGGCATGAACCCAGAACACGCCCGAGAGCTTCTCGCCCGCGAGCGGGCACGGATCGAGCAAGGACTCGCGGCGCTCGGGCGAGACGGACCGCTTGAGGGAGACGAGCATTGGGAGCCGGGCGAGGAGGACTCCGAGGACCTCTACCAGGACGAGCTCGACGCGGGCCGGAAGGAGCAGCTCCAGACCGAGCTGGCCGCGCTCGAGCGCGCCGAGGCGCGCCTCGCCGCCGGCACCTACGGCCTCTCGGTCGACAGCGGTGAGCCGATCCCCGACGCCCGCCTCGAGGCGCTCCCGACCGCCGAGCGCACGGTGCAAGAGGAAGAACGCCTCGGCCGATAGTCGAGTCGCCGGCGCGAGAAGGCGTTGCGGCCATGACCTCGGACGCTCTCCGCATTCACTGCCTGTCGTTCCCTGGCTCGGAGGAGACGTTCCCGTTCAGCCCCGGAACCTCGGTGTTCAAGGTCGCTGGGAAGATGTTCGCCCTGACCCGGCTCGCCGCGGTGCCCCTTCATGTCAGCCTCAAGTGCGAGCCGGGCCTTGCGGAGGAGCTCCGCGAGGCGCACCCGGCCGTTAGCCCCGGATACCACCTCAACAAACGGCACTGGAACACCGTCGTGCTCGACGGGTCGCTGCCCGACCACATCGTCCTCGACATGGTCGAGGACTCCTACGACCTCGTCGTGAGCAACCTTCCCGCGCAGCGGCGCCGCGCGCTCGGCTGGACCGGCGCGGACTGAGTCCCTACCGCTCCGAGACCGAGATCCTGAACTCGGCGCGGTGGGAGCCGCCGGGCGCGAGCACCTCCAGGCCGTCGCCGCTATTGAGGGCATCGGTCGGAGCGGTCATCGGCTCAAAGCAGATGAATTGCTTGCCGGGCGGAGCGTAGATCTGGGCGAACGAGTAGCCCGAGAGGAACCCCACAGTCAGCGCGCGGCCGCCGGCCCCGGCCACGAACTCTGCCGGGACATCGAGTCCGGCGTAGCCGTCGTCGAGGCTGGTTCCGGCGAGCGCGAACGCACGCTCGCCCACCGGCTCGCTCTCGCCGGTCGGGATCATCCGACCGTCGAGCAGCAGGTGTCTGGAGGCGGCTAGGGTCACGGCCCAGTCGTCCCGTGCGCTGCCCGGGACCCGGACGTAGGGGTGATAACCGAACGACACCGGCAGCGGGTCCTCAGCGATCGCGCTCACCGTCGTCGCCAGCGTCAGCGACCCGCGTGCCGCGCGCGCGTTGAGACGGAGCTCGTGTCGAAACGGGAACACCCCGAGCAGCTCTGCGGAGGTCCACTCGAGCCGGGCGTTCAGCTCTCCGTTGTGTGGCGCGGAATCGAGCTCCCACGTCAACAGCCCGGGCAGCACGCCGTGGATCGGCAGGCCTCCCGGGTCGGTCGGGATCCGCGGGTCCCCGGGCGTGAGCGCCACGCGCCGGCCCGCGGCCGCGTAGGCGAAGCCCGAGAGGCGGTTGGCCCACGGGTAGAGCAGTGGTATCCCCATCGTCTTGCCCTGCTCCGCGTAGGCGGCCACGCCCTGGCCGCGGTCGAGGAGCTCGTCGCCATCGCAGCGCAGCGAGGCGCACAGCATGTTGGCCCCCGGGACGAACTCGGCCTCTGTGCTCCCGTCTGCGGAAGAGAGCGTGACCGAGTCGAGCTCTCTGGGCGAGGAGGCGCTGCTCACGCGCCCATCTTATGCCGCCACCAGCGATCCCCGCAGCCGATCGTGCGGGGCGCACGGATGCTTGCGCCGCCTACCAATCAGCCCCGGCCGCAGCTAGGCTTTCGCCGGTCGGCCAGCGGAGACAGCGAGCGAGGGGGTGGGTGTTTGAGTACCGAGGCAACCGTCACGGACGCCGGTGAGGCCCAGGAAGCCAGTGGAGCGATCGGCTTCACGCCGATCGCCGACTATGCCTTCCTGTCCGACTGCTACACGGGCGCGCTAGTCGGACCCGACGGGGCCGTCGACTGGATGTCGATCCCCCGCTTCGACTCCCCAAGCGTGTTCACGGCCCTGCTCGACCGCAGCGCCGGCCAGTTCCGGGTCGGTCCCTACGGCGTCTACGTGCCGATGGCGCGCCGCTACCTGCCCGGGACCAACGTGCTCGAGACGACGTGGATGACCCGCAGCGGCTGGCTCGTGGTCCACGATGCGCTCGCCATCGGGCCGTGGCGCGACGGAGCGGACAGCGATCCCCAGACGCGGCCGCCGACCGATGCGGCCGCGCAGCACGCGCTCGTCCGCGTGATCGAATGCGTCCAGGGGCAGGTCGAGCTCGAGGTCGTCTGCGAGCCGATGTTCAACTACGCGTCCGAGCCCGCCGTTTGGGAGCTCGCGGCCGATGAGCACGGCGGCATCGCCCACGGTCGCGGCAGGCACGGGCCCGACGGTTGCGAGCAGGAGATCCGCCTGGCCAGCGACCTGCGCCTCGGAGTCGAGTCGTGGCGCGTGCGCGCGCGGCACACACTGGCCGAGGGAGAGAAGTGCTTCGTCGCGCTCGGGTGGGCGGCCGACCTCGCGGTTCCGCGCACCGTCGATGAGGCCGAGAGCTGGCTCCGGCAGACGTTCCACTTCTGGCGCGGATGGCTGGCCGACGGCGACTTTCCCGATCACCCGTGGGCCGGTCACCTGCAGCGCTCGGCGCTGGCCCTGAAGGGCCTGACGTACACGCCCACGGGCGCGCTCGTCGCGGCGCTCACGACCTCGCTCCCGGAGACTCCGGGCGGCGAGCGCAACTGGGACTACCGCTACACGTGGATGCGCGACGCGACCTTCACCCTCTACGCGCTGCACGCCCTCGGGCTCGACTGGGAGGCGGACGACTTCATGCAGTTTGTCGTCGACCTCGACCGCAACGAGGACGGGTCGCTCCAGATCATGTACGGGATCGGGGGCGAGCGCGATCTGACCGAGAAGACGCTCGACAACCTGCGCGGCTACGCGCACTCACGCCCGGTGCGGATCGGCAACGGCGCGTATTTGCAGCGGCAGAACGACGTCTACGGCGCGGTGGTCGACTCAGTGTTCCTGCACACCCATCGCCGCAACCACATGCCGCACGATCTGTGGCCGCTGGTGGAGGCCCAGGTCGAGTGCGCGGCGCGCATCTGGCACGAGCCCGATCAGGGCATCTGGGAGGCGCGCGGCGAGCCGAAGCACTACGTGAGCTCGAAGCTCATGTGCTGGGTCGCGCTCGACCGGGGTGCCCGCCTGGCCGAGACGTACGGCGACCCGGATCTGGCGGTCCGGTGGCGCTCGATCGCCGACGAGATCCACGGCGAGATGCTCGAGCGGGGGGTGAGCGACCGCGGCGTGTTCCGCCAGCACTACGACACCGACGCGCTCGACGCCTCGCTGCTGCTGATGCCGATCAACGGCTTCCTTCCCGCCGATGACGAGCGTCTGTGCAAGACGGTACTCGCGATCGCCGACGAGCTGACCGAGCACGGACTCGTCCTCCGCTACAAGGTGGGTGAGACCGACGACGGCCTGACCGGCAAGGAGGGGACGTTTGCGATCTGCACGTTCTGGCTGGTCAGCGCCCTGAGCGAGATCGGCGAGAAGGCGCGCGCCAAGTCGCTGTGCGAGAAGATGCTCTCGCTGGCCTCACCGCTCGGTCTCTACGGGGAGGAGATCGAGGCCGAGAGCGGAAGACATCTGGGCAATTTCCCGCAGGCGTTCACGCACCTGGCGCTGATCAACGCTGTGCAGCACGTGATCGAGGATGAAGCGCCCTGAGAGCCCCGTCCGGGCCGGCTGACCGGCAGCCGTCCGAGCTTGTAATGGCACTCGCGATAGGCCACACTCTTTGCGCGGGCGCGGGGAAGCACTGAGACGTGATTGAGGGGCAACCGATGCTCTCGAGTTCCGGCGGCGAAGCGCTGAAGGTCTTCATCAGCTACCGGCGCGACGACACTGCTGCCGACGCGCGGCTCGTCTACGAGCGCTTGGCGGAGCACTTCGGTCAGGAGAACGTGTTCCTCGACGTCATCGCGCTCGAGCCCGGAACCCGGTGGCTGGAGACGATCCGCTCGCGCGGGCGCGCCTCGGGCGTGTTCCTGGCCCTGATCGGCCCGCGCTGGCTCTCGATCCTCGGTGAGCGGGAGGACGCCCGCTACCAGGAGTCGAGCGACGACGTGGTCAAGGTCGAACTCGAGCTGGCGCTGAGCCGCGGGTCGGGGGTCGAGGTGATCCCGGTGCTCGTGGGCAATGCGGCGATGCCCGGCGAGGACCAGCTGCCCCGCTCGCTGCGGCGCCTCGGCGCGACCCACGCGGTCGAGCTGCGCCATACCCACTTCGATCAGGACACGGCCAGCCTGGTGGAGGTGCTCGGCAGGATCGCCGAGCGCCAGGCCGCGCCACCCGCCCAGGCCGCGCCACCCGCCCAGGCCGCGCCACCCGCCCAGGCCGCGCCACCCGCCCAGGCCGCGCCACCCGCCCAGGCCGCGCCACCCGCCCCGGCGGCCGCGGCCGCCGCTCCTGCGCCGGAGCCGCCCACAGGCCCCGCGCCGGACGCACCGCCTGCCGAGCCGGCGCACTCGATGGGCCCCGACGAGCACCACTACGAGGCGGTGATCCGCTTCCTCGTCGGCCAGGGGACGGTGGTTCCACTGCTCGGCTCGCGCGTGTGCGGCACCCTGCCCGACGCCGAGAAGATCGCCGCCGACCTCGCCGAGCGGTTCGGCCTCGAGTCGGGGGTCGAGCTGCCGCGCGTGGCCCAGCAGGTCTACGTCACCTCGGGGCGGCCGGACCTGGTGCGAACGCTGCGGCAGATCCTGGCCAAGGAGGCCAACCCGCATCCAGTCCACCGCTTCCTGGCCCGGTTCCCGCGGGAGCTCGAGCGACTCGGCCTGCCGCCCCGCTATCAGATGATCGTCACGACCAACTACGACACGACGCTCGAGCGCGCGTTCGACGAGGAGAACGAGCCCTACGACCTCGCCGTGTACATGGCGAGCGGCGATCAGCACGGACACTTCGTGCACTTCCCGTTCGACCGCGACCCAGAGCCGATCACGGTTCCAAACCGCTACGGCAAGTTCCCGATCGACGATTTCGGCGAGCTCACGCGGACAGTGATCGTGAAGGTGCACGGAGGCGTCGAGTCGGAGTCCGGCGGCTACGCCGCCAAGGACAACTTCGTGATCACCGAGGACCACTACATCGACTATCTGAGCGCCGGCCCGATCGAGAGCCTCGTGCCGGTCCAGATCCTCGGCAAGCTGAGCGAGAGCCACTGCTTGTTCCTCGGCTACGCGATGCGTGACTGGCATCTGCGCGTGTTCCTCAAGCGGATCTGGCGCGGGGAGCCGCTGGGGTCGAGGTCATGGGCGATCGATCGCGACCCGAACGTGTTCGAAAAGGACTTCTGGAGCCAGTTCGGGGTCGAGTACTTCGCCGTGGGCCTCGCCGACTACGTCGAGGAGCTGCAGCGTCAGATGCTCGCGCGGAGCGTGCACGCTTAGTGGAGGACGCGACCCAGACCGCACCGGCGGCGGATCGCGCTCCGGCCGAATCTCCGTACGTCGGACTCACCTACTACACCGAGGCCTACGCGGACGTCTTCTTCGGCCGCGAGTCCGAGCGAACGCTGATCATCGGCAACCTACGGGCGGCGCGGCTGACGATCCTGTACGCAGCGAGCGGCGTCGGCAAGAGCTCCGTCCTGCGCGCGGGGGTCGCGGCACGCCTGCGCGAGCTCGCGCTCCGCAGCATGTCCGAGCGCGGCACCGCGAAGTTCATCCCGGTCGTCTTCAGCTCCTGGCGCGACCGCCCGGTGATCGAGCTGATCCGCGAGCTCGAGACCGCGATCCGGCCATTCGTGACCGAGCCGGCGATCGAGCTGCCGCGCACCGGGCTCGAGGCGGCGATCGAGGCCGCGGCGGACGCCGCCGACGCCACCCTGCTCATCGTCCTCGACCAGTTCGAGGAGTACTTCCTCTACCGCGCGCGCGAGACGACCCCGCCCTTTTTCGCCGACGAGCTCGCCCGCTGCATCAACCGCCGGGAGCTTGGGGCCAACTTCCTGATCGCCGTGCGCGAGGACGCCTACGCCGGCATCGGCGACCTGCTCCGCGGTCACGTCGCCAACCCGTACGGAAACAACTTCCGCCTCGACTACCTCGACCGCATCGCCGCCGGCGAGGCCATCACCAGGCCGATCGGTCGTTTCAACGAGCTCCACCCCGGCCAGCCGCCGGTCGAGGTGGAGCCGGGCCTGATCGAGGCGGTGCTCGACCAGGTTCGCACCGGCCAGGTCGCGTTCGAGCACCGGGGTACCGGCACAGTCACGAGCCGCAACGGCACCACCTCGACGGAGGAGCGGATCGAGACGCCGTTCCTCCAGCTCGTGATGACAGCGTTGTGGGAGCGGGAGCGCGGCGCCGGATCGCGCGTGCTGCGGGCCCGCACGCTCGAGGACCTTGGCGGCGCGCAGGCGATCGTGCGCTCCCATCTCGACAGCGCGATGAGCCGGCTCAGCGACACGGAGCGCGAGACGGCGCTGGAGGTGTTCAACCACCTGGTCACGCCGTCGGGCTCGAAGATCGTCCATACGATCCCGGACCTCGCCCAATACGGCGGACGAGACGTCTCACAGGTCCAGGCGCTGGTCGAGAAGCTGAGCAGCGGCGAGCAGCGGATCCTGCGGCCGGTTCCCCCCGCTCCCGGTGAGGACACGCCAAGGGTCGAGATCTTCCACGACGTCCTGGCTCCGGCGATCCTGGCCTGGCGCACGGCCCAGAACGGCGAGCGGCTCGAGCGCGAGCGCAGGGACGCGCAGTCGGTGGCCGAGCGGGAGCGACGGCGGGCGCGGGTGCTGGGTGTGCTCGCGGTGGTCGCATGCGCGCTCCTGCTGGTCGCGATCGCGGCGGTCATCCAGGCGCGGGTCGAGACCAACCGGGCGCACCGAGCCGAGCGGCTCGCGCTGTCAAGACAGCTCGCCCAGGAGGCGACCACGAGTCTCGATACAGGAGCGATCGACACCGGAGTGCTGCTGAGCATCGAGGCCTACCGGTACGGGCAGAACGCCGATTCGAGGGTCAGCCTGATCCGCTCGCTGCAGTCGACGGAGAAGATGGTCTCCTACCTTGGAGGCCATTCCGCGTACGTGTCGGACGTCGCCTACAGCCCGGATGGACGGTTCGTTGCCGCGGCGTCCGGCGACGGAACGGTGTCGGTCCAGAACATCGCCACGGGGCGCACGGTGCGCCGCATGCGCGACGGCGCGCGGGCCGCCTACACCGTCGCCTACAGCCCCGGCGGGCAGCTCGCGTCCGGAGATTCGGCGGGGAACATCGTTCTCTGGAACCTGGCGTCGGGCCGTCCGCAGACGGTCATCCGCACAGGTACGGCGAGCAACTCGGTGGCGTTCAACCACGCCGGCACGCTGCTCGCGTCGGGCGGCCACAACGGCACGGTCACGGTGCTCGACCCCTCGTCGGGTGCAGTCAAGCGCACGCTTGCCGGCGGTTCCGAGGTTCAGGACGTCGCGTTCGGTGACGGGAACCGGCTCGCGGCCGCGGCCGGCCGTCAGGTGATCATCTGGGACGCGACCACCGGCAGGCGCGAGTTGACCCTGCAGGGAAGCGGCGGATCCGTGAACGCGGTCGCCTTCTCCCCGTCGGGCCGCATCGTCGCCTTGGGCAACAACGACCATACGGTGGGTCTCTGGGATTCGATCACCGGCCATCGTCTCCGCACGCTTCGCGGCCAGGACAGCTTCGTCAACTCGGTCGCTTTCAGCCCCGACGGGTCGCAGGTGGTCTCGGGCGGAGGAGGCGACGACTATGTGGTTCTGTGGAGCGCCCGCACCGGACGGCGTCTGGAGAGGTTCAAAGGTCACACCGACATCGTCAACGCCGTCGCCTTCAGCCCGACCGGCCGCACGCTGGCCTCGGGATCGAACGACAATCACGTGATCGTGTGGGCGGCCAGACCGCCGCTGCTGAGACGGGTGCTCGCGGGCGGGGGCCCCGTGCTCGCCGTGGCCTATAGCCACGACCATCGTCTGCTCGCGTCGGCACAGGAGGACGGGACGGTCGACATTTGGGACGCCGACACCGGACGGCGCCTGCGCGTCCTGCGCGGTCGGAGCGGGGCTTTTGGCAGCATCGCCTTCGCGCCCGACAACACGACTCTGGCCGCCGGCGATGCGGACGGGACCGTCGTCGTCTGGAACGCACTCACCGGCGTGCGGGAGAGGACGCTGAACGGGCATAGCCAGTCGATCTACGGCGTCGCGTTCAGCCCGGACGGACGAACGCTCGCCGCCGGCGATGCGAACGAGACGGTGATCCTCTGGAACGCGGCAACGGGCGCGCGCGAGCGGACGCTCGAGGGCCACACGGATGTCGTCTACTCGGTCGCGTTCAGCCCCAATTCGAAGACGCTCGCCTCAGGCAGCGCCGACAAGTCCGTGCGGCTGTGGGACGTGGCATCCGGCCGCGGACTGCGAACGCTGACCGGCCAGTCGGGTCCGATCCAGAGCGTCGCATTCAGCCCCAACGGGCAGATGCTCGCGTCAGCCAGCAACGACGGCACGGTCTGGCTCTGGGATCCCTCGAGCGGGCGACGCATCGGAGATCCGCTGACTGGGCAGCTCGGCGGGCCGATCCTGACCGTCGCCTTCGCTCCGGGGGGCGGGACCGTCGCCTCGGCGGGCAACGGGGAGAGCGTAATCCAGTGGGACCTCAGCACTCGGCTCGGGCTTCCGTTCTACGGACACGGCGACGCAATCGAGGGGATCGCCTTCGCGCCCGGAACCCAGATCCTGTCCTCCGCGAGCCTCGACGGCACGGTGCAGGTTCACGGGCCCTTGCCCGCCGCGGTGAGCTCCGCCGCGGTCACGGCGAGACTCTGTGGCGTGGTCAAGCAGAACCTGGGAGCGTCCGAGTGGAAGGATCTCGTGCCCGGCCAGCCATACCATCGGACCTGCCCCGGAGCCCCGTAGCCCGCAGCCGAGCCGATAGCATCGTCGCCGTGAGGGGAACGATCGGGGTGTCGGCACGGATGCGCGGCGGCGTTGGGACGCTGGCGCTGCTCGTCGCGGCGCTGTTGCCGGCCACGTCACACGCCGCCGGAGCAAAGCCGGTCTACGGCAAGACCGTCATCGTCACGCCCGTCAGCGGAACGGTCGAGGTGAAGACCCCCAACGGGCTCGTCGAGCCGCTCACCAGTTCGCACCTGGTCCCGGTCGGGACGATCGTCGAGGACTCGAAGGGCACCGCCCGCGTGACCGCTTCCGACAACCACGGCCACCTCCGCACCGGCCGGTTCAACAACGCCTACTTCAAGATCCTCCAGCGGCGCCCCTCCACGGGGCTGACCGAGATCACGCTCAGCGGGAAGAGCTGCTACGCGCTCGTCGCGTCTGGTCGCCGTGGCGGGCCGCGCGCGCACATCAGCCGCCATCCCCGGCCGTACGTTCGTGGCGAAAGCGGCGCCGGCGTCGCGCCGCTGCCCGTCGGGTCGCTCCAGCTGGACGTGCGCGCCCCGAGCAACTTCGTGATCGTGGGCCAGGCAGCCAGCGCCGTCGCGACGGACTCGAGTGCCCGGTTCAGGGTCGCCAACGGCTGTGACGGCACGCACGTCATCGTCAGGCGCGGCCGCGTCACCGTCCACCGCGCGCACAAGCCCGCGAGCACGATCGGCGCGGGCGAGAGCGAGCTGAACTACTGCGGCTCGCAGGGCAGGCGGCAACGGTTCTGTCTCGACATCGTCGCCTCTCCACAGGAGAGCGAATTCAATTTTGGGGTGTGGCTACGGCACTTCCACGCCAGTCGCTTCCGGGTCTGCTACGGGCCGCCCCAGGGCCGGCAGTCGTGCTTCGACGAGCCGCTGGCCCGAGGCAGCGTCCAGCAAGCCGCGCTCAGCTGCCTGGTCAACCAAGGCCGTGGCACGTTCTATCTCGCGTTCTACCTCGACGGCCGGGTGCTCGGATGGCCACAGTTCGTGTTCGAGACTTCGCAGCCGCGCTCGCCCGCTCTGGGCGCCGACCGCTGCAACGCGGGCGGCACCGCTCAGGACGCCACCACGGGCGGCTTCTCGAGCGGCGTGGCCGGCGCCGTCGGCTGAGCGCCCGAGCGCCGCACGATCTCGAAGCCGGCTCGGGCCAGCATCTCTGGCACCTCGCGGACCGGCTGGCGATCCTTGTCCCGCTCACTGTCGGGGAGCTGCTCCCAGTCGACGATCAGCGGGTGAATCTTGTGCGCGTCGTCGCGGACCGGTCCGTAGCGCCAACCGGTTCGCAGCTTGTCGCTGCACCAGCGGTCATGCTCAAGGCGCGCCAGTGACTCGACCTCCCCGGCGGTGAACGACTCGAGCGGGCCCTCGGGATCGATCAGTGCCGCCGGGACGAGGATGCAATCGGCCGCCTCGAGCTGCGCGCCGATGCCGTCGGCGAACGCTCGGTTGGTCTCCTTCCACTCCTCGTCGAGCCGTTCCCAGGGGACCATCAGACCGTCACCCATCGGCCGGCCGTGCTCAAGCTCGTGACGGACGTACTCCTCGTGCTTGGCTCGGGCGAGGAGCTCGTTGGTCCCGCGCACCAGCGGCTCGACCTGCAGCGCGCGGCCCAGCACACCGAACCCGTAGACACCCTCGGCGGTCTCGGGATCGTCGTGGAGCACGCTGGCCAACCCGGCCCCGGCATCATCGACGGCAACGGCGAATGGGACGCCCTGGAGCTCGCGCCGAGCCCGCAGCGCAAGGGCCACCTCGAGCGCCTTGGCCTCGTTCTCGATGCACACGTAGATCGCCGTAACCGGGTGGTCGGGCCCGGTATCGATCGCGAGCGCCCCCCGCTGGAGCTCGATTCCCAGCGGCGTCGTGACCCCCCGTACGTCGCAGATCCGTTCGAGCTCCGGGTATCGAGCGAGTAGGCGAGTCGTCTCGCCGACGGCATCGCCACACAAGATCGTCAGTCGGAGGTCCTCGCCGTCCGCCGGCCGGCTGTTCTGCCACAGGCGCGCGATGTTCACGACCAGCGCGTCGCCGATCCCTCCCATGCCGGCAAGGACGACGTGCGGGCGGCGCGAGGACGGCGTCGGCTCGAACGGCGGACGCTCGTCGAGCAGAATCCGTGCACCGGTGTAGAAGGCGTTGAAGAACTCGACCCGCATCGACTCGTGGCTTAGCTGTCCGATCGCCTCGGCCTTGAGCATCCTCCACAGGCCCGGCTCCTCGAGGTGCACGAGCGCGTGGAGCGCGCCCTGGCGGCGATCCTTGGCCAGGGGGCCGGCGGCGACCGCCACGTCGACATTTCGACCATCGTCTCCGCAGACCGCAATCAGGTAGCGCGCGCGGTCCACCCGCGCCTTGGCCAGCACCCGGCGGTCAGACGCATCCCCGCTGAGCACCTTGATACCGCGCTCGTGGCAGCCCCGGATCAGGCCGTTGGCCTCGTCGATGTCGATCACGACGACCGCGAAGCCGTGGGTGCGGAAGTCCGAGGCGAGCCGAAAGCCCATCCCGCCGAGACCGGCGATGACCACGTGGTTGCGGGCCAGCAGGCGGAGTCCGGCCAGCTGGACCTGCTGGCGGAAGACAGCCAGCAGGCCGCGGAAGATCGCATAACCCACGAGCAGCGGAGCCAGGAACCGCGCGACCTCCATCGTCCACGGAATCGGCGGCTCGACGTCGACGCCATCGAGCTCGAACAAGGTCAGCGTCCGATAGAACGAGTCGATCAGCACGGCCTTCCGGCCGTGGTCGGTCTGGTACTGCTGGAAGCCGATTGTCCCGAGCACGAACACCGCGATCGCCACCAGCGCAAGCACGATCGGGCGGGCGTCGAGCCAGATCGGGCGCAGGCGCTCGTACCAGACGATCTTGAACGAGCGCCAGCGGGAGGGCGGTAGCGCCGACTCTCCCATGCTCTCCGGCAGCGGCCCCTTCTCGGACACGGATGTCATCCCCGAGACCATATTGTCTGATGCCCCCGTCGCCCGCAAGCACGGCAGCGGGCGCTGCAGGCCCTATGACGGGCCGTCCTCGGGCGCCGGCGCCTCCGCGAGCATCTTCTCGAACTCGGCCTGATTGGGGAACTGGATCGGCTCCATGTCGCCGATCTGGGTGATGTCCTGGCAGATCTTGCCCGGATCGGCGCGGGCCGTGGGGCCATGCCCGGTGACGATCGTCTTGGCGCCGAGGTCGGCGACCCGCTTGGCGTCCCGATCCAGCGCCTCCTGCTTGATGTCGTGGAACCAGACGTGGTTGGCACGGTTCATCCAGAAGAAGCCGTCCTCGTACTCGGAGGCCGGAAGCTCATCGGCGAACTGGACGGGATCGCGCTGCACCGCTCCGAAGCAGTCGGCGGCGAAGTAGACCTCCGTCTTGGGATCCCACAGGCCGCGCGTGGCGGACGAGTCATACAGGGGCGGGCGGATCGCCGTGACGATCCGATCGCCGATATCGAGCGAGTCGCCGTCGTTGAGGAAGTAGACGCGCTCGAGCGGGACCGCGAACTCCTCCATCAGCTTGCCCAGGCCGAGGAAGTTGGTGATCACCTTGGCGTTGGGGCACTGGTCGAGGATCTGCTTGAAGCTGCCCGAGTGGTCACGATCCTCGTGGCTGATGAACAGCCAGCGCACATCCTCGGGCTCCACGAGCGAGAACGCGCTCTCGAGATACGCCTCGCGGTGCACGATGGCGAGCGTGTCGAGCAGCATCGGTTGCGCGCCGCGGATCACCATCGCGTTGACGGGGAGCTGTCCAACGCCCGGCACGGGCAATGCGTTCGGGATGACGAAGGTCTCATCCGCAACCTTGTAGGGCTCCATCTACCTACCCCCTTCGCTCATTTGGTTCGTAGCCTATGCGCACTTCTCCAGCTCCTTTCGCACCGCGGCGATCCCCTCCCGGGCGATCGTGTAGGCATCAGTGACGTTGTCCACCGGATCGTCCTCGCCCGGGATCCAGAACTTGGCCCGCGTCATCTGCAGCGGCTTCAGGAACGGCGGGATCGCGTTGAAGGTCTCGAGCAGGAACGGCCCCGAGTAGTTGGTGACGATCGGCTCGAGGAACTCCTTCCACGGGATCCACGAGTCGTGCAAGGCGCCCCGGTCCGGAGCCGAGATGTGCACGTAGTGGATCCGGCCCGCGTCCGCAGCGTCCCGGACGGCTGTGGCGAAGCCGGCCGGACCGCCGCCCGCGAGCATCACGTGTGCGCTGTCGATGCACACCCCGAGCTGCGCGCTGGCGAGGCCCTCGAGAAAGCCCAGCACCTCCTCTACGGAGTTCGGCGCCGGCTGCTCCCAGTGGTCGACCGGCTCGATCGCGAGGCGGACGCCTCTCGACTCGGCGTACTCGGCGAGCTGGCTGAGCACAGGCCGAGCCCGCTCGTAGGCGGGGGTCAGCCAGGCCCGGAGGGCGTCGCTCCAGATCTCCTCGTCGCGGTCGGTGAGCGGGAACACGTTATAGGGGAAGATGATCGGCCCGGCCATGATCTCCCCGCCGAGCGCGGCAGTGATGTCGACCCGCGACCTCAGGTAGGCGAGCGCCGCGTCGCGCTGCTCCCGGTACACGGACGTGGGGTCGAAGCGCCGCGTGGCCGCCACGTTGGTGGTGAGGCGCACGTCCGCGAGGCCGGCCGCATCGAGCGCGCCCCGCAGCTCCGCGTAGCTCTCTAGCTCGCCGGCTCGATCGGTCAGGTCGGTGGGAGCGATCGGGAGATCGAAGCCTCTGTAGCCCATCGCGGTCAGCTCACGGACGTGCCCGATGATCGTTTCGCGGTACTCGAGGTCCTCCGGCCGCAGATCGACCGTGAACATGAAGAAGCTGAAGTAGAGCTCTCGATCCATCCCGCCTGCCTCGCTCACCACCCGATCACTTCACGCAGGTAGTTGCGACCCTTGCGCGCGTAGTCGAGCGGATTGGCCTTCGCCGGGTCCTGCTCGGCCTCGACGATCAGCCAGCCGTCGTACTCGTGCCGGGCCAGCGCCGAGAGGATCGGGACGAAATCGATGGACCCGTCGCCCGGGACCGTGAACACGCCGGCCTCGATTCCGTCCTGGAACGACAGATGCTGATCGCGCACCCGCTTGACCACCTCAGGCCGCACGTCCTTGAGGTGGACGTGCTTGATCCGATCGCCGTACGTGTCGGCGGCGGCGAGCGGGTCATCGCCCGCGAACGCCATGTGTCCCGTGTCGAGCAGGAGATTGACGAGGCTCGGGTCGGTGGACTGCATCAGCCGATCGACGTCGGCGAACGTCATCACGCCCGTCCCCATGTGGTGGTGGTAGCACAGGCGCATGCCCTCTGACCGGGCGATCTCCCCGAGACGGTTGAGCCCGTTCGCCAGCAGCTCCCACTGCCGGTCGTCGAAGATCGGCCGGTTCGCGAACACGGCGACCGGCAGCGGGTTGACGGCCCCGCCGAATTCGGCCATGACCATGTCCCTTCCACCCATCGCCCGGATGAACTCGAGCTGCGAGTGGAACGTCTCCATCGTCCGCTTCTCCATGTCGGCGATCGTGAAGTACGTGCTCACCCACGGCTCCGACACGGCCAGGCCACGCTGGTCGAGCTCGCGCTTGAGCACGTCGATGTCGGTGGGGTACTTGTGGCCGACGCTACACCCCTGATAGCCGGCCAGCGCCATCTCGCTCACGCACTGGCCGAACGTGACGCCGATGTCGATTGACGGGAAGTCGTCGTTCCACCACAGAGTCGGTGTGACACCGATCCGGACCTTCTCGGGATCCAGGCTCGGGGAAATCTCACTCATCGTCGAACCCCTCTTCTCGCAGCTTGCGCCGGCGTCCAGTTGCAGAAATACGAGTTACCGCATCGCTCCGTCGGCGATCTGCGGCGGACCTGTCCACGAGCCGTAACCGGGCCCCTTCGCTCCCGGAGGATTGGCCCCGATTGCCGGCCACACCAGGCTCTCGGTGTAGGCGACCGCCGAGACCATGAACGTGTCGTTGCGCTCGAGCATCCCGAATGAGTCCATCCAATCGCGGGGCAGCTCGTACCAGATGCCGACGTACCAGAGCTTGACCACGTTGCGCGCGATCGGGCCCAGCTTCTCGGCGCTGAACATCTCGCGTCGCAGGACGTTCTCCAGCTTCGCTGCATCGCCCTGGGCCGCCGCCGCGGCACGATCCCAGACTCCGAGCAGCTCGTCGACCAGCTCGTCGCCGAGGATCTCCGTGATCGTCGACAGAAATGACTCGGTCAGCCCGGTCCCCCGCACGTCGAAGGCGGTGAACCCGGTGACCGCGGCCGAGAACGCGGTGAACCGCTCCAGACGCTCGCCCTCGCTCACGCCCGTGCTCCCTCGGTGACGCCGGCCAGCTCGAACGTCGGCGCCGCGTGGACCCCGTCGAGGCCCGGGATCGGATTGCGGATCAGCGCGACCATGCGCTCCTTGATCCGGAACATCTCGGCCACGGCCTCGATCAGCATCTCGGGCTGACCGTTGTAGGCCCGCGTCAGGAAGACGAGGAAGGCGGCGTAGCGCCGGTTGAAGTCGGCCGCGGCCGCATGCAGCTCCGATCCGTCCTCGTAGTCGATGAGCCGGGCGTTCAGCTTGACCGGGTAAATCGCCTCCCAGTCGACCCGCAGATGCGGCCCGGTGGGGTGATCCGCGGCGTCGTTCTTGCGGTAGTACTGGCCCTTGACCAGCTGCTGGAAGCGGTAGTAGTGGGCGAGCTCGGCCTCCGTGTCGTAGATCCCGCCGCCAAGTCCCTCGCCCTGCTCGGAGACCAGGCGGATCGCCGCCGCGGCCGACTCCAAGTCGGTGACCGCGAGGACCTCGCCTCCGCCCGAGTAGTAGTAGTCGGGGGTGACCTGCTTGGCGGGATCGCCGACGAACAGCTTTCTGCCCTCCTTGGCCAGCTCGCCCTCGAGGTACTCGAGCCCGCGCCGAATCTCCTCGTAGAACTGACCGATGCTGTAGAAGCGCATCTTCGAGTCGTCGGGCGGGGTAGCCAGGCAGCTCTCGGGGGGCCGGTCGGTGGCGATCAGCGCGGCGCCGTCGTCCGGGGCGGCGTCCGGACGCTCGATCCTCAAGAACGTGTTGATCGCCGCCTGCGAGAACGGCTGGAGGTCGACCTGGAAGTCATCCTCGCCGTCCGGAAGATAGGCGGGGTACACCGGGACGAAGTCCGGTGTCGTCAGGTCCGGCGTCCCACCCACCGCGTTGAGGATGTTTGCGGCGAGGGTGAGGTGCAGCATCTCCTCCACGACCACCACCCGGATCACGTGCGAGGCATCCTGGTTCGTGTTCGGGCGCATCGAATAGAGCGCGGTCAGGTATGGCGGGATCGTCGCGTGCTCGAGCTGCATCGCGACATTGAGGTATCCATGCAGCTCCTCGACGGTTCTGATGCGGGATGGAATGGTCACGTGCGGACCCGATCGCTCGTCAAACCGCCACCTCCTGAGGGGCGGTCTCTTTGCCAAGTTGCTCGATGATGCGGTCCGCGCTGCGGTAGCAGAGCGCCGCGATCGTGAGCGTGATGTTGGAGGTCCCGACCGACGCCATGCTCCCCCCGCCCACCAGATACAGGTTCTCGTGGTCCCAGGAGCGCTGATCCGAGTCGACCACCGAGGTGTGGGGATCGGTGCCCATCATGTGCGTGCCGGCCAGATGGTTGCCACCCCTGATGACGTAGCCCTTGCCCTCGTAGGTCACGTAGCCGTAGTCGTCGGCGTCGTAGGCCGACCAGTCCTTGGCCCCGAGTCGCTGGAACATCCGGCGAGCGAGCTGGCGGGCGAATGCGACGCCCCTCAGCGTGTAGTCGGGGATTCTGTAGGACACGACCGGCCGCATGTTCCCGAGTTGGTCCTTATAGGCCGGATCGACGCTGACCCGGTTGCTCTGGTTCGGCGGCACCTCGATCATGAACGCTAGCTGGAGCTGGTGAGGGATTCGCTCGGCCAGCGTGGTTCGCAGTGACGAGCCGAACAGGTTCCAGGAGTCGACCAGCCCGAGCACATCGGTGAACGGAGAGCCGACCGCCCAACCCCAGCCGTCGTTGTGGATGTCGACGCAGAAGCCTGCCTGGCGCCTACGGAAGCGCCCGGTCCTCAGGTCCGGGATACCGCCCGTGCACACCGTCCCGCGCATCGTGCCGGCGTTCTCGGGCAGGAGCGCCCAGCTCAGCAGGTAGGCGTGATCCATCAGGTTGCGCCCCATCAGCCCGCTCGTGCTGGTCAGCCCCGAGGCGAGCATCAGGCGTGCGTTCTCGATCGCATTCGCCGACAGGACGTAGACCTGTCCGCGCACGGTGCCGACGGCGTGCTCCGAGGAATTGGGATCGTGGTAGGTCTTGTACTCGATCCCGCTCACCCGGCCGTTCTCGTCGACCAGCACCTTGGAGGCGACGGTCTGCGCGAGCAGGTCGACCCGTCCGGTCTGGAACGCCCGTGCGAGCGTCTTGCCGGCGTTGTACTTGGCCTGGACCGGGCAGAGCGGAACGCAGTTGATGTTGCCCTGACAGCGCTCGCCCAGGTCCACCTGGTGGGTGCTGACGGCGCCGACCGGTCGGAAGCCCTTACCGCCGTCGTAGTCCGGATTCGGGATCCCGTTGCGTCCCTGCGGGAACGCCCTGACCTTGAGCTCGAACTGCTCGTCGTCGAGCTCGACCGTCATCCCATCCACGTCCCGAGCCACCGTCTTGTCGAGGTAGGACAGCGGCAGGCCCTTCATCGGGAACACGTATCCGGGGTCGAAGTCGATCCCCAGATACGACTGGTCCTCGACGTCGGCCGACACCCCGATCTCGCGCTCTGCCCGGTTGTAGAAAGGCATCAGGTCCCGGTAGCCGATCGGCCAGTCCAGTCCGTGCCCGAACCGGGTTTGCGTCTCGAAGTCGTCCGGGACCATCCGCAGCGTCTTGCCCTCCCAGTGCATGGTCGTCCCGCCGAACACCCGGGTGTAGGTGGTGTCGGTGCCAAACGGACCGGTCTGGGCGATGTAGCCGGAGGCGTCCTGCTCCCCGGGGCGCATCTTGCGGGCATCGAGGCTCTTGGGCATCGGCGCGTTCGGGTTGTCCTGGAAGGGAGCCTGGTTGTGCTTGACGGTCGCGGCGTAGAAGCGGGTCAGGTACTCCTCGTACCCTCGGAGCGTCAGGTCATCGCCGGGACCGGCCTCGAGGATCAGCACGCGCTTGCCCGCCTGGCTCAGCTCGTTGGCGATGATCGCGCCGCTGATCCCGGAGCCGACGACGATCGCGTCGTAGAACTGCTCCGAGGCGGCCATGTGGTTGGTTCGGCGAGCAGCGCCGCGGGGGAAGATCACCCATACCTCCTAGGTTCCGTCGTTGCGGGTGCGACCGCCTCGATCATCACGTCTCGATCCATTCGAACGTCGGCCCCGCATTCCGCCCTGGACGGCTCGGGAGCGGGTTGGCGAGCAGCACCACGGCCTGGTCCCGGAGTCTGAACATGCTGTGCACGGCTGGGATCAGCATCCCCGGCTCGCCGTTGAAGGCCACCTCGATCTGCTTGAGCAACTCACACCAGGTCCGGTTGACCGCGTCAGAAGCGGCGCGCAGCTCGGCGTCCGCGTAGTCCTCGTTGCGCGGGTTGGCGAGCATCGGATACACGGTCTCGAAGTCGACTCCGAGCGGCGGTCCGGTCGGCACCTCGGAGTCGTCCGAGCGCTGGTAGGCGCGGTTGTACTTGACCTGCTGGAAGCGGTAGAAGTGGGCCAGGTCGGCGTCGTCGTCGTACATCGAGTGCATGTCGCCCTCGCCCTGCTCGACGATCTCCTCGAGCGCCGCGGTGGCCGACCGGAGATCGTTGACCTCGAGCGCCTTTCCACCCCCCGCGTAGTAGTACTCGCGCGAGACCTGGCGCGCGGGGTCGCCGGAGAACAGCTGCTCCTCGCCGATCTCGGCGGCCACCTGCTTCAGACCCCGCACGATCTCCTCGTAGAAGGCGCCGATCGTCGACGGCCGGCTCGACACCGTCACGGCGCTCGACCGCTGCGGCTCGGGGCGCGGCTTGCCGAGAAGCGGATGATCCGCTTCTAGCGTGTGGTGGTCGTGCTCGGGGTTCTCGACCTTGAGGAACGCGTCGATTGCCTCGGGCGAGAACGGCAGCAGGTCCAGGATCGCCCCGTCGGGCAGTTCGTGCGGATAGCGGGGCGCGTGCTCGGACCCGGCGATCTTCGGCTCGCCACCGATCGCATTCAGGACGTTGGCGGCCAGGACCATGTGGAGCATCTCCTCGACCACGACCGAGCGGATCACGAGCTTCGCCTCGTCGTTGCCGTCCGGGTGAATCGAGTAGAGAGCGCACAGGTACGGCGGAATCGTCGACAGCTCGAGCCTGACGGCCGCCTCGAGCAGCTCCTTGAGCTCCTCGGTTCTCACGCGCGCAGCTCCTCGGCGATGCGCTCGGCGGTCCGGAGCGTGAGCGCGGCCATCGTCAACGTCGGGTTCGAGGTCCCCATCGTCGGGAAGCTGCCCGAGCCGACGAGAAACAGGTTGCGGTGCTCCCACGAGCGCTGGTCGGTATCCACGACCGAGTCCTCGGCCCGCGCTCCCATCACGTGCGTGCCGGCGAAGTGACCCATCCCGTGGTAGTGGTACACCTCGCCGGCGTAGCTGACGGACGGAAACCAGTTGCCGGCGTCCGGGTCGGTGCAGTCGGTGATACCCGCGCGGTCGAACATCGCCCGCGCCAGATCGCGCGCGGCGCCCATGCCGGCGAGCGTGTAGTCGTCGATCTTGTAGCTGATTACCGGCCGCGGGTTGCCCAGCGGATCGAGGTGATCAGGGTCGATCGTGACGCCGTTGGCGGTGGAGGGCAACTGCTCGACGGCGAGCGAGAAGCGAACCTGGCGCGAGAGTGCATCCGCAACGTGGAGGCGCAACTCCGGGCCGAACAGCTTCCGGTCTATGACCGCATCAGCGACCGTCGTGTCGGGGGCGCCCGTGGCCGCGCGCCAGCCATCGTTGCCGATGTCGAAGCGGAAGGCGGCATGGCCGGCGCGGAACGCGCCCCCCCGGAGGTCATCGAGCCCGGCGGTCGAGAGCGGGCCCCTGAACGAGCCTATCGGTACCGGAGAGAGGCCCCAGGCGTACAGGCAGGGATGGTCCATGAGGTTGCGCCCGAGCTGGCCGCTGGCCCCGCCCAGACCCGAGAACAGCATCAGTTTGGCGTTCTCGACCGCGTGCGCGGCGAGCACGTACGCGCGCGCCTGTGCCCTATGGACGGTGTGGCGCGGAGAGCTGGGGTCCTCGTAGCGCTGGTACTCGATGCTCTCGACCTCGCCGCTGTCCGGATCGATGTGGATCTTCGAAGCCACCGCCTGCGCCAGCACCTGCAGGTTGGCCCGGTCGGCCTGGGCGAGCGTCTTGCCCGCGTTGTACTTCGCCTGGACAGGGCAGATCGGCGTGCAGGCCGTGTTGCCCTGGCAGCGCTGGCCGAGCTCGCGGCCGAGCGCCTGTCCGTCGGTGCGCTCGTCGACCGCGCCGATCGGCACGTAGTCGCCGCGCGGCATCCCGTTGCGGGCCGCCGGGTAGTTGCGGATCTTCAGCTCGAACTGCTGCTCACCGAGCGTGACCTCCATCCCGTCGACGGCCGCCGCGAGCACCTGGTCCGAGTAGCTGGGCGGAATCCGCTGCATCGGATAGTCGTAGCCGTCGGCGAACTCGACGCCGAGATGCGCCTGGTCGGCGACGTCGGCCGCGACGCCGAGTTCGAACTCGGCCTGCCGGTAATACGGCTCGAGCTCGCCATAGCCCAGCGGCCAGTCGCGGCCGACGCCGTAGCGCGAGTGCAGCTCGAAGTCCTCGGGGATCATCCGCAACGCCACCCCGAGCCAGTGCAGGGTCGAGCCGCCCTGGAGCCGCGTGTAGCTGCTGGCATACCGGTCAGGGCCATTCTGGATGAAGTAGCCCTGGCCAGAGCGGACGTCGGCCGTGTCCGGCTGGGGAGCGTTCACAGAAGCGGGCCACGGCGACTCGGGACCCTTGTGCGCCGCTGCGAAGAAACGCTCGAGATGTCTCGTGTAAGCATCGAACGAGGCCGGCGTGTCGGGTCCGGCCTCGAGCACGAGGACGCGCAGCCTCGCGTTGGTGAGCTGCTTGGCCAGCAGCGCGCCCGTGACGCCGGCGCCGACGATCACGACGTCGTAGCTCTCCTCCGTTGTCATTGGCCGTCTCCCGTCGGCGGCACCGACCACGCGCCGTAGCCCTGCGGGCGCGCGGCGATCGGATGGGCTCCGGCCGCCACCCACTGAAGGCCGGCCTGGTAGGACTCGGCCGAGACCACACGGCTGGTGTCGGCGGCCTTAGAGCCATGGGCCGCGCGCCACTCGTCGGGAAGCGCCGTCCACGTGCCGCAGTACCAGAGCAGGATCACGTTGCGGGCCACGGGTCCGAGCTTCTCGTCCTCGAGGACCGCCGCGGCGTCGGCGGCGGCGAGCAGTTCCTCGAGCACTGGCGCAGGTACCGCTTCGTCCACGGCTCCGAGGTACTCCTCGGCCATCCCCGTACCGAGCAGCTGGACGCGGCCGAAGCCGGTCAACGCCTCCGACAGCTCGACAAACGACTCCAGACGCGCCCGCACTCCCACCTCACCGCCCGCCAGCGGGGCCCGTTGCAGTTTCACCGATGTTCGACGGCTGGCGTGCGCTCGACGCTTTCACGCAACCCCACCCCCATATTCGACTGAGGACCAACTGGCCCCTGCGAGGCGGCAGCCTACCAGAGCATGCAACACCCGAAACGGGCATTTTGCGCGTGCGCGAAATTGCGTCGGCTCAAGTTGACAGGCCGTCGCAGAAACTGCAAGCTAGGCGCGTGTCGGTCGACCTGACAGGGACGTGGAAGCTGATCGGTTGGCGGCGAATCGCCGAGGACGGGACTGTCACCCATCCGCTCGGCGAGCAACCGCACGGTCTGCTGATCTATGCCGCGAACGGCCGTATGGCGGTGCAGATGACCGCCGCCGAGCGGCCGCGACTGGACACCGGCGACCCGGTGGGCGGCGGCGCGCAGGCACGAGCCGACGCATACTCGACCTGCCTGGCCTACTTCGGCACCTACGAGCTCCGCGGCGACGAGGTCGTCCACCACATCGACATGAGCCTGTTCCCGAACTGGTCCGGCCAGGAGCAGGTCCGGCCGTTCACGCTCGAGGATGGGGAGCTCACCCTGCGCACGCCGCCGACGCCCGGCCCGAGCGGCACGGTCGTCAACGAGATCGCCTGGTCGCGCGAGAGCTAGGTCCCGTCGCGGCTCGGACGGCCGACGTGTCGCGGTACGGTTCACGCTTGCCGCCGTCCCGAGTCCTCCGCCTCGCCCTCGCGTTCGCGTTGCCGGCGTCGGCGTCCGTGGTGCTCGCCGCGCCGGCCGCTGCGGCCGGCTGCGGCAGCCACCAGTGGTGCAACACCGCGCTGCCAGCTGGGAAGCGAGCGGAGATGGTGGTCGCCGCCATGAGCCCCGCGGAGAAGCTTGTGCTGGCGGCCAGCGGGAGCTCCGGCGACGCGCGGCTCGGCATCCCGCCGCTGCGCGGGATCGACGGTCCCAACGGCGTCGGCGAGGGCAACAGATATGTGACCGCGTTCCCCGATGCGGAGACGATCGCCGCATCGTGGAGCACGGCCGCGGCGGGAGCCTACGGCCGGGCCCTCGGCGCCGAGACCTACGGCAAGGGCTTCGACTGGCTGTTCGCGCCCACGATCAACATCGTGCGCGTTCCGCTGTGGGGGCGTGAGGCGGAGACGCTCGGTGAGGACCCGTTCCTGACCGCGTCATTGGCCGCGCCCGAAATCCGCGGGATCCAGAGTCGGCACGTGATCTCGCAGGTCAAGCACTACGCGGGCAACAACCAGGAGGTCGATCGCTTCGGCCAGCCGCTCGGCGCCGCGGCCGTCAGTGACCAGGTTTCCGAGCGGGCCCTACGCGAGATCTATCTCCCCGGCTTCAGGGCGGCAGTTCAGCAGGGCCACGTCGGGTCGGTGATGTGCTCCTACAACCGGATCAACATGGTGTACTCGTGCCAGGACCCGAGCACGCTCGGGACGCTGAAGGGATTCGGCCTGAAGGGGTTCGTCGGCCCCGACGCGTCGCTCGCCGTCCGCGAGGACGTCGCTGCCGCGAACGCGGGCGTGGACAACTTCCAGCTCGGGAGCCTCGCGACTGCGACCGGTGGAAACGAGCTTTCGATCCTGACGAGCGCGTTCAACACCCACCGGCTGTCGGCCGCCCGCCTGAACGACATGTCGCGCCGGATCCTGACTGCGATGTTCGCGATCGGGGTGGTCGACCACCCGCCGACGGGCGGAGCGCAGACGCGGGTGAGCACGCGCGCGCACCTCGCGCTCGCCACCCGCGTGGCCGAGCAGGCGACGGTGCTCCTCCATAATCGCCGTCGGGTGCTGCCGCTGAGCCCGCGGGTTGGCTCGATCGCGATCATTGGCCACGACGCCGGGGCGGGGACGCAGATCGAGGAGAACGGCTCGCCCGCGGTCCGGCACGGGCCGGTGATCACACCGCTGGCCGGGATCAGGCGGCTGGTCGGGCCCCGTTCCCGGATCACCTACGCGCCGGGGACCCGAGGAGTGGTACCGCTTCCGATCCTTCCGTCGACTGCGCTGAGCCCCGGCGGCGGATTACCCGGCCACGGCCTCGCCGCGAGCTATTACACCGGGCAGGGCCCAACGGGATCGCCCGTGCTGACGCGCGTGGACCCGACGATCAACTTTGCCAGCGCGCCCGCGCCGCTGACCCCGATCCCGGGCACTCCGGGGGCCAACTCGGGTGTCTGGACCGGCACGCTCACGCCGCCGGCGACGGGCGTCTACCGCTTCTCGCTCGCGGTCGCGGGGACGGCGAGGCTCTTCCTCGCGGGTCACCTCGTCATGAGCGGCAACGCCGAGTTCGCCCGCGCTGATCGGCCCGGCGGTCTCGTCGCCGATCCAGGCGCCCCGACGATCACCTTCCAGGGCCTGGCCCGGCTGACCAAGGGTCATCCCGTCTCGATCCGGGTCACCTACGCGACGGCCTCGTCGATCGGCGGCGCCGGTCTCCAGGTGGGCTGGCAGCCGCCCGAGCCGTCGCTGCTCGCCGCCGCCGTCCGCGCGGCGCGACACGCGCGCGTGGCGATCGTGTTCGCCAACGACGTCACCAGCGAGGGCATGGACCGCACCTCGCTGGCGCTGCCCGGGGACCAGGACCGCCTGATCGATGCCGTCGCGGCCGCGAACTCGCGGACGATCGTCGTCCTGCACACCGCCGGCCCCGTGCTCATGCCCTGGCTATCCAGGGTCGCCGGGGTGCTCGAGGCGTGGTATCCCGGCCAGCAGAGCGGCGCCGCGATCGCCGCCACGCTGTTCGGAGCTTCAGATCCGTCCGGCCATCTTCCGGTCACGTTCCCGAGGAGCGCCTCGCAGGGTCCGGCCACCAGGCCGGCGGAGTACCCGGGGATCGACGACCTCGCCCACTATTCGGAGGGGATCTTCGTCGGCTACCGGTACTACGACCGCTTCGGCCAGAGGCCGCTGTTCCCGTTCGGATTCGGGCTGACCTACACCTCGTTCTCGCTCAGTTCGCTCACCGTCCGTCGGTCCGGCGTTGGGAGCTACCGTGTCACGGCGCAACTGCGCAACACGGGCCGGCGGGTCGGGGCGGAGGTGGTCCAGCTCTACCTCGGCTTCCCGTCCGCCACCGGCGAGCCGCCTCGCGAGCTGAAGGCATTCGCGACCGCCACGCTCCGGCCCGGCCGAAGCCGGACCGTCACCCTCGCCCTCCCCCGCTCGAGCTTCGCGTACTTCAACCCGTCGTCCGCCCGGTTCGTTGTCGCGCCAGGGCGCTACCGGGTCTACGTCGGTACATCCTCGCGCGATCTGCCCCTGCGCGGCCAGGTCAAGCTCGGCTGAGGCATCGGCCCGAGGCGGGGCATGGACCGCGACGACCTGGCCCGGTGGATAGCGGCCTACGAACGCGCTTGGCGGACGCCCGGAACCGATGCGCTCGACGCGCTGTTCTCGGCTGGTGCGACGTACTCGGCGTCTCCGTTCGAGCAGCCGGTCCGCGGGCGCGAGGCAATCGCATCCTTCTGGGAGGCCGAGCGGGACGGCCCGGACGAGAACTTCACGATGTCCTGGGAGCCGGTGGCGGTTGACGGCGGCGTCGGGGTTGCGCGCGTCGAGGTGCGCTACGAGGGGCCGCCCGCGCGCACCTACCGGGACCTGTGGGTCGTGAGGCTCGAGGCGGATGGGCTGTGCAGCGCGTTCGAGGAATGGCCGTTCTTCCCCGGTCAGGACCGGGTCGCGCCGGGGGGCTGACGCAGCGCCGATGAGATTCGCGAGCGCGGACGGTCTACACCTCCGATGGCCGCTACTAGGATTCCAGCGATGGCGGTTGTGTGCCTTCGGGGACCGCTGCGCAAGCTCGCCCACGGTCGGGCGGAGCACGAGCTCATGGGCTCGACCGTGATCGAACTGCTTCGGGGGCTCGAGGCCCGCCACCCGGAGATGGGTGGATGGGTGCTTGACGAGAGGGGGGCGATCCGCCGTCACATCAACGTGTTCGTCAACGGGGAGCGCGGGAACGAGGCGACGGCCGTGCGGTCCGGCGACCGCGTGGAGGTGCTACCGGCGATAACAGGAGGCTGAGAAATTGACCGAGGTGCTCGCGGGAACGAAGAAGGGCCTGTTTCTGCTCGAGGGCGATCCGGGGTCCGGTTTTGCGATTACGGCTCGGGCCTTTCCCGGCGAGCCGATCGACTTCGCTACCCGCGATCCGCGCAGCGGACGGCTGCTCGCCACCGTGACCTCGCCGTTCTACGGGCCGAAGATCTTCTTCACCGACGGGGATCCCGAGGGCGAATGGGAGCAGGCCGACGGCGTCGCCCTACCCCAGGGCGGCGATCAGGCGCTCGAGCGGATTTGGGTGATCGCCCGCGGCGAGTCCGACGGGACGTTGTATGCCGGCGGCGACCCCGGAGTCCTGTTCGAGAGCCACGACGGTGGAGCGAGCTGGGAGATCAACGCCGGGCTGTGGGAGCAGCCATCGCGCCCGCACTGGCAGCCGGGCGGCGGCGGGCTCTGCCTGCACTCGATCTGCACCTGGCCCGGCGATCCCGACAGGCTGGCCGTGGCCGTGTCGGCCGCCGGGATCTGGCTCACCGAAGATCGGGGACGCTCGTGGCGGCGCGGCAACGAGGGGCTCAACCCGGGCTACCTCCCCGAGGACGCGCTCGCGGACGAGAACGCCGGGCGCTGCGTGCACCACGTCGAGCGCGCGCCGAGCCGCCCCGAGCGGATGTTCATGCAGTTCCATGGCGGCGTCTACCGATCCGACGACGCGGGCCAGAGCTGGTCCGATATCGGCGGCGGCGGGCTCCCGTCCGACTTCGGCTTCCCGCTGATGGTCGATCCGGCCGACCCGGACAGCGCGTACGTGATCCCACTCGTCGCCGACATGGATCGGGTCACGCCGGACGGCCGCGTGCGCGTGTACGAGACGCGTGACGGCGGCTCGAGCTGGTCGGCCCGGGGCGACGGGCTCCCGGCCGGGCACGCCTACCTGACCGTGCTCCGCCAGGCGTTCAGCCGCCACGGTGAGGGCGAGCGGCTCGAGCTCTACTTCGGCGCCACCTCGGGCGATCTGTTCGGTTCAGACGACGCGGGCTCCACCTGGTCGTCGGTCGCCACGCGCCTGCCGCCGGTGTTCTCGGTCGTCGCCGTATAGACGGCCCCTACGTGACCTTGATCGTCGTCTTGCCCGAGCTGTAGCCGGCCTTCGTTGCGGTGCAGACGTGCCTGCCCTTGGCGGCGCCCTGGTGGAAGGCGAGCGTGACCGTGCCCGCGGTCGAGGTCGTCCCGTTCTCCCCTAGACACGACACCTTTGCCCCACTGACGAGTTGCCCGGCGTCGGTCACGGTGAAGGCGACGTTCTTCGCCTTGTTGTGGCTGAACTTGCCCGGCTTGGCCATCAGCGACAGCCCGGCCAGGATCTGCGTGTGGTACAGGTTGAGCGGGGCCGCGGTCGTCGAGAGCTGATCGAGGATCACCACGTCGAGGCGACCGGAGGACCCCTCGGCCTGGATCGAGTTAAAGCCGGATGTCTTGGCCGGGACCTTGATCGTCCTGATCGCGCCGAACGCCGTCGCGGCGGTGTTGGTGCGCACGGCGTGAATCACGTTCTTGGTCGAGTCGTACCAGACGACCGACAGCCGTCCCTGGGGACCGGCCGCGAGCGCCACGCGTGTCCTGGTGCTGTTGCGGGAGCCAGGCACGACCTTGACCGTCGACGTGCCGACCTTCCAGAGGTCGATGTGGGCGCACTGCTGGCTCGAGCTCGCCGTGCAGTAGGCCATGTAGACGCCGCCGCCGGGCCTGGCCGTCATCGCGACCGGATCGAGCGGCTGATTGTTCTGCGACGGGGTGGCCGCCGAGCCCGGCGCCTCCACCGATGCACTCTGGCTGGGAAGGATCTGGTCCACCCAGTAGCCCTGCTTGACGAATGACTGATACCAGGCAACGAGGACGGCGCCGCTGGCCGAGTCGGTTGCGACCGCGGGATTGGACGGGGCCGAGCCAAGGGTCGATGCGATCGTGCCGTCCGGCGTCAACGCCGGGCAGTTCGGATCCACGCCGACGTGGAACAGGCGACCGGCGGCGAAGGTCGCCACCGGCGTGACCCCGTCCGCCTCGCTGGTCGCGGCAAGGTTTCCGACCCCCGCCGTGTGGCCGTCGAGTGAGCCCGTCACCACGGGACTCCACGCCGACCCGTTCGTACTCGTCGCGGTGTAGACGGCCGCGTCGGCGAAGCAGCCGCCGCTCCCCGTGTTGCCCTCGAATATCAGGCGCAACGCCGAGCCGTCGCGGACGAGCTGGGGATCCGGCTCGAGCGTGCTCCAGTTCGAGACGGCCGTCCCGGTGGCGAGGAGCTTGCCCGCAAGCGAGATCGTCGAGGTCCCGAACGAGTGCGTGAGATCGCTCGCCCGCTTGGCCAGCCACACGAGATGCAGCGTTCCGTCGGCGGTCCGCAGCATGCCGGCGGTGTCGGAGCCGTTGTCGACGGTGGCGAGCTTCGTCCAGGTGCCGGGACCACCGGCCTGCGAGGCGCTCGGAACTGCGAGCACCGAGAACATTGCCAGCGCTCCAACCAGCGCTACACGCAACCGAATGCTGGACACGTCATCCCTCCTTGACTGTGACCTTGTCCCGCCGGGGGGAGCCCCCGGTGGATGACCTTGCCGGATCGTAAGTCAAGGTTGGATGTTTTTGTGACCGAGTGGACGGAAAGCCAATGCTCGATCTCCGCTCCCCGGCGCGGCCAATCCGGCGAGGATAGTGTGGGCACCACAACCGCCATCACAGGAGCAAGGGATATGAACGAACAGATCATTCAGCAGCTTGTAGCCGTGCGCGGCGCCATAGGCACAGGCGCGTGGTTGGCCCCTCGCCTCTCCGGGCGCCTGTTCGGACTCGATCCCGTCGCCAACCCCCAGGCCGCCTACCTGGGACGCCTGTTCGGCGCCCGCGACGTGGCGCTCGCCTTCGGCCTCAGCGCCGCTCGCGACACCCAGCGCTCGCACTGGCTGCGGATCGGGATCGCCTGCGACCTCGCCGATGCGGTCGCGGGGGTGCTGGCGGGACGGCGCGGGGAGCTGCCCAAGCGCTCGACCGTGATGGTGACCGCCACCGCGCTCCTGGCCGCCGGCCTCGGCGCCGCCGCGCTCAGGGGAGAGCAGCAAGCGGCGGCCTGAGCGGACGCGCGGGGACGGTCCGGGGGCGCGAGAGTGAGCGAGCTCGAGTTCCTGCACGCCCTGCACGTGGAGCTGGTCCGCCACCGCGAGTTGCGGCCGGAGGCCAGGCGGCACGAGCTGTTTCAGACCTCGACGATCGAGGCGTTGCTTGGCGGCGCCTTCGACGGCGACGTGGCGTTGTCGGAGATCCTCCAGCACGGCGACCTGGGACTGGGGACGCTGAACGGACTCGACGGTGAGCTGATCGTCATCGATGGGGAGGCATGGAAGGCGAAGCCCGACTGCACGCTCGTGCATGCGCTCGGTTCATCGAAGACGCCCTACGCCGTAGTCGTGCCGTTCTCACCCGGGCCGCCGCTCGCGCTACGCGGGCCGCTGAAGTTTGGCGACCTCGGGCAGGCGATCGGCCATCGCCTGGAGGGGACGACCAGTCCGGTCGCGGTGCGGATCGACGGCAGCTTCGAGCACGTGCGGGTCCGCTCGGTCCCTAAGCAGCGACACCCTTATCCCCCGCTGGCCGAGGCGCTCGCCCAACAGCGGATCAGCGATCTGGGCGACGTGTCAGGGACGATGGTCGGCTTCGGCTTTCCGGACGCGCTCGACGGCATCGAGATGATCGGCTGGCACCTCCATTTCGCGAGCGACGCTCGCGCCCGCGGTGGACACGTGCTCGACTTCGCGCTGCGCCAGGGAACCGCTCACCTCGACGACGCCGCCGAGCTCAAGGTCGAGCTCCCGCCGGCGGTCGAGGTCAACCACCAGGCTGCCCTCGATCAGGACGCGTTGCGACGGCTCGAGCGGGACGGGTGAGCGGGCAAGCGCTGGCGCGTCGACACTCAACGTCGTACGTCGTAGCGCATCCGAACAGCGTGGCCGAAACGGGTCTCGGCGCCTCCGGTCACAACGAAGCCGACTCTCTCGTAGAAACCCTCGGCTGGCCCGGCGGTCACGTCCAGACACGCCGCACCGTTGGCTGATGCGCGCGCGACAGCGTCCTCAACGAGCGCCCGGCCGACGCCGCGGTGCATGTGGTCCGGCTCGACGAACAGTCCATCGAGCTCGTGCGCTCCGCCGCCGGCCGGGATTACCACCGCGAAGCCGATCGCCCTGTCGCCGTCACCAACGGCAACGCGAACCCAGCTGTTGTCGATGAACCTCTGGGGCAACTCGATCGCCTCCGGATGCGCGGCGAGCTGCGCGCGGTACTGGTCCCAGACGTCGGAGGACCGGCGCTGGAGCGCCTCGAGCACCGGGGCCTCCTCCGCGGTTGCGTCCCTGATCCTCACGAGCCGACACGGTAGCTCCAGCAGCGTCGTCGGTCAGCGGATTAGGATGGCTTGCGCCGTGTCCTGCGCTATCAGCTTGAAACGACATGTCCCGCCGCTTGGTCTGCGGGGGCTGCTGTGAGCCTCTTTCGCCGCCAGCCGCGTAACGAGGCCAATGCAACGATCTTGCATGTCGAGATGCTCAAGCGCATCAACTACGGCGCGGCGACGGTTCGTGTCACCTATCGGGTCGAGCCACTCGACGAACCGAGCTTCGAGGCGATCCGCGAGGCGAAGGTGAAGATGGCGACCCTGCCGCAGGCAGGTCAGCAGGTCCGGGTCAGCTACGACTCGGATCGGCACGACCGGCTCGACGTGCTCACCCCTCCCGGCCAGGAGACGGGCACTGTCACGCAGCGTACGAAGGAGATCCCGTATGGAGATCGGCGCGCGCCGTACGTAACCGAAGGCGAGGTCCAGCAGCTCCGCGAGCAGATAGACCAGCAGTCAGATCTACTCCTGGAAAGGCTGAAACAGTTGGGGGAGCTGCGCGACGCGGGCGTACTGACCGAGACTGAGTTCGACGATCAGAAGGCGAGACTCCTCGCCGAGGACTGAACGTTCCGCGCCCCAGCACTCGATCTGAGAGCCAGGCCGAGGCAGGCCCGGTAGTCGTCGAGACAGGACGGATCGGCTGGGTAGGCTGAAATTGATCCCGATGACGGTAGTGACGGCGATATGCGGCGCGATGAGATGAGACCTGAAACGTGGGTGGTTGTGGCTGGACGTCCCGCGCCGATACCCGGGGCTCCCCTCAACGCGCCCATTGTGGCCGCCTCGACCTACGTCCTTGGTGGCGAGAGGATCTACAGCCGCAACGAGGCCACCGAGGGATGGGAATCGTTCGAGGCGATGCTCGGCGGCCTTGAGGGGGGACAGGCGGTGGCCTTTTCGTCGGGGATGGCGGCTTGTGCAGCGGTGCTCAACCAACTGCCAAGCGGGGCGCACCTGGTGCTCGGGGACGACTGCTACCAGGGTGTAGCTGGGATCGCGGAGGCGGGCGTCCGGACCCACCAATGGCGCGTCGAACGGCTGCCGGCCACCGATGGGCGCTGGTTGCGAAAGGCGTCTGAGGCGGACATGTTGTGGGTGGAATCTCCGTCGAACCCGCTGCTTGACGTCGCCGACCTCGCCGGGATCTGCGCCGCGCCACGGGGGCCGCGCACCCGAGTGGTTGTTGACAACACCTTCCCAACGCCGTTGCTCCAGCGCCCGCTGGAGCTGGGAGCTGATGTCGTTGTGCATTCGGCGACCAAGTTGATCGGTGGACACTCAGACCTTCTGCTGGGCGCGGCCGTCACCGCCAACGCGGACGAGGTTTGGCGGTTGCGCACCGCAAGGAGCCTGTACGGGGCCACTCCCGGAATGCTCGAATGCTTCCTCGCCCTGCGAGGCTCGAGGACGCTGGCGCTCCGCCTGCACCACGGCCAGGCATCTGCCGAACAGCTCGCTGCCAGGCTGGCCGAGCATGCGTCCGTCGGGCGAGTCCGCTATCCGGGATTCGGCACGATTCTCAGCTTCGAGCTCGCCGACGCCGCGGCTGCGGATCGAGTGTGCTCGGCTACTCGGATCATTCGCCACGCGACCAGCCTCGGCGGGGTCGAGAGTTCGATGGAGCGGCGGAGCGCGCACCCAGGCCAGGAGCACATACCCCCGGGTCTGATCCGGATGAGCATGGGCTGCGAGGACTTCGAGGATCTCTGGAGCGACCTCACCGCCGCGCTCGGCCATGCGTGATCACCCAGTCCCGCAAATCGCCATAGCTCGATTACCGTGCCTCGCGGCGTGGGTAGATTGGTTCTGATGGTGAGCGACGACCAGGACCCCGGCCGCGCCTCCGGCTACTCGGTTGACGAGGCCCCCGATGGCGGGTTCCGCTGGTCGGCATTCGGACCGGCAGGCACACGCCAGGGCCAGGCCGAGTCGCGCGCCGACGCGGAGCGAGCCGCACAGAGCGCCGAACAGGAACTCCGTCGGCCTGCGGGTTCGAGCACGTAGCAGCCGAGCGGCCCGTCACAGGGGCATCGCTTGATTCGGGGGACCTAAGGCCGCTTTCGGGCCGAGGCGGGGCGACGCGGGCTGATCAGCAGTCCATCGGGTGCCTGGGAGCTTCCGGTCCTTGGCGCGGTCACCGCTCCTACTGCAGTGTTGATCCGGCCCGACGGGTACGTCGCCTGGGTCGGAGAGCCGACCGACCCGGGCCTGCCTGAGGCGCTGACCAGCTGGTTCGGACCGCCGTCTGCGACCGTGCGCAGGCTCGCTCAGCAGTGACGGCGCTGGAGTACCCTGACGCATGTGGCACTGAGGGTTCGTTCCCTGGCGTCGCTCGCGGTCGCGATCACGATGTCATGTGGTGCTGTTGCTCACGCCAGCTCCAGGCCGGAGCTGTTCCGCGCTGGGGCGGCCGTCCGGAGCATCGATCCGTCGGTGCCGGTCTATTCGGGTGGGTTCTCGCTCAGCCCGCCGATCCGGAGGCTCCACGATCCTCTGCAGGTCCGTGCCTTCTACGTGAGCAACGGCCACACCGCGCTCGCGTTCGCGACGATCGACGCCCAGGGTTACTTCTCCGGCTATCAGGAGGGACCGGGCTTCGGAGCGCTGGCGGATCGCGTCGACGCGGCACGGGCGGCGGGCGCCGCGGGTGGTGTCCGCATGTCGCGGGCGGATGTGATCGTGCAGGCGACGCATACCCACGCGGGCGCGACGCTCGAGGGCATCTGGGGCCCTGTCCCCGTCAGCTACCTGAAGCTCGTTCACGACCAGGTCGTGTCCGCGATCGCGGCGGCTGCCCGCTCGGCGCGCCCCGCGTATCTCCAGTTCGCAACGGTCCATGACCCCAATATCGCGGGCGTCAACATCAACCAGGACAACTACCAGGGCTGGGTCAACGACACGCAGCTCTCGATCTTCCGCGCCGTCGCGCCTTCCACGGGCGCGACGATCGGCGTGTTCGCGAGCGTACCGACGCACGGTGCGCACGTGTGCGGGGAGTGCCTGCGCATCCTCAGCGCGGATTACTTCGGGGCCGTTCGCGCCGAGCTCGATCGGCTGCTCGGAGGAGTCAGCGTCGTCGGCCCGGCCTCGCTCGGGCGGCTTGAGAGCCCGGTCGAGACGACCGGCTTCAGGAACATGGAATGGATCAGTGGAGTGATCGCGAACGACCTGCTGGAGGCGCTCTCGCACGCCCGGTGGATCACCGGTACGAGGCTAGAGGCGCACGAGTCGACGCTTCGGTTCGCGGTGACCAATGCGTCGCTCCTGGGTCTCAACGACGCGTGGTCGCTTTCCGATGCCAAGAAGCAGCAGTTTGCAGCGACCACCGGTATCTATCCGATCGATCGGGCGATCCGAGCTCCGTTCCGGACCGGAGACATGTTCGGGACCTGGCTGACCGCCTTCCGGATCGGGCAGGAGGCAGTCCTGTCGATGCCCGGAGAGCCATTCCCCGAGGTCCGCCTGACGCTCGCCAAGGCGACTGCGGCTGGGACCGTGGTTGCTCTGTCGAAGGGTCAGGACGACCTCGGCTATTTCTATCCGGCCTTCGACGCGCCCTTCCCCCCGCTCTACAACTCCGACCACGCGGTGTTCAACGTCTCGCCGAGCCTCGGCGACCAGGTCATCGCCGCCGACGAGGCACTGCTTTCGGCGATCGGGTTCCGGACACGGAGTCTGACGGCGACGCCGCTCGACAACAACTACGCCCAAAAGAAGCTGCCCGGGCTGCAGACGCTCGCATCGCCGCCGACTGGCGATGCCGGGCGCTCAGGCAGGTTCAAGACCGCGCTTCAGGCGATCTACATGCCTGCCGCGCAGATCGATGCTCCACTCGCCGGGCAGGTGCACTGGGACTTCGGCGACGGCAGCCACGCCGACACGGGTTACCTATCGGTGGGTCAGGACTACGGGCAGACCGGTCAGGGCCCGCACGGCAAGCCGGTGTTGTTCACGCACTCCTTCCGGCCGGGTACCTACCGCGTCCGCGCGTCCGGTACGGACACCAATGGCAACAAGGTCTCCTGGACGATCACGGTGCGGGTGTTCCCGCGGCTCGCGGTGAGTTGCTCGGGCCGCGTGCACGGTGGCCAGGGAACAATCCTTCGCAGCCAGTGGCGGATGACGAGTCACGGACGAACGCTGAAGGTGCTCGACGCCGCCGGCGGCACGGCCACCGCCCGGTGCAAGTAGACCACGCTATACATCCCGTCCCCGGCGGTCGGCGTACTGCTGAAAGCGCGCCCGGTGGCGTCGCGAGTCTTCTCCCAGGCCGTGACAAACCGCTCGGCGTCCGCCACGAAACCCCGACTCACTCCGGCGACGGTGCTTCCCTGCTCGGTCGCCAGACGCAGGGAGCACGCGGCGATGATCGTCACCAGATCGAGACGGTTTTAGGCTGCGCGGAGTGAGCGCGGCGGTGACCCTCGAACCCTGGGGCAGCGGCGACCTGCCGCTGCTCGAGCGGCTGATGGGCGACCCGCGCATGACTGAGCACCTCGGCGGCCCCGAGAGTCCAGGCAAGCTGCGCGAGCTTCAGCGCCGCTACGAGCGGCGCGAGGGCGGCGATCGCATGTTCAAGATCGTCGAGGTGGAGAGCGGCGCCGGCGTCGGCTCGGTCGGCTTCTGGACGAAGGAGTGGCGCGAGGAGCAGGTCTACGAGGTCGGCTGGATGGTCGTTCCGGAGTTCCAGGGCCGCGGCATCGCGGTGGCGGCGACCGCACAGGCGATCGGGCTCGCCAAGCGCGACGACAACCACCGGTTCATGCACGCCTTCCCGAACGTCGAGAACGCTCCGTCGAACGCGATCTGCCGCAAGCTCGGCTTCGAGCTCCTCGAGGCGTGCGAGTTCGAGTTCCCAAAGCGGCACTTCATGACTTGCAACGACTGGCGCCTGGACCTGCGCGCCTAAAGCGACCATCACCGCTCAGAGAAGTCCGCCGCCGAGTCAGCCCAGATGGTGCCAATAGGTGATGCCGGTGCCGATCCGGACGAAGCCCGGCCGAGTACAGCCGCTCACCGTCTGGTGTTGCGTTGAGCACTGCGGCCTGAGCTCCTGCGGTGCGCGCTGAAGCGCACAGTCTTCGCAGCAGCGCGCGGCCCAGAGCCTGCCGTCGGAAGCGAGGCCAGACGACCATGTCGTAAATCCCGGCGATATCGCCCGGGGCAAACGCCCAGGCGCGGCCGGCAAAGCCGCCCCCGAGTCGAGCTACCGCGTGCCATGCGCGGGCGTCCGGAGCATCGGCGAGCGAGAGCAATCGCTGTCCGTCGGGTCCGTACTCCGGCACGTCGGCGGTGATGGTCACGTGATCGTCGTCAGGATCGCGTATTGACTCAAGGGCGACCGCCATCCACCACGGCTCCCAGCCGCGCTCGAAACCCACCGCCTCTAGCGGCCGAAGCATCGACATCGCTCCCTAGCCATGCGCCGACGAGGCATGCCCCACGCTCGCGCGCCGTCGCGACGCCCTGGTGAGCGGCGGCTGCGTCAATGGACTGCGGGAAGTTGAGCATCAGTTGGCGATTGTGGGCCTGCCAGGACCACCGCAGACCGCCCTCATCCCAGACCTCGCCGTCGCCCGCGATCGCGATCGCGGCGTTCCACGCGGCCTGGTTGATCTCACAGTCGCCAACAGTCGCGGGCACGGCGCGGATAACACTACCGCCGACGGAATCGCCCGCGCCCATGAACGCTGGAGCGCGAGACCACTGGACTCGAGGTGAGCCGGAAAGACCACGACCACCAAGACACTCAGCCAGACCTTCCGGATCTGCTGAAAGCCGCCGAGCAAACCGCGCAGACCACAATCCAGCCGTGGTCCCGAGCCGTCGCCGAGAGAGGGAGCGGGACTCCTGGCCGGGCCAGGAGTCCCGCTATTGCGCCTATACGGCGCGGTCGCCTGCGTTACTTCTTGCCCTTGGGCTTGTTGATCTTGACGGTGAAGTTGATCTTGCTCTTGTTCTTGGAGTACTTGCCGTAACCAGGTGAGAACTGCTTGCCGGTCCAGCCCGGGATCTTGCCGTTGTACTTGTCAAGAAACGTCGTGAAGTAGTTGCTCGCAGCCGAGCACGAAAGGTTCGGACTCGAAACGGTGTATGGGCCGGCGGGAAGCGTGACTCCCCCCGAGTGATCATTGTGCAGAACCGTGAAACTGATGCCCTTGCACGATGCCTTCGAACTGGCGAAGGCGCCACCCGCGAACATGCTCACACCAGCGAGCATGATCGCAATCGACACAGCGGTGGCGCTCCAGCTATGTTTGAAATTGCGCATCGGCCGACTATAGGGTCGGCCCGAGCTTCGTGTACCGAAGTGGAATATTTATGTGGCCCGCACCCGGTAGCCGACCCGCCCGAGATGTCGGGCGTACGCAGGCTAGGGCTGGTGGTGGCCCGGCGGATGCTCGTTGTCATGGCCAGCGCCGTGATGGTGTTGGTCGCGGGCTGCTCGGCCGGCGCTCCTGCCCGGCACGCCGCGGTGCCGGTGGCCGACCGTGCCGGCCCGGTCGTCGAGCACCGCCGCCCAGTGGTGGCGTCCGGTGAGATCACGCTGGCCTTCGCCGGAGACGTGCACTTCGCTGGGCGCGTCGCGCGGCTGCTGAAGGATCCGGCGACGACATTTGGCCCCATCGCCTCCGTGCTCAGGGCGGCCGACTTCACGGCGGTGAACCTGGAGACCCCGGTCACGAGCCGAGGCCGGCCGCAGCCGAAGGCCTACCACTTCGCCACTACGCCGGGCGCTTTCACCGCGCTTCGCGACGCCGGCGTGGACCTGGTCACCATGGCTAACAACCACGTCCTGGACTTCGGGCAGACCGGGCTGGCGGACACGCTCGCGGCGGCGAAGGCCGCGCATTTCCCTTACGTGGGCGCGGGAGTCAACGCGGCGGCGGCCTGGGCGCCGTACGTGACGACGATCAACGGCACGAAGATCGCGATCGTCGGCGTGTCCCAGGTGGCAGAGCTGGCCTCGTCGTGGGTAGCCACGGCACACCGGCCGGGCGAGGCCAACGCGATCAATCTGGGCCAGACGCTCGCGGCCGTCCGGGCCGCGAAACGGCTCGCCGGCATCGTGATCGTGTTCATGCACTGGGGCACGGAGGGCATGGCCTGCCCGGACCAGAACCAGCTGTCGCTGGCGCCGAAGCTGGCCGCCGCGGGGGCGAGCATCATCATCGGTGCGCACGCGCACATGCTGCAGGGCTCGGGCTGGCTCGGCCACACGTTCGTCGCCTACGGGATGGGCAACTTCCTGTGGTGGGAGAACTCCTTCAGCACGACCACCGGTGTGCTGAAGCTCACTCTGCACCCGCACACGCCGCTGACCGCACGGTTCATCCCCGCAGTCGTCTCCCCTACGGGCCAGCCGATCGTGGACCGAGGCGCCGCTGCCCGCCGCGCCCTCGCGCACTACGCCAGCTTGCGCGCCTGCACCGGGCTGTCCGCGAGCCCGCCGGCTGGGGCGATCACGCCGACGTCGGCCGGTTGACCAGGGTTATCGCAAGCGGCACGTACGCGGAAAGCTGGCGATCGACACGACCAACAACGAAAGGCGCGGCCGCTACAGAAAACGGTCGGCGCCGCCCGACGAAGATACCGACGCGCGCCCCTTGCGCGATCGCTCACACCAGCAGCCCGTGGGCGTCGCCGGGATGATTCCTTATCGGTGCGCCGTCTTACTCCGGAAGTCTTCGCGCGACGACCTCGGCCACGTCTCCGCGGCTCTGAGCCGCGCGACCGTCCGGGCCGAGTGCGTACGTGACATCCGTGGCTCCCTTGTACTGGTTCTCGCGGCGGATGAGCATCCGCGCGAGCACCAGGGCCTGGAACGCCTCCTGAAGGGCAAGCTCCAAGGAGAGCCAGGCGGCCCGTTGCTGAGGTGACCAGTTCATCCAATCAGCATCATCGGGGAGCAACGAACCCAGGAGCGCGGGCATCCCTGGGTAGTCGTCCACCTGCTCGAGCGCCGGACCGATTGCACTCATCAGTTCCGCCGCGCGCCGTGGCAATGGCAGTCCTGAGAGGCGGCCGACGGAGGCTGCGAGCTGATCGCCGCCCGCGGACATTTGAGCGACGGCATCAGCACCCGCGTCCGAATCTTCCTTGCCTCGCTGAAAGAGCCCCACAACGATGAGTATCACCCACTCGTAACCACGATTCAACCGATCGAGTTCGCCGGCCTGGCTCTTGATCGAAGATTGCGTCGGACCAGACGCGGACTCGGGTAGCGAAAGTCAGCCGGTGACGGCGCCGGCGACTGCCTATCGTGGCTAGCGAGCGTTCGCGTGAGCCCGCCGCGCGTCGGTGTGGCTCAGTGCACGGATTCCAGCCACCGCAGCAAATGGTGCGTGACCAGTTGGGGGGCCTGCTGTTGCAGCCAATGCCCGGCGCCTGGGATCACCTCGCTCACGCGCAGGTCGGTCACCCAGCCGTCCATCACAGCCGCCGGCATGAACCGACGGACAGGATCTCGCTCACCGGCCAGGAACAACGCGGGCTGGGTGATGCGCTGCTCGCCCAGGGGAGCGAGCCGCTCCCAGTTGCGATCGAGGTTTCGGTAGTAGTTGAGCCCGCCCGCGAACCCGGTTCGCGTATAGGCATCGACGTAGACCTGAAGCTCGGCGTCAGTGAGGAACGACGGCGTCGGGGGGTTCTCCTCGAGATCCGCCGCCCAGGCCGCGTCCCACACCCGCGGTGTGGCCAGCGTCCGCCGGACATCGCGCCCGAGCGCCGCCTCAGCCACGCCCGGCTCCTGAAACCAGACCATGTAGAAGTCCGCGCCCAAGTGCGCACGCATCAACCCGAGCGGCGGCGCCGGGGCTCTCGGCGCGAACGGGACCGACAGCCCTCCGACCGCGCGCACCCGTTCGGGGTGCAACAACGCCGTCTTCCACGCCAGATCAGCGCCCCAGTCGTGCCCGATAACCGTTCCCTGTTCCGCATCAGCGTGGTCGAGCAGCCCGAGCACATCGCGCGCGAGGACGTCGATCGCGTACTCCTCCGCCGCGCTTGGCGCGTCGGATTCTCCAAAGCCCCGGAGATCGGGCACCAGCAACCGGTAGCCCGCAGCTACGAGCGGATCGATCTGGTGGCGCCACGAGAACCCGAGCTCAGGAAAGCCATGAAGCAACGCCACGACCGGTCCGTCCGCCGGGCCGTACTCGCCGACCGCAAGCTCAATACCGTTTACCTGCACGACCCGAACCTACCGGACTCTCCACAGCCCGAGCAGTCCCCTGGACTACCGCCGTGACCTGCGAGTCTGGTGCCTCACCGGCGACCGCCCGGGCTCGGAATCGTGGCGAACCACGCGTCCAACCCGGGGACCGCGCGTCGAAGGGATGGCGCGCCGGAGCCCGACAACGGCTCGCGCGAAGCACGCACCCAGGACGTATCTCCTGCGCACACTCGTCGGGGGAGCGTCGCCATCGCATACTTAGAGGCCGTGCGGGTCGCGCTGATCTCTCGTGTTGACATGGCGGTCGCCGGCATCGGCGCCATGCTCCGCGCCCTCGGTCACCACGTGGTCGGCGTCGTAACGACCCCGCTGGAGGGCGACCGTTATGGCGCTGAGTCGCTCGGTGCGATCGCGCTGCAGGCCACGACCGGTCTCGATGTCCTGGTCGCCGGCAACCCCTCGCGGATCGCGCCGCTGCTCGCGGTGCTCGACGCCGACGTGGCGATCAGCGCCGCCTTTCCCCTCCGGATCCCGGTCGACGCGCTCGAGGTGCCGCGCTTTGGCACCATCAATACGCACCCGGCGCTCCTGCCCCGCTACCGCGGCCCGAACCCGATGGCGTGGGCCGTGCGCAACGGCGATCCCGAACTCGGCTATACGGTCCACCGCATGGACGCCGATTTCGATACCGGCGCGATCCTCGCTCAGGGCACGATGCCGCTCGCGGCGATCGAGCGGCCCGAGCAGCTATTCAGAGCAATGATCGACCTCGTTGGCCGGCTGCTGCCCGAGGCGCTCACCCGCGTCGAGGCCGGCGACATGGGAGACCCCCAGCCCGCCGGTGGCGCGAGCTACGCCGGGTTCTTCGAGGCCTCCTACGCGGAGATCGACTGGTCGCACACCGCCGACGAGGTCCGCCGACAAGTCCTGGCCTGGCGCGTCGCGGCGATCCGGCCGGAGAATCACGGCGCGCTGACCACGATCGCCGGCGAGCGTGTACGGGTGCTGCACGCGCGACTCGACGACACGCAGGGTGGTATCCCGATGCAATGCGCCGACGCGCCGATCTGGATCGTCGAAACCGAGCCGGCGAGCTAGTCGCCGCCCCGAGGCCACTCTGCTTCGCGCGTCCGCTCGGTGGCAGAGGGGTGCGAGCACGGCGCGTACACTTCTCGTTACTTCTACGACGCGGGGGTGTGCGAGCGATGCTGGGACTGGGACACAAGAAGCTGTACAAGGAAGGCGCGCTGACCGAGGGGCTCGTCGTACACCGGTCGGACACGACGGAGGGCATCAATTACCACGTCACGATCCGGGTTAAGTTCCCTGACGGCACCACGACGGAGTTCAAGAAGTGGTTGGATTGGCATGACGTCGGTCAACTCGGCGTGGGCAGCGTCGTTCCAGTCCGCTATGACTCCTCGGATCGCTCGAAGGTCGCGCTCGACATACCCGCTCTCGAAGGGCAGCACGCCAAGGCAGACGCGGCCGGGACGGCCCAGCTCGACGCGCAGTTCGCGCGCCTCGGCAAACCTGGCTCTGAGATCGGTAGCGAGGCGGGGGTCCAGGCAGTCGTGCACCTCTCCTCAGGCTCGTCAAGACAGTCCGCCTCGGATCCGGTCGACCGCCTCGCGAAGCTCGCTGACCTGAAGGACCGAGGAGTTCTAAGCGACGATGAGTTCGCGGCCGAGAAGGCCAAGATCCTGGGCGAAAGCTGAGCGTCACAGCAGCTCTCGCGACGATCTGCGCCGACAATCCTCCGATAGGGTGACGAGCTGACTAGCAGCCCTGACGCCCGTCGCCGCGGTCAGAGGTGACCGCCGGTAGCTAGTCGCCACCGGCGCGGGAGCGGTATCGCTGCAGCGTGTTGCCCACTCGCAAGGCGGCGCGCATCGCCCTGGGCGCGGTGCGGGCGGTGCGAAGCGCGGCACGGTCGAGCGATGTCTCGAGCGACCTTTCAGCGGGCAGCATCGCCGGCTGCTCGGCGCCCTCGAGCGCGTACAGGTGCCAGGTCCCCGGCACTCCCTTCAGCGTGTGTTCGCCGCGTTCGACGAACGCAAGCCCTGAGCCCGCCACGAGGTCGTAGACCGGGCGAGAAACCAGCACCTCATTGGGCATCGCCAAGGCGCCCACTCGTGCGCCGATGTGCACGCTCAACCCGGTGAAGTTGCGTCCGGTGCGTTCGAGCTCTCCCGTGTGCACCCCGGCGCGCACCGAGATGCCGAGCTTCTCGGCCGCCGTCCGAATCCCGTCAGCGCAGCGAACCGCGTGGGTCGGCCCATCGAAGAGGCTGAACGTGCCGTCGCCGGTGACGCTGACGAGCCGCCCGCCGCCCTGCTCGACCTCGAGCCGCACGTGGCGCTCGTGTGTCGCGCGGAGCGCACGGTACTCGGCGTCGCCGATCCGGGCGAGCAGTTCGGTGGACCCGACGACGTCGGTGAACAGCATCGTCCCGAGGAACCGGTCTGCCTCGGGCGAGTGGCGCGCACCCGTCGCGGCCTCCTCAATATGCTGCCAGACCGGCATCCACGCTTCGCCGATGGCTGCGCCCGCGGGAGTCGGGGGCAGATGGTGGAGGTTGGCCTCGGGGATCAGCTCGGCTACCCGGCGCACGACCGCCTCCGGCTCCGGAGAGGTCGGCGCGTACAGCACTCGGGTCGGCGATCGGACGGCGCGAAGGACATCGCTGATGTCCAGACGCACGAACCACTCCCAGTACTGCCGCGCGGTCGCGGGTGTCGCCGAGCAGCGTTCCAGCATCGCCACCAGCCGGCGGTTATACGCGGTGCCCTGCACCGGGTCGTACACGTCGATCACCGCACCGCTTCCCCATCGATCCAAGGCCGGGCGCCAGCGCGACACGTACTCGGCGGCGTCGCCAGTCGACCATCCGTGCTGCTCGGCGTCCGGGGCGAGGGGACCGCACGCGATCGGCTTGAACAGAACGAGGTTCGCTACGCGCTCAGGCGCTCGCGCTGCAGCGAGGGCGATCAGACCAGACGTCGTGAGCACGCCCACCAGCGTCGCCGCGTCCATGCCGACCTCGTCCATCACGGCGAGAATGTCGCCGGCGTGCTGTTCGAGCGTGGGGACGTACCGGATTCGCTCGGACAGCCCAAAACCGCGCGGCTGCATATAGACCGTGCGGGAGAAGGAGGCACCCCGCTCGAACAGCTCGTGGATGTAAGGGTCGGTCCAGCACAGATCGAAGTGCTGGGCGGTCTCGCCGACCACGAGCACGTCAACGCCCCCCTCGCCGACAATCTGATACGCGAGCTGGGCTCCGTCCCGCTCTATGTACCGCGCCTCGGGAGCGTCCACGCCACGAAGGCTAGAGCCAGGCCCCGCGGCACGGCCCCCTTCTGAAATCCTTAGCACGAGCGTCGCGTTGGAGCGGACGGCTCCCTTGGCGACGGAGCGGACGCATCGAGATCAGCGTTTGGCGATGGGTGAGACTACGGCTGCCGACCGTCGAGCAGGATCGTCCAGGGCTCGATCGACTTGATCGTGAGCATGCCGTTCTGGTGCCAGTTGTCTTGCGCGAGGCGCTCCCTGACCGCCGCCTCCGAAGGAGCACAGATTGCGTGGAGGATCTCGCGCTCGGTGGCGAGCGGTCCCCCGAGGACAATGAACCCGTCGTCAACCAAGGAGTCCATGAATCGGGCGTGTTCATCCCAGCCGTCTTGATCACGCAGATCGCGTGACCAATCCCATGGACCGGCGCGCTCGAGGCGAACTGCGAAGAACACGACGGAGACCTTACGCCGCGACGGAGGTCGCACTGCTGCTGCGGACGACTTGTACGGCACGAGACAGCCAGAGCGAGGCTTCCGCTGGGCAACGAACGAGAAGGGGCGCCGACCGCCCTCACATGGTCGTTGTGGTTGTGCGGGTCGATTGCGAGCGTGGCACTCTGGTGGCCTCGCAGTCACCGCCGCCAACGGCCTCCCCTTCGGCGAGGTTTCTCAGGCGGTCTCGGGCTGCAGCTCCGAGGCGCGCATCTTCACGCCGGCGGCGGCGTAGGCGTCGATTGCGTCAAGGGTCTCGGCAGCGAGCAGTGCGTGAGCGAGGCTGTCGAGCTGGTCGCGGTGTTCGGTGAGCGATCTGGTGACCTGCGCGTGCGCTTCGTCGACCATACGGCGAACCTCGTGGTCGAGCAGGCGCTCGGTCTCCTCGGAGGTCTCTCTGACGCCGGGCAGAAACGGCCCCGCAGCTTCGCTCGGGAGTACCGCGATCGGCCCCACCTTGTCGCTCATTCCCCATCGGCCGACCATCTGGCGTGCGATCTGGGTCAGCTGCTGGATGTCTGACTCGGCGCCGGTCGTGATCTTGCCGTACACGATCTCCTCGGCCACGCGACCCCCGAGCGCGACCTTGATCTTGGCCTCGAGCTCCTCGCGCGAATAGGAGACCCGGTCGGAATCGGGCGTCGAGAGCGTCACCCCGAGCGCCATGCCGCGCGGGATGATCGAGATCTTGCGCACCGGATCTGCGTCCGGCGTCAGCATCCCGACCAGCGCGTGGCCGGACTCGTGGTAGGCGGTGCGCTCGCGATCCTGTTGGCTTAGCACGATGCCCCGCGGGGCGCCGAGCATAATCTTCTCCAGCGAGTCAGTGAAGTCCGCCATCTGCACCTTGTCGTGTTCTCGCCGCGCTGCGAGCAGCGCGGCCTCGTTGGCAAGGTTGGCCAGATCGGCCCCGACCATCCCGGGCGTCGACGACGCAATCGCGTCAAGATCGACGTCGTCGGCCAGCGGCGTCGATCGCGTGTGAACCTCGAGGATCTTTCGTCGCCCGGTGCGGTCGGGAGGCTGCACGGCGACGCGGCGGTCGAAGCGCCCCGGACGCAGCAGCGCTGGGTCGAGGATCTCGGGCCGATTGGTCGCGCCGAGCACGACGACTGCCTCGGTGCTGTCAAAGCCGTCCATCTCCGTCAGGATTTGATCCAGCGTCTGCTCGCGCTCGTCGTTGGCACCCGTCACCCCGGCTGAGCCCTGGCGCGAGCGGCCGATCGCATCCAACTCGTCGATAAACACGATCGCCGGCGCAGCCTCCTTCGCCTTCACGAACAAGTCACGCACGCGCGCGGCGCCGACACCGACGATCGCCTCGATGAACTCCGACGCCGCGATCGAGAAGAACGCCGCGTGGGCCTCGCCGGCAACCGCGCGTGCGAGCAACGTCTTGCCGGTCCCGGGCGCGCCGGACAAGAGCACGCCGTGGGGCATCCGACCTCCGAGACGGCCGTAGCGCTCGGGACTGCGCAAAAAGTCGACGATCTCGGTCAACTCGGCCTTGGCCTCGTCGATCCCGGCGACGTCGTCAAAGGTGACGCGGATCTTTTCGGGATCGACCCGTCGCGCCTGGGAGCGACCAAAATTCCCCAGCGCTCCCATCCCCCCGCCGGCCGTCGCGCGGCGCGCGAGGAGCACGAACAGCCCGATGATCAAAAGCGTAGGACCAAACCCGAGCAGGATCTCGGCCAGCAGCGACGTGCTCTTCGACGTCGACTGCGCATTGACCTGAACCCCCTTTGACCGCAACAGGGTCGTCAATTCGGCGTTGTTCCAGAACGTCGGCACCTCGGTCGAAAACAACGTGGTCGGCGTGACCTTCGTGTCATTGGGCGGGTATCGGAGCTTGGTCGTGAACGTACCCTGGATCGTGTCGCCCTTCGACGAGATCGACTTGACGTGATCGGCCTGGAGTTGCTCGAGAAAGTACGGGCTAAACGGCACCCTCACGCGCGGCTCGCCCGACGACTGGAACACCAGCACCGAGATCCAGTTCAACGCCAGTAGCGCAACCACGAAGATCCAGAATCCACGCAGCCGATGCGGGGGGCGCGGCTTGTGCTGCTCGGGCATCCCACGACCGTCGGGAGCGGGGGCAACCCGCCATCCACCCTTGTCGCGCGGCATCGGCGCGGGTGGCGCTGCCCCGTCACCGCCCACCCGATCGTTCGAGTCCGGACTTTGCTCGGTCACCCACCCCACCTCGCAGATCGAGCCGCCGGCACCTCACCCACCGTCGCTCCTCCTCTCGCCTCTCTGGCCCGCCCACTGACGGTCCGGATCAAGTGAAGCAGCCCGCACCCTCGAACGCTCCGATCAAGCCGGTACGTGAGGTGTGGGTGCAGCGCCTGGAGATGCGCCGGCAACGGTTACGAAGGTCGCTACAGGCGACAGCGGCGTGATCCCCGCTTGCTAGAAGGGTCAGGCTCCCGTTCGGATGAGGCAGGCCTGCCCGCTTTCCGCGACGAGAACCGTTTGGGGCGTTTCGAGGGTCTATTGGGCAACTGCTTATCCGTTTGGATTGAAGGACCCAATGACCCACTTGAGTGCTGAGCTTCCCGTAACCTCTGTACGCCCCGACGGCGCCCAGCGCGCGACCTTCGCCGGCGGCTGCTTTTGGGGCGTCGAGGCTGCGTTCCGCGAGCTCGACGGCGTGCTCGACGTGACCGTCGGCTACACCGGCGGCACGACCCGTGATCCGACCTACGAGCAGGTGTGCGGCGGCGCCACCGGCCACGCCGAGGCCGTAGAGGTGATCTTCGACCCGGGCACGGTGAGCTACCGGCAGCTGCTCGACACCTTCTGGCACATCCACAACCCCACCACCCTGAACCGTCAGGGCTGGGATCTCGGAAGCCAGTACCGCTCGGCGATCTTCTTCCACGATCCGGAGCAGGAGCGCCTCGCCCTCGCCACTCGCGACTCGGAGCAGGAGTCGCTCGTCAAGCCGATCGTGACCGAGATCGTTCCAGCGATGACCTTCTACCGCGCCGAGGAGTACCACCAGCGGTACTTCGAGCGCTCGGGTTACGCCGCGTGTGGCGTAACGATCGAGGTGCCATCGAGTCGCTAAGGGTGAGTCGGTCAGTTTGTCTGCTCGAGCCGGAGGTAGGGCTCGAGCAGGGCCCGGAGCTGCATCCGCCCGCGATGAAGGCGGCTCTTGAATGCCGCCTGCCGAACGCCGGCCACCGCCGCAGCCTCCGCAGTCGAGAGCCCTTCCAGGTCGCGTAGAACGACGGCCGCGCGCAGGTCGACCGGCAGCTCAGCGAGCGCCAGCTCGAGAATCTGCTCGAACTCGCGGTCAAGTGTGCGGGCCTGGGGGCCCGCACCGACCGCATCTGGTAGCGCAGCCACGGCGTCCTCGTCGCCCGGCCGGCCGGCCGCCGTCGCCGGGCGGCGCCGTGCGAGCCACCGCTGGGCCTCGTTGAACGCGATCCGGTAGATCCAGGTGGAGAACTGGGAACGCTCCTCGAACCGCGCCAGGCCACGCCACGCGCGCAGGAAGACCTCCTGTGCGACCTCGTCGGCCTCCTGCGGACCTAGTCCGAACCGCCGCAGGGCGCCGTAGACGCGGGCCGAGTGCTCGGTCACGAGCTGCGCGAAGGCCCTCTCGTCTCCGGCGTGTGCCCGCGCGATCAGGGCACTCTCGTCGCCCGGATCAACGGTCGGCTGGTTCATGCAGCCGCCGCAAGACGGCGCTCGCGATGGCCGGCGCGCCGGCGACCGGTTCCGGCGCCGGCGCGCTCTGGAGCAGGGCGAGCATGTGACGCAGGTCCTGGAGGACGCTCCGGCACTCGCGGCACTCCGCCGTATGGCGCTCAAGCCGCGCCCGCGCCCAAGCTGACAGGTCGGACTCGAGGTAGGCGGACATCTGTGGCGGCGTCCACCGATGATCGCGACGGAACCGCAGCTCGTGCCAGAGAGGGCTCATCGGCGGTAGGACCCGGTCATCGGCGGAAAAGGTTCGCAGACCGCTGTGATGAACCGTTTGCACGCCGACCGGGTCAAAACGGTCATATGGATCGCGAAAGGAGCACGATGACCAATCGCGTCGAGAAGACCGACGAGCAGTGGCGCCAGGAGCTGACCCCGGAGGCCTACAAGGTGCTCCGCCACAAGGCGACCGAGCACCCCTTCACCGGCACCTATGTCCACACTAAGGAGGACGGCATCTACCGCTGCGCCGCCTGCGGCGCGGAGCTCTTCTCCTCAGACACAAAGTTCGACTCGGGCACGGGCTGGCCGAGCTTCACTGACGCGGCCAACCGCGCCAACGTCGAGCTGCACGAGGACCGCAGCCTGTTCATGCGCCGAACCGAGGTGACCTGCGCCACCTGCGGCGGGCACCTCGGGCACGTCTTCAACGACGGCCCCAACGGCTGCGACCGCTACTGCATCAACTCGGTTGCCCTCAAACTCGACTCGACGCCGGTGGCGTAGCCGCCGAGGCATTTGGGTGGGTCGGCGCCCCGCGCCGACCCACACGCGGCCCTGCCAGTTTTGAAGAGCGCTCCTGAGCCTTCTGCAAGTGGTTCTAGTCAGCGCGGGGTGGTTTTGCTGAGTTCGGGAGACGGTTCGGGACAAGATCTCGGGTCGAGGCTTCGGTGGACGAGCAGGCGCGGCGCCGACCAGGGTGCGCGAATGCTCCTGGGCGAGATGCGAGTGTCACGCGAACTCACCTCCGCGGGTTATCGAGGGACTGCCGCCTCGACGTCGAAGCTGAGCCGTGCATGCCCGAGGCCTGGGTCTATCTGTTGCGTTGCCGGGATGGCTCGCTGTACACGGGATGGACCGTCGATCTCGAGCAGAGGCTTGCTCGCCACCGTCGCGGTCGCGCTAGCAGCTATACCGCCAGCCGGCTACCAGTCGAGCTCGAGCTGGCGATGCCAATGCCAGACCGCGGCGCAGCGCGCCGCGAGGAGGCGCGCATCAAGCGTCTGCCGCGCGCGGCAAAGCTCGCACTACTCAGCTCGCCGTCAGGCCCCTGAGGGAGCGAGCTACGAACACCGGGGCGCGCTTGCTTGCGGGCGGCAATCGGATCCCGTCGACGATGGCGCGCCGCCGGAAGGTGGCCCGCTCGGAGTCCTCGGCTTCGGTAAGCAATGCTGGACACCGCCGCACCAGGCGCATATGTCGGGACCAACGACGTCTTCCTCCACAACCCGGTCGCCGCCGAGGGCTGGGCGGACCCCCCGGGGTCCTCGGTCGCATACAGTCACGCTGATAACCAAACCGGTGAGGAGAGGAGCGCGAAGCATGTATGTACGGATCGCGCGGTTCGAAGGCGGCGACCGCAACTGGGACGACTTCGCCGCAGACGTTCGCGAGTCAATTCGCAGTGGCGGACAGGGCACTCCGTTCGAGAGCGCGAGCGACGCCGCCAAGAGGATGATGCTGCTTGTCGATCGCGAGGGGAACCGGGGCGCGAACCTGATCCTCTGTGAAACGGAAGACGACCTGCGGCGGGTCAACGATGCAATGAACGAGATAACGCCCGCAACCGGGCGCGGCGCTCGGACCTCGGTGGAGATGTACGAGGTACTGCTGGATGAGGAGCCCGGCAAGTAGCTGGACCTCTCCTCACCCCTTAACGTCGTATTCGACCTTCAGCGTCTGGTGTGAGCTTGGTGGGCTCCGGAGACTCGTTACGACCGAAGCGGTGACCTCCAGATCGCGTACCAGATCGTGGGCGACGGGCGGCTCGACGTTGTGCAGTCGACCAGACTTGACCTCCGCCGGTGCCGCCCCGCCAGCGCCCGCGCGATGCGAACGTCAACATCCGACCTCAGGGCGCACGCAGATCCACCAACCGCCAGGTCAATAGCGGGCAAACTGCTCGACGTCTTGCTCGAACGCGCGAAGAACTTCCTGGGTGAGGGACGGGCGAGTGCTGTCGATTGCGATCAGGAAGTCGTCCTGGCTGGCACGATGCGCCGCGCCCTCGAAGTGCTCGCGCTCAAACGCGCGCTGAGCGGCCTTGTGTGCGGCGAACTCGATATCGGCCGGTGTGAAGAGCTCGCTGCTGGCCACGAGCGCATCGAGCTTGAACTCGACGTCGGTGATCTCCTCCACGTACCCGCCCCATATCGCGCGCCGCGCTTCAGCATCCGGTGGGCCAACCGGCAGCACGTAGTCAAACCGGCCGGGTCGTAGGAACGCCGCGTCAAGCCTACTCACCCAGTTGGTCGCGCACACCAACAAGTGTTCGGGAAGCTCGCGCATCCGCGGGATCTGCTTGAGGAACTCATTGGTGACACTCGGGCTCACCTTGCGCTGCTCGGTGCGAGCAGCTGCTAGGTCCTCTACCTCATCGACAAACACCACGGCCGTCGCGAGGTCAGCGCGCGCCCGCGCGAAGCTCTCGGCAAGCAACTTCGCTTCACGCTCCGGCCCTTCGCCGGCGATCTCCGATGCTTCGATCTCGACAAATGGCCACGCCAGACGAGAGGCGATGCCCTTGGCAAACGTAGTCTTGCCGGTGCCGGGTGGGCCGAACAGAACGATCGCCCTGGGCGGAGAGACGGCGTGGCGCGCAGCCAGCCGCGGCTCGGCGAGCGGAAGGATCACTCGGCGTTCAATGATCTGCTTGGCCTCATCGAGCCCGCGCAACTCGTCCCAGAGGCCCGGATGGATTACGTGGGCGCCGAGCTCTTCCAACGCTGCCGGCACCGAAGGCCCGATCGCCGGTAGCTCACGCTCGAGATAGCACATCGCAGGCGCAGCTCGATAGCCATACCGCTCAAACGCGGCCAGAGGAGGGCTGTGTTCGCGTACGGCGCTGGCCACCTTCCTGGCTCCACCCTCAGCAAGCTTCAACTCAAGTTCGCTCACAAGCCGCTGGGCAAGGTCATCATTCTCCACGCCCGCCACGACGCTCAGCCGATAAATCCATCCGACAGCTCCGGTCACGCTGCCCACGGCTACCCCAACCAGCTCGCCGTCATGCTCGGCGACGAGCGTCGCTGCATCGCCCGAACTGATCAGCTCGACGGCCTGATCGAGCGTGAGCCCGTCGTCAGCCGCCGGTACCAATCCCGGCTGCTCCCACAGACGCAGGATGGACGCCAGGTCACCCGGCTGGTAGGCACGGATCGGCCCCTTCATGACGGGAACGATTGCCGAAGCCGCGGCTTCACGCAACTCGTCAACAGTTGGCCAGGTGGGCCACGAAACGGAAGAGCCTGAACGTGCACGGCACGCGAAGTACCGGCGCTCACACCGGAGCAGGGCCGAGCCACCATTAAGGTCCGGTCCCGGAAGTCGCCACAGCCAGGTCTGGCCGGGGCTCCTTTGTCGCCAACGCGTTCGCGCGCCCAGCGCCGTTCCAACCCCAAGAGCGATCGCGCAGATCAGGCGCGCTTAGGGCGCGATCCGCCGCGCGGAGCGCGCGGCCAACTGCCCAGAGGTCCGGCGACGCGTCGAATATTGTCTCTCGGCGACCGCGGGCATCGAACGGGGGATGATCGGGGTGGCAGACGCTCCCGTGGCGCGGAGTGACCAGCGCGACGAGATATCTCGTCACCGCGTGCTCCACGCATGCGCTGGGGTCGTTCTCGCTCGTGTGGCCGTAGCCCTCGTAGGTCAGCAGCACCGCGTTGCCCAGCAAGCGCGCCACACGGCGGGCGTTGGCGAATGGTGTCTGCGGGTCAAACCGGGTGCCGATCACGAGGATCGGGGTGTGAGTCGAGGCGTTCCACGGTCCGGTGTAGCGGTCGGCGCTTGCGACGGGCCAGGACGCGCACGGCGCCCATAGCCACCAGCCTTGTAGCGGGCCGGCGGTTACGCTGATCCGGGTGAGCCGCCCGATCACCGCTGGCCATGCCTGCGGACCTTGCCTGGGCGGCGGCTTGTCGGCGCACTGGAGCGGCACCGCCGACACCAGCGCCGACTGATAGCCAGGCATTGCGTGTTGAAAGTCCCTCTCCAGCGCCGATCCGTCACCGAGCACGGCCTGTTCCAGCCCAGCGGCGAGCTCTGACCATTGCTCCGGGCTGCCGAGCCGGGCGAACAGGTCGATCAACAGGTCGCCGTAGCTCAGGCGCCGCGGTGGGGCGGCGTGCGGTGCCGGAATTTGGCCTCGCCGGAGTCGTGCCAGGAGACGGCTAACCCGTAAGGCCACCGACCGATGGCCCGCGAGGCCACAGCGCGCCGGTCCTGCGCGCTGGCACAGCGAGGCGAACTTGGTGAACACCAGATCGGTGTCCGTGACGCCGTTGGCGACTTGCGCCTCGGTTGACGTTGTGAACGCCACCGGGTCAACGACGCCGTCGAGCACCATTGCACGCACCCGCGTCGGGAACATGTTCGCGTATGTCTGGCCGAGGAACGTGCCATACGAAACACCAAGGTAGGTCAGCCGCCGATCGCTCACCAGCCGGCGCAGATAATTCAGATCGCGCGCGGTATCCGCGGTCGAGATGTGAGCCAGAAGCCGGCCGCTGAGCGCCACGCACCGCTTCACGAACCCCACCGTCTTTGCGACGTAGCGCCGCGACGCCGACGCCGTGGTAGGTACCGACCAGTCGCTACCCCAAAATCGCGCCTGAGCTCGCACGTTCGCGAAGCACCGCACGTGAGTAGATTCGCCGGTCCCGCGCGGATCCCAGCTGACCACATCAAACCGTCCTTGGCTCAGCGCATCAAGCTGCGCCAGCGGGGCGGCGCGGAGCGTCGCGACGCCCGGCACGCCGGGTCCGCCGAAGTTGACAAACAGCGACCCGATTCGCTGCGCTGCGTGAGGCACCACGTAGCGAATCACCGCCAACGAGATCGTCGGCCCCTCAGGATGGGCCCAGTCCAACGGAACCTGAACCCGCGCGCATTGCAGCCGCACACCACAGCCGCGCCAACCAATCCGCGTCGTCACGCGAGCGCTGTAGAGCCTCTGCGGCGAGGGCGACCCAGCCGCGCGCGCCGCACTCACACCGCCACAGCACAGTGCGGCGAGGCCCGCAGCCAGTACCACCAGCCAACGCAGCGCCACAACGCGCGCGCGCCAACCGCGTCGTGACCGAGTGGACACGTGGAGGGGAACGGCGATCGACGCGCGCCGAGGCGAGGAGCGCCGCATCCGCAGACCCTAACTGACGTGAGACGGAACCTGGGCTTTCTGGCACGTGAGCTGCTTCCGCAGCCCGGTCGGGACGACATCGACTGACCTCTGGTCCCAGCTAGGACCGACCGAGAGTCCGACACGGTGGCCTGACTGGGATACTCGCTGTCCGCGCACGAGTCAAGAAGGGAGGCCGGATGGTGCGACCCGGGGCAAGGAAGTGGCTGGGCTCGATGCGAACGGGGGCTCTGGCAGTCGGCGTCGTCTGCGCGATGATGTTCATGGCGCTCCCACAGCCTGCCTCCGCGGCGAGCGTGCGCAAGAGGATCGATGGCTTGATTCGCAATGCGATCGTGCATCACGGGATCAGGGCCGTGATCTTCCAGGCGACGGTCGACGGACGCACGGTGTTGAGGAAGGCTTACGGGCAGTCGATGACGGGCGTACCGGCGACGACGAACATGCACTTCCGCAATGGCGCCGTGGCGATCTCGTATATGTCGACGCTGCTCCTACGACTCGTCGATCAGGGCAAGGTCAAGCTTGACGACGACGTGCTGAGGTGGCTGCCGAGGCTGCGCGACACAAATCGGGTCACGCTGGGCATGCTCGCCGGGATGACCGCCGGCTACCACGATTATGCGCTGGACCCGCTGTTCGCCGACAAGCTCTTTGCGAATCCGTTCGGCGTGATCACCACGAGCGATCAGCTGCGGCTCGCGCTCGACGCGCCCCAGCAGTTCACGCCCGGCACGAACTGGAGCTACTCGCACAGCAACTACGTGATCCTCGGACTCGCGCTCGAGAAGATCACAAAGCAGCCGTTGAACGTCGCGCTGAGCCGGATGGTGCTGCGCCCACTCGGCCTCGAGAACACAGTCGCGTCTCAGACGGCGTCGATCCCGCCGCCCGTGCTCCACGCATTCAGCCCCGAGCGTAAGTCGTTCCTCGGCATCGCGCCCTCGACACCATTCGACGAGGACACATCGTTCTGGAACCCGGCATGGACCCTCGCTCGCGGCGCGGTCGAAACGACCGACATCGCCGACATGACGCGCACCGCGATCGGGATCGGCTCCGGTCGCCTGCTCACGCGCCGCTCCTACCGCCAGCAGATCGACCCACACCTCGGGTTTGGACATCCCCAAGCCGGCTGCGAGCGGTGCACGAAACTCACGCGGGTGTACGGCTACGGCATCGGCGTCGTGCGCAACGGATCGTGGATCCTTCAGAACCCGATGTTCGCTGGCTACGCGGGGATCGAGTCATACCTGCCGTCGAGGCGGATCTCGATCGCGCTCGCCATCACGTTCAAGGCGAGCAGCTACGACTACCAAGGCAACCCCAGCAGCTACTGGAGCACCACCCTGTACCCGCAGATCGGCAGGATCCTCGCCCCGCACGATCCGCCGGTCACCCGGTAGACCCCTCCGGCCGCCGCCCGAGAGATGACGCCCATCCAAACGACCGCGAAGTCGGCACGAATCGCCGAGCCGCCGACAGACCGGGCGTTCCTCGTTGGGGGCATGCGTCGCTCGCCTCATGCGCCTCGCCATCGGCTGGGTGTCGCCCGACTGGCGGTGTTGGCGTGGTGTGCGCTGGAGTTGGTCGCGGTCGGCGTAGGCCCTGCGGTCGCACAACCGGCGAGGTCAGGACCCGATCGGGCGAGCCTGGCGTCGTCGATCCGCTGGAGGAGCTGTGGGGTGCGGCTGGATTGCGCGCGTGTGCACGTGCCGTTGGATTGGGCGCGTCCAGGCGGCCCGAAGATCACGATCGCGGTCATCCGCCATGTCGCAAGCCGGCCCGACCGGCGGATCGGGTCGATGTTCGTCAACGGGGGAGGTGCGTCGGGGAGCGTTGAGCTGGTTAGGAGCGAGGGTGCGCGATTGGACGCGCTGGGGCAGGGGCGGTTCGACGTCGTCGGATGGGCTCTGCGTGGCGGTGCTGGGGCCGCGCCGATGGTGCGGTGCTTTGCAGATCAGCGAAATCGGGAGAGGTTCTGGGATGGACTGTCGATCCCGACCACGCGGGCGCAGTCGCTTGCGTACCTGCCCAAGGCAGGTGCGTACGCGCGGCGCTGCGGGGCGCTCGGCGGACGCCTGTTGGCTCATGTCTCGACCACCGACGATGCCCGCGATCTTGACTATCTGCGCCGGCTGCTGGGCGACCGCCAGCTTTCCTACTGGGCCGTGTCGTACGGCACGTTTCTCGGCGAGACCTACGCCAACCTGTTTCCCCGTCGGGTGCGTGCAATGGCCCTCGATGGCCTAGTGGACCCCAGAATCGTGATCAGGGGCGCTGCGGCGCGGTTCTCGAACACGGTCGAGGCGATGGATCGTGGGCTGCTTGCATTTGAGTCGGTCTGCCAGCGCGCCGGATCGGCACGCTGTGCGCTCGCCGGCCGGGGCGCCGTGGGCCCGCGCGTGGCTGGACTGCTGGCGCGGTTGCGCCGCGCGCCGATACCGGCGCCCACCGCATCGCCACCGGGGGCATTGAACTACGGCGACCTGTCCGCCGTCCTGTTCGCATCGCTGACGAATCCAGCCGCGTGGCCGCAACTGGCGCAAGATCTCGAGCGGGCCGCGAACGGAGACGGGTCGGCGCTCGCCACCCAGGCCCGCGCGGTGCTCGCCGGCACCCGATCCGCAGCCGGCGACCCCCCGACAGCGATCACATGCACGGACAGCCCTGCTCGGCAGGGCCCAGGCGCCTGGCCGCAAGTCATCGGTCGGCTGACTCGTGTCAGCCATGTGGGCGGCCCGTTCGTCGGCTGGAGCAACTGGGCGCCATGCGCCTCCTGGCCCGCGCGCAGCACCGATCGCTACACGGGACCCTGGAACGCCCGCACCCAGAATCCGATCCTGGTCATCGGTACGACGCTTGACCCGGCCACGCCGTACACCAACGCACGGCGGGTCGCGCACCTGCTCGGCAACGCCAGCCTGCTCACACACGACGGCTACGGCCACACCAGCGAAGCGGACCCCAGCCACTGCGTTGAGCAAGTGACCAGCGCCTATCTCGTCGACCTCATGACCCCACCGAAGGGCACCGTATGCCCGTCAGACCGACAACCGTTCGACCCGCAGTTCGGCCAACCACCTGCCGTCGAGGCAGTCCCATGAGTGCTGGGCGCGGCTCGATCTGCGCCGGTCGCTCACGACGGCAACCACGAGATCGCGTGCAAGCTCACACTCGTTTGCGACGGAAAGGGAAGGTGCCGCTCGTTGCCCGACGCTGTTGCAGCGCGCTCACCTATCGATCGTCAACGATTCCGCCATGGCGACTTCGGACATCCCACCCGAGACCGGACGGTGACACCGTGACACTCGAACCGCTCCACGAGACCGTCGATCACGTCCGCGGCAGCCGAACGGGACGCGTGATCCTTGAGTACGGCGACTACGAGTGCCCGTACTCGCGACGCGCGTTCCGCGAGATCGGGCGCGTCGAGCGGCGACTCGGCGACCAGATCCGGTTTGCGTTTCGCCACTACCCGCTGACGCAGATCCACCCACACGCAGCAACGGCGGCGGCCGCCGCCGAGGCAGCGGCGGTCCAGGGCAAGTTCTGGGCGATGCACGAGCTTCTCTTTCACCATCAGAAAGCGCTCGAGGCTGACGACTTGCGGCAGTACGCGACTGAGTTGAAGCTCGAGCTCGACCGCTTTGACTACGACCGCGCCAGTGACCCGATCCTGCGGCGCGTCGCGCGAGATGTAGAGAGCGGCAACGCGTCGGGTCAGGTCGCCGGTACGCCCACCCTGTTCATCGACGGAATCCTGTACGGCGGGTCGTACGACGCTCCCACGCTGATCGAGATGCTGACGAGATGAGCGCCGCCGGCTGCGGCGGACGACCCGCGGTTGGCTCTGTCCTGCGTCGTTGGGCATCGCCCGGAGTAGTTTGATTGCGTGAGCGACGCGACGGGCGCACCCGCTGAGGTGACTGTCATAGGTGCAGGAGTGATCGGGTTGACGTGCGCGCACGCTCTGCGAGAGGCGGGCTATCGGGTCACGGTGATCGCTGGAGACCAACCGAGGGTGTCCGAGGTCGCGGGTGGGCTGTGGCTTCCATACGCTGCCGGCGACAGCGACGAGGTGATGCGGTGGGCGTTGGAGACCCTGTCGTGGCTTGAGGCCCGCGGCTTCCCTCCCCGGGAGTATCTGCATCTGCAGACCAGCGAGCCGTGGTGGCTGGATGCGCTGCCCGATGATCGTGTCCGGCACGCGCGGACGGAGGAGTTGCCGGCCGGCTATGACCGCGGATGGGTGGTGCGCGTACCGCTGGTCGAGATGCCGGGCCACCTTAACGCGCTGGAACCAAAACGCCCCGTCCGGCGGACAGTGACCTCGTTGGACGAGATCACCGGCTTGGTGGTCAACTGCAGCGGATTGGCTGCCCGCGAGTTGGCGGGCGATCCGACGGTCAGTGCTGCGCGCGGGCAGGTCGTGCACCTAACCAGACTGCCCGACGTGCCCTGCATCTGCGACGAGGACCAGATGATCTACGTCCTGCCTCGGAGCGACCGGACGATTGTTGGCGGCTCCTTCCAGCCGGGAAATGAACACCAAGCCGTCGAGCCGGAAGAGACAGAGTCGCTGCTTGCTCGTGCTCGCCGGCTGGTGCCGCGACTAACCCGTGCGAAGGTCCTCGAGGTTCGTGCCGGCCTGCGCCCGATTCGCGCGGACGGGCCGCGCGTGGAACGTGTTGACGATGTGATTCATTGCTATGGCCACGGTGGCGCTGGGCTGACCCTCTCGTGGGGCTGCGCGCGACGCGTCGTAGAGTTGGTAGCCCGCCAGGACTCGGCGACGGATCCCCGTGCGCGGCAGGAGCACGCGACAGCGCGGCCCGGGGCTGCGAAGCCAATCCAGTGATGCCGGCGGTTCGTGTACGTAGCGAGCGGCGTCATTGCTGCACTGAACGACGGGCCGGTACTTGAGCTCACCGGGGCCACGTTCGTTGAGGCGAAGTCCGACGGACGAGGCGGGCTCGGTCAAGATGTCCGCGGCGGGGGCTTGGGCCTCGGCTGGAGATTCGCTCATTAAGAGCTCGATGTTGAAGGCGCTTGCCATTTTCGGTCCTTTCGGGCTATGTCTCGGGCGAGCACTAGGTTGGGTCGGGTGGATTGGGATTGGGGAGACCATTTGAAGCGCCGAAGCGCGATTAGCAGCCCTGCGACGCCCCATACCGCGAGGATCAGCAGGTCGGTCGCGGCTACGCCCGAACCAGGTCGCCGGTCTTGTCAATCACCGAGATTGGCATCGGCGGTCACGCCGCCTGCGGAGCGGTCTCCCGGAGCCCGATCCGTTCGTACAGCAGTCGCAGCGGACGGGGCGCCCACCAGTTAGCCGATCCCAGCAGTTCCATCAGCGACGGGACCAGCAAAGCCCGGACGATCGAGGCGTCGAGCAGTACGGCGAGCGCGGTGCCGATCCCGAGTTCCTTGATGAACGCGATCTGGGAGGTCGCGAACGCCCCAACGGCGACGGCGAACAAAAGGGCGGCGCTGGTGACGATGCGCCCGGTCCGTTCCAGCCCCAGCGCCACCGCCTCCGAGTTCGGCGCGCCGGCGTCGTGCGCTTCCTTGATCCGCGCCAGCAGGAACACGCCGTAGTCGGTGGCGAGCCCAAAGCCGATCGCGAACAGCAGGATCGGCTGGGTGGCGTCGAGCGCGCCGACGCTGTGGTAGCCGAGCAGCCCCCGGAGGTTGCCGTGCTGGAAGATCAACACCAGGATCCCGAACACAGCGCTCAGGCTTAGGGCGTTCATGGCGATCGCTTTGAGTGGCAGCACCACCGAACCGGTCATCAGGAACAAGACGATGAGCGTGGCGGCGACCACGATGGCCAGCGCCACGGGAAGGTGGGCGCCGAGGCTGTGCTCGAGATCGAGGTAGGACGCCGTCTGTCCGGCCACGCCCAGGTAGTAGGGCGTGTGGATCGCGCGCACGTCACGTACGAGCTGCTCAGTGCTGCGGGTCAGCGGACCGTGCACCGGCGCCACCTGGAGCAGCGACGTCCCGCGGCTCGCCGCCTGCGCGGGCCCGACTGCCGACACATCAGGCATGCCGGCGATCCGCTCGCTGAGCGACCGCACTGACGACGATGGCGCAGACGACCCGACGACTACCTCGAGCGGAGCGGTGCGGTTGGGCGGAAATTGCTCGTCGAGCGCAGTCTGGACCTGGTGAGCACTTGCGCTCTGAGGCAGCACCCGCGCGTCGGCGGTGATGAACCTGATCTGCGTGAAGAACGGGATGCCAAGCGCGATCAGCACCGCCGCGCTCGCGACTGCGACCTGCGCCGGCCGCCTGGTGACGAACTGCGCAAGGCGGTACCAGGCGCCGCTGCCGGCGGGCCGCGCGTCGCGTTGGGCGGCCCGCCGTAGCCTCTGCGGTGAGAGCGCGTTGATGCGCGGCCCGAGCACCGCGAGCAGCGCCGGCAGCACCGTCAGCGCCAGCGTCGCCGCCAGCAGCGCAACGATCGCGCCCGCGATCCCCATCGAGTACAGGAACCGCTGCGGGAAGATCGTGAGTGCGGCCACTGAGAACGCGACCGTGACCGAGCTGAACAGCACGGTGCGTCCGGCGGTCTGGAGGGTGCGGCGCAGTGCGTCGCGGCCGAAGCTGTCGCGTGTGGCCTCCTCGCGGTAGCGCGAGACGATGAACAGGCTGTAGTCGATCGCCAAGCCGAGGCCCAGCCCGGTCGTCAGGTTCAGCGCGAACACCGACATGTCGGTGAATGTCGAGACGAGCCGCAGGAGGAAGAACGTGCCGACAATCGCCAGTCCGCCCAGCAGCGGTGGCAGCAGTGACGCCACGACTGATCGGAAGAAGATGAGTGAGAGCAGGAAGATGAACGGGAACGCGAGCAGCTCGGCGTGCGCCAAGTCGTTGCCGACTTGCGTGTCTACCTGCGCGTTGGCGATCGCGTCGCCGCCCAGCTTGACGTCGTGCTGGGAGGAGAAGCGACGCTCGATCAGCTTGGCATCGTTGGATATCTGCAAATCGGACCGCGCCTCGAAGTAAGCGACCACGTATGTCGAGCTCCCGTTGCGCGCCACCATCGCGGGGTCGTGCGTGGTGTAGAAGCTCGCGACACTCGCCACGTCGGGCTGCGCCCCGAGCTCCGCCGTGAGGCTTTCGACCCGCTGTCGGGCGGCGGGGCTGCGCACGTCACCGCTCGAGACGAGCGCGATCACGCCAGGATTGAGCTGGCGCCCGGTCGCCGCCTGGAAGCGGTTCGTCGCCCGGACGCTCTGCGTGGCCGGGTCATCGGCGCCGTACGGACTCAGGTGCTTCGACACCCCGGCGCCGAACACGGCGGCGACCACGGCCCCAACGACCGCGAGCATCAGCACGCGGCGGCCGTTGGCGTATACGAATGTCGCGAGCTTTTCGAACATGGCGATGCCCTCTCTCTCTGTCGTATCTGTGATGCGTGCGCGGCCTCGTCACGCGGGTACGACCGTTTCCACCAAGCCGGTGACCACGTCGTAGACATGGCCGGACACGGCCACGCGCTCCGGGATCGCGCGAGCCGACCGGAGGCGCTCAACGTCCCGCGTCGCGGTCGCCGCGGGGTCGAGAATTGCGTGCTCCCGCAGGGTCGTCTCGTCGGCTCCGATGCGCTCGGAGTAGCGGCGACGGAACGTAGCGTCGGCGAGCGCTCCGCTTCCGCACTGCGTGTGGTGGATCACCGCGACCTCGAACAGCGGACCGTCCGGTAGCACGTTCTCGGCGATCTGGCCGATGAACGCGACGTCGTTGATCACCTCAGGAGTCACCCGCCCGCCCACGTTGCGAACCACGACCGCATCGCCGAGGGAGAGGCCGAGAAAGTGGGCAGGGTCGACGCGCGGGTCAAGGCACGTGACCACGAACAGGCCCAGCCTCGGAAACACGACCGCGTCTCGATGGCTGCCTTGGTCGGCGAAGACGCGGTTGCGCTCGAGTGCTGTACCCACGTTGGTAGACATTTCGAGACTTTCATTGGCTTGCATGGCTGGGCTCTCCGTTTGCGTGTCGTGGTCGTGCTGGGTCACGAAATATGTGGCCGCCCGGGGTGAGCTGACATCACCCGGACCACAGTCACCCCGGTGTGAGGCGACGCGCGTCTACAGCAGTTCCTCACATCCCGAGTCAGGAATCGCCTCACGCGGAAGGTGGCGGCGGCTGCGGCGCACGGCGGTGAGCCACGTCACGAGGCCGCAGCAGTCGGTCGCGCGGCGTGGGAAATTCGCGAACCGATGCCGTACGCCAGCCAGATTCCGTGACCCCCCGTCACCCCCTCCGGTCACCTCGAGGGCGAGGTGCGGCTAGAGCATTCCCAGCTCTCGACCGCGCGCGACGGCGCTGCGTCTGCTTGTCACACCCAACTTTTGGTAGATGCGCCTGGTGTGCGTCTTGACGGTGTCGCGGGAGATGCCCAGCTCGTCCCCGATCTCTCTGGCCGACAAGCCCGTCGGGAGCAGGCCAAGCACTGTCTGCTCCCGCGCTGTTAGCTCGTCGGTGACGACCGGCCTCGCGCCGGACACGTCGACGACGAGTCGCAGCGTGCTTTCCAACCGCTCAACCTGTCGCAGCGCGAGCGTCCCGGGCTCAGGGGCGCGTGAGAGCAGCTCACGCGCTTCGAGCACCAGCTCGCGTGCTGCGCGGCGATCGCCCAGCTCATAGCGCAGCTCGGCAAGCGTCGTCAGCGCGTACAACCACTCGACAAGGCCGGCGCCTCTCCGAGCGAGGCCGACCGCGCGCTCCAGCTCGGCTGTTGCCTGCATCGGCCGCCGGTCGTGACGGAACAGCCGCGCCCGTGCGATGTGGGCCGAACTGCAGATCCAGTACTCCTCCAGACCATTTGCGCGGACCACCTCGAACGCGGCTTGGACCTTGGCGCCGCATCCCCGCCAGTCCCCACGATCGGCGGCGATGAGAGCGAGCCGTCCAAGCGCGATCATCGACACGATGAAGTTCGGCGAGCTGCTTCCAAGCTTCAACGCGGTTTCGAACAGTGCCCGGGCGTCGTCATTGGCGTCGAACGATCGCGCTGAGGTCCCCAACACACACGCCGCGAGCGAGTGCCAGATGGAGCTCCCATCCAGAGGCGCGAGTCGCCCAGCAAGCTCCTCAGCCTGACGCATGTCCCCCAGCAGCTGCCACGCCGCGGCCCGGACGACGGTTACCTCCTCCCCCAACTCCGCGTCATCACCCGGATTGTTTCTGGGCGCCTGCGTAGCCAGGTCCACCCACCGCAGGACCTCATCACGCTCGCCGACTGTTAGCGCGGTCCTCGCCTGGGCCAGACACAAGCGGCCATCGCTCACGATGTAGCCGTGAGGGAGCTGGGCCATCCACCGCGCGACCGTTTCCCGCTGGCCCGCGTTGGTGAACGCCAGCCAGTGATTGTCAATCAGCTCGGACGCCGCGTCGAGCTCCCCAGCTGCCGTTAGATGTCCGATCGCCTCGGACACCATCCCGGCATCGAGAAACCAACGCCCAGCTCGATGATGGAGCTCTGCGGCGCGTCGCGGCTGCCTGCGCTCGAGCTCGTGACGCAGCAACTCGCCGAACAGGTGGTGGTAGCGGTACCACTCATGCCTTGGGTCGAGGGGGATCAGGAAGTAATTGACGCGCTCGATCCGGTCGAGCATCGCCCTGCTGTCGCGCGCCCCCGTGACGGCGTCGCACAGATCCGCACAGAACCTGTCGAGCACGCTCGTGTGAACCAGGAAGGCCAGCTCGGCCTCGCACTGCTCACCGAGCACCTCAGCCGCGAGATAGTCGACCACCCGTCGATCGCTGCCAGCGAAGGACGCGACGAAGCCGCTCGCGTCCTCACGCCCCCGCATCGACAGGACGGCCAGATAGAGGCCGGCTGCCCAGCCCTCGGTGCGATCGTGCAAGCGTTTGACAGTGTCGGAGGCCAGGCCGAGGCCGTGCAGGTCGTTAAGCAACAACTCCGCTTCCGAAAGTGAAAAGCGCAGCTGCCCAGCATCGATCTCGTTGAGCTGGGCACGCACACGCAGTCTTCCGACCCGGAGTGGCGGCTGCACGCGTGACGTCATCACGATGCGCAGCGTGGTCGGCAAATGCTCGATGAGCGAAGCCATGCCTTCGTGGATCCGCTCGTCCTGGATCGCGTGATAGTCGTCAAGCACAAGGACGAACTGCTCCGAGCCGGCGGCTAGCTCGTTGATGAGCGTCGGGAGAGCCTCCTCAACGAGGCTGACGCCGGGCGCACGCAACATCGCCAGCGGTGCTTCTCCGATCCCGGGCACCACGGAGCGCAGGGCCTCGATGACGTACATCCAAAACCTCGCGGGATCGTTGTCTTCCGCCTCCAGCGAGAGCCAGGCCACAGGACGTCCCTCTCCTGCCGACGTCCCCCACTGCGCCACGAGCATCGTCTTCCCGCTACCCGCGGGACCGTAGACCAGCGTAAGCGGTCGCGACACGCCCTCAGAGAGTGCGTCGATCAGGCTTTCACGGACTACGAGGCGAGGAGGGCTGGGGACAACGAGCTTCGTCCGCAGGAGCGGAGTACCCAGGTCATTGCCGGCGACCGCCACAGGCTCAAATTATCCCGTGCGAAGGCGTTGCGGCTGCCCGGCGCGAGGGCTTGGAGGCGGAGAAATCCCCATGGCCGGGTCGACCGAAGTACGCCGCCGAACGAAGACGGGTCTCGACGGTCCGACGCGCAAGCGACCCGAGAATCCCACAATCGCCCTTCCACCAACGACGCGGCGAAGGAATCGAACCTTCCAAGCCGGGGGGTGCCCGTCCTTGCCAGTTTTGAAGAGCGCTCCCGAATTCACAGAAGGGTAAGCGTTCAGTCTTTGGGGCCTCAGGCGGCGAGGGCGGGGAAGGGATCGCCGCGGGTGTGGGCGGTGATCAGGTCGCTGAGGTAGGTGAACAGTGAGCGGCGCTGAAGCCGGCAGGTGGCGGCAGCTGAGAGCGCCCGTTCGGCGAATCGCTCACCGTCCTCGCTTTGGGTGCCAAGCGAGACTTTTCGGTGGATCACGGGTGCCCGGAGCGCTCGTTCGGCGGGGTTGTTGGTCGGCTCGACTCCGAACGTGGTGGTGAACGTCCAGAGCGCGGGCCAGACCTTGAGCAGGTTGTTGGCGAACCGCCGGTGCCAGCGGGTGCGTTGGCTCTTGGGGCTGGCTGCTTGGAGCAGTTGTTGGAGTTCTGTCTGGATCGGGGCGATCTCGGTTTTGAGCCGGGTCCGATCGTGGTGCTCGTGCTGGTAGGAGCGCCAGGCGGCGAACACGCGGCCGGTGAGCTTTAGGCCGTGTTCGCCGAAGGTCTTCTGCTCGCCAAGCCCGTCGGCGTGGCGGCGGAAATCGCGCTGCAGGTGCGACCAGCACACCTGGCGTCGTGTGGGGTCGAGATGGCTAAAGCCGTTCCAGCGATCAGACACCACGATCCCGGGATATGTCGTGCCGATCAGCGCGTCGAACTGCTCGCGGTTGCAGTGCTCGGCGATCTGCAAGAACGTCGCCTCAGGGGTGGTCGCGGTCCACAGCGCCCGTCCCTCACCGCTGGTCCGCCAGCCGGTCTCATCGACATGCACCGCGCCCCGATCCAACACCCAGTCCTGCAAGTGCAGGTGCGGGCCGGCCAATGCGTCTGCGGCGCGCTGACAGATCGCGTCCACGCTGCCGGTGCAGAGCGTGACGCCGAACAGATCGCGGGCGAGCTCCGTGATCCCCCGCGGCGAGATCCGATACCCAGCGGTCAACGTCACCACCGCCGCCTGCAACCTCGGCCCAAACGGAGAGCAGCCAATCTCCTGCGGCAACCGGGCGCTGGTCCTGGCGCGACAACCGCGACAGCGCAACTGATGCGTGCGATGCTCGGTCACGATCACGCTGATCGCCGGCAGCTCGGCGACCTGGTGGCGACCGAACCGTCCGGCCGGCCGATGCTGCTGCTCTTCCTCGAACTGCCGTCCGCATCCACCGCACGCATCCGGGTAGTGATCGACGATCTCATCGACCTGGTCCTCCGGCTTGAGCTCGCGACCCGCACCCCGATGCCCGCTCTGCCCACCAGCCTCACGACGCTCACCCTCCCGGCGCATCAACTCCTTCGCCTTCGCGCGCGCCTCCGCCCGCCGCTCAGCGCGCGACTTCGGCGGATCCTGAGACGGCGGCCTCGAGCTCGTGCGCGAGTCCTGCCGTGTCTGCTCCTCCAGCCGCCTCAGCCGATCCTCGTGCTGCTCAACCCGCGCCGCCAACTCAACAATGAACTGGACACACGCCTCACGCCCTGAGTCATAGATCGCCTCCGCCTCGGAGCGCTCCATACCCACAAGATTCGCCGCATAACCAGGCGAATCCTTGTTATGGACCCCAGGACTGAACGCTTACCCAGAAGGCGTGATTTGCAGGGATTTCGCGGAGGTGATTCTAGCTGGCGCAGGTTAGATTTGCCGAGTTCGGGACAAAGTTGGGGACAAAGTCCTCGTGTGTGTGCGGTGCTTGCGCTGTCGGCTCGTGCGAGTAGCCTGAAGCGATGACGTTCACCCGGATCACCGTTGGCGCGGACCAGATGGACGGGGTTCCCTGCATCCGCGGGCTGCGCATACCGGTGGCCACTGTGGTCGGCATGGTCGCCGACGGCCTGAGCCAACAGGAAATCCTTGACGCATATCCGGATCTGGAAGCGGAGGACATACGCGAGGCGCTGCAATATGCCGCCGAGGCTGTGCGCGAACGTGAGCTGCCGCTGTCAGCTGCCGGTTGAAATTCCTCGTCGATAACGCGTTGTCGCCAGCTGTGGCTGCAGCATTGGTCGAAGCAGGCCACGATGCCGTCCACGTTCGCGAGTACCGCATGCAGGACCGCCAGCGATGGGCAGATCTTCGATCGTGCCGCCGATGAAGATCGCGTCGTTGTCTCCGCGGACACTGATTTCGGAACGCTGCTCGCGGCGCGGCGTTCGAGTCGACCCTCGGTTCTCCTGTTCCGCCACGGGACTGAGCGGCATCCCGCACAGCAAGCGGCACTGCTAGTCGCAAACCTCACCTCGGTTGAGACAGCGGTGCAGGAGGGCGCCCTCGTCGTGATCGAGCCCGGCCGCCTGCGCGTCAGACAGCTCCCGCTCCTCCCCTGAGCGTTACGTGTCCGTGCTTCAGCGAAAACCCAGAATCGCCCGCTCCGTCCCCCGACCACAGCTTGGCAAACAGGCTGGTGGGCTCCGCAGTACCGACTCAGTGCGTTCGAAGGGAACCGCCATCCGCAGATCGGCTGCGCCGGCAGCTTCGCCGACCTGATCGACCGCGGGCGCCCCGGTCAATCGCTGAGCTTCCGCGAGTCGGCCGACGGCGTTCCGGTCAGGTTACGGGGGTCGGATCACTGAGCCAGGAGTCGCTCCCAGAGCGCCATGAGCGCGGCTGTAGCGTTGGTGCGTCGCTCCGGGGAGTCGTGGCCGCCGCCGAATGTGTCGAGCAGGTATGCGCGGTGGGTGGCCATCAGTAGCAGCGCGAACTCGCGTGGGTTGGCCGGTGGGAGCGGGGCGTTCGCGACGAGCTGCTCGAGCAGTTGGCGCGGGGCGACGAGAGCGCGGTCCAACTCGGTCGCAACTGCCGGATCGGCCGCGGCGGCGGCGTCGAGCGCACGCAGCCACCGACCGTTGTCGGCATAGAGCTGCACCAGACCGGCGACCATCGCTGTGATCAGGTCTTCCGCAGGACCGCGCAGGACCTGATCGAGGAGCGGGTCCTCGGAGTCCGGGAGCAGTTCGGGCGCCATCTGCGCCAGCCTGTCGAAGTGGCGGTAGAAGACGGTGCGCGCCAGGCCCGCCCGCGTCATTACATCACCGACGGTCAGTGCCCCGAACGGCCGGTCGAGCAGTAGTTCCCGGGTCGCGTCGAGGATCCGTCGCCGGGCGTCGTCGGACTGAACGCGGGGAGATCGTTGCGACATTGTGTCTCACAGTATGGTATTGCGACACCATGTCACAATCCGAACCGAACACAGACATCACGCTGCCCGACGGGCGCACGCTCTCGTACCTGCTCGCGGGCGCCGACAGCGGGCCGGTCGTGACCGTGCTTGACGGTCCGTGTAGCCGCGGGCTCGGGCGGGCGCTCGCCGCAACCGCGCGCGAACTTGGGATCCGGCTCGTGATCCCGGACCGTCCGGGTTGTCACGGCAGCACGCTGAAACCAGGTCGCACGGTCGCCGATTGGCCCGCCGACCATCTCGCCCTGATGGACGCCTTGGGCGTTGACCGCTTCGGGATCGTGACGCAATCCGGCGGGACCCCCTACGGGATCGCCGTTGCCGGTGCGGTTCCAGAGCGGGTCACCGCCCACTCGCTGCTCGGAGCTATTGCGCCGCTCGCGGAGAAGGCCCAGTGGCGCGCGGCCGGAAAGGATATGAAGATGGCGGCGTTCATGTCCCGGCGCGCGCCGTTTCTGCTGCGGGCGGGCTTCAAGCAGCAGTACAAGAACTTGCCCGATTCAGCGATGGGACTGTTCAAGGGGCCGGACGCGGAGGTCGTCCAGATCCCGTGGGTCAGAGAACTGTTCGTACCGACGACCGGGGAGCTGTTTGCGAACCCAAACGGGTTCATCGAGGAGGTCCGGATCCTCTGCAAGCCGTGGGGTATCACGCCCGGGGCGGTCCGCGCCTCCCTCTGGACTGGTGAGTTCGACCGGATGCACCCGCCGTCGCACGCCCGTCGCGTCGCCGAACTGCTCGGCGGAGACCCGCCGGTAACGGTGGTACCAGGCGTCGAGCAGATCGGCCTGCTTGTGATCTTCGAGGAAGCGCTGCGATTCGCAACATTCAGCGGTCCTTGATACACCCGCTATTCGCACGAGCAGGTCTCTCGCGCACTGAAGCAACCGCAGCTAGATGACTTGTGCCACGGGTTTATGCGATGTAGGCGACGAATGAGCGGCTGGGGCGACCGAGTTGCTGGTTGAGCATCACGGCGGCGGCGAGCGCGGCGAACCGGGCGCACACGCGGACGCGGAGGTTCGCGAGGGTGCGGGCGCCGTGGCGTTCCAGGGTGAGGATGTCCTTGCAGGTCTGGAAGATCGATTCGATCCGCTGGCGGATCGGGGCGAGGTGCGGGCCGCGGCCTTTTTCGTCTTTGCGTCGGGGGCGCATGATCGTCGCGTCGAGTGCAGCGAGCTCGGTCTCGAAGTCTTTGCCGCGGAAGTTCTTATCGCCGATCAGGATGATCGCCTGCCCGGGTTGGCGTTCGCAGCGCGCGACCATCTGCACGCACACGAGCTTCTCATCGATCTTCGGGGAGGTCAGCGCCAACGCCCTGGGCGTGCCGTCGCAGGAGAACAACGCGTGGAGCCGGAACCCCCAGAAGTAGCGGCTGTGGCTGGCGCAATACCCGTAGTCGGCGGCGTTGGAAAGCGCGTCATCGAGGCTCGAGGACCCGCCGCGCTTGACCGTTTCCCGGGAGCGGGCGCACTCGACGGGGGTGGAGTCGACCAGCAGCAGATCGTCGAAGAACCCTGGGCTATGGCGTGCGAACTGGGCGATCAGCGCCTCGATCTGGCCGCTGACCCGCAGCCGGCGCTTGTGGAACGCCTCACGCGCGGGAAGGTACGGAAACAAGTGCGCGAGGCGGTGCCTGGCGACAGCCAAGAACCGCTCGTCGGACGGGATCCCCATGATCGCCTGCGCGAGGCACAGGGTGATGATCTCCGCATCAGTGATCCGGCGGCGCGCGTTCGCCGCCCGCTGAGGCAGGAAATCGTCCGTCATGCAGTAAACAACTGTGAACAGCAGGTCGAGGTTGGCGTCCATCGAGGCCCTCCAGAGGGTCGGCGCTGGGTATTGAGCACCGCCGACTTCGACCTGCGCTGTTATGTCCCCTTCAAAGCCACGACCCCGCCATCGGCCGTGGCACTACTCATCTAGAACGCGACGCGTCGGCCAGGTCCCTTCTGGCTGCCGTCCGAGCCGCGAATCGCCCGCTGCCACTTCCGTCGCGAAAGAGCAGTCTCGATCGTCCCGCGCAGAGCGTCGGACGACAGCGAACGACTCGGCATCGAGGGAGTGCCGATCGATGCCGCAGTTGCCACTGTCGCGCCCTGACGGAGGCCGCGCATCCCTGCGCGGCAGGAGCACGCGCGGCAGACGAGACGGAGGTCCGAGAGCACTACGCCGTCCGACCGGCGGTCCGGACGACCGAGGCACACGCGCGCGGACCAAGAAGCATCGATTGCGCGTCCGTGCGCGATAACGAATGTCCGCGCGCGGATCCTGGCCTCGCCGCACAGGCCCGGCACGTCCTCGTTCCCGAACCGCCCGTAATGCCAACCGCCCGCTGAGACTGGCCATGGCCGCTCGCAACCCAAGCCACCGTCGACCCCTGGATCCGGCACCCCGACGACCAGAGCCGTTGCCGCTACCAGCGACACCCGCACAAGCCCGCTCGCCCCAACGTCTCTTCCACCACGACCAGCAGGGACACACTCTCTACGCACAACGTGCAAACGTCCCAAGACGTCCTGCTCATACGGGCCGCTACGACCACAGAAGCTCCTCGAGGCGCGGGCGGAGAAAGCGCCAACTGCGTCCAAGGCGGGTCGCCGGCAACTCTCCCCGGTTGGCCAGGTAGTACACCGTGGACACCGGCATCTGCAGGATTCCGCGACTTCGCGGGCGGTCATCACCTGATCGCGGCTCAGGCTGAGCGCTGAGTCGCTATTGCTCTCGTGATCGATCCGCGACGAGATGACCATGGTCACAGCATGCGCTCGCTCCGGGGACGTCTCGAGGACATCTCGGGACGTCTTCAAGGACGTCCTCGGACATTTTTGGGACGTCTCGGGACGAATGCCTGCAAATTCAGGGTTGGGTCCACGCCGGTCCGATCTTCTTCTGGATCTGCCGGCCGGACGGCAGCCGGTACTTGGCATACCAGACCGGACCACGCTGGCCCTCCCGCCTGAACACGTTTCCCGTCGCAGGCTGGTCCAAAGAGTACCCGATTCTCGGGACAAATCGGGGACAAAGTTTGGCTTTGCACCCCTCCGCGCGGCCTGCCGTGCGGCATCAAAAACCCACCATTTCCACCAACGACGCGGCGAAGGAATCGAACCTTCCAAGCCGGGGGCTGCCCGGCCCTGCCAGTTTTGAAGACTGGATGGGCCACCAGGCCCGTGCCGCGCCGGCATGGATGCTAGGCGCCCGGGTCGGGCCGGCGCCGAGGGGTCAGGTGCCCGCGCCCGAGAGCCCGTGCTCGAGGATGCCCTTGACGCTCGCGTCGAGGGAGTTGAGGCGATACAGCGCGACGCCCTCGGGCGTGCCGAACCGGCCGCCGGGGGCGGATCCGGGGCCGTGATGGCAGAGGACGCAGTGCAGCAGCGCGAGGCGCCGCTCCTCGTCGAGGCCGCGGGAGCGCTCGTCGAGCATGCGCTGGCCGATCAGCAGGTGGCCGAGGAGACGGCCCTCGTCGGTGACCCCGATCTCCGCCCCGTAGGTGAACTCGCGCGTACGTCCGAGGTCGTGCACCAGGGCCGCGGTCAGCAGCAGGTCCGAGTTCAACCGTGGGTGCAGCTGGCACGACTCGTGCGCGAGCGTCGCGACCGCGACCGTGTGCTCGAGGAGGCCCCCCAGGTACGCGTGGTGCCCTGACCGCGTGGCCGGCGCGCGGCGGAACGCCTGGCGGAACAGGCGATCGGCGAGCAGCGAATCGAGCAGCTCGCGGTAGGCGCGGTCGTACACCTCGCCGGCCATGTGCTCGAGGAAGCCGTCGAGCTCGTCCACGTCCCGGTAGGCGGTGGGGAGAAAGGCGGCCGGGTCAACCTCGGAACCGGCGCGCGCGACGTCACTGACCTCGACCACGAGCTCGTCACGAAAGCGCTCGACGCGACCGACGACCCGCACCAGGTCCCCGCGCTCGAAGCGCCCCGCGAGCAGGTCGGCGTCGCGGAACGCGCGGGCCGGGATCGTGCCGCTGCGGTCGCGCAGCTCGAGCGCGAGATAGGCGCCCCCGGTGCGCGTGTTGAGCCGGTCCTTGCGGACGCAGGCGAACACGCCGTCGACCTCGAAGCCCGCCCTCAGCGTGCTTACCAAATGACCAGCGCTCACACGCCCATCATGTACGGTGAACCGGATGCAGCCGCTGCAATGGGAATACCGACCGGATGGTTTGCGGGCCCCCGCGGTCGTGTGCGCATTCAAGGGGTGGAACGACGCGGCGGACGCCGCCTCGTCGGCGGCGACGTTCGTGGGCAACGCCCTGAACGCCCGTCGTTTCGCCACGATCGACCCCGAGGAGTTCTACGACTATCAGGCGACCCGGCCACGAATTCAGCTCGTCGAAGGCCAGACACGCGAGATCATCTGGCCGGCCGTGGAGCTGTTCGAGGCCCGCGTTCCGCGCGCTCCGCGCGACCTGATCGTGATCACCGGCAGCGAGCCCTCGTTTCGCTGGCGCACGTTCTCGAAGCTGATCGTCGAGCTCGTCGAGGCCCTAGGCGCCCAGCTCGTGGTGACGCTCGGCTCGCTGCTCGCCGACGTCCCCCACACGCGCCCGATCTCGGTCACCGGGCTCGCCTCTGACCCGGCGCTGATCGCGCGGCTGGGCCTCACCTCGTCCTCGTACGAGGGCCCTACCGGAATCGTCGGCATCCTTCACGCCTCCTGCCAGGAGGCCGGCCTCCCGTCGGCCAGCCTGTGGGCCGCCGTCCCCCACTACATCGCCGCCACGCCCAACCCGAAGGCAGCGCTCGCGCTCGTGCGCAAGCTCGAGGGCCTGGTCGGGATCGCCGTCGACGCGAGCGAGCTCGAGTCGGCCGCCGGCGATTACGAGCGCCAGGTCAACGTCGCGGTCCAAAGCGACCCCGACGTGCAGGCGTTCGTCGAGCGGCTCGAGCAGGCGGCCGGGACCGAGGCCGACGAGGACCCTGGCCCGCTCCCCTCCGGCGAGACGATCGCACGCGACCTGCAGCGCTTCCTGCGCCAGCGCGGCCCGGACGACCCGCCCGGGAGACCTTAGGCCCCTAACGCTCGGCGGCCGGGCACACGAGCCGGTAGTCGCAGATCGAGCAGGCGGCCACGGACGGCGTCGGCTCGAACCCCTGCGAGAGGATGCCCTCGGCGACCTCGAGCGCGACCTCGCGGATCCACTCGGTCCGGTCGCCGTCGTCGAGCGGCACGGTGACCTTTTGGTCATCGAGCAGGTAGTAGTAGGCCTGCTGCGAGGCGTTGAGGCTCCACGCCTCGCGGGCGCCGACCGCGTACAGCGACAGCTGAACGTCGTCGAGCAGCTGGGTCGAGGTCTTGGGGCGGCCGGTCTTGTAATCGATCAGCTCGTAGGCGCCGCCAGGCAGGCGATCGACCCGGTCGACGCGGCCGCGGAGCAGGTGCGGCCCGAGGCGGAACGTGAACTGCCGCTCAAACCACATCGGCTCCGCCTCCGAGGACTGGAAGCGCTCGTGGTAGCGGGTCAGCGCGCTCGCGGCCTTGCCCCGCAGCTGGCGCTCCTCCTCGGAGTCGCCGAACCCGCCTCGGCGCCAACCGGCGTCGAGCAACCCGAGCAGCTCGCCCAGGGAGCCGCCGGCGTCCTCGCGCCCATGGAAGCGCTCCAGCACCTGGTGGACCAGGATCCCGAAGCGCTGGTGGATCGTCGGCTCCTGCGGGATCCGGAACACCCGCGCGAACTTGTACTTGAGCGGACACGTCCGATACGTGTCGATGTCCGAGGCCGACAGCACGACGCCATCGCCGCGCTTGGGCAGGAACGGCTCGAGCGAGGGCTCGTCGCGGGCGGCGATCGCCTGGGTGCGGCGCCGGGTGTCGCGATCAGCGTCGAGCAGATAGTCGTCGAGCACGGACGAGGTGAAGATCTCGCGCTGCTCGGAGGTCACGGCCTGGAGTATCCGCGCGTTCACGTCGCGCAGGCCCTCGGCCACGCTCTGCCCCTCGGGCCGCGCGATCAGCGCCGCGACCTTGAGCAGCTCGAGATAGCGGACGACCGCGTGCGTGACGTCGAGGTCGGTGTCGAAGCGCAGCTCCCCGAGACGCCCCCCGGCGCGCATGGTCGACTCGAGCAGCTCGTCGCGGAGCAGTCGGTAGGTCGAGTGCAGCGTCTCCGCCGGGCCGAACAGCTCCTCGTCGCGATCCTCCCACGAGGCGTCGAGCCCCTCGCGGACCTCCTCGGCCAGGGGCGCGGGCGTCCGGCGCGCACCCCGGTCGGTGGCGGCGGGGAAGCACAGCACCGCTCGCCTGCGCGCTCGGGTCAGGCCCGCATACAGGGCCTTACGGAGCATCACGCGCTGGTTCTCCTCGCCGTCGGGCGGAAGGGGCTCGTGCAGAAGCGCATCTGGGATGCGCTCGGGCGCGGGTACGCCGGCGCCCGCCTGCAGGCCGACGACGTACACGTGCTCGGCCTCGAGGCCTCCGGCGGCGACCAGCGGCAGCACTTGCACCGCCCCCGCCCCCGCCCGCGTCAGCGACGGCTCCTCCTCCTCGCGCAGGCCGAAGTCGGCCACGGCCGCCACCTGGCGCGCAAACTCGCGCGGCGTCGCCTGAGGCGCACGGTTGACGTAGGCGGCCGCGATCTCACCGAAGCGCGCGAGCGCGCGCAACCGCTCGACCACATCAGCCTGGGCAGCGAAAAGTTGCTGGCGCCGCAGTCCGAGCCGGTCGATCAGGCGGTGGACGTAGAGGTCGGGGCGGGTCGTGTCGATCGCGGCGATCCCCGAGCGATACAGCTTCAGGAACACGCGGATCCGCTCCCGGGCCTCCGGCGGCACCTGCGGGGACTCGGTCGCGGCCGCGAGCGCGGCGACCATATCGAGCTTGCGCCGCCGGGCGATCTGCGTGCAGCGGGCGATGTCGACCGAGCGCAGCTCGATCGGCGGGCGCGCAAGGGCGCGGACGACGGCGCCGGCGTCGGAGGGATCTGCGAACAGTCGCAGCCAGGCGAGCACGTCCCGGATCTCCGCCCGCTGGAAGAACGCAGCCTCGCCGATCATCACGTGGGGCACCGCGCGCTCCTCGAGCGCCACGGCCACGGACTGTCCCTCGCGCGGGATCGAGGGAACCAGGACCGCGACTGAGCTCGGATCAACCCGGTCACGCGCGATCAGGCGCTCGACGTCGGCGGCCACCGACTGGGCCTGGGCACGGTCGTTCGCGCAGCGCCAGAACTCGACCTCGCCGCCCGCGGGGCCCGTGACGTCGAGCGCGGCTCCGAGCGCGAGGCCGCCGGCCGTGAGCAGGCGCTCGGGACAGCGCAGGCTGCGCTCGAGCACGATCACCTCCGCGCCCTCGGACAGGCTCTCGATCCGCTCGGCTCCGGCGCCGCGGAAACGGCGAAGCGCCTGAGCCGGGTCGCCGGCGACGGACAGGCCGTCGCCTCCGAGGCCCACGGCGAGCCGGGCGGCGCCCAGGCTCAGCTCCTGCGCGTCGTCGACCAGAATGTGCTCGAACTGGCGCGAGCGGTCGGGCCCGACGCGCAGCGCAGCAGTCACCAGGTCGCCCGCGTCGCCGGCGCCCGCATCGGCGAGCATCCGTTCGTGGGTGCGGTAGACCTCGGCGAACTCGCGCTCCATCGCGTCGGCGATCCCGGAAGCCCACTCCGCGTACTGCTCGACGCCGATCAGCTCCGCCTTGAGGCGATCGATCTTGCGCACGAAGGCGCCGAGCAGCGCGTTGACGTTACCGCCGAAGTCGTGATGCTGGAGCGAGAGCTCGTCGATCCGATCGAGCAGCATCGCCAGCCGGTCGTCGGGCCAGAGCACGGACAGGAGCGGGTCCTCGCCGGCGTCGTGGAGCACCGCCGCCGCGAGCTCGACCGGCGTCAGGACGAACAACTGCTCGTAGCCACGCTCGAGCGTTTGCTCGAGCTCCTCGCGCATCGCATCGGCGCGGGCTGCCGTCGGGGTCAGAAGCGCGATCCGCTCCGGTGAGCAGCCTTCCTCCACAAGCCAGCGAAAGCGCTCCTTGATCACGCGCGTCTTGCCGGTCCCGGCCGGGCCGAGGACGAGCAGGCGACCACCGCGATGAGTGACAGCCTGGCGTTGAGCGGGAAGCAGCGAATCAAGCATGAGCGCCACGTCTGACAGCATAGGTTCCGCGATGACCTCAACTCGATCGGCACTCGAAGCTGACTGGCTCGGCGCCTGCCGCCGCGCGGTGGAGGGGGTGCGCTCGGTGCTCAGCGAGGCGCCGAGCACGAGCGAGCGAGCGGTCGAGACCGGCTCGCGCGGCAGCGGTGGAGACCGAACACTGGTAATCGACGCCTCCGCCGAGTCGGTCGTTCTGGCCGAGCTCCAGAAGCTCAGCGACGAGGGGTTCCGCTTCTCGGCCCTGTCCGAGGAGCGGGGCGAGATCGACTACGGCGATCCCTCTATCCGCGTGATCATCGACCCGATCGATGGATCGCTCAACGCCAAGCGCGGGATCCCCAGCCACGCGGTGTCGGTCGCGGTCGCGGCCGGCGAGACCATGGCCGACGTCGAGTTCGGGTTCGTCTACGACTTCGGAACGCGGCGAGGAATGGTGGGCGCGCCGCGGCGTGGGGTCCTACCTGAATGACGAGCGGCTCGACCCATCGCTGGGCGAGCGCCGAAGCCGCGACGGCCGGCTCGAGGTGCTCGGAATCGAGGCGGCGGACCCGCGCTGGGTGGCGGCATCGATCACGCCGCTGCTGGGCACCGCCTACCGGCTGCGGACGCTCGGGACGATCGCCCTGTGCCTGTGCCAGGTTGCGGCGGCCCGGTTCGACGGAATGGTGACCCTGCGCAAGTGCCGTGGGGTCGATGCCGCCGCCGGCCAGCTGATCGTGCGCGAGGCAGGGGGCCTGGTCAGCTTTCCCGGGCTCGAAGGTCCGCTCGCGGCCCCGCTCGACGCGCAGCCGACCGCGCCTGTGGTCGCGGCGCGCACGCCTGAGACCCTCACCGAGCTGGAGAGAATCCCGACGTGATCGACTGGATCCTGGCCGAGAAGATCGCCGCCTACATCGCCGGTACGGGCAACGGCCACCTGCCCAACGCCGATCTGAGCGCGCTGGCGGTCGAGTCCGAGGCGCGGGTGGTCGCGTACACGGGGCTGACGCCCGCCCGCCCGCTCCCGAAGCCGGAGGGGATCAGCCGGCGCGAGTGGATCTCCTCGAACGTCGGCGCGATGCGAGTCCTGCTCGACCCCGTGCTCGAGCGCGCGGGTGAGGGCATGGGCCCGCTCAAGCCCGCGATGCAGATCGGGATCGGATTCGCGCTCTCGACCGAGGTCGGGGTTGTGCTCGGCTACCTCGCGCAGCGTGTCCTCGGCCAGTACGAGCTCGTGCTCCTCGACGAGGCCGTCGACGATCGCCCGCCGCGGCTCCTGTTCGTGCTGCCCAACCTCGGCCAGGCGGTGGAGGCGTTCGGCGCCGAGGAGAACGAGTTCATGACCTGGGTGGCGCTGCACGAGGTCACGCACGCCGTCCAGTTCGCCGGGGTCCCGTGGCTCCATCCGCACCTGGCAGGGCTCGTGAAGGAGCTGCTCAAGAGCGCCGAGGTGCGCATCGAGTCGCCGCGCAAGCTGCGGATGCCGAGCGGGGATGAGCTGAAGCGGATCGCCGGCGCGCTGCGCCACGGCGACCTGATCTCGCTGGTCACCAACGACGCCGAGCGGGTGACACTGGACCGGGTGCAGGCGGTGATGGCGGTGATCGAGGGCCACGCCGAGCACGTGATGGACGCGGTCGCGCCCGACCTGCTGCCCTCGCTGCCGAAGCTGCGCGAGGCGCTTGACCGCCGGCGCAAGTCCCAGTCGGCGATGTCACGCCTGGTGGGCAAGCTGCTGGGGCTCGACATGAAGCTGCGCCAGTACGAGCGCGGCAAGTACTTCTGCGACGAGGTCGTCAAGGCCGGCGGCACGGAGGCGCTGAGCCACGTGTTCTCGAGCCCCGAGGCACTGCCGACGCTGCAGGAGCTCGAGCAGCCGAGCGCCTGGATCGCCCGCATCGGGCGCGCAGCCGCTTAGTCGCTCGCGCGATCGAGCGCGTAGAGGCGCCACTCGTCCGGGACGCCGCGCAGCGCGTGCAGGCCGCGGTCCTCGAACTCAAGCCCCGATCCGACCACCAGGTCCTTGACCGTGCTCGAGGCGAGCACCTCTCCCGCCTCGGCGCACCCCATCACGCGGGCGCCGATGTGGACCGCGATCCCGGCCACGTCGTCCCCGACAAGCTCACACTCCCCCGTGTGCACACCGGCCCGCAGCCGGAGCCCGAGCTGCTCCACCTCCTCCACGATCTCGGCCGCACAGCGAACGGCGCGGGCGGGGCCGTCGAACGTGGCCAGGAAGCCGTCGCCGATCGTCTTGACCTCAGTTCCACGCCAGCGCTCGAGCTCGTGCCGGACGATCGTGTGGTGCTCGGAGAGCAGGTCACGCCACCGCCCATCCCCGATCCTCGAGGCGTGCTCGGTCGAGCCGACGATGTCGGTGAACATCACCGTCGCCAGCACCCTGTCGATCTCGCCCGCCGGGCGCCGGCCGGTGAGGAACTCCTCCACGTCGTCGATCGCCGGCGCCTCCGTCCAGCCGTAGGTGTCCTGGCCGGGGTACTCGATGAACCGCGCACCCGGGATCAGCTGTGCCACCTCGCGGCCGACCTCGACGGGGATGTACTGGTCGTCGGTCTGATGGGTGACCAGGGTCGGCACGCGGATCGTCGGCAGCACGGCGGTGAGGTCGGTCTCGCCCAGCATCTCGATCAGCCTGCGCGCCATACCGGGGCTGACCGCCGCACGCTGCATCCGCCCCCACCACTCCTCGAAGGCGCGGTTGCCGACCTGGCTCGGGGCGAAGATCGAGAGCAGCGTGCCGTCGCCCCAGTTGTGCTCGATCGCGTCGAGGAACACTTCCTTCAGCTCGGGCCGGGTCGCGGTGGTCCCCTTGGGCGCCACCGAGGAGAGCACGAGCGAGGTCACCCGGTCCGGGTAGGTGGCGGCGAACAGGGCCGAGAGTCCGAGGTCGCCGGCTCCCCACATCGCCGTGCGCTCGAGCTCGACCGCGTCGAGGACGGCGCACAGATCATCCATCTGGAGCTCGAGCGTCGGCGGCTGGGAAACCGGGTCAGAGAGTCCCGTGCCGCGCCGGTCGAACATCACCACGCGGGCGAACGAGCCGAGCCGCTCGAAACAGTGGGCGGTGTTCGGCTCCTCCCACATCACCTCCAGGTGCGAGGCCGGTCCGTTGATCAGAACCAGGTCGACCGAGCCCTCGCCGTACACCTGGTAGGCGATGCTCGCATCACCGCTGTGGGCATAACGGGTACGGGGTCTGGTCACGGAGTCTGTCTCGGAATGTAACGAAGACAAGCGCCCGGGTTACAAACATGTGTTCGGCTATTCTGGATGTCGGACTCAGGCTTATTTCCCAAGAATCGAGTTCTACAGGGAGCACGACTCAATGGCTACAAGCAGCAGCAGACCGGCGGGTCGCAAGACCGCCACGGCTCGAAAGAGCGCAACCACCCGAAAGAGCACCGCGGCTCGTAGGCCGGCGGCCACCAGTACCTCGACGCAGCCGAAGACGGCCGTCGACCAGGCTCAGGTCATCGCCGAGCGCGTTGTCCTCGTGCCGGTCGGCGCGAGCCTCCTCGCTCGCGACAACCTCGTCTCGACCGTCAGGGGCCTCGCGACCAAGTACCGCACGCGGTCAGGCGTCGAGCGTGAGCTCAAGCGCTATGAGCGGCGCGGCGTAACCGCCCGCAACCGCTTCGAGCGTCAGGTGCGCAAGACGCGCACGCGCGTCGAGCGCGAGCTGCGCCAGCGCCGCAGCCGGGTCGAGCGCACCGTCCGTCAGAACCGCCGGCGCTTCGAGCGCGAGGTTCGGTCGGCGCGGCGTGACCTCGAGAAGCAGTCCAAGACCGTCGGCGCGCGCTTCGAGAAGCTCGTGTCCGAGGCGCAGGACCGCATCGGCTCCGCCGCCTGAGACAACTTCCCCCGCCCCGCGCTGAGGAGGGCGCGAGACCGCGGGACAGGTTCGCCGGCCTCATAACCTCGCCGGCGAATGCAGCACCCTCTCCTCCCTCAACCGCCGGGGCGTCACGCAAGTGGCGCCCCGTCGGTCTTTAATTGCGTAGCCGGGCGCGCATGCGCGCCCGGCCCGCGGGCGCATGCGCCCGCGGCGGGTCGGCGCATGCGCCGACCCGAACAGCCCTCTGCCTACAATGGACTCATGCCCACTCGTGAACAAGTAATCGACTCCCTGCGCTCCGTCATCGACCCCGAGCTCCGCCGCGACATCGTCGAGCTCGAGATGGTCCGCTCGATCGAGATCCACGAGAACGGCGTGGTGGACGTGATGGTCTCGCTGACCACGCCCGGATGCCCGATCCGCAGCCACTTCGAGACCGGCGTGGCGCAGGCCGTGCGCAAGCTCGACGGCGTCGGCGGGGTCAACGTCAGCTTCGACGTGCTCGACGACGGCGAGAAGGCGGCGCTCGGCCGCAAGCTCGGACGCGGACAGCTGCCCGAGGGGGCGCTGGCCCAGGTCCGCAACGTGATCTGCATCGGCTCGGGCAAGGGCGGCGTCGGCAAGTCGAGTGTGACCGCCAACATCGCCGCCGCGCTCGCCGCTGAGGGCAAGGAGGTCGGAGTCCTCGACGCCGATGTCTGGGGCTACTCCCAGCCGCGGATGCTCGGCCTCGGCGCGGAGCGCCCGCGCGTGAACGCCGAGCGCAAGCTCGTCCCGCTCACGGCCCACGACGGCATCAAGGTGATGTCGATCGGGTTCTTCGTCGAGCAGGACGCGGCGATCGTGTGGCGCGGCCCGATGCTGCATAAGGCGCTTCAGCAGTTCCTCGAGGACGTCGAGTGGGGCGAGCTCGACTACCTCCTGATCGACCTACCGCCCGGCACCGGCGACGTCTCGATGACGCTCGCGCAACTGTTACCTCAGGCGAAGTTCCTGATCGTCACCACGCCGCAGCCGGTCGCCCAGAAGGTCGCCCGCCGCTCGGCAGAGATGGCGTCGAAGCTCAAGCTCGAGATCGCCGGCGTGATCGAGAACATGTCCGGCTTCGTCACGCCCGCCGGCGAGCGCTTCCAGATCTTCGGCGAGGGCGGCGGCGCGCTGCTGGCCGAGGAGCTCGAGGTGCCGCTGCTGGCCAAGGTCCCGCTGACCATGGGCCTGCGCGAGCAGTCCGACTCGGGCACACCGATCGTGTTCGCGAACCCCGACGATTCGGCCGCCCAGGCGCTGCACCAGGCGGCGCGAGGGATCGTCGCGCTGTCGCCGGTCGAGCTGCCGGTGATGCAGCCCCCGGCTCCGGCCGCTGCGCCGAAGCCGGTCGGGATGTCCCTGCCGATGGCCTAGGGGCTCCGCCGCGCGGGCAGCTCCCGGGCCGCAAGTCCCTGGCGAATCAGCCCCGGTTCGTGTAGTAGTCGGAGTTGAGCTGCGTGTACTTCTGCCATTCGTCGGGGAGCTGGTCCTCGGCGAAGCAGGCATCGACGGGACAGGCCTCGACGCACGCGTCGCAGTCGATGCATTCCTCGGGGTCGATGTAGAGCATCTCGACCTGGTCGTAGTCCGGCTCGTCGGGAGTCGGGTGAATGCAGTCGACCGGGCAGACCTCCACGCACGAGTTGTCCTTCGTGCCAATGCAGGGCTCGGCGATGACATAAGCCATAGATTCTGGTCTCTCTGTCGATTCGGTTGCTTTGCGGCGGGCTCATTGTACGGAGGCAAGCTGCACGTTCGTCGGTAGCCTCCCCGCCGTGCTGCTCCTCACTGGCGCCACGGGAACGATCGGCAAACCGCTCCTGAGGCGACTGACCGCCAACGGAACGCCTGTTCGCTGCCTCGTCCGCGACCCGCGCCGCCTCGGACCCGAGCGCGTCCGAGTCCAGATCGCCCTCGGCGATCTTTCCGACCACCTGTCCTTTCGCCACGCGCTGCGCGGCGTCGACACGGTCGTCCATCTCGCCTCGGTCATACGTGACCAGCCGACCGGCTCGATCGAGGAGCTCGCCGGCGTGGCCACGTGGCGCCTCGTGCGCGCGGCCGAGCGCGCCGGCGTCAGGCAGTTCGTGTTCTTCTCCGCCCTCGGCGCCTCCACCCGCAGCCGCTCGCGGCTGTTGCAGGCCAAGGCGGTGGCGGAGCGGGCGCTAGGGGAGTCCTCGCTCGCGCACACCGTGTTCGCACCCGGATGGGTGTACTCGCCGAGCGACCCGTTCCTGACCCTGCTGCAGCGGATGTCGCTGCTGCCGGTGATGCCGATCCCCGGATCTGGCCGGGCGACCTTCCAGCCGATCTGGGCCGAGGACGTGGCCGATTGCGTGATGGCGGCGCTGCCCGGCGGCGCGATGGCCCAGGAATTGGACAGCGCGCGCTATGAGCTGGCCGGCCCCGAGACCCTCTCCTACCGGGCCATCGTCGAGACCGCGCTGCGCTCGTTTCACCGCAGCCGGCCGATCGTCCGCGTGCCGCAGTCGGTCGTCCGCCGCTCGCTGAAGGCGCTCGAGCTGCTCATCGGGCCGGCCGCATTCGCGACCTGGGACGAGGCCGAGCTGCTCGAGATCTCGCTGACCTCGCGCCACGGCAGCGCGGACGCCGAGCGCCTCGGCGTTGTCCCGAAGTCGATGCGTGCCGTGCTGGGCGTCGGTTAACGGGCTAGATCGCCACGTCAGGACGTCGCTGCGCCCAGGGCAACGCCTGCTCCAGCTGGGAGGCCAGCTGCAGCAGCGTGTCCTCACGCAGCGGCCGCCCGATCAGCTGAACCGCGGTCGGCAGCCCATCGTTGCCGTGATAAAGCGGCAGGCTGATCGCGGGCAGCCCGGTCACGTTGCAGATCGCCGTGTACGGGGTGAAGTGACCCGAGCGCTGGAAATGATCCCACGGATCGGGCCCGCGGCCATGGACCTCACCGGTCCTCACGGGCCGCGTGGCCAGGGTCGGCGTGAGCACTGCGTCGTAGCGGCCCAGACGGGTGACGATCATGCGCGCGGCTGCCTCGACCCTCCCCTCGGTGGCCACGAAGCTGACCGCGTCGGTGTTGCGCGCGTGCTCGTAGAGCATCCAGGTCAGCGGCTCGACGTCCGCCTCGGTCGGCTCGCGGCGCGCGATCCGACCGCCGATCAGGACCGTGACCACGGCCATCGGCCCGAACAGGCGGGTGAAGTCGGGCAGGAGGTCGAGTCCGACCCAGGGCGGATCGAGCTCCTCCACCTGATGTCCGAGCGACTCGAGCAGATTCGCGGCGTCCCGCACCGCGCGCTCGTTCACCGGGTCCAGCGCGGCGTCGGCGAGCGGCGGGGTGAGCGCGACACCGATCCGCAGCGCACCCGGCTCGCCCCCGACCACCTCGGCGAACGGCTCCGCAGGCGCCGGCGCCCAGGTCGCGTCTCCGGGCTCGTATCCGGCCAGGATGTCGGTCAGCGCGGCGGTCTCAGCCACCGTCCGCGTGAGCACGCCGTCGGTGACGAGGAAGCTCTGGCCCCCATCCGGCCCCACCGACACACGCCCGCGCGAGCCCTTCAGGCCGACCAGGCCGCAGCAGGCAGCCGGGATTCGGGTCGAGCCGCCCCCGTCGTTTCCGTGGGCGAGCGGGACCATCCCCGCCGCGACGGCGGCCGCCGATCCGCCGCTCGAGCCACCAGGCGTCCGATCGAGCCCCCACGGGTTGTGGGTGGGCCCGTTGCGCCGCGACTCGGTCGTCGGGAGGAGCCCCATCTCCGGCATCGCAGTCTTGCCGACGATCACGAAGCCGGCCTCCCGGATCCGGCGCACCAGGTAGGCGTCGTGGTTGGCCACCAGCCCGCCGAACAGATCGCTGCCCATCGTGATCGGCATCCCCTCGACCGGGCGATTGTCCTTGATCGCGATCGGCACACCCGCGAACGGCCGCGGATCGCCGGGGCCGATCTCGGCGGCCACGGCGAGCGCCGCATCGTGGGCGACGTAGGTGAACGCGTTGATCCGCGGCTCCAGTTCGTCGATCCGGTTCAGTGACTCCTGCACGAGCTCGGTCGCGCTCAGCTCCCCGAAGCGCACTCGGCCCGCCAGCTGGAAGACGGATTCGAACATCGGCGTGGACACGGCGCCGGAGCTTATAGCGGCGCCTTTACGCGCGCCCACTAGCCTCTTGTCTACGAAATTTCGATATCGCGGCACCAGGAGCACGATCAGATGAGCGCAACAGCCGAAGTACAGTCCGGGCTCGAGGGAGTAGTCGCCTTCGCCACGGAGATCGCCGAGCCCGACCGCGAGGGCGGCGCGCTGCGTTACCGCGGGGTCGACATCGAGGAGCTCGTCGGCAACGTGCCGTTCGGGCAGGTATGGGGTCTGCTCGTCGACGGCAAGCTGCTGCCTGGCATGCCCCCGGCCGAGCCGCATCCGCTGTACGTGCACTCCGGCGACCCGCGCGTGGACGTTCAGTCGGCGCTGGCGATGCTGGCGCCCCAATGGGGCTTCGGCCAACTGATCGACATCTCCGATGAGGAGGCCCGGGACAACCTCGCGCGCGCCTCGGTGATGGCGCTTTCGTTCGTCGCGCAGTCGGCCCGCGGCATCGGCCACCCGCCCGTTCCGCAGCGTGAGGTCGACAAGGCGACTCGGATCGCCGAGCGCTTCCTGATCCGCTGGCGCGGCGAGGCGGACCCCAAGCACGTGGAGGCGATCGACGCCTATTGGATCTCGGCGGCGGAGCACGGCATGAACGCGTCCACTTTCACGGCGCGTGTCGTGGCCTCGACGGGAGCCGACGTGGCCGCCGCCCTGTCGGCCGCCGTCGGCGCGCTCTCGGGGCCGCTGCACGGCGGCGCCCCGTCGCGCGTGCTGAAGATGCTCGACGACGTCGATCGGGTGGGCGACGCCGACCGCTACGTCAAGGACCTGCTCGATCGCGGCGAGCGTCTGATGGGCTTCGGGCACCGCATCTATCGAGCCGAGGATCCCCGGGCCCGCGTGCTGCGGCGCACCGCCCGTGCGCTCGGCTCGCCGCGCGTGGAGGTGGCGGAGGCGCTCGAGGAGGCCGCACTGGCGGAGCTCCAGGCCCGCAAGCCCGACCGCGTGCTCGCGACCAACGTCGAGTTCTGGTCAGCCGTGGTGCTCGACTTCGCGGACGTCCCGCCGGAGCTGTTCACGCCGATGTTCACCTGCGCGCGGACGGCGGGCTGGTCGGCTCACATCATGGAGCAGAAGCGCGAGGGACGCCTCATCCGGCCGACGGCGAAGTACGTCGGTCCACCGGCCCGGCCGCTTTCGGACCTCCAGGACTGAGCGGCGCCAGCAGCCCCGGTCGCGGTCGCCCCTGACCGGGCGGCAGTCCGTATGCTGGCCGTGGCAACCGCATGTCTCCCGAACGTCAGCTTGATCCGGAGGCGCTCGGCGATCACATCGATCGGCTGTATCGCGCCGCATGGAGCCTGTGCGGCTCGCGCGAGGAGGCCGAGGATCTCGTCCAGGAGACCTTCGCCCGCGTGCTGCGCAAGCCGCGCATCCTGCGCTCGGAGGACGACCTCGGCTATCTGCTGCGGGTGCTGCGCAACACCTTCTTCAGCACCCGCCGCACCGCCGCGCGACGTCCCCAGACGACCGCCCTGCCCGACGACCTCGACCTCATTGAGGACCGCTCGGCGCCACAGCCGGAGGCGAAGATCGCGTCCAACGAGCTGTACGCAGCGATCTCGGCGCTCCCGGACGACTTCCGCGATGCACTGATCGCAATCGATGTCGTGGGGCTGTCCTACCGAGAGGCGGCACAGGCCCTGCGGGTGCGCGAGGCAACGATCACGACCCGCCTGCACCGGGCGCGTCAGCGCGTCGCACGCACCCTGACACCCGAGCCCTCGGAGCAGTTCGACCGGTGACGGAGGAAGGAATTGCCACCGATGGCGTCCTTGTGAACGGTGAGAGTAGGACAGAAACCCAAATTACGGAGGATTTGAGAATGCCGAAATTGATTCGTACATATGCAGCTACCGGGATGCTGTTCATCGCTCTGGCCGTGGCCGGCTGCGGCGGCGGCTCGAAGTCGTCCTCGAGCACCTCGACCAGCACGCCGGCGGCGTCCCAGACAAGCACGTCCGGTGGATCGTCGAGCGCGTCCGGCGGGTCATCCAGCTCGTCCGGCGGCTCGTCGGCCTCGTCAAGCATCCCCCAGAACGGCGGCGGCGACCACGACGCCGACAACAGCGGCGGCCCCAGCGATGGGGACGGCAACCTCTAGACGGGCCGCCCTCGCAGCGATCTCAGCGCTGGCCCTGGCCGGGTGCGGGAGCGGGTCTAAGCCGAACCAGTTCGGCTGGCTGCGCCCCGGTCCCGCCCCGGCGGGCTGGCACGCCGTGAGCATCGCTGACGGGGCGACCCTCGCGTACCCACCCGGCTGGCGCCGGGTCCACGGCGATGCCGGAACCGCCACGGCGATCCAGTACGGGCCCGGCCGGCGCGTGGTCGGCTACCTCAACATCACGCCGCGCCAGGGCGCCGAGTCGCCTTCTAACTGGACCACCTTCCGGGTCGATCACAACGGCGATGAGGGCGATCGCAACGTGGTCCGGCTCGACGCGGGAACCCACCTGCGGTTCCGCACCGGCGGCGGCAGCTGTGTCCGTGACTCGTATTCGACTATCTCCGGCGCCCGCTACGTCGAGCTGGCCTGCCTCGTGGCCGGCGCGCATACGAGCGCGGTGATCGTCGGCGCCAGCCCCCCGGCGGCCTGGCCGCGAGTGTCGGCCGACATCGAGCGCGCGATCTCGGCGTTCCAGGCCTGACGGCCGTTTCTTAAGCGCCGGCGGCGTCCTGCCGATCATTCCCCGATGGACGATGGAGCTGGAAATGGGGCGGACCGCCGGCGGCTGAGCCTGGATCGGCGCAGCCCCGACGGCGACCCGCGCGGCGAGGCGGCCGACGACGCCGTCGATCCGAACGAGATCCTCGTGATGCGTCCGGTCACGAGCGAGGCCGCGCTCGCCCTGGCCCGGCAGATGCTGGAGCGCGGCGTGCCCGGCGTCGAGCAGGGGCCCGACGGCCGTCTCTGGGCACTCGGAATCGAGCGGCGCAAGGGCGACCGCCGCGAGACTTAGGACGGCGCGGCCGCGCTAGTTGCCCGATTCCGGGACCTTCCACGCGGCGAGCCGCTGCAGCTCGCTCGCGCGAACGCCGGACCCTGAGAGCACGCACGTGTGGCCGTTGCGGCGCCACGTCACGACCAGGCGGCTGCCGAGCATCAGCGTGCGGAGCTCGGTCCCGTTCAGCTGACGGACCGACGCTGCCGGGGTCGCGAGCGCAGGCGCACCGACGATTGTGTAGGCCAGCCGCTTGCCGTGCCACTCGTAGTACACCGTGACGGCGACACGGCCGTTGATGTGGTCGATGCGCTGACCGATCGCCCGCCAGCCGAAGCGCTGCGACCAGTCGGGGAAGTAGACGTCGCCGACGGCCTGGCCGAGCTTGACGCCGGGAGCCGTCGGATCGCCGGGCGGACCGGGCGAGGTAGCGCCGAGGACAGCGAGGCCCGCGGCCTGCGAGACCGACGGCGCGCCGGGAGTTCCGGCGGGCAGGATCAGCACGGCTGCCAGCGCGAGCGCGGCCAGGCCCGCGGCCAGCGAGCCGCCATAGACGAGCCGGCGGCCGGAGCGAGCGCGCCGCGCCGGCCGCTGCGCCTCGATCCTGGCTCGCAGCGCGGCGGGCGCCCGGTCGGTCGCGCGCGCCTCGTGCAGGACCCCGACGATGTGCTGCTCGCGCTCGTACCGAGCGCTCAGCTCCGGCGACCGCGCGATCTCCGCCTCGACCGGTTCGCGGCGCGCGGGATCGAGCGACCCATCCGCCAGAGCGGAGAGGTCGGCCAACTGGCGCTGAGTGGGCTCGTGTCTGTCGGCTGAAGAGGCCATAGATCGTTCAGGTTAATGACGCCCGCGAACCCGCATATCTTCCCGGCGGCCCGACAAAAAGTCACGAGCCGCGGTAGGGGCCCTCAACGTACTCGCGGACCATGCGAGACGCGCAGAATCGCGGTCCGATAGAGCGTAGCGAGCCGCGCATGAGCTCGATCCAGCGCTCGGGGATCCCGTTCGCGCCGCGGTCATAGAAGGCCGGCGTCACGTCGTCACCGAGCAGCCGGTGGAGCATGTCCGCATCGCGGTCGTCCTGGGCCGCGTGATCGTCGTCGACCTCGCCCGGCAGCGCCCAGCCGTTGGCGCCGTCGTAGGCCTCGGCCCACCAGCCGTCGAGGACGCTGAGTTGCAACCCGCCGTTGATGGCCGACTTCATGCCGCTGGTCCCGCTCGCCTCGAGCGGCGGGCGCGGCAGGTTGAGCCAGACGTCGCATCCGCGCACGAGCGATGCCCCGGAGGAGAGGTCGTAATCATCCAGGAAGATGACCCGCTCGCCGATAATCCGCGCCCGCTTGAGCCCGAACAGACGCTGGAGCGAGCGCTTGGCCTCCTCGTCACGGGGGTGGGCCTTGCCGGCGAGGACGACCTGCACGGGCTGATCGCCCGCCAGCAACGCGATCGTCCACTCCGGATCGCGCATCAGCAGCTCGAGCCGCTTGTAGGTCGCGACCCGGCGCGCGAAGCCGATCGTCAGCACTCCGGGGTCGAATGCGCGCGCGGCGGCCGCGACATATTCGCGCACGTCGTTTCGGCTCAGCCGGTCGAGCATGCTGCGACCGCGGACGAACTCGATCATCTCGGCGCGCTGACGCTCACGGGTCGCCCACAGCTCGGCCGAGGGCACCTCCCCGATCGGGGCCCACGCCGCCGGGTCATCCGAGCGGGTGAACCAGTCCTGGCCGATCACGCGCTCGAACAGATCTCGCACGGCCGCGCCGACCCAGGTCGGGATGTGCACGCCGTTGGTCACGTAGCCGATCGGCGCCTCGTCACGGTCGGGCCACAGCGCGCTCCACATCGCCCGTGCCACCTCGCCGTGACGGCGGCTGACCGCGTTGGCGGAGCGGCTCAGCCGCAGGGCTGCCTGGGTCACGCCGAACGGCTCGTCCTCGTCGGCGGGGTTGGTGCGGCCCAGCGCGATCAGCTCGGACACCTTCATGCCGAGCTCTGAGGCCAGCGCGCCCACCGCCTCCTGCACCTGCTCGGGCGGATAGGCGTCGTTGCCGGCAGGGACGGGCGTGTGCGTGGTGAACACGGTCCGGCTGCGCGCCGCCTCGAGCGCCGCCGCCCAGGGCTGTCCGTCGTGCAGCTCACCCGCGAGCTCAACCGGCGCGAGCGCTGCATGGCCCTCGTTCAGGTGGATCACGGACGGATCGATGCCGAGTGCGCGGAGCGCGCGAACGCCGCCCGATCCGAGCAGGACGTACTGCGAGAGACGCGTGTCCGGATCGGCGTCGTAGAGCCTGGCCGTGATCCAGCGCTCGATCGTGTCGTTCTCCGGGCACTCTGTGTCGAGCAGGAACAGGGGCACGCGGCCGACGTCGACCCGCCAGATGCGTGCCGTCACAAGACGGCCGTAGATCGGGACCGAGATCGTGAGCGGCTTGTCGCCCGTGGTCACGAGCACGGCCGGCAGCCGCTGCGGGTCGGTGTCGATCCAGTACTCGTGCTGCCAGCCGGAGGCGTCAATGCGCTGCCGGAAGTAGCCCTTTCGGTACATGAGCCCAACCGCAACCAGCGGCCGGGCCTGGTCGGAGGCCTCCTTGAGCAGGTCACCGGCCAGCGCGCCGAGACCGCCCGAGTAGACGGGAAGCGAGACGTGGATCCCGTACTCGGCGCACAGGAACGCGACCGGGCGAGCGGGATCGATTCCGTTTGCCTGCGTCGGCCGCTCGAGATCGGCAACCAGGGCCGCCTCGAGCGCCGCTGCGAGCTCGCATAGCTCCGTGTCTGCCGCCGCGCGGCGCAGCGTCGCCGGGGTGGCCTCGTTCAGCAGCCGGACCGGGTTCTGCAGGCAGAGGTCAAAGCGCTCGGGATCGACCGACCGAAACAGCTCGGGCGCTCCGGGCAACCATGACCAGCGGTAGTTGAATGCCAGCCGCGCCAGCGGTGCCAGCGCACCGGGTACTCGAGCCGCCAGTTCGTCGGCCGCGCGGCGGACATCTTCGCTACCTGCGTGCAAGGTGACAGACAACGCTGGGATTATCACCGGCTCGGGTACCCTCGCACGCTTGAGCGCTAACCGGCTCGGCGTCCTCGCCTTCGGCGATTCGATCACCAACGGCGGCGGCGAGCTGCAGTGGGGGGTCGCGCTGCAGTCCTGGGCGCTGTGGGTCGCACGAGCGACCGGGCTCGCGTTCACGACCTACGCGGTCGACGGCGCACGCGTGGAGGACGTGCTCGAGCGGCAGATCCCGGCGTGCCGGCGCACGAGTGCTCACCCCGACGCGCGCTACGAGCTCGGGTGCCTGTACATCGGCGTCAACGACGTGCGGGCGCTCGACTGGGCCCCGGCCCGGTTCGAGCCGGATTACGAGCGCGCCCTCGCCTTCGTGGCCGAGCGCTGCGACCGTGTGCTCGCCGTGACGGCGCCACTCGACCTCGGCCGGCCGAAGGCGGGCGAGAAGGTGGCGGAGCTGAACGAAATCATCGTGCGGGCCGCGCAGCGTGGCGGGGCGCAGATCCTCGACCTGGCCGACTTCCGCGGCCGCAACCTGGTGATGGCCGACCACGTCCACCCAACGGCGTTCGGGCAAGTCGCGATTGCTGAGCGGGCACTGGCAGTGCTCGCACGCGCCGGCCTTCGGACTCGGGCGTTGCCGAGCACGATGATCAGCTACGAGATCACGCCGTACAGGCGGCTGCGCTCCGACGTGGCCTACGCCTACCGGCGGGCGAAGGTGTCGCTCGACGGCCTGCTGTTCAAAGTCGGTCTGCCTCGGCTGTAGCCTCGCGCAGGCGTTGGGCGAGGCCCCGCGTCGGCGCACCTCGCTCGAGTCTCCACTGCCAGCTCCCGGTGGCCCGGCGCGGGTCGTTCATGCGCGCCTCGCTCCCGAGCCCGAGCACGTCCTGAGCCTGCATCATCGCCACCCGTGCGGGCGAGGACATGGTCAGCCGGATCAGCCCCCACCAGGGCCTGCGCTCGACGAACCCGCCGGCCCGCAGCGCCGCGTCGACGGCGCGACGGCGCTGCTCGTCGAGCGATGCGTACCAGCCACGGAGGGTGTCGTGGTCGTGGGTGGACGTGTAGACGACTGCGTTCTCGGCGTGGTGCTCGAGCCGGTGCGGGCTGTCCGGCTCCTCCGGCTCGAAGCCGAACTGCATGACCAGCATCCCGGGAATGGCGAGCTCGTCGCGGAGCCGCCGCACAGGCTCAGTGATCACCCCGAGGTCTTCGGCCACGAGCGACAGCTCCCCGAGCTCCGCGAACGCCGCGTCGAACAGCGCTCGCCCGGGTCCACGCTTCCAGTGCCCGGAGACCGCCGTACGCGAACCGGCGGGGACAGCCCAGTAGGAGACGAGGCCGCGGAAGTGGTCGATCCGGGCCAGGTCGAACAGCGCCGTGGTCCGGCGCAGGCGCTCCACCCACCAGCGGTACCGGCGCCGGCGCAGCGAGGGCCAATCGTAGAGCGGGTTGCCCCACAGCTGGCCCACCGAGGAGAACGAGTCGGGCGGGGCGCCGGCCACGAGCCCCTCCTGGAACAGCTCCGGATGAGCGCGATGATCGACGCTCGCGGGCGCCACGTAGATGGCCACGTCTCCGAACAGGCGCACGCCGCGGTCGGCTGCGTAGCGACGCAGGTCCGTCCACTCGCGCGCGAAGCGCACCTGGTCGGTGACGGCGCTACGCCCGGCGAAGCGCGCCCAGTCCTCGATCCAGAACCGCTCGCGCTCGACGAAGTCCAGGCGCTCGCTCGCGCTCACCGGAGCACGGCGATCGGCGAGCAGCCCAGGCCAGGCCGCAAACGCCGATCGCGCCTTGTAGGGCGAGTGGTGCCGGTCCGGAGGGCCCAGCGGCAGCATCTGCCACCAGGACTGCCCAGCCTGCTCGAGCCAGTCGATGAAGCGGTAGGCGCTGGGGCCGAGCCGGCCGTCCGGAAGCGAGGTCAGATGCAGCTGCACTCCGCTCGAACGGGGTAGCGGTTTCACGCCGCACTGTTTACCCGACCTGTCGAGATGGATATTTTCGGTCTACGTGGACAAGCAAACGCCGACGCGCATCGAGATCCAATATCCCTATCCGTCCGTGGACGGCGGGCGTTTCCCCGCCAAGCGCTGCGTCGGGGATACGGTCACGGTCGAGGCCGACATCTTCCGTGATGGGCACGAGATCCTGCGCTCCGTGGTCCGCTGGCGGGGCCCGGGCGACAGCCGCTGGCGGGAGTCCGAGATGCACCGCATCGACGCGCATCTCGAGGGGGTCCGCTGGGCCGGGGAGTTCGCCGTCGACCGGATCGGGTCCTGGCAGTACACGGTGGAGGCGTGGACTGACTCGTTCGGCACCTGGCGCGACGAGCTACTGCGCAAGCTCGAAGCGCGGCATGAACATCTTCCCGGGGAGATGTCGGAGGGGATCGTCCTTCTGCGCACGGCGGCCCAGAGCGCGCGCAACAAGACCGACCGCGCGCTGATCGAGCACGCGCTCGAGACGCTCGCGGATCAGACCGTCGTTGAGACGGCGAAGCACGACGTGGCGCTCGGCCCGGAGCTGTTCGAGGCGGTCGAGCGCGCCCAGCCGCGTGACGGCAGCGCCGGCCTCGCCCAGCCGCAGCGGCTCGAGGTCGACCGCGTCCGCGCGCGCTTCGGATCGTGGTACGAGCTGTTCCCACGCTCCTGGGGCGGCCTGGCCGGCGTGGAGCGTCAGCTGCCCAAGCTCGCCGAGCTCGGGTTCGACGTCGTCTACCTGCCTCCCATCCACCCGATCGGGCACACCAACCGCAAGGGACGCGACAATGCGCTCACCGCCGGCCCGAACGATCCGGGCTCGCCGTGGGCGATCGGCGACGAGACCGGAGGCCACGAGGCCGTCCACCCGGACCTCGGCACGATCGACGACCTGCGATCGCTGACCGCCACCGCGGCGGAGCACGACATCGACATCGCACTCGACTTCGCAATCCAGTGCTCGGCCGACCACCCGTGGCTCAGGGAGCATCCGGAGTGGTTTCACCACCGGCCTGACGGCACGCTCAAATACGCCGAGAACCCGCCCAAGCGCTACCAGGACATCTACAACGTCAACTGGGACTCGCCCGACTGGCGCGGGCTGTGGGAGGCGCTGCGCACGATCATGCTCCAGTGGGTCGGCTGCGGGGTCAAGGTCTTCCGGGTCGACAACCCGCACACCAAGCCGTTCGCGTTCTGGTCCTGGCTGATCGAGGAGGTGCACAAGCACGACCGCGAGGTCGTGTTCCTGGCCGAGGCGTTCACCCGTCGCGCGGTGATGCGCCACCTGGCCAAGATCGGCTTCAGCCAGTCCTACACGTATTTCACGTGGAAGAACTCGCGCTACGAGCTGACCGAGTACGTCTCCGAGCTGGCCCACTCGGGCGAGCAGGACTACTTCCGCCCTAACTTCTTCGCCAACACCCCGGACATCCTTCACGCCTACCTACAGCATGGGGGACGCCCGGCATTCGAGGCTCGGCTCGTGCTCGCGTCTACGCTCAGCCCGAGCTACGGGATCTACTCCGGCTACGAGTACTGCGAGGGGACGCCCGTGCGCGAGGGATCGGAGGAATATCTGCACTCAGAGAAGTACGAGATCAGGCAGCGGCAGCTCGACGGGCCCCTGCTGCCGCTGGTCAAACGGCTCAATCAGGCGCGCCGGGACAATCCGGCCCTCCAACAGCTGTCCAACATCACCTTTCTCGAGACCGCCAACGAAGCACTGATCGCTTACGCAAAGCATGCCCGGGGCAATACCGTGGTTACGGTCGTGAACACCGATCCGCACCAAACCCACGAGGGACTCGCGATCGTGCCGGCCAGCCTCGGGCTGCCGCCGAGCTTCAGCGTGCAAGATCTGCTCTCCGGCGAGCGCTTCCAATGGCGGATCGGGCCCAACTACGTGCGCCTCGAGCCCGGAGTCCGGCAGGCCCATCTCAACCTGGTCGAGGCATGAGACGTCCTGTGTCAACCCCTGAGGTTGGGGATGACGACTTCGGTGTGTTTTTGAAGCCCGTGATGGCGGGCAGGGTCGTAGGCGACGCCGTCTTGCCAGCATCGCCACAGGACTCGGGTCCAGGCCCGTCCGACGGTCCGGATCGCGCGTGGGTGGTCGTGTCCGCGCCCGCGGGCGCGGGCGTAGTGGTCTTGGGCCCAGGGATGCCAGTGGCGGGTCGCGTCGGCGAGTGTGGAGGTGGCGTCGCGGAGGCGGTGGTCGCAGCCTCGGCGAAAGCACGCGACCTTTTTGCGGCCGGACTCGACGGCGACGGGGCTCATGCCGGCGTCGGCGGCGAGGTGTTCGGCGGTGGGGTAGCGGTTGCGGTCATCGCCGATCTCGGCGAGCAGGGTCGCGGCGCAGATCACGCTGTCGGGGCTCTTGAAGAACGAGGAGAAGATCTCGCCGTCGGGGTGCGTGCGGAGCGCGTGGCCGATCTCCGAGGTGGGCAGGCGGATCTGCTCCACGATTGGCTTCAAGGCGGCGACGAGGGCGAGGACGAGGCCGCGGCGAGCGTCGGCTTCGATCTCGCCGGCGCGGCCGGCTGGGGCGGCGCGGAGCTTGGCGAGCAGCTCGCCGGGTTGCTTGCGCCCGCAGTAGTGGTGGCGGGCAAGGAACCGGGCGAGCGTCTTATCGCCGAGCCGGTGCGCGTCGGCCGGGGAGGGGTAACGCTCGAGGAACATCAGGCTGATCGGGCTGTCGAGATCCCGGAAGATCTGGGCGGCGCCGGGCCAGGATCGTTCGAGTTCGGCGCGGAGCTGGTTGCACAGCGCGACGCGCTGCTCGACCAGGACCTCGCGGCCGCGGGTCAGCGCCCGCAGCGCCTTGGTCTGATCGCTATCCGGGGAGAGCGCCCGGAACCGGTGGCTGTCGGTGCGCGCGAGCTCGCAGAGCACGAATGCGTCGAACCGGTCGGATTTCCCGCCGGCGGCACGGAACCGCGGTCGGGCTGCGGCGACCATGTTCGGATGGATCGCCAGCACGGTCAGTCCGGCGTCCAGCAGCCGCTCGATCAACAGACCGTCAGGACGTTCGACCGCGACCCTGATTACGCCGAGCGTGACCAGCGTCCGGCACAGCTTCTCGATTCCCGCCTCGGTGTGAGCGATCGTCTCGCTCCACAGGCGTTCACCGTCCGCGTCGGCGACGAACACATCGTGCGTGTCCTTCGCCCAATCGATCCCCGCGCACACACCAGCTTCTTGCATCGAACCTCCTCGTTCTCGATCGCTCGACTGATCGCCGACCAGGAGCTACCGTTGCGGGTGCTCATTGACGGGCCCTCTGACGGGCTACGTCCTGTTGCCGCTTGCGGCAGCCCCACCGCCGGGACGAGCAGGTCTCATGCGGGCCTTCACAGAGGCAAGCGCGAGAGGCTCTCTCCCGGCGGCGGTCGGCTGCGCAACCCGATACCAAAATCGGGTCACAACGGAAAGGATGTCCAATGAGCGTCGGACCGCCCACGCTGACCCATCTGATCGCGGGCGAGACCCGGCGCAGCCGAACGGACGGCCAGGACCAGGCGTCTGGAAGCGCCACGGCCCAGACCCGGCAATGGTTCGAGGCCGAGCCGCTGTGGTTCAAGCGGGCCGTCTTCTACGAGATCCACATCCGCGGCTTCTACGACGCAAACGGCGACGGATCGGGCGACTTCCGCGGCCTGACCGAGAAGCTCGACTACCTGCAATGGCTCGGGATCGACTGCATCTGGCTGCTGCCCTTCTACCGCTCGCCCCTGCGCGACGGCGGCTACGACATCGCCGACTTCACCGACGTGCACCCGGACTATGGCTCGGTGGAGGACGTGCACGAGCTGATCGACGCCGCTCACGCGCGCCGGATCCGGGTGATCGCAGACCTGGTCATGAACCACACGTCGAGCGACCACCCCTGGTTCCAGGAGTCGCGCTCGAGCCCGGACAACCCGAAGCGCGACTGGTACGTCTGGTCGGACACCGACGAGCGCTACCAGGACGCGCGAATCATCTTCATCGACACCGAATCCTCGAACTGGACCTGGGACCCGGTCGCCGGGGCCTACTACTGGCACAGGTTCTTCTCCCACCAGCCCGACCTCAACTACGACAACCCCGAGGTCCGCGATGCGATGCTCGATGTGCTTCGCTTCTGGCTCGACCTCGGTCTCGACGGATTCCGGCTCGACGCGGTGCCCTACCTGTTCGAGCGGGAGGGCACGATCTGCGAGAACCTGCCCGAGACCCACACGTACCTGAAACGGGTCCGGCGCGAGGTCGAGGAGCGCTATCCCGACCGCGTTCTGCTGGCCGAGGCCAACCAGTGGCCGGCCGACGTCGTCCAGTACTTCGGCGAGGGCGACGAGTGCCAGATGGCCTTCCACTTCCCGGTCATGCCGCGAATGTTCATGGCGATCCGGCGCGAGGAGGCCGTGCCGATCTATGAGATCCTCGAACAGACGCCGCAGATTCCCAGGAGCTCGCAATGGGGCCTGTTCCTCCGCAACCACGACGAGCTAACGCTCGAGATGGTCACCGACGAGGAGCGCGACTACATGTACATGGAGTACGCCAAGGACCCGCGGATGAAGCTCAACCTGGGCATCCGCCGCCGCCTCGCGCCGTTGCTCGACAACGGCCGCGACGAGATCGAGTTGATGCACGCGATCCTGTTCTCGCTCCCCGGCTCCCCGGTCCTCTACTACGGGGACGAGGTCGCGATGGGCGACAACGTGTTCCTCGGCGACCGCGACGGCGTTCGCACGCCGATGCAGTGGACCGGCGACCGCAACGGCGGCTTCTCGCGGGCCGACTTCGCCCAGCTGTACGCCCCTCCGCTGATGGACCCGGTATACGGCTACCAGGCGGTTAACGTCGAGGCGCAGCTGCGCACGGCCACGTCGCTGCTGCGCTGGATCCACCGCTTTATCGCGCTGCGCAAGGAGCACCCGGTGTTCGGATTCGGGACCTATGAGCCGATCGAGCCATCCAACCCCAGGATCTTCGCCCACCTGCGGCGCTTCGAGGACGACCTCGTGCTCTGTGTTCACAACGTCGCGCGCTCGGCGCAGGCGGTTGAGCTCGACCTGCGGGCGTACGAGGGCCGCTACCCGGTGGAGCTGTTCGGTCGCTCGCGGTTCCCGCGCATCGGAGAGCTTCCCTATCTGCTGACGCTGGCGCCGCGCGGCTTCTACTGGTTCGAGCTCGTCGCCGAGGAGGAGTCCCAGGATGACTGAGCCGGCCCAGAGCGCGACCGAGATGGATCAGCTCGTCGACCTTGATGAGCTCCGCGAGTGGATCCAGCAACAGCGCTGGTACGCGTCCAAGTCGCGGGCGGTGAGCGGGATCGAGCTGGTGGAGGGCGTGGTTCTCTCGCAGGCACCGATGCTGCTGCTCGCGCTCGTCCAGACGCGGTTCGCCACCGGGACGCACGAGCTCTATCAGCTGCCACTCGGCCAGGGCAGCTTCGACGCGCTCAGCGATCCGGCGCAGGCGAGCCAGCTGATCCGGCGGATCGACTCGAGCGAGGAGATCGAGGCCTCCGAGGGCCGCTTCACCTTCCACCACGTCGACGGCGTCATCGCGATCGGGGATGGGACACCGGTCCGGGCGATGGGCGTCGAGCAGTCCAACTCGTCCGTCGTGTTCGACGACAAGCTAGTGCTGAAGGTCTTCCGCAAGCTCGAGCCGGGAATCAACCCCGAGCTCGAGGTACTGAGGTTCCTCACCGCACGGAAGTTCGAAAGCATCGCGCCGCTGCACGGGTGGTACGAGTACGACGGTCAGGCACTCGCCGCCACGCTCGGCGTGGCACAGCAGTTCCTCCCCGAGGCCCGCGGCGGCTGGGAGCTCGCGCTCGAGGAGATCCAGAGCAACCCGGAGCGCTTCCTCGAGCGGCTCGCGAGCCTCGGCGACGTGACCGCGCGGATGCACAACACGCTCGCCTCCGACGCATCCGATCCCGTCTTCGCGCCCGAGGAGCCGAGCCACCAATCGATCTCGTTGCTGACCGCGACGATCGACGAGGACATCGAGCGGATCTTCGTCCGCCTCCCTGACGACGACCGCGTGGCGCCGATCGCGGGCCGCGGCCAGGACGTGCGCGAGCGCCTCCAGACCCGCTCGCAGATCGGCATCGGCGGCCGCTCGATCCGCACCCATGGCGACTACCACCTCGGACAGACCCTCTACGCGTCCCGCGGTTGGGTGATCATCGACTTCGAGGGCGAGCCCGCGCGCTCGCTCCCCGAGCGCCGGCAGAAGCGCTCACCGCTGCGCGATGTCGCGAGCATGCTCCGCTCGTTCGCCTACGTGACCTCGGCGGTCGAGATCCTCCACCGCGGCACCGCCCCCGAGGATTTCGAGCACCAGGCGCGGGAGCGATTCCTCGGCCACTACCTTGACGCCGTGGACTCCACGCTGATGCCGGCGGGCGAGGCAGCGATCCACAATGTGCTCTCGATCTTCGAGCTCGAGAAGGCGATCTACGAGCTCCAGTACGAGCTGGACAACCGGCCCGATTGGGTGTCGATCCCGGTCGCCGGGATCCGGCGGCTGCTGGAGAGCGAATGAGCGTCACCACAAGAGATCTCGACGCGCTCGTCCGGCGCGAGTATTCGACGCCGCACGACGTCCTTGGCGCGCACGCGGATCCCGGGGGCGTCGTGATCCGGACCCTGCGGCCGGCCGCGCGATCGGTGACCGCGCATCTCGCCGCAGGCCAGACCGTCGAGCTCGAGCCGATCCACCCCGGCGGGGTGTTCGAGGGGGTGGCGGCCGGCGCCGAGCTCCCGGTGAGCTATCAGCTCGAGGTCGACTACGGTGACGCCGGGACCTTCACGATCGACGACCCCTACGCGTTTGCCCCCACGTTCGGCGAGCTCGACCTCCATCTGATCGGGGAGGGACGCCACGAGGAGCTCTACGAGCGGCTCGGAGCCCACGTGCGCGAGCACCAGGGAGTGCTCGGAGCCGCCTTCTCGGTGTGGGCCCCCGCGGCGCGGGCGGTGAGCGTCGTCGGCGACTTCAACTTCTGGGACGGGAGGCTGCACCCCATGCGGGCGCTCGGCGCCAGCGGCATCTGGGAGCTGTTCCTTCCGGGCGTCGGACCGGGCGTGCGCTACAAGTTCGAGATCCTCGCGGCAGACGGAGAGCTGCGGCTGAAGGCCGACCCGTACGCGCAGGAGGCCGAACACCCGCCGCAGACGGCCTCGGTCGTGAGCAGGCCCGAGCACGCCTGGAGCCCCGGCGACGCCGAGTGGCTCGAAGCCAGGGGCGCATCGCAACCGCTCAGCCGGCCGATCTCGATCTACGAGGTCCACCTCGGCTCGTGGCGACTGAACCCGCTCGAGGACAACCGGCCCCTCACCTACCTCGAGCTGGCCGACGAGCTGTGCGCGTATGTCAAGGACATGGGGTTCACCCACATCGAGCTGCTGCCGGTGATGGCCCATCCGTTCAGCGGCTCGTGGGGGTATCAGGTCAGCGGCTACTTCGCGCCCACCCCGCGCTACGGCTCTCCGGACGATCTGCGGACGTTCGTCGACCGGATGCATTCGAACGGGATCGGCCTGATCCTCGACTGGGTGCCCGCCCACTTCCCCCGGGACGACTTCGCGCTCGCTCGCTTCGACGGCACGGCCCTGTACGAGCACGACGACCCTCGCCGTGGAGCCCATCCGGACTGGGGCACGCTGGTGTTCAACTACGGGCGCCACGAGGTGCGCAACTTCCTCATCTCCAACGCCCTCTTCTGGCTGCGCGAGTACCACGTCGACGGGATCCGCGTCGACGCCGTGGCCTCGATGTTGTACCTCGACTACTCGCGGCGCGAGGGCGAATGGGTGCCGAACGAGTTCGGCGGGCGCGAGGACCTCGACGCGGTCGCCTTCCTCAAGCAGCTCAATGAGACGATCTACGCCCAGGAGCCAGGGATCATCTCCGCGGCCGAGGAGTCGACCGCCTGGCCGGGCGTGTCGCGGCCCACCTACCTGGGCGGGCTCGGCTTCGGGTTCAAGTGGAACATGGGCTGGATGCACGACACGCTGGCCTATTTCCAGCAGGACCCGATCTACCGCCGCTATCACCATCACGAGCTGACCTTCAGCCTGATGTACGCGTTCTCCGAGAACTTCATCCTGCCCCTGTCGCATGACGAGGTGGTACACGGCAAGGGATCGCTGTTCTCGAAGATGCCAGGCGATCGCTGGCAGAAGCTGGCCAACCTCCGCGCCCTGTACGCGTACATGTGGGCCCATCCGGGCAAGAAGCTCCTGTTCATGGGTGGCGAGCTGGCGCAGGAGCAGGAATGGAGCCACGAACGCTCGCTCGACTGGCACCTGCTCGAGCGTCCGGAGCACGCGGGGATCCAGCGCCTCGTGCGAGACCTCAACCGTCTCTACCGCGACGAGCCGGCGCTGTGGAACCTCGACTCTGACCCGTCGGGCTTCTGGTGGATCGAGCCCAACGACGCCGACAACAACGTGGTCGCGTTCGCGCGGCAGTCGCAGGACGGCGAGCGTGTGCTCGTGTTCGTCGCGAACCTTTCCCCGGTGCCACGCCAGGACTACCGCCTCGGCCTCCCGCGCTCGACCCGCTGGCGGGAGGCGATCAACACCGATTCGACCTATTACGGCGGCGGCGATGTCGGCAACCTGGGCTCAGTCGAGCCCGAACCGATTCCGTGGCACGGCCAGCCCGTGTCGGCGGAGATCACGCTACCGCCACTCGCGGCCGTGTGGCTCGTGCCGGAGTGAGCGGCCTTCCCTGGGAGCAGCCGCTGGGCGCACGAGCGCTCGAGGACGGGACATGCGGGTTTCGCGTTTGGGCTCCGAGTGCCAACTCGGTGGCGCTGCGAGTGGGCGAGTTCGACACGCCGATGACGGACGCCGGGCTCGGCGTCTACGAGGTCACGGCGAGTGCCAACGCGGGCGACGACTACTGGTTCGTTCTCGACGGATCACCGTTTCCCGATCCGGCCACGCGCTGGCAGCCGCACGGGTTGAGAGGCCCGTCGCGGGTGTTTGCAGCCCCACGCCCCCTGATCAGCGGGCCGGCCAGGCTTGGCGAACTGGTTCTCTACGAGCTGCACGTCGGCACGTTCACGCGCGGGGGCACCTTCGAGACCGCCATACCCCACCTCCGCGAGCTGGCCGAGCTCGGCATCACGGCCGTCGAGATCATGCCGGTGGCCGAGTTCCCCGGGGCACACGGGTGGGGTTACGACGGCGTCTACATCTCGGCCGCCCACTCCTCCTACGGCGGGCCGTTCGGGCTCCTGCAATTCATACGGGCTGCGCACGACGCCGGTCTCGCAGTGATCCTCGATGTCGTCTACAACCACGTCGGGACCTCGGGCGTGGGGAGCCTGGAGGCGTTCGGCCCCTACTTCACCGACAAGCACGAGACGCCGTGGGGCAGGGCGATGAACTACGACGACGCCGACAGCGACCCGGTCCGCGAGTGGGTCCTGCAGAGCGCGGCCGGCTGGGTCCGTGACTTCGGGGTCGACGGCCTGCGGCTCGATGCGATTCACGCGATCTTCGACTCGAGCGCCGAGCACATCGTCGAGGCGGTCGCCCGCCGCGTCCACGAGGTCGATCCGCGGGCGCTCGTGATCGCCGAGAGCGGGCTCAACGACCCGCGTGTGATGCGACCGGTGGGGCGCGGCGGCTACGGGTGTGACGCCGCCTGGGCGGACGACTTCCACCATTCCCTGCGGGCGCTGCTGACCGACGAGCGCGATGGTTACTACATCGACTTCGGCCACGTCGCGCAGCTCGCGAAGGCCTACCACCGCCCGCACGTCCACGATGGCACTTACTCGGCCTTCCGCCGCCGGCGCTTCGGGGCCCCCGCGGACGACGTCTCGCCGGAGGGGTTCGTCGTCTTCTCCCAGAATCACGATCAGGTCGGTAATCGCGCGTTCGGCGACCGGATGCCGGCGGAGAGGCGGCCACTGGCCGCCTTCTGCACCCTGCTGGCCCCGTTCGCGCCGATGCTGTTCATGGGCGAGGAGTACGGCGAGCCGGCGCCGTTTCAGTTCTTCTCCGATCACATTGACCGCGAGATCGCCGACGCGACGCGAGAGGGCCGGCGCAAGGAGTTCGCGGCGTTCGCCCAGTTCGCCGGCGAGGAGGTCCCAGACCCCCAGGACCCCCAGACGTTCGCTAGCTCGAAGCTCACGCGGCGGCGCGACGACGCTCTGGCCGGGCTGTACTCGCGGCTGCTGGCGGCGCGGCGCGAGCTCCCGCCCGGCGACGCCGACGCGATCGAGTTCGACGAGCAGGCTCGCTGGCTGCGCGTGCGTCGCGGCCGCTTCGAGCTCGTCTGCAACTTCGCCCACCTCGTCTCGCGCGTGCCGTGCGAGGGAACCTCGGTCGAGATCTGTACACACGCCGAGCCGGCGATCAGTGACGGCTCAGTCGAGCTGCCCTCGATGTCCGGGGCCCTGATCACGTGACCGAGATGTGGCCGGGCCGGCCGTTCCCGCTGGGCGCCACGTGGGACGGAGGCGGCACGAACTTCTCGCTCTTCTCCGAGCATGCGGAGCGGGTTGAGCTGTGCCTGTTCGACGACGAGGACAACGAGACGCGCATCGAGGTGCGCGAGCGCGGGGCGCTGAACTGGCACTGCTATCTGCCCGGTGTTGGGCCGGGTCAGCGCTACGGGTACCGCGTGTACGGACCGTACGCTCCGCTCGACGGTCACCGCTTCAACCCCGGCAAGCTGCTGATCGACCCCTACGCGAAGGCGATCGACGGCGTCGTCGACTGGGCGCACGATGCCAACGTGCTCCCCTACGTCCCGACCGGCGACGAGGACGCCGACCTCGAGCTCGACGACGAGGACGACGCGGCGGCGATGCCCAAGTGCGTCGTGATCGACGACGCCTTCCTGTGGGAGGGCGACCGGCCGCTGCGCACGCCGTTCGCCGACACGGTGATCTACGAGACCCACGTCAAGGGATTCACGATGCGCCACCCGGACGTCCGCGAGGACCTCCGCGGCACGTACGCCGGGCTGGCCTCCGACGAGGCGATCGCCTACCTGTCAGACCTCGGCGTGACCGCCGTCGAATTGCTCCCCGTCCATCACATCGCCGATGAGTCGTTCCTGGCGGAACGGGGCCTTCGCAATTACTGGGGTTACAGCACGATCGGATACCTGGCCCCGCACTCCGAGTACGCGGCCACGGGCAGCCGCGGCGAGCAGGTGCGCGAGTTCAAGGGCATGGTCAAGGCGCTGCACCGCGCCGGGATCGAGGTGATCCTCGACGTCGTCTACAACCACACGGCCGAGGGCAACCACCTGGGGCCGATGCTGAGTTTCAAGGGCGTCGACAACGCGTCCTATTACCGGTTGATGCCCGATGACCGCCGCCATTACATGGACTTCACCGGGACCGGCAACTCGCTCAACCCCGTCCACCCCAGCGTGCTGCGCCTGATCATGGACTCGCTTCGCTACTGGGTGGCCGAATGCCACGTCGACGGGTTTCGGTTCGACCTCGCCTCGGCGCTGGCGCGCGAGTTCTTCGACGTCGACCGGCTGTCCGCATTCTTCGACGTCATCCACCAGGACCCGCTGCTCTCGCAGGTAAAGCTGATCGCCGAGCCGTGGGACGTCGGGCCTGGCGGCTACCAGGTCGGGAACTTCCCTGTCCTATGGTCGGAGTGGAACGGCGTCTACCGCGACACCGCGCGCGACTACTGGCGTGGGTTCGCCAACAACGGATCGTTCGCCGAGCGGCTTTCGGGGTCCTCCGACCTGTACGAGTCCGACGGGCGCGAGCCGTTCGCGTCGATCAACTTCATCACCGCCCACGACGGCTTCACGCTCACCGACCTCGTCTCCTACGAGAACAAGCACAACGAGGCCAACCTCGAGGACAACCAGGACGGGACCGACGACAACCGCTCGTGGAATTGCGGGGTCGAGGGGCCGACGGACGACCCCGAGGTGCTCGCGCTCCGCCGGCGCCAGCGACGCAACTTCCTCAGCACGCTGCTCATCTCACAGGGCACGCCGATGATCCTCGGCGGCGACGAGATGGGCCGCAGCCAGGGCGGCAACAACAACGGCTGGTGCCAGGACAACGAGGTCTCGTGGTTCGACTGGGAGGACGACGAGGATGCGACACAGCTGCGCGATTTCACCCGGCGCCTGATCGCCCTGCGCCGCGAGCACCCGGTGTTTCGGCGCGCGCGCTTCCTCCGCGGCAAGGAGGTCAAGGGCTCGGGGCTCCCGGACGTCTGGTGGTTCCGCGCCGACGGACTGAAGATGACGCGCCGCGACTGGCAGGCAGGCGAGCCGGTGCTCGGCATGTTCCTCAACGGCCGGGAGATCATCACGCCCGGGCCGTATGGGGAGGACATCGAGGACGACTCGTTCGTGGTCCTGCTGAACGCACACCATGAGGACCGGCGGATGATGCTCCCGCGCCGGCGCTTCGGCGCGCAGTGGGCGCTCGAGCTCTCGACCGCGGATCCGGCGGCGGCGGCCGGCAGCGTCAGCTTTGGGGCGCGCACGGAGGTTCCACTCATCTCGCGTTCGATCGCCGTGCTCAAGCGGATCGCGTGAGCGAGCTCCGCGCCACCTACCGGCTCCAGCTGACCTCCGACTTCGGCTTCGCCGACGCGCGAGAGCTGATCCCCTACTTGCGGGACCTCGGGATCTCGCACCTGTACCTCTCGCCATCGCTTCAGGCCCGATCGGGCTCGACCCACGGCTACGACGTAGTCGATCCCGCGAGGCTGTCGGATGCGCTCGGTGGCGCCGAGGAGTTCGAGCGGCTGGCCGAGGAGGCCCGCGGCGCCGGGATGGGCCTCGTCCTTGACGTCGTGCCCAACCACATGGCCGCCTCAGACGAGAACCGTTTCTGGGCCGATCCCGTCCTGCGCGAGCGGTTCTTCGACCTCGACCCCGCGTCCGGGCGCTGGCGGCGCTTCTTCGACATCGACGACCTGGCCGCGGTCCGCCAGGAATCGGATGAGGTGTTCGAGGCGACCCACGCGCTGACGCTGTCGCTCGTCTCGCGTGGGCTCGTCGACGGGCTGCGGGTCGACCATCCCGACGGGCTCGCGGACCCGGCCGGCTACCTCGACCGCCTGCGCTCGGCCGGCGTGGAGCGTGTGTGGGTCGAGAAGATCCTGCACCCCGAGGAGCGGCTGCGCGACTGGCCCGTGAGCGGGACCGTCGGCTACGAGTTCCTCAACGACGTCTGTGCATTGTTCGTCGACCCGGCTGCCGAGGATCCGCTGACCCGGCTGTGGTCCTCGGTCTCGGGCGACGATCGCCCGTTCGCCGAGGTGGCACACGAAGCGAAGCTCGAGCAGGTCCGCGGGACGTTTCGCAGCGAGGTCGAGCGCCTTGCCCGCGTGGCCGACGTCGTGCCGCGGGAGGTGCTCGAGACCGCTCTCGCCTCGCTTCCGGTGTACCGGACCTATGTCGATCCGGCGTCCGGCAAGGTCGCACCGGAGGATCGCGCCGCCCTGTCCGGAGTGGACCCGTCACTGGCCACCGCCCTGCTGCTCGAGCGACCCGTCGCCGATGAGTTCGTCGCCCGCTTTCAGCAGACGACGCCGGCGGTGATGGCCAAGGGCGTGGAGGACACCGCGTTCTACCGCTACGGCCGGCTGCTGGCGCTCAACGACGTGGGCGGGGACCCGGGCCGGTTCGGGCTCTCGGTCGAGCGCTTCCACGCCGCCTGTCTCGAGCGCTCGCAGCGGTTCCCGCTCGCGCTGCTGACCACTCAGACCCATGACGCCAAGCGATCGGCCGACGTCCGGGCCCGGATTGCCGCGCTGTCGTGGATGCCCGACGAGTGGTCGGCCAACGCCGAGCGCTGGCTCGAGCTCGGGGACGGCCCTGCGCCGGACCCGGTCGAGCGCTACTTCCTGCTCCAGACCCTGGCCGGCGCGTGGCCGATCGAGATCAAGCGGGTGGAGTCGTACATGCAGAAGGCGCTGCGCGAGGCAAAGCGCAACACGAGCTGGGTGGAGCAGAACGCGAGATGGGAGGACGCGGTCCGGCGCCACTGTCGCGCACTGCTCGGCAACGCCGGCTTCCTGGCTGAGTTCGAGCCGTTCGCCGCGCGGGTGGCCACGGCGGGAGATCGGATCGCGCTGGGGACGCTCGTGTTGAAGTTGACCGCTCCCGGCATCCCCGACATCTACCAGGGGGACGAGCTCGCCTTCCGTGCGCTCGTGGACCCCGATAATCGCCGCCCGGTCGAGTGGGACCTCTACCAGGCGACGCTGAGGCGCCTGATGGGCGGCTCACCGGCAGGCGATGAGTCGATGAAGATGTTCGTGACCCTGCGGCTGCTGGGATTGCGCGCCCGCCGCCCCCAGCCGTTCGCCGGTGCCCACGAGCCCCTCGACGCCGGTCCGGGGTGCTGCGCGTTCGTCCGCGGCGGCGAGGTGCTGGTCGCGGTCGGGGTGAGGGCACCCGCGTTCGCGGGGTCGCTGATCGGTCCGGGCGGCCGCTGGCGCGACGTGCTGAGCGGCGAGGAGCGCTCGTTCGATTCTCAGCCGGCGGTCACGGCGGTGCTCGGCGATCGCGGCTTTGCCGTGTTCGAGCGGCTCTGAAAGGCAATAGGCTGCACGACTGTGGCGCCGAGGATCCGTCAAGTCGTGCTCGCCGCGCGCGAGCTCGAGCCGCTCGTGGCGCGAGTGCGCTCCGAGCTTCCGCTCGAGGAGCCGTTCGCCGATCCCGGTGTGGGCCACTTCGGTCTGCACAACGCGGTGTTCGCGCTCGGGGACACGTTCATGGAGGTCGTCTCTCCGGTCCGCGACGGCACCTCCGCCGGCCGCCTGCTCGACCGTCGCGGCGGTGACTGCGGCTACATGGTCATGTTCCAGGTGGACGACCTGGCCGCCGCCCGCGCGCGCGCAGCGGCGGCCGGGGTGCGCGAGGTGTTCGAGGTCGCGCTCGATGACATCGAGGAGGTGCACCTGCACCCGGCCGACATGCGGGGCGCGATCGTCTCGTTGAGCACACCGCGCCCGGCCGGTTCGTGGCGATGGGGCGGACCGGACTGGGAAAAGCGGAGCGCGCCCCTGCGCGTGACCGGCGTAACCATCGGCGTGGCGGACCCCGACGAGGTTCGGGCGCGCTGGCAGGCAGTGATTGGCGAACTGCCCGGGGTGGCCTTCGTCGCTGACGAGGCGGACCCGGGGCCCGTCGAGTACGCATTCGCCGGCCGGGCCGGAGGCCCGGTGCAGGTCGGCGGCGTGCGGCTCGTCTTCTCCGAGGAGGAATGAGAATGACCGAAGTCGTCCTGATCGATGTTGCCGATGGAGTCGCGAAGCTCACCCTGAACCGACCCGACCGGCTCAACGCATGGACCGGCGAGCTCCAGGCCCGCTACTTCGACCTGCTGTCGGAGTGCGCGGAGCGCGATGACGTCCGCGCGATCGTCGTCACCGGCGCCGGCCGTGGCTTCTGCGCCGGGGCGGACATGCAGAATCTCCAGGCCCTTGCCGGGGACGGGAACGGGTCGGTCAGCGGCGCCCACGACCCGCGCCCCGTGACCTTCCCCCTGACGATCGGCAAGCCGATCATCGCGGCCATAAACGGGCCCTGCGCGGGGCTCGGACTGGTGATGGCGCTGATGTGCGACCTCCGCTTCGCGGCCGACGAGGCGAAGCTGACGACCGCGTTCGTGCGTCGCGGCCTGATCGCCGAGCACGGTATCTCGTGGATCCTGCCTCGCCTGGTCGGACCCGCACGGGCGCTCGACCTGCTCCTGTCCGGGCGGGTAGTGCTCGGTCCCGAGGCGGTCGAGCTCGGGCTCGTCAACCGGGCCGTCGCGGGCGAGCAGCTGCTCGGCGAGGCGCTGGCCTACGCGCGCGAGCTCGCCGCCCAGTGCTCGCCCGCGAGCATGGCGGTGATCAAAAGGCAGGTCTACGGCGACTACGACCGCGGGCTCGACGAGACGCTCGCACGGGCCAACGAGCTGATGTTCGAATCGTTCGAGCGCGGCGACTTCGCCGAGGGTGTACAGAGCTTTGTGGAGCGCCGCGCGCCGCGCTTTTCCCCGTTGGCTCGATAGGGTGGCGGACGCGTAATGCGCGTTCTGCTGATCTCTTGGGAATACCCGCCGGTGATCGAGGGGGGCCTGGCGCGTCACGTCCGCAAGTTGTCCGAGCACCTCGTCGCCGAGGGCGTGGAGGTGCACGTGCTGACGCGTGGCGGAGGGCATCTGGCCCCTGAGGAGGAGCGCCACGGGGTGGTCGTGCATCGCGTGCGCGAGCCCGAGTTCCCCAAGGACCCGAAGGCGTTCGTCGGGTGGGTCGAGACGATGAACGCAGATATGCGCGAGCTCGGCTCCGAGCTGTGCGAACGGTTCGACTTCGACGTCGTCCACTCGCACGATTGGCTGGTGGCGGGCGCGGCCGAGATGGTCGCGCGTCACTTCGAGCGCCCGTGGCTGACCACGGTTCACGCCACAGAGTTCGGGCGCCACCAGGGCTGGGTCCAGAACCATCCGCAGTCGCACATCCACGCGGTCGAGCGGGCGATGGTCCGCCGCGCCGACCGTGTGATCACCTGCTCGCAGTACATGCGCAGCCATGTGACGTCGGTGTTCAGGGTCCACCCGGCGCGGGTGGCCGTGATCCCCAACGGCATCGACCCGCGCGACCTCGAGCCGGTCGTCCCTGACCTGCCCGGACTGCGCCGGCGGTTCGCGGCACCCGAGGAGCGGCTGGTGCTGCTGGTCGGCCGGCTCGTCTATGAGAAGGGCTTCCACCTCGCGCTCGACGCGCTCGCGCCCGTGATCCGTCGCCTCGGCGACGTGCGGTTCGTGGTCGCCGGCACAGGGACGGCCGAGGCCGAGCTCAAGCGCCAGGCCCGGAGGTTGCGGCTGACGCGGTACGGGACGTTCCTGGGGTGGGTCGGGGACGACATGCTGCATTCGCTCTATCGGGTGTCCGACCTCTGCATCGTCCCGTCGATCTACGAGCCGTTCGGTCTCGTGGCGCTCGAGGCGATGGCCTCGGGCTGCCTGTGCGTGGTCGCCGACACCGGCGGCCTGCGCGAGGTCGTGCCCGGCGACGGCACCGTCGGCGTGCGGTTCCGCTCTCGCGATTCGGCCGCGCTCGAGGCCGTGCTCGAGGAGGTCCTCGCCGACGACCGCACCCGAGCCCAGGTCGTCGCCGAGGCGCGCGAGCATGTCCTCCAGTTCGACTGGGGCGAGGTGGCCCGGCGGACCTGCGAGGTGTACGAGCGGCTGGCCGAGGGCGCTCCCTTCGAGGCCACGCGACCGAAGTAGCGCCCGCATCGAGGCCACGCGGCCGAAGTGGCGCCCGCATCGAGGCTACGCGGCCGACGTGGCGCCCGCATCGAGGCTACGCGGCCGACGTGGCGCCCGCATCGAGGCTACGCGGCCGAAGTGGCGCGGCGGCGCCTGCAGACCCGATTTCTCAGGCGGGCGCCCGCCGGACGCTCAGCTCGTTCACGGTGAACCCGGCCTGCTGCAACCGGCGCAGAAGCCGTCGTCGCGCGAATGGCGGCGTGCCGGCGCAGAGGTGCAGGTTCCGGTCGTCGAGCAGCACGAAGCTGTTGGCCCACGGGGGCCGCAGCCACGCCCGCGCGATTGTCACGGTCCGTGCTCGGTGGACCAGCTCGCGCCCGACCGAGAGGCGGCTCGTGGTCGCGAACGGGACGAAGGCGATCCTGCCCTCGGAGATCGCCAGCTCGCCTCGGACTCGCACGCGGCCGGCGTCTCCGTCGCGGGTGAGGGTTGCGGCGACGGCGAGCGTCGAGGTGGTCGCCTGGCGAGGGCCTCGCGAATCGTGCTCGGCGCGGCGCGCCTCCGCCTCGAGCAGATTGGCGCGGTGATCCGGCGGGATGATCGCCACCGCGTCCGCCTAATGTCGCGGTGGGCGCTTGGTCACGAAGCCCTCGAGCTCGTCGATCAGGTCCTCGACCCGCTGCGTGACCGGGTGGTCCCGCGCGCCCGAGAGCTTCTCGGCCAGCTGGTCCGCCGCGTCGGCCAGGATGCTCGAGAAACTGTCGTCGGTCTTGACATAGCCCAGCTCCTCGTCGGTCGGCCGGCGGCCGAGCGCGTCCGCCGCGGCCTCGCGCGCATCCCGCTCGGCCCGCTCCCGCGCCGCCCGGGCCTGATGGACCTGATGCTCGAGGTCCCGCAGCCGGTCGTCGACCGCCGGGTCGGAGGGCGGCGGTGGCGGGGGCGCGCTCTGGGCCCTCTGCTCGCCCCTGATGCGGAGCTCGCGGATTCGCGCGTAGGCCTCCTGGACCTCCTCAAAGCGACGCTCTGACTCCTCGGAGCCGTGGTTGTGATCAGGGTGGTGCTGCTGGACCAGCCGCCGGTACGCCTTTCGGATCTCCTGGTCGGACGCCCCGGGGCTGACGCCGAGCGTCTTGTAAGGGTCGGTTGGGCGCGGTGCGGCCATGCTGCGGATGAAGCGTAGTCGGGCCGGGTCGAGATGGCCACGCGCCAGCGGCGGCCCCGGCGGGGCGGCGGATCGGCTCGGCCGTCGGCCCGGGGGGAGCGGGGGCCTCGCCGGCGGGACCGGCGGCGGGCGGATCGGCTCGCCGGCGGCTGGGGGGACGCCGGCGGGGCGGATCGGCTCGCCGGTCGATGGCGGGGCTCGCGGCCCGCGCGCGGGAGCGGGTTTGTTGCTGTTTTGGCGCCCGCGCCCCCGATAACGTCACTCTCGGGTCGCGCCCGGAGCCGAGAGTGACGCTGGCGCCGGTGGTGGGGGTCATCGCCACATTCGCGCGTGCCGCCGCGCCGAGCGTGACGTTTTCCGAAGGCAGCGGAGCGGGCGGCGAGCCGGCATAACCTCGAAAACTCGGCACCCGCGAGCGCGAGCATGCACGATTGAGTCTGATCACCAGATCCGATCGTGCATCCCCGCCCCGCCAGATCCGAGTTTTCGAGGTTGTGTTATCCGGCATTTGCGCTGGGCGGCTCTTAGGCGGTGCCGCTGGCGCGCAGTCATCGGGGCCGAGGAGATTTGGAGGGCGGCCATGGCGACCCGGACTTTTGCCACAAATCCGCTCCGCCCACCCCGACCGAGGCTGGAAAGTCCCCGTCACCGTGACTCTCGAGCCGCGCACACGATCGCGAACCCGAGTTTGTTGCATTTCTCCCGACCCAGTCGCGCCACAACCCAGGCGGACACCGCACCTTGGAGCAAACGGATTCTGGCGGCCCCGCCCCGCCCCGACGCCCCACCGGCCGCCCCGACGCCCCACCGGCGGCCCCGCCCCGCCCCGACGCCCCGACGCCCCGCCAGCCGCCCCGCCCCGCCAGCCGCCCCGCCGCCCGGCCCCGCCGGCCGCCCCGCCGGCCGCCCCGCCGGCCGGCGGCGGCGCTATCACCCCCTCATAACGCACGAGGGCCCGGCTTGCGCCGGGCCCTCGTAAAGACACTCGCCTGTTAGAGCGATTACATCATCCCGCTCATGTCGGGCATACCGCCGCCGCCCGGAGCGCCGCCATCCTTCTCAGGCACCTCGGCGACGATCGCCTCGGTGGTGAGGATGTTCTTGGCGATCGACGCCGCGTTCTGCAGCGCGGAGCGCGTGACCATCGCCGGGTCGATGATGCCGGCCGCAACCAGATCGACGATCTCGCCGTTGGCTGCGTTGAGGCCGTGGCCCTTCTTCGCCTTACGGACGTCGTTGACCACGACCGAGCCCTCGAGACCGGCGTTCTCGGCGATCTGACGCGTGGGCTCCTCGAGCGCGCGGTGCACGATCATCGCGCCCGTCCGCTCGTCTGGATCCTCGATTGCGTCGACCTTGAGTGCGGCCTGGGCCGCCAGCAGCGCAACGCCGCCGCCCGGCACGATGCCTTCCTCAAGCGCCGCGCGGGTGGCCTGCAGCGCGTCCTCGACGCGGTGCTTCTTCTCCTTCATCTCGGTCTCGGTGGCCGCGCCGACCTTGACGACGGCGACGCCGCCCGAGAGCTTCGCGAGGCGCTCCTGGAGCTTCTCGCGATCGAAGTCCGAGTCGGTGTTCTCGATCTCGTTCTTGATCTGGTTGATCCGGCCCCTGATCGCGTCGTGCTCACCCGCGCCGTCGACGATCGTCGTCGTGTCCTTGGCGACGACCACGCGACGAGCGCGACCGAGCTGCGAGAGTTGCGTGTTCTCGAGCTTCAGCCCCATCTCCTCGGTGATCACCTCGCCGCCGGTGAGGATCGCGATGTCCTCGAGCATCCGCTTGCGGCGATCGCCGAAGCCGGGCGCCTTGACCGCGACGCCGGTGAACGTGCCGCGGAGCTTGTTGACGACGAGCGTCGCGAGCGACTCGCCCTCGACGTCCTCGGCGATGATCAGCAGCGGCTTGCCGGACTGGATCGTCTGCTCGAGTACGGGCAGGATGTCCCGGACCGAGCCGATCTTCTGGTTCGCGATCAGGATGTAGGGATCCTCGAGGGTCGCCTCCATCCGGTCCTGGTCGGTGACCATGTACGGGGAGATGTAGCCCTTGTCGAACTGCATGCCCTCGGTGAACTCGAGGTCCATGCCGAACGTCTGGCCCTCCTCGACGTTGACCACGCCGTCCTTGCCGACCTTGTCAATCGCGTCGGCGATCACGTCGCCGATCTCGTCATCGCCGGCCGAGATCGTCGCCACGCGGGCGATCTGCTCCTTGCCGGAGATCTCGACCGACTGCTTCTCGATGTTCTTGACGACCTCCTCGACGGCCGTCTCGATGCCGCGCTTGAGCGCCAGCGGGTTCGCGCCGGCCGCGACGTTCTTCAGACCCTGACGGACGATCGCCTGAGCGAGCACGGTCGCCGTCGTGGTGCCGTCGCCGGCCACGTCGTTGGTGGCGGTTGCGACCTCACGGACGAGCTGCGCGCCCTGGTTCTGGAAGACGTCCTCGACCTCGATCTCGCGCGCGATTGTCACACCGTCGTTGGTGATCGTCGGGGCGCCGAACTTCTTGTCGAGCACGACGTAGCGGCCCTTGGGGCCGAGGGTTACCTTGACGGCGTTGGCCACCGCATCGACGCCCTGCTCCAGCGCCTTGCGGGCCTCCGCCTCGTACTTCAGTTCCTTGTGTGCCATGTGTTTCTGGTTCTCCTACTGGACCTTTGCCAGGACGTCGGACTCGCGGAGGACGAGGAGCTCCTCGCCGTCCACCTTGATCTCCGTGCCGCCGTATTTGCTGTAGAGGACCTCATCGCCCTCCGACACGTCGAGCGGCGTGCGCTTGCCGGTGTCCTCGTTCACCCTGCCGTCGCCGACGGCAAGAACCTTGCCCTTCTGGGGCTTCTCCTTGGCGGTATCGGGCAGGACGATGCCACTAGCTGTGGTCTCCTCCTCCTCGATTGCCCGCACGATCAGACGATCGCCAAGGGGCTTGAGCTTCATGTGATGCGACCTCCGAGTGGAAAGTAGACGTTGTTTGGCACTCGTGCACGCAGAGTGCCAACGCCAACCACTATAGCTCGTTCCAGGCGCAAGTTGGCACTCCCATGTGAAGAGTGCCAGGAAAGAAGCGTCGGGCTGACCCGTTGCGAGACCGGGTGTCCCGCTCCTAACTAGTTCTGCGCCGCGCCCAGGCCGTGCATTCGGTCCCGGACGCCGGGCCGGTCCTCGATGATCTGCGAGAAGCGGACCACGGTCACTGTGTCCTCGAGCTCGACCTTGCGGCCGTAGATCTGCTCCAGAAAGTGGACCATCTCATCGACGCGGCGAAACTCCGGGTTGTCGTGCTCGATGTCCCGAGGCGACAGGTCCTTGACCCGCTTGACCTCGACCTGGTCGATCACGGCGTAGAAGATCTTCTCTCGGGGCGAGTGCTGGTAGCCGATCGTCACGAGCACGCAGTCGTTCTTGCGGTATTTGTGCGACTTGTCGCCGAGGCGGATCGTGGCCGTCTTGCGGCCACGACGAAGTTGGTCGGCGAACACCGAGGAGTAGAAGTTGAGTACGCGCACGGTGCCAGCCTACCGATCCGCTGCGGTGCGCGACAGCGCGCGAGCGACCATCTCGCGCTCGCCCGCATAGGTGAGCGCGCGCACCGCCTCGGAGAGCGGCATCCAGCGAGCGTCCTCGATCTCATGGTCATGATCGGCGACGTCGCCGGACCGGTACTCGAACAGGTAGAAGCGGACCCGCTTCTGGACCCGACGACCGTGGCGCAGGTAGGAGTACTGGACCTCACCGAGCTCGTCGATCAGCTCGGCGTCGAGACCGGTCTCCTCGCGGACCTCGCGGGTCGCGGCCGCTTCGGGCGTCTCGTCGCCGTCGGCGTGCCCTTTGGGCAGTCCCAGCACGCGATTCCCCGTTGCGTCGCGCTTGACCGGCACGATCACGGCGACCTCGTCTCCGCGCACGACAACGCCCCCGGCCGAGAACTCTGACTTCGCTTGGCTGTCTGGCGTCATCTAGTAGACGTAACGCTCGAGGGCGGCGGGCTCGTGGACGACAAGTCTCCCGCGGCCCTGCGTGATGATTCCTGCCCGTTCCAGCACGGCGAGAAACCGGCTGGCGGACTCGCGCGAGGACCCGGCCAGCTGTGCCAGCTCTGCCTGCGTGGACGTGATCAGCACGTCGCGCGGCTCCACACCCTCCTGCGCGTTCGCCGCCACGAGCTGAGCGAGCACGGCCGCGACACGGCTCTGCACGGTCTGGAACGACTGCCGAGCGAGGCGCTCGTTCGTCTCCCGAAGGCGGCGGCCGAGGGCAACGATCAGCTTGACCGCGATGTCGGGGTGCTCGCGCAGCAGCCGGCGCATGTCCCCGCCGAGGATCGCTATCGCCTCGGTGGGCTCGGCCGTCTCGACCGTCGCCGAACGGCGCTCGTCGTCGAACATCGCGAGCTCGCCGAAGATGTCACCGGGGCCGAAGTCGGCCAGGGTGATCGTGCGCCCGTCGGGGTGCCCGCGGATCGCACGGGCGTGGCCGGAACGCACGATGTAGCAGGTGTCGCTCTGGTCGCCCTCTCGGAACACGGCCTCGCCGGCCGCGAACGCGCGCGGCACGGCCACCTCCGCCACGCGTGCCAGATCCTCCTCAGCCAGTGCCTCGAACGCGGGCACGCGCCGCAGGAGCGCGATCGTGTCCTCACTCGTCGCCGCCACCAACAGGTGAATACCACACGGGACCAGGCCCCCGGAGTGACCGCCCGCCCGCGCGCCTCAACGAGCCGAAAAAAGTCTACGCCAGGTCGAGCGCCTGGCCGCGGCGGCGGCGGCGCACGGCGGTGGCGATCCACCATCCGAGCGCCCCGACCAGCAGCACCGGGACCAGTGCTGCGAGCGTGATCAGCGCCACCCCGGCCGCCACCGTCAGCACGCGGCCCGCGTCGTGGGCGGCCTTGGCGAGGGTGAAGCCGCTGCTCGAATGGGCGCGGACGATCGGCAGCGCACTGGCGTTGATCGTGACCTGGACGCGGCTGTAGTTGATCCGGTTGTTCAGCGCCCGGGCCGCCGCCTGGTCTCGGGCGATCGCGTTCTCGACGTCGTGGATCTGCGTCTTCAGGCTGTCGATCTGGATCTGTGTGACTGCGCCCGCCAGCTGCTTCAGCAGCGACGTGCGCAGCGCCTGGTCGTCGGCCAGACGGCGGCCCGCGGTGATGTACTGACCGTTGACGTCCTGCGTGGTGTCGGTGCGCGAGGCCACGTGGGCGTAGCGGAGCTGCGAGAGCTGGGTCATCGTTGCGGTCAGGTTGCCGCTGGGGATGCTCAGCTGGAACTGCGCGTAGCCGTCCGTGCCCGCAGTCACGCTCGAGTTGTTCACGACCCCGTTCTCGCGGCCGACGACGTCGAACAGCTCCTGGGCGACGTCATCGATCCGGCTCTCGGCGGCGTTGAGGGCCAGGTTCGCCGATTGGACGATCCTGCGGCCGTTGGACGGCGGCTGCGGGGCGGCAGAGAGCGCGCCGGCGCTGGTCGCGGTCTGGACGATGGTCGGGCCGGTGGCCGGCGCGCGGACAGCGTCCTTCGTCGGCGCCACCGACGAGCTGGCCGCACTCCTCGAGGACGAGGACGACGCGCTGGACCCGGCCACCCCGGCGGCCGGCGCGGCCGAGCTCCCGGCGACTGTCGACCGGGTCACCGGCGTGACCGGATGTGATCCGCCTCCGCCAGTCCCCAGCACCACCACCACGACGACGGCCGCGACGGCGGCGCTCGCCAGGCCGGCCAGCTGCCCGACCGACCACGACCGGCGCGGCCGCGAGGCATCCGGTGCAGCCGCGAAGCGGCGCTCGACCCGCGCGCCCAGTCGGGTTGCGAAGGCCGGATCGACCTGCGGGCGATCGGCGGCCAGGAGCAGCGCCAGCTCGGCCACCTCGGCGTACTCGGGATCGACCGGGTCACCCGCAAGGGTGGCGTCGATCGCGTCGAGCTGCGCGATGATCTCGGGATCGATGGGCTCGTCAGTTCGTCTCATTGCATGCCTTCCTCAGCTTCTCCATCACGCGATGGAGCATCGTCCCGGCGTTCGATTCGCTGACGCCGAGCACCTGCGCGAGCTCGGCGCCGCTGAGCCCGCCGTGAAACTTGAGTGCCACGATCTCGCGCTCGCGCGCCGAGAGCGAATTCAGAGCCGCGCTCACGGCCGTGCGCCTGAGCGCGACGTCGGCGTGATCCTCGGCCGCGGGCTCGCCCACGGCGGCCGGCTCGGTGACCAGGGTGGCCAGCCGGCGGCGCCGGCGCAGCTCGTCGAGCGCCGCGTTGCGAGCGATCCCGAACAGCCAGGCCCGCTCCTCGCCCCGTCGGCGATCGAATGTCCGCCGGCGGCGGTATGCCCGCTCGAACGCCAGCGCGGTCACGTCCTCGGCCGCCGCCTGGTCGCGCAGGAGAGTCGCCACATACGCAAAAACATCGTCACGGCTTGAGCGATATAGCGCTTCGAACCGATCCCACGAGGATGGCGCTGCCTGCTCGGCCGGAGCGGTCACGGTGGCGATCACATCAGTACTACGACGATGTCGAGAACCCATCACAGGCTCGCTATGGTCCATTTCGTGAACGTTCGCCTCGCGACGGTGTTTGCGGCGTCCGTCCTCGCCCTCGGGGGTGTGGCGGTCGCCCAGGCCCAGAGCAATAGCGGGCCATCACGGTCCCAGATCCAGTCCGCGGTGCGCCGCGCCGAGCGGTCGAGCGCTCTGTGGGCGACGGTCAACATCTGCAATACCACCAGTTATCCGAACGTGATCGGCATCCGCGCGCAGATGCCGAGCCTTGGCTTCAACGCTCAGCTATCGATGAGCTTTGAGGCTGAATACTGGTCGACCAAGGACCACGTGTTCAAGCTCGTGCCCGGCACCGGGATGTCGGTCCCGCTCGGGACCTCGAAGCTGGGTCTGCGCCAGAGCGGGGTCCAGCTCTCGTTCGTCCCCCGCGCCGGCCAGCTACGTGGGGTCGTGCAGTTCCAGTGGAGCCGCGGCGGTCAGCTGCTCGGGAGTACCGGGCTGATCACCACCACCGGCCACCCCGACGCCGACTTCGGCGATCCGCCGCACTACAGCTCCTCGGAGTGCCTGATCGGCTGATCAGGCGGCCAGAGCAGCGAACAGCCGCGGGTCGTTGCTGATCACGCCGGTGACGCCGAGCGCCTCGAGCTTGCGCATCTGCGGCAGCTCGTCGACGGTCCACACGTAGAGCTCGCCGCCGGCGTCGCGGACGCTGCGTGCCAACCGCGGCGTGACCAGACGCCAGTGCGCCATCAGAGCGTCACACCCGCGGCTACGAATCGCGCGCGAGGCGCGCACCGGGAGCGCAGCCCGAGCGACCTGGAGCGCAGCCAGGGCCGGAACCGCGAGTGCCCGCGAGCGGAAGGGGTCGCGCCTGAGCTTCGGCACCGACCAGCCGAGCCGCACCGAAGGCTCGGCCGCCCGCAGGACGGCCAGGCTGTCACGGAACTGCGAGCAGATCAGCGAGCGCTCGAGGACCCCGTGGGCGCTGAGCGCGTCGAGCACCTGGCGCTCGTAGCCGGGCAGCTTGAGGTCGACGTCGAGCTCGACGCCGTCGAACGCGGCGCCGCTCAGGTGGGCCAGCCCCTCCTCGAGCGTGTGCGGCGTCCGCGCCGCCGCGTCCTCGTAATCGTGGGCGAGGATCAGCCGGCCTCCGCGCTGGGGCAGCACGTCGAATTCGATCATGTCGACTCCGGCCGCGAGCGCGGCGTCGAAGCTCGCGAATGTGTTGCCCGGCGCGATCAGATCGGCGCCCTTGTGACCAACGCGTCTCAGTGCTGACATCCCGGGCACCAGTATGTCGTGCGGTTGTCATCGCCCTGGCGTCGGGAGCGCACAGAGGTCCCGCATCGCGGGCAGGGGCGTCCGCGCAGCCCGTACACGCGCGCCGTTACGGCCCGCGGGCCCTCGAGCGCCGAGCGCCTCATCGGCGCCCGCACCGCGTCGATCACGGCGAGCGCCTCGGCCTCTGACACGGCCCCGAGCTTCCGCCAGGGATCCAACCCGGCTTCCCAGCACCCCTCCGCCTTCCACATGTTCCCGATCCCGGCCACGTTTTGCTGGTCGAGCAGAGCGTCCCCGAACGGCCGGGTCTGGTCGTCGGCGCTCAGCCTCCGCAGGAACCGGCCGGCGTCGAACTCTTCCGCGAGCACGTCTGGCCCGAGCGCCGCAAGGCGCTGGTCGAACCGCGTCCGGCCCTCGGTCATCAGCTCGAGCACCGGCCCGTCGAACTGCACGACCTCCCGATCGCCGACCCGCAGGACGAGCCACGCCCGCGACGGCGAGCGCCCCCATCGCCGTCCGCCCGCGTAGACGCCCCACGCGCCGGTCATCCGCAGATGGGAGTGGAGCACGAGATCCCCGTCGAAGCGCAGGAACAGGTGCTTGCCGTGCGTGTCGACGCTGCGCACCGACCGTCGCGCGAGCCGTTCGGGCCAGCGGTCGAGCGCGTGCCGAGGATGCGGCGTCAGGACCTCGTCCGGGATTCGGCCGAGCAGCACCGGTCGCATCCGGTTCGCCGCGTAGGCAATCGTGTCGCCCTCGGGCACGGTCTCAGGCGCTGAGCGTCAGCCGCCGCGGACCTTCCTGGAAGCCGAGCGCCACCAGGACCGCCCCCAGCCGTGAGCCGAGAGCGGGCTCGCCGTCGATCCGCTCGAGCGCCAGCCGCTTGACCTGTCCGAGACGGACCCGCTCGGCGAGCGCGTCGAGCGCCGGCTCGAGCCGCTCGTCCTCGGCGCCGACCAGTGTCTGCAGCGCACGCCCGCCGCGCTCCAGGTAGAGGATCGGCTCGCCTCCGACGAGAACGACCGAGGCACCCGCGACCCGAGTCGGACGCCGGGACTCCTCCCGCGCCGGCCACGGCAGCGCGGCGCCGTAGGGCTGGGCCGGGTCGACGGCGGAGAGCACGACCGGCGGCTCCTCTCGCTCCGGGACCGCGCGCAGCCGCTCGACTGCTCCGGGCAGCGCGAACTGCGCTCCCCCGAGCCCCTCGACGAAGTAGCCGCGGCGCGCGATCCCGAGCGTCTCGAGCTGCGAGAGCTCGGGGTAGATGGCCGAGAAGCCACCCGGGATGCCCTCGGAGAGAACCTGCTCGCGGGTGAGGATCCCGTAGCGCTCGAGCATCAGCTCGGCCAGCGCCCGGCGGCGCGCGGACGGATCCACGGCGGCCCGGAACAGCGGCTCGGTGAGCGACCAGCGACCCTGGATTCGATCCCACGCACCCGCGGCTCCTCCGCGGCGCCGGGCGGCGAACCGACCCGTGCGCGTGGCCCGGCTCCGGTCGCGCTGCGCCCGGGCGAGGGTCAGCCGCGGTGCCCGGAGCGGCGCGAACGCGTCGTTGGTCGCCTCGCCCGCCCAGGCGAGATCCCACAGCGCCTCCTGAAGCTCCTCGGGCGCGAGCTCGACGTCGACCAGCAGGTCGGTGAAGAAGCAAGCCCCTGCGGCGAGCCGCGCGCGGACCGCATCGTGAGCCGGGGACGCGCGCGCAGCGCCCTTGTGGGGCGGCGGTCCGAGGACGGCGAGGTCCTCGCGGAAGTAGAGCGCCGCCCTCCCCGAGTTCCGGCCGAGCGCGCCCGCGCCGACCCACACGAGCTCGCCGCTCGCGCACAGCTGGTCGATCCACGCGGGCGAGTAGGCGCCGACCCGGCGCGGGAGGATCTCGCGCTCCCAGACGTCCGGCGGGAGCGCCAGGGCCTGAAGCGGAACGAGCGCCTCACGCAGGCGATCGATCCCGGCGCCGGTGGCTGGATGGCGATCGACGTTCTGCCATGCGGGCAGGAAGCGCGCCCACGCGCGCTGGTCGGCGGGCTCGATCTCCTTGCGGAGCACGGCCAGCGAGGCTCGGCGCAGCCGCCGCAGCACCTCCGGATGGCACCACTCGCGCTCGCTCCCGCCCGGGCGCAGCTCCCCGCGCACGAGCCGGCTCGAGCGCTCGAGCAACTTCAGCGCCGGGCCAAAGTCGATCCCGTAGCGAGCCCGGAGCTCGCCGGTCGTGAACGGCCCGTGCGTGCCCGCGTAGCGGACCACGAGCTGCTCGAGCGCGTCGGCCACATCGTCGAGGAAAGCCGACGGGAGCCCGCCCGGCGGGGAGACCCCGAGCGCGTCGCGGTAGAGCCCAGCCTCGGCCGCGGCGATCCAGCGCTCCTCGCCACCGACCCGGACCCGGACGGCCCGGCGCTCGTGCTCGAGCTCGGACAGCATCGCCGCGGCGTCGACACCGGCGACCGTGCGCGCCGCCACCTCCGCACCGGTCACGTCGCCGATCGCGCGCAGCATGTCGTGCAGGTGGTCCCGGGTGGCGACCCGGCGCCGCTCGCTGCGGAACTGCAGATCGTCCTGCACCTCGGCGAGCGCGTCCGGGTCGATCAGGTCACGTAGCTCCTCCTGCCCAAGCAGCTCTCGTAGGAGGTCGCGGTCCAGCGAGAGCGCGGCAGCCCGGCGCTCGGCGTTCGGCGTGTCGCCCTCGTACATGTACGTGGCGACGTAGTCGAACAGCAACGAGGACGCGTACGGCGACGCCGTGGGGGTCTCGACCTCGACGAGCGAGAGCTCGCGACGGTGCAGCTTCGTCAACAGCTCGGTCAGACCGGCGAGGTCGAACACGTCGCGCATGCATTCGCGGTAGGTCTCGAGCACGATCGGAAAGTCGTCATACTTGCGCGCCACCTCGAGCAGCGATTGCGACTTCAGCCGCTGCTGCCAGAGGGGCGTGCGCTTGCCCGGCCGGGCGCGGGGGATCAGCAGGGCGCGGCCGGCGTTCTCGCGGAAGCGCGCGCCGAACAGCGCGCTCGACGCGAGCTCGCCGACGATCCGGTCCTCGACCTCCTCCGGGTCGATCAGCATGAGATCGGCCCCGGGTGGCTCGTCGGCGTCAGGGAGGTGGACGATGATCCCATCGTCGGACCAGATCGCGTCCGATTCGAGCTCGAGCTCGTCACGGATCCGCGCGCTGAGCGCCAGCGCCCACGCGGCGTGGACGCGACCGCCGAAGGGACTGAGGATGCAAACGCGCCAGTCGCCGATCTCGTCGCGGAAGCGCTCGATCACGATCGCGCGATCGGATGGGATCACCCGCGTGGCGGCCTGCTGCTCCGCGAGGAATTCGACCAGGTTCTTGGCCGCGAGCCGGTCAAGGTCATAGCCTGCCTCCACGAGCTCCTCCGGGCTCCTGTCGACCGCCCATCGCGCGAACGCGCCGATCGCCTCGCCGAGCTCCCGCGGCCGGCCGACGCCGTCGCCCTTCCAGAACGGAACCGCGCCCGGAACCCCCGGGGCGGGGGTGACGATCACGCGGTCGCGCCCGATCTCCTCGATCCGCCAGGTGGTGGCGCCGAGCAGGAACGTCTGCCCGGGGCGCGCCTCGTACACCATCTCCTCGTCGAGCTCGCCGACGCGGCGGCCGTCCGGAAGCGTGACCGCATACAGACCTCGATCCGGAATCGTGCCGGCGTTCGTGACGGCCAGCTGCCGGGCCCCCGGCCGGGCGCGAATGGTTCCCTTCAGCCGATCCCAGACGATCCGCGGACGCAGCTCGGAGAACTCGGAGGAGGGGTAGCGGCCGTCGAGCATGTCGAGCACGTTCTCGAGCTGACCGCGGCTCAGCTCGGCATAGGTGTGGGTGCGCGTCACCAGCGCGTACAGCCCATCGACGTGGACCGGCTCGTCGTCCGGCGCTGCGGCGGCGATGGCGACGATCTGCTGAGCGAGGACGTCGAGCGGGTTGCGCGGGACCACCGTGGTCTCGATCGCGCCCTCGTGCATCCGCTTGGCGACGACCGCGCACTCGAGCAGGTCGGCGCGGAACTTGGGGAAGATCCGCCCGCGGCTCACGTCTCCGACCGAGTGCCCGGCGCGGCCGATCCGCTGCAGCCCCCGCGCCACCGACTTGGGCGACTCGACCTGGATGACGAGATCGACGGCTCCCATGTCGATTCCTAGCTCGAGCGACGAGGTCGCAACCAGGCACGGCAGCTCGCCCGCCTTGAGCATCTCCTCCACCACGAGCCGCTCCTCGCGGGCCAGCGAGCCGTGATGGGCGCGAGCGATCTCCCGATTTGCCCTTTCGTTGAGCCTGATCGCCAGCCGCTCGGCGGCGCGCCGGTTGTTGACGAACAGGATCGTCGAGCGGTGGCCCTGGATCAGCTCGAGCAGCTCCGGGTAGATGGCCGGCCAGATCGAGCGGCGCGTGCTCTCGCCCCCCGCGAGCGGGTCGAGGTCATTTGGGGTGCCGCCCGCCCCGTCCGGCTCGACCATCGACTCGACCGGGACCTGGATCTTCAGGTCGAGCTCCTTGCGCACGCCGGTGTCGACGATCCGGCAGCGCCGGCTTGGTCCGACCAGGAAGCGCCCGACCTCCTCGAGCGGGTTCTGGGTCGCCGAGAGGCCGATCCGTTGCACGTCGCGGCCGGCCGCCGCGGTCAGGCGCTCGAGCGTCAGGGCCAGGTGCGCTCCGCGCTTGGTCGAGGCGACGGCGTGGATCTCGTCGACGATGCACCAGTCGGTGTGCCGGAACAGCTCCTTCGCCCGGCCGGTGAGCATCAGGTACAGGGACTCCGGGGTCGTGATCAGGATGTCCGGGGGTTTGCGCAGCATCGCCCGGCGTTCGCGCTGCGGGGTGTCGCCGGTCCGCACGGCGACGTTCACCTCGGCGCCGATCCCGCGCAGGGGCGCACGCAGGTTGCGGTCGATGTCGTAGGAGAGCGCCTTGAGCGGCGAGACGTAGACGAGGCGGATGCCCGGCTCGCCCCCGGCCGGAGCGCTGCTCAGACGGTCGATCCCCCACAGGAAGGCGGCAAGCGTCTTGCCCGACCCGGTCGGAGCCGAGATCAGGACGTGCTCGCCCGAGGCGATCGCCGGCCACGCCTGGGCCTGCGCGGGCGTTGGCTCAGCGAACGCACCCGTGAACCAGTCACGCGTTCGGGGACTGAAGCTGCTGAGCGGCACGGCTCAGGCCAGCGTAGCGCCCTCCGGATCCATGAACGCGAGCCTCGTGCTCAGGCCCGCCGAGTCGCGCAACGTGACAATCCTCCGCCCCGGCTGGACGGCCGGGCGGATCGTTCCGAGGCGGTCGCCGAGACGCTGCTCGAGCGCCTCCAGATCGGGCACGATCACGACCAGACCCCAGAATCGGGCCGGGCCCGGCGGCCCCGCCGCCTCCACTAGCTCGAGGATCGCCGGGCCGATGCGGCGAAAGCCCTGACGGAAGCCGCCGGCGTCGCGGATCCGCCGCAGCGCGAGGCCCGTCCGCTCGAGCACGGCGGCGGTGCGGTCGAAGTCTGGACTGGCGATCACCACGTGGTCGATGCCGGTCGCCCCGTTTGGGTGGGCGACCGGGCCCCGCGGCGGCAGCGCCGCGATCATGGCCAGGCCGTCGATCTCGTCGACCTCGAGACCGTCGATCGCCCACGCGGTGATGCCCTCGCCCTCGGCGCCGAGCCGCACCGCAATGCCGCCGAGATCCACGCGGTTCTCGCCGACGTCGAACCCGAGCCCCGTCCAGCGCTCGGGCGGGTCGGCGATCTCGAGAGCGGCAAGCCTCATAGTCGCAGCGCAGTCCGCCAGGCGATCCGCGCTCCGCCGCGCATCAGCGCGACACGGTAGATGCGAGAGGCGACCACCGCCGTGGCCCAGATCGCGAGCAGCATCAGCACGAGCGAGAGGACGACCTCCCACGCCGAGATGTGGCCGAGAGCGATCCGCGCCGGCATCAGCGTCGCGCTCAGCGGCGGCAGCAGCGACACGACCCGCAACCAGGTCGCGTCCGGTGAGGCGATCGCGGCGTACGCGAGCAGGTAGCCGATCAGCAGCAGCATCGCGAACGGCATCGTCACGAAATTGACCTCCTCCTGCCGCGCTACGATCGCGCCCGCCGCCGCGAAGGCGAACGCGTAGAGCGCGAAGCCGAGCAGGAAGCAGACTAGGAATGCCGGCAGCAGCACCCACACGCTCGACGGGATCGAGGTGCTGTGCACGGCTGCGTTCGCGATCAGGCCCGCGATCGCGGCGATCGCCAGCTGCCCAAGGCCGAGCGAGCCGATGCCGACGATCTTCCCGGTCAGCAGACGCCCCGGGCGCACGGCGGCGAGCAGGACCTCGGCCGCGCGTGAGGTCTTCTCCTGCGCCACCCCGTTCGCCACCGCGGCCCCGTACATGACCAGGCTCAGGTACATCAGCAGGGCGGCCGCGAGCGCGGCCACAGAGCGGGCCGCCTTGTCGCGCGGTGGCGGCTGAAGCGCGTACGTGACGACGGGAACGGAGGGGGCGGCAGTCAGACCCGCGCTCTGTACGGCCAGCTGGAGCAGGCCCCGGTCCTGGGCCGAGAGCGACTGCTTGACCACCGCGAGCGCCGCCCGCGGACCGACGCTGAGCACGATGTCGTAGCTACCGCTCCTGACGCCCGCGCGGGCGGCGGCCGCGTCGCTGACGCTCACCACCTCGATCTTGACCCGAACCGCGCTCGCCGTCCGCGTCAGCGCCGGTTCGAGCTGCGCGGCGCGCGCTCCCAGCAGTCCGATCGTCACCGGCTTGCTCGAGCTGCGAACGAGCGACGGGATCACGATCGCAGCGACCACGAGCAGCGCCGTAAGCAGGGTGACGATCCGGATCAGCCGTCCCTGCAGTCGTTCGTTGATCTCGCGCATCGCCACCAGGCGGACGGTCGCGAGGGCGGTCACAGCGACACCATACGGCGGTAGACGTCGAGCAGCCCGGCCGACTCGAAGGCGAAGTGCTCGACCGGCCCGGCGGCCTGGGCGGCGCGCAGAATCGACTGGGGATCGGTGCCGGGGGCGACGAGCAACAGCACGCCGTCGGCGTCCTCGCTGATCAGTTCCACCCCGCTGAGCGACGCGCACCAGTCGTGCGGTGCGTCGACGTTGACACGCAGCTGGGCCGGGAAGCGCTCGCGCAGCTCGCGCAAGGTGCCGGCGGCGAGCACGCGACCCTGGTCGAGGACCACGACCCGGTGGCAGATGCGCTCGACCAGCTCGAGCTGATGGCTCGAGAAGAGGATCGCCGTACCGGTATTGGCCCGCCCGCGCAGCACGTCGGAGAGCGACTCGACGGCCTCGGGGTCGAGCCCGGCGAACGGCTCGTCGAGGACCAGCAGCACGGGCTCGTGCACGAGCGCGACCGCGAGCTGCACTCGCTGCTGATTCCCGTGCGAGAGCGCGATCAGCTTCTCCTCCACGCGCGGGCCGAGCCCCAGGCGGTCGAGCCAGGTGCGCGCCGCCTTCGTGGCGGCATCGGCGTCGATCCCGTGGAGCTCGGCGAAGTACGCCACCTGCTCGAGCAGCTTCATCTGCGGGTACAGGCCCCGTTCCTCGGGCATGTAGCCGAAGCGCAGCCGCTCGGCCTCGCCGATCAGGTGCCGGGACCAGGTAGCCGTGCCGGCGTCGGGCGCGACGATGCCAATGATCACGCGCATCGTGGTCGTCTTGCCGGCGCCGTTGCGACCGACCAGGCCAACGATCTCTCCGGGCGCGACCTGCAGCGAGACGCCGTCGAGCGCCGTGATCTCCCCGAAGCTGTGACGCAGTTCGGCGAGCTCCAGCATCTCAGCCGCTGAGTTCCCCGGCCCGAGAAAAGATGTCGTCGAGCATCGTCTCGGTCAACCTCCCAGTGAACGTGTTCTGCTGAGAAGGGTGGTAGCAGCCGAGCAGGGTATATGTCGCGACCTCGGCCGCGGCTCCGTGGGCGAACCTCGGCTTCGGCCGGATCGGGCCGAGCGCGCGGAGCGCGGCGTCCCAGGCGAAGCCGCCCAGGCACACGATCACCCGCACCCGCGAGAGCAGCGCCAGCTCGCGCTGGAGATACGGGAGGCAGTTGTCGCGTTCGGAGGGAAGCGGGCGATTGGCCGGCGGGGCGCACCGGACAGCCGCGGTGACGAAGCAGCCGGAGAGCTCCAGGCCGTCGTCGCGGGAGACCGACTCCGGCTGGTTCGCGTAGCCGGCCCGGTAAAGCGCCGCGAACAGCCAGTCGCCGGAGCGGTCGCCGGTGAAGATCCGGCCGGTGCGGTTTCCGCCATGGGCGGCCGGGGCGAGCCCGAGCACGAGCACGCGGGCGGTCGGGTCGCCGAAGCCGGTGATCGGACGCCCCCAGTACTCCTCCGAGGCGAACGACGCCCGTTTGACCCGCGCCACCTCTTCGCGCCACCGGACGAGGCGCGGGCAGCGTCGGCAGGAGGAGACCTCGCGCTCGAGATCGCGCAGCTCGCTCACGAAGCGGAGGGCGAGAGCACCCCGTCTATCAGCCTGTCGATCACCGGTGCCAGCTCGAGCACGTCGGGCGGCTCGCCGAGGCGCACCTGGCGCGAGACGAGCTCGGTGATCGCGCCCACGATCGCGAACGAGTCGTAGTCTGAGGCGAAGCGCGGGATCAGCCCTCGCTTCGCCGCCGCAGCGTTCTCGGCGTCGAGCACATCGGCGAACTGCTGCATGATCTGGTCGCGCCGGTGGGCAATCTTCGGGCCGGCGCCGATGATCTCGACGAGCAGCGTCTGCGCGTACTCGGGGTACTCGGCCAGGGCGGTCAGGAACGCCCGCGTGCCGGCCTTCATCCGTTGCGAGGCGTCGGCTCTTCCCGCGCCCCGCGCGGCGCCGGCCATCGCCGCGGCCACGCGCGCGGCGGCCGCGTCGAACAGCGCGATGATGCAGTCGTCCTTGTTGCCGAAGTGCTCGTAGAAGGTGGCCTTCGACATCCCGGCCCGGCGGCTGATCGACTCCGAGCTCGCCCCCGAGTAGCCGCGCTGCGCGAATTCGGCCGCCGCCGCCTCGAGCAGCCGCTCTCGCTGGATCGGCAGGCGCACCTCGGGTGGCGGGGCGTGTCGCCCGCGAGCCGCGGGACCCTGTGTCGAGCTCACGCCTTCAGGGCGCGTCCGTAGTGACGCGCGTAGTAGTCGCGGTACGAGCCGGATCGGATCGGCTCCCACCACCACGCGTTGCCGCGGTACCACTGCACCGTGCGCTCGATCCCCTCCTCGAAATGAACCTGCGCCGTCCACCCGAGCCGCTGGAGCTTGTCGGCCGAAAGCGAGTAGCGGCGGTCGTGACCGGGGCGGTCGGTCACGTAGTCGATCAGCGACTCGTCGCGCCCCGTGAGTGACAGGACCGTGCGCACCACCTCGATGTTCTCGCACTCGTCCGGGCCACCGCAGTTGTAGACCTCGCCGGCCTCGCCGTTCTCGAGGACACGGCCGATCCCGCGGCCGAAGTCCTCCACGAACAGCCAATTGCGGACGTTGCGACCGTCACCGTAGACGGGCAGACGGTCACCGGCAACGGCGTTGAGGACGATCAGCGGAATCAGCTTCTCGGGGTACTGGTAGGGGCCGTAGTTATTCGACCCGCGGCAGATCAGGGTCGGCAGGCCGTAGGTGTGGAAGTAGCTCGAGACGAGCAGGTCGGCCCCGGTCTTCGTCGCACTGTAGGGGCTCGATGGCGCGAGCGGCGACTCCTCGGTGAACGAGCCCTCGTCGATCGAGCCGTAGACCTCGTCGGTCGAGACCTGGACGTATCGAAGGCCGTGCTCGCGCGCCGCCTCAAGCAGCACGTGGGTGCCCTGCATGTTGGTGACGATGAACGCCTCGGGGCCCGAGATCGAGCGGTCCACGTGCGTCTCTGCGGCGAAGTTGACGATCGCGTCGCACCCGGCTACCGCGTCGGCGACCGCCGGCGCGTCCTCGATCGCGCCATGTACGAATCGGATGTCGTCGATCACGTCGTGGAGGTTCTCCCTGCGACCGGCGTAGGTGAGCTTGTCCAGCACCGTGACTTCGTCGCCGTGATCGCGCACGCGCAGGCGCACGAACGTCGAGCCGATGAAGCCGGCGCCGCCGCAGACGAGCAGCCGCATCAGGCCGCCACCCGGACCGCGGTCAGATACTCATCGAGGCCTGCCGGCCATGGTGGCAGGCGGGGCGCGTCGCGCTCGCTCGCCAGCACGCTGAAGGCCGGTCGCGGCGCGGGGCGGGCGAGATCCTCGGTCCGGCCCGGGCTGATCCGGCAGCGCAGCCCAGCACCCTCCACGATCCGGCCGGCGAACTCGTACCACGAGCACTGCCCGGAGCCGGCGACGTGGACGATCCCGACAGGGCGGGCGGCGGCGAGCTCGAGCAACGCTCGGGCCAGATGAGCGGTGAAGGTCGGGCAGCCGACCTGGTCGTCGACGATGGTCAGCTCGTCCCGCTCGCGGGCCAGACGCAGGATCGTGGCCGGGAAGCAGGGACCGCCGGTTCCGAACAGCCATGACGAGCGCACGATCGTGTGGCTGTCCGGCGCCGCCTCGATGACCGCCCGCTCGCCGGCCAGCTTCGAGATCCCGTAGCGAGACAGCGGGCCCGTGGCGTCGGACTCGACGTAGGGCTCGCGCTTGGAGCCGTCGAACACATAATCGCTCGAAACGTGGATCGTCCACGCGCCAACCGCGCTCGCAGCGCGGGCCACGTTTCCGGCCCCGGCGCCGTTGATCGCCATCGCTTCGTCGATCGCCTCCTCGGCGCCGTCGACATCGGTGTAGGCGGCGCAGTTGACGACCACGTCCGGCGCGGCCGCGCGAACCGCCGCCCCCGCGGCGCCCGCGTCGCTGATGTCGAGCTCGGACCGCGACAGCGCCACCGCGCTCCCCGCGGCGGCCGAGACCTCGCGCCCGAGCATCCCCGCCGCGCCTGTGATCAGCAATCGCATCGGCGTCGAAGGGTAGCTTTCGCCACCGGTCCAAGCTCCGGCCGTAGATCTTGGCCCCTCGGGCGTGGCAGGCGCGCCGGGACGGTGGTAGACCTGTGCCGTGAGCGATCCGCAGCCGATCGAGGGCTACAGCGTGCCTCCCGGCTGTCGTGATGAGCTGCTCGATGCAGGCGGCGCCCCGCTGCCCCACGCTGCGCCGCTGCTCGCGACACTCCAGCGCCTTGGTCCCGAAGCCCTGCTCGCGGCGGGCCGTCGCCGCGATGCGATCTTCATGCAGCAGGGGATCACCTTCGAGGTGTCCGGGAGCGACGGCGAGCGGCGCGACCGGCCGTTCCCGCTCGACCTCGTCCCTCGCGTGCTCACGGCTGCCGAATGGACGGCGATCAAACGGGGGCTGGCCCAGCGCATCCGGGCTCTCAACGCATTCGTCGATGACGTCTACCACGCACACGAGATCGTCCGCGCGGGGATTGTGCCGTGGTCGCTGATCGTCTCCCGTCCGAGTTTCGCGCGCCCGGTGCACGGAGTGCGGGCGCCGGGCGGCGTTTACTGCCACGTCTGCGGCTGTGACCTCGTCCGCGGCGGCGATGGCCGCTGGCGCGTGCTCGAGGACAACGTGCGCACGCCGTCCGGGATCTCCTACGTGCTCGAGAACCGGCGTGCGATGACCCGGCTGATGCCGGAGCTGTTTGCCGGCCATCGCGTGCGCGGCGTCGAGAACTACCCGTCGCTGCTCCTCGACGCGCTGCGGGCGGTGGCACCGGCGGCCGAGGGCAACCCGACCGTGGTGCTATGGACGCCCGGGCCGCTCAACCCGGCCTACTTCGAGCACGCCTTCCTGGCCCGCCAGATGGGCGTCGAGCTCGTCGAGGCCTCCGACCTCGTCGTCCGCGACGCCCACTGCTACATGCGCACGACCGCCGGCCTGCAGCGCGTGCACACGATCTACCGCCGGCTCGACGACGACTTCATCGACCCGCTCGAGTTCCGCCCGGACTCGCGGCTGGGAGTCCCCGGGCTCGTCCGCGCCTACCGCTCGGGCACGGTGGCGATCGCGAACGCGATCGGGACCGGGGTCGCGGATGACAAGGCCGTCTACCACTACGTGCCCGAGATGATCCGCTTCTACCTCGCCGAGGAGCCGATCCTCGACAACGTCCCCACCTATCTGCTGACCGATGAGCGGGAGCGACAGCAGGTGCTGTCGCGGTTGCACGAGCTCGTCGTCAAGCCGACGTCGGAGTCGGGCGGCAAGGGCGTGTTCATCGGGCCGCAGGCGAGCGCGGCCGAGCGCGACGCGCAGGCGCGGCTGATTGAGGAGCAGCCGGACCGCTTCATCGCGCAGGAGCTCGTCCACCTGTCAACGGCCCCGACCGAGACCGGCGACGGAACCCTCGCCCCCCGGCACGTCGATCTCCGGCCGTTCGCCGTGTTCGGCGAGGAGATCCGAATCGTCCCGGGCGGCCTCACGCGCGTCGCGCTGCGCGAGGGCTCGATGATCGTCAACTCCTCCCGGGGCGGCGGCTCGAAGGACACGTGGGTGCTCGACGACGGCACGGCAGGCGACCTCGCCCCGGGAACCCTGCCACCGCATCGCCCGCCGCGGCTCCCAGACGTCCGCTACGGCGGCTGGCACGGCCAGGCCCAGCAGCAACAGTGATGCTCGCCCGGATCGCCCAGGAGCTGTTCTGGCTGGGCCGCGACCTGACGCGCGCCGAGCACACCGCGCGGATGCTCGACGGCGCCTTCCACGCCGACGTCGCCGGCGTCCCGGGTGAGAGCGGAATTGCGCTGAGCTGGGAGGGCGTGCTGGCGATCATCGGGGCGAAGGCGCCCGCGCCTGAAGAGCGGAACAAGGAGCGCCCGGAGATCCGCGAGCCCGATCTCGAACTCGGACGTCACGAGGTGGCGCGGCTGCTGACGCTCGACACCGACAGCCCGGCCTCGGTCGTCTCGTGCGTCTCACGGGCCCGCGATCGCGGCGCCACCCTGCGCGACGTGATTTCGGCTGAGATGTGGGAGGCGCTCAACTCCTTCTTCCTGGCGCTCGGCCGCTATGACCTCCCGGCAGCCCTCCTGACCGGTCCGTACTCGGTCTACCAGGAGGTCAAGGAGCGCTGTGCCCTGTTCTGGGGTCTCGTCGACCGCACGATGCTCCGCGACGAGGGGCGCGCCTTCCTCGATGCAGGCGGCCACATCGAGGAGGCGGACATGGTCCTGCGGATGCTTCGCGTCGCCGTCCCGCCGCCGCCCATCGAAGGTGGCCACGAGTCCGAGGCACTGGCGCTGCTGCATGCGGTCGGCGGCGTCCAGGCGTACCGTCGGGCGATCCGCCAGCCGCCGACGCTCGAGCCGGTCGCCCAGTTCCTCCTCTACGACAACTCGTATCCGAGCTCGGTGGCCTCGTCGATCGAAGCGCTGCGTGACGATCTGGCGGCCGCGGACGCACAGCCGAGGTCCTCGCCACCGGTCCTGCGACTCGGCCGGCTGATCGCCGATCTGGAGCTTCAGCGCCGGACGCCTGCTACCGAGAGCGCGTTCGATGAGACGCTCGAGCGGGTACAAAGTGAGCTCGAGCTCGTCGATCGAGACATCGACGACCGCTACTTCGCCATCGCAGCTCTCGCCGCAGTACATCTGTAGGTGGCGGCATGATTGCCGAAATGAACTTCGCCATCCGCTACCTGACGAGCTATGAGTACGACGCCGACGTCGTCGACAACCTGAACGCGCTCCGGGTCAAGCCAATGGCCAACGGGCGCCAGCGCTGCGACGAGTTCAGCGTGCGGCTGATGCCTGAGGTGCGGCTCCACCGGCACGCGGACTACTTCGGGACCGAGGTCGTGGAGTTCGAGATCTCGCGTCCACATCGCGAGCTGACGATCGACGTACGCGCGCGGGTGGCCACGAGGCCGGCCAACGAGCCGCCCCAGGCCACGTGGGATGCTCTGAGGGAGCCGAGCTACCTCGAGGCGGGGGGCGAGTTCCTGCTTCGAACCGATGATGCCCCCGGCCACCCGGCGCTCGAGGGGCTGCTCGCGACGACGCGGGCGGCATCCAGTCCGCTGGCGACGCTGCTGCTGATCTCCGAGCTGATCCCCGAGCGCTTCGAGTACCGCCAGGGAGCCACCTACGTCGACTCGACGATCACGGACCTGTTCGAGGCCGGTGCCGGCGTGTGCCAGGACTTCGTCCACCTCGGACTGTGCCTTCTCCGCCACCACGGGATCGCGGCCCGATACGTGTCCGGATATCTGTTCGCCGCCCCGGCGGACGGCGGGCAGGAGTCGGTCGAGGTCGACACGCACGCGTGGCTCGAGGCGCTCCTCCCGGTCCCCGGCGGGGGCGAGCCGATGTGGGTCGGGGCCGATCCGACCAATCGCGGGCTGGCGGGCGAGAACCACGTCAAGATCGGCCATGGCCGCCACTACCCGGACGTGCCACCGATCAAGGGCGTCTATCGCGGCAGCGCCAGCGCCAACCTCGAGGCCAGCGTCACGATGACACGGCTCGACCGGATCGATCCGGCCTCGATCGCCCGGTCGTAGCGTTTTCCGCGGCTCAGATCATCTAGTCGGTCCAGAAGTCGTCCACGCGCTCGCCGTCGCCGCCCTCGGGCCGGTCCGAGCCGACGGCGATGAACTCGAGCCCGTCGGGGCCGCCCTCGAACCCCCGTGCGGTGCTCGGAGCGACGCGCAGGACGTCCCACTGCTGGAGCTCGATGATCTCGTCGTTCAGCTTCGCCCGGCCCGAGCCGGCGATCACCACGTAGGCCTCCTCCTGCTCACGGTGGCGATGGCCGAACGGTCCGCGGACGCCGGGCCCGTAGCGGAACAGGCTCACGCCGAGGTGCTCCGAGTCGAGGTGCGAGCGGGCGAAGCGGGCCTCGACGCCGGAGTTTCGCCCGGCGCCCGCATCCTCCAGCTCCCTGATGTTCTTGATCGTGAAATCGGACATGGAACGAGTCTATGTCGCGTTCACGCCGGAGCCCGATCGCCGCTCGGAGACAGTGGTAGGGTCGGGTCCATGGCAGAACGAACTAATTACACACCAGGGACGTTCAGCTGGACCGACCTCGCCACCACCGACCAGGACGCCGCCAAGGCGTTCTACACGTCGCTGTTCGGTTGGGAGTCGCAGGACAACCCGGTCGGCGACGGCGTCGTGTACTCGGTGATGCTGATCGACGGCAAGCCGGTGGCCGCGATCTCACCCCAACCTCAGCAGCAGCGCGACGCGGGCGTGCCCCCGGCCTGGAACTCGTACATCACGGTCGAGAGCGCCGACGAAGCAGCAGAGCGCGCACAGCAGCTCGGCGGCACGGTGCACGCGCCCGCCTTCGACGTCCTCGACGTCGGGCGCATGGCCGTCGTGCAGGACCCCGGCCAGGCCTTCTTCATGGTCTGGGAGCCCAAGGCAATGATCGGCGCCGCGCTCGTCAACGCGCCCGGCGCGCTGTCCTGGAACGAGCTCGCGACCACGGACATGGACACCGCCGCCGGGTTCTACGCGGAGCTGTTCGGCTGGTCGACCGAGGCGATGGAGGGCTCGGAGATGCCCTACCTGGTGATCCAGAACCGTGACGGGCACGGCAACGGCGGCATCCGACCGGTGATGCCACCCGACGTCCCACCGCACTGGCTCGTGTATTTCGGCAGCGCGGACGTGGCTAGTGACCTGTCGAGGGTCTCCGATCTTGGCGGCACCCAGCTGATGGGTCCGATGCCGATCGGACCGGGGACGATCGGCGTCGCTCAGGATCCACAGGGTGCCGTGTTCGCGCTCTACGGAGGCAACTTCGAGGACTGACAGGCGGCTGACGCCTGCGCACGGGGAGCGCGCCATACTCCGCCTCGTGCGCAAGCGAGCCGCACCGTGGATCTTTGCCGTCGTGGTCGTGCTGTCCGGGTGCGGAGCGCAGCAGCGCTCGAGCTCGACGCCCACGCCACAGCCGACGCCGGTGACGACGTCCGGCGCGCCGCAGGCGCATCCGCAGGCGATCGAGCCGGCGGCGGGCGCCGTCTCCCCCTCCGGCGCCGGATCGAGCGCGCCGGCCTCGGTCAGTGTCGGGCCGGCATCCGGTGGCGGGTCGACCTCGACCGGCGGGCTGGCACAGCCTGTCTCCGATGCCGCCGTGCGACGCGAGCTGACCGCGAGTGGGCTCTCGGCGAACTCGAACCAGGCGACGCTTACCCCGGACGGGTTGGCGATCGCGCCGGTCAACGCGCCTTACGCGGTGCAGGCCGTGATCTCGGCCGGCAACGAGATCGCCCACCTCCCCTACGTCTGGGGAGGTGGCCATGCCCGCTACATCGACACCGGGTATGACTGTTCGGGCTCGCTCAGCTTCGTGTTCGCCGCGGCTGGGCTGCTCAACACGACGATGACCTCGGGTCAGCTGATGAGCTGGGGACAGCCGGGGCCGGGCAAGTGGATCACGGTGTTCGCCGCACCGGGCCACACGTTCATGTACGTGGCCGGGCTCAGATTCGACACGGTCGCGCTCGCGGAGACGGGCTCGAGGTGGTCGAACCGACGGGCCGACGAGCCGAACCTGAACCAGTTCGTCGTGCGTCACCCGCCGGGGCTGTAGCTCGCCCCTACGCCGCGACCGCGGTCGGCTCCGAGTCGAACTGCAACAGCAGCTCGACGAACCGATCCGGCGCCTCGACCTGCGGGCAATGGCCGATGCCACGCAGCAGCTCGAGCCGTGAGCCCGGGACCGTGGTCAGGACTCGATCGGCGCCCTGGTGAAACACGAGCCGGTCGCGATCGCCCCACACGAGCAGCACTCGCGAGGAGATGTCGGCGAGCTGAAACGGATCGCGCAGCTCGGGGATCAGGCGGTGAGCAATCGACAGGTAATTCGCCACGCTCGCCCGATCACGGTGGTGCCAGGTGAACGCGGAGATCACGCCGGGGTCGATCGACCCCGGGACCGCAAACGCGAGGCCCGTGTACAGGCGCGCGACGGCGCTGCGGAGAACCGCGCTCGGCACCGGGGTCGGCAGCGCGACCAGGGCCCGGAGCACGGGATCGCGTTGCACGATGTGCAGGAGCCGAGTCATCTGGAGCCCCGCCGGGGCGACGCCGACGACGCCGGCGAGCTCCGAGCCATGGCGCTCGGCCAGGCGCAGCGCCACACACCCGCCCAGGGAGTTGCCGACCGCGAGCACGGGCTCGCGCCCGCGGCGGCCCAGGTAGCGCATGGCGGCCGCCGCGAACTGGTCGAGCTGAGGCAGGATCGGGTCGGGCCGAAGCCGGTCGGCGGTGCCGAACCCGGGCAAGTCGACCGCGATCGCGCGCCGCCCTCGGCGGGCGAGCAGGGCCAGAGCGTGACGCCACGTGTCAGCGCTGTCGGCGTAGCCGTGGAACATCAGGACCGGAACGCCGTCGCCCTCGAGCTCGAGCACGCGGGTGCTGTATCCGGCGAGGGTCTGGCGATGCTCGAACAGCGGCTGGATCACGGCCTCATCCCGCGGCTGCCGCCGCTGGCTCCGGTGCGCCGTAGGTGACAAAGTCACTGCTACGGACCAACAATACCGCCAGAACGGCTCCGACAAACGCGACGACGCAGCCGACGACGAGGATCTCGTTCATCGCCGAGACGAACGCGCTGTGGATCGCCAGGGCCGCGAAGTGCCGCCGCCCGGCCGGCACCGAGTTCAGGACCTGACCGGCGCCACCGGCCGCCACCGCATGCCCGATCTGTGCGGCGTGGCCGGCCACCGGGGTTCCGGCGAGCTTCGGGGCGAGGTGGCTGGAGATCGAGCTCTCGAAGATCGCTCCCAGGACCGCGATCCCAGTCGCGATCCCGACCTGCCTGAAGGTGTTGTTGCTCCCTGACGCCATTCCGCTGCGCTGCGGCGGCACGACGCCGATCGCCGTCGAGGCCAGGGCCGGGTTGACGAGGCCGACGCCCGCGCCCGCGACCAGGAAGCCCGGCAGCAGCGCCGTCCAGCCCGAGGCGACCGTGACGCCATGCATGAGGAGCAACCCGATCGAGGTCAGCATCAGCCCGCCACTGAGCAGGAACCGGACCGGGACCTTGTTCGACAGATTGCCCGAGATCGCCGCCACGAAGAATGAGACGACCGTGAAGGGCAGGAAGCGCAGCCCCGTCTGCAGCGGCGAGAATCCGAGGATCGTCTGCAGGTACAGCACCAGGTAGAGGAACATCGAGAACATCGCCGCCGAGATCGTGAAGGCGACGATCGAAGCGCCGCCGAAGGTCGGCTTGCGGAACAGCGTGACGTCGAACATCGGGGCGTCCTGGACGAACTGCGAGACGATGAATACGACCATCAGGATCGCCGAGGCGGCGAACAGCGAGACGATCAGCGTGCTGCCCCAGCCCTCGGCGTTGCCGCGGATGATCGCCAGCACGAACAGGAACAGCGACGAGGTGAAGGTGACCGTTCCGATCCAGTCGATCCGCTTGCCCTGCGGGTCGCGCGACTCGTCCACCTTGGCGATCGTCAGCAACACCGCGGCGGCGCCGATGGGGACGTTGATGAAGAAGATCGAGGACCAGCCAAAGGCCTCGGTCAGGACCCCGCCGAGCAGCGGCCCGACGGCCGCCGCAGAGGCGATCGTCGCCCCCCAGATCCCGAACGCGGTGCCGCGCTCGCGCCCGTGGAACTCCTGGGCGATCAGGGCCAGCCCGCAGGAGTACATGATCGCGCCGCCGATGCCCTGGCCCGCGCGCGCGAGGATCAGGAACAGTGCGCTTGGGGAGAGCGCGCATAGGAGCGAGGCCAGGGCGAACAGGCCGAGGCCGATCGAGAACACGAGCTTGCGGCCGAGCAGGTCGGCGAGGGAGCCGGTGGTGAGCAGGAGCGAGGCCAGGGTCAGCGCGTAGGCGTCGATCACCCATTGGATGTCCGAGAAGCTCGCGTGTAGGTCGGACGCGATTTTCGGCAGCGCGACGTTCACGATCGTGATGTCGAGCAGCAGCATGAACGTCGCGACGCAGACAACCAGCAGCGTCCACCACTTACGTTCCATAAGCACCTGATCCTAGCTGGCCGGGCAGCCGGTGTGAACGTTCACGTCGGCCGCATGCCCCCGAACGTCGTCGGCTAAACGGTCGGCGTCAGGCGCGTCCGTAGACGGGAATCGCGGCGCCGCTGGTCGGGATCGAGTCGTCCGAGAGCAGGTGCGCGATCACGCCGGCGATCTCGGCCGGCTTGACCCAGCGATCGTGATCGGCGTTCGGCATCGAGGCCCGGTTGGCCGGGGTGTCGATCACGCTGGGGAGGATCGCGTTGGCCCGGATCCCGTCGTGCTTGTACTCGACCGCCACCGCGTGGGCGAATGCGATCACGGCCGCCTTCGAGGCGATGTACCCCGCGGCGCCGGAGAAGGGCTGCAGGGCGGCGCGGGTCCCGACGCACACGATCGAGCCCCTGCCCTGATCGATCATCTGCGGCACGGCAGCCGCGGTCATCAGGTACGTGGGACGGAGGTTGAGGCGGAACTGCTTCTCGAACTCCTCGATCGGCGTCTCGTGCACCCGGTTGCCGGCGGCGAATCCGCCGACGAGGTTGACCAGGCCCCGCAGCGGCGCGGCCGCTGCGGCCGAGGCGGCACCGACGACCGCGGCCACCGCCTCGGGGTCGAACAGATCGGCTTGGATCAGCTCGAGTCCGGGGCGCTGCTCAACCCGTTCGAGCTCGCGCTCGACGATCCATGGCACGACCACGCGCCAGCCGTCGTCGAGCAGGCGCGCGACGACCGCGGCGCCGAGTCCGCCCGTTCCGCCGGTGACGATTGCGCTCGAGTCCATTGGCTGCCGTCCGCACGCCACTCTATCTTCGTTGCGCGATGAAAGTACGCGAATTTGCAGACGGTTCTGAGATCGCACAGGCCCTGCTGGTGCGCGATCTCGAGGTGCGCAGACGGCGCGACGGGGGTGACTACCTGAAGCTGATGCTGGGCGACCGGACCGGAACCATCCCGTCGATGATCTGGGACGGGGTCGAGCAGGCGCGCGAGATCTGCGCCCCAGGGGAGATCGTCCATGCCACTGGGCGGTTTTCCATCCATCCGCGCTTCGGCCCCCAGCTCGCCGTGCAGCGGGTGCGTCCGGCGGCCGAGCACGAGTACACCCCCCAGGACCTGCACGACGGCCCGGCCCGCGCGGCGGACCAGATGGAGGCTGACCTACGCGAGCTGATCGCGACGGTCCAGAATCCCGACCTGCGCCGGCTGCTGGCGATCGTGTTCGGCGAGCAGACGCCGAGCTGGGCTCGCTATCGCGACGCGCCGGCGGCGAAGAAGTACCACCAGGCATACCGGCACGGGCTGCTCGAGCACACGCTCAGCGTGGCCCAGGCGGTTGGCGCGATCTCGGCCACCTTCCCCGGCATCGACCGCGACGTCGCGGTGACCGGGGCGCTGCTGCACGACATCGGCAAGCTCGAGGCGTATGAGCTCCAGGGCGGCGCCATCTCGATGTCGGACCGGGGTCGCCTGTACGGCGAGATCCCGCTCGGCTACTACCGGGTTCGCCGGGTGATCGAGCGCCTCGAGGGCTTCCCGCCCGAGCTCGAGGATGCCCTGCTCCACATCGTCCTCAGCCATCACGGCTCGCTTGAGCACGGAAGCCCGGTCGTCCCCTGCACCCGCGAGGCGACGCTCGTCCACATGATCGACAACCTCGGCGGCCGCCTCGGCAGCTTCGACCGGCTCGAGAAGGAGCTGCCGACCGGCGAGCAGTGGACCGCGTACGACAAGGGCATCGGCGGCGGCGCCTATTTCGCGACGCGGGCCGAATCCGAGCGCGAAGCCGCGTAACGCAGGCACAACGCCGCGTCACGACTTCGCTCCAAATCTGCGCAAATAGCGCGGCGTGCACCTGGCTTCGGCCCGCGTGCGCGTGCCGCCCAACTACAGTTGCTCAGACATGGCGAAGGACACCGAAAAGCTGATCCGTCAGCTTTCCCTCATCTCCTATCTGATGGCCGAGCGGAGACCCGTGACGGCGCCGGAGATCAGGCGGGACGTCGAGGGCTACAGCGTGATGAACGAGGACGCGTTCGCGCGCCGCTTCTACGCCGACCGCTCCGAGCTCGAGGCACTCGGGATTGTGCTGGCGGTCGAGAAGCCGGTGGACGGACTGGTCGAGCAGGAGAATTATTCCCTCCCGCCCGAGAACTTCCATCTGCCGCCGATCGAGTTCACCGACCAGGAGCTGGCTGCGCTGCACACGGCGCTCCAGCTGCTCGACGGCGAGTTCGCGTACGCCGAGCCACTGCGCCTGGCCCTGCAGCAGATCTCCTGGGGCCGGCCAAGCCCCCTGAGCTCGCCTGAGCAGAACACGGTGGCGCTCGGCATCACGGGTTCCCCCGGCGGTCATGAGGTCTCGCAGCGCCTGGCCAAGATCGAGACGGCGATCTTCCGCCGCAAGACGATCGTTTTCGACTACTACACGATGGAGCGCGACGAGCTCGGCACCCGGCGGGTCGACCCCTACCAGCTCCTCTACCAGGGCGGGCAGTTCTACGTCGTCGGCCGCTCGCATGAGCGTGACGCGATCCGGGTCTTTCGCCTCTCGCGGATCCGCGGCAAGGTCGGCTACGCGACCAAGGCCGAGCACGACTTCCAGCGTCCCGCCGAGTTCGATCCGCGCGCCTACGCGAACCGGATCGACTGGCAGTTCGGAGATCCCATCGACACCGCGGAGATCTGGATCGGAAACCGCATCGCGTGGCAGATCGAGCGCCACTTCGGACGCTACGGGGAGATCCGGCCGGCCGGGGACGGCGGCGACATCGTGTTCGTCACGCCGTACGCCAACTCCCGCCAGGTCGTGGCCTGGGTGCTCGGCCTGGGGGAGAATGCCCGGATCACCGGGCCGCCGGAGCTCGCGGCCGAACTGCTCGAGCGCCTGCGGCTGATGACCGAGCGGCACACCGGTGAGCCCGATGTTGCGGCGCCGGTCCTCGCCCGCGCCGGGGATCTGGGCGAGCCCACATCCGAGGAGCGCGACCCTGACGACAGCAACGGGCACCATCCCGAGGCGGCGATTCGGCCCGAGCGATTCGCCCGGCTGGTCACGCTGGCCAGCATCCTGATCGACGCCGGCCGCGCGGGCCGGCAGATCGACGCCGAGGCGCTGTGCCGTGAGCTGAACATCTCCGATCAGGAGCTGCGCGAGGACATCTCGGTCCTTAACGTCGTGAACTTCGGTGCCGGCACCTACGTGCTCTACGCCGAGATCGGCGAGGACGGGACGATCGAGGTCGACCCCGAGCCCTACGGCGACTCGTTTGCGCGGCCGGCGCGACTGCTTCCGGTGGAGGCGAAGGCACTGGTCGCGGCGATCGACCTGATCGGCGAGCACATCCCCGAGGGCTCGCTCGCGTCGGTGCGCGAGAAGGTGGTCGCGGCGCTGGGCGAGGACCCCGTTCACGAGGGCCTTCAGGTCGCGCCGCCCGGCGGCGACGACGCCGAGATCGCAGCCGTCGTCTCGCGCGCGATCTCCGAGCGGCGCCTGCTCTCGTTCGAGTACTACAAGCAGAACGAGGACGAGTTCTCCTCCCGGACCGTCGAGCCCTACGCGCTGATCAACGGCCGCGAGGGCTGGTACGTCGCCACCTACGACCCCTCGCGTGACAGCGTGCGCCACTTCCGGCTCGACCGGGTGAAGTCGGCAGTGGCGACCGACGAGCACTTCGAGCCACGGCCCGACGTCGATCCGGCCGCCGATGTCGACGGTTGGCCGCGGACCGGCGAGGTTCCCGCGAGCCGGCGCGCACGGGTGTGGATCTCGCCCGAGCGGACCCGCTGGGCGCGTGAGGAGCGCCGCGTGGTGGCGGACCTCCAGGACGGCTCGGTGATCGTCGAGCGAGGGTTCGCGGGCCTGCGCTACCTCGTCCGCGACGTCCTCAAGGAGGCCGGCGACGCGGTGGTGCTCGAGCCAGAGGACGCCCGCAACGCGGTGCGTGAGGCGGCCGAGGCGATCGGCGCCGCGGCGGCGTCGATGAGCGGTTGAGCCGGCGCGATCAGATCCAGATGAGCGCCGAGGAGGTCGAGGCGTTCCTCGAACAGCAGCGCGTCGTGATCTGCGCGACCAACGGTCGCGACGGCTGGCCGCATCTGATGCCCCTCTGGTACCTGGTCCGCGACGGCGAGATTTGGGCCTGGACCTACTCGAAGTCGCAGAAGGTGCGCAACCTCGAGCGCGATCCCCGGGCCACGCTCCAGATCGAGGACGGTGAGCAGTATCACGAGCTGCGCGGGGTGATGATCGAGGTCCAGACCGCGATCCATCGCGAGCTCGACCACGTGACCGAGTTCGGCGCCGCGCTGTTCGAGCGATACGGGGGTGGCGGCGGCGAGCCGGAGTTCCTCGAGATGATCCGCGCGCAGGCGGCCAAGCGGGTCGCGCTCCAGTTCGTCCCGCAGCAAATCGCGACGTGGGATCACCGCAAGCTGGGCGGGGTTTATTAGGGGGGCCGGCCTGCGGGGCCGGCCCCGGTTGGTTTCGCCCGGGTACCCTCCCGGCCATGCAAGAACTGAAGGGACTGATCCTGTCGGGCGGAAAGGGAACGCGCCTGCGACCGATCACGCACACGAGCGCCAAGCAGCTCGTGCCGGTCGCCAACAAGCCCGTCCTCTTCTACGGGATCGAGGCCATGGCCCAGGCTGGAATCCACGACGTCGGCATCATCATCGCGCCCGAGACTGGGGACGAGATCCGTGCGGCGGCGGGCGACGGGTCGCAGTTCGGCGTCAAGCTCACGTACATCGTGCAGGACGAGCCACTCGGCCTCGCGCACGCCGTGCTCACGGCAGAGACGTTCCTCGGCGACACCCCGTTCGTGATGTACCTGGGCGACAACCTGCTTCAGGGCGGGATCCAGGATCTCGTCAGCGCCTTCCGCGAACACCAGCCGGACAGCCTTATCCTGCTCACGCCCGTCCCCGACCCGGACCAGTACGGCGTGGCCGAGCTCGACGACGGCCACGTCGTGCGGCTCGTCGAGAAACCCAAGGAGCCCAAGACCAACCTCGCGCTGGTCGGCGTCTACATGTTCACCCCGTGCGTGCACGCAGCCGCCCGCGCGATCAGGCCGTCCGGGCGCGGTGAGCTCGAGATCACGGACGCGATCCAGCACCTGGTCGACGAGGGCCGCCGGGTGGAGCCGCACGTCGTCCGAGGGTGGTGGAAGGACACCGGCCGCCTCGACGACATGCTCGCCGCCAACCGGCTCGTCCTCGACACGATCGTCGGCAAGGTCGAGGGCCAACTGGTCGATTCCCAAGTAGACGGCCGCGTCGTGATCGAGCCCGGAGCGAGGCTCGAGCGCTCCGCCGTCCGCGGGCCGGCGATCATCGGCTCCGGCGCCCGCCTCACCGACTGCTACGTCGGCCCGTACACCGCCATCGGGTGCGACTGCGAGATCCAGAATGCCGAGGTCGAGCACTCGATCCTGCTCGCCGGCTCATCGGTGCGCGACCTGGCCGGACGGATGGAGTCCTCGCTGCTCGGCCGCAATGTCCACATTGGCCGCGACCATCGCCAGCCGCGCGCCTACCGCTTCCTGGTCGGCGACAACTCCGAGATCGGGATCCTGTAGGCGAGACGGCGCGCCGGCGGGCGGAGCTCACTGCAGCGGCTTCTCCCCCCAGAACACCGCGACTGGGTTGCGGTTGAAATCCGCGATCTCGACGTAGCCCTCGTCCTCGTATAGGCCGCGGGCGCTCAGCTGCTTCGGACCCGTGTCCAGCCGGGCAACGTCATAGCCGAGCGCCCGTGCCTTGTCCTCGAGCGCATGCAGGAGCGCGCGGGCAACCCCGTGCCCCCGACGTTCAGGGACGACATACATCTTCTTGATCTCGCAGGTGCGCTCGTCGAGGCGCTTGACGCCACCGCAACAGACCGCCTCGTCGCCCCCGTAGCCGACGATGAAGGCCCCGCCCGGCGGGCTCAGCTCGGCCGGACCGGCGCGAGGCATCGAGTCGCCGTCGAGCTCGAGCCCGTCGTACATGACCGCGATCTCGTCGCGCATCGCCTGGGCGAGCCGCCCGCCCGGCCCCGCGTCCACCTGCGCGTCGCGGAAGTCGAGCACCGGGGCCACGGACTCACTCGTTGCCGAGCAGCGCGACGAGACCGCTGGGCGTCTCATCGCGCCCGACGTGCACGCGCGGCATCGTCAGCGGGGCCGCCGTGCTCTCGGTCGTGCCACCTGCGGTTGTGTAGGCCATCGTGAACCCGGCGGCGTGGACGGCGGCGAGAACGGCATCGTTGTAATCGCCGAACGGATAGGCGAAGAAGTAGACGGGGTGGCCGAGGACACGCTCAAGCACCCGTCGCGAGCCTGCGGTTTCCATGTGCAGCTCGGCCGGCGTGATCAGTCGCAGGTCGACGTGGTGAGCGGTGTGGTCGCCGACATCCATGCCGGCCTGGTCGAGCTCGCGGATCTGGCCGGCGTTGAGGAACCCCGGCACGCTCATCCGGCCGGTGATCACGAAGAACGTCGCGACCATGTGGAAGCGCTGGAGCGCGGGCAGGATGCGGGTCACGTCGTCGACGTAGCCGTCGTCCACCGAGATGATGATCGGCTTGGAGGGAAGGGCGGTGCCCTTGTAAAGGGCGTCGAACAGCTGTGCCTGGCTGATCGTGTGATAGCCGTCCCGGTGCAGCGTCGACATCTCGGCGACGAAGTTGGCCGGATCCACCTTCAGGTCCGTCAGCCCGACGGCGCTGAGTGGGGCCACCCGGTGATAGGTCAGCACCGGCACGTGGACACTGCGCGGGGGAGCGCCCGGCGGCGGCACGAGCGCCGGGACGGCGCGCTTCGCCACCGGCGGCGCCGTGGCGCCCTTGCCCCCGCCCGGGGTGACCTTGATCCCGGAGTGCTTTCCGGACACCGTCGAGCTGCCTGTGGTCGAGCTGCCGCACGCGGCAAGCGCAAGCGCGGCGGCCAGGACGCCTACGGCAAGTAGATGGCGGCTCGCTGATCCCATCGACGCGCAAGGCTAGCGAGCCGTGGTTACGCTCCATTCAATGGCAGACGAAGTCCGCGAGCGCCTGCTCAAGGCCTGGGAGGGCGAGATCCTTGCCGGCTCGGTCTATGAGCTGATCGCAGCCCGGATGCCCGACCGCGAGGCGGACATTCTGCGCCGGATGGCCAAGGCGGAGGGTGGACATCGCGAACGACTCGAGCTGCGGATGGACGAGCTGGGCATCGAGATCCCGGACCCGAAGTCGGTCCAGGTCCCGTTCTGGCTGCGCCTTCAGGCCCGGGTGGCTCCGGTCGATCGGCTGCTGGCCGCGCGCGAGGCGGCGGAGGATGAGGAGGTCGACGACCTGTACAAGCGCTCCACCGGAGACCCGGTCACCGACACCCTGCTGCGCGACATCCGCAAGGAGGAGCGCTCGCATTCGCTCGCCGTCCAGGAGATCCGATCCGGATCATCTGACCGTGGCGGCGATGCAGCGCCGCTTGCGGTGCCCGGCGCGCGAGCGCGTCTGGACCGGATCCTTGGCCGCGAGAAGTGGCACCAGACCGGCGGTGGCTGGATCTCGGGCGCGATCTACGGCGCCAACGACGGGCTCGCCGCCGTCTTCGGCATCGTCGCGGGTGTGTCGGGAGCGACCGGAGGCTCGAGCGCAGTCCTCACGGCCGGCCTTGCCGGTGCGATCGCCTCGGCGCTCTCGATGGCGACTGGCGCGTTTCTGGCCGAGCGCTCCGAGGCCGAGGTTCACGCCGCGAACATCGAGCGCGAGCGCCAGGAGATCACCGAGCACCCCGAGGAGGAGAAAGAGGAGCTGTCGCTCTTCTACCAGCTCAAGGGGATCGACGAGAAGACCGCCAACGAGCTCGCCGAGCGCATGTCCCAGCACCCCGATGCGATGCTCCAGGCACTGGCCGTGGAGGAGTTCGGGGCCGGAATCGACAGCGGCGGGGATCCGGTCCAGGCCGCGCTGGCCGCCGGCATCTCCACCGGGCTCGGCGCACTCGTCCCGGTGATCCCGTTCATGATCACGACCGGCACCACCGCGATCGTGGCGGCGGCGGTCGTTTCCCTCATCGCCCACTTCCTGGTCGGCGCGGCGAAGTCGCTGGTAACGCTCCGCTCCTGGTGGTCGGCCGGTCTCGAGATGACCCTGGCCGGGGTGATCGTCGGCGGCGCCACCTATCTCGTCGGTCTCGCGTTGCCAACCTGAGCTTCTTGGGCACCCTGTCGCCATGAACCCAAGCGATCGCAATTACAACAAGCTCCGCGGCGCCGTCGACGGCGCCCTCACCGTGGCCGGGGAGGAAGGCTGGGACGAGGCTCGGCGCTCCTGGAATCTGTTCGTCGACCAACGACCCGCCGCGGTCCTCGAGGCGGCGTCGGTGGACGATGTGCAGGCGGCGGTTGCCTTCGCCGCGGAGAACGGCCTCCGCGTGGCACCTCAGGCGACCGGTCACGGCTCGGAGCCGCTCGGTCCGCTAGAGGACGCCCTGCTGCTCAGGACATCGAGCATGCGAGAGGTCAGCTTCGACCCGGACCGGGGTGTAGCGCGCGCACAGGCCGGGGCGATGGCGGGCGAGCTGGCCGATGCCGCCGGCGCCCACGGTCGCGCTCCCGTGCTCGGCTTCGCCACCACCGTCGGGGCGACCGGACTCGCGCTCAGCGGCGGGATCGGTTGGCTGAGCCGGACGCGGGGACTTGCCTGCAACAACGTCGCGGCGTTGGACCTGGTGCTCGCGTCGGGCGAGTCGGTGCGCGCGGACGCCGGCGCGCATCCGGATCTCTTCTGGGCCCTGCGGGGCGGTGGCGGCCGGTCCGCGATCGTGACCTCGATCGACTTCGTCACCCATGACGTCCCCGACGCCTACGGCGGCATGATCCTGTGGCCCGCTGAGAGCGCCCGCGATGTGCTGCGCCGCTTCGAGGCCCTGACCGGCGAGGCGCCCGAGACGCTCAGCCTGGTGTTCCGGTACCTGTCTGTGCCGGACGTCGACGGCCCGCCGCCACCGCTGCGCGGGCGCAAGTTCGCTGGGATCATCGCGGTGAACCTCGGCCCCGAGGCCGAGGGCGTCGAGTGGCTCGCCTCACTGCGCGGCACCGGCGAGGTGATCGACACCTGCAAGGCGCTCGAGCCGGCCGAGCTCGTCCGCATCGCCGGCGATCCCGAGACGCCGTCTCCGGCCAGCGGCGGCGGATTCCTCTTCGACGACCTCGACACCGAGGCCTTCGAGGCCATCGCTGAGCTGCTCGGATCGGAAGCCGTGTCGGCCCTGACTGTCGTGGAGATACGCCACCTTGGCGGCGCCCTCTCCCGGGCACCCGACGGCCATGGGGCGCTGGCGACGCTACCGGGCCGCTACTCGTGCTTCGCCAGCGGCGCCGCGCCCTCGCCCGAGGTGGGCGCCGCGGTTGACGGCTGCATCGGACAGGTTCGCGAGCGGCTCAGGCCGTGGACGGCCGAGCGGGCGCTGCTGAGCTCAGCGGTGGCCGGGACGGACCCCGCGTCCGGGTTCGACGCCGAGACCTTCTCGCGGCTGCGGGCGATCGAGCAGACCCACGACCCGGGGCGCTTGATCCTCAGTAATCGAGACGTCTAGCCGTTGAGCTCGTCGATCGAGGAGCGGAGCGAGGCCACCTCGGCCTCGAGCGCCGCGACGCGTGCCTCGAGGTCGTCGCGGCCGTCCGGCGCTCCGGGCTCGACGTGCGAGGCCGGCGCGGTGTCCACGCTTGGCGCCCGCTCGGTGTCCGCGTGCGGTGCCGGCGCGGTTTCCACGCTTGGCGCCCGCTCGGTCCCGCCGCCCGCGCCGCCGAGCAGCTGCTCGAAGCGGTCCTCCTTCTGACCGGGGCGGCGTCCGATCCGCCGGACGTACCCGCGCTCGATCAGCACGCCGAGCAGGCGATCGACCTCCGAAAGCGAATCGATCTGCGCCATCCGGTCGGTCCTCGCCTTGAGCTCGCCTGGCGTCTGAGGGCCGCGGAGCAGCAGGACCGCGAGCACCGAGAGCTCCTCACGGCCGAGCCCCAGCGCCTCCTCGGCGAGGTGGCGGTACTTGGTCGCACGGCTCGAGTGCCCGCTGGCCAGCCGCGTGAGTCCGTAGCGGAACAGGCGCTGGGCCGCGTCGCGGACGGTCGCCTCGTCGTAGCTGGTCACGGGATCGCGGTTGGTCGACTGGTTGCAGGCCAGCCGAAGCGCGTTGAGCGAGAGCGGGTACTGGTCGGGCGTCGTCCAGCGCTTCTCGATCAGACAGCCGAGGACCCGCTGCTCGGGCGCGGTGAGCTCGCCGAAGTGCACGGCGCGAGCATACTTCGAGACGTGATCACGACCGAGGAGGCCCGCGCCATCGCGCTCGCGCTTGACGGCGCCGTCGAGCGCGACCACCACGGCCGCCCTTCTTTCCGCGTCGACGGCCGCATCTTCGCCACATTGTGGGACGAGCAGCACATGAACGTGATGCTCGACGAGCCGGGCATCCTGACCGCCGTTGAGGCCGATCCGGAGCTCTGCAGCCAGGTCTGGTGGGGCAAGCGGCTCGCGGCCGTCCGGGTCGACCTGGCGCGAGCGGATGCGGTGGCGCTGCGGGAGCTGCTCGCGGACGCCTGGGAGGGCAAGCGGAAGTAGGGGTTGCTGGGGACGCCGTGTCCGGTTGTCCGGTTGGCTCCATAGGCGCTGGGCGGCTCGGGCGGTGAGGTCTTTGGCAGGCGGGTGCCGGACTTTCTGCCCAAAGCCGCGTCGCCCAGCCTGACCGAGGCTGGAAACTCCCCGTCAGCGTGACTCTCGAGCCGCGCACACGATCGCGGACCCGAGTTTGTTGCGTTTCTCCCGCCCCAGTCGCCAGCAAACCGGATACGCATAGCCTCGAAAACCCGGATCTGGCGGGGCGGGGATGGCGGTCTGGGTCTGCTGAGCAGACTTAACCTCGAATGCTCGCGGGGCGCCGGACGGGTTTCGAGGTTATGGGGACCCGCCGGCCCGCCCGCTCCCGTGGCGCTGAGCGCGCTCGGGGACCAATTCGGCGAGGACCCCGGCCAGCCCGCCACCCGATGTCAGCCTCACCCCTTGACATATATCTCGGACCGATATATCTTTCCGAGGTATGCCAGGCCAACCCGAGCCAGCCACCCCTCCGGACCTCACCCCCACGGGGCGCGTGATCCTCGGGATGCTGGCGCTGGGAGTGACCTCCGGGTACGACATCAAGCAGCTCGTCGACAAGTCCACCCGCCACTTCTGGGCCGCGAGCTACGGGCAGATCTACCCCGAGCTCAAGCGGCTCGAGGATCAGGGGCTCGTGCGGGGGCGCTCGGAGCCGACTGGCGGCCGGGCGCGGACCGTATATGAGCTGACGGAGGCCGGGCGCGACGCGCTTCGGAGCTGGCTCACCTCCGACGCAGAGCCGCTGTACGAGCTCCGTGACGAGGGGATGCTGAAGCTGTTCTTCTCCGAGGTCCTGCCCGAGCAGCGGGTGGAGAACATCCGTGCCATGCGGCTGCGTATGGAGCGCAAGCTCGGCCAGCTGCTCGAGCTCCAGGCCCACGCACACGAGATGGTCCCGGGGCCGGCGATGACGCTCGACCTGGGGATCACCCACACGCGATCGTTCATCGAATGGTGCACGGCGGCCGAGGCCGGCCTCACGGAAAAGGAGTAGCGATGCTGACGCGACTCGCCACCTTCCTGTACGCCAACGGCCGCCGGGTGCTCATCCTGGCTGTGATCGGCGCCGTCGTCGCCGGCGCGTTCGGCTTCGGCGTCGCCAAGCGGCTCAGCCCCTACGGCGCCAACGATCCCGCGACGCAGTCGGTCCAGGCCACCAACCGCTTCCAGGCCGCCGCGGGCCGGCAGATCGACGCCGGGATCGTCGCGCTGGTCCGCTCCGGACCGGTCGCGAGCCCAGCCGCGCAGCGACGCGTCGAACAGGTGGCGGCGCAGCTCCGCCGCCAGCCCGACGTGGCGCGGGTCGTCACCTTCTACGACGCCCATAACCCGGGGATGGTCTCCCGCGACGGGCGATCGACCTACGCCCTGGCGTACTTCCGGCCTCTCTCCGACCGGGCGCTCAAGGACGTCGCCCAGCAGATCCAGAACGACTTCCGCTCCCAGCACGACGTGACTCTGGGCGGGCAGGCGATGGCGAACGCCCAGGCCAACACCCAGGTCAGCAACGACCTTGCACACGCGGAGCTGCTCGCCTTCCCGATCATCTTCCTGCTCTCGCTGCTGTTCTTCCGCTCGCTCGTGGCGGCGCTGCTTCCGCCGCTGCTGGGAGGGCTGGCGATCGTGGCCACGTTCCTGGCGCTGCGTATCGTCTCGAACTTCGTCGACCTATCCGTGTTCGCGCTCAACCTTGTCACCGGGCTCGGGCTCGGGCTGGCGATCGACTACAGCCTGTTCATCGTCTCGCGCTATCGCGAGGAGGCGGCGACGCGCGGGTTCGGCGCCGCGGCGCTGATCCGCACGATGCAGACCTCGGGCCGCACGATCCTGTTCAGCTCGGTGACGGTGGCCGCGGCGATCGCGTCGCTGGCCATCTTCCCGCAGCGCTTCCTCTACTCGATGGGCATCGCGGGCGCGCTTGTCGCCCTGCTCGCCGCCGCGCTCGCGCTGATCGTCCTACCGGCCCTTCTGTCCGTGCTCGGCCCGCGCGTCAACGCGCTGGCGCCGCGCCGACTGGCCCGGGCGGCCGACCGCGACGCCCGCCCCGCCCAGAGTGGCGCCTGGTACCGCCTGTCACAGCTCGTGATGCGGCGCCCCGGGCGCGTCGCGTTCTCCAGCGCGGCCGTCCTGATCGTGCTCGGCATCCCGTTCACCGGCATCAGGTTCATCTCGGTCGACGCGCGCGTGCTCCCGGCGAGCGCGAGCGCCAAGCAGGTCGACCAGGCGCTGAAGTCGGAGTTCCCGCCCAACCGCACGGCGCCGCTCGAGGTCGTCGTGGGCGCACCGGCGAGCTCACCGCAGGTCACCCAGCTGGCGGCCGAGATCCGGCGCCTTCCCGATGTCTCGGCCGTGTCCCCGGCCCAGCACGCCGGAGCCGCAAACGCCCTGATGGCGGTGGCCCCGAGCGAAGAGCCGCTCAGCAGCACGACCCAGCAGCTGGTCCACCGCATCCGCGCGATCGAGCGGCCGTTCTACATCGGTGTCGCGGGCCAGACCGCGTCGTTCGTCGACCTCGAGCACAGTCTGGCCGTCCACGTGCCCGCGGTGCTGGGGATCGTGATCGCCTCGACGATGATCATCCTCTTCCTGATGACGGGCTCGGTCGTGCTGCCGGTCAAGGCGGTGCTGATGAACGCGCTGACGCTCAGCGCCGTGTTCGGGATCCTGGTGCTGATCTTCCAGGACGGCCACCTGCAGGGCCTGCTCTCGTTCCACAGCGAGGGCGCGCTCGACGCCACTCAGCCGATCCTTCTGTTCGCAGTCGCGTTCGGGCTCGCCACCGACTACGGGGTGTTCCTCCTCTCCCGCATCAAGGAGGCTCGCGACGGCGGTGCCTCGGACTCCGAGGCGGTGGCGATCGGGCTCGAGCGCACGGGGCGGATCGTCACCGCCGCCGCATTGCTGTTCGCAGTAGCGATCGGTGCTTTTGCCACCTCAAAGCTTGTGTTCATCAAGGAGCTCGGCCTCGGCGCGGCGCTCGCGGTGTTGATCGACGCCTCGATCGTCCGGGCGCTGCTGGTGCCGTCGCTGATGGAGCTGCTCGGCAAGTGGAACTGGTGGGCGCCGGCGCCCCTGCGCCGACTGCACGCGCGCTTCGGGCTCGACGAGGGGGCCGCCTCATTCGCAGAGCCGCCGAAGGCGTTTACCAGCGCGTAAGGCCCTCTGGGGAGCAACCCAGGACGTGCTCGCGCACAAGCTCAAGCGGGTCAGCTGAGCGAAGCGAAGCTGACGTCGCGCTCCGGGCTCACCGACCACCGGCCGCGCCGCCAGGCGATACGGGTTCCGTCCGCCAGCCTGACCGCGGTATGCCCCAGCCGGGGCGTGCCCCACAGCGTGGCGACGAGCGGACGCTCGCGCTCGGGGACGTCGCCGAGGCCTCGAGCCACGTGTTCCGCCGGATAGGTGACCACGAGTGATCCGCTCCGCACCCACACGGGAACGCGTTCGAGCGGCGACGGCGCGATCACCTCGCCCCCACCGCGGACGTGCTCGCCCGACCACGTCTCGATCCAGTCCCCGCGCGGCAGCGCCACCTCGCGCTCGCGCGCGCCCTCGTCGAGGACCGGCGCGACCCACAGGGCGGGCCCGTAGCCATAGGCGTCGGTGATCGACCAGCCCCGCCCATCCTCGGGATCGGTCAGGCATAGGGGACGGATGATCGGCAGCCCGGTTCGCGCCGCGGTCGTGGCGGCGGCGCGCACGTAGGGCACGAGCATCTCGTGCAGGAGCACGTAACCGCGATACAGGTCGAGGACCCGCTCGCCGTACCTCCACGGCTCCTGCGGCATCCGCCCGTGGGCCTGCATCAGCGGCGTGAAGCAGCCAAACTGAAGCCAGCGCACCAGCAGCTCCGGGGGGCAGCGCTCGACCAGGCGATGGCCGAGGTAACCGCCGACGTCGTGGGACCAGTTCGAGAAACCGCTGCAGGCCGCGCTCAGGCTCGCGACCAGCAGCACCCGCAGCGACCAGAAGTCAGACGCCTGATCACCGCCCCACGTGTGGCCGACCGCGTGCTGGCCGCTCCAGCCGCTGCGGCCGAACAGCACCCCGCTGCCGGGATGCACCTCGTCCAGAGCGCGCTGGAGGCAGCCGCGGTGCAGAGCGCCGAGCGCCCAGGCGGCGGCCGCACCGGCGCGACCGTCGGAGAGGCGGACGTGATCGGGGATGTAGTAGCCGTCGCCATCGTCTGCCTTGATCCCCTCCACGCCGAGTTCGAGCACGCGCCGAGCCGACTCGCGCCACCACCGCTCCGCGGCCGTGGAGGTGAAGTCGACCGGCGAACCGGTTCCCATCCACCACTGGGTCACCAACGGCTCCCCCGAGGGCTCGGCGACGAAATGCCCGGCGGCCGCGGCCGGGGCGTAGTTGGTCGCCGGCTCGCGGTGCAGTCGCTCGGACTCGGGCTGGGGCGGGATCTGGCCGTCGCGCGAGTCGAGGTTGACCCACGGCGTGACCCACACGACGGTGCGCACGCCGTCGGCGCGCATGCTCGAGATCATCCCCGGTGCGTCGGGGAACTGATGCGAGTTGAACTCCCAGGTGTTGTATTGGGTCGCCCACGGCGAATCGATCACGATCGCGTCGAGCGGGATGCGGTGGCGACGGAACCCGTTGAAGTCATCGAGCACGTCGTCCTGGTGCTCGTGGACGTCGCGGCTCTTCCAGAACCCGTAGCCCCACTCCGGGAGCAGCATCGGGAAACCGGTGAGTCGGCAGTAGGACCGCAGGCGCGCGGCCGGGGTCGGATCGCACAGCAGCCGCAGGCGCAGCGGTCCCGCCGACGCGCGCGCGGACACCGACGCGCGGTCGCCCGCCAGGTCGAAGCGGACTCCGTTGGCGGAGGTCAGGAGCTGAGCCGCATATCCGCGGCTCGAGATGAGCCACGGAGCCGGGGCGCAATCACCCTGCGGAATCCCGCCCTCGGCGAGCATCTCGGGTGGGCAGTCGGGACCGGTGTAGCGACGGTCGGCGCCCAGCTGGATCACCCGCCCGGCCTGGTCGAGCTGGGTGCAGTGCCGGGCGCCGAGTCCGACATACCGCTCAGCCGAGCGCCGGTCCCAGTCGAGCGCGAGCCGCAGCGGTGCGCCCTCGGCTTCGAGCGTCAGCGCGATCTCGTCCTCGGCGGCGACGGTGATCGTCAGGGTGCCCGAGCGCCCGCCGCTGAAGCGCAGCGCCAGCGTGAGCTCTCGGCCGGATCCGGCGAGCAACGATGCGCGCACGGCGCGCTCCACCAGGCTGATCTCCTCCCGAGCAACGACGCCCTCGGTGAAGCGCACGAACAGGTCGTGAATCTCGCCGTCGGCGGCCCAGGCCCCGGCAGCGCGCAGCAGCCGCCGGCCTGCGCGCCTCACCGTGATCGAGAAAGGGCGCAGCGCGACCTCCACGCGCAGGTCCCCGCGCGCCAACACGGCCCGATCGGACGCCGAGATCGTCATCTCCTCAAGGTTCTCGGAGAAGCCTGCGGCCCATGCACGCGTTCACGAAAAGGTCACAAGAGTTGCCCTCGTTCTTCACGAACGCCCGGCTTTGCAGGGCAATCCTGTGTCCATGAACGAAAAGACAAGGGCTGATATGCACGTCCACTCGACGGCGTCGGAGCTGTCGAAGCTTGGGATCCAGCGCTCCCTGCACCTGCCTGAATGCGCCACGCCGCCTGAGGAGGTCTACGAGCTGGCCAAGCGCCGGGGGATGGATTTCGTGACGATCACCGATCACGACACGATCGAAGGCGTACTCGAGCTCGAGCACCTGCCGGACACCTTCATCTCAGAGGAGCTCACCGTGTGGTTCCGGGGAGAGCCGCAGGCGGTCCACGTGCTCTGCTACGGGATCACCCCCGAGGACCATCAATGGCTGCAGGACCATCGCGGCGACGTGGAGGCGTGCGCCGAGTACCTGCACGATCGCGGGATCACGGCGGCGCTCGCGCACCCGTTCTACGCGGTCGAGGCACCGCTGACGGCCCGGCACCGGCGCCGGCTCGCGCAGCTGTTCCCGATCTGGGAGACGCGCAACGGCTCGCGTGCAAAGGAGCTGAACCTGCCGGCGTTCGTCTATATCGAGACCCACGGTGGTACGCCGATCGGGGGCTCTGACGATCACGCCGGAATCGATATCGGGCGCACGTTCACGGAGACCCCGCGAGCGGCGACGCCCGAAGAGTTTCTCGCCCATATCCGCGGAGGCCGCGCCGATGCCCACGGTGACCAGGGCAGTGCGGCCAAGTGGACCCACGCCGCTATGGCGCTCGCGATCAGGGCGCTCGGCCGCGGCGAGGACGCCGGCCGCCCTGACCCGGCCGCGGTACTGAAGATCGTTGAGCGGGTGATGAGCGAGGGTGACATCCGTCACGGCTCGTCACGGACGGACCTCGGCCCGGAGGATGCCCTCGCGCTGCTCCGCGCCTGGCTGGTGTCCATGGATCTGGACATCGACGAGCGCGAGCTGCTGCGCCAGCTCCAGGACGGGCAGCTCAGCCACCCGGATCTGTACCGGCGCGCCAAGCGAATCCACGAGCGCAAGCTCGCGGCGGTCGTCGCCGACGTCCTCGAGATCGTGCAGTCCGGGACGATCGAGCTGTCGAAGAGCGCGCTCGGCCTGTTTGACGCCTGCGTGCCGGCGATTCCCTACGCCGCCGCCGGGGCTTTCCTCGGCCGCGAGAAGGCCAAGCTCACGCGCAGCGACGGGGACAGGCCGCGGGTGGCGCTGGTTGCCGACGGCGTGGGCGGTATGCACGGCGTCACGCACACGCTCCAGCAGATTCGCGACCGGGGCGTCCCGGGCTTCGAGGTCGAGGTGATCGGAACCGACCCGGACGTCGACCGCAGGCTCAGCGCGGTGGCCGACGTCGACATCCCGTTCTACAACGGGTTGGAGATCGGAGTCCCGAGCCTGCCAGCGATCGTCGAGTCGCTGGCCGACGGACGGTACGACATCGTCCACGTGGTAGCCCCCGGCCCCGCCGGTATCGAGGCGGCCCTGCTCGCGCGCGTCCTCGAGCTGCCGCTGCTCGGCAGCTACCACACCGAGCTGGCCGCGTATGCCGGCCTGCGCAGTGGGCGCCGGCAGCTCGAGACGCTGGCGGCGATCGCGCTGGGCAGGTTCTATGGCCAATGCGATGTCGTGCTCTCGCCGAGCCCGGCCAGCGACGAGCGCCTGCGCTCGCTCGGGATCGACGCCGGACGGATCGGGCGCTGGGACCGCGGCGTCGACCTCGAGCGCTTCGGCCCACAGCTCCGGATCGAGGGGCTGCTGGCGGGCGAGGTCAACGTGCTCTACGCCGGACGGCTGACTCAGGAGAAGGGCGTCGACCTGCTGGCCGACGCGTTTCTCGCCGCACGCTGGCGCGACCCGCGGCTGCACCTCGTCCTGGCCGGCGGAGGCCCGGAGGAGGACCGGCTCCGCGAGCGCCTCGGCGACCACGCCACCTTTCTCGGCTGGCTCGCCGGGCAGGAGCTCGCTCGCGCCTACGCCTCGGCCGACATGTTCGTGTTCGCCAGCCGAACCGATACCTTCGGTCAGGTCGTGCTCGAGGCGCAGGCCAGCGGCCTGCCGGTGATTGCCGTGGATGAGGGCGGCCCGAGCTCGCTGATCGAGCACGGCGAGACCGGTCTCCTGGTCGATCCGACGGCCGAGTCTCTGGCCGACGCGATCCAGACGCTGGTCGAGTCGCCGCTCATGCGCGAGCGGCTGCGGCGGACCTCGCTGGAAGCGGTGCGGGGGCGGAGCTGGGAGGTCGCACTCGAGCGACTCGCCGGGGGCTATCGCCAGGCGCTCGGCAGCAGGCCGGCCGGTGCCGACCGCAAGGTCGCGTAGCGTCCCTGGCGTGAGCGCAATCACCGATGCGGTGATCCCGGTCGGAGGGCTCGGCACGCGCCTGCTTCCGGCCACCCGCTCGCAGCCGAAGGAGATGCTGCCGATCGCCGACAAGCCGGTCGTCCAGTACGTCGTCGAGGAGCTGGTGCGGGCAGGGATCGCGCGCGTGCTGTTCGTGACCGGCCGACGCAAGCGGGCGATCGAGGACCATTTCGACGCCCAGCCCGAGCTCGGCATGGACCCGCTGATCGACCCGCGCACTGGCCTGCAGATCTTCTACACGCGCCAGGCGCGGGCGGCCGGACTGGGCGACGCGCTCCGCTACGCCGAGCACTTCAGCGAGCAGCCGGGAGTCGTGGTCGCGCTGGGGGACGCGATCATCGAGACGCCCCCCTCGGCGGGCAGCGGGATCGTGCCCAGGCTGATCGAGGCCTACGAGGAGGGACGGGCGGACGCGGCGCTCGCCGTGACCGAGGTCGATCGAGGGGCGGTGCAGCGCTACGGGATCGCGGTTGGCGCTGACGATGACGGCGGGACGTTCGCCGTGGAGCGCGTCGTCGAGAAACCCGAGCCGGGAGCGCTGGACAGCCGCACCGCGGTGATGGGGCGCTATGTGTTCGGCCGGCGGGTGTTCGCGGCGCTGCGCGACACGCCCCCCGACGCGAGCGGCGAGATCCAGCTCGCGAGCGCGCTACAACGAGTGATCGACGATGGTGGGCAGGTCCTCGCCGTCCCGCTCGGTCCGGGCGAGCGCCGGCACGACACGGGCTCGGTCGAGAGCTACTGCGCGACGTTCGTCGAGCATGTGCTCAGGGACCCACGCTTCGGCGAGCGCCTGCGGGACTCGGTGATGACGCTGCTCGATGAGTACCGGTGAGGCGACCGGATACGGTCGGGCGCCCGCGCGCGCGGCGCTTGCCGGCAATCCATCAGACGGGTACGGCGGCGCGGTCCTCGCGGTGTCGATCGAGCGCTTCGCCGCCGAGGCCGAAGCCCGGATGGCGGCCGAGCCGTCGGCGGAACCCGCGAGCAAGCTCGTGGCGGCGACGGTGCGGCGGTTTGCCCGTGAGTGGGACCAGCGCGCGCTGTGCGCCCGCGTGAGCTGGAGGACGACGATCCCGTGGGGCGTCGGCTTGGGAGGTTCAAGCGCGATCGTGATCGCCACGGCACGCGCGCTGTGCAACCTGCTCGGCGTGAGCGTGACCCCCGAGCGGCTGGCCGCGTTCGCGCTCGCGGTCGAGACCGAGGAGCTGGGGATCGCGGCCGGCCTGCAGGATCGGATCGCCCAGGCCTACGGCGGCCTGACCTTCATGGACTTCGCCGCGATGCGCTTCGAGCCGCTCGATCCGGAGACGCTGCCGCCTCTGGTGATCGCCTGGCGCGAGGAGGCGGCGGCCGACTCGGGACCGGTCCACGACGGGCTGCGGGCGCGCTTCGCGCGCGGCGACACGACGGTGGCCGAGGGTATGCGCGCGCTGGCCCGGGCGGCCCGCGAGGCGCGCGCGGCGCTCGAGCGCGGTGATCGCGATGCCTTCGCGCGCTGTGCCGACGCGAGCTTCGACGCGCGCCAGCGGATGATGCACCTTGATGCGCGCCACGTGGCCTTGATCCGAGCGGCCAGGGACCGCGGGGCCAGCGCCAACTACGCCGGATCGGGCGGTGCGGTCGTCGCCGTCTGCCGCGATGCGGAGCACCGCGCCGCGGTTCTCGCCGCGCTCGACGGTCAGTTCGCCGCCATCGCCGCCTGATCGACGAGGAACTCCTCCTCGAACTCCCACGGGCTCTCGAGCGCGCGGCGGGCGGGGCAGGTGGCGGCGACGCGGCGCAGCCGAGTCTCCTGATCGGGAGTGAGTCCGGCAGGCAGGTGCACGACGACATGCGCCCGGCGCGGCGTGCTCTCGGGGTCGTAGTTGACGTCGACACTTACCTCTCCGAGCTCCCAGTCGCGCCGCTGGGCGTAGAGCACGATCATCGTCGAGATGCACGATGCGAGCATCGAAGCGAGCAGCTCGTGCGGGGCCGGGCCCTGATCGCTGCCGCCCACGCTCTCTGGCTCGTCGGTGATGATGGTGTGCCGGCCGTTGACGTCGACCTCGTGGCGGAGGGTTCCGCAGATTGATTGCGCTGTCGCGGTGAATGGCATGTCGTCTCTTTTCACGTCTACACAACTGTATAGTGGTCTATGTGCAGCGTACTCGCTCGGCGGGCGCTTGTCAACTACACAACTGTTTGTTTGTGCTACAGTTCCGGCATGAGTTCTGACTGGTTGGTTCCTCACCCCCTCCCCGAGCCGCTCATCGAGCTGATCGCCCAGCGCTTCCGCGTCCTCGGAGAGCCGATGCGGATCAAGATCCTGGACCAGCTCCGGTCCGGGGACGCGACCGTCGGCGAGCTTCAGGAGGCGGTCAACGCCTCCCAGCAGAACGTCTCCAAGCACCTCGGAATCCTCCTGGCGGCAGGCCTGGTGAGCCGCACCAAGGATGGCAACCACAGCCGCTACGCGATCGCCGATCCGGGCGTATTCGACCTCTGCGAGCAGGTCTGTGGCGGCGTGCGGAGACAGCTCCAGGAGCTCGACGCGATCCTCGCCCCCGCCGAGGCGAGCGGCTGATGCGAGCGACTGCCGCGCCTGGCTGACGCTCGGGTCGCGGCCGCGGCCTGACCGCGCACCCTCGAACAGGAGCCTCCGCCGCGCCGACGAACTCCTCGTCGTGAGCAAGAACCGGCTCGAGGCGTTTTCCGACGGCGTGCTCGCCGTCGCGATTACGCTCCTCGTCCTCGACATCAAGGTCCCGAGCGTCACCACGGGCGAATCGCTAGGCCACGCGCTGCTGAAGATGTGGCCGACGTACGCGGCCTATGTGACCTCGTTCATCACGATCGGGATCATCTGGATCAACCATCACGCGATGATCAACCGGCTGCGCGAGGCCGATCACTCGATCCTCGTGCTCAACCTGCTGCTGCTGCTGAGCATCGCCGCGCTGCCATTCGCCACCTCGCTGATGGCCGCCTACCTCAAGGAGTCAAAGGGCGAGCACCTGGCCGCCGCGGTCTACGCCGGGTCGTTCCTGGTCATGTCGATCTTCTTCCTCACGCTCAACCGCCACATCTTGTTCGCCAAGCCGCACCTGCTCGGCCCCGATCTGACGCTCGAGCAGCGCCGATCGATCATCACGCGCTCGTTCTTCGGCCTGATCCCGTACCTCGTGGCGACCGTGCTGGCGATCGTCTCGCCCTACATAACGCTCGCCATCTGCTTCGGGCTCGCCGCCTACTACGCGCTGCCGTCGACGAGCGCCGACGAGCGCCCGCGCCGCAACAGCGACTAGATGGTCCTGGACGAGACCGCCGCCCACCGAGCCTCGATCTCGTCCGGCGGTGCCGGCGGGCCGAGGTGAAAACCCTGGGCGGCACGACACCCGAGACGGAGCAGCTCACGCTCTTGCTCGACCGTCTCGACCCCTTCGACGATCACCGTCATCCCGAGCGTCTTCCCGAGCGAGATGATCCCCTCGAGCAGCTCCTCGGCCACCGGGTCGCCGGGGATCCCGGCCATAAAGCTGCGGTCGGTCTTGAGCAGCGTGAACGGCATCGCGCGCAGGCGAGCAAGCGAGCTGTAGCCGGTGCCGAAGTCGTCGAGCGAGAGCACGAATCCCGCCTCCCGGAGCCTGGTCAGCGTCGGCAGCACGTCCTCGAGCGCGACCGGGCTGGTCTCGGTGATCTCCGCCGCGAGGCAAGGGAGATCGGCGCCGTTCTCCGCGGCCGTGCGGATCACGAACTCGGCAAACCCCGGGCGCTCGAGCTGTCGCGCCGGGATGTTGAAGCTGACCCGGGGCGCGAACCCTCGCTCGCGCCACCGCGCGAGCTGGCGGCAGATCTCCGTGAACACCCACTCGCCGATCTCCTCCACCAGCGGCGAGTGCTCGATGAACGGCAGGAACGCCTCGGGCAGCAGCAGGCCCCGATCGGCGTCGCGCCAGCGGATCAACGCCTCGAGGCTGCCGAGGCCGCCGCCGTCGGCGATCTCCACCACCGGTTGGTAGAACAGCTCTAGCTCTCCGTTGGCCAGCGCCCGGCGAGCCCGAAGCGTGGCCTCGAGCTCGAGCACGGAATGGCTTTCGGGCTCGTCGAACAGCACCATCCGAGCGCCACCGTTGCGCTTGGCAACGTACATGGCCTGGTCGGCGTGGTCGACGAGCTCGGCGTGGTTCTCGGCATCGACCGGGAAGATGCTGCCGCCCGCGGAGGCGTTGATCTCAAACGACGAGCGCGCGACGGTGAACGGCTCGCGCAGGGCAGAGAGGATCTGCGAGCCGATCTCCGTCAGCTCGCGGGCGGCCGCCTGCGGCTCGCGCGGGAGATCGTCGACGAGAAGCAGGAACTCATCGCCGCCGTGGCGGCCGGCCGTCATCCGCGCGTCGGGAAGGGTTCTCATCCGGTGGGCGACCAGCGCGAGCAGATCGTCGCCCGCCGCGTGTCCGAGCGTGTCGTTGACGCGTTTGAAGCCGTCCATGTCGACGAACACGAGCGCTGCGCACGTGCCTTCTCTGCGGCTGCGCACGAGCGCAGCCTCGATCCGATCCGCCATCGCGATCCGGTTCGGGAGCCCGGTGAGATGGTCGCGGTAGGCAAGCTGCCGCAGCTCCGCCTCGACGCGGACATCGAACCCCTGGTCCAGTTGAGCCATTTTCCACCCAAATCGACGTCCCCGCCCCGATAACCGAGCGCCCTGACCGAATCTCGACTACTTGGCTCCAGGCGCGGTCAGCGGGCCGTACGCATCGGGCCGCCGCGTGCGCAGGAACGGGAACAGCTCCAGCCAGTCTCGGCGCTGGTCCAGATCGAGGTCTGCCACGAGCACGGCCGGCTCGTCGCGGGGGGCCTGCACGAGGATGCGCCCATACGGATCGGAGATGAAGCTCGAGCCATAGAAGGTGAGGGGGTCCTCATGACCGATCCGGTTGATCGCGACCATGAACGTTCCGTTCGCGATCCCGTTGCCGACGATCACCTTCTGCCACAGCGGCTCGGTGTCGAACTCGGGGTGATCCGGCTCGGAGCCGATCGCCGTCGGATAGATCAAGACCTCGGCCCCGGCGAGCGAGTAGGCGCGGGCGAGCTCCGGAAACCACTGGTCCCAGCACGTCGGACAGCCCAGCCGGGCGGTGTCTTCGCCACTCGCGAGCGCCACGACCGGGAACGAGTCGCCATCCGCCGGCCCGGGCCGGAAGTAGTGATCCTCGTAGTAACCCGCAGTCACGGGGATGTGAAGCTTGCGGGTGCGCGAGACGAGGCCCCCGTCAGGGCCCACGATGATCGCCGTGTTGTAGCCAAGGCCATCGTCGGCGTCGGCTCGCTCGTACAGCGATGCGTGTACGTGGGCACCGGTCTCGCGCGCGAGCGAGGATGCAAACGTGAACGTAGGCCCTGCCTCGAGCTCCTCGGGCTCGGTTCCGGACAGGCCGGGGCCGTCTGCCGTGACGGCGAAGTAGCGCGAGAGGGTCAGCTCCTGGAGGCACACGATGCGCGCGCCCTCGGCGGCCGCCAGCCTGACTCCGCGGGCCAGCGCCTCCTCGTGCTCGCTCGGGTCTGGATGCCACCGTTCCTGGACGAGCCCGACGCGCAGCGGCGACCGTTCCGGGTCCCTTGTGCGCGCGGGCGAAATCGGCGGCGGGGGTGCGCTCAGAAGCTTGGGCTCGTCAGGCATGTAGGTTCGGAACCTGCTGCGTGATGCAGTGCGGCCCTCCACCCCCGTGGGCCAGCACGGCGCCGGGGACGGCCACGACCTCGCGCTCAGGGTACGCCTCGCCGAAGATCCGGAGCGCATCGGCGTCGGTCTCGGCTCCGGTCACGGGAACGATCACGGCACCGTTGCAGAGGTAGGCGTTGAGGTACGAGGCCGCAACCCTCTCACCTGCGACAACCACGTAGGGCAGATGCGGCATCTCCAGCACCTCGATGTCGGCGCGATGGAGCCGATCGCGGTTCTCCTCACAGTTGGCGCGATTCGGGTTGCCGGCGTCGACCATCTGGAGCAGCGCCTGACCCGGCCGCGTGAACGCGGCGATCAGGTCGACGTGGCCATCGGTGTCGCGATCCTCGATCAATCCCTGGCCCAGCCACACGACGCGCTCGAGGGCCAATCGCTCGACCAGCGTCCGCTCGATCTGGGCCCGGGACATTGTCGGGTTGCGACTCGGATGCAGCAGGCACTGCTCGGTGGTCAACAGGGAGCCGGCGCCGTCCGTGACGATCGAGCCGCCTTCGAGCACGATCGGCACCCGCGTCACCTCGTCGCCGAGCCGGGCGGCGATCAATCCACCGACGGCCGCGTCATGGTCCCAGGGCGGGTACTTCTCCCCCCACGCGTTGAACTCGAAGTGCAGAGCGCGGCGCCGCCCGTCGTCGCCGTAGACGTAGATCGGACCGGAGTCGCGCAGCCATGAGTCATCGAGCGGCAACTCGACAAGGTCGACCGCGGCACTGCACGCCGCGCGGGCCAGCCGGGCATCCCCTCCCGGGTTGGCGATCATCGTGACCGGCTCGAACTCCGCGATCGCGTTGGCGACAGCGGCGTAGTCCGACCGCGCGCGCTCCATCTCCTCTCCCCACAGCTCGACCCGGCACGGCCAGCCCATCAGGGTTCGCTCGTGCGGCTCCCATTCGGCGGGCGTGCGCATCCGGTCAGGCTAGCTGCCTGCTAGCTGCCGAGGTGCAACCTGTGCGCGACGGCCGCGGCCTGCGTCCGGCTCTGGACGCCGAGCTTGGCCAGGATCCGCGAGACGTGCACGCTGGCGGTCTTCTCGGCCATGTAAAGCGAGGCGCCGATCTGCCGGTTGGTGGCTCCCTCAGCGATCAGCGCCAGGACCTGACGCTCGCGGGGGGTGAGGCCAAAGGGATCGCCGGCCTCGGCGCCGTTGCCGTCGGGCGCGGCGTTCTGCGCCTCCGATGACGACTTGATTGCGAGCCTGGCGCGCTCACCGAGCGCCGTTACCTCGGCCGCGAGCCAGCGCGCGCCGAGCCGGTCCGCGATCTCGATCGCATCGCGCGCGGCCACCGCTGCGCCGTCTCGGTCTCCGGCCTCGACAAGCGCCTCGGCCTGGCGCCAGCGCATGATCGCGATCGGATACGGGCGATCGATCGCGGACCAGGCATCGGCCGCCTTGGCCCACGGTTTGGGGTTGTTGCGACCACGTGCCCGCGCGAGTTCGGCGGCACCGACGAGACTCCATGCCTGCTCGACAATTCCGCCCTCGGCGGCGGCGGCTCGCAGGCGCTGGACGTGCAGCCGTGCGCGCGTGATCGCCTCCCGCTCGTCCGCCTTCTCGCGCAGGTCCCGGGCCCGCTGGGCGAAATCGGCCTCCACCGTCGCCCCCTCCGCCGAGATCCGCGCGATCCGCCCGACGTCGTCGGTGCAGACCTCGATCCGGTCCAGGGCGCTGGCCACGCCCGCGCGGGCCGCCGGCAGATCGCGCTGACGCCGTCGCAGCTCGCCGAGCAGCACGCCCTGCGCACCGATCCACTGCGGCTCCGACGAGGTGGCGACGAGTGGCGCCGCCTGATCGATGTAGCGCTGGGCGAGCTCTTCGTCACCGACAGCGAGCGCCAGCTCCGCCTCGCGCAGGAGGCGGAACATCAGGAGCAGGCCGGTGAGCTGTGCGGGGGGCGGGCCGAGGTGGGACCACGACGCCTTCCAGTCGCCGGCCTGGAACTCGAGCTCGGACAGCGTCAGCGTCATCCAGTCATGACTGCGGCTCATCCGGCGCGGAATCGCCTCCAGGCCCTCCCGCGCCACCTCAACCGCCTCATCAGTCCGGCCGGCGACGTTCAGCATGTCGGCCAGGTTGGCGTATGCATAGCCCACGCCGTCTAGGTCGTCGATCTCGCGCCCGATTGCAAGCGCTTGACGGAGCGCCGCCACGCCCTCGTCAACCTGGCCGAGTGCGACCTTCGTCATCCCCAGCGTGTTCAGGACCTCGCCCTCGCCACATCGGTCGCCGGCCGCGATCGCCGCCGCCCGCGCCTCCTCGGCGTCCTTGAGGGCGTCACGGAAGCGACCGCGCAGAAAGCGTGTGCGCGCCAGCCACGCGAGCAGGGCGGCGCGTTCCTCGCTCGTGTCGTCCTCGGGCAGCATCGACAGCGCACGCTGCGCGGTCTCCACACCCTCAAGTCCCCGGTTCATCGCCCACTGCGCGCGGGCCAGGCGCTCGAGCAGCCCGGCGTAGCGATGCTGGTCGGCCTCGGGATCGAGCTCGCTCAGCGCGCTCTGGAGCAGGATCTCGCCGCGGGCCCGGTCGCCGGCGATCATGTGCGCGCTCGCGGCGAGGATGATCAGATCGATCCGGTCGAGCGCGCCGGCTCGCTGCTTGGCGGGGACGCGAGGCCACAGCTCGAGCGCTCGCTCAGCCAGGTCCGCCACCTCGCCGTAGGCCCGCACCTCCCGCGCCGCCACGGCCGCGCGGATCGTCGCCCGCAGCGCGGCCGGCTGGTCCCCGGCGGCGGCGTAGTGCGTGGCGATCATCGCCGCCCGCTCCATCTCGCGGTCCTCCTCGCCCACGGGTCGCGATTCGTACAGCCGCGCGAGCGCGAGGTGCAGCTCGCCGCGCTCGCCGGGCAGCAGGTCGTCGTAGAGGGCCTCGCGGAGCAGCGCGTGCCGGAACAGGAAACTGCCATCCTCGTCGGTGATCAGCACCTGCTCGGCCACTGCCTCCCGGAGCGCCTCGTGCAATGCGTCGTGGTCGATGCTCATCAGTCCCGAGAGCACGTCCTCGTCGAGGCGTCGACCGACCGCGATCGCCCTCGCCGTGCGCTGTGCATCGGGCGAGAGACGCTCGATCCGCAGCAGGAAGGCGTCGCGCAGGCTCTGTGGCGCGGCGCCGCGGCCGTCGAGGCCGGCTGCGAGCAGCTCCTCCGTGTAGAGCGGGTTGCCCTCGCTTCGTGCGAACAGGCGCTCGACCAGTTCGGCGCTTGGGGCGGCGCCGAGGATGTCCGACAGCGCCTCGGCCAGCTCGTCGCGATCGAACGGCGAGAGCTCGATCCGTCGTGCACGGTCGAGCCGTTCGAGCTCGGACAGCAGCGGCCTGAGCGCGTGGCGGCGATGGAGCTCGTCGGCGCGGTAGGTGAGAAGCAGCATCACGCGCTCCTGCCTGAGGCTCCGGGCCAGGAATGAGACGAAGGTCCTGGTCGAGCGGTCCGCCCAGTGCATGTCCTCGAGGATCAGGGCCAGCGGGCGGTCCTCGCTCAGCAGGTCGATGAGCTCGAGGAGCGCCTCGAACAGGCGCAGCTGGGCCGACGGGTCCTGGCGGTCCCGCAGCGCGGAGCCGCCGTCATCGAGCCCGGGGAGCAGTGAGGCGAGCTGCGCGCGACTCCCCGAACTGAGGGCGTCCAGCGCCTCGTGCCGGCTGCGCACCAGCGGACGCAGGGCACTGAGCAGCGGGGCGTACGGCAGCTCGCCGTCGCCCTGCTCGACCGCCTCGCCGCGCAGGGCGAGCGACTCGTCCTCGAGCCGGCGCTCGAACTCGGTCACGAGGCGCGTCTTGCCGACGCCCGACTCGCCCCCGAGCAGGACGAGTACGGGGCGGCGGCTAGTGGACTCCCGTAATGCCAGCTCGAGTTCGGCGAGCTCGCCCACCCGTCCCACGAAGTGAGTGCTGCTCAGCCGTGCGCGCATCTCCAAAGTATCGCGAGAAGAATGCTTTGTGTGCTCGCGACGCGGGGCGCCCGTGGTGGTCCGATGCTCGGCGGAAGTCCTGGACCCGCGCTGATGCGACTGCGTATGTGACGTCGGGGTGCATTTCGCGCTCCTGTTGGTCGAATTCATCTACGGATGAGGATGAACTGAGAGAGCGCATCTGCCATCGGCAGAACGCAGTCGGCTGAGGACGGGAAGGCCTTACCCGGCCTTACCGGGGGCCTTAGTCGAGCGTCGGCGTCGCGTCGCCGGCCGACAGCGGCGAGGCATCGGAGCGCTTCGCGGCGGTGATCTCCGAGGCATCGACGTGCTGGGGGTGATGGCAGGCGGCGAGGTGACCGTTGGCGTACTCGGTCAGCTGTGGCTCGACCTGGCTACAGACGTCCGTGGCGCGGGGGCAGCGGGTGTGGAAGCGGCACCCGGAGGGAGGGTTGATCGGATTCGGCGGCTCACCGGTGACCACCTCGCGCGTGCGGGCCCGGTTCTCCTCGGGGTCAGGGATCGGGATCGCGCTGAGCAGCGCCGAGGTGTACGGGTGGATCGGCTTCGCGTAGAGCTCCTCCGACGGCGACACCTCCATCACCTTCCCGAGGTACATGACGACGATCCGGTCCGACACGTGTCGTACGACGCTCAGGTCGTGGGCGACGAACACGTAGGACAGGTGGAACTCGTCCTGAAGCTCGCCGAGCAGGTTGATGACCTGCGCCTGGATCGAGACATCCAGAGCCGAGACCGGCTCATCGAGCAGGATCAGCTGGGGGTTTACGGCGAGCGCGCGGGCGATTCCGATCCGTTGGCGCTGGCCGCCGGAGAACTCATGCGGGAATCGGTTCAGCTGCTCCTGGTGCAGTCCCACCAGGTCGAGCAGCTTCCGGACCTCAGCCTCAATGCCGCCCTTCGGAACGCCGCGGATCCGTAGCGGTGTCGCCAGGATCTGCGCCACCCGCTTGCGTGGATTCAGGGACGCCTGCGGATCCTGAAAGACCATCTGCATCTCGCGCCGGATCGGCTGGAGCTGGTTGCGGCCTGCCTTGGTGATGTCCTGGCCGCGGAACCGAATCGCGCCCCCGGTCGAGTCGACCAGTCGCACCAGCGCGCGGATCAGGGTGGTCTTACCGCAGCCCGACTCCCCGACGATTCCCAGCGTCTCGCCCTTGCGCAGCTCGAACGAGACGTCGTCGACGGCGTGCACATGTCCGGTCTTGCGGTCGACGACCAGCCCCGCCTTGATCGGAAACAGGACCTCGAGGTGATCGACGTCGAGCAGGTCCTCGTTGGTGGCGCCCACGGGCGCGGTGTCCGCCTCGGGAACGGCGCTCATGACGTCACCGTCTCCGCGGCTGCGAGCCCGATCTGATCGCCGACCATGCGCAGTCTGCGCTTCTGCTCGACCTCGAGCCAGCACCGATCGAGATGATCGGGCGTGTCCGGCAGGTGGGAGGCCAGCTCCGGAACCTCGGCGCAGCGGTCGAAGGCGTGCGGGCAGCGTGGGCGAAAATGGCAGCCCTTGGGCGGCGCGAGCAGGGACGGCGGCTGGCCGGCAATCGCCGGTAGGCGTGTGGAGCGGTCGCGGTCGACCCGCGTGATCGAGCCGAGCAGACCCCACGTATACGGGTGCAGAGGGTCGTAGAAGATCTCATCGAGCGTGCCCTGCTCGACCACGCGGCCGGAATACATCACGACGATCCGGTCCGCGATGTCGGCGACGACGCCGAGGTCGTGCGTGACGAGGATCACGCCGGCCCCCGTTTCTGTACGAAGCTGACGAAGCTCGTCGAGGATCTGCGCCTGGATCGTCACGTCCAGCGCCGTTGTCGGCTCATCCGCAATCAGCAGTCGCGGTGAGCACGACAACGCCATCGCGATCATCACGCGCTGACGCATGCCGCCCGAGAACTCGTGCGGGAACGAGCGCAACCGCTCCCGCGCATGGGGAACCCCGACCCGCTCCATCAGCTCGACCGCGCGATCCATTGCTTGCGCCTTCGAAGTGTGCGGCTCGTGGACTCGGATCTGCTCGACGATCTGATCGCCGATCCGGTAAACCGGATCGAGCGAGCTCATCGGGTCCTGAAACACCATCGCGATCCCGGCGCCGCGGATCTTCTGTAGCTCGCCCTCCGGCGCGGCGACCAGGTCGCGGCCTTCGAAGGTCGCCGTGCCCTCGAACTGCGCGTTGGGCCCCCGCGTGAGGCCCATCAAGGTCATCGCCGTCACCGACTTTCCGGACCCGGATTCCCCAACGATCGCGACGACCTCGCCGCGGCCCACGGCGAACGAAACGCCATCGACCGCTCGCACGACGCCGTCCTCGGTCGCAAACGAGACGCGAAGGTCCTTGACCGCCAGCAGCGGCCCATCGGACGGTGAAGATGCGCTCATGACAGGCGGATCCGCGGGTCCAGGTACGCGTAGAGGATGTCGATCAACGCGGCCAGGATCACCACCACGAACGCGGTCAGCAGCACGATCACCAGGATCGGGACGATGTCGAGGCGGCCGATTGAGTCCGCGGCGAGCTGGCCGACACCGTGAAGGTTGAAGACCGACTCGGTCAGGATCGCGCCACCGCCGATCACCTGGGCGAGGTCAAGGCCCCACAGGGAGATGATCGGGATCAGGCTGTTGCGGAGCGTGTGGCGCATCAGCACCTGTCGCTGGGACAGACCCTTCGCGTGCGCTGTGCGGACGTAGTCCTCGTTGATCGTGTCGAGGATCGTCGACCGGAGAATGCGAGAGTAGAACCCGACGAACAGCACCGACAGCGTGAACCAGGGCAGGATCATGTGCACGAACCATTGCCATGGGTCGGTGGTGAACTTCACGTACCCGCCCAGGGGGAATATGCCGGCCTTGTAGCCGAGGTAATAGATCAGCACCGCGCCCAGGAAGAACGGCGGGAACGAGACGCCGAACATCGCAACGACCGTCAACACCCGGTCCGTGTATGCGCCCGCCCTCACGGCGGCGAGCGTCCCCACGACTATCGATGCCAACAGCCATAAGATGCCCGCTCCGATCGCGAGCGACAGGGTCGCCGGAAGGCCCGCCTTGATCTCGTCGAGAACGTTGAATCCCTGCGAGTAGGAGTAAGCCTGACCGGTGAAGATGTTCTTCATGGTCCGCGCGTATTGGACGTAGATCGGCTGATCGAAACCGTACTTCTTGCGGATCAGCGCGATCTCGTCGGCGGTCGCCAGCCGACCCGCTAGGCGGCGGGCGGGATCGCCGTTGGGGATTGCCTCGAACAGCAGGAAGGTCAGCAGAGAGATCAGGAACATCACCACGATCATCGCCAGCAGTCTGCGGATCGCGAAGCGGAGCATCAGCGCGCGATCCTGACCTTTGCCCGCGGATCGAGTGCGTCACGCAAGCCGTCGCCGAAGATGTTGATCGACATGACCGTCAGCACGAGCATGATCCCGGGAACCAGGACCTGGTGGAAAGCGGCTGGAATCGATCGGACCCCGTCCGAGATCATCGTCCCCCAGGACGGATTTGGCGGCTGCACGCCCGCACCCAGGTACGACAGACCGGCCTCGAGCAGGATCGCGTTGGCGAGGATCAGCGGGATGAACACCACGACCGTGGATGCCAGGTTCGGAAGAACCTCCGAGAGCATGATCCGCCTGTGGCTGAGACCCTGCTGACGGGCCGCGTCGACGAACTCACGCTCGCGCAGCGTCAGAACCTGGCCGCGCACTGGCTTGGCCACATAGGGGATGTAGACGATCCCGATCACGAACGCAGGGACCAACAGCGAGGTGCCCTTGATCGGTCCGATCCCGCCGACCGCCAGTGAGGTGCCGAGCGCGACACCCAGCAGTACCGCCGGAAAAGCCCAGATCACGTCGAGTCCGCGCGTGATGACGCCGTCGGCGATGCCGCGCTTGTAGCCCGCGAACACCCCGAGTGCCATTGCGAGAACCATCGTGATGAAGGTCGCGATGAAGCCGATCTCGAGCGAGTTGCGTCCGCCGTACAGCAGCCGCACGGCGATGTCGCGGCCGTTGTCATCGGCCCCGAGCAGGAACTTGCTGTGCCAGGTCGGCCCGATCGGGATGCCGGTGGTGCTGACCACGTACTCCGACTTGCCGCCGACGTTGATCGGATGGCTGAGGAACTCCTGGGCCAGACCAGCGTGTGCGATGTTCTTCGCGTACACGGGGGCAAGGAGGCACAGGACCACGATCAGGATGAACACGCCGCCGAAGAACAGGGCGGTCTTGTTGCGCCGCAGCCGTCGCCAGGCGAGATGCCACGGCCCGATCCCGGGCGGAAGCTCCTCGCTGTCGTCGCGGAGCGCAGACTCGAGGTCGCCTGAGAATTCGGTGCCGGAAGCGGAGGTGGTTGCCATCAGATGTGGGCCGGGACAGCCTACCCGTCCCGGCCCACTGATCTAACTACTTGAGGGTGAAGGAACTCCAATCCCACCCGTACAGGGGGTGGAAAACGTAGTTCTGGTTGATGCGGTTCGAGGTGAAGGCCGGGAACGTCTGGTACCCGAACACCCCCTCGTAGGCCTGCTTGGCCGTGTACTCGTCCAACGTCTGCCACTGGCTCGCGACGGAGTTCAGCTTGCTGGTCGGGATCTTGCCGAGATTGCCCGCCGTCGAGTTGATGTGCGGGTCGTTGACCTGGCTGTTGTTGTAGTTGTTGGTCGGCAGGATCGACGACCCCTGCAGCAGCAGGTAGAAGTCGATCGGGTTCGGGAAGTCCTGGTTCCAGTCGTCAAAGCCCGTCTGGGCGTTGAGCTTCAGGTTCCCGATGGTCGAGAAGTAGGTCGCGTCCGCGATCACCTTCTGCGTGGCCTTGAACCCGATCTGGTTCAGGAATGACGTGTAGTACGTCATCCACTGCTGGCGCGGAGAACGTGTCTCACTCCAGACCGTCACCGGCGTGCCGGCCATTCCCGACTGCTGCACCAGCTGCTTCGCCTTGGCGATGTTGCCGCCGCTCGCCGGGTCTCCGTAGGGGCACGGGGCCGTCGGATGTCCGATCATCCCCGGCGGCAGGAAGTAACACGCCGGAATCAGCGTGCCGGAGCCGAGCCGATTCATCGCGTTGCGGTCGAGCCCGACGATCACCGCCTGACGTGCCAGAGCGCTTGAGAACGGCTTGGCCTTGACGTTCATGAAGACGTAGTAGGTCGAGTTCATGACCTTCTTCACGTACCGGTCCGAGGCCTGCGACTGGATCTGCGGCAGCAGGCTGCCGGGGATCGTGTCGGCCCAGTCGAACACGTCAGCGCTGTTGTTGAGCACGGACAGCGCGTTCGAGTCGATGTTCGACGAGATCTTGACGTTGACGTTGACGTTGCCGGCCGGGATGTTCGGGATGTTCATCGCGGCCCAGTGCGGGTTCTTGACCAGCGAGAACGACGCGTTGGGGACGATGTTGGTGATCATGTACGGCCCGACGCCCGGGGGCGGGCTGTTGGGCTCGTTCTTGTACGGCGTGCCGCTCGGCACGACGCCCAACGACGGGAACGCCAGCACGTTGTCGAAGGCGCCGTAGGGCGAGTTCAGCTGGATCGTGATCTTGCCGGTCGAGTCATCGGTCTTGATGCCCGAGATCGTCTTGGCCTGGCCCTTCGAGAACGCCGTGGCGCCCTTGATCTGAGCGGTCAGGAACGTGCCGGAGCCGCCCCACGGAATCTTGATCGCGCGCTGCACGGCCCACGCGAAGTCGCTTGCCTTCACAGGCTGGCCGTTCGAAAACACCAGTCCCTTGCGAAGCGTCGCGGTGTAGGTCTTGCCGTCGGCGCTGACCGTGGGCAGAGCCGTTGCGAGCCCGGGAATCAACTGGGTCCCGGGCGTGCCGCTGGCGCGAGCGTAGGTGATAAGGCCGGTGTAGGTGAGCCAGTCCGGCTCGGCCGACTGGGTCGTGTAGCCGAACTGCGGGTCCAGCGAGTCCGGCGCGGTCCCCATCAGCAAGGTGATCGTGCCCGACTTACCGCCTGTGGTGCTGCCCGAACCCGACGACGATGACGACGACGACGAGCTCGAGGAGCTACCGCATGCGGCCAGCGCCAGGACAGAGCCGAGCGCCGCGAAGCCGGTCACGAGCGACCTTAGGTTCCTCATAGGTCTCCTCCTCCAGTTTGCGGTCCCGGCCGAAATCTAATTCACAAGTGGCGATCGGTGGCACGCCGGGAGCGGCCCTAATCAACCCTCAACACGAACCTCACGCCTCGCAACCGGCAGCCGGCTCGGGCGGCTATCCCATATGTCGAATCTTGTCCCGGGGCTCGCGCCGGATGGTCCAGTCGGCGGCCTGTCGGGGCGTGTTCGGGGGTTGGATCGCCGGGCGGCCAGAGCGTGGGGCAGCGCTAAGCTTGACCGCCGTCCCGTCAGAAAGGTCGTCCTCGTTGCGCCGCCTGATCACGATCACAGTTGCCTTCCTCGTGCTCTCCGCCGGCGCTGCGAACGCCGCCACGAAGGTCAGCTGGATGCCCGGGTTTCCATCGCCGGGGACTCCGAGCAAGTACAACAGGGTCGGCGTCATCAAGGTGGGTCCGAGCAGCGCGAAGAACGTGCTCGTGCTCGAGCCGGGGACGTCGGCCGGCGGCGCCTACTTCGTGCCGCTGGCGAAGTGGCTCACCGCGTCGCTTCACGGCTGGCAGGTGTGGTCGGTCGAACGTCGCGAGAACCTGCTCGAGGACCAGTCGATGCTCAACAAGGCCAAGCACCATCTGGTGAACGGCACGCAGCTGTTCAACTACTACCTCGGATACCTGACCAACCCGTCGATCAAGGACCACTTCCAGTTCATCCCCAACGCGAGCGTGGCCTTCGCCAAGAAATGGGGAATGCAGGTGGCGGTCGGGGACCTGCACCGTGTGATCGAGTCGGCGCGAGAGCTCGGCGGAAGGGTCGTCCTCGGCGGCCACTCGCTCGGCGGTTCGGTCGTCACCGCGTACGCGACCTGGAACTTCAACGGCAAGCCCGGAGCCGACCAGCTCGCCGGGCTGGTGTACATCGACGGCGCCAGCCGCGGGGCGATCACCGCCGCAGAGGCGACTTCCTCCCTTCAGCAGCTAAACGCCTCCGCCAGCTCACCGTGGCTCGTGTTCGGTGGGATCCCGGCGCCGTTCGCCGGCCTGTTCAACGCCACCGGTTCGCTCGGCGCGCTGCTCGAGCCGAACGCCCGGTCGCTCGGTCAGCAGTTCTCGCTGCTGCCCGCCGATCTGAAGCCGCCGGTTCCGGTCACCAACCTCGGGCAGTACGGGTTCGCCCTCAATGTCGGCACATCTCCCCCGGGGCTGATCGCCGCCCAGGCTCACCTCGGCAAGGGCATCGCTGCCAAGGGCCCGATCCACGGCTGGAACGGCGCCGGCGCCCTGACTCCGATCAAGCGCTACGCGACGATGTTCTCGGGGCTCGGGATTGATAACGCCGATGGCACCGAGTGGTATTTCCCGTCGCGTCTGACGCTCGACACAGGCGCGGTCGGAAACGGAATCGCCAACCCGGCCCAGAGCATCCTTGATGTGAACGACACGATGGGCAGGCGGCTGCCCAAGCGCCTGCGGATCTACGCCTTCGCCGCGGCGCTGGGCAGCACACCCGTGCTGATCGCCACGAAGCTTCTGGCCGCGCAGTCGCACATCCCGATGAGCCACCTGACCTTGATCGACCGGCACACGACCTACGCCCACAACGACCCCAACGGGGCCTATCCGCACAACGCGTTCTTCTCGCACCTGGTGCCGTTCCTGCGCAACGTCGCGGCGCAGAAGTAGGCTGTTTCCGGGCAAATGCCCCGGATAATGGTGCTGCACCCGAACGCTCGCGGGCCACGCGGGCGCACCGCCGAGGAGGCGAGGTATGTCCGACGAGGGATTGAAGGAGCTCGCCGCCGAGCTGCGCGACACGCCGCCGGCCTCGCTGTCGGCGCTGAGCGCGGATCAGCTGCGCCATCTCACAGGCGCCGTGCGCGACGCCCGCCACCGACAGGCCGCCGAGCTCGCCGCGGCCGGCGACCGGGCGCTCAGCCACATCCCCAAGCTCCTGCGTATCCCGGTGCGGAAGGTCCTCGGATGAACAGCGCGCTCGAAGTCCGGGCGGAGACCCTCAAGCTGGCCCGGCTGCTCCGGCGCGAGCCGGAGGAGTTCGAATACCTCGAGCAGATCCCCGCCGCCGACCTCCGCCAGCTCCGCGACCAAGTGACGGAGCTGATGTTCACCGCTCAGGGCACCGCCCTGGCTCGCCTGGCCGCCGCCAGCAAGCTGCTGCCGGTTCGCGTCGTGGCGACGATCGGCGAGCGGGCGTTCGGAGCCGTGCTCGCAGCGCGGATCGCCGGGCTGCTCGACCCCGACCGCGCCGTGGAGATGGCGGACACGATGCCGATCGAGTTCCTCGCTGACGTGGCCGTTGAGCTCGACCCGCGCCGCGCGAGCGCGGTCATCTCGCGGATCGCCCCGGCCCGGATTGCGGCCGTGACGCGCGAGCTGCTGCGCCGCGAGGAGTACGTGACCATGGGCCGGTTCGTCGGCCACCTCCATGACGACGCTGTCCGCGCCGCGTTCGACGTCCTCGGCGACGCTGCGCTGCTGCGCGTCGCGTTCGTGCTCGAGCAGAAGGAATCCCTAGAGCATCTCATCAGCCTGCTCCCGGCCGCGCGTCGCGACTCGATTGTCGATGCCGCCGCGACCGAGGGGATGTGGATCGAGGTGCTCGACCTGATCAGCCATCTCGGCGACGAGACCCGGCGCCAGTTCGTGATGGCCGGAGCGCTCGAGCGCGAGGGTGTGCTCGAGGCCATCGCCGCCGCCGCCGCCGCCAACGAGCTGTGGCCCGAGGTGTTGCCGCTCGTGCCCGAGCTGCCAACCGAATCCCAGGAGCGTCTTGCTCGTGAGGCGGCCAAGCTCGACACGTCTCAGCGCGATGAGATCACCCGCTTAGCCCGCGCCGCCGGGATGAACGAGCAGCTCGAGATGTTCGAGCAGGTGCTCGGCGGCCGGCGCTAGAGCCTCGCGACGATCTGGCCGGCGAGGCGGTCGACGGCACCGTCGGCGAACGAAATGAAGAGCGAGGGCTCGGTCAGCTCGAGCTCGACCACCTTCGGCGTGCCGTCGGTCGCGCGGATCAGATCGACGCGGGCGTACAGGAGATCGCTGGGCGGCCAGGGGAGCGAATCGAGCGTCTCGCCGGCGACCCGGAGCTCGGCCTCGTCAGGCTCGCGCGAGGAGATGTTCTCCTCTAGGAAGATCCCGTCCGACGGCGCGACGCCGCGATGCAGCAGCTGGCCCTTGCGGATCGCGTGGGAGTAGGCGCCGCCGAAATGGATCACCCCCGTCTCGCCGTGGGAGTCGACCTCGCCCAGATACGGCTGCACCATCACGACGCGATCATCGGCGAGCAGCCGGCGCGCGTGGGCGACCGCCGCCTCGTGGTCGCCGGGGCCGTAGCGCGCGGTGTCCCTCGAGCCGGCCGAGATCGCCGGCTTGACCACGTACTCGCCCTCGGGCGCCTCGAGCTCGTCGCCGGGTTCCAGGTAGCGGGTCGGAACCGCGTGCTCGAGCGTCGACAGGTAGCGCTTGTCGGTGTTCCAGGCGAGGACGTCGGAGGGGTTGAGGATTCGCGGCACCGCTCTCGTCCAGGCCAGGAACTCGTCCCGGCGCAGCGAGTAGTCCCACGTCGAGCGGATGACCACGAGGTCAAAGCCGCCCCAGTCGACGGCGGGGTCATCCCACACCGCGGGCTCGGCATCGATGCCGAGCTCGCATAGCCGCTCGAGCAGCAGCGGGTCGTCCTCTCCGAGCTCGGGGAAGACCCCGCACGTCGCCAGCGCGACGTGCGGGGTCACCCGTCGCTCACGGCGTGTAGTTGTACGTGTGGCACGGCTTGCCCGAGCAAACGTCGATCACCGAGCCGTTCGGCTCGAGGAAGGCCGACTTCTGCACGCGGGCAGCGGGGGTGCTGCGCACGAACTCGTGCGGGTCCTGGTTCGCCGTGCTCTTCACCGGCGCCGTGTTTCCGAACGGCGGCGGCTGGACGAGGCCGGGGCCACCGTCCCAGATCACGATCGCCGAACCCCCAAACGGATAGTGGCCGATCGCCGGGATCCCGTAGAACAGGTTCCTGTCACGGGCCCGGTTTGTGTTCAGGTCGAGCGCCGGCTCGTGGGCCGACGCGCCGATCGTCCTGGCCTCCACGGCCGCCGCGTACATGCTGACCTGGTGATCGCCGTAGGCGATCTGCATCAGCACCGTGTGCGACGGCGTGTCGGGCAGCGTGTGCGAGGTCATCCACTGGGCGTAGCCATCCGGATCGCCGCGATCCCACAGCTGCTGGATCAGATCGAGCGTCGCCGAGTACATCGACAGGTCCGGATACGCCGCGACCATGATCGAGCCGAAGGGGGCGAAGTCCACGCTCCGCTGGACCAGGACGTTGCCGTAGTTCATGCCGGAGACGCCGAGCACCGCGCGGCGGAAGTCCGGCGCCACGGCGGTCGTCAACCCGCCCTCGATCCCGCCCTGCGAGTTTCCGTCGTAGTACAAGTGCGAGGTGTCGATCACGGGGTGACCGGAGGACTGGAAGGCGGCGTTGGTCGCGAACCCCTTCGCGTTCAACATCACCCGGCCGAGGAACAGCGTGTTGAGCACGCCCTGCTGGAGCCGGTCGACGACCGTCTCGAACAGGTTGAGGTTGCCGAGGACGCTCGCGTCATACGCCGTGTCCGGGTCGGCGAGGCCCCACCAGTCGGTGGCGCAGAACATGAAGTTGTGCTCCGTCGCCATGTCCTCCACGTTGCCCGCCTCGACCTCGTCGTGGCTGCCGAGCAGACCGTGTCCGTAGAGCGAGATCCGGGCCGGATGCGCGCTGGACGCCGATGTCGGGATGATGCACTCGAACTGCGCCGTGGCGACGTTGCCCTTGATCTGGGTCGGGGTCGCGTCGGGATTGTTCGAGCTGTAGTGGAAGCCCGTGGTCGCCGTCGGCCCGCAGACGGTCAGATAGCACGGGACGTGGAAGGTGCCCTGCACCCGCTTCAATTGCGGGGTCAGCATGTCCGTGCTCGTGACGGTGAAGCCGGGGGCGCTGCCCTGGACCCTGCCGTCGGCGAGGTTGTGGTCGCCGAGCTGGGCAAACGCGTCGTTGCGAATCGACAGCAGGCGTGAGGTCAGATTCTGGCGCGAGGCGACGGTGAAATCCCAGGCCTCGTACAGGTTCGAGCGCGAGATCTTGGCTCGCTCCAGGACGTTGAAGATCTTCCGGTAGCGGGCCCTCTGAGAGCGCTCGGCCGGCAGCAGCTTGCGGCCGTCGCGCAGGCGCCTGAACCAGCCTGGAGCCGAGATCAGACGGCCGCTCGAGTTGCGGAGGTTTCGCAGCGCGACGACGTAGGTGTGGCCGTCGGTGAAGTCCTTGCCCGGGTGGATCAGAAGGTTGGTGTCCGCGGGGGTGAGCCTGAGCCCGGCGGTCGGGATGTTCGTGTCGAGCTCGGACCAGATCAGCTGCCGCTTGCCGGTCTGCTCGTCGATCACGACGATCGGCTGACGCTTGGCGAACGCCTTCGACATGTCGCTGAGCGCCACCGGGTGGGTCTTGGCGAACGCCGTCGCGTTGTCGAGCCCGGCGATGTGGACGATCAGTGAGCTGCCGGGGCTGAAGCCGTCGTTGCGGTCATAAGGCGCGACGCTCAGCCGCTGCGCGGTCTTGCTGATCGGCATCGCGCCCGCGGGGAGATGCACGCGCAGTCCCGTGACCGAGGTGCGGTCCCGCCGCGTGAACAGGTTGTTCGGGAACGGCAGCAGGCACGGCGTCGACGCGTACGGCTGGCAGTCGGCGGCCGGCGCCGGAATGTTCGGAGCCGCGGTCCTTGACTTCACCGTCGCCCGCGCGCCGGCCAGCGCAGTGGTGCCGGCCACCGCGGCAATGGCGATGGCAAGAACGAGACTGGTTGCGATCCGGATCCTGCGCTTCGCGAGCATCCTTTCTCTCCTCTCTCTTCGGGACGACGCCGTCAGGCTAGCGGCTGGCATTCGTAGAGGGTCGCGCGCGACCCCGCGCCTAGCTCATCGTGGAGAAACGCCTCGAGCGTGGGAAAGTTGCGGCGCGGGCGGACCAGCGAGCGTGCCGGGACCGCTCGAGGTTGAAGCGCATCCGCAGTTCGAGCCCGCGCGATGAGCGCGGGACGACGGTGAAGTCGTCGGACGCCTGGGCGATCAGCGCCAGACCCAATCCGAGGCCGGGCCGGCTGGCGCCGGCCTCGAGCCCACAGCCGTCGTCGGCGACCAGCACCCAGAGCTCGTTCGAGGCCACGGCGGCGGTGATGTGGACGGCTCCGGGCCTGTCCGGATATGCGTGCACGACCGCATTGGTCACCGCCTCCGAGACTGCCAGGCGGACGGCATCGAGTTTGTCCGGGGTCGCACCGGCGGCGATCGCCAGCTCGCCCAGCTCTCGGCGGGCCGCCGGGGCGGAGCCCGGCACGGCCGGATAGCTGCGGGTCAAGGCTCGATCCGATGTGGCAATCATCGTGATCTTGGGATACCCGATCATCCCAAGAAATCACGCCGGGGCAAAGACCCTTCCGGCCGGGACGCGCGATGCCGCAAAATGGAGTCGTGATCGCAAATGTCGCCCATGTCCTGCCGGCGTTTCTGATCGCGTGCGTGATCCTCGCCGCCCTCCCGGGGCCCGCAACGGCGGTGTTCCTGCACCGGACGCTGCGCGACGGTAGACGCTCCGGCCTCGCGGCCGTCGCCGGCAACGAGATCGGCCTGTTCTGCTGGGTGGTCGCGGGGGGCGCCGGGCTGTCGGTGCTGCTCGAGGCCAACCGGCTCCTGTTCGACGGACTCCACGTGATCGGCGCCGTCGTGCTGATCATGCTCGGCATGGAGGCCTGGCGGAGCTCCCGCCGCGAGGGGCCCGGCTCGGGCCCCTCGCAACAGCCCGGCTCGGGCCCAGGCCCAGCGGCGGCCCTACCGACGGCCCGGGGTCGAGGTCCGCGCGCCGCGTTTCGCGCCTCGCTCGTCTCGATCGCGGCGAATCCGAAGGCCGCGGTGTTCGCGATCTCGTTCTTCCCCCAGTTCCTGCCACGCAGCGGCCCACTGCTCCCCACCGTGATCGCCCTGGCGACGATCCAGGTCATCCTCGACACCGCCTGGTGCACCGGCATCGTGCTGCTCGCCGACCGGGCCCGCGGTTGGCTCGGCCGCGGGCGGGTCAGACAGCGGATCGAGCGAGCGCTCGGCGCCGTCCTGGTCGCGCTCGGGATCGAGCTCGGCGTCGCGGCCAGGTAGCCGAGCCTCGGCCGGCTCAGGCGGAGCGCATCTCCGCGGGTCGCTCAGGGCTCGCGCTCGCGAGCGCCTCGCGCAGCCGGTCAACCGGAAGGTCGGTGCCGTAGCTCGGCGTCCCCGGCTGCTGGCGCCAGGACTCGGCGAGACCGCCGGCATCGACCGGGTCGAAGCCGATCTGGTCGACCAGGTCCATCACGATGCGCTTGGCCTTCGGGTCGTCTCCGGCCACGGGGAGGGCGATCCGGCCCTCGGCGCCGCTCGGCTGGCCATGGCTGAGGAGGTGCGACGCATAGATGTTGTTGAACACCTTGACTACCGGTTCGCCGACGTGCTGCTGGACCCAGAGCGCCTCCGGCAGACCGTTCTCGATCTCCTCGATCTGGCCGTCGCGCTGCTGTGGGTAGTAATTGGTGGTGTCGATGATCGGCGCGCCGGCGGCACGCAGGTCGAATACGTCGCGCGGCAGACTGGGCACGTTCTTGGTCGGGATTGTCACGATCACAACTTCTGCCTCCCGCACCGCGGCCTCCACCGTCGACGCCTTCGCCCCCGTCTCGGCGGCCAGGTCGGCGAGCGTCTCGGGCCCGCGGGAGTTCGCCACGGCAACGTCGTGACCGACTTCCGTGAGCCGGCGCGTCAGCGCGCCGCCGATGTTCCCGGCACCGATGATCCCGATCTTCATGGAAGCTCCTTAGTTCGATGACTTACGAACTAAGTTAGCGCGCTGCTGCGTCCGGCTCGGCCATTCTCCCTCACCGCTCCAGCCGGGCGGTAGAGTCGCGCCGCTTCCTACAGGATCGAGGATATATGCCATTCGCCGACATCAACGGACAGCGAATCCGCTTCGAGGACAGCGGAGGAGACGGACCTCCGGTGATCTTCTCCCACGGGTTCCTGATGGACCGGGAGATGTTCGCGCCGCAGGTGGAGGCACTCTCGCCCGAGTTCCGCGTGATCACCTGGGACGAGCGCGGGTTCGGCGAGACCGAGTTCGACGGCCAGCCGTTCACGTACTGGGACTCGGCGCGGGATTGCCTGGGGGTCCTTGACCACCTCGGCATCGACCAGGCGGTGCTCGGGGGCATGTCGCAGGGTGGCTTCCTCTCCCTCCGTGCCACGCTGCTGGCACCCGATCGCGTCCGCGCGCTCGTACTGATCGATACCCAGTCCGGCCAGGAGGACCCCGAGCGCCTGCCCGCGTACAAGCAGATGCAGCAGACGTGGCTGGACGTGGGACCGGTTGACGAGCTCACGCAGGCGATCTCGGCCCTCATCATCGGGGATCCGCAGGTCGCCGCGCCGTGGATCGCGAAGTGGCGAGCCCTCCCGCCGGAGAGCATGATGCAGCCAACCGAGACGCTGTTCAATCGCGAGGACATCGGCGACCGCCTGGCCGAGATCTCGTGCCCCGTCATCGTCTTTCACGGCACGGCCGACATTTCGATCGAGATCGAGAAGGCGGCTGAGCTGTGCAGCGGGCTGTCGGGCTGCACGGGCGTGGTCCGGATCGAGGGCGCACCCCACGCCTCTAACCTGACCCATGCGGCCGAGGTCAACGGTCCCCTGCGCAGCTTCCTGCGATCGCTCTAATCCACTCTTGGGATGCCGCGCGGTCCGCTTCCGCAGGACGAGTTCGACTGGATCTTCAGTCGCGTTCCCCGGCTCACGGTCGAGGTCGTGATCACAGAGCCCCGGCGCGGCGTTCTCCTCTCGCTGCGCGACATCGAGCCGTGCAGGGGCATGTGGCATCTGCCGGGCGGGACGGTTCGCTTCGGGGAGCCCGCGGTTGAGGCGGTGAGGCGGGTCGCGGAGGCGGAGCTTGGGTTGACGGTGGCGGTCGGCGAGCTGCTCGGCTACATCGAGTACCCGAGCCACTACGAGCATGGACTCGATTCGCCGCTCGGGCTGGCCTTCGCCGCCGACGCCGCCGACGGTGTGGACGCGCCAGCGGGGTGCGAGTGGTTCCGGGCGCTGCCCGAGAACATGCACGAGGAGCAGAAGTCGTTTCTGCGGGGGTTTGTGGCCGGGGTGCTCGACGACGAAGCCGCGACTGAGCAGGCGTAGCCCTCCCGTTGCGCTCGCGCGCGAACGGTCAGAATGACGCCATGGGCCGCCGACCGCTCATGGGGTCGCTGCTACTGGCCGGCGTCGCCGCCGGTGTGCTCGCGGCGCCGGCTCCGGCCGCCGCGCATCTTCGCTCGGGAACGGTGGCGGTCGACTATCGGGCGAGCGTCCTCAACGCCAACACTCCGGCCTACGTCGCGCAGATCTTCCAAAGCGACCGGGCCCTCGGAATCAAGGTCAAGCCCGGGCACACGATCGTGCTCAACGGGTATCTCGGCGAGCCCGTCTTCCGCCTCGACGCCGCCGGCCTCTGGGTGAACGCCGCGTCCCCGACGGCGGTGGTCCTGCGCCTGGTCGCGAAACCGGACCGAGCCGAGGCGTCGGCGCCACGGTGGCGACTGACGCGCGGGAGACGCTCCGTGGTCTGGCAGGACACCCGGGCGCAGGGCCTGCCGCCTGGCATCAGCCATGGTGACTGGGGCGTTCCGCTGATCGTGGACGGGAGACGGTCAACGCTTGACGGGGAGCTCCGGCGCTATCCGCCTCCGGTGCTGTGGCCGTGGCTGGGAGGACTCGCCGCCCTGCTCGCGGGGGGGCTGGCGGTCCTGGTGGTCGGCCGTCGAGACCTCGCCGGCCGGGCGGCAACCGGCTTTGCCCTGGCAGCAATGGCGTCCTCGGTCGTGATCCTGGTTGCCTTCGCCCTCGACGCGTACGCCTCGCCCGGGACGTGGATCGAGGCGCTCGACTCGATTGCGTTCCTGGGAGTCGGAGCTTGGGTGTTATTTCGGGGTCCGGAGCGCTGGCGGATCGCCGGCGCGCTCGGGATCGGGCTGGTCGGGCTCGCCGTGGGCTTGCTCGAGGGCGCGGTCTTCGTGCATCCGATCGTGCTGGCCGTCCTGCCGTCGGCCTTCATCCGGCTCGCCTGCGTCGTCGCGATCGGCGCGGGCGTCGACGCCGCGGCACTCGGGGGCCTCTTCTACGCCGACGCCGGCCTCCCGGTGTCGAGCGCCGATGTCGAACGCGGACTGGCAAGCGCCCGACTGCCACGCTGATGACAGGACTTGAGTCGGGGTGGTGCGGTGCAGTAGCGTGCGTACAGCAGGTTGGGGTAAGAACGAAAGAGGGGTTCTCGTGGCACAGGAGTTGCAGATCAGTGGTACCGACGCGCGGGTGAAGCTCCGCAGCCCCTGGGCGGCGGCGCTGCTCCCGATCATCACACTTGGCATCTACCACCTCGTCTGGTGGTACCGCATCAATCGTGAGCTGCGGGACTACGGCAAGTCGAAGGGCTACGACCTCGGGCAGAGCCCGACAAATTCGCTGCTCGCGCTGTTCCCGGGCGGGATCATCATCATCCCGGCGCTGATCACCTACTGGCGCGGCACCAAGCGCGTCCAGGGCGCATCCCGGGTGGCCGGAAAGGACCCCGTCAACGGATGGCTCTGCCTGATCCTCTACCTGTTCATCGCTCCGGCGTTCTGGGCCTACATCCAGGTGTCGCTGAACACCGTCTGGCGCGCCCAGGCCGAGGCGCTCCCGGGTGAGGAGATGCCGGCCGAGCCGTCAGACCAGATGCCACCCACGCTGCAGACGCAGTAGGGAGGGGCGGTCGGGGGCGCAGGAGGTCCGACCTCCTGCGCCCCCGGCCTGGGCTACGGCCGCGGTGAGAGCCCCGAAAACGGCTGCGTGACGTTCGGCGCCGGCAGCGCCACTTTCTCGTCCTGCCGTCGGATCAGGATGAACGTGATCGCGATCCCGATGATCACGAGACCGAGCGACAGCTCCATCGCTCCGGCGAACGCCGACACGAACCCATCGTGGACGGCTGCCGTCAGCGCCGCGTGCTGCGCCGCCGGATACTGCGCGAGCGCGTGCGTCGAGCTCGGAGTACCGGACATCAGGCCGCCGAGTGTTCGGGCCGAGTCGTCGGTGATCTGCACGCTGCGATCGGCGGCCGCGCTCACGATGTCGCGGGTCTGGAGCTGCTCGAACACCGCGCCGGTCAGAGCCACCCCGAACATCCCGCCGACGCCTGCCAGCATCGCGAGGATCGCGGCCACCGTGCCGTGGTTGCGCGTGGGCGTCGCATTCAGCGCGGCGAGGTTCAACGGGGTGAGCGCCGTGCCGACGCCAAGCCCGAGCAGCACCAGCGCCGGCCACAGCTCGGCGTAGCTCGTCGAGATTGAGACGTTGCCCAGCAGCAGCATCGCTGCGCCCGCCAGTGCCATCCCGGCGACGATCGGCGGGACCGGCCCGAAGCGCTCGAACAGGCGGCCGCCCAGCGGCATTGCGACGACCAGCGGAGCGCTGAGCGGCAGCAGCAGCAGCCCGGCCTTGAGCGCGCCGAAGGCGAGCTGCTCCTCGAGAAACAGCGGGAGGAAGAACAGCACGGCGCCGAACGCGAAGTTCAGGACGAAGATGACGATGCTCGCTCCCGACACGTTGCGGCGGGCGAACATCGCGAGGTCGATCAACGGATCGCGCAACCTTCGCTCGACGAGCACGAACCCGGTCAGGAGCAACAGGCCGCCGGCGAGGACGAGCACGAAGCTCGCCGACGAAAACGCCCACGGAGTCGGCGCCTCGTTGAACGCGAGCACTAGCGCCCCGAGGCCGACCACCGATAGAGCGATCCCGGTGACGTCGACGTGGTGACTGGCCTCCTCGTCGTAGCTCTCGGCAGCCCGACGCACCCCTACAAGAATCAGAGCCCCGACGACCACGTTCAGCCACAGGATCCAGCGCCATGAGGTCTCCTGCGTGAACACGCCACCAATCGCCGGAGCGACCCCCGAGAACAGCGCACTCGCCCCGCCCCAGACACCGACCGCCATTCCCCGGCGCTCACCCCGGAAGCCATCGGTCACGATCGCCAGCGAGGCGGGCGTCAGTACCGCCCCCCCGACGCCCACACCAACCAGGCCGGCGATCAGGATCGTGGGGTCCGATGCGAGCGCGGCCGGCACCGAGGCCGCCATGTACACGATGGTCCCCAGGGTCAGGAGGCGAATGCGTCCGAATACATCGGCGAGCCGGCCGGCGGCGATCATCAGTGCGGAGTAGGCGAGCAGGTAACCGGTCACCGTCCACTCGAGCTCGGTGAGCGACGCGTCGAAGTGCCGGTGGATCGTTGGGAGCGCCAGCACGATGGCGGCGCTGGGCACGGAGGTGATCCCGCTCGCCAGCGCCATCGCGAACAGAAGCCGGCCCGTGCCGGTGCCTCGCTCCTCAGCCATGCATGCGGACCCTACCGCTGCCCCCGGCAGCGCTCACGACACCGCGAGCTCGCGGTCAAGGCCAAGTTCGCACCGCAGACGGTGGTCGTGGGTGGCGACGACCAGCGCTCGCCGGGTGACAGGGTGGCGACGTTGCGCTCCGCCACCCTCGCGCCGAGTCCGAAGGAAGCTGGTGCGCCGCGCAACGGCTCCGCGTTCTGCGCCCGGGTGGCGCGGCCGTTGTCGTGACGCCGGCGCCGCATCACCTTCACGAGCTGGGCTCACTGCACAGGATCGGTGTCGATCCGCGGAAGCCGGCGCGCCTGCACCGGCAACTAGGCCGGCCGTTGCTCGAGCCGAGTGCACTGCGGCGGATGGAATGGACGATGCGGCTGACGCGGCGCGAAGCGCAGGCCGTGCTGCGGATGGGTCCCTCGGCGAAGCATCTGCACCCGGACGTCGACCATCGCCTTCCGGCGTTTGCGAGAACCGATCGTCGTGACGGGGGCGGTCGACGTGCGGACGTTCCGCCGCTTGGACGTCTGCGACCTCGGTCATATGCGGCCAGGGCAGCGCCTGGCGTGAGCCCCTCCGCCGCTGTGCGGGGGATTTCCCCCTACTTGTTCACCAGCAAGCCCCATGGCCGGCGCGGCCGCGGACCGCGACCCTCGTGCGGTGTCCAAACAATCCGGAACCGACGCCGCGCTCATCGGAGTGATCAGCATCGCCGCCTACGTCGCGGCGCTCGTGATCGTCGCGCTCGACCACTCGATCCGCGGGCCAAAGCTCGCCTCCTCCCCTGCCGGCGTCGCGAATGGTCGCGTGGTCTCCCTGCTGACGAGCGGCCTCGCCATCGACGGTCCAGCATGGCCGCAGATCGCAGTGCTGGCCGTGGTGCTGTTCGCGGCACTGCGACAACTCGGCGCGGTCCGGCTCTGGGCCGCTGCGCTCGCGGCACACGTCGGCGCGACTTTGCTCGCATACATCGTCGTGTGGCTTGCGCAGATGATCGACCGACCGTTGGCCGGTCCCATGACACACGCGCCCGACTACGGCATCTCGGTGGTACTCACCGGGGAACTCGGAGCGCTCGCCGCACGCACGCGCCGGCGCGGAGCGGTTGCGGCCGGCACCGTGCTACTGGCCGCTCCGGCAGCGGCCGCGGTGGCCGTCACCGGCACGATCGATCCGTTCGCACTCTCCGACATCGAACACGCACTCGGGTTCGCGCTCGGTGCGCTGTTCGAGGTCGCAGCGTGCGTGCGCGCCACGATCCACGCCCCGAAATCGCTGTCCCGAACCACTCCCTAGCGCAGCCACGACGCAATCGCGTGTGGCCGCTCAGCGGCGTGAGCAGGACAGCTGGTTACGGGTGCTAAGCCGGGCCGACCTGCCGGCCGGGGGACGCATAGTGTCGGTGTTCGGTCGCGGCGGCGGAATCAAGCTCCGCAACGAGTTGCCCGACCCGGCGGTCGATCTCGTCGCGTGTCACGCGGACCTCCTCGACCGGCCGGCCCTTCGGGTCGGGGAGGTCCCAGTCGATGTGGCGCTTGCCGGGGATGAAGGGGCAGGCGTCTCCGCAACCCATGGTCACGACGATGTCCGCCTGTTCGGCGAGCTCGCGGGTGAGGCGCTGCGGGCGACGGTCGGCGACGTCGACGCCGAGCTCGCGCATGACCTCAACGACCTCGCGGTGAACATGGCCGTCGGGGTCGGCCTCACTCCCAGCCGAGAGTCCACGATGACGGCCGCGCGCGGCGCGCTCGAACAGGGCTTGGCTCATCTGGGAGCGCCCGGCGTTATGCAGGCACACGAACAGGATCGTCGCCATCGGCATCCTCGGCTTCCATGGGAGTGGGTTGGAGCGGGTTCTGAGGGCGCTCTCCGCGGACGTACTCGTAGGTCAGCGCGCCGAGCGGCGCACCGATGAGCGGCCCGACGATGTACACCCAGAAGTCCTGCCACTGCCCGGAAGCGAGCGCGGGCCCGAACGACCGGGCCGTGTTCAAGGAGGCTCCCGTGAGCGGCCCGAAGCCAAGGGCCGCCAGGCCGACCGCGGCCGCGATGGCGATGGCGATGGCCGCAGGCGCCCCGACCGCGCGGGTGTCGGTGGCGACACTCATGATGACCAGCATCAACAGTGCGGCCAGCACCGCCTCAATCAGCAGCGCCCGGCCGGCGGCGATGCTCGGCACGGTCGCTCCGAGGTCCGCCGGATGGCCGGGCCATATCGTCAGCAGCAATAATGCAGCCGCGACGGCACCAGCGAACTGCGCCGACCAGTACGCGACCAGATCCCTGGCCGGGAGGTGACGGGTGAGGAAGAAGCTGAGGCTGACTCCGGGATTGAAGTGCGCGCCGCTGACATGCCCGAGCGCGGCAATTGCGGCAAGCAGGACGAGCAAGAACGCGAGGCCAATACCGACGACGCCGAGGGCGCCGTGGCGCCCGGCGTTAGTGACGATGGCGCCACAGCCGGCAAACACGAGCGCGAACGTCCCGATGCCCTCGGCCACGGCGCGACGGAGGAGAGCCGGGCGCGCGCTCATCGGCGGTCAGCGTTTGCGGGCACGGACGATGGCCGCGCTGGCGAACTCGTGGACCCGGTGAGTGCGGCGAATCTCGATGTCGGTGAGGCCCGCGGCGGTGAGTCCGTCCCGGAACTCGTCCTCGGTGAGCGCGCCGGCGATGCAGCCCGTCCACTGCGCCATGTCCGCGCGCGTTGCATCATCCATTCCTGAGTCAGCGACGACGTCGGAGACAGCGAAGCGGCCACCGGACCTGAGCACCCGGGAGGCCTCGCGCATTACCGTCGGCTTGTCGCCGGAGAGGTTCAGCACACAGTTGGACACGATGACGTCGACGGACGCGTCGGGAAGTGGGATGGCCTCGATGTAGCCCTTGACGAACTCGACGTTCTCCACCTCGGCCTCGACCGCGTTGGCTCGGGCGAGATCCAACATCTCGTCGGTCATATCCAGGCCAATGACCCTTCCGGTCGCACCCACGCGGCGGGCGGAGATAAGCACGTCCGCGCCGGCGCCTGACCCGAGGTCGAGAACGGTTTCGCCCTCACGAAGGTCCGCGACCGCGGTAGGGACACCACACCCGAGCGACGAGGCCACGGCCGTCGCGGTCGCGCCCTCGGTCTCCGCCTCGTCGTAGAGGCCGCCGCCGAACACACCCTGAGCGTCTGCACCAGTGACGCCAACGGAGCCGCAGCATGACGCCGCCTGCTCCTCCGCCGCCGCGCGAGCGGCTGCGGCGTATTTCTCCCGCACCGTCTCGCGGACGTCTTCCGGCGAGGCGCCGGCGCGGGTGGCCGAGCAGCCGCACGCACCGCTCCTCGCAGTCTCACCGCAGCAGGTCGCCTTTTCTGCGGGCTCGCAGCAGGCCGCCTGCGCCTCAGTCGAGCAGCACGACGGCGTCGAGGAGGTGGTCGGTTCGGTCAGCTCAGCCAAGACGCCAACGGCTCCAGTTTCTCGGGGATGACGAAGTAGTACGCCCACTGCGCCCGCCGCACGACTCCGACCACGCCGACCTCACGCAGCTTGCGGAGGTGATGGGAGAGCGTTGGCTGCGAGATGTCGAACAACCTCTCCAAGTCGCAGACACACACCTCGCCCGCTTGGCGGCGCAGCACATCGACGATCTGCAGGCGCACCGGGTCAGACAGCGCCTTGGCAACGGCCGTGAGCTCGTCGACGCCTGACGGAGACAGCGCCAGCTCCACGTGCGCGCAACAGCCCTGGCCAAGCGTCCGCTGCGGCTCAAGTTCGACGACCGGCAGTTCATCCATGCGCGCCAATATGGATGCTCATCGATACACGCACAAGAGCGCAGCTCTAGGTGCTGCCTTCCGCTCGTGTCCCACTGCCCTCGGACTGCCGGACCAGACGACGGTTCTGTCGTCGTCCGCCTGCCCGAGAAGCCGCTGCTGCGGAGTGAGCTCCTTCACCGCCGCTCGGGCACCTCGACCTGAATCAGCGCAGGCCAGCCAAAAGGAGCCAGAGGTCGTAGACCGAGAGGAAGGCGCACGCAGCCAGGAGGAGGAACACAACCCAGGCGGCGAATCGCTGGCTTTGGCGGGACATCGGCGACTGAAGGGCCGTCGGGCGCCGGGGGGAACCTCCGACGTTCGGCGCAGAGGTCCACTTGACAGAGAAGTCGTTCATGGCTGAGGTGCTTTGCCCGACCCGAATGGGCTATTTGGAGCGGGGGGCAGCGCGTGGCTGGACGGTGAGCGGCCGAGTGCGACGTCTAGGAGCTCCCTGATCCGATGTGCGTCGCTCGTATCCGCACCACTCAGGATCTCCCGCACGAGCAACGTTTGGCGAGTAAGCACGAGGGCGACCAGAGCCAACGCTCCCGCAGTGGCAGCGGTATCGAGTGGGTGGCCAACCTGGAGCTGCAGCGCGGCAACTCCGAGCGCAAGCAGCGCCGGAACGACGGGCGCGAGAAAGCCAGCAAGGGTCGGGCCATCGTTCGCCGACGCGCGAATCGCTGCGGCTCGGGGCGCCTCTGATGAGAAGGCGGCGAGGCCGATGACCAGATAGGCGGCAATCCAGCCGACGTCGATGAGGTTGCCGGTGGCGTAGCTCTGCGTGGTCGTCAGATACGTGTAAGCGCTATCCGACAACGCCATGAGCAGCAGACCACCGAGAAGGATCCATAGGGGTCGCCGATCCCCCTTTGTCATTCGCCGTACCGCCGTGACGACGAACACGAGGATCACCGCATCGCCGAACGGGTAAGCGATGTCGACCAGCCCGCCGATCGTCGACAGGTCGGTGCTGTGCCAAACCGGACCGATCACCAACGTCCAGCTCAAGGAGGCGAATGCCATCGCGACTATGAGTCCGTCGAGCAGCGAACGCACCTTGTGTGTCCGCTTGCGGCCATCGACGGATGCATCCATAGAGCGGCCACCGCCAACGGGATCGCACTCAAGTAGCCGAAATCCGCCCACGACGGCACAGGGACGGGTGCGTGCAGCAGGACGTCATAGACGCCCCAAATGACCTCCGCGACCCCCCAGCAGAAGCAGGCTCCTGCCAGCAACGACCAGAACGTGCGTGTCTGCCCAGGATCACGCAGAGCCGCTCGTAAGCAAAGCCCCGCGGCGACGACCGCGGCCAGCGCCGTGGCTATGTCGTCGAAATCACGGGTGGCTCCGGATCCACCGATTCCGAAGCCCAATCCAGGCGGCCGACGCACCAGTCACCAACGCGACCGCGACCGCGCCGAGGAGAACCGATGGCTCCCGGCCGACGACTGCGCTGACGCTAACCCTGGTGACGGCGACGCTGCCCCGACGATCCAGGTCCGCTGAGCTCATACAGATCGCTGTCGGCCCGGCTTATCGCAGACCCATCCGCGAAGACTACGGTCCACGCGAGGCAAACTACTCGCGTTCTCCGGCGGCGGAGACCCTCGACGGCGAGCGGAGCCGAGCGGGCGGGTCGCGAAGGGTTCGATGCCCATGCTCGCTCGGCGCACGCCGCGGCGATCGAGGCTGCCTCGCGTTCAAGATCCACGTCGGAGACCGCCTACCCGACTGAACCTGCCTACACAGACAAACGGACGCCGACGTACCACGAGGGGGCGGAAGACGGAAGGAACCCGGAGATCAAGCTCCTGGCGAGTGGCGAGACCCGGCGGGTGGTACCGACTGCTCGCTCATATGCGGCCGAAGAGTTTCGGACCCGGGTCTCGGGCTGAGATCGTCTTTGCTGGTCAGGGCGTCAGCTGCGCGGTCCTGGGCGAGCCGTGGTCTTCCCAGCTGAGCGTGTCCCCGTTCAGCATCAGCCCGGTGAGTTGTGGACCGGTCTGGATTTCGAACTCGGTGCTCTTGTCGAGCACGTTTATCCCGGTCCGGTCTGAGGCGATGATCTGTTCGGTGCCGCAGGCGTTGGTCGCGACCGAGCAGTCGATCTTGTCGGCGAACACGGGCGTCCAAGCGCTGGGCCCTCCGGTCGGGTGCGAGGAGACGAGGACGCTGCCGTCGTCGAGCCCTGCGGCGACGCAATAGCTGGCCGTGGGGCAGGAGACACTCTTGAGGTATCCAGCGGCGTTCGTCAGGGGGTGGTTGGTCCAGGCGCCGGAGGCAGGATCGGTGGAGATCCAGATTGAGTCGCCGGCGGCCGCGACGCACAGCGACGTTGACGGACAGGCCAGGTCCCAGGTGTTGTTCAGCTGGGTCCTCGTCCACTGACCGGAGATCGGGTCGGTGGATACCGTCACGCCGAACTGCCCGCGCAGGCCGACACATAGGGTGGTTGACGGGCAGGAGATCTGTGTCATCCCGTCGAGGACCTTGCGAACGCTCCACGCGCTCGGCCCTCCCGTCGGGTTGGTGGTCGTGATGACGTTGGCGGCGATCGGGTCGGTTGCGATGCACTCCGACGTCGAAGGGCACGAGATGCCGTACAGCGGGTTGTTGCCGTCGACGTCCTTGAGCGACCAGGCGGAGGCGCCTCCGGTCGGGTTGGTTGAGACGGCGACCTGTCCTTTCAGTGTCGTGGCGACGCACAGCGACGCGGTCGCGCAGTCGACATTGAGGAAGTCGGGCGATCCGGGGAGCTGCGTCGTCGTCCACGAGCCCCCGGCAGGGTTCGTCGAGGTGTAGATCGACGGACCCGCAACGAGAACGCACAGCGAGACCGACGGACACGAGCCACCGCCGGCGCCACCGCTGTTCATGCTCGCCCCGGTCGCCGGGCTCCACGGGCCCTTCTCCGGCGACGTCGAAGACAGAACATCACCGAAACTGTTCGTCGCGACGCAGAGTGACTCGGAGGCACAGAGCACCTGGAGAGGGTCCGTGTCCGGGGTCAACGGACCGCCGTTGACGTGCGCGGCCGACACTCCGTCCGTGCCGACAGCGATCTGGTTGATCCCGCTGCACGTCGGGTCATACCCATACCCGTCACACCGCGTTGCCTCGCCGCCAAATCCAGACCGCCTCCCCGTGCGCAGATCGAACACGCCAACCGATTCAAAGTCCCCGCCATAGTGCTCGTCGTAGTTGTCGCTGACGAGCGCGGCGTGCGTCCCGCCAATCCCAGCTATCGGGTAGTCCGTCGCGCCGTCGATCGAGTTGTTACCGGAGCGCTCCAGCAGCCGCTCGCGCCCATCGGCGAACAGGCATCCCATTGCAGCCGTGTCCGGCAGACCCTCCGGGGTGGGTCCGACGCTGGCATCCGTCGTGACGACGGCCTCTGCGGAGCGGGCGATCACCTTCGATCCGGCCGGCGCCAGGCATGCCGCCGGATGCGCCGGCAGCGGCTGCCAATCGACCGAGAGCCCCCGCACACCTCTCAGCGAGCGGGCCCGACCGCCCACCGAGCGGATCACCCGCACCCGATGCCGCGGGTCAATGAACGCGATCCAGCGGCCGTCAGGCGAGAACGCCGGCGCGGCGCCTCGGGCCAGCCGCCGCGCCGATCCGTTCGAGGCACCGACGATCGTGATCCAGCCACGGCGTACGATCGCCAGCCGCGAGCCGTCCGGCGACCACGACGGAGCGCTTCCCGCGCCGCTCGACGACCGAAGACGCCCCGGGTTGCCGATCCACACCCACACGCGGCCTCGGGCCACCACCGCAAGCCCGCCCGATGCCGACCAAACCGCGTCGGATACCCCGCGAACGCCGATATCCTGCTGCCCCTTCGGCAGCCCATCGATGCCGTCTTCCAGCACCGCCCCGCCGGAGACGAACGAGACGAGCGTGCCGCCAGCGCGAAACGCGGGGTTGGCGGCGACGCCGAACTGGCAGTTCATGCAGCTCCCGTCGGTGCCGATCAGACGGATCGCGGGCCCCGCGAACACGATCGCACGCCCATCGGGCGAGAACATCGGCCGGCCGGGATGACCGCACACCGAGACGGCGGTGCAGATGCGTCGCTCGCCAGCCCCATCGCCGCGGACCACTATCAGACCACGCCCGCCCAGCGGCTGGACCGCGAGCATCCCATTCCGGCCCGGGAAGGCTGCATGCGCAGGGGCCGCGAGAGCGAGCCAGCCGACCAAGCCGATGCCCCAGCGCGCGCAAAACCTCATGCTGGAACCAAGAACGGCGCGAAGCTCGCTAAGTTGCGGCCCGAGCGCGGGCGCGGTGGCTGGCCCTTCTGCCGCGGCGCAGACGGGGGACTCTCCGTGCCGAACACGTTGGGATCGACCGTTGGCATCGGTAGTGCAATTTGGTACCACGTGGACCGCTGAAGTTCCGCCGGCCCGAACGGGCGGGGCCGGAGGAGGTGGCGAGACCCGGACTCGAACCGGGGACACCACGATTTTCAGTCGTGTGCTCTACCAGCTGAGCTATCTCGCCCTGGCCGGGCGATGCTAGCGGCTCGAAAAGGAGGTAGGCGGGACGGGAGCGTTAGTGAACCGGCGCTCCCGTCCCCCGGTCGATCAGTTCCGGCGGGCGTTGTGCCGGTGGTGGCGCTTGCTGTGATGAGTGCGGGCGGTCTTGTCCGCGACTGCCGCGGTCGTCGACGTGGTCGTCGTCGTGCTTGAGTCGGTCGTCGTGGTGCTGCTCGTGGTCGAATACGAGCCCGGGTCACCGGGTCCCGTGCAGGCCCAAGCCACGCCACCGCCGCACGCGAGCGAGACGACGGTGGCGGCGACCGCCACTGAGTTGCGCTGAAGCCTCATCCAGAGGACCTCCTTGGTATCGGGTTGCCCTGTAGATGCGACCCGGGGCGCAATAGTCACGCCGGGATTAGGGGCGCGCGCGACAATCGCCAACGGATGCCTGACCGCCACCAGCTCTACGTCCTGCGTCACGCCAAGTCGAGCTGGGACGATCCGAGCCTAGAGGACCACGATCGCCCGCTCGCCCCGCGCGGACAGAGGGCGGTGAAGCTGGTGGCGCGACACCTGCTCGACACCAACATCCACCCCGATCAGGTTCTCTGCTCCTCGGCTTGCCGCGCCGTGGAGACCTGTGAGGGCGTTTCGCCGGACGGCGAGCTGCTGATCGAGCCCGATCTCTATCGGGCCAGTTCCGACGGGCTGCTCGCCCGCCTGCGCCAGGTCCCGGCCGCCGTCGGATCGGTGATGCTGATCGGCCACAACCCCGCCCTCCAGATGCTCGTCCTCGGACTCGCAGACCCCGAGAACGCGAGCGGTGATCTGGATGCCGTGAACACCAAGTTCCCCACCGGCGCGCTCGCAACGCTGGGGTTCGATCGCCCGTGGAGCGGGCTTCGCCCGGGCAGCGCGAAGCTCGAGTCGCTCGTGCGTCCGCGAGATCTGGGGTAAATGGCCACGCCCCCGCCGCACCAGATACTCTCTCCCCAGATGCGACGGATAATCGCTCTGGGGGCCTGCTTTGCCCTGACCGTTGTGCTTCTCGCCGGCTGCGGGTCGAGCTCGTCGGGTTCCAGCAACCCGGTGACGACGGAGCTCTCCTACTTCCCGGCCGGCTCACCGCTCGTGCTGAGCATCGCGACCGATCCGAACTCGGCCGCGGTCAAGAACGCCGAGGCCCTGATCGCCAAGTTCCCCGTGGCCGGCCTGGGCGAGAGCGCGCTGATGTCGAAGATCCAGCAGCTCGGCATCGACTACCAGAGCGACGTCAAGCCGCTGTTCGGCAACCCGATCATGCTCGGAGCGACCGGCTCGCAATTCAGCAGCGCGGGCGCGAGCTCGAACTTCCTGTTCGTGTGGGTGACCAAGGACGCCGGCAAGCTGAAGTCACTGATCAGCAAGCTCGGCGGTGCCCACTCGATCGGCACCCACCAGGGCGCGACGCTCTATCAGGCCGGAACGACCACGCTCGCCCTCGACGGCGCCACCGCTCTGCTCGGACCCTCGGCGGCGATCGTCGACAGCGCACTTGACCGCCACGCCAACGGCGGAGGGATCACCGAGTCGGACTATTCGCGGACCGTCTCCGGATTGCCACAGGACGCTCTGATCCAGGTGTTCGGCAACCTCACCACGGCGCTCTCCCAGCCCGGCACGATCAAGGCGCGCCGGATCCCTTGGGTGGCGGCGCTGCGGGGCTACGCGGTGTCGGTCGGCGCCACCTCATCCGGGCTCACGTTCCAGTACCGCCTCGACACGAGCGGAGCGACTCTCACCCCCGCCCAGATTCCGTTCGCTCCCTCAAGCTCGCCCGCGCTCGCCGGCACAATGCCGATCACCGTCGGCATCGAGGACCCGGCCCACATCGTGCAGTTCGCCGAATCGGCCGCACAGGCCGTGAACCCGGTCAGCTACGCCAAGTTCCTCCGCCGCCAGGCGAACGCGCGGAAGAAGACGGGCGTCGATCTGAACAGCGTGCTCGGCCTCCTGACGGGCACGCTGATCGTGGCCAGCGACACCCACACGACGATGGGCCGCGCGGAAGTGAGCGACGCGAGCACCGCCTCGAGCGACCTCGCCAAGCTCGCGAGCGCGCCCAAGGACGTCTTCTCCAAGGCCACGAGCGTGAAGTCCATGGGCGGCGGTTTCTATGAGATCCGCGAGTCCGGAACCACGCTCACGGTCGGCGTGGTTGGCAACCAGCTTCTAGTCGGCAAGGCCTCGGCTGCGCAGCTCCGCTCGTTCGCCTCCAGCCCCAAGGCCCCCGCGGCCGGCGCGCAGGGAAGCGTCGCCTTCCGCGTCGCGCTCGTCGACCTGCTGCGGCTCGGGCTCAAGCAGGGACCACCGCAGGTAGCCCAGTCGATCCTCGGCTCGCTCGGCGCGATCACGGGCTGGATGTCCTCCACACCCAGCGCCACCTCGGGCAGCGCTACGCTCGGCGTCCGGTAAGGCGCCGGAGCAGTTCGAGCGCGCCGCGCTTGGACAGCGGCTCGTTGAGGTTCCCGCACTTTGGGGACTGCACGCACGATGGGCAACCGTCACGGCAGGGGCACTCTGCGATCAGCCGCTGGGCGTCCGCGGACAGGCGCTCAAACTCCTCGTAACCGCGTCGCGTGATGCCGACACCGCCGGGGTGTCCGTCGTAGATGAAGATCGTCGGTCCACCCGTCTGCGGGTGCGCGTTGGTGGACAGACCGCCGATGTCCCATCGGTCGCACATGGCGATCAGCGGAAGCACGGCAATCTGGCCGTGCTCGAGTGCATGCAGGGATCCGAGCAGCTGATCGGCTGGGAACGGCTCACCGGCGATCAGCTCGTCGAGCTCGTACCAGAACGCGCGCGTCGGGAACTCGACGGTCGGGAGCTCGAGGCTCTGGAAGTCGATCACGGCGTGGTCCTGAAGTCCCTTCCGCTGATAGCCGAGGACCGTCTCCGCGTACACGATCGACCCGAACGACAGCTTCACGCCCATCACCTCGCGCTGCTCATGCAGGCGCTCGACGTAGATCATGCTCTCGCGCTTGGCCTGCGTGAAGTAGTCGCCGGTGAACGGCTCGAGCAGCGCGCGGCGTGACGCGAAATCGAGTTCGAGGACACGGTAGGAGCGACCCAGGTGCAGGTAGATCGCGCCCTCGTGCACGGTCGCGTAGGCGCGGCTGACCTCGATTGAGCCCACGACCTCGCCCGAGCTCACGTCAATCAGGACGAAGCTGTCCGCCGACGCGGAGCGCAGCGCGACGCGCGCGGCCGGGTAGTCGTCGGCCCGCTTGGGCACGAAACCGGTGGCCCGTTCCCGCAGCTGGCCGCCCTCGGCCAGTGATTCGGCGTGCGCGAGCCACTGCTCGCCCAGGATCGGCGCATCGGCCCCGGTCAGCGGCGCTTCATGGGCCGCGCATAACAGGTGCTCGGCGTAGATCTCGCTGCTCCCCGGATCGAGGATCGCTGCCTCCACCGCCCTGCCCAGGAACTCGTCTGGATGGCGGCAGAAGAATTGGTCGAGCGCGTCCTCGCCCGCCACGTACACCGCGAGCCCGCGTCCGCGACGCCCGGCGCGACCCCACATCTGCCGCAGGCTCGCCACTGTCCCCGGGAACGTCACGCAGATGGCGGCATCGAGCTCGCCGATATCGATGCCCAGCTCGAGCGCGTCGGTGGCGACGACCCCGAGCAACTCGCCGCGCGTCAGCCGCTGCTGGATGTCCTGCCGCTGGCCGGGCGTGTAGCCCGCGCGGTAGGGCGAGATCCGTTCCGCCAGCTCGGGATCGAGCCGGTCGCGCGCGTGACGAAGGATGAGCTCCACCCCCTTGCGCGACTTCATGAAGCAGATCGTCCGCGCGCCGGCGGTGACGAGGTCTGAGAACACCTCCGCCGCCTCGTAGAGCGCCGAGCCCCTGACGCCCAGAGCCTCGTCTAGGAGCGGCGGGTTCCACATCGCCACGCGCCGGGAGGCCTGCGGACCGGTGTCATTGTCGACCAGGTTGAACGGACTCATTCCGGTGAGCCGCTCGGCGAGCTCGATCGGATTGGCGATCGTCGCGCTGGCGAGCAGGAAGCGCGGCGCGGTTCCGTGGATCGCGGCCGCGCGGCGCAGCCGTCTCAGAACGTTCCCGACGTGCGAGCCGAATACGCCGCGGTACACGTGCGCCTCGTCGACCACGACGAAGGCGAGATTCGCGAGCATCTCATCCCAGTTGTCGTGGTGCGGGAGGATCCCGACGTGCAGCATGTCCGGGTTGGTGATGACCAGGTTGCTGCGCTTGCGGATCGCCGCCCGCTCCTGCCGTGGGGTGTCGCCGTCGTAGATCGCCGGCCGCAGAGCGCGGTGAAGCCCGAAGGCATGCAGCGCGCGCGCCTGATCCTGAGCCAGCGCCTTGGTCGGATAGAGAAACAGCGCCCGCGCCATCGGGTCGCTGCAGAGGACCTGCAGCGTCGGCAGCTGGAAGCAGAGCGATTTGCCCGAGGCCGTACCGGTGGTGACGATCGTCGGCCCGTCGAATGCCGCCTCGAGCGCCCGGACCTGGTGGTCGTAGAGGTCGCCGATACCCGCTGTCTGCAGGGCGTTAAGGACCATCGGGTTCAACCCGTCCGGAATGGAGGCGTACCTCGCTGCTCGCGCCCCGTACACGTCCTCGTGCACGAGCCGCTCATCGGCCCGGCCGGACTCCAGCAGCGACGCCCAGGGCTCGGTATCTCGAAGCGTTGACACCCGAGGCCAGTATGGCCGACCGGATCGGCTGGCCCCGGGACGGGCGACTGCTACGGTCGCGCCCGCCATGCGCTGCCTCTACGTGGATCTGGACGGCACCCTGCTCGGGCCGGGCGCGTCGCTGCTCCGCGGCGCCGACGATAGCTTCTCGTCCCGGGCGGTCCGCGCGCTGGAGGCATGCTGGCGCGCCGAGGTCGAGGTCGTCCTCTTCTCCGGGCGCCGGCAGACGAGCGTGTTCGAAAGCGCCCGCCTGATCGGGTCCTCGGCCTACATCTTCGAGTTGGGCTGTGGCCTGGTTCTCGAGGGTCAGCTGGAGTGGCTCACCGACGGCCTGGTCCCGTCGGCGGAGAACGGCTCTATCTTCGATCAGATCGAGGCGTCAGGCGCGCCCGCGCTGCTGCTCTCGCACTTCGACGGGCGACTCGAGTACCACACACCCTGGTCTACCGGACGCGAGGTGTCGCACCTCTTCCGCGGGTCGGTCGATCTTGACGAGGTCGGGGACGTTCTTTCCGCGGCCGACCTCGGAGGCTTCCGCCTGGTCGACAACGGCGTCGTCCGCGAGCACCGGATGCCCGGCCTCGGGATCGTCCACGCCTATCACCTGGTTCCGGCCGCGGCGTCGAAGGCCCGGGCCGTGGCCAGGCACATGCGGGCTCGAGGCTACGCGCCCGAGGACTGCATCGCCGCCGGCGACTCTCGCGAGGACATGGACACGGCAGCGGTCGTCGGCACGTTCTGGCTGATGGCTAACGCGCTGGAACGGGATCCGACGCTCGCCGACGAGCTCGCCGGCCGCGCAGGCGTGCGCGTCGCGGGCGAGGGCTACGGAGCCGGCGTCTACGAGGCGGTCGTGACCACCCTGGCCGAGCGGCGCTAGGTGCGTTGGTCGGTGGTGGCGCGCTAGGCGCGGACGGTCTCCGTCACGGCGCCCGGGGTCCGGCTGCTCTTGCGGGTCCGGGCTGGGCCGGGTCCCCGCTTCTCGGGCGTCCGGCTCTGCTCGGCCTCATGGGCGTCGTTTACCGCCCACCCGAGCCGCTCGACCAGCAGGGTCGCGAAGTGCTCGCTCTCGAAGTCAGTCGCGTTCACGCGCTCGCGCAACATCACGTCGCCCTGCCCTCGCGCATCAGTTCGGTCCGCTGTCACGATGATCTGCGGCATCATCTCTCTCCTTCCGGTTATGTTCGGAAGCCAGGGTGGCACCGTCGGCTTCAGCGTTAGTAAACATTTCGTGGCGATCTGCTCGTCTTCGCGTGAGCCGCGCCGTGTGCCGCGAGAACCACGCGCGGATCCGCTCCCGCAGGCGCAGCCAGAATCCGGTTCTGACCGCCGGTCGCCAGCGTGCCGGCGGCGGCACCGTTGTCCGCACGACCGCGACCCACTCGTCGAGCGGCAGCCGGCCATCGATCAGTCCCGCTAGCGCATGCGTGACTGGGGCGTCGATGGTCGCCTTTGTGAGCGCCTTCGCGAGGAGCGGAACGGAGTCCAGTGCCTCCACGGCCTGGCCCACGCGCGATGGGATCTCACTCGACGGCATTCCCTGCGAGAGCAGCTCACCTGCCCGTCTGTTTCGGCTCTCGGGCGCAAGCGCTGTCGCGACCAGATCGCCGGTTCCGGCCAGGCCGATCATCGACTCCGGCCTGGCCCCCTGGGCCTCCGCCCAGCGCCAGACCTCGGCGAAGATGTGACCGGCCGCGGCCCCCGCCGCGTTGAGGCCCTGGGACTCGGTCGCCCCTGACGCGAGCGCAGCCGCGTTCTTCGCCGCGCCGGCAAGCTCGACCCCAATCGGGTCGTTCGACTCCTCGCACACGACGCCGGCTCTGCTGAACACGCCGGCCAGCACGCTGGCGAGAGATTGCTCGGTCGACGCCGCGACCAGGCCCGCGCCCTCGGAAACCATCTCGCGCGCGTGCGCGGGGCCGCCGATGCAGGCGACCCTCCCGTCCCCGAAGAGCCGGCCGAGGATGACCGTGGGCGGCGATCCCTCGGGCGGTACGAGACCCTTGGCGAGCGAGATGATCGCCGACCTGGATGGGAGCCCTCTCTGCTCGAGCGTCTCCGCCACCCCGCCGAGCGATGTCGCGGGGACCGCGAGAAATACGTAGTCGGCGCGCGAGACACCGGCCTCCGCCGGTTCGATCCGCAGCTCACGTGGCAGGTCCACACCGCCTAGGTAGACCCGGTTCTCGCGATGCTCGGCGAGCAGCTGCGCCTGCTCCGCGGTGCGCGTCTGAAGCGTGGTCCGCAGGCCCCCGCGCGCGAGCAGCACCGCCACCGCGGTCCCGAATGAACCGGCGCCGATCACGATCGCGCGTTTGCTCCCGGGCGCCGGCAGATGGATGGAGCGGAGAGGAACAGGGGGCATCCGAGGCCGAGCCTACCCGTGGGACGGCGCGGTCAGGGTCGTGGAGTGGGACGCGACACCCCCCGGCGCGCCGCTCCAACTGGGCGCGGCGCTACGCGACGTCCCGTGCCGGGGCGCGGCCCGCGTCCTCCGCGTCCTCCCGCGACACGGCATCTGCCAGCGCCCCCGCCACGTCCGCCACCTCACCGAACGCATCCGCGACCTCGGCCGCGTTCGACCGTGTGATCGCCCGGTTCAGGGCCGTGACCGCAACATCGAACCGCACCCACAGGTCCTCGGGACCGCGGCGACCTGTACCCGGCCGGAGCTCGTAGGGAGGCTCGGCGCTCTCGGCGCCGGGTACCGGGCGCCAGAGTAGGCCGGCCGCGTGCGCGTGCTCCCAGGCATCCTGCTCGGTAGAGGCAGCGTCCGCGAGGGCCCTCAGGCGGCCGCTGAATCCGACGTCGGGAGGCGCGAGCTTGTGGGCCCGCATCGCCTCGGCCCAGTCATTGCTGGCCTGGCGCACGCGCCGCATGATCTGGGCGCGCTGGCGGTCGAGGTCCTCGCTGAAGTTCATCGGCCGTCGTCGCGGGGCTCGGCCGCCGGGTCTCGATCGGCTGCGGGGTCGGGGTCGGCTGCGGGGTCGCGATCGGCTGCCGTGTCGAGATCGGCCGCCGGATCAGGCTCGATTGCCGGGTCGCGATCGGCTGCCGGATCAGGCTCAGCCAGCCCGACTGGCGTCCCGCCCCAAAAGTCCTCCGCGCTCGGAACATCGCTGCGAATCGGATCCGCCGTGCCGGCGCTGTAGCTCTCGGCGACCACCCGCTCGAAATCGGAGCGCTTGATCCGAACCCGCCGACCCATGCGGATCGCCGGCAGCGAGCCCTGATCGATCCAGTTCCTCACCGTCTGCTGGTTGAGCTTCAGCAGCTCGGCGACCTCGGCCACGGTGAGGAACGATTCCTCCTCGAGACTCGTCCTATCCGCGCTCATCTTCCCTAATTGAGACAAATTGGTATCAATTCAGTGCGTATAATACCGCCCCAGGAGGACGTCATCCGTCGCCCGCCGAGCGACAGAAGGTCTGCAAAGAGGTGGAAAAGGAAGGGCCGCAATCCGAACACGGGCCGGCAGGGCGCGAGTCCAACGTCGTCCGCCTGCCGCGCGACTGGCTCGGGTCCAGGGACGAGTTGGTGCCCTTCGGGCCACGCGCCGATCGGCCTGCAAGCGAGCCTCGGATCGACTCCCACGGAGCCGTCCCGGACGACCGGGGTGGGGACCCGCCGAGCGCGTCGGACTTCTGGGGAGAGGGGTCGGCGGCGATCCAGGATGCACTCCAGGCCCCGCCGTCGGGTCCCTTAGTTGAGCGCCCCGATCCAAGCCGACGACCTCGACGGACGCCGCCATGGCATCGACGTGTGTCACGCGCCGTCCAGCTTCGGCACCTCATGGAGCCCGAGGACTCGATTTCCAAGTCCCGGCGTAACTACGCGTGGCTCTTGCTCGGCGCAGCGGCGACACTCGTTGTGATCGTCGCGTCCGTCGGTGCACAGAACGGCCCCCGCGTTCGACCAAAGGCCCCCGGCAAAGGAGGAATTGCAAACGATCTGGGCGACCTCGCGGCCGGGGTCGGCCGCATCGCGCACTCGAAGCTGCGCATCGCCGATGCAGCGCCACGGCAGAAGCGATTGGTCCGGGTTCCGCGCCGCCACGCAAGCCGTGGCACCAGGCGCAGCCATCGGTCCGCCGCGACAGCGCCAACGAACCCATCGACCGCCACAGCAACCCCAGTGAGCATCTCACCGTCGAGTGGAGTCGCCCCCTCGGCCGGCTCGCCGACCGCCTCGTCGCCGGTCGTCAGCTCCTCCGATTCCGGGTCGGCGGGAGGGTCATCGGCCGGCTCGAGTCACTCCGCCGGACCGGTTGGCCGGGGCGCCCCATTCGGCCCGGGAACCCTCGGTTGACCACGATGTGTCACAGCCCTCGCACGCCTTGAAACAAAAGCGCAAAGATCCCAGTTCGAACGCTTCTCCACAGAGCGATGGTGTGGTCTCATCTCCGTCCGACAGGAGGCAGGGCTTGAATCTACTCACCCACCACGTCCGATCCAACGCAATCGCGTACCTCGCCCTCTTCGTCGCCCTCGGCGGCACGTCGTACGCCGCCCTCGAGCTCCCCGCCAACAGCGTCGGGGGCCGCCAGATCCGCAACCACGTCATCAGCCCCGTGAAACTCAACCCCAAATACATCGCCGGGTCGGTGCGAGCGTGGGCAAGCGTCAACGCCAAGGGCAAGATCGTCGCGTCGAGCGGCGGCGCGAGCATCGTGGCGAGTGTCGGCGCGGATCAGATCACGTGGAAGACGACAATCTCTCGCAGGTGTTGGCAAAGGTCACTGTCAACAATCCAACTGGCACCAGGCGGCATTTCAACTCCCGCGCTTCGCTGACGCGTCGATCGCTGCCGTGGGCCGACGGGTTCGGTGCACCTCGTGACTCGTCGTACATTGTCAGTGGACGTCAGCGCGACTCCCGTCCCGCCAACCTTACGTCGTAGCGGTCACCTGCCCGTTCCGTCCGAAGTGAGGCGTCGCACTTCGATGCTCACGATCGTCGCCGTGGCGCCAGCGCTCGTCTGCCATGGCTGTTGAGTCTCACAGTCGCCGGCACGAGCGGGCACGCTCTGGATCTGGGTCGTGCGGAACCTGGACCAGCGGGACGCGGGGGTGATGCTCCCGTCGCGGGACGCGGGCTATCGAGTCACTGCCGCGCCCGGCTGCCCACAATCACGGCCTCGCGACATCCAAGGGGAACGCTACGTCGGCGAGTCGAGCGCAGGTTGGCAGACGACCGAGCCCAGCCGGCATTGATGTGATCTCGGCGCCTGGGTTCCTCGGCTGAGCATGTATCGCCGATCGGCGTCAACGACGGACACGGGCCATGGCGGCAGCTTCTACTGGAAGGGCGGCAGGGCGTCGCGTGGCCAACTGCTGACCGCGCTGGAATTCGCCGAGGTTCAGATCGCCATATTTCGGATGGCAGATCATTTGCGCGGCCAAGACCTGCAGCTCGAAGAACTCGCGACGCTCAGTTGACCGTCTACGAAGTCCAACTTCGCGCCGAAGAAAACCGCTCGCCCACTCTCACAACCTCCCCTTCCGGCGACCTGTTCTCCCACTCGGGTTGGGTGCGTGGGGCTTGGCCGGTCAGCTTCCATGCGAGCGATCCGTCGGGGGTCTGTCTTACCCAGGCGGTGGCCGCTGGACAGGTGATCTTCGGCCCGGCGTCGGCCGCCGATCACCGAAGTTGGCAGCAGTGCCCAGACTCGACGTTCAACGAGGCGCTCAACACCGCGGACTATGCGCCCGGCGGAACCGGGTCGTTCCCCCTCACCCTGCGGGCGATGAACGCAGCGGGCGTATGGACGTCCGCCCCGGCACTGACCAAGACCATCAACGTCGACAACATCGCCCCCACCCTCAGCCTCTCCGGTCCCACCGACGCGCCCTCTACGGCCGGCACCCAGTACCTGGGCGTGAGGGCGACCGCGGGGCCATCGGGAGTCTCGGGCATCTCGTGCTCGCTCGACTCCGGGCCGGCCCGGTGGTTCTCCGGCGCGAGCGGGCTGGTTCCCGTGCGGGGCGTCGGCGTTCATCAGCTGGCGTGTGTGGCGGCCAACAATGCGGAGGATGACGCCGGGCATGTGGCGACCTCGGCGCCGGCGGTTCGGTCGCTCAGCATTCGCCAGCCGGCGGTGAGCACGGTGTCGTTCGCGCGCATCGCCAATACGCTGCGCTGCGCGAAGAAGCGCGAGCGGGTCAGGATCCCCGCGCAGTGGATCACCGAACGCGTCAAGGGGCACCGGGTGCGTGTGAAGATCCCTGCGCAGACGCGGACGATCACCGTCGTGCGGTGCCATCCGCGAATCGTCAGGCGCCGCGTTCGGGCGGGCCGGCGCTGGGTCTTCAAGCGGGTGGTGCTGCTGCCGCGCCGCGTGCTCGAGAAAACAAAGCACGTCCGCTTTGGCTCGGCCGCGACGGTCAGCGGTTGGCTCGGCACCGCACAGGGCAATGCGCTCGGCGGCCAGCACGTCCTGATCCTCACCGCACCGGATGATGGCCATCTGCACTTCAGGCTCGCCGCGATCGCCACCACGGCGTCGAACGGGACGTGGAAGGCCCGCCTGGCGGCAGGGCCCTCACGAATAGTTCGCGCGGTCTACTCGGGCGCACCGACAGTCGAGCCGGCGATCTCGACCATGGCGCATCTGGTCGTCCCGGCCTCGCTCGCACTCGATGTCAGCCCGAGCCGGACGCACTGGGGCGGGACAATCGCGATCACAGGTCACCTACGAGGTGGGCACGTTCCACCGGCCGGCGAGCTGGTGGTCCTGCGGATCGGTTGGAACGGCGGTTCGGCCGAGGTCGGGCACCTCTACACGTCACGCGACGGGCACTTCAAGGCCACATACACGTTCCTCCGCGGCCACGGCTCGGAGACGTACCACCTGTGGGCCGCGACCGCTCACGAGTCCGACTATCCGTTCGCGCCCAGCAGCTCACCGCCCGTCCCAATCGCGGTCGGGCCATAGTCGGTTGAACCAGCCACCGCTCCACAGTTCGAACGAGGTGAGACTCCTCTGCTCGCCGTTTCATAACGGGTTGCAGGACGTCGGCATGGGTGTCGGTGCGCGCACGCTTGCCGAGGACGAGCAACTGCGCACCGGGCTCGAGTTGCTCGGCTGGCATGTGACTCGAGACGAGATCGAAGCGGTCGACGAATCCGGTGCGGAGATCGCCCGCGTGATCGAGCTGCTCCGACGTCTCCAGGCCGAGGTCCAACGCGCGAGCGCGGACTCGGCGTTTCCGCTCGTGCTGGCCGGCAACTGCAACAGCAGCCTCGCCACCACGGCCGGGATCGGAAGCAATGGGCTGGGCGTGATCTGGTTCGACGCCCACGCGGACTTCGATGATCCCGAGGACAACCTCTCGGGCTTCTTCGACGTGATGGCGCTTGCGATGCTCACCGGCCGCGGATGGGCGCGGCTTCGCACGACGATCCGGGGCCACGCTCCGATTCCGGAGAGCAGCGTGATCCTTGCCGGCGCTCGTGACCTCGAGCCCTATCAGCGGGCCAGGATCGAGAGCTCGGACCTGGCTGTTGTACCCAACACGATCGATATGTCCGAATTCGAACGCGCCGTCTCAGATCTGTCGCAGAGGGTCCCTCGCGTCTACGTGCATCTCGACCTGGACGTGGTGGATTCGAGCGCGGCTCGCGCAAACCAGTACGCGGCGGAAGGAGGCCCGAGCGTCGAGCGAGTATCGGAGTGCCTCGGCGTGATTCGGCGGGCGTTTCGCGTCCACGCGGCGGCCATCACATCCTACGATCCGGCGTGCGATCGAGACGGCTCGGCGCTCGGCGCCGCGCGGCGTCTGGCGGGCGATCTTGTAGGGGCTCGGCGTGAATGCGGCGAACTACTGATCCCTTAGGTCGATCACCGGCTAAGCTATCAGGCGTGATCGGCGACATTCTCCAGCCAACTCACCTTCTGTTTGTTCTGGTGATCGCTCTGCTGGTGCTCGGACCGAAGCGACTTCCCGAGGTGGGGCGGTCGCTGGGCAAAGGATTGCGGGACTTCAAGTCGGCGTTGAACACCGACGAGCCCGAGCGGCACGACGAGACTCTGACTGCCGCCACCGCGGCGCCGCCTGCCGCGCCCGTTACGCCCGCAGCCTCCGAGACACCGCAGCCGGCGGCTGAGCCGGCCGAGCACACCGGCTAGCTCGGGTTTACCCCCGACCGCAGCGCCGTCGATCACGGCGTGCAGATGTCCACGTTCGAACCACAGCTCCCAGTCCCTCATGGGCGCCGGCGTCCGAAGTTGCGGCTCTTTGGCCGCATGTTCATCGGCTGCCTGCTCGTTGTCGCGGCGGTGGCTGGAACGCTCGCCACCGGCGCGCTGCTCGAGGTGAAGACCTTCACCGACTACCTGAAGCAGAGCCCTCAGCTGAAGCTCGGCTCGCTGCTTGCCAAGACGAATGCGGGTGGTCCGCAGACGCTGCTGCTGATCGGGTCAGACAAGCGGGCAAAGACGGCGATTGACGCTAGCTCGCCGCCGCACTCGGACACGATGATCCTCGTCCGACTCGACCCGGGCCAGCCCGAGACGACGATGCTCTCGATTCCTCGGGACCTGAAGGTCACGCTCCATCCGGACCACCAGAAGCCGACTGTGCAGAAGATCAACGCGGCCTACACGCTCGGCGGACCGAAGCTGACCGTCAAGACGATCAAGCAGGTGCTCGGCATCTCGATCAACCACGTGATCGACATCAACTTCCTCGGCTTCAAGGAACTGGTCAACTACCTGGGCTGCGTCTTCGTCCAGGTCGACCGGCGCTACTACCACTCGAACCTCGGGCTGGCGCCGGGCCAGACCTACGACGAGATCAACATCCAGCCCGGCTACCAGCGGCTGTGCGGTGACGGCGCCCTCCACTACGTCCGCTACCGCCACACCGACACCGACCTGGTGCGCAGCGCACGACAGCAGGACTTCCTGCGCCAGATCAAGAATCAGCTCGGCGCGTCCGGACTGATCGCGCGCCGCAACGGGATCGAGAAGATCTTCGGCAAGTACGCCACCACCGACATCAGGTCGACCGACGACGTGCTCAAGCTGCTCGAGCTGGTGGTGCAGTCGGCCACCCATCCGGTTCGGCAGGTCGTCTTCAACGCCACGCTCGGACCGTCGTACGTCACCGCCAGCCGCGCCCAGATTCAGGAGACGGTCCGCCAGTTCCTGAACGGCGGCAGTGGGACACCGCGACGCGTCGGCGGGGCAAAGCGGCACCGCCGCAACCAGCCGAGCACCGGTGGCACCCCGCTGAGCCCGGCTACGCCATACGAGATGGTCCAGGCGCATGCGCTCGCGGCCGCGACGCCGTTCCGCACCTTCTTCCCGGTGAGCCGGGTCACGGCCGCGGCAGCGCCGCTCGATGAGACGCGCGCGTACAGGCTCAACGGCCACCCTGCCTACGTGGTCGTCGTCGCCCAGGGCGGTCTCGGCCAGTACTACGACCTCGAAGGCACCACCTGGGCCAAACCGCCGATCCTCCGGGGCGCAAACCAGACGGTCTCCATCCACGGGCGCACTATGCACCTCTACTACGAGGGCCAGCACCTCCGGCTGATCGCATGGCGCGACGGCCCGGGCGTCTACTGGCTGGTCAACACGCTGCAGGACATCCTGACCAACAAGCAGATGCTCGCGATCGCGGCAGCAGCGCAACCCGTTTCGTAGCGAGCCCGGTCCCGGGAAGGGCTGCCCGCCCCCCCGGCGCGACCGCCCCCGGACCCGCCGCTACGCTCGCCACGATGCCCCGCGACCCGGCCCAGACGGCGGCCCTCATCACCCTGCTTCGCACCGGGAAGCAACCCTGGGCCGACTACGTCGAGCGCTTAGAGGAGGCGGGGAGCGCAACCGAAATGCTGGCCGAGGACGCAGGCCTCCTCGTCCCCGACACGACGCAGGCTCACGACGACATCGAACGCTGGGAAGCCGATGGCCTTTGCCTTCTCACCGTCCTCGATCCCGACTACCCCGAGAACCTCCGCGCGGTCCACGACCGTCCACCCCTGATCTTCGTCGCGGGCGAGCTGCGACCGCGAGACGCCAGGTCGATCGCCGTCATAGGGGGGCGAAAACCGAGCCGCTCGGGCCTCCTAATGGCAGTGGAGATTGCGACACAGCTCACGGGCGAGGGCTTCACGGTCGCCTCGGGCCTGGCGTCCGGCATCGACTCGGCCGCTCACCGCGCCGCGCTCGAGGCCGGCGGCCGGACGATCGCCGTGATCGGGACCGGCACCGAGCGGGCGTACCCGCCGGAGAACGCCGGGCTTCAGGACGAGATCGAGCGCTGCGGCGCGGTCGTCTCGCAGTTCTGGCCCAACGCCGGGCCCACCCGCGCGAGCTTTCCGCTGCGCAACGCCGTGATGTCGGGACTGTCGCTCGCGACCGTGATCGTCGACGCGTCGGCAACGAGCGGAACCAGGACCCAGGCGCGGGCCGCGCTGGAGCATGGCCGCCCGGTCTTCCTGCTCGAGCCGCTCGTGCACCGTCAGGCGTGGGCGCGCGCGCTCGCCGACAACCCCGCGACCCACGTCGTGAACCGGCCGCACGAGATCGTCGAGATCGTTCACCGGCTGACCTCCTCGGACCCGCTCGTCGCCTGAGGCCGTGCCGTCGGTAGGGCAGCTGACCGCGCTGTACGGCAACTTCATGCTGAGCCCGCGCCGCGGACCGGGCGTATGTGATGTCTGCTTCAACCTCACCGACGGCTACACCCGCTGCTACGCATGCACGCAGGGAGAGCTGTGGCTCGACACGGTGGCGCCGATCTCATACAGCGTCGCGCTCGAGCAGCTGCATCACTCACTTCGAGCGTATAAGCGCAAACCCGCCGAGAGCGAGACGGCCAGACATTTGGCCACGGGCCTAGCCGCCGTGCTGTGGCGATTCCTCGACTCCCACGAACGCTGCGTCGCGGCGGCGTCCAAGACCCGCGCCTTCGATCGCGTCACCTCCGTGCCCTCCGGAGACCACGTCCGCGGCGATGATCATCCGCTGGGCCGGATCGTCGGATCGCTCTCGGCACCGACCCGCTCACGATACGAGCGGCTCCTCACCCGCACCCCCGCGATCGTCCGTCGGCACGAGTTCGACGCGCACAGGTTCGAGGCCACGAGAGCCGTCGGCGGCGAGTCGATCCTGCTGATCGACGACACGTGGACGACCGGCGCGAGCGCTCAGAGCGCGGCCGCGGCGCTCAAGCGCGCGGGCGCGCAAAGGGTGGCCGCGGTCGTGATCGGCCGCCACCTCAACCCGGAGTGGCATGCGCGCGACGGACGCCTGCGGCGACTGAGCCGGCCGTATGACTGGACCCGATGCGCGTTGTGCGAAGCGACGGATTAGCACCCAACTTGAGCGGGTAGCCATCGATTCGCCTACAGACGGAGGGAGGACACTTGGAGAGGGTCCTTAGTGGAAGGCTGCGGCGCCTGGCGACTATCGCCGGAGCGGTCGCAACCGTGGTGCTGTTGGCGGGCTGCGGCGGCTCCGGAAAGGGTCCGGTCACGCTCAACTGGTATGTGTTCCCGGAGCCGTCGGGATCGTTCGCAAAGGCCGCTGCGAGCTGCAGCAAGGCCTCGGGCGGGAAGTACACGATCAAGATCAACTTCCTGTCGACCGCGTCCGACCAGCAGCGCGTGTCGCTCGTGCGCCGGCTCGCGGCCAACGACCCGTCGATCGACATCCTCGCTATGGATGTCGACTGGACGGCCGAGTTCGCGGGCGCCAAGTGGATCCTTCCCGTCCCGGACAGCCTCGCCTCGGAGGTTCGCAGCCAGGATCTGAGCGGACCGGTCAAGACGGCGACCATCAACGGCCGGATGTGGGCGGTGCCGATCAACTCGAACACCCAGCTGCTCTGGTACCGCAAGGATCTCGTCAAGACCCCTCCCAAGACTTGGGGCCAGATGATCGAGCAAGCTGTGGCGCTAGCCAAGCAGGGCAAGCCCCACTACATCGAGGAGCAGGGAGCCCGGTACGAGGGCATGACCGTGTGGTTCAACTCACTGGTCGACTCGGCCGGCGGTCAGATCCTCAGCGCAAACAACCAGGTCGCGATCGGCGGCGCGGCGAGGACCGCAGCGTCGATCATGCACGAGCTCGCGACCTCCGCCGCCGCGGACCCCTCGCTCAACGTCGCGCAGGAGGGTCCTTCCGATGTCGCGTTCGACAGCGGTAATGCCGCGTTCGAAATCAATTACCCGTTCGTCTGGCAGTCGGCGCAGACCACGAACCCGAAGGTCGCCAAGCAGATGGGCTACGCGCCGTTCCCACAGGTCGTCCCCGGGATCGCGCCGCACGTCTCGATCGGCGGCTACAACCTCGGCGTCTCGTCGCACTCGAGCCATCCGGCGCTCGCCTTCGACGCCGCCCGCTGTCTGATTCAGCCGGCCAACCAGAAGACCGACGCGATCAAGGGCGGCCTGGCTCCGGTGACGGCCAGCATTTACAGCGACGCCGCATTCGACAAGGCATATCCGTTCCATGACCTGATCAAGCGCCAGCTGCAGACCTACGGCCTGCGCCCGCAGACGCCCGCCTACGCCGACATCACGCTGGCGATCCAGAAGGCGCTATCGCCGACCTCGAGCATCAACCCCAACAGCGTCGTGAGCACGCTACGAAACGAGATCAAGCTGTCGCTGTCCTCAGGAGCGCTGCTATGAGCACCGGCGCTGTCGCAGCCCCCGGGGCTCGCGCCCCACGCCGACGGAGGGTGAGCGCCCGCGTCAGGAGCGAGCGGCGCCTCGCGGCGATCCTGATCGCGCCGGCCGTGATCGTGATGATCGCGGTCACGGCGTATCCGATCATCGACGCCGTCGCGCTGTCGCTGCAGCGCTCGGATCTGCGGTTCCCGAGCCAGAGCAAGTTCATCGGGCTCGCCAACTACGGCCACGTGCTGAGCGCTCCCGTCTGGTGGCAGGATGTCTTCCACACCCTGATCATCACGGTGATCAGCGTCTCGATCGAGTTCGTGCTCGGGATGTGCCTGGCGCTGGTCATGCACCGGGCGATCTTCGCCCGCGGCCTGGTGCGCGGGATCGCGTTGATCCCGTTCGGCATCGTCGCGGTCGTCGCCGCCTACGCCTGGCAGCTGGCGTTCTCGCTCAACAGCGGCTGGATTCCCAAGCTCCTTGGCATCAGCAGTGATCCACTCAGCCACACCTTCGGCCTGTATGTCGCGATCATCATCGCCGAGGTCTGGAAGAACACGGCGTTCATGGCGCTGCTGCTGCTGGCCGGGCTGGCACTCGTACCGGACGAGCTGCAGGAAGCGGCCCGCGTAGACGGCGCCACCGCGTGGCAGCGCTTCTACCGGATCACGCTGCCGCTGATGAAGCCGGCGATCCTCGTCGCGCTGCTGTTCCGCACACTCGATGCGTTCCGGATCTTCGACACGATCTACATCTTCGGCCAGGGTGCGCAGAACACAGAGTCGCTCTCGATGCTCAACTACTCGACGCTGCTCGATCGCCTGAACCTCGGGCTCGGGTCGGCTGTATCGGTCCTCCTGTTCCTGCTCGTTGCGCTGATCGCAGCCGTGTTCATCAAAGGATTCGGCGCCGGCGCCTCGCCGGCGGGAGGTGAGCGATGAGACATCGCGGGCGTGAGTACAGCGGCTGGTCGATCGCGATCGCGGTCGTGGTGATCGTCTCGCTGGTGCCGATCGTGTGGATCCTGATGCTGTCCCTGAAGACGTCCGCGTCGGCCACCGACGGAAGCTTCATCCCCCATCACTGGACGCTGTCCAACTACTCGGACGTCTTCAAGCTCGGAACGTTCACCAGCGCACTTCGCAACTCGATCGGGATTGCGCTGATCTCCACCGCGCTGGCGGTCGTGATCGCCTCGGCGGCCGCATACGCGATCGCCCGCCTCGACTTCCCGGGCAAGGGCGCAATCCTCGCGGTCGCCCTCGGCGTGGCGATGTTCCCGCAGATCTCGCTCGTCGGCCCGCTGTACAACCTGTGGCGCCAGATCGGCCTCTACGACACCTGGCCGGGATTGATCATCCCGTACATGACGTTCGCCCTGCCGCTCTCGATCTACACGCTGTCGGCGTTCTTCCGGGAGATCCCCTGGGAGCTCGAACAGGCGGCCCAGGTCGACGGCGCGACGCCGTTCCAGGCGTTCCGCAAGGTGATCGTGCCGCTCGCCACGCCTGGGCTCGTGACCACCTTCATCATCGTCTTCATCATCTGCTGGAACGACTTCGTGTTCGCGATCTCGCTGACCTCGACGTCGAGTGCACAGACGGTGCCCGCGGCGATCTCGAGCTTCCCGGGCGTCTCGCAGTTCACCGTTCCCTACGGCGATATCGCGGCTGCGGCGATGGTGGTCACGATTCCCGTGTTGCTGCTCGTCCTGGTCTTCCAGCGCCGGATCGTGTCGGGGCTGACCGCCGGAGCAGTCAAGGGATAAAGACAAGGAGCTTCTGAACACATGGCTGAGATCGAATTCCGCGACATCACCAAGCGCTATCCCGACGGCTTTGAGGCCGTCAAGAACCTGAGCCTCGACGTGCCCGACGGCGAGCTGATGATCCTCGTGGGTCCCTCCGGCTGCGGGAAGTCGACCGCGCTGCGGATGGTGGCGGGGCTCGAGGACATCTCCGGCGGCGAGCTCAAGATCGGCGGCCAGGTGGTCAACGACCGCGCGCCGAAGGACCGGGACATCGCGATGGTGTTCCAGAACTACGCGCTGTATCCGCACATGACCGTCCGGGAGAACATGGGCTTCGCGCTCAAGCTGGCGAAGACTCCCGAGGACGAGATCAACCGCAAGGTCAAGGAGGCGGCGCGAATCCTCGACCTCGAGCAGCACCTCGATCGCAAGCCGGCCAACCTTAGCGGTGGCCAGCGTCAACGCGTGGCGATGGGCCGGGCGATCGTCCGTGACCCGAGCGCGTTCCTGATGGACGAGCCGCTCTCGAACCTTGACGCGAAGCTCCGTGTTCAGATGCGGACCGAGATCTCGCGGATCCAGCAGCAGCTGGGGACGACGACCATCTACGTCACCCACGACCAGACCGAGGCGATGACGCTCGGGGACCGGATCTCGGTGATGCGGGCCGGAGTGCTGCAGCAGGTCGGACCGCCGAGCGAGCTCTACAACCATCCGAACAACCTCTTCGTGGCCGGCTTCATCGGCTCCCCGTCGATGAACTTCCTGCCCGGGGAAATTGACGGCGACAGCATCAAGCTTCCGATCGGGCCGGTGAAGATCCCCGACGAGCTCCGCCGCAAACTCGAGTCCGGAGACGGGGGCGGCCGGGGCGGCATCGTCGCCGGCCTGCGCCCCGAGCACTTCGAGGACGCGAGTCTGGTCGCCGACGCCGCCCGCGGCCACATGTTCAAGACGAAGGTCGACGTGCTCGAGTCGATGGGAAGCGAGTACTACGCGTACTTCGTGGTCGAGTCGGAGAAGGTGTCCGCGAGCGAGCTCGACGAGCTCGCCCAAGACGCCGGGGCGGCTGACCTCCCCCACTCGCACGAGGGCAGCCAGGTGGTCGCCCGGCTCGATGCGGACAGCCGCATCAGGCAGGGGCAGGAGGCCGAGCTGTGGTTCGACCCCCAACATCTGCAGCTGTTCGATCTCGACTCGGGCCGCAGCCTGCTGGCCGAAGGAGAGCAGGAGACGAAGGCCGAGCCCCAGCCGCAGTCCCCCAGCGCCGTCTGACCACAATGCCCAACCCGCGCTCCACCGGCCTCTCCGGGCTGGATGCGCAAAACGACTTCCTGCGCGCCCGCAGGCGGGCTGGCGCCGCGCGGCTCGCGGCCAAGCTGCGCCTCGAGCCCGACGACGTGGGGGTGATCCTGCCCTACGAGGAGGTGGTCGCGGCGCTCGGCTTCGTCAGCGAGCATCGCATCGGGCTGAGGGTGATCCCGCTCGATCTGATCGTCGGCACGGTCGATCGCTCTCGCGACTTTGACCGCCGGTTCCGCCCGACCTCCGGGCGCGTCCGGAGCCGTTGGGAGCAGATCGCGGCCGCCGTCAGGCAGGGCGAGGCGATGCCCCCGATCGACGTGTTGCGGATCGGTGAGATCTGCTTTGTGCGGGATGGGCATCATCGGGTGTCGGTCGCGCACGCGCTCGGGCACGAGGACATCGATGCCTACGTGACCGATGTGGTGACGCGATTTGGGGCCGACCGGACGATCACGCTGGCCGACCTCCCGCTGAAGACGCACGAGCGCGTGTTCTTCGAACGCGTGCCCCTGGCCGACGAGGCGAGGGAGCGGATCCACCTCTCCGATCCATGGGAATACGGGACGCTCGCGGAGAGCATCGAGGCGTGGGGGTTCCGGGCCTCCCAGGACCATCACGAGGGCCTTGACCGCGCCGCGACGGCGCGTCTGTGGTTCGAGACCGAATATGAGCCCGTGGTGGCGATGCTCCGCGAGGCGCACATGCTCGGCGAGGACACGGAGACCGAGGCCTACATGCGCGTCGTGGCCGAGCGCTACCGGTTGCTGCGAACGAACCGCTGGGACGAGGAGGTCCTGCAACGGATCATGGCCAGCAAGCGACGCTGGCGCTAGACGACCTCTGGCTGGCCCGCCGCACAGCGCCGGCACAGCCCGGCTACGGGGTGGCTGGAGAAGCGCGGCGTGAGGCCGAAGCGAGCCCGGATCTGGCCGCGGATGTCGTCGAGCAGATGGGCGTCGATCGCGCGGATGGCACCGCACCCCTCACACAGGAGGTACTCGGGCTCGTCGGAGCCGGAGAGTGCGTACAGCACGGGACCGGAGCCGAAATGGACGCGCCGTGCGATCCCGAGCTCCTCGAAGGTCTCGAGCACGCGGTAGACCGAGCCAAGGTCGCTGGCCGGGAAGCGGCCCCCGAGTCCCGAGGCCAGCTGCGAGACGCTCACCGGCCCGGCCGCTGAGTCCAGCGACTCGAGCACGAGCCGGCGTGTCGTGGTCGCCCGCAGGCCGCGGTCCCGGATCTGGGAAAGGGCCCGGAGCACACGCGCCGAGCGCGTGAATGTCGGCGCCAATCGCGGGGTGACTGTGGCGGGCATAACGGCCAAGACGCCTCCTTCTACGACGCCGCGTCCAAGTTGGATCACTCTCAATTGCGAATCGTTCGCTGCAGCGCCGATTCGCCTCGTTGCGCTCACGGAAAGCCGGGACTCGCCCCAAGGTTTCGCTCGATGCGCACGCCAGCAGCGTTCGCAGCCAGCAAAACATCCGAAGGAGGAGTGCAGTGATCTCCAAGCGATCGGCCTTGCTTACCGCTCTCGCCGCAGCGATCGTGTCTGCGGCGCTCGTAGTGAGCGGAAGCTTTGGCTCGAGCCACCGCGAGGCGCCGCTGATCAGCCTCGACCCGACCGCCGACAACACGGACCTGTATGCGTTCACAGCTCCGGACGCGCTCGGGAAGCTAACGATGGTCTCAAACTGGATCCCGTTCGAGGATCCGGCTGGCGGACCGAACTTCTACAAGTTCGATCAGCGCGCGCACTACTGGCTGAACGTCGACAACACCGGCGACGGCAGGCCCGACGTGCGCTTCCTGTTCACGTTCAAGGACCACGTCAAGAACCCCAATACGTTCCTGTACGCGGCACCGCCGGTCAATTCGATTCATTCGCCCAACCTCAACGAGTACCAGACGTACTCGGTCACGATCGAGCACTACCGCAACGGCCGCGAGGTCTCACATCGCGTGCTCGCCAAGAACCTGATCGTGGCACCCAACAACGTCGGACCGAAGACGATGCCCAACTACAGCGTCCTCGCCAACCAGGCGATCGGCCACCTGTCGGGCGGCGTAAAGGTGTTCAGCGGCCAGCGCGACGATCCGTTCTTCGTCGACCTGGGGGCAACCTTCGACGCGCTCACGATCCGCAACGGCACTGGCAACGCGGGCGGCGGCAAGGATGACCTCGCCGGATACAACGTCCACTCGATCGTGATCCAGGTGCCGGACGCGATGGTCACTCGTGACGGCAAGCCGGTCAGCTCGCCGGCCGCAGCAAACGCGGTCGTCGGTGTGTGGACCAGTACGGACCGTCAAGAGGTCAAGGTGGCGCACCACCATGCGCACGCCCAGTGGGTCCAGGTCTCGCGCCTGGGCAACCCGCTCATCAACGAGGTCGTGATCCCGCTCAAGGACAAGGACAAGTTCAACGCGACGACCCCGAACAACGACGCGGCCAACTACGCGCCGTTCGTGCTCAAGCCCGAGCTCGCGCACCTGCTGAACGTCCTCTATCCAGGACTGAACGTGCCCGAGACACACCGCACGGACATCGTCGAGGGCCTGCTGACGGGGATCCCGGGCAAGACCCGAATCGCCCCGAACGCGGTCCCTGCCGACACACTGAAGATCAACCTCGGCGTTCCGCCGAGCTCGAGCCCGAATCGGCTCGGCGTCCTCGGTGGTGACCTGGCCGGCTTCCCGGACGGCCGACGACTCACCGATGACGTAGTCGACATCTCGGAGCGGGTCGTGGGCGGCTTCCTCGTCGGCCACAAGCTCCCGCTGGGAGATGGCGTCGACCAGAACGACGTGCCGTTCCTGACCGCGTTCCCGTACGTGGCCCCACCGCACGACGGTCTGCACTCGACGCTCAAGCGGATCGAGCCGGTCCACCCACCCACGCCGTAGGCGCGGGACAAGAGTCGCGGCGCCCGCCGATTCGCCCAGGCGGGCGCCGCACCAACTTCGACCCCCTGCATCGATGATCGCGAGACTCACCCCAAAGCCAATCCAGCACCTGCTCGTCGCGACGCTCGCCCTGATCGCGACCGGAGCGCTGCTCCTCGCCTTTCGAACCCCGCACAACGCGCCGGCGCCGCAGGTGCTGAGCGCCGACCAGTACGGCCTTCCTCGCCCCGGCGCGACGACGGCCGAGCAGGTCGCCGCACTGAGCGCGGCCGCCCGCCGGCACCCGAGCGACTCCCAGCTGCTGACAATGCTCGGCCTGGCCGAGCTCCAGCGGGTGCGCGAGAACGGCGACGCAACGCTGTACACGCGCGCCGACCAGGTCCTGCACCGCGCGGCGGCACTGCGGCCGAACTCGGTGGAGACGGTCACCGCGCTGGCGACCCTGGCGCTGGCCCGCCATCAGTTCCGGGCTGGTCTGCAGCTGGCCCTCCGGGCCCACAGCCTGGCTCCGGCCATCGTCTCGCCGCTCGGCGCGATTGTCGACGGCGAGGTCGAACTCGGGCGCTACGGCCCGGCGGAGACCTACCTCCAGCAGATGGTCGACGAACAGCCGTCGCTGAGCTCGTACTCGCGCGCGTCGTATCTGCGAGAGCTGCATGGCGACCTGCGCGGAGCGATCACCGACATGACCCGAGCCGTAAGCGCCGGCGGCGGCGTTCCTGAGAACGTGGCCTACGTCGAGGCGCTGCTCGCCGGGCTGCGGTTCACGACCGGGCAGACGGCGACCGCCGAGCGCACGGCGCGGGCGGCGCTCGTCCTCGTACACAACTACGTGCCGGCCCAGGCACAGCTGGCCCAGGACGAGGCCGCGGCCGGTCACCTCGCCTCCGCAATCAACCTCTTGCGCGGGGCGGTCAGCCGCCTGCCGCTGCCCCAGTACGTGGTCCAGCTCGGCGAGACCGAGCTCGCGGCCGGCCGCACGCGTCAGGCCCATCGCGACCTGGCGCTCGTGGGGATCGAAGAGCGCCTCCTCCAAGCCAACGGCGTGAACACCGACGTCGACCTGGCCCTATTCGAGGCGAGTCACGGCAGCCCGCAGCGGGGCGTCGAGCTGGCGCGCCGAGCTTGGAGCGAAGCACCCAGCGTGCGCAGCGCCGACGCGCTGGGATGGGCGCTGACCCGGTCAGGGCGGCCGGGGGCCGGTCTTCGGTGGGCGCACCGGGCGCTGTCGCTCGGCTCGCGCGACCCGAACTTCCTGTTCCACGCCGGCGTCGCCGCGTTCGACGCCGGGAACCGCTCGCTCGCGCGCCGCTATCTCGGGATCGCGGTGGCGGAGAACCCGCGCTTCTCGCCACTCTACGGGCCCGAGGCCCAGCGTCTGCTGGCGAGGGCTGAGCGATGAGACTACGGCTCGTTATCGGTCTGCTCGGTATGGCGACGTCGCTGGCAATCGCATCCGGGGCGGACGCCCACCCGCTCGGGAACTTCTCGATCAACCATCTGAGCGTGGTCAGCGTCTCGCGCGGGACGATCGCCGTCCGGTACGTGCTCGACCAGGCCGAGATCCCGACCTTCCAGGAGCGCGGGCTGAGCAGCTCGGCCGTGATCGCGCGCAAGGAGACGGAGGTGGCGCGGAGACTCGTGGTCACGCAGGGCGGGCGGACGGTCGCGCTGAGCGTCGTCGCGGTGCCGGTCCTGTCGCATCCGCCCGGCCAGGCCGGCCTTCCGCTGACGCGGCTCGTGCTCGAGCTACGCGGCACGATCAGCCCTGGGAGCAGTGTGATCCGGGTCGATGACGGCACGTTCCCGGGCCGCGTGGGCTGGAAGGCCGTCGTGATCGCACGCGGGACAGGGACCGCCGTGCGTTCGAGTGTCCCGGCCGGCGATCCCACGGACTCACTGCGCCACTACCCGGCAAGCATGCTCTCGACGCCGCTCGATGAGCGTGTCGCGACTCTCGATGTCGCGCCGGGCAGCGGCTCGGTCAGCGCGCCGCAGGGTGCCGACTACGGTGCGCCGGCGACCCCCGATCAGCGAGCCGGCGACGGATTCGCGTCAGTCTTCTCCCAGGCCGCGTCCGGACATGCGGCGCTCCTGATCCTGCTCGCGCTCGCGTTCGCCTGGGGCGCGGCACACGCGCTCTCTCCCGGGCACGGCAAGTCGATGGTGGCGGCGTATCTGATCGGTACCCGCGGCCGTCCGCGCCACGCGCTGGCGCTCGCGGCGACCGTGACCGTGACCCATACCGCTGGCGTGTTCGGGCTCGGCTTCGTGACGCTCGCGCTGAGCTCCGTGATCGTCCCCGAGCAGCTGTACCCGTGGCTGAACCTGGCCTCCGGGTTGCTGGTGATCGGGGTCGGGGCGACCGTCCTGCGCGGGCGCGTTCGGCGCGCGCGGGGGCCGGCGCAGTCGCACTCCCACCGGCACTCCCACCCGCACCCGCATGACCACGGGCACGACCACCGTCACGCCCCGGATCAGATCAACACCCGCAGCCTGATCGCGCTCGGGGCGTCGGCCGGGGTGCTGCCGTGCCCGTCCGCACTGGTCGTGCTGCTGGCGGCGATCAGCCAGCACCGAATCGGGCTCGGGCTCGTCCTGATCACCGCCTTCTCGCTCGGCCTGGCGGCGTGCATCAGCGGACTCGGCCTGCTCGTCGTGCTCGCGCGGCGCGGCGTCGCCGGCCGATTGTCGACGAGCGGGACCGGGGCAAGGGTGCTCGCCGTGCTCCCGGTCGCATCCACCCTCGCGATTCTGTGTCTCGGAGCGGCACTGACGATTCGCGCGATACCAACCCTCACCTAGGAGGAAGCATGGGCAAGCTGAGAACGGTCGCCGGCGCGTTCGACTCCGCCGAGAGGCGACGGCTTGGGTGGCTCACGGCGGCGGTGGTCGGCCTGCACGTGCTCGGAATCGCGCTGCTGATCATCTACACGCCGAGCCATCCGGTGCTGAGCGGGCTCGGGATCCTCGCCTACAGCTTCGGGCTGCGACACGCCTTCGATGCCGATCACATCTCGGCGATCGACAACACGACCCGCAAGCTCCTCGCCGACGGCGGGAAGCCGCTGGGGGTGGGCTTCTTCTTCTCGCTCGGCCACTCGACGATCGTCTTCGCGCTGTCGGCAGGCCTGGCCGTCGCGGCCGGCGCGGTCCATTCCGCGCTGCCATCGCTGCAGCTCTACGGCGGGACCATCGGCGCCGCGGTATCGGGGGTGTTCCTGTGGGCGATCGGGATCCTCAACCTGATCGTGCTGGTCGGTGTGATCGGAGTCAGTCGGGAGCTGCGCCGGGGGCGCTACGACGAGGGCGAACTCGAGGCGCGCCTGCTCGAGCGGGGGTTCATGAGTCGCTTCTTCAGCCGGCCGCTGCGCCTCGTGCGCCGCAGTACCCAGATGTACCCGATCGGGGTTCTGTTCGGGCTCGGATTCGACACGGCGAGCGAGGTCGGGCTGCTGGCGATCACCGCGGGGGCCGCAAGTGGCCATGTCCCGCCGCTGGCGATCGTCGCGCTGCCGGTCCTGTTCGCTGCGGGCATGTCGCTGATGGACACCGCGGACGGCGTGTTCATGAGCAAGGCGTACGCGTGGGCGTTCTCGAGCCCCGTGCGGAAGGTCTACTACAACATCACGGTCACGAGCCTGTCCGTGTTCGTCGCACTGCTGATCGGCAGCATCGAGCTCGCGCAGGTGATCTCCGACAAGCTCGGCCTGAGCGGCGGCGTCTGGCATTGGCTGCAGGGCGTCGACTTCGGCAGCCTCGGATATGCGATCGTCGGCCTGTTCGCGCTCACCTGGGTGGTCGCTCTTGCGGCCTGGCGATGGCTGCGGATAGAGGAGCGCTGGAGCGTCCCTGCACTGCCGAGCAAGGCACCTGACGGCTAGCCTGCCTGCATAGGCGCCGCGTGTCTCGGTAGCCTGCGCGCGGCATGCGGCATACCCCGGCCTCCACGCCGCCAGACGTCGATAGCAAGCCTCGCAAGCGCTACGCGCCGAGAATGCCCCCCGAGCAGCGGCGTGAGCACCTCCTCGACGCAACGCTCGCAGTGATCCTCGAGCACGGTTACGGCGGCGTCTCGATCGAGGCCGTCGCGCGGACGGCCGGCGTGACGCGCCCGGTCGTCTACGACCACTTCCCGAACCTGGGAAAGCTGCTGCGCTCGCTCGTCGAGCGCGAGGAGCGGTGCGCGCTCGAGCAGCTCGAACACGTCGTTCCCGACGACGCCGCCGAGCTCGCGCCCGATGCATTGCTGATGGCCACGTTCCGTCGCTTCCTCGATGCCGTGTCGACCCGGCCCGCAACGTGGCGCGTCATCCTGCTCCCACCCGACGGCACACCGGCGATCGTGCGCGGTCTCGTGGAGACCAATCGCGCCGAGGCGCTCGGTCGAATCGAGCGGCTGGTGCGGTGGGCGCTCGATCGCTCAGAACTTCCCGAGCTCGACATCGAGCTCACGGCCAGGTCACTGCGAGACCTCGGAGAGGAGTCGGCGCGGATGGTGCTGACCGACCCGATCCACTACCCCCCGGAGCGCTACGAGCGGTTCGCCCAGAGCGTCATGGCGCTGGTCTGGCCCGGCGATGCGACCGCTCAGTGAGCGCTCCGCGCTCGAGCTCGCGCGCGCGATCCGTCAACGAGAAGTCTCGGCCGCCGAGGTGGTCGAGGCGCACATCGAGCGTCACCTTCAGGTGGCGTCCCGAGTGAACGCGATCGCCGCGGATCGCTTTGAGCAGGCGAGGCGCGAGGCGGCGGATGCGGATGGGCTGGTTCGCCGTGGAGACGGTGAGCTCCCGCCTCTGCTGGGGGTCCCTTTCACCGTGAAGGAGTCGATCGCGCTCGCCGGGATGCCGCAGTCGGCCGGACTGCTAGCGCGGTCGGCCTACCGGAGCAACGCCACCGCACCCGCTGTGGAGCGGCTCGTGCAGGCCGGGGCGATCCCGATCGGCGTCACCAACACATCGGAGCTCACGCTGTGGATCGAATCCTCGAACCATCTCTACGGCCGCACCAACAACCCCTATGACGTGACGCGCGCGGCCGGGGGCTCCTCGGGCGGCGAGGGGGCGGCGGTCGGCTGCGGCGGGTCCCCGTTCGGGATCGGCTCGGACATCGGCGGCTCGATCCGGATCCCAGCCCTGTTCTGCGGCGTGTTCGGCCACAAGCCGTCTCCCGGCGTGGTTCCGAACAGCGGCATGTTCCCGCCCACGCCGGGCGATGCCGGCGTGATGCTGCAAACCGGTCCGCTCGTCCGCCGCGCGGAGGACCTGATGCCGCTGCTCCGGGTGATGAGCGGACCCGACGCGGCCGATCCCCAGAGCCGCGACGTAACGCTCGGCGACCCGTCCGAGGTCTCGTTCGAGGGCCTGGGCGTGACGACCGTCGAGGGGAGCTCGCTGAGAGCCTTCAGCCGGGACCTCAGGGACGCCCGCGAACGCGCGGTGGGAGCGCTGGTGGCGGCTGGAGCAACCGTGCGCAGAGTCGCCATGCCCTCGTGGCGGCGGGCTCTACTGCCATTCCTGGTCGCGCTGCAGTCCGGATCCGAGCAGACGACGAGGGGCTTGCTCGAGGCGTCCGGTCAGCCGGCGCCCTCGGTGCGGCAGATGTTCGCCCGCGGTGGCCCGCACACGGTGCCCACTCGTCTGACGCTCGCCGCCGAGCGCCTTCCGCCTGCCCAGGGGCGGCAGCTCGAGCGGCTGCTGCAGGCGGCCCGCGAGCTCGCCGAGGAGCTCAGCGAGGCGATCGGCGACGGTGTGTTGCTGCACCCCGCCTACCGGGGAGTCGCGCCGCGCCACGGCCGCACGGTCGGGCGCTCCTGGCTGCTGACCCCGGCCGCCGTATTCAACCTGGCCGGCGTCCCGGTCACCGAGGTGCCGCTCGGACTGACCGGCGGCGGGCTCCCCGTGGGGGTCCAGGTCGCGGCCCCGCGGGATCGGGATCACGTCTCGATCGCCGTCGCGCTGGAGCTCGAGCGTGTGTTCGGCGGATGGGTGGCGCCGCCCGTCTAATGTCGTGATTCGGAAATTCGGTGGCGCCAAGAGCGGTCACTGGACTAGGCGTAACATCGCAGCGGATGAGGAGCTCGACGGAATTTGTTCTCCGCCATCGCCGCATCGTGGTCGTGGGCTGGCTCGTCCTCTTCGTGCTGGGCATCGCCGCCGCGTCGAATCTCGGGTCGCTGCTTTCGAACCGCTTCAGCGTTCCGGGGTCCGACTCTGAGCGTGGGCTGAACATTCTCCGCAGCCGCTTCCACGAGCGCAGTGACGGGGCGTTCACGCTCGTCGCCCAGCCGACCGGCGGAGCGATCGACCGCGTTGCGGTTCAGGCCGCCGCACAGCGCGGTGCGACCGCGCTCCCCAACGGCAAGGCGGGTCCCTTGCTGCCGGCGAGACAGGGCGTCTATTACGTTCAGATCGAGACCTCGCTCGAGAACGCCAAGGCTTCGAACCGGACGCCCGCGGTCCGCCGCGCGGTCGGCGCGGTCCCCGGCGCGCGGTTGTACGTGACCGGATTCCCAGCGATCAACCACGACACCCAGCCGCTCTACAACCAGGATCTGGCGCGCGGTGAGTCGATCGCGGTCCCGATCGCCCTGATCGTGCTGCTGTACATGTTTGCCACGCTCGGCGGAGTCGTCGTGCCGCTGACGTTCGCGGCGATCACGATCCCGACCACGCTCGGAGGGGTGTGGCTGGTTGCGCACGTGCTGGAGATGGCGACCTACGTGACCAACATCGTGACGCTGATCGGACTGGCGATCGCGATCGACTATTCGATGCTCGTCGTGTTCCGCTTCCGCGAGGAGCTCTCCCACACCGAGGACACCCATGAGGCGCTGCTGAAGACGATGCAGACGGCAGGGCGGGCGACGATCTTCTCGGGCATGACGGTGGCCGTGGGCCTGGCGCTGCTCGCCTTCATGCCGCTGCCCTTCATCCGCTCGATGGGCATCGGCGGCCTGCTCGTGCCGGTGGTCAGCGTCGCGGCGTCGGCAACCCTGCTGCCCGCGATGTTGTCGCTGCTCGGCCGGCGGGTGAACAGCCTGCGGGTGGTGCCGAAGCGCGTCCTCGAGCGCCGAGCGACGAGCGACACGGGATTCTGGACCCGCTTGGCGCGCCTGATCATGCGCCACCCCGTACCCGTGCTGGTGAGCGCGGCGAGTGTCATGCTGCTGATCGCGCTGCCGGCCCTTCAGCTCAAGCTGACGAGCGGCGACAACCGCGGGGTTCCGAGCGGCACAAGCGCAACCGACGGGCTGCTGGTGCTCGAGCGAACCCTCGGGCCGGGCGCCCTGGCCCCTAACCAGATCGTCGTGGATACCGGGAAGCCCGCCGGCGCGTTGGCCGCGAACGTCCGCGCAGCAGAGCTTCGGCTGGCGGCGTTGCTGCGCGCGGATCGCTCGGTTGATCCCTCGACTGTCGGCGTGCCGGCCGTCGTGACCGGACCGCGGGCCCATCAGGCGAGCCTGCTTGACCCGACCAACCAGATCGCCCAGATCCGCGTCGCCGGCTACAGCGACTCGGGCACCCAGACCGCCGTTGATCTCGTGCACCGGATCCGTAACCGGTATATCCCCGCGGCACGGTTCCCGTCGAGCGCCCGCGTCCTGGTCACCGGCGCTCCGGCGTTCGGCGTCGACTTCCTGGCCAAGGCCTACGGCGTCTTCCCCTGGCTCGTGCTGGCCGTGCTCGTGATCAGCTACTTCCTGCTCCTCCGCGCCTTCCGCTCGGTGGTGCTGCCGATCAAGGCGGTGTTCATGAACCTGCTGTCGGTGGCGGCGACATACGGCGTGCTCGTAATGACCTTCCAACACGGGTGGGGGGCCGATGTTCTGGGCCTCAAGACATCTACCCAGATCGAGGGCTGGATCCCGATCTTCCTGTTCGCCGTGCTGTTCGGCCTCTCAATGGACTACGAGGTGTTCCTGCTCTCACGGATGCGCGAGGAATGGGACCTCACCCACGACAACGACCATTCCGTCGCCTACGGGCTCGAGCACACCGGCCGCATCATCACCGCGGCCGCGATCATCATGATCGCGGCCTTCGCCGGCTTCACGGCCGGCCGCTTCGTCGGCCTGCAGGAGTTCGGCATCGGACTCTCCGCGGCGATCCTGCTCGACGCGACGATCGTCCGGGCCCTGCTCGTTCCGGCGACGATGAAGCTGCTCGGCCGCTGGAACTGGTTCCTGCCGGAGGGGGTGCGGAAGGCCTTCCGGCTGGCGCCGTCGCCGCTGGCGCCACGTCGCGGACGGACGGCGACCGAGGCCGGTCAGTAAGGCGGCGGCCACGGCCTCGACCGTGCAAGCGCCGCGAAGCGCCTCCCGGGCGCCTACTCCTGAGCCTGGGTCAGAAAACGACGCATATCGTCGCTTTCTGACCCACCCTCCTCGGAAGCGGGCCCGAAATACACGACGGGGACCCACAAGGGGTCCCCGTCGCCGATCCTTCGAGGGCACCCACGGCCGGGTTGGGTCCTACCTCGGGAGGATCGATTCGAGGCCCTAAACTCGTGAGACGGCCGAAAGTTGCGCAGCGGACGGGTAAGAATCTTCCTTGCAATACTGGAGGCCCCTCAACGGGGGCGTAGCTCAGTTGGTTAGAGCGCCGGCCTGTCACGCCGGAGGTCGCGGGTTCGAGTCCCGTCGCTCCCGCTTCACGTATGCCCTGCTAACTGGCGGATTTGCTCGATCAGGTGACTAGCTGTCACTTGAATCTGACGCCATATCAACGCCAGAACGATCGGTTCTCGCGTTCAGCCGCGCCCGGATCGCGTCCTCGGAGTCGACGGCCAGGTGCCCGTAGGTGCGGTCGATCACCTTGACGCTCGTGCCCATCAGCCGCGCCAGCTCGAAGATGCTGATGCCAGCGGCCAGCGCCTCGGTCGCGAACGTGTGCCGCAGGCAGTACGGGCCTCGTCGTGAGATCCCGGCGGCGTCGAGCGCCGGATACCACTCGCGAGTGCGCCAGGTGTCGAGGCCGATGTGCCCGCCTCGCGGCGCGGGGAATACGAGCGGCGTGTCGATCCTGGGCGGCGACGCCTCGAGCGCCTCGAGCGCACGATCGCTCAGCGGCACCCGTCGCCGCGACGCGACGGTCTTCGGGTATGGCGTCAGGTGTCCGTCCGCGTAGCGGCGTTGCACGGTGACGGCGGCGCCGGTCCGGTCGATGTCTCGGCGCTCGAGCGCGGCCCACTCATTCGTCCGCAGTCCGGTTTCGCTGGCGAACACGACGAGCGGGCCGTAGGTCGGTCCGAGTTCGGTCGCGAGCTTGTCGATCTCGGCGATGGTGAACGGGTGGAGCTCCTCGGCGCGCGGCTCGGGGTTCGGGCCTGCGTCGACCGCCGGGTTGCGGGCGATGTACTGCCAGCGGACGGCGGCCGCGAGCGTCTGCCGTAGCGCGAGCATGAGCCGGTAGCGGCTCCCCTCGGGAAGCGATCCGCGCCATGTCGCGATGTCTGCGGCGGCGTGCTCGAGTTCGGCGAGGGTCCAGTCGCCGAACGTGGCACGAGCCGGTGTGAGCCGCTCTCTGAGCGTCTGAACGGTGCGCTCTGAGACGGATGCTCCGTGCCGCTGTAGGAACAGTTCGGCGAAGTCATCGAAGCGGACCTCGGCGCTCGGGGCGCCACGATCTAGTCGTGGCGCTACCTGTTCGCGGAACCATGTCCTTGCTTCGGTCTTGGTTCGGAACCCGGTCTGCTGCGGTCGATGGCCGTTCTCGGGCCAGCGGATGCCGTAGACGTTGCCGGCCTTGAAGATTGATCCTTTGGTTTGGGCGGGCATCAGTGAGCCTCCCCTCTATCGCCGCGTAGGTCGTTCAACGCCTGTTCCAGTGCCGTGTTGAACGCCGTGTGTTCAGCCCCAGTCAGGTCGCGAACGCTCCCGTCCTGGTCGGCCCGGACCTTGAACCACGGCCAGGGAGTACCGTGCCTTTCGCCTGCGACGATGACGTGTGCCAGTGGGTAGGCCAGGTCGGGCGCGTATGCCGCTCGCCCAATCTCCTCTGGCTCGGGGATGTCGATGTCAATGAAATACTCGGCCTTCGGTCGCGTGAGCCACCGCTCGACGTCGTCGAGACTCCAGTGCGGCCGCCCAATCGCTCCGGTACCGGCCACAACCGTGTTCGTGTGAATGTCGACGAGCATGAAGCCGCCGTAGTCGATGGCGTGCGGGTCACGGCGGCGAGACTTCACGAGCCGCAGTCCCTGGCGGTCGGCCATTCGGCGCAGCCGAGTCTCGCGGGTCTTATCGGTGGCCGCCATTCGGGTCTCCCTCGGATGTAGCTGGAAGCATCCTCCTAAGTGTAGCACTAGACGTATCTGGAAGCGTTGCCCAAAGGTCTAACCATGCTTCGAGCTCGTTCGGCCGATACCGGATCTGACCGCTCGGCAACCGCACCGCCGGCAGATTGCCGTTGCGGGTCCAACGCAGCACGGTCGCCGGGGTCACGTCGAGCAGATCCGCGACGGTGCGAGCGGTCAGCAGCGGCCCAGTCATCGGTCCCGCTCCTCGCCGGCGTCGTCGTCGTATTCCTCGTCGATGAACCAGCGTTGCTGCTGCTCGGCGTAGCAGTCGGCGCAGTAAGCGTGGTGCTCCTCCTCGACTTGTTCGCCGCATTCATTGCAGGCGCCGCCACGCTCGACGCCGTCCCGGTCGGTCCAACTCATAGCTGCGGCCTCCGGTAGAGGATCGCGCGGCGGGCGGCGTCGTCCAGCGCCACCGAGAGCGCCGCGGCGGGTCGCAGCGCGTCCTCGTCGAGCCCGTGTTTGACGAGCGCGACCAGCAGGCGCGCGGCGCCGGCACGTGGCCTCTTGCGACGATCAACGAGCTGGTCGACGAGCGGCTCGTCGTCGGCGAGTGCTCGATAGACGAGTTCGAGCTGGTCGGGGTGAACGCCGGCCATCACGGTCCAGCCTCGCCGTACGTGTCGCGGATTCTCTCGAGCAGCGCCTCCTGCTCGTCGGTGGCCGCGGCCACCTCGGTCGTTTCTGCGGTTTCTGCGCAGAAAGCAGAATCGGGCGGTTCTGCCTGGTCGTGGTTTTGATGCTGCCCCCTTATAGGGGGCGCAGCATTTTCAAAACCGCCCATGACAACGTTTCTGCGCAGATTCTGCGCAGCGTTCGTGCGCAGCTTTTTGTAGAGGTACGGATCGCCCTTCTTACCAGCGCCAGAACGGTCGACTACACCGTCCTCGATGAGCTGCTCAAGTGTGCTGTGCCACTCGCGTGACGGCGAGCCGGTCAGTTCCTCGAGCTCCGCGCGGGTGCGCTCCACATCAAACGACAACGCTGCGATCAGCCGCGAGCGGTTCGATATGTCTCGCACGTCGCCGCGGTCGGTTCCCTCTCCGATCACCGTCCACTCTCCGTCGGCTCGGTCGTGCTCAATTACGAGCACTCCTGGCGTCTGCGGATAGCGTGAGAGCGCCAGCAGTTTTCGCTGTCTCGGGGCGTCGGCGGTGACGCGATCGAGCTCGAGCACGATGTCAGCGGCGCCCGCTAGAGCACTCGAGCCGCGTAGTGCCTCGCCGTCCTCGCCGCCGCCCTTCCGGGTGTGCACAACCGCGAGAACTGCGAGACCCGTCCGCGCGAGTTCGAGCAGCGGGAACATGGCGGCCTGCATCGCGCCGGAGTCCTTTTCGCTCTCGGGCCCGAGCCCGTTCCAGAACGCGAACGTGTCCACGACCACGAGCACGGCGGCGACTCGCTCGGCGTCGACGCGCGCAGCGTCGATCAGCGCCCGCCAATCCGGCCGCGGGTAGGCGGTATCGCGCCTCGCGATCCGAAGTCGGTCTCCGGTGATTTTGTGCGCGAGCGTCGCGGCGCCTTCCTCGCTGACGTAAACGACTGGACCGCCGTTGATTGCGTGTGCGAGGAAGTCACGGGCGCCGCCGGCGACGTGGTGGGCGATCGCGAGAGCGAGCGTTGACTTGCCGGCCTTTGGTTTGCCTCCGAGCAGCGTCAACGCCCCCGCGGCGAGGTATCCGTCCAAGCGCCACGGCGGTTCGGGTGGAACGGTCGCGAGCAGCTCGCCAGGAGACACGAAACGGATTCCGTCGGGTGTGACCGCTTCGCCGGCGTCCCGATCTCTGTGCGTCCGTCCGTTGTCTCGTGCGCGCTCGCGTTCCCAGCCGGCGATCTGGCTCTTAGCTGCCCAGGCGGCGAGCTTCTCGAGCGATCCGGGTTCCGGCGGCGGGTTGGGATCGCATCGCTCCGCGAACTCGACCTTGACGTGCGCGAGCAACGTCTCGTAATCGGTCACGCCGGCGCGTGCGAGTCGAACCGCTACGTCCTTTAGGTGCTCATGTCGCTCGCCGTGAGGGATTCGCTCGCCCGCTGCTGGCGGCTCCTGGTCGCCCGTTCCAGCCGCCCGCGGCGCCAATTCAGCGGGAATCGGCTCGAGCGCGACGTTCCACGGGCGCCGCCCGTTCATCCACTCATAGGCAACGCCCGACACGTGGCGGCTGCCTGGCAGCATCGCGTACAGCCCGGTGCCGCGAACCTCGACGCCTCGAACCTCGGTCTTGCCGCCTGGAACCTCGCCCGAGCAGTAGAGATGCGCGCCGCGTTCCCCCTCAAGCGGGCCGGATAGCGCCTCGCCAGTCCACACGCCGGGACGGTCCTCGAGGTGGTGCTCGGGAATTACCTCCCGCGGATCCCCTCCATGTTTGGGATCAGTGTCGATCACCGATACGCGGTCGCACACGATCGCCCAATTCGCGTCCGGCCAACGGTCATTCCACTCGAGCAGTCGTCGCTCGTCGCTGCTCGCATCCTTGAACCCGCTTCCAGTCCGCGGATGCTTACCCGGCGATCCGCAATCGGGCTTGCCACATGTACAGATCCATCCCGTCGACGGCGATCGAGTGAGTCGGGAACACGGGCAGCCCGCGAGCGGCGGCGTCCCGAGCGGTCTCGAACGCGGCGCTCACGCCGCCCGCCGCTGGTCGGCCTGGTCGAACAGGCTCAACTGGCGGACCTCGCCGGCGAGTGGCAGTTCGGCAGGACCGGTCCCGAACATCGTCCGCCAACAGCCCGCGCATCGCAGCAAGCCACGGACGGGCGGCTGTTCGCAGCCTTCAGTACGGCAACCCGGCGCGGGAACCAGCGCGATCGGCACCGACCGACGACGGCGAGCAGTCATGCCGCCCGCCTCAGCCCGACGACGTACCGCTCAAGAATGCCCCCGATGTGTCTTAGCTGCCCTGAACCATCCCTGTCAGGGTCGTCTAAGTGAGGGTCAGGACCTGCGCGCGCTGCTGATTGTCGACGACGAGCTTGCGGTCGGCGTCGAGCACCGCAAAGCGAGCTCCGGGCCCGCGGTGCCACGATCAGCGGCGAATGCCGGCGCCGTGGCGGGCGCATGGTCAGCCTCCTGGCCGTGCGAAGAGCGGACCTGACTTGCGGCTTGAACAAACCAGCCCGTTGGGCCGAGCGGACCGTGGCCTGAATGTGCGCCGGCGCGTCAACGTACTTCGGCCGTCCCTCGAATGGGCTCGGCTGCTTCGGCAGCGCGAATATCTCCTCTTTGGTGAGGATGTGCCCAGCGTGCTCAGGCGGCGAGCCGCTATCGGCGGCGGGGTGTTCCATTGTCGTGAGATCGCAGGGAACCCATTGCAGTGCCGAAAGGTAAGACCACCCTCGGACGGATTCATCTCGTATGTGAAAAGACCCCCAGCGGTTACCGGGGGCCTTTCCTTGCTTCGAAGATGCAATGGGTCCGCGAAGCGGCGATCAACCGACAACTCACAAACTATCAGCCGCCCCCGATGTCAGATCAGACCGGCGGATGCCTCCACGGCGGCGGGGCCCTCCATCCGCTCCCCGCCGATCTTGTGACCGCTGCGCCGCTTGAGCATGTTGGTGGTCTCGGCACCCGACGTCCCCTCAGAGCCAAAACTCCGTCATGGCACGGAATTGCCAGTCAAACCCTCCATGCACATAATGAGTCCCCGGCTGTTTTGCGCTTTCTCTTGCATGGCGCGATGCGGGCGAACCTCAGCCCGGCGGATGCCTCCACGGCGGCGCTCCTTCCAACGCCCGCCGCCACCGATCACGATCGCCGTGCGTGCTACACCCGGCATCAAGTTCCCGCATCGCCTCCTGGTTGTGATGAGCGGGAGAACAACAATACGGCCAGAAATCGGGCCCGGCCGGCGCGTCAGGCGTCTCGCTCGGCCACTGCCACTCGCTGACACCAGCAACACGCCGAGAACGTGCCAGCCGCTCCAACGTGCGAATCGCACCCAACTTCGCGACCGCCTCACGACCCGACCGTGGTGTTGAGCGTGCCAACCGTTCCAAACCGGCCAACGTCTTAGCGTCCATCTCGGGAGCGCCGTCACCGTTGCCCTGGGTCGGTTTGTCATCTGGGGTCATATCTCACTCCTGTTATCTGCAGGGAACCACTTGGCGCTCTTTTCGCAGCGCTGGCGGTGTCATCGACCCTCCCCCTGGGCACCTGCCCACAAGTTCTGACTTCGTGGTCGCGTTTGTCATATGAGCACGGCGCCCCTTGGACGCACCTTGCCTGGGGGCGCCTGGGACGGGCGGCAACCCCATACCACCGCCCGTCCCCGCTTTAGCAGCCCTGATTGGGCGGCACCAATGACCGAGGGGGGCGAGGACTTGGGATCTGGTGTCGCCCAAATGGGAGCCTTGGTAGGGGATGGCCCATCCTGGGATGGGTTCTCGGTGGGGGTGTCTGGGGTGGTCGTCAGCGCTGGCGGTGTCGTGCTTGGGGGTGTCATCGGCCGGTGGGGGTGTCAGGGGTAATTCCCGGTGGGGGGTGTCGGCCAGGTTGGGGGTGTCTGCGCCGGGGCTCCTTAAGGCACTCCAAGGAGGGTCCAAGGGTGGTCTTGCCCTGCCTTGCCTTGCCCTTGGATGGTTCGGCTCTGCTTGTTGGTTTGGTTCCGCTGTTTGTGGATGGATGGAGTTGGTTGGACATTGGGTGACGTTGGATGCCGTGCCATCTTGGATGGATTAGTCAGTCACCTTGAACGTCATGATCTCGACACGCTCGTTGGCGAGTCGATGCACTTTCTCTGCCTTCGCGAATGCGCGTGCGAGTGACTTGGCAAGCGACGCCTCGTGGTCAGTCACGGTCTTGTGTCGCGAGTCAGGTGATGCGTTGATCTTGCGTTCTCGTTGCAGGATCTCATCGACCACTCGATCAAGGTCGTCATCCATTAGGTCTCCTCTCGTTCAGCAATCGCTGCATCGGTCAACTGTTGCAACTCGTCCTTGAACAAGAGTTCCTTGTCCTCAAGAGCGTTCGAGATGGCGACAAGTAGTCGTCTGAATGTGCGATCACGACCGAGTTGTGTCGCCTTGAACGCGATCTGCAAGAAGTCGACCCGATCGAGATGCAACAGGCCCACAATGAACGCGGCCTGTTCAGCATCCTTGCGGCACTCGGGCGTGACGGCATCAGGGTCGATCGGCCAATCCCAGTGATCGAGTACCTCACCCTCAGCGAGCGGGCCTTGCAGCAGTGAGACAAGGATCTCGCGCATCACGAGCTCGGACGGTTCGAAGGCGGTCCAGTCGAACCGCACACTGCCGAGCTGTGTCTGCGTCGGCCAGTCGCAGCGCACAAGCACAGGCACTAGACCAGACAGGCATAGGCTCGCGGCGTGGCTTGCCTCGTGCCAGACGGTTGAGTCTGTGCGCGGAAGCATGTTCATGTTCATGGCCTGGGTTCGACCATCACGTTCGCGGCCGTCTTCCAATCCTCAAGAAGATGCCGCTCGTGCGCTGCTCGCTCACGAGCCTCGACAAGCCGATCGGCATGTTCCGCTTCGCGTTGAGCCTGGCGTGATCGTTCTTTAGCGGCTGCGCGCAGCTCCTCCCCCTCGTCTACCTCGATGATCGCGCCGGACGGTCCGTAGCGCAGGCGGGATGGCCTCGGCTTCATGTCATCCTCGCCAGCGAGATGACGATGTTTGTCACACCACCAGCGGCGAACATCAACCGGGATGGGAAGACCAATCGTGTCGACCGGGATCGCCTTGCACGTCGGTTCGGCACAAATCTGAAGTGGCGAGGTCGCGGTCGTGATCGCAAGGGCCTCTCGTTGCGCCGCCTGGAACCGCACGTTGTCCGTGACCTGCTTGCGCGAAGGCAGTCCAGCACGCAAGCGGGCGACATCGAACATCGCCCGGCGCTCGTCGGCATTGAACCCTTCGAACAACTGCTCAATCTGGCCGACCGAGATCGACTTGCCGGCACGTAGCCCGATCTCGTAAAAGAACAGGAGCGTCTCTCGGACAATGGCCTCGTCTTCCGGGTCATCGACGAAACCGGCCAGTTCGAGGGCGGCCTTCACGGAAAGCAATTCGTCGCGGGAGCGCACTGGCAGTTTCAGAGCCCAGTCAGGCATTCTCGGTTTCCTCCTGCTCGGTTTGGCCGAGTGCCTCGCGCCATCCGATCGTGCGGCCGTCGCGGTGCGCTTTGAGGCCGTTCAGGGTTGTGATGATCTGCCAACCCCGCTCGCGAAGTGTCTGCAGCTGCTCAGCGGTTGGGTACTCATCCATCGCCGGCACCGGGTCCAGTCTCAGCCTTGACGTGCGCGGCTACGGCGCGACGGAGCTCAGCGGAGAGGGTGCGGTCCTCGCGTTTGGCGACCTGGCGCAACTGGTCGAGGAGCGCGGGTGGAACTACGGCGTGGACAACGGTTCGCGGCTTCGTGTTTGTGCTGGTGCTCATGCACGAATTTTACACCTGTGTAGGTTGGGGCAACGCTGGTGTGACAAGCGGTTTCGGTCGTTATCGCGAGCGTCTCGCAACTTCAGACGAACCGGCGGCGGTCGTGGCGTGCTGGGCGAGACACGAACGGACCGTTGTGCAGTCGTTCCTGTTGGGCGATGAAATCCGCGCGGACGATGCGGATCGCTTCAGGTGTGCCGGCGGGGTGCGGGTCGAGGTGCAGCACCAGCAGGCCCATACCTCTAGTGAACCGCGATCGGTGGCGGGATTTGCCGCGTTTGAGCAGGCCGCTACTCGTCGAACCGATGACCGCAGTACCGACAGACATGGGCATCGAAGCGGACACGCTCGGCGCAGTCTGGGCACCGCTTCCCGCGCGGTGTTCGTCCGCTTGCGGCCAGCCCCGCCACCGAGTCGGCGACCAGCACCCCAAGCCCCGCCGCGAGCGCGACATAGCGGCCCACGCCCCTGCTGTAGTCGCCCTCGACCGCCTGGAAGTGGGTGGAGGAGTTGCCCAACACCCCGGACACGGGGGCGCCAGGGTTGCGAGCAACTCCATAGACCGCCAAGCCAACGGCCACCACTCCGACGACGACCGGCACCCACCGGGGCAGCCGCCCCGCTGTTGTCAGGACAGCCGCGATTGCCGCAAGCACTGCCGAGCCCAGCAGTGCTGCAGCCAGCCACCAGTACTCTGACCAAAGGTTCCTGGTCTCGGACCCGGGCACGGCCTTGCCCCCGCTCACGGTGAGCACCTGAAACTTGGTCCAGACAAGGAACGTCGCGACTGCCATGACGACGGCTGCCGACGCGGCCAGAACCACGACGAATTGTCGGTTCCGGTCCACGCGACTCAGTCGTAGGTGCCGCGTGGTGGCCGCTCGAACGCCGCGAGCTGCGCCAGGATCGTCGCGCGGGTGCGCGGGTCCGTTTCGAGCTCGAGCCGCTCGTGCAGCCGCTTCACGCGCGTCCGCGTCGAGTATTGGGACGTGCGATGCCTGGTCTTCAGGGGCTTTACGGCGGCGGGCACGGCGGCATCCTAGCCCGGCCGATGATGAGCGAACCACGCGATGGCGCCGATCACCACGACGCCGATCACCACGATGATCGTGCCGGTGTGGCTCTGGCGATAGGAGGCCCACACCAGGGCGCCGGCGAACGCTACGAGCAGCAAGCCCGCGATCACGATCGAGATCACTCCGTACGCGGAGTACGCCGCTCTCCCTATCCGCCGCATCTGAGGACGGATCCTATGCGGCGAGCGCCTCGCGTACCAGGGTCGTAGCTTCCGCCCGGATAACCCCTATAGTGCCGCCTCGTGGAGCCTGATCGCGACGAGGGATCCCTTCGCTCGGATTCCACTCCGCGCGTCTACACCAATGCGATGGCCGCGCATGGAGGTCCGTTCGACGTCACGTTGGACTTCGGCTTTCGCGCCGAGGCAGACGCCGAGCCGGACCCCCAGATTCAGGTGACAATGAGTTGGGAACATGCGTTGGCGATGCTCAAGTCGCTGCAAACGCTAGTCGATGGATACCAGGCGGAGGTCGGATTAATCCCCGACTTGACGCGAGTGAGAAGGGGGGACGGCGATGAGTCAGATAGCTGATCGGTTCACTACGACCACGTACCGGGTGGGGCGGTTCGAGGAGCCGTTTTGCCACTACCGGATCGACTGGCGCAAGACGACGGCCCGCACAGATACGCCGGACCTCCTCAAGCTGTTCACCGACGTCATTGAGTGGGCTTCAGCCCAGAGCGTGGTTGACGCCGAGACGCTCGCGGTGCACGCTGACTTGGCGGAAGCGAGCTTCCGGACATTGCCGTCAGACTGAGCCCCGCGCCGCGAGGCTGACGCCTTGTCCAGCTTCCCCAAGAGCTTTCCGCGACGGGGCGAGATCTACTGGGCGCCACTCGACAAGGTCCGTCCCGTCGTCGTCGTGTCTGGCGACCATGGAAACCAGTTCTCGAATGCGGTGGTTGTCGCTGCAATCACAAGAACGATTCCCGAGAAGAAGTTCCCCATGAACGTCCACCTCCCGGCCAACCAGCCGTTACCTGATGCCGGTGTCGTCCTTTGCCGGAACCTCTACACGCTGCCGAAGGACGATCTCCACAACTACCGCGCTGACCTCACGGTCGACCAAATGGGGGAAGTCGATGCGGCGCTGCGAGTCGCGCTCAGCCTCGGCTGAACGCGGGGTCGCGGCCTGACCCCGCGCGCCCCTTCCTGCTCGATGGCGCGGACTAGCCCGATGCCTCGGGTGTGCCGGCGGCCTGATGCGGGTCGAGCCCCCGACGCCAGATAAACGCCAGAACGTCCCGCGCTCGGCTCGATCTGATCCTCAGCGTTTACGGGGTTCGCGAGCGCGAATCGCCTGCAACGGTCAAGCTTTTCGACTCGTCACGCACCGAAACGAATCACGCCGATATGGGCTGTTCGCGGCCTGTCACGCCGGAGGTCGCGGGTTCGAGTCCCGTCGCTCCCGCTTCGCGGTCTGCGTGCTAGACGGATCCTTTTCAGATTCGCTGGCGCGTTTCGCTCGCCAGCATCTCGGAGCGGGCAACCAAACGTTCTGAGTTGTCTCCGAATTTCGGAATCCTCCGGCGGATTACGCCGAAGGTTGCGGATCCGTAGGGCTCAGGTCGCATGTTGCTGTATCGACGAGGCGGGCGTACGAGCGCCGGCCGGCGCATCCAGGGGACCTTGGTCGAAAAGCGTTCGGCGCACCCTGCGTTTGCTGTCGCACACGCATCGTTGCTCCGGCGCCGGCAGTCTCGGCATGCGCGGCTTGTGGACCCGTCCAGAGTGAAGGGCCGGATGGTCGCTCACGGCCTCGACGAAAGCACGCCATCGCCCCCCGGGTGCCGGGCACGGCATCGGAGCCCAACCAGGTGTGCATCGCCCGTACGAGAGTCGCTGCATTCAGGACGGTGGTGGGCTCGCGCACCCAGCAGTGGTCGCTTCCCAAGCCTCGCGGCCTTCGTGGACTGCGAGCACGGTGATCCCCAGCGCGATCAGGGGGTCAAGCTGCCACATGCCCAGCACGCTGTTGGCGAGGAGGTTGGCGAGTACGCCGGCGGCGAGGTAGGCGCAGAGCATGTTCTGCGCTGCTTCGCTGGCGAGCGCACCGGAGTCGAGCGGCTGTGCGAGTCGCCGCTTGGCTGCGGCGAGGGTCGGCATTGATGATCAGGCTGGCGATCGAGGCGGCTATGCCGATCCAGCTGGTCCGTGGCGGTGAGTCGGTGGCGAGGGTGTAGGTCGCGTCGATCGCGAGGTAGAGCGCGAGCAGGAAGAAGCTCACCGCGATTGCCTTCTGGGCGCGATGCTCAGCTGTCTCGGATAGGGCTCGGTTGCGGGTGAACCGCGAGATCACGGTCGCGCTCGCTGCCCCTTCGATTACGGAGTCCAGGCCGAACCCGGTCAGCGAGACGCTCCCGGCGGCGACGCCGGCGATGGTGGCGACGAACCCCTCGACAGTGATCCAGGCGAAGCTGAGCCACGCCAGGCGCCTGGCAGCTGCGATCGTGTGAAATCGGGTCCGATCGGCAGCGATGGCGCGTGCGAGTTCACGATCCCAAACTCGCGCGACCGCCCCCACCCCGACAGACAGGGCGTCGGACCGGACAGTCTCGGACGAGCGATAACTCGCTCGTCCGACACACACCGGTGAGAAGATTCCGCCGTGCGCCGATCCATTGGCGCCTGCTGATGGCAGCTTGCATCGTCTGTGGCATCGACGATTCCGACGGTGCGCGGAACGCCGCGCTGGTCGCAGATGAGCTCGCCCCGGATCTCGGCGTCCGGCTCGTGCTGGTGCACGGAGCTCCGGCTCCACGCAGCATGATGTACGGGGTCAGCGTCGACACCGAGCCTGAGGAGCGTGGGGCGAAGGAAGAGGCCGGGCGACTTCTCGAGGCGGTAGCCGAGACGTGCAAGGCTGAAGACGCTTTATGGCGCGTGGAGTTCGGGCCGCGGGTTGACGTGCTGTTGCGAGTCTTGGCGGACGAGCGCGGCGATCTGCTCGTCGTTGGCAAGCGCCGGCGCGGCGGGGTACGCTCGGCGCTGCGAGGCAGCGTGGCCGACAAGATGCTGGAGCTCTCGCCGTGCCCGGTCGTGGTCGTGCCTGCGTGAGGTCTTGAGGAGGCCCCAGCGCCACGCGGCGCCGCATTTCGGAACGCGGCCCGCTGCCGCGTCGATCCGCGCGGAAAGTACCCGTCCCTCCAGAGGTCACAACGATCGCTCACGTGCGACCTCGGCGACCTTGAGGCGCCGGACGGCTCGCACAGCGGGGCGCCGGGACGGCATGGCGACGATCAGAATCGCGCGCGCGCAGAGGACCCCGGGTCGATGCCCGGACTTGTAGACCGAAGTTGAACAGGTCGTTCCTCAAGGAGGCCATGAACGCGCGCGACGAATTACCTGACGAGCAGGCCGAGCGGGATGGCGCCAATCACGACCAGTGCGTTCTCGGCGGTGATCATGCTGAGCGAGCCGGTGGCGTCGCATCCAAGCGACGCGCAGCATGGCGAGTTCGAACCGAGCGCTCGGCGATATTTGAGGTCATTGCGTTGAGCAGGAGCGTGAACGCCATCGCGCGGTGGCATGGCTACACCGGTGCGCGGCGACGCGCGATCTAGAGCTCGACCGGAGAAGGATCCTCGACGGGTATCTCACCGACGAGATCCCGCCCGGGCGGTTTCTCGCGCTGCCGCTCACGCGACGCCGTTGCTTCCCACGATGGCGGCTCGGAGTGCCATAGACGCCAGTAGCCGGAGATGATGGCCGACAGAGCTGCGGCGACCGCGCTCCTCGGCCGCCGCGGGAACTGGGTGTGCTCCATCGATCTAACCTTACAGTGTAAAGTCAGTTCTCGCAATGCCTCGCTCGACCGAGTCCACGTCCCGTCGCCGTCGCCTCCAGGGCCCGCTGAACCGCAATGCGATCCTCGACGCGGCCATTACCTTGATCGAACGCGACGGACCCGGCGCGCTCAGCATGCGCCGGCTGGGCGCGCAACTCGGAGTCGAGGCGATGGCGCTCTACCACCACTTCGAGAGTCGAGACCAGCTGCTGACCGCGATCGGCGACCGCATCCTCGAGCCGCTCCACGTGCTCGAGCTGAGCGAGGACTGGCGCGAGGCTTGCCGGCGTTTCGCGACCGTATTGCGTAACGTCGCCGTCGCGCGGCCGGCGACGTTCCAGCTGGTCGGTCTTCAGCCGCTCGATACGCCCGCGTCGCTGCTTGCGGTCGAGCGGCTCCTCGCGGTGCTCGTCGCAGAGGGTTTTGGCGCGCGTGAGGCGCTCGCGATCTACCGCGCAACCGTCAGCTACGCGCGCGGCTATGCGCTGGCCGAGGCCACAGGGTTCACAGTGGACGCCGCGCGACGCGCGGGACGCCAACGCCTGAGGGCGTTGCCTGCAAGCGAGTTCCCCATCCTCGCCGGCCACGCGCGGGAACTCGCGCAGCTCGACGCCGACAGCGGATACGAGCTCGGCCTCCACGCGCTGCTCGACGGACTCGCCACCCGGGCAAGTCCAGGCACACAGATCGCGGCCGGATCCGCCCCGCCGGTTGACGGTGCGCCGTGAACTCCGAGCGCGGCTCGTTGATCGCCTTGAGCGCGCTTGCCGACGTAGCGGGCGAGGGCCCGAGCAGGACCGGTTGCTGAGGTGGGATCTGATCCCGTGAACGACGTGGATCGTCAGGTCTTCACGAAGGCGCACACGGAGTCCGTGGCCGCAATCGTCGGTCCCGGGGACCGCTTGTCACTGGGTGGGGCCGCGTCGAGGTGGTTGGGCGGAACGCGGCTCGGGCTGGCAGTGATGGCCCTGGCGGTGGGAGCTGGCGCGGGTTTGGCCGCAGCTGCCTTTCGCTGGCTGATCTTCGCGTTCACGTGGCTTGCTACGGGCCATCAACAGTTCGGACAGCAGGGGCACGTGGCAAGCGGGCATCTGCCGTGGCTCGGCATTTGGTTTCTGCTCGTGATTCCGGTCCTAGGCGGTTTGCTCTATGGGCCGTTGATCAACAGATTCGCGCGGGAGGCGCGAGGCCACGGGGTGCCCGAGGTGATGCTCGCGGTCTCAGAGAACGGCGGCCGGATCCGGCCGCCGGTGACGATCGTCAAAGCGATCGCCTCGGCGATTTGCATCGGTGCCGGCGGTTCCGTCGGTCGTGAGGGGCCGATTGTGCAGATCGGATCGGCGCTCGCGTCGACCGTGGGGCAGCTCGTGCGGATGTCCGAGGATCGGCTGAGGATGGTCGTCGCGTGCGGAGCTGCCGGCGGGATCGCGGCCACCTTCAACGCCCCGATCACCGGGCTGTTCTTTGGCTTCGAGATCATTCTTCGCGAGTTCTCGCTTGATGCTCTGTTCGCGACCAGCCTTGCGGCGGTCACCGGCGATGTCGTCAGCCGGGCATTCTTTGGCTCGGCGCCGTTCTTCGCCGGGATCCCGCACGGGCTGACGGTTACCAACGACTACACCTACCTGCTGGTCGCCGTGCTCGGGATCGCATCCGGTCTGATCGGCGTCGCCTTCAAGACCGTCCTGTACAAGCTCGAGGACGCGGTCGACGATTTGTGGAAGGGGCGTCCGGAATGGGCACGCCCTGTCGTCGGCGGCGTCGCACTCGGCGTGCTCTTGCTCGCGCTGCCCGAGATGTACGGCGTCGGCTATCCCGTCATGAACAAGGTAGTGGCCGGACACGTGCTGCTGTGGTTCATCGTCGTCCTGCTGTTGGGAAAGATCCTCGCGACGAGCCTCACCCTCTCGATCGGCGGGTCGGGTGGCGTGTTTGCGCCATCATTGTTCATCGGTGCGATGGCCGGAATGGCATTCGGGGAGGCAGCCAACCACGTCTTCGGACCGGCGATCGGGCCGCCGGCGATGTACGCGATCCTCGCGATGGGCGGCGTGTTCGGGGCAGCGGCCCAAGCCCCGCTGACCTCGATTGCGAGCGTCGTCGAGATGACGGGTAACTTCACGCTCACCTTGCCGGTGATGCTCGCCACCGGAATAGCGTCAGCGCTGTCGAAGCATCTCAGCTATGGCAGCATCTACACCACCAAGCTGCTGCGCCGGGGCATCGACATCGAACGACCACGCGAAGGCGGCGTGTTGCAGACGATGACGGTCGCCAATGTCATGCAGCGACGATCCGATGGCAACGGGCGAGGTCAAGCGCTCCCGTCCGCCCAGGCGCAAATGCACGGCACCTCCGGTGGCGAGGAGCCCTTCTCGGAGGCGATCGGGCCCGTGGCCGACGTCCGCCAACCACAGGCGCTGTTCGCCGACGAGACACTCGAGCAGGCACTGCGCCAGCTAACCCTCTACGGGCATTCCGGTCTGCCTGTGGTCTCGCACGACGGCGAGCGGCTGCTCGGTTGGATCACCCGCCAGAACGTGCTCAGCGCGATCGCCCGGCGTTTGGAGTCGTCAGCCCGTGAGGTCAAGCAAGGGGCAACGGCCGCGGAGCTTGCGACCCCTGACCCCGAAGCACGCGTCGATGTGCCGAGCACCCCGCTCAGCGGCTACAACCTAGTCGAGCTCACCGTCGGCTCGCACTCCCCGGGCCTTGGCCGGCGCCTACGCGACATACAGTGGCCCTCGGGGTGCACTGTCGTAGCTGTCAGCGACGGTCGTGAGATCGTCGCGCCGCGCGGCGACCTCACGCTTCGCGCCGGCGAGTGCGTCGTCCTCCTCACCCCAGCTGACTCGGTCAAGAAGCTCGATACATGAGCTCCAACCGAAAGCCGTCGGAAATGGTCTGCCAGGTACTGTGGGGCGTGAACCTGCACGCGGCGATCCCGGCCGCGGAGAGAGAAAACGCGAGCCAGGAATGCTTCGCCCGGCCTGCGCACAACCCCAACAGGCCTTTGAGCGCGTAATGGGGCTGCCTGGGCGTCTAGCCGATTGGAGCGATTCGTAGCTCCGAGGCGAGCGGGGGGATCATGGCGCCTTCCGCAGCGGCTGAAAGCAACACCGCGAGAAGACGACGTGGAAGAACCCGAGACAGTGAGGCGTCCCGCGGGCGTTGCGGTTCGATATTGCTGCCCGTCTCAGAACCTAACTCCGCTGAGCAGCCCGGAGGGCGCAGAAAGCACGTATCTCGCACACGATCGCTTTCGTCTTCCGCCGACCCGCCGTGAAGCGATCGCCCATAGGACGATTGGATGGTCGGTCGGGCCAGCTCGCCGGCAGTTTCGGCTTGGCGCCAATCTCGGGGCTGCCGGACCAGACAGATCGCAGGGCTCGACGGTGCCGGGAATACGCTGCGCGAATGGGAAAGCGAACCGCCGGCGACCGCATGTTCGAGAAGTATTTGGCCGAGCGGGGATTCGACGCGCCGGAGCATGAGCCTGACCTTGGGATCGGCGTCAGGCCGGACTATCTGCTGAGACACAGCGGCGATCGGTGCCTCACCGCGGTCAAAAGTTTGCTCCCGAGTCGTGGCCGATCCGCCGCGGCTCGAACTCCCAGCAGCAAGTGCTCAAACCCATTCGGGGCCAGATCCACGAGGCGGCGCGGAAGTTACGCAGCGCCACATCGCTCGGCCTCCCGCTCGTGGTCGTCCGTACCGATCCCCACAAAGCCCTCTCGGGGTTGCTCTGGCCGCGCGAACTCATCGCCGCCGTGCAAGGCGACATGACGATCCACTACCGATCCTCCCGAGCGGCGGCCCGGCAGGACGGTTCTGGGGGGTTCGTTGACGGCGGTCACGACGTCAAAGGACCAGGCCAGAGCATTCACATCGTTGACGGCCACCTGAGCTACTTCGAAATGGAGAGCCGTCGGTATCCCATCGGACTGCTCACGACGTGCTGAGCTACTGAGTCGTACAAACCGGATTACGACTCGAACGCACGCAGACGGCCCCTTCGGCGTCAGTGCTGAGAAGACGAGTTAGGAGAGCGTGCTATCGACCAGGCGCCGGCGCCCGCTCGGCCCCGTGAAGCAGCGACGCCGCCATCGATTCATGCTGTCGCTTTTCATGCAAGCAGCCACAATTTCGCGGTGGCCGGCGCCGGCGGCGTTCGTGAGCGCCGCGCTCGTTGCCAGATGCGTGCATCTCGTGATCGGGGGCGCGGGCACGCGCCCACGGGCGGGTAGCGATCGTCAGAGACACTCGGACGCCGAGACGATCGTCCCTACCTGACGTCGCCGAAGCGGTCGCGACATGTTAGGCGGCGGAAGGACGAATGCGATAGTGCGCCGGCCCCGTGTCTCAGGGGTCGCTCAGGCGTAGCTGAACTGTTCAACCCAGTCAGCGGGTCGGCCTTCCGGGGTCAGGTCAAAGAGGTTCCAGAGCGGCTCGAGCGTGCCGACGTGGCGGGGTTCCTGCCCCGGGTCAGTGGGTGTGTAGAGGAGCTCCGAGCTCCAGAAGTGACGGATTATGTCGCGGTCGCGGTGGAACACGGTCAGCATCGGCCGCTGTAGACCGTCGGGTGTTTCTGCGAAGTAGTCGCGGTTATAGCTGTTACGCGCCGAGGACAGGAACCGGAGTCGGCGCCATCCCCGCTCGCGGGCGCATGCCAGCACGCGCGGTAGCGGCGCCTTCGCGACCACGGCAAAGTTGATCTGTTGGCTGGCGTGCTCGGTCGCCCCATCGAGCTGGTCGAGCAACGCAGTGCACGACGGGCACGGCCCTTCGGCGAGGGGCAGCTGCGCTGTCTCGCCCTCGGGCGGGCCAGGTGTCTGATCGCCGGGTCGCGCGGAAACATGAAGCTGTAGATCACGAGTGAGTCCTTGCCCGGCGCGAACAGCTCGGAGAGCCGCACGTCAGTCGCCTGTCCGTCGGCTCCGGCGGCCTGGAAGACATAGTCCAGCTTGGCCGGCCCGCCGGGCGGGAGCTTGCGTCTGGCGGCAGCGACTGCCTCCATCTCGCGGCGTAGACCGACCTCTTTCTCCAGCAGCCGATCGCGCGCAGCCCGGTACTCAGGTGACTCGCCGGGAAGTGCAATGCCCATGATTTCTCCTCTCGTCAGAGATCCCGCTCGCAGCCGCCCCACCGCGCCCGCGCGCGCCAGCGAATCCTTGGACCTCACAAAGCATCCGAACTCATCGATCCAACCAGTAACGGCTCATCCGATCTAACGCGAAACGCTCCCCGTTGAAACAAACGACGACGTGCATGACGCCGAACAGCTTCGAGCGGTTCGCCATGCGCAGATCCAGCGGCGCCCGCCCCGTCGCCAAGGCGATCGTCGATTCCCGGTGGGGCACACCGCGAATGCGATCGCCGCGATCTGCAAGCGGCAACTCGGTCATGCCGACCTTGGGATCACCTGCTCCTACCTGCGCGGGATCGACAACACCGGAATCGTCCACGCCGTCCACGAACGACCAGCACCCAATGATCCCAGCCACCACGGGTCTGAGCCTCGCCGCCTGACCCCCCGTCCGGCGTTCCTCACGCGCTAGGCACACGTGGTGCGATGGAACCGCGCACCGCCCGATCGCAACCGCGTCGTCGAAAGCAAGCGTCCCGACCCTTTCAGATCACAACGATCCGCACGATTGCTGCTCATCGGTCGATCAATCCAGGAGCGAATCGGCTGCCGGCATTCGTCTGGGAATAGTGCGGGGCTAGTGCCGGATCCGGTGCTTGGCGAGGAACTGCAAGATCGTCGTTGCGACTTCGCCCGTCTTCTCGATGATCATCGCATGGCCGGCTCCGGCGATGTCGTGGACGGTGATCCTTGGGCCGTACCTTGCTCTGAGGTCGTGGCCGACCGTCGGCGGGGCGACGATGTCGGATTTTCCTTGCACGATCAGCATGGGCTTGTTTCCGCCTCCCTCGAACTTCGAGAAGTCGACGCCGATGCCAGCGGTGAGTTCCTGAGCACCAGGGACTGGATACCAGCCGAGATACCAGGGTCGTGGATCGCTGTGTGCCGCAAAGAACACTTCCTTTGTGGTGTTGCGGATCTCGGCTGCGGTCGAATTCGGGTTGGTGACCGTCTGAAGTCCAGCCAACGCCCTGGGGCTCGGAGTGCCGCCGCCCGCGGCGCACAAGATCAGCGTCTGGATGGCTTCGGGGTGCTGGGTCGCGACCACCCGAGCGATGCGGTTGCCTGCGGCGTGACCCAGCAGATGGACCTTCTTGCGCTTGAAATGGCGGATCACTGCCAACGTGTCATCGGCATAGGTCTGAAGGGTGGTGTGCTGGAGCGCCGACAACGGGGCCCAGCTCCCACCGATGCCGCGCGGCTCGATCGAGATCACGCGGTAGCCGGCGACTGCCAGTAGGCGCGCCAAAGGGTCGAAGTCGAGCGCCCCACGCGCGAGTGACGGAAGGATCACGATCGTCTCGCCCGATCCGGTCATGCGCGCGCCGAGAATCACTTCGCCGACGTTGATTGGAATATCAACAAAGTCAGGCACCATGAGCTTTGCTTCCCGCGCGTGCGCCGACGCGCCGGGAGGTTCGCCGAGCACACCGATCGCGGCGACGGCGGAGACGCCGGTCAGAAACCGGCGACGAGTTGTGTCGGCGCGCTCGACTAGTAGATCCTGATACGCCATGACGGCTCCTCGATTCTCCGGCCCGTGGTTACCGCGACAGGCGGCATCGTGCTCGAGCGTCAGTCCCCCGTCATCCGCTTTAAGCACGGATGGCGCTCGCGCGGATCCGAACGCCAGGTCCGTAGTTCGCACCCAGCGAGGAAAGCACGACTTCACCGGAGCGACCGATTCGCCCCACAACACACCCAGACGCGCTCGGCGCGCCGAAAGCAGGACGCTCGATGATGACGGCAAACTCGGGTTGCCTGACCGTCGCCGAGAGCCGGACTCGATCGCTTGCCTTTGTCGGACCGAGGGTCAAAACGCCGCTCGGTCCCCGGATCTGAGGCGCTGTCAGCTGTGTGGGCGAGGATTCGCGGCTATCACCCGGAACGCCGGAAGGTATCCGTCAGGTGCGCGTCGCGCTCGGCGCGGCCTCCGCGGCGGCCGACTGCTTAGCCTCCTGCTGCGTCGCGCCAGCCGCTTGGGCTTTCTCCTGCTGTTGCTCGCGCGCTCGCGTTTCCACAGTGAGCCGATTAGCCTCTCGCACTGTTTCATCGAGGAACGTGCGCAGCTCCCGAGCAGACTCGAGGCGCACGTCGCTAACGACGATGCGACCGTGGCCAGGAGAACCGCGCCCCAGTCTTCGCGCCGGGGATTCGTGAGCGGATCTACGATCCGATCGAACTCCATCATGAACGCAAAGTCGGGCGCCGGCTCGAGGCTCACGCTCAGCTTGCCATGCTCCACTTTGCTAGTGCTCCATTCAATGTGACAGTCCATCGCTTCGCCCTCCGTTCAGGCTCGTGATGGGCTCTCGCTCGCGGATACAGCGCGTAAGGGCAGGCTCGTGCGACCACATCATCGATGATCCAGTCTCGCGGCGGCACGCTTCTCTCGCTCACCCGCAAGCAGGCCGCCGAACTCGCCGAGGCCGTGATCGCCGATCGCGGCGACCTGGTGGTCAAGGCTAGGACAGGTCAGCAGCGTGTCGCTCGGAGACAGGCCGAGACCGCTGCCTCGGGCTGACAAGAAAAGTTCACCAGCATCCGTCAGCTGGCCCCTTTCATGCCCCCGGAGAGCCTGCTCCGCGGGCACAGCAGCTAATAGGAGAAGGGCCGGCCGACCGGGAACTGACGAAACGGCTATTCAGTGACGCCGCCTCCGCCGCCTCCCACGCCGACAACGGATGCCTCATTGGGGTAGCGTGATGCAAAGGTCTGCTGGAAGTTGCTCGCCTCGGTGGGATTGTTGGTCGCAAACGCGGTGTAGACCGCAGACGCAGTTCCGGGATCGCACTGCGCGAACGTGTCGAACTCGGCGAGCGACGCGGCCGGGGCGAACCGGTACACCAAGCTCAGAACACGTGCGAAGGGCTGAGGGTTGTTGCTGACCGATCTGTCGATCGCGCGAAATGCTGCGGTACCGCACGCTGCCGGTTGAGCCTGCGCTGGCGCAACGGGAGCGACGGCGGCGATGGACGCTACGGCTACGCCGAGCGCGCATTTACTCCTAAGGTGCATGTGCCCTCCATTGATGTGGTGAACCACCGTGCCCAGGTGGGCAAGGATGCAATCGGCTCCGGTTGGACGATGGTTAATTCGAGTGAGGGGGTGTTCTAGACAGACATCACCGTGCGAGGACCAGCGCGTTAACCGGGCTTCTGCTTCGGGCTACACGCAATCGCCGGCCCGAGCCGGTCGCTGACTTCCGCTTTGGTTACCGGCGGCGGCCGTTCGCGACGTGCGCAAAGGCGATCATCCGGTTCACCCCAGTCATGGCGGGGCCGCGTGATCGGATTCGTGGCATTGCGATCGCGCAGCTGCCGGGACACGAGCGCTCCGCCATGTATGCGATCACCGGGGCTGGGAACCGGAAGAGCGGATCCGGGGTCCCTTGCACCACTCAGAGCCGTGACTTGACGTCGCCGCGCCGCGGCGCCGTCAGTCGGATGCGGCGAGCGCCGTGACCGCGCCGGCACCCATGCGTGCCACCGGCCGCGGCGGCCGCTTGGCACGCCGAAGGGCGTCGTCGGCGCGGCGGTGGATCTCGGCCGGCTCGAGGTCCTCGGTTGAGAACGTGGCCCACCCAGCCGATGAGCTCAGCCGGCGACCGACGGGAAGCTCGACCCCCTGGGCCACGGCGTCGCACAGCCGGTGCGCCAGCTCGGCCGCCTCGCCTGGGCCCGTTCTGGCGGCGACGACGGAGAACTCGTCTCCACCGTGACGGCAGACGACGTCCTCGCCACGCACCGCGTCCCGCAACACCTCCGCGACCTGGCGGAGCGCTCGATCTCCAACGACGTGCCCGAGCTCGTCGTTGATCGGCTTGAAGCCATCTAGGTCCAGGAGAACTAGTGAATACGGATCGCCCTGGCGCCGCGCGCGGGCGGATTCGGCCTCCAGCGCCAGCCAGAACATTCGGTAGTTGCCGGCGCCGGTGAGCCCGTCGAGCAGCGTGAGGTCGCGGAGCGCGCTCTGCTGTTTGCGGATCACCTCGGCGGCCAGGGTGAGCGCAGCCGCGACCACGATCACCCCGGGCACGGCGGCGAGTGCAAGCGCGTCGAATGTGGCGCTGCCCGGGTCAGGATCGTAGATTGCCGGCGCAAGCAGCAGCGCGATCACGAGCGCGACGAGCGCCGCAACGCGCCGACGGGGCTGGAATGCCGCCGTATGCACGATCGCGAACAGGTAGAAGCCCGGGTATGGGCTTGTTGGGCCGCCGGTGCACGCCACCAGCACCGCCACCAGCGCTACGGCGGCAAGGTTGAAGAGGTAGATGAGCCTCAGCGACGTCCGTCCGGCACGCTCGAGCGCGACCATCGCGGCGCCACCGAGCAGCGCGGCGGCGCCGATCAGCAGCGCAGCGGTCCTTCCCTCATCGGAGGCCCGAGACAGCGCGACTGCGACGTCGATCGTGGCGCCCGCAGCGAAAAGACCCGCCCCGCTGTAGCTGGCAAGCCACCGCTCGAACGCGCCCGGCGTCTCGGCTCGCTTCCGAGCCGAGCTGCGACCGTCTCCGACCGAACCACGCGCTCGGAATATCACTGCCGTTGAATCGAACACCGCGGGACGAGGCCCGCTCGAGTCATACCCACGGAGAGATTATCGGCAGAAGGATGGGCAGGCTTTAGCAGGTTTCGGCAACGTTGCTCACCACCCGCATCGCGCCAGGCTGAGGGCACGCGGGCTCCTGGCTACGATCCCCGTGGTGCTTGGGCGCAAATGGAAACCCGCCAAGGCCACAATAGTGGCCAAGAGGTTCAAGGAGAGCGGGAGCCGCTCGGGGGTGTGGGAGTACGTCGCGGACGTGGCTCCGGCGTCGAGCACCGTGTTCCGGACGACGCTCAAGCAGCCGCCGTTCATGTCGCACGTCGTGTGGCTGCAGGAGGGTGAAGTGGTCAACGTCCTGGCCGATCCGGCCCGACAGCGGGCGAAGTTCGACCGCTCCGATGCGAGAGTCAGCGGCAAGGGCGGTCACACCGATGCGGACGCGTTCGACGAGGCACTGAAGCAGCCCCCGCAATCGCCCCCGGAGGCAAACGCCTGAGCCCCACGCAGACGCCTGAGCCCCACGCAGACGCCCGGTCCTTACTAGCGCCCGGACTCCTTTGACTTCTCCCACGCCGGCGGGTGCTCGGGCTCGTGCCCCCAGTGCTCGCTGCGCCACTGGGCTGCGATCCGGCGCTTGGTCTCCTCCTCGTCGGCTTCGAAGGCCTTGAGCTCACGCTCCAGCGCCCTCTCGACCGACTCCATCTCTTTCTCCTGACGGCGAATCGCGAACTCGGCACGATTCTCCTCATCGTGCCTGCGGGCCTGCTCGTCCCTATCGACCATGGTTCGATGATCGCGCCCCATACACCGATTCGTATCCGTGAATTCCCGCAAAGCCGGGCCGTACGACGTGCGGATGACCGCGGCTGCAATGCTTCTACGAATGCTGACTTCGACCGTTGATGTGCCCACCAGCGATGGAGTGGCGGATGCGTATCTCTCGCGTCCCGACGACCACGCCCATCCCGCAGTCTTGTTCATGATCGATGCCATCGGCCTGCGGCCGAGGATCGAGGAGATGGCTGACCGGATCGCGAGCCGCGGCTACACCGTGCTGGCTCCGAACGTCTTCTACCGGGCTGGCCGCGCGCCCGTGCTGCCGGTTCCGGACTTTGCCGACGCCGAGAGCCGCACGTCGTTCTGGCAGTCCTTGCGCCCGCTGATGGAACAGCTGACTCCCGAGCGGATCGAGCGGGACGGCCGTGCCTACCTCGACTATCTGGCCACGATCGCGCCCGGCCCGGTCGCGATCGCGGGCTACTGCATGGGTGGGCGGCTCGGGTGGTGGATCGCCGCTGCATATCCGGACCGGGTCGTAGCGCTGGGGGGATTCCACGTTGGCGGTCTGGTCACGGACGCACCCAACTCGCCTCACCTGTCCGCCGACCAGCTGCGGGCCGAGCTGTATCTCGGCCACGCCGATCAGGACGCGAACATGAGCCCGGAACAGATCGCCGCCCTCGAGCAGGCACTCGACGATGCCGGCGTCAGCTACCGCTCAGAGCTCTACTCGGGTGCAATGCACGGCTACACGATGTCCGACGCCGCCGTCTACGACGAGCAGGCCGCCGAGCGGCACTTCGCCGAGCTGTTCGCGCTGCTCGACCGGGCGTTCGCGGCTCAGGCGGTCTCCGGCTCGGGCTGAGCCAGCGCCGCGAGCTCGAACTCGCTGAGCATCCGCTTCCCGCGGGTGACCGGATCCCAGGCCACGAGAATCGTCTGGCCCGACGCCGCGACCGTGCCGTCCAGCAGTCTGACCTCGTGGTCGAGCCGGATGCTCGACCGGCCCACGTCCGCCACGCGCACGACGATCTCAACCTCGCCATGGTCCTTGCGGACCTCGGCGTGGTAGTCGAGGTCGACGTGGGCGAGGACGTAGCTGCCGTGCGCGTGGTCAACGCCGACGCGGCGGATGACCTCGGTGATCAGCGCCGCACGCCCCTCCTCCAGCAGCTCGTGGTAAACGGACTGGTTGAGGTGGCCGAGCATGTCCATGTCGCGCCAGCGCAGCTGCACGCGCACGCTGTGCTCGAGCGTCTCGCTCATCGTCATCGGGCGTTCTGGATCGCGAACTCTCGGGCTCGGGTGGCGCTGGCCAGCAGCAGGCCGAGGAAGCGATCGAGCGTCTCGGTGTTCAGCGACTCCAGCGGCAGCTCGCCGCATACGAACACCTCGCCGGCGCGGTTCTCGGCGAAGCAGACCAGCGGCGCCTGGCGATTCCAGTACAGGAGCTGGTGAGGGTCGATCAGGCCGGGTGGCAGGACCACGGCCTGGGCGCGAATGAACTCGCCTCGGATTGCCACGCCCATGTCCAGCCTGTAGCCGGCGGCGTCAAGCTCGACGCCCCACTCACCGGGGGCGATCTCTCGGACCTCGCTCTGAAGCGAGGACATGAAGTGGGCGACGCGATCAGCCGGAGTGTCCATCGGCCCAGAATATGTGGCTCGTCCCGACGAGGACGTGCCCATCAGTTGACATCGGTGGCCGCCCTGAGGCGCGAGCACCGCGCCCGCAGTGCCTGGTTGGTGTGGGTTGGGATCACGATCCACCCCAGGTGGTTGGTCTTGAACAGGACGATCGGCAGCCCCCGATGGATCGAGCGGCCGGGCTTGAAGCCGACATTTCCGACGTTGACTCCGAGCTCCCAGGCGAGCGTGCTCTGGAACCCGAGGACGGTAACCGGCTGGCCGCACGCGCGGACGCGGTCGGCCCCCCCATCCCGTTCGATCACCTTGTGGAGGCGATCGATCTGAACGCCGGCATTCCGGCGCTGGACGATCTCGTCGTGCACGCCGTGAGCCCGACCGCGCGTCGTCGGAACGAGCGCGACCGCGAGCGCCGCGACGGCCACCGGCCCAGCCCAGCGGAGCGCCGCGACTGTCTTCGGCTCGCCCGCAAGCACCCGGCCGACGGTTGCTCCGGCCAGGACCATCATCACCGCGGCCGGCTCGATCAGGTAGCGGGGCACAGCCGACCATCCGTACAGCGCAATGCCGATCTCGATCAGGACCCAGGCCAGCGATAGGCCGACGAGCGCGAGCCACACGCGATCGCGCCGCACGAACGCCATCAGCAGGCCGCAACCCGCCGCGACCTTCATCGGAGCCGTGAACAGGTCGAAGAAGCGGCCGAACACGCCGGTGAACTTGTCGCCATGTATGACGTTGTGGGAGTTCAGCGCGAGATCTCCGGCTCGGAACCAGCTCTTGGATGTCAGGGCCGGAATCACGAACCACAGGAGCGCCACGAACTGGCCGTGTCCGTTGTCACCCGGGCGGGGTCAGCGATCGGCGGCGTCGACCCAGCGACTCAGGGCACGGTGGCCGACAAGCGTGACTTCGCCGTCGATCGAAATCCAGTCCCGCACGAGCAGCTCCCGGAACAGGCCCAGCGCATCGCTGGGCCCGGGGCCCTCGCCGCGGGCCGCGAGCGTCTCGCTGCCCGGCTCGACGATCCACCGACCGGACTCGAGCGCGGCCAGCGCGAGGCCCTGCTCTTCGGTCGGTTGATCGAGCGCGCTCGGGCCGGCGCGGCGCAGCGGGTCCTCGTGCGCAGCGTCGTCCGACTTGGGAGATGGCGGCTCGGGCCTGGGCGCCGGCGGTGTCCAGCTGCCGCGAGCGGCCACTTCTTCGCCGAGATTCTCCGCACGCTCCCGCAGCCAGCTACCGGCGCTTTCGACCCACTCCCTGGCACGGTCGGGGTCCAGACCCATCGCGGATGCAAACTCGTCAACGTCCACCTGCCCTACGACACGTTCGACGGAGCGCCCGACCTCCTCGGCGATCGAGCGCACCATCTCCTCAAAGCTCTCTTCCTCAGACATACGGTGAATGATCGCACGCCTGGGCGGCAATTGCTCAGAATCCGCGGGCGGAGAACTGATTGCCGACCGTGACGATCTTCGCGGCGTCGGTCTTGAGCGCGCCGAGAGCCGCCAATCCGTCCGAGCGAGACTTGTTCAGCTCCGCGGTCCGCAGCTTCTGCATGTCGGCCTCGATCGCTGCCAGGGCCACGACGGCCTGGCTGTGCAGGCTCGCTATCGCGGTGGGCGGGATGACGGCTGCCATGCGGTCGTGAGCGAGCTTGACGTCGGCAATCGCCGCAGCGAGCTTCTGCGGGTTGGCGATCCCACCGTTGGAGAGCGCGGTGCGCAGCGCCGGCGCAACCTGGTTGTTGAGCAGCGGACCGAGCTGCTGCTCATACGCGGCCTTGGACAGCGGCTTTGGACCGCTCGAGCTGCTGGAAGAGCTTCCACAGCCGGCCGCGCCAACGGCCACCGCCGCCATCGCCAGCAACGCTCCTGCTCGGTGCTTCATCACTTGAATTCCTCCCGATCGTCGGGCTCGTGTTGGTGAAACTCTGAGGTTTCCTGCACCGACACAGCGTCGACGTCGCTGAGAGACTCATCGCCAGTCAGTTCCTCGTCGGCCTGCCCCTCGGGCATAACCTCCCCACCGACGGGCTGGGCGGCAACCGGCTCCGGCACCGCACCCGCGCGCGGCGAAGCGGAGGTTATCCGTTCGGACTCTGGCGGGAAACGCTCGAGCGCCTCCTCGGCCAGCGAGAACAACGAGGTCGCCACCTGCTTTACGTCCTCGAGCAGGCGGCTGCGTTCGGTCCAGATCGCCTCGGTCTCCCCGTCGAGCTGGTGCAGCTGGTTCTTGGCGTCCTCGGTCATCGCCACCGCGTTCGAGGCCGCGGCGCCGAGGCAGCGATCCGCCTCGGCGTGCGCGCGCCGGGTCGTCTCGCTGGCCTGCTCGTGGGCGACGCGCAGGATCGCGGCGGTCTGCTCGCCGATCCGCTCGATCTCGGCCGCCACGGCACCCGATGAGTCCCGGCCGGCTCGGAGCTCCTCGATCTCGCCCTCGAGCGCTGCGATGTGGTCGTCCACTGCGTCGCGGTCATAGCCACGGCGCACCACGGGGAATCTGGGTGACAGCAGGTCCCAGGGCGGGGCGCTGTCGCGGGCCAGCAGGGCCACGCCGGTTCTATCGGAATCGTTCATCGATTCACTCCTTCATGCGTGTTTCAGGCATGAGGGCCTTTCGGCAAACCGGCGGCCATCCCTGGCCGGCCGCTGTCCTGCAACGGGGCTGTCAGCCCTCGGCATGCTTCTTGAGCTCGCCGGCTCGGGCGCCGGCGAGCATGTCCCGGAGCATGCCGACGAGCGGGCCGCGGATGATCAAGCCCAGCTTCCGGCCGAGCTCGGCCTCAATCGCGTACGTGGCCCGGGTCCGGTCGTCGCCGAGATCCTCCAGCGTCCAGCTCCCCTCCACCGACTTCAGCTCGCCCTTCTCCTGGTTCCAGCTCAGCTTGGTCGGGCCGTCGTAGGCGAACCGGATCGTCGACTTGATCGTCGTCACCTTGGCGTCGGTGGCGGCCTCGCAGAGCGTGGCCCGGCCCTCGCCGTCGCGGTCGATCGCCCGCATCGCCTTCAGACCACCCTGCCAGTCGGGCGCGCTCTCGACATCCTCGACCAGCTCCCACACGCGCGAGATCGGAGCGTCAATCTCCGCTGTCGAGTTTCCCGTTATTGCGGCCATCTCAGCTCACCTCCAGCTTGAAGATCCTGATAATCAGCCGACCCTAGCGCGTGGGACCAAACCGAGCCCTGATCGAGACCGAAGACGACGCCGGCACCGGCTAGGGTTACGGGTCCGGCGTTTCAGGGGTGCGCGACGCCGCCCACCACTCACTGAGGAGGTTGTATTGATCAGGACACTGTGCACGTTGATAGCCGTTGCCGGGACGCTCGCGATCGCCGGGTGCGGCAGCAGCAACAGCTCGTCGTCGAGCTCGAGCAGTGCACCGGCGGCCAGTTCCACCACCACCGCTGCAGCCAGCTCGAGCGCGGCGGCCGGCACCTCGTCTGCCTCCGGCGGAACCGTGAACCCGGCGCTGGCCCAGGCCGTGACCGCATGCAAGGCGGCGATCGCGTCGCAGTCGACGATTCCGGCCTCGTTCAAGTCCAAGCTCGACCACATTTGCGACGTGGCCGGCACCGGCAACCAGGCGGCGATCAAGCAGGCGACGCATCAGGTGTGCGTCGAGATCATCAAGCAGAAGGTCCCGGCGTCCGAGCAGCAGGCTGCCGAGGCAAGCTGCCCGGCCGCGTAGTACCTGATCCAGCAGCGTGCAGCCCGATGGCTGCCGTGGGGCGTTACGTGAAGATGACCGCGCGCGAGGGCCAGGGGAGGCCCTCGCGACCGCGCTCGAGGAGCCGGGGACCAAGGCCGGACGGGCGCGGCTGAACGAGGTCCAGGGACCGACGGCGAGACCACCCGAGCGAGTCGACCTCACGCCGCTCGGCGGCGTCGGATCTCCGCTCGCTCGACCGCCAAACGGGGCGGACCGGGTGGCCGGATTTCGCGGTCGCTTGCAATTCCTAATGTGATTAGGTATTGTCCTACTTGCACTAGCTACGAGCCGATAGGGAGAACCATGCGGAGCTCAACCGTCACCGACAACCTCACCCTTCTCAACAAGTTCCACTTCGTGAACGCCTACCTCGTCCGGGAGGACGACGGATACACGCTCGTCGACACAATGATGTCCGCGGCCGACGACGTGATCGCTGCCGCCCAGCAGTCCGGGATCGGTATCCGTCGAATCGCGTTGACGCACGGCCACGGCGACCACGCCGGATCGCTGGACGCGCTCAAGGACAAGCTCGGAAGCTCGGTCGAGGTGCTGATCCCGGAACTCGATGCCAGGATCCTCGAGGGCGAGACGGTCGTCGAGGGCAAGCTCGCCGGCTCGTGGCCCAAGGTCAAGACGCGAGCCGACGTGCATCTGCAGAGCGGCGACCGGGTCGGCAGCCTGGAGGTCGTGGCTAGTCCAGGCCACACGCCCGGCCACGTCGCCTTCCTCGACACGCGCGACAAGACCCTGATCGCCGGCGACGTCTACACGACGATCGGGAAGCCCAGCGTGACGAGCCACTTCTACCTTCGTTTCCCACTCGCGACGATGGGCACGTGGAACCGGGTCACCGACCTCGAGTCGGCACGGGCCCTCCGTGCGCTTGACCCCTCCATCCTGGTCGTGGGTCACGGTGCTCCGGTCCGCAACCCGGGCACGGCAATGGACCAGGCGATCGCGCGCGCCGAGCAGGCCGCGCGCTGATGCCCCGAGCCGGGCTCGATTCCGAGGCGGTGGTCGCGGCAGCGTCGGAGATGGCGGACCGTGAAGGCCTTCCGGCGCTGTCCCTGGCTCGGCTGGCCGGAGAGCTTGGGGTCCGCTCGCCTTCGCTGTACGCGCACGTCGGCGGGCTCGAGGACCTCCGCCGGCGGATCGCCATTCGCGGCGCACGGGAGCTGACCACGGTCCTCCAGGGCGCCGCCGCCGGCGTCGCCGGTCGCGATGCCCTCGGCGCGGTGGCCGCCGCCTATCGCGGCTTCGCGCTCGAGCACCCCGGGGTGTACGCCGCGCTGCAGCCGGCGCGCGAGCCGGACGACGCGTTCGTGGCGCTTGTCCACGTCATCGTCGCCGCGCTGCGCGGCTACGGGCTCGAGGGCGACGATGCACTTCACGGCGTGCGGATCGTGCGCGCGACGCTGCACGGGTTCGTCACGCTCGAGCTCGAGGGGGGATTCGGACTTCCGCTCGATCTCGATGCCACCTTCGATCGGCTCGTCTCCGCGCTGGACCGGGGGCTGCGGGCGACGCCGTAACGTTTGCCGCCGTGACGCGCGCATTCGTCAGGGTCCATCACTCGTCCGGCGAGGACGAGGTGGCGGTGGAGGAGCCGCTCGAGATTCGCGTGGACGGACAGCCGCTGGCGGTCACGATGCGCACCCCCGGTCACGACGAGGAGCTGGCGCTCGGGTTTCTCTACACCGAGGGCCTGATCGACGGTCCCAGGCCGGCGCGACTGACGGCCGACTTTGCGGCCAACACGATCGACGTCGACGGTCCGCTCACGCGCGACCCGGCCCGCCGGCGCTTCTACACCACCTCATCGTGCGGCGTGTGCGGAAAGGGAGCGCTCGAGGAGGTGGCCGTCGACAGCGCTCCGCTGCCGGCGGGGCCGACGATCTCTTCCGCGCTCGCCGCACGCCTCCCCTCCCGACTCGACCAGCCCGGGTTTGCGCACACGGGCGGCCTGCACGCCACCGGGCTGTTCACGCGAGAGGGGGAACTGCTGTGGGGGCGCGAGGACGTCGGGCGCCACAACGCGATGGACAAGGTGATCGGTCACGCGCTGATGAGTGACGGCGTGCCGCTCGGCGAGCGCCTGCTGTGCGTCAGCGGCCGGCTGTCGTTCGAGCTCGTGCAGAAGGCCGCCGTTGCCGGCGCTCCGATCCTGATCGGCGTCGGCGCGCCGAGCTCGCTCGCGGTGGAGCTGGCCGAGGACCGCGGCATGACGTTGTGCGGCTTTGCCCGCGGGTCGACCGTCAATGTCTACACGCACCCCGAACGGATCGGCTGAGACTCAGCGCGCCACCGCGCCGACCAGCGCCTCGACCTCGTTCTCGGAAGACCACGCGCCGGCGGACGCGCGGACGAGCCCAGAATCCGGGATGCTGCGAACCACGAAGCCCTCGTCGGCGAGTCGCGCCACCTCGGCGTCGGCATCGTTCGACGCCCACGAGACCAGCGTCGAGCGGTCGCGTGGGGCGACGTCGAGGCCGCGCTCGCTGAGCTGCCCGGCCAGCGACGCGGCCAGCGTCGCCGCGCGCTCGTGGACCCAGTCCCAGCCCGCCTCGGCGAACACCTCGAGCGAGGCCAGCGCCCAGGCGCTTCTCATCCCGCCGGGGAAGCCGTGATCGAGCCTCGCCGTCCCTTCCGCGGGCTCGAACTCCAGCGGCTTGTGCGGGTCGGCGAGCGATCCGTACCCGGGCCACGGCACGAGCAGGTCGTCGAGGCGCTCGGGCTTGACATAGAGACAGCCGCTTCCCTCGGGTCCGCACAGCCACTTCTGGCCGGAGGCGGCGTAGAAGTCGCAGCCGAGCGCGCGGACATCGATGGGTACCGCGCCGATCGCCTGAGCGGCATCGAGCAGGATCGGGACCCCCGTCGACCGCAGCGCCTCGACGTCCATCACCCGGCCGCCGACCCAGGACACGTGCGAGCAGGCAATCAGCCGGGTCGACGGCCTCACCTCGCCCGGGAGCTCCGTGAACGGAACCACGCGTACCTTCACCCCGTGGCGAACCTTGGCGCGGCCGAGCGGCGCGAGCAGGCCCGGGTGCTCCTCGTCGCTGGTCAGGATCTCATCGCCAGGACGCAGATCGAGCCCCGAGATGACCGTGTTTACGCCGTCGGTGGTGGACCCGGTCAGCGCGACCTCGGTCGCCTCGCATCCGAGCACGGACGCGTAGCCGCCACGGAGATCGCCCGCCAGCTCCATCAGGGCCTCGAAGTACGGGCGGCCGCAGCGCCCCCGGATCGCCTCGAGCTCGATCCGGTCACGAACCACGCTCACGGCTCGGCTCGGGAGTGGCCCCTCGGTCCCCGCGTTCAGATAGGAGAGACGCTCGAGCACCGGGAACTGAGCTCGAAAGGCGGCGGGGTCGGTCATCGACCTCCGAGCCTACCGTGCGTGCGCGCTCGCCTACCCGACCGGCAGGCCGGCCCGGCGGCACACGCGCGCGACGTCGGCGGCCGGCGCGCCGTTGATCCCTCCCGGGTGCCCAACCGAGGCACACAGGCTGCGGGCCTCGGCGCCACACCGGAACAGCTCCTCGCCACCGATCGGGCCCGAGATGGTCACGTCGACGCAACCGTGACCGGTGGCGTGACCGGAGCTGCCGATCGAGATCACGATCACGACCGCGACGGCGAGCACGGCGGCGAGCACCGAGGCGATCATCCATCGCTCGCGCGTGCCAACACGGCGCGGCGCGAGGACCGTTCTTGCGTGTCCCGGCGGCAGGATCAGCACGCGGCGAGTCTAGAGGCGCGAGGCGGTCCCGGGCACTGACCCGGGACCGCCCGCACACATCGAATCCGCTAGAACGCGCCGCTGCCGTCCGGCGTGCCGAGACCCGTCGGGCCGTCGTACCCCGCACCCGCGCTGCACAGATAGGACGGCGAGCAGGTGCCGTTCGACCCACTCGTCACATTGAACAGCGAGCCTGCGTGTCCGTACGGCCAGTTGCCGTAGGTGATCGCGGAGGTGTTGCCGGCGAGCGCGTACACCGACGCGATCAGCGGCGAGGCGAGGCTCGTTCCGCCGACCTGTGCCCATCCGTCGAGCCCCTGCACGACGCCGAGCCCGATCAGAAAATCGCACAGGCCGTTCGACCCGCAGCTGTTGTAGGTGTCATAGACGCCGAGCCCGGAGTTCGGGTCCGCGTCGGCGGAGACATCGGCCACCGTCCGCTTGGCGCAGCCGGCGTCGGTCTGCCACGCGGGCTTGGGCTCGTACGCCGAGCACCCGCTTCCCGCGCCCGACCACGCGGCCTCGCTCCATCCGCGCGCGTTCCCGGCGGTACTGAGCGTCGTGCCGCCAACGCCGGTCACGTACTGCGACGAGGCGGGCCAGCTGACGCCGTACCCCGAGTCACCCGAGCTCGCCGTGATCGCGATCCCGGGATGCTGGAAGTGGGCGTCATCGGACAGCTCGCTCGAGGCCTCCGCGCCGCCGTAGCTGTTCGAGATTGCGACCACGCCTGGTGAGGCCGCGGCCGCGTCCTCCGCCTTGTCGAGGTCAGGCGTGTTCGCCGAGCTGGCCTCGACCAGGAGGATGTGGCAGTCAGGGCAGGCCGAGGACACGGCGTCGAGGTCCAGGCTGATCTCCTCCGACCAGCCGTAATCGCCCGACGGCAGCGGGCTGGCGGCACCGTTCTCGTTGATCTTCTTAAAGCACCCGCTGGCGGCGGTGCAGGCCGAGAGGCCGTACGTACTGCGGAACGTGGCGAGATCCGACTCGGCCTTCGGATCGTCGAAGGCATCGACGATCGCGACCGTACGGCCGCCCGACTTCAGGCCGGCCAGCTTGTAGGCCGACTGGATCTGCGCCGGACCGAGGCCAACGGGACCGGCCATGATCTGCGGCCCCTGGCCGCTGCCGTGGCCGACGGCCTTGGCGAAGCACCGCAGCGGACCGCCGACGCGCACGTGCGCGGCGGACAACAGCTTTCCGGCCAGGCCGTGGTTGGCCGGATTGGCGCAACCGAGATCGACCAGGGGCCCGCGCGACAGCAATCGGAGACCCGATGCAGACGCGCCGGCCGGGACCAGAGCAAGGGCACACAGACTGAGAGCAACCGCGACTGCTAGGCCGGTACGACGGGGTGACCGCGCAGCCTTCGCTGGCTCCATGATTTCTACCTCCCGCGGCGGAATCGATGGGCGAGGCCGGGAGCATAGAACAGCCGGGCGCCACGGCGCGCCGGTATGCGCGCGTCACTTGGATGCCTGCTTGGTATCCCTCTGCTGGCTTGGCTCCTCGGCGGTCTCCTGGTCGCGCTCCTCGAGCTCGCGCTTGAGCACCTTGCCGGTCGAATTGCGCGGGAGCTCGTCGACGAACACAACCTCGCGGGGGACCTTGTAGTTGGCGAGGTTGTCCTTGACGTAGCCCTTGACGTCACCCTCGCTGAGCTCAGAATCGCCCCGCAGGACGACGAACGCCTTCAACCGCTGGCCAAACTTCTCGTCGTCCACGCCGATCGCCGCCGCCTCCTCGATCTTCTCGTGGCCTGAGAGCAGCTCCTCGACCTCGGCCGGGAACACGTTCTCCCCGCCCGAAACGATCATCTCGTCGTCGCGGCCATCGATGAACAGGCGGCCGTCGTCGTCGAAATGACCGACGTCGCCCGACGACATCAGTCCACCGACCTCGTCCTTGCTGCCACCGCCGGTGTAGCCCTCGAACTGCGAGAGGTTGCCGACGAAAATCCGGCCGGTCTCGCCCGCCGGGACCTCGTTGCCGTCATCGTCGAGGATCTTGATCACTGAGCCACGCACGACCTTGCCGACCGATCCGGCGTCGTCCTGGAGATCCTCTGGCGTGGCGATCGTCGCGTACGCGACCTCGGTCGAGCCGTACAGGTTGTAGACGACGGGGCCAAACGACCTCAGTGCCTGCTTGGCCAACTCGGCGCCGAGTGCGGACCCGCTGACGAAGATGATTCGCAACGCGGAGAGGTCGCGGCGGGCGATCTCCTCCTCGCCGAGATCGACGAGACGGCGAAGCATCACCGGCACGACTACCATCGCCGTCGCGCCGTGCTCGTCAAGACTCTGGAGCGTCGCCTCGGGGTCGAAGCGGCGGCGAACGACGAGCGTTGACCCGAGCGCGATCCCCACCACCGCCTGCATGAAGCCGAGCGCGTGGAACATCGGCACACATAGCTCCGTCGTCTCTCGTGCGCGAAATGGAACCCGGCTGAGAAGTCCCCCGATCAGCGCCAACGAGCGCGGCTCGCTGCGCGGCGCTCCCTTCGGAGTGCCCGTGGTCCCGCTGGTCAGGATCGTGATCCGCGGAGTGGCGCCGGGCTTCGGCGGGGCCTTCGGCTCGCCCGCCTCGATGAGCGACTCAATCGTGTCGTCCCCGCCGCCGTCCGACTCTGTCCAGGCCCGCCAGCGTCCGCGCGGCAGCTCCACATCTCCGAGCATCTCCGCGTACTCATTGTCGTAGACGAGCAGGTCGGTCCCCTCCCGGCCCGCCACCTCGCGGATCTGAGGACCGGCGAAAGAGGTGTTGAGCAGAATGATCCGGGATCCGCACTTGGCGGCCGCGAACACGGCGTCGATGAAACCGCGGTGGTTGCGGGTGAGGATGGCCACGCCCTCACCGGGCTCGAGCCCGCGCTCTCGCCAGGCGTTGGCGAGCGCGTTCGAGCGCTCGTCGAGCTCCTTGTAGGTCAGCTCCCCAAGCTCGTCAATCAGGGCGACGCGGTTGCCGTGGCGGATCGCGCCGGCCGAGATCGCGCCGCCGAGCAGTCCGAAGCGCTCGAACGCCTGCAGCAGCTGCGCGAGGCGGTGCGGCAACTCGGGTCCCACCATTCCGCTGCGCACGCACAGCGCGGCGAAGTACGCCTCGTCGCCGAAGCGCTCGGCGAGCCTGCCTGCGTCCGAGACGATCGCTTTCAGGTCGAGGTCTACGATCGTGATCCTCCCTCGTTTGAAGTCACCTGTCCGATCGATACTTCCCTCGGATAGGGGCACCTTATGCCATCTGTCTCGGCCGCGGTTTGTTTGCCGGCGGGCGGGTAGGACAGAGGTGTGGCGAGCGAGCTGATCACTTTGCCGATCCGGTTGGGAGTCCGTGCGGCAACGCTCGCGCTGCGCGGCGGCGAGGAGCTCGCCTCTCGCGCACTCGCGCTGGCCTCGACGCTCGTCGACGGCTCCGAGCGGGAGCCCGCGCCGAGGGCGCCTGCGCCGCCGAGGGCGCATCGGGCACTGCGCTTCCCGACCGCGGCCCGGCGGTCGATCTCGACGCACCACCCGTTTCGGGGCCGGCCCACGTCTCCGAGGACCCCGCCCTCGCTGCGGAGCTCGCCGAGCCGGGCGCCGAGGACGGTGCCGGCGCCGAAGTCCGCCTCGCCGAGCCGTGGCCCGGCTACCGCGAGTTCAGCGCCACGGACATCGTCGAGCGGATGGCCGTCTCAGACGCCGCGGAGCTCGCCGCCATCCAGCTCTTCGAAAGCGCCCACCAACGGCGTCAAACCGTGCTGTCGGCAGTGCACCGAGCGCTCGAGCTCACAACGCGCGGCAGCTGACGAACTCGAGAACCAGAAAGGAAGGAGCCGATGCCCGGCACCAAGCCCCTGAACGAACGCGACGCAAAGCTCGTGCAATGGCTGTCTGAGGCCCACGCCAAGGAGGCCGAGCTCGAAGCGAGCCTGACCGCGCACATCGCCCTGACCCAGAAGCAGAGCTACAAGAAACGGCTCCGTCAGCACCTCACCGAGACCCACGAGCACAAGCGCTCCGTCGCGACCCGGATCAGGAAGCTCGGCGGCCAGCCCTCGGCGGCCCCCGATCTGCCCGGCGTTCCGAATGCGGTCGGCGAGGTGGCCGGCAAGGCGGTCGCTGCGGTCAAGGGCCAGGTCGGGACCGCCCGGGCGGCGATCACCAACCAGGCCGAGACGCACCTGCGCAACGCCCAGGAGGAGCTCCGGGAGGAGCACGTGGAGATCGCGCTGTACGCGCGGATCGAGACCTTCGCCGCCGAGGTCGGCGACCGCGACACGGCCCAGCTGGCCAAACGCATCCGCCGCGACGAGGAGCGGATGGCCAAATTCCTTGACGCCGAGCTGGCCCGGCTCGTCAAGGCCGTGGTCCGGGCCGAGGTCCCACGCGACCAGCGCCCCGCCGCGACCAGGAAGCGCTCGTCCAGTCGCCGGCGCCGCTCGGGGTCGGGGACGCGAGCGCGCGGGTCCGGCTCGAGCTCGGGCTCCCGGTCGCGCTCGCGCGCCGGCGCTTCCGCGTAGCCTGAGCCGCCTACTCGGTCTCGGCCAGGCGCCGGAGCGCCCTGCGCCTGGCCGGATCGAGCGTGCCGAGGCTCTTGGCGAAGTGGGCGAGCGCCACGTCGCCGAACTCGTCGACGAGCTCGCGGACCTCGGCCTCGGCCCGCCTGCCCTGGTATTGCTCGCGGGTGAGGCGGGGGACGTAGCTGTCGTGGCGGCCCGCGCGGGTCCGGGACAGCAGGCCCTTCTCGTCGAGGCGCCTCATCACGGTCATGTACGTGGTGTAGGCGCGCGGCTGCTTCGCCTGTCGGTTGAGCGCCTCCATGACGAGCTTGACGGTCGTCTCACCTTGGCGCCACACCTCGTCCATCACCTCGGCCTCCAGCTCGTGCAGGTGGGGCGGGGTTTTCGATTTGCGCGGGGTCGGCATCGCGTCCCTATCGACGAGCCCGCCAGAGGCCGAGACAACAGCCAAGAACGGACAGAACGGCCGGGATCCCCGCCAGCATCACCACGCACGGGCGGCTCGAGAGGAACGGAGGCGCGAGCGTGGCCGATCCGCGCGCGAGGTGTCCGGCCAGCACGGCCACAGCCAGGAGCAGTGCGATCGCCGCGGCGGTCACCGTGGACAGGAACAGCGGGAAGCGCCATCGGGTGGGTTCGCCGAGCAGGTGGTCGACGCGCTCCGGATCGACGCCGACGGCCGAGCCGGGGGATCCGTGCTCGGCAAACGCCAGCATCGCTCTGGCCAGAGCGGACCGGCTCGAGCCTGCCTCGCCTACCGCTCGCTCGTCGGCCCCGAGCTCGGCCAGCGCATGCTGGCGGCTGAGCAGGCGGTCGAGCGTGGGCAGGAAGAAGAGCGCGGCCGACATCACCCTGCCGGCGGCGAAGCGCAGCGGGTCGCGCCGGCGCGCGTGCTCCCGCTCGTGCATCAGCACCGCGTCCAGGGCGCGCGGATCGAGGATCGCCAGCGTCCTGGTCGTCAGGTACACACGAGGCCTCAGCAGGCCGGCGCAGAAGGCCCGCGGTTCCGAGTCGTTGACGACGAGGGCCCCGTCGAACGTCTCGGTCGCGATCAACCGCAACCGTCGCGCCAGCCGGGCCGATCCCACCATCTCCCGGCCGGCTGCGAGCACCGCGGTCACGGTCACCGCGAGGCCGAGCAGGGCGAGCACGAGCACGACGATCGCGCCGGCGTTTGCGACCGGGTAGGTGAGCTGTGCCCCCAGAACCGATATGCGGTGCGAGCTCGCTCGGGGCGTGACCCGCCAGGACTCGATCAGGCGGACGATCACGAACAGCGCGGAGGCGAGGCCGAGACCGCCCAGGACAAGCCCGGCCCGGGACACCCGGGCGGCCGCGCGGGCCGCGGGGCCGCGGCCCGCCGGATCCATTCCGGCGCCGGCAGCGGGCCGGGTGAGGCGGGGTCGCGTGTCAAGGATGGCGCTCACTGCTACGCGGGATCGTAGCTGATGGCTAACTTACTACGTCACGTAGTATGATGCTGCGTAGCAGATGAAGCGATTCCGGAATCCACCCTCGTCGACCGAGCAGCGGAATCTCCCCGGCAGCTTCGACGGCGAGACGGTCAGCCGCCGCCGCTTCATGAGCTGCACTGTGTACGGAGCGGGCGCCGTCGCCGGCGCCGCGATAGCCCTCCCGGCGCTCGGCTTTGCCCTCGGCCCGGTGTTCGACCGGACCGCCGCGACCTGGCAGGAGATCGGCCCGCTCTCGCACTTCAGCGATTCCACCTACACGCCGATCGTGATCACGATCGAGCCGGGGGTGGGCGAGGCGGGCCGCTCGCTCGCCTACGTCCGCCGACACAGTCCCGACATCGATGGGGCCCTCAAGGACGAGTACGACCGGGTGGTGGCGGTCTCCTCCCGCTGTGCCCACGTCGGGTGTCCCGTGCGCTTCGTGGCCGCGGCCTCCTCGTTCGTCTGTCCCTGCCATGGAGGCCTCTACAACTTCCGCGGCATCCGGGTCGGGGGACCACCGCCGCGCCCGCTCGACCGCTTCTACACCTGGGTCCGTGGCGATCACGTGCTGCTGGGTCCGCGCTACAGCGTCAATTCGGAGCTGCGGAGGTTCTCGCCGCGGGACCCGGGCGAGCCGATCGACGGCATCGGGCAGTTCCTCTACCCCGCGCGCCTCTCCACTCCACCGGCACCTCCCGGCGCGCGCTCGTAGCCGACCGGCGTCGTTAGGGTGCGTTCGTGGCGCGCGCTAACTGGGCCGGCAACTACACGTATTCGGCGAGGACCATCCACCGGCCGACCAGCGTCGAGGAGGCGCAGGAGATCATCGCCGCGGCGGAGCGGATTCACGTCCTCGGCTCGGGCCATTCGTTCACGGCGATCGCCGACTCGGCGGAGCTGGTGAGCCTGGCCGGCCTTCCGGTGCGATGCGGAGTCGATCCCCAGGTGGCTAGCGTTCATGTGAGCGGGAGCGTTCGCTACGGCGAGCTCGCCGAGCGACTCGGCGCCAGCGGCCTGGCCCTGGCCAACCTGGCGTCGCTTCCTCACATCTCGGTTGCGGGAGCGGTCGCCACCGCCACGCACGGCTCGGGTCAGGCCAACGGCAACCTCGCCACCGCGGTCTCGGCGCTCGAGCTGATCACCTCCGATGGCGAGATCGTGAGCGCAAAGCGCGGCGACCCGGGATTCGACGGGATCGTCGTCGGCCTCGGTGCCCTCGGGGCCGTACTCGCATTGACGCTCGACGTGGAGCCCGAGTACGCAGTCAGCCAGGTCGTGTACGAGGACATGGGCTGGGACGCGTTGTTCGAGCACTTCGACGAGATCATCGCCGCCGGCTACAGCGTGAGCGCGTTCACGCTATGGGAGGACCCCATTCACCAGGTGTGGGTCAAGCGCCGCGCGCCGGCCCCGGACCCGCCACCCGCCCTGTTCGGCGCCCCCGCGGCGAGCGAGGACCGCCATCCGATTCCGGGGCTCGATCCGGAGAACGCCACGCCGCAGCTCGGTCGGCCCGGACCGTGGTCTGGCCGCCTGCCCCACTTCCGCATGGGGTTCACGCCGAGCAGCGGCGAGGAGATCCAATCGGAGTATCTGGTTCCGCGTGCCGCCGCGGTGGAGGCGATCGCTGCCGTCCGCGAGCTGGGCGAGATGATCCGACCGCTGCTCCAGGTATCCGAGATCCGGGCCATCGCCGCCGACTCGCTGTGGATGAGCCCGCAGTATGAGGCGGACATGATCGGGATTCACTTCACCTGGAAGCGAGATCAGGCCGAGGTTGAACGCGTACTCGGCCCCGTAGAGGCGGCGCTCCGACCGTTCGGCGCCCGGCCGCACTGGGGCAAGCTGTTCCTGGCCGACGCGCGGGAGGTCGGTCCACTTTATGCGCGGATGGACGACTTCCGGCGGCTGCGGGAGCGGCTCGACCCGCGCGACGCGTTCCGCAACGCCTGGCTCGACCGGCACGTCCTCGGCTCCGGAGATTGAAACCGGCTCTCGGGACTGGCCGCGGGTCGGTCGGGAATACTCCCTGGCATGTCCGCCATGAGCTCCGCGCCCCGCTGACGTGGCGGCGAGCGACGTCGCAGCACGCGCGGGGAACCTGACGGTCCGCGCCACCCGATGGACGGCCCACCGGGTGCGGGGCGAGGTCGTCAAGCGCGTCGGAGGGCCCGCGCGGGCGCGCGTGATCATGCTGTTCGGCGCCGTGCTCGCGCTCAACGGCGCCGACAACGCGACGGTGGGGGCGGTGGCGCCACAGCTCGAGCGGGCGCTGCACATAGGGAACACGAAGATCGGCCTGCTGAGCTCGGTATCCCTGCTGATCGGCGCGATCTTCACGATCCCGGTCGGACTCCTGGTCGACCGTTTCAAGAGGATCCCAATCCTCTCGCTGAGCATCCTGCTCTGGAGCGTCGCATCGGTCGCCAGCGCGTTCGCGTCCAACTACTCCAATCTGCTCTTCTCGCGCGTCATGCTCGGCGCCGTCACGGCCACGGCGGGACCTGCGATCGCTTCCCTCACAGGCGACTACTTCCCGGCCCGAGAACGTGGTCGCGTGTACGCCTACATCCTCGGAGGCGAGATCGCCGGCACGGCTTTCGGGTTCATCATCAGCGGGACCCTGGCCAGCCTGATCAGCTGGCGCGCGGCCTTCCTGCTGCTCGGGATCCCCGGCTTCTTCCTCGCCCGCGAGCTCTACCGGACCGTGCCCGAGCCGCTGCGCGGAGGGCAGAGCCGGCTCGAGCCCGGCGTCGTCGACCTCAAGCTCGCGGTCTCCGAGGGGGCGGCCGAACCGCCCGTCGAGGGCGAGGAGGCCGAGCAGGACGCCGACGACCTGGCCCACGAGGCCGCGCGCCGGCTGGGCGTCGAGCCCGACCCGAAGCTCGTGCTCAAGGAGGACCCGCGCAAGCTCGAGATCGTTCCGGCCGTGAAGTACATCCTCTCGATTCCGACGAACATGCTGATGATCATCAGCTCGTCGCTGGGCTACTTCTTCTTCTCGGGCCTGTCGACCTTCGCGCTTCTGTTCGTGCGGGGCCACTACCACGCGAGCCAGGCCGAGGCCGAGCTGGTGCTGGCACTGCTGGTCGGCGGCGCGATGATCGGCACGCTGGTCAGCGGCCGCGTCACCGACGCGCTCCTGCGCCGAGGCTTCCTCGAGGTTCGCGTCTGGGTCCCGGCGATCTGCTACATCGGCGCCGCCGGCCTGCTGCTACCCGGGTTCCTCAGCAGCCACCTGACGCCGGCGGTGTGGTTCGACGTCGCGGGGGCATCGCTGCTCTCGGCCGCCAACCCGCCGCTCGATGCCGCCCGCCTCGACATCATGCCCGCCGGCCTTTGGGGCCGAGCCGAGAGCACCCGGACGGTCGTGCGCTCACTGGCCCAGGCCCTCGCGCCGCTCGTCTTCGGCGGGCTCGCCGACCTGATCGCCGGAATCGCGCCTGAGCAGGCGCCGATCGGCACCCATCCCGGCGTGATCTCGCCGGGCGCCGCTCGCGGCCTCGAGATCACCTTCGTGCTGCTGCTCGGGACGCTGGCCGCGGCCGGGGTGTTCCTGCTCCGCGCCCGCCACACGTACCCGCGCGACGTCGCCACGGCGGCGGCGTCTTATCAGGGCTCGGGCGAGGGCGAGGAGTGATCAGACGAGCCGATGCTCGTAGGCGTAGCGCACCGCCTGAGCGCGGTCACGAGCTCCCGTCTTGAAGAAGATGTGGTTGACGTGCGTTTTCACCGTCGCACCGGAGACGACGAGCGCCTCGGCGATTTCCACGTTCGAGAGACCGGCCGCGATCAGCTTGAGCACCTCCAGCTCGCGGGCCGTGAGCTCATCGGGTGAGGCCGGATCCGACGGCGTGGATACGGGTTGAGAGTCGAGCACGGCGGCGACCAGCCGCTGCTGGACCTCGGCGTCGAGGTGAGTGGCCCCGGCCACGAGCGCTCGGATCGCCTGCTCGATCTCCTCGGCGCTCGCGTCCTTCGTCAGGTAGCCGCGAGCACCGGCCTTTAGCGCCGGAAACAACGAGGCGTCATCGGCGTAGGTGGTCAGCACCAGGACCTGAACGGCTGGGTGGGCGTCCCGGATCAGCTTCGTGGCCTGCGCGCCCTCCATCCGCGGCATCCTCAGGTCCATCAGCACTACGTCGGGCTCGACGCTCTCGACCAGCTCCACGGCCTCGATCCCGTCGGACGCCGTGGCCACCACCTCGACTCCGTCGATCATCCCGATCAGCAAAGTCAGCCCGTCACGCACGACCCGCTGATCGTCCGCGATCATGACCCTGATCGGAGAATCGTTCACGCGGGCACGTCCAGGTCGACTCGCCACCCATGGCCGGTGGGCCCGGCGCGCATCGTGCCGCCGGCACCCTCGATCCGCTCGCGCATACCGGCGAGGCCCCGGCCTCCGCCGACTGAGGCCAGCTCGCTGGACTTGGATTCCAATCCCGCCGGCGGCTGGTTCTCGACGCTCAGCGTCGTGGCACCTGCTCGATAGGTGAGCACGACCTCCGTGCTCGCACCCGGGGCGTGGCGGACCACGTTCGTGAGCGCCTCCTGCGCGCCTCGGTACAGCGCGAGGCTCGCATGCGCAGGCAATGCGCGAGCGGCGCCCACGATCCTCACCGTGGCATCCAAGTTCATGTCCCTGCGGAAGTCGGAGACGAGCGGCTCGAGCTGCTCGATGTTCGGCAACGCGTCCCCCCTGAGCGCGCCGACCGCCTGGCGGGCGTCGGACAGGCCCTCCTTCACCAGTTCGCTCGCGCGCTCGATGGCCGAGCTCATCCGCGGTTCGGCATGCGAGCGCTCGGCCAGCATCCTCGCGCCCTGAAGCTGGATCGCCGCCCCCGAAAGGGAGTGGGCGAGCACATCGTGTAGCTCCGTCGCGATTCGTCCCCGCTCCGCGATCGCAGCCGCGACGAGCTGCTCCTCTCGCGCATCCTCGAGCTGGGCCATGAGCAACTCCGTCTGGTCTTGGCTATGGCGCGCCTGCTTCATGAAGTGGGCTATCAGCCCGAGCAGTGCGCACAGCAGCGTCGTCGCCGCCACCCCGGACGACGAGCTCCCTGCCAGGGCGAGAGCGATGTCGAGCGCCAACGTGATCGCGGCACCCAGAGCGACCCCTGCGATCGTCGGCAGTCTGGCGACCGCCATCCACACCGCGGCGCCGCCCGCGAGATCGGTCGCCCCGTGCAGTTGAAGCGCACCGAGCGTGGCACCGGCCGCGCCCATCACCGCGATCACACCGGCCTGCACGCCGACCGCCTGCGCGGTGAAGCGGTCGCTCACCCCGTAGGCGAGCGTGGCCACGAACGCGATCAGCGCCGCCGTCACGGCGAGCTCCGTGCCATGCACGCCTGGCGCCGGATGGCCGCTGAGGGCGCTGATCACCACCACCAGCATCACCCCCCAGCCGAGAGGCCTCAGCGTCGCTCGCTGCCGGCGGAGTCGATGTTCCGCCCGGGACGCAGCCTCGGCCACACGCCCGCTGTCGTCGACTTCGCGCGCGGCCCGCTCGATCTGGCTGGCGGACTCTTCCATCGCGGTCACTCGCCGCAGACGATAGAACGCAATCCGGCCCGTCGTGACGGGCCGGACGCGATTGTTGCTCGAACGGGTTCTCACGCGACTGCGCCGATGGCGAGCGGCGACGCGACGCGGGTCAGGTGCCGGCCGCGCAGCTGGACCATGACGATCCGGGCTGCGACTTCGAACAGCGCCATCGAAACGAGGGCCATGGGCCACGCGGCGGCTCCGATGTGGTGGGCGACGCTGAAGCTGCGGATCGCCGGCTCGGCGCCGTTGTCAACCGCGAACACGAACACCATCCGGGCGCAGATCCCGGCGAAGAGCAACCCGCCGGCGAGCCAGCCGACGCGAGCCAGTGCGGTTCCGTCGTCGCCGAGGCGGACCTCCGTCGCGAACCCGGAGATGATCCCCATCGTGAGTCCGAGGCAGGCCAGGGCGCCCACCAGCACGAGGTCGTTCCCAGCCGTCGGGATCGAGTGGACGTAGAGGTGGGCGACGCAGGCGAGGACGAGCATCGGGATCACGGCGCTGCGCACGTCGAGCCGGTGCTCGCGGGCCTGGCGGACGACGAGCAACACGAACAGGGCGTTGATGAGGTAATCGGTAGTTGTCATGCCCTCATGATCTGCCGTCGACGGCGCGGTGTCGTCGCCCCACGGGTTGAAACCAGGGTTGATCCTGGAGTCAACCCGTGGGTTGACACGACCGGCGTGTGGCTAGCGGGGGACGCTCAACGCGTCGTTGACCAGATAGCCGAAGAAGCGGCAGTCGGCGCCGGGGGTGTTCACAGCGACGCCCATCGTCTCGGCGGTCGAGAACAGGGCGAGCGTCCCCTTCGGATCGAAGGCGGCCAGGGCGCTCGAGTTTCCATGGTCGGCGACGGAGCTGTCGTCCGTCACCACCATGAACGGCGGATCACCGACATTGAGCGGCGTGAAGGCCGCCGCCGGCAGTGTGTCGAGCGCGGTCGCGATGAACGTGCCGTTCTCGGTCGTGGTGGCGCCGAGCGCGGCATCGGTCTTCGTCGCGTCCGCCGCGCACGTCGCCGTCAACTTCAGCGGGCTGACCGCGAACGCGCGCGGCGTACCGCCCTTGTTCATTGTGAAGTTCCAGCGGATCAGCTTCGACGACGACAGGAACGCGCCGGGCGCGGCCCCGCCCAGTTTGGCGGCGTTCGCGGCGGTGTCCGCCAGCGTGGCGTGTCGGACCACGCCCAGCTTGCTCTTGTTCACCTGGATCGCCGTGATGCTGTGGTTGGTCAGCCGGTTCCCGGGAATGCTGTGCTTCTTGATCGACGAGCCGTCGATCAGGCTCTTCGCTGCCACCGCAGTGCCGTCATCGCCACCACGAGCGCGATGAGCGCGACGGTCAGCGCGCCGGAAGGACCTCGGCGACGCGACTGTTCCGACATAGGGACCTCCTGTGCCGCGGACCGCCCATGCGCGGCCCCCGGATTGGACGCAGGGTTGTTCGGGCCGAGTCATATCAGCCGGGTTGGCGCGCAATCAAACGGCGTGCTCGCCGCCGGACCGGCCGTCGGGAGCTCTGGACAACGCCGGCGTCTACCGTGGGGGTATATGGACTCAAGCCACCGCGCGCGCGTGGAGGCGCTTCTCAGCGAGGCCGCCGGCGACCACGCCACCCTCGTCTCCCGTCTCCCATCCGAGCTCCAGGCGTCGCTTCCCGTCGATGCCCAAGGCCTCACTCGGGCGATCGATTACCTCGCCGACTCGGCCGGCCTCTCGGCCGGCGAGCGCCGTGCTCTCGTGCAACCGCATGGCGTCAACCCGGCCGTGCTCCACGCCCGCGTGTTCGGGCCGGCGCCGCTGAGCCGGGAGACCGTGATCGCGTCCTTCGTGGAGGGCGCGCGGGTGCGGGCCGAAGCGCTTGCCGTGCTGGCCGACCGGGTCGGAGGCGAGCGGCTCGGACGCGAGGTCCGGGCGCTGCTTGTCGATGACCCGCCGCCTGCCAGCGCCGACGGTGACGATGTCGTTCCCGCACTCCGTGCCACCTACGCGGCACACGAGCGAGCGGCGGGGATGATCGCCGTCGAGCTCGACGTTAGGGTGGATCCATGACGTCGGATCGGCACCGGGGACTGCGGCGCGTTGAGGAGGCGGAGACCGCGTACGTGGCCGACCTGTTCGCGCTCGCGTTCTACAGCGACCCGACGTGGAGCTGGGCTTTCCCGGACGACGCACGCAGGCTCGACCAGCACCGCGCGCTGTGGACACTGTTCGTCACCAGCTCGGTCCCCCACGGCTGGGTCTGGATGACCGAGGACGGCAGCGCCGCGGCGCTCTGGGTTCCGCCCGGACACTCGGAGCTCACCGAGGAGGCCGAGGCGCAGATAGCGCCGATGCTCCACGAGCAGCTCGGCGCCCACGCCCACGACGTGCTGGCGCTGATGGAAAGCTTCGAGGCCAACCACCCGCATCACACGCCGCATTACTACCTGAGCCTGCTGGGCACACACCCCGAGCGCCGGGGACGGGGCAAGGGGATGGGACTACTGGCCGCAAACCTCGAGGAGCTGGACGCACTGCAGATGCCGGCATACCTCGAGTCAAGCAATCGCGCCAACGACCGCCGCTATGAGCGCTTCGGCTTCCGGCAGGTGGGGGAGTTCGCCGCACCACCCGGCGAACCGACGGTGGCCTGCATGTGGCGCGATCCACGCTAGGCGGGTTGTCGCTCCCGTTGTGGACCCGGTGCGCTCCATCCGGACCCACCAGGAAGCAGACGACATCGCCCGGCTCCAGCGTCGGTTCGCCGTTGGGCGTCCGAACCGTAGGCGTTCCGGTAACCACGACCAGCCACTCCTCATCGCCAAAGTGGAAGTGATATGGGCAAATCGCCTGCCCCGGTGGCAGGTCGTACACGGTCATCGCGAGGCGAGACGCTCCGAACCTTGGCGCGAGTTGCGCGGATTGCGCACGGTATCCGGGCGGATCACTCTCGTCGCCGATTGTCTCGTCGCGAAAGAGGTTGAACGTATCCATGGAGGAGGTATCGGCGAACTCCGGCCGAGGCGGCCTTTCGCAGTCGCGCTCGAGGCTGCTTGAGGTCGATCAGCTCGGGAGCGAGGGATCGTTGCGGGAGAGTGTCAAGTTCACGGCGTAGCGGCGGACCAGCGGTGCCGCGGCGCTGGTCCGGCGATTCCCAGCTCGCCGTGGTCTGCTGGTTATGAGTATCGCTCGGCGAGTGTCACTTCGGTGCCGGCGCTGTTGAGGGAGCTCCCGACCGCCGTGCATATTGTGGTTGAGGTGCACGACACGCTGTCGAGCGAACTGCTCACCGTGCCGGCTGGGAAGGGGGTCGGCTGGATGGCCCAGTTGGTGCCGTCCCATCGTTCCGCCAGCGCTTCCTCGTAGCCGGTGGGGCTGCCGAAGAACCCGACGGCTGTGCAGGACCTCGGCGTACTGCACGACACGCCGGCAAACTGGACCCCCGTCGCGCCGGCGGGGTACAGGGTCCGCTGGATCGACCAGCGCACGCCGTTCCAGCCCTCCGCCAGCATGATCTGGATGCCGGTGACAATCGTGAAGAACCCGGCCGCCATGCAGGGGCCTTGACGGGTGCATGAGACACCGACCAGCTGGAGGTAGGTCGCGGCCCGAGGGCTGGGAGTCCGCTGGATCGACCAGTGGGTGCCGTTCCAGCGCTGCGCCAGAGGTTTTCCGGCGCCGACACGGTCGACGAAGAACCCGACCGCGGTGCACGACTTCGATGACGCGCACGACACCGCGGTGAAGAATCCGACGGTCGCGCCGGCGGGCTGGGGAGTGCGCTGGAGCAACCAGCCGGCGCCGTTCCAGCGCTCGGCGAGCGTTACCCCGACCGTGCCGGCGCTGTTGCCGGAGTAACCGTCGGCGATGCAGTACCTCGCCGACGGGCACGACACGCCGCCGAGGTAGCTGAGCCTCGCGCCCCCTGCCGGTCTGGCAGACCGCTGGACCGACCAGCCGGTGCCGTTCCAGCGCTCTGCCAGCGGCACGGTGAAACGCGCGTCCTTGGTGACACTGCCAACCGCAACACACGCCCTCCGCGACACGCACGAGACGTCGAACAGCAAGCTGGTCTTCGCCCCAGTGGGCACGGGGACCGGCTCGATCGACCAGCGCTTGCCATCCCAGCGCTCTGCCAGCGGCACTCCATCGCCGGCGCGATTGGTGAAATGCCCAACGGCCATACAGGCGACCCGCGACGAGCACGACACACCCGAGAGCGCGCTGTCCTTCGCGCCGGCAGGGTTAGGGATCGGCTGCACCGACCAAGCCGGCGAGACGGCTGCCCGAGCAGATCGCGCCCACACCCCCGACGTCACGGACGCCAGCACCGCACAGATCACCGCCACCCGCATCGCAAGGCCCCAACATCGAAGTGATCCCATGTTCATGAGCGCAAGAAGACGTTGCGCGAAGCACTGCCGGACGTCCATCTGGCCACCGTGAACACAGTCGGGGAACATTTGGGAGCTATCTACGATCCTCTCGTCGACAATTAGCGTGATTTCCAGGAAGATCGTCAGTGGGCGGTGCAGGACTCGAACCTGCGACCCCCTGCTTGTAAGGGAACGACCGAGTGTTGCGGGCCGGTGCGACGAGTCGTCAGAGTGGCTGCATGACGGCGGTTTTTTGCTGACGTGACGCGACCGGACGCCACCGCCCGCGTCGAGCTGCGCTGCCCATCTGCTGCCCATCGGTTCAAGCGCGCCGCCGATGACGATTCTGTGCGTGGATTGCAGTCGCGGAAGGCGAGGGTCAGGCGGGGTGCAGCGACGATGAGGGAGGCGCCGAGATGAGTCCGCGCCGTATGAGATTTGATGTCCATCCGCTTGCGTGCGTTGACTGCGAGGTGGACACGCTCGACATCGACGGCCAGCACGAGCATTACATGGTGCACGACGCCGTCTGGAACGCTGCCGGAATGAACAAGTTCCCCCGTCCTGCCCGTCCCGACGACATCCGAATCTGCGACGAGGGCGAGCCGCAGCTGTTCTGCATGACGCCGGTCGGCCTCATCCATGAGTACCTCTGCATCGGCTGTCTCGAGCGCCGCTTGGGTCGCCGGCTCACGTCAGCCGACTTCACCGACGCTCCGATCAACCAGCCCAGCCCGGCAAACACTCCACGACTCGCAAGCAGACTCGCGTCTAAGCCAGTCGAGGGCAATCCGCAAACGAAGATCAGCACGTCATCGTGAGGGCGGCTATTCACCGTGCTCGTTCTGAGCGCTCCTCGCCTCGCGCCGGCGCCTGTTCGTACCCCACGCCGTGCCCATGATCCCATTCCCCTGCTCTCACGCAGCGGCGAGCTTGCTCGTTGGGGGATGCTCGTGCGGTCCGGGGGCTGATCGCTCCGCAGCGCTCGGGTTATCGAGCGCTCCCGCCGGTCAGTTGACGATCTGCCCGTACCTCGGCGTGGCCGGGTCGCGCGCCGGTGATGGGGCTGTTCGTGACCACGTTCTCGGACGCGGTCGTCGCGAACTTGAACGCCGGATTCGACCAAAGTTTCGAGAAGCACGCCGTTTGGCATGCCGGTCTCGGTCTCCCGCACACCCAGCCAGTCGCCGACGCCATTGAAGAACCGCCAGGTCGAGACGGTGCGGTTGCTGACGCGCCAGATCGCTCTGTAGGTCCCGACGTTGCCGAGCGCTGCGGTGAAGATGGTGCTTGCCGTCTCCCGTCCAGGTGTGCGCCTGGACCAGCAGCGAGTCGTGGCTGGGGCCGTTCCAGTACACGCGATATCGGGTGTGCGCTGCTTGGCGGTCGCGAAACACGAGGTCGAGGCCGTCGCCGACGACAAAGTTATGGCCTGGTCCGGTCGCGACACCGGCTACATAGCCTTGAAAGCGCGGGGCCCGGGCGATCAGCGCGGGTGCCGTGGGCGCGTTCCGGACCCCGAATCGGGGGCCGTACCCCCTCATCGGAGCGACCAAAAACTGACGTTCTGATCGAGCGACCGTTGGCAAACGGCCCGCGCACCGCATCGGGGTAGGCACGTAACTGCCGCTGGAGAACTACGGACATGGTCGCAACCAACCGGCCAACCACATCACTCGCGAGGACGTCCCGTTGGCGCGCTGGATCGGGCCTGCCGTCTCGCCCCGGTTCGATCCGGCGCTCAACCTATTGAAGACGCGGGCGAAGGAGGCAACAGCTTCGGGGAAGATCCCCCGAATGCGGTACTCGCGTTCCTCGAGCCCGGCGATGAAGCGCCCGACGACGCGGTCGTCGTGATCCAGCAGCCGCGCCTGGAGGACGACCAGCTGTTTTACTCGATCGAGACCCTCGAGGGGACGGTTCCGACGCAGACCGGACCGGTCACGCTGTTCATCGACCCATTCGGGCGGCCGCTCTCGCCCGTATCTGTGTGCGGGGTTCGACGGCGCGAGCGGGGACGAGAGCGGAGACGGTAGCTCCGCGCCCGAGACCGGGCGGGTCCCAAAGGGCCTCCCGCCGTTCTTGACGAAGCGGCGCAGCATTCCAACGGCCCCCGTGGGCTCCGATAGCGCGAGCTTGAGGCCTGCTCCGCGTTGCGGGTTGCCATCGTCGCGGGCTGCGATGGCTGTGGTTGCGTTGCCGCCGACCGCAGCTTGGTCGACCTCGATCTCCCGCGGTACTTGATCCGCGTTGCGGGCAGAGGCGAACGTGAGCGCGGCTGCGCCACTGGCAGTCCCGCGAACGAATGCGAACGGATGCGTCGCGCCGCCCGAGACCTCATCATCGTTCACGGCGCCACCCGTCCCGTCTTTGCGTCTACGCACATGTCGTGGCGGCTGTCTCGGGTTATGGGTCCCCGGGTGGGGTCGTCGGCTTGAGCCTTGGCGGCACGCCCTTGCCGTTTTCGATCTGCTGCGAGAGCGTGTTTCTCTCCTCCAAGCGGCTTGCAGTCAATACGCCGGACCCAGCAGCGTGCGAGATGGATCGCCACCGCGCCCGCGGAGAATCATCGCGCAGCCGACCGCAATCGCCGCGCCGATCAGCGGCCAAGCGACGTACACTCAATAGGCCGTCCAGTCCCCGCTGACCAGCGCCGGCCCGAACGACCGCGCCGGATTCATCGAGGCGCCGCTCACCGGCGCCGCCCACAGGCCGGCCAGGGCCATGTAGCCGCCGACGCCGAGCGCACCGATCCTGCCGACGTTCTGTGCCCCGGAGGCGGTGCCGAGGATGACGCTGAGCAATCCGGCGGTCAGCGCGATCTCCGTCAGCAACGCCTGCCAGTCGTGGTAGCCGGGTCCGGGCAGCGTTGCGCCGAGGTGCTCGACGTTGCCGAACACGGCGAGCAGAAACAGGCACGCCAGCGTGGCGCCGACAAGCTGGACCGCGATGTACCCCGGCACCCGCCTCCAGTTGAAGTCACCACGCACGGCGAACGCCAGGGATACGACTGGGTTGAGGTGCGCGCCAGAGACCGCGCCCATGAACAGGATGATCGAGAGCACCATCAGACCCGGCGCGACAACCGCGGCGGCGAGGCTGATCTGCCCCTTGGCGTGCAGGATCCCGCCACCGGCGGCGACCAGCACCAGCATGAACGTGCCCAGCATCTCGGAGAACAGCCGCCGGTACTCGAGTTTCGGATCATCGAACTCGGTCCGCGACCCGAACTCGAGCATCAACAGATGCCTGGCCCGCGACAGGTCGTGATTGACAAGCTCTGGGTGTCCTTGACTCGGCATGACTGTGAAGTGGAGGTGATCAATGATCGCGGACCCGCGGCCGTCATCCCAATCGGGTGATGGGAATCGCGCCGCTGATGCGGATTTGCGCTTGAGTCCCTGTGCGCCGGCGTTGCGAGCGGGCCGCCGGCGTGGCGACGAAATCCTGTGCACCGCCAGCGCGAGGGCGGTCGACAGTCAGGCGCTCGGCAGTGTGGCGGGCCCGCGCGTTCGGTGCTCGTGCATCGGTTTGCTCTCCATCTCGGGGGGGCGCTTGGCCGCGGCGGTTCGGTACCAGTTGGCGTAACGACTCACCAGCGGCGCCGCCGAGAGCCCGTGCACGAGCACCGAGAGGCCGACGGTCAGGTAGGTGGCCGCGACGATCGTTCCGGCGTGAGCGGGATGTGCGTCCTCGACCATCACGGCGAACACGATCGATGCGAGCCCGCGTGGACCGAACCAGCCCATGAACGCGACTGTCGGACGCAGTGCGTGGGTGCCCCAGAGAGAGATCGCCACGGGCAGCATCCGCACGATCGTCAAGCTGAGCACGGCATACAGCGCGATCTGCCAGCTCACGTGCTCGAACACCGGGCCGAGCAGCACGGCACCGAAGACGAGGAACGTGACGCTGTCGAGCGCCGCGCCGGTCTCCTCGGTGAAGCGCATCATTGACGCAAGGTTCTCGCGGGCGATCAGGCCGAACAGCGATCCTGCCACGAACGCGGCGATGAACCCCGACCCCCCCAGGTCGACCGCGATCCCGTACGCGAGTACCGCGGCGGCCACCGGGATGATCTGCCGCCAGGCATCGTCGATCAGATGCCGTCCTTCGGCCGCGTTCACGACCACCGCGGCGAGGACGCCCGCCGCGACGCCGCCGAGCAGTCCGTAGCCGATCTCCTCGACCACCACGCGCAGCGGGTGGGACTCGCCGCCAGCGCCGGAGATGGTGGCCAGCGCGATCAACAACAGGGGAACGCAGATCCCGTCGTTGAGGCCGCTCTCGACGTTAAGCGACTGACGCACAACCTGCGGAAGTCTTGGGTCCGTGACGACCGCGCTGCCAAGCCCGGCGTCGGTCGGCGCGAGGATCACCCCAAGGATCAACGCTTCGCTGAGCGAGAACGACCCAAACAGAAGCACCGCGACCAGCCCTCCGAGCACGACCGTCAGTGGCAGACCCACGCCAAGCAGACGTACCGGCATCGAAGCCTCGCGCCGCAGCGCCCGCAGATCCACGCGCGAGGAATCCGAGAACAGCACCACCGCGAGCGTCGCCTCGGCCAACGTCCGCACGGTCGAGCTCGTGGGACGCACCGAAAGGTCATCAAGCACCAGCGGCCCCACGAGCACGCCGACCGCGGTCACCACCATCGCCGGCGTGACCGGCGTGCTCGACAGACGCCGCGACACCGCCGCGACGAGCAGCAACGTGAGACCGACGATCGCAAGCCCCGAATTCACAGCTCGTCCTTCTGGGCGGACGTTTCTCGAAACGACATGTTCTGCCGTAGCATCCCACCCCGTGTGCCGGGCTTCACGCGGATAAGGGTTGAGGGTCCACTCGGTGCAAGCACCGACCGACCCTGAGCTCGAGCAGATGGCCACGCGGCTTGAGCGCGGCGCGACGCTGCGCCTGGAGCAGATGGGGCGGTGAACCCGTTCGGCCATGTCAGCAGCGCGCTGTCCGACGCGGGCAGGCTCGCGCGAGTTGTGTACCGCGATCCGGAGCATGTCGCTGAGCGGCTGACGCTGCACACGATGGAGAAGCTCGGTCCTGCGTCGCTCGAATGGGCGCAGGCCACCCGGCAGAGCCGCCCGGACGACCCTCCGGCGATGATCGCCGAGCAGTTGCGCGACGAGTCGGCGCGGCTGGCCCGAATCGATGGCGCGATCGCGGGAACGCCGTTCTTCGCCGCGGTCATCCCAGGCTACCTCGGGTTCCTGTGGCAGGAAGACCGCATGTCGCTACGCACCGCCGCGCTATTCGGACACGATCCAACCGAGTTGCGGACCGCCGCGGCCGGACTCGCGTTGCGAGGTGTCCATCCGACAGCCGACAGCGCGGAGGCGTCACTGCGCACGGTCAGCAGCACCCCGATGCCCGAGAAGCCCGCGCAGCGTCGCTCGCTGCGCACCTGGATCCACAGCATCCACGTCATCCTGATCTTCGGCGGCTTCCTGTCGGCTCCCAGCGGAAAGCCGAAGAAGCAGGGGCTCGCCTATTGGCTGCCGACGACGCTGACGTTCGTGGTCGGTCTCGTCGTCTGGGCGATCACGTGGATCCTGCCGCTGACCTTCATGGTCTTGATGGCGTGGGGATGCGAGAGCCAGGCGCGTGCGCTGGGCCGGCGCGCACTCGCCTTCTACGGAGGCGAGGCGAGCACGACAGATGCCGCGATCAAGGTGGCTGGCCAGAGCCAGGACAAGGGGCATGCCACGCGACAGATCGTGCGCAGCGCCGCGCTCGCGCTCTCGGTGGCCGTCCCGGTCGCCTTTGTCGCATACGCCAATCACGTCCGCCACTCGACGGGCCTGACCTGGCTCGGCGCGCTGGGAGGGCTCGTCGCCCTGTCCCTCGTGATCGCAACCGCGGTATGGGGCGCCCGGCGGTAGGAAGTTGTCCCGACTCCGCGGGACGCTCGCAAACGTCCGCTTTGGCCAAGCCACCGACACCGGGAGATGGCCGACTCAAGGCGGCTCGCGCCGTGCCCACCGTGACCCAAGGTCGATCCAGACTTCCGCCGCGAGCTCGGCGTGTCCGGTGGCCAGGAGTCATGCATTCGCGCTGGGGCGGGTGCTAGGGCAGGGCAGGGCCGGGTCAGCGCGACGGGGCCGCACGATCGGATGCCGAGGAATGCCGCTTGCCGCGCCAGAAGCACGCGCCTCGCGGCCTGGGTCGAGGTGGGGATCACGGCCGCACAGATCATCTCGTTTGGGTGATGCGGGACGTGGTTGGGGGGCGCAGCCTGTGCTTCCCGGCGGCCATAGGAAGAACCAACGACAGCTCGTAGCCCCCGAGATGGAGGAGATCATCATGGATCAAGAAGCGATCAAGAACGCGGAGACGAGAGCGGCGCAGGCCGCGCGCGACGACGCCCAGCGCGTCCTGGATGCTGCAGAGCGGGCCCTGAAGACGGCCGAAAAGAATGGCAAGGTGATGCGCACCGTCGCCATAGTCGCCGTGGCTGGCCTCGTCCTCGTCGCCCTCGTCCATGCCGTGAGGGAAGAGCGCCACTGAGCGCCGCCAGCCCGGTAGATGCGTTCCCGACCGGGACCATCGGGGACGCCCTGCACAAGCGTGCCGCCGATCAACGTGCAGCGGTTGTTGCTTATGGGCTCACATTGCTTCTGATCCGCGTCATGTTCGCCGTGATGCTCGGCTACGCTCAGCACGAGCATTTGCGCCAACCGAGAGTGGACGACCGTGACGTGCAGGGCGCCCGCGCGAAGCTCCACTTCTGAGGCGTCGGCTACAGGGTCACGACCCTGCTCGGCTTGCTCCTCCCGGGCGTAGCGATCGTGCTCAACCCGCGAACCGCCGGTTGCGCGCCCATGCGTGCGGCGGCGTCCGCGGGGATCAACGGACCTTGGTCAACACGTGAGTGTGAACCCAGATCATCCCCTTTGGGTGATGCGGGGTGAGCTCGGGGGCGCAAGCTGTGCTTTTCGGGCGGCCATGGCCGGACAGTCAAGAGAAGCCCGAGCCCGCCTCGGTCGCGTCCTCATGTGACGGCCGTCGCCGCCGGCTTGAGCAGATGAAGAGAAAGGCGTGGGACGATGAGCGGCAGCCGTGGGTTAGTTCGCCGCCCTTGGGTCGTCATGAGACCAAGAACGCGGCTGTGATCTTCATCGACGCACCGACGGCCAGCCAATTAGAGAGGAAGTGTGTGATGTCGCCCAAAGAGCCCGAGTCCGTGATCATGGACATGTGGGACGTCCCTCCCGGACGCCAGCAGGAGGTGATCGATGCGCTGCGCAAACTCCTCGAGCAGATGCGAAGCGTCGACGGATTCGTCGATGGGCGGATTCACGCGAGCCTCGATGGCAGCAAAGTGATTTCTTACTCGACGATGCGCTCAGCCGCCGACCACCAGAGCTTCCAGGAGCGCGACGAAATCCGCGAACGGATGCAAACTCTCGAAGCGATCGCCGTTCCCCACCGCAGCACCTACCGGCTCGAGTGCGTGTTTACCGCCCCGACCGAGACAGGTCCGGCGCAGGTCTCTCAGGGAGCTTTTTGACTGGATTCGCCTTACACCAACTACCCATGCCGATCGTTCGCACACGTCTCTAGATCCGAGCTGTGCTCAGCTTGACAGCCGGGTGGTGCTGCCGCGAAGCTGGCCGGGCGCACCCAGGCTCTGCGCGGTCAGGCCACGCGTCGCTTGTGCCCTCGGGCGCCGAGCGTGCGACACGACGCAGCGTCTCGCGGTCGGCCTCAGCGGGGCGTTGTCACGCTTTCCCGGACCGCGCCAAAGCACGTGGGCGGCTGGGGTCGATGGGGTGTCACGTCCGCATGGCTCATCCCTTCTGGGTGATGCGGGTTTGGGCTTGGGTTCTTGGCTCTTGGTTTCTGGCGGCTATGGCCGCATCGTCGGGGAAGGCCCACGCGCCGGCCGGCCACGCGTCGCCTCCGCCTTGCTCGTCGAGCGACACGATTCACGCGGTCGGCTCCAGCGGGAAGCCGCTTGTCCGGTAACGCGCTGGGCGCCTGGGTGCGCGTGGGTGTGATCGGCGCACAGATCCACCCTTCTGGGTGGTGCGGGTGGGGTTCGGCCCGCGCCACCGCTCCCTTCGCAAATCGACGGCGAACTACTGAGTCAGGTCGCCGGTTTTGCCTGTTGGATATCGCGGTCGCGGGTGCAAGTCTTGGCAGGACACATGCACAACAAGCCGGGATCGGCGACGGCCCTGGCGCCTTTTTGAAGGCGGTGAGATCGATGACGTTCCTCTGGATTCTGTTGGGAATCCTCTATGTGGCGTGTTGGGTCTATTTCGGAATGTCAACGTTCCGCAAGGGGCACTACTGGATGTTCTGGATCGGATTCTTCTTGCCGTTCCTGTGGATCATCGGCGCATTGATCAGCCCGACTCCGCGCGCGGCCGGCATGGCGTAGGCGCGACCGTATTCGCCGCACCATCCACCGGCGCGCTCAGGTCCGCGCGCACAACGACGAAGGAAGGTTCAGATGGCCGAAATGCAGATGACCGAAGAGCAGATGGTCGAGGAGCTCCAGGCCGAGCAGTCGATGTTCGTGCAGACCGCGCGTGCCGTCACGAGTGACGGCACGACGCTGACGTTGAAGGACGTCACGCCGTCGACGCTGTACTTCTCCGATCGCCCGAAGCGGGTCGTGGGGCACATGAGCACCGGGGATTTCGTCGACCTCTGGGCCGAGGGAGACAACAGCTTCGAGCAGGACCCGCCCAACGCGGTGCTCGCGTTCCTGGAGTCCGGTGCTGACGCACCCACAGACGCGGTCGTCGTGATCCGGCAGCCCCGTCTTGAGAACGGCGAGCTGTCGTACTCGATCGAGACCCTCGAGGGCTCGGTTCCGACGCAGACCGGGCCTGTGACGCTGTTCATCGACCCGTTCGGCCGGCCGCTCTCGCCCGTATCGGTATGCGGGATGAGACGGCGCGAGCGGCGACGCGACCGCAGACGCTAGGTCCTCGCGCGAGATACGGTCACCGAGTCAGCTCCTGCCACCACGCCGGGTCCGGTCGGAACGGCGCGGCGGGCAGGCCGCTGGCGTCGGTGTCGTATCGGTAGACGAGCCCTGCGGCGGGGTCGGCGCGGCGTTGCTCGTCGGTCCAGCCTTCGGTCGCGGTCGTGACGAAGAGCCGGTTGAGGCCGGGTCCGCCGAAGGCGCAGCAGGTGCATTCGCGGGCCGGGATCGGGTACGCGTTGCGCAGTGTGCCGTCGGGGGCGTAGCGGTTGACCCGGCCGCCGCCGTAGATAGCCACCCATAGGTCGCCGGCTGCGTCGACGGTCATCCCGTCCGGTGCCCCGACGTCCTCGGGCACGGTAACCAGGATCCGGCCGTCGGAGATGGTGCCGCGGTCGGGGTCGAACGCGAACGCGTGGATCACCCGCGGGCCACTGTCCACCAGGTACATCGTCCCGCCGTCAGTGCTCCATCCGATTCCGTTGGAGATCGTGAGATCACCGAGCATCTGCTCGGTGTGGCCGGTGCGGTCCAGCCGGTAGAGCGCGCCGCCGCCCTCGTGGTGGTCGTTTGCCAGAGTGCCGCCCCAGAAGCGGCCCTGGGGGTCGCAGGCGCCGTCGTTCATCCGGGTCCCGGCGGGGGAGAGCTCGGCGATGGTTCGGTGGGTGCCGTCGGGCGCGAGGTAGGCGAAGCCGCGGCCGGCGCCGAGTAGCCAGCCACCGTCGCCCTCGATCGGTGCGATCATCCCGACGGTCCACGGCAGCTGGTAGAGATAGGTGCGCTCCAGCGAACCGTCATCTTGGACCCGGCCGCGGGCGACGCGCCCGGCGAGGATGTCGACGGCCAGCATCTCGTCGCGACGGGCGTCCCAGCGAATGCCCTCACCAAGCTGGGTCTGCTTGGTGGAGCAGGCGACAGCACCGCCGTCCTGCCCGTGTTTACTGGTTGCCATGATCAGCCTCCGAAATCGACGACGACCTTGATGTCGTCGGGGCTACGCTTGAGCGCGTCGGCGATGTTCTGCGGCGGCACTCGGCGCGTGATCAGCCGTGCCAGCCAGCCCTGGTCGGCGGCGGCGAGCGCTTCGGCCGCGCGGTAGAAGTGCCGGCGGTTGGCGTTGACCGAGCCGACGACCACGTTGTTCGCCAGGACCAGCGCTTTGGCCACATCGGCGGGTAAGAGTCCGCTGGCCTGTCCGCCGCCGCCCACGCCGGTGAGGCAGACCACGCCGCCGGCGGCGACGTGGCGGATCGAGTCGATGATCACCGAGCCGACTCCGGTGCACTCGATGATGACGTCGGGGTCAAAGCCGATGTCGGCGACCGCGCCGGAGTGGTAGGTGGCGCCGACGTCGTGGACGAGTTGTGGTTTGGCGCCGTCGGTGACGCGGTCGAGGACGTGGACGTCGAGATCGTGCTGGACGGCGATCATGGCGGCGAGCATGCCGATCGGGCCGGCACCGGTGATCAGCACCTGATGCGGCACCCAGAACGCCCGCGCTCGCATCACCGAGACCAGCTCCCAGGCCTTCGCCACCACGGTGGTCGGCTCGAGCAGGACCGCGTGAAGGCCGAGCGACGGGTCCATCTTGGTGTAGAAGCCCGGCTCGATCCGCCATCGCTCGGACATGAACCCGTCGATCTGTTTGATGCCCCGCTCGGTGTACTGCCCGTTGCGGCACATGTCCCACTCCCCGACGGCGCAGTTGGGGCAGGGCACGGGGTCGGGTCGGCGAACGATCCCGACGATCAGGTCACCCTTCTGCAGGTTGCCCGCGCCCCGGCCGGGGTCGAGGACGCGCCCCAGTGACTCGTGCCCGAGGATCAGTCGCTCCCGCCCGGGGGGCGCCCAGCCGTACGCGCCCGAGGTGATCTCCTCGTCCGTGCCGCAGATGCCCACGGCAACGGCTTCGACGAGGATCGATCCGGTGCTTTCGTCCGGTTCGGGGACGTCCTCGAAGCGCACGGACCCGGCAACTCCCGGCTGAACGGTGACGGCCTTCATGATTCCTCAAACAGCCTGGTTCGTTGCTCGGTAGGCGCCATCGCCGGAATCACCGAGAGGTGGGCTCCCGGTCGGGGGAGAGCCGGCATCGCCCCGCGCCCGGCGGCGCTTTCTCGGGGGCGGTCGGCCCGCAGCCGGGCGCATGACGGGCACAGCTCGCGGTCCAGGAGAGCCGCCATGTGATCGGGCAGGCGATTGCGGATGAACTTCCGGTGCGCGGGCGTCTGGGTTGGCGCGCCGCATTCGCTGCAGGCCAGCAGCGGCTGTTCGCACACGACGGTTCCGGTGATGATCGTGCGGCGCACGAGGTCCGGCGTGCCGTCGCCGAGCGCGCCGGCGGCGAACAGGCCGACCTGATCGTCGATCCGGATGGCGCCGGTCGGGCAGACCTGGCTGCAGGCGCCGCAGCCGATGCACAGATCTGCCGGGCGGGTGAAATCGAAATACGCGAGCCGGCCGGCGTCAGTGTCGGCCATGCGCAACGCGTCGACGCCCATCTCGCTGCACGCGGCCATGCACAGACCGCAGCCGATGCAGACGTCGCAACGCAGGCAGCGGCGCGCCTCGTCATGCGCCATCGCGTCGGTCAGGCCCTCCTCGATCTGGACGTAGTTCCCTTGGCCGAGAACTTCTTCGACAGTCCTCTCAGGCATCACGGCACGAGCGAGATGCGTACGCTCATCCGCCGTGACCTGCAGGGGGAGCACGTCGGCTCGGCGCACCGCGGTGCCGGCGGCAGGGTCCATTGATGTCCCGCGCAGCCAGGCATCGATCCCGCTCGCGGCGATCTTCCCGGAGCGGATCGCCTCCACGACCGTCCGCGGGCCGTGCTCCACGTCACCCCCGGCGTACACGCCCGGCACCTTGGTCTCAAGGCTCTTGGGGTCGGTGAGGATGAAGCCATGGGTGGTCTGCACCGCGCTGCCGTTGAGGATCGTCAGGTCGGTGCCCTGACCGGTGGCGAGGATCACGTGGTCGCCCTCGAGTGTCAGCAGGCGGGCGGCGTCGAACTTCGGATCGAACTTTCCGGTCTCGTCGTGGACCTGCTCGCAGAACTGAAACGTGGTCTCGCCGTCCTCGCCAATGCGGACCGGGCCCCAGCCGGGGTGCAGCTGCACGCCTTCGCCGACGGCGTTCTCGATCTCGTGCCCGCTGGCCGGCATCTCGCGGCGGTTCTCCAGCGAGACCATGTCGACGTGCGTTGCGCCCTGCCGCAGAGCGGTCAGGGCGACGTCGATCGCGACGTTGCCGCCGCCGATGACGATCACCCGCGGCCCGACCCGCACCGGCTGGCCGCTGCGGACGTCGCGCAGGAAATCGATGCCGCCGAGCACGAAGGACTGATGGACGCCGTCGATCGGTAGCGGGCGCGAGCGCTGGGTGCCGAGGCCGAGGAACACGGCGTCGTAGTTCTTGCGGAAGGCGTCGAGGCTGCCGACCTCGGCGCTGGTGCGAATCGTGATTCCCAGCGCCCGGATCTGGTCGAGCTCCTGGTCGAGCAGGTCGGGCGGCAGGCGGTAGGCCGGAATCCCGTAGCGCAGCATCCCGCCGGCGTGCTCCTGCTCCTCGAGGATCTCGACGTCGTGACCGAACGTGCGCAGGTAGTAGGCGGCGGTGAGACCGGCCGGACCGGAGCCGACGATCCCGATCCGCTTGCCGCTGTCCGGCGCGATCTCGGGCTTCGGGTAGCCGCCGTCGGCGAGGCAGTGCTCGGCCGCCTTGGCCTTCATCGGCCGGATGAACACGGCGCCGTTGCTGCCGCCGCGAACGCAGGCCGATTCGCACGGCGCGGGGCAGACCAGGCCGCAGGTCAGCGGCAGCGGGTTATCGCGCCTCATGACCTCGATCGCCGCTCGATAGTCGCCGTGACCGATTTCAGCGATGAAGCTCGGGATGTCGATGTTGGCCGGACACGTGCCGTGACAGGGCGCGGCCTGGTGCTCGAAGCACAGCCCCTCCGGGCAGAACTCGCGTCGGGCGTGGCTCTCCCACTGCTCCCGGTAGTAGCGCAGCGAGCTGCCCAGCGGCCATGCCGCCGCCAGCCCCTGCGCGCCCAGCTCGAGCGCGACCTCGTCGAGCGCTCGGAGATGCGCGTCGTCACCGCGCCCGAGCGTCAGCTCCGCCACCAGCCGTCCGGCGCGGGCGAGCAGCGGGCGCACCGGATCGCCCTCGGCGTTGTCGGCGAGCTGCCAATGCCGGTAGAGCGCACGGCGCGTCTGGCGCAACAGGCACGCGCCCTCGGCCATCACCATCAGCGTGGACGGCACCGGCACAACGCCGGCAGAGGCAAGCGACAGCGGCCGACACGAGACGTCAGCCGCCGACAGCGGCAAAAAGCCGCCCAGGCCGTCGTCGAAGACCAGCACCGGATCCTCGCCCGCCACCTCAACGCCACCACCCCAGCCGTCGATCTGCGCCCGCAGGCTCTGTGAGTGGTCGAGCTCGACCAGTCCGCGCTGCTTGATCCCGCGCCGCAGCGTCAGCAACGACGCCTCCAGACCCGACGCGCCGGCGAACAGCAGCGCGATCCGACACCAGGTCTCAGGCGTGTGAACCAGCCGCGAGGCGTCGTCGGGCCCGTCCGCCCACGGACTGGGGCGGCTGTCGCGCTGCACCTCCAGCTGCATCCGGGGCGTGGTGACGTGGGCGAGCGAACGGATCGCGTCGACCGCGTTCAGAAGCGCGGCTTCGTGACCGTTCAGCTCGGCCGGGAGGCGCAGCTGGACCCCGCGGCTATCGCGCAGGCCTACGGCGATCAGCACCCCCTCGACCAACCGCCGTGGAGCGCTTTCCAGGACGGCGGCGGTGCCGCGCTCGCGCACATCGAGATCGGTGGCGTCGATCACCAGCACTGAGGGGCCGACGCCGCGCAGAAACCGGCGCCAGGCCAGATAGATCGGTTCGCCCGCACCGCTGCTCTCCGCGAGTCCCGCCTCCTGCACGCGCTGCAACCGCTCAAGCGGCGCCAGCTCCCTCGCGTGGGCGAGGCCCGGCAACGCCCCGGCGAGCGTCGGCGGCGCAGCGCCCGCCACGGCAGCGGCGCCCTCGTCAAGCCAACTCGGCAGCGTCGAAACCGCGCTCATGCCGGCGTGTCATCGGCGCCTGAGGGCTCGGCGAGGAGGTGACGGGCGTAGCGCTCGCGGCGCGGGTCCGGCACCTCGTTGGCCTCGCCGAAGGACAGGCAGCCGGTCACGCACTTGGTGACACAGGCGGGCTCCAGCCCGGCGTCGATGCGGTCCATGCAGTAATCGCACTTGACCACCTTGTTGGTGGCCGGGTCCCACTGGGGAGTGCCCCACGGACAGGCCGCGATACAGCTCTTGCAGCCGATGCAGAGACTCTCCTCGACATGCACGATGCCGTCCTTCTCACGCTTCTGCATCGCGCCGGTAGGACAGGCCCGCACACACCACGGGTCCTCGCAGTGAAAGCACGGCATGAACACGAAGTGCGACCGAGGCAGTCCGTCGACCTCGACCGGATCCAGCGCGATCACCCGGCACGGATCAGGACCGGGACCCAGGTCCTTGTTGGTCTTGCAATGGACCTCGCAGGCCAGGCAGCCGATGCAGTTGGCCTCGTCATGGCGAAGCTCGTACTTGCTCATCCCGCAACCCCTTCCTTTGTCCGACGCTTGACCCTCACGACCGTCTCGGTCAGCGCACAGCCACCGCCGGCAGGATCGAAGTCATTGAGCTTGCCGTGCTGCAGGCGCTGGTCGGCGACGCCGAGGCCGAGGGCGCGCGTGGCGAGCGGCACCGTCGCCCCGTAGCCGTGCAGCATGAACACCGCCTCGGGATGGATCCACTGCGTGACCTTCGCCGGAAGACAACCGGTGTAACGGCCACCGCCATTGACCTCGACCTCGTCCCCATCGGCGATCCCGAGCGCCGCGGCACGCTCCGGGTGGATCCACAGCACCTGCTTGGGCGCTCTCTCGTTCAGGAGAGGATTGTTGAGCGACTGGCCCTGCGCGAGCGTTGCCGTCTTCGCGAACAGCAGCGTGAACTGATCACCGGCCGGCGCCTCCTTGGGAACGTACGCTGGCAGGCTCTCAAGCCCCGCCTGCTTGAGGACCTCGCTCTCGATCTCGATCTTCCCCGACGGCGTCGGGAACCTGAGCTCATCGCGTGGGATCAGCTTCGGCGCAGCCGCTAAGCCAACCATGCCCGTCTCGCGCATCTCCGAGACGGTGACTCCGGTGCCATCGAGCTGGTAGTTCCACAGCTCCTCGATCGTCTCGAAGTCAAGCGCATGCTTGATCCCCATCCGGTGCAGGATCTCGCGGAAGATCCACCACGCCGGACGGCTGTCAAAGCGCGGCGCGATCGCCTGGTCGCGCATCGCGAACACCGGCACCGGGCCGTTCATCTGGCAGAGGATGTTCGCGCGCTCCAGGTAGGTCGACTCGGGCAGGATCACGTCCGCGAACCAGCCCAGCTCCGAGTAGCGCACGTCAATCGAGACCAGCAGCTTCAGCTTCTCGATCGCACGCTGTGCCGCCTCCGGATCGGGTAGGCCGGTAAACGGATCGTGGCGGTAGGCGAAGTACGCGCCGATCCCGTAGGGCTGCCCCGTCTCCATCGCTGCGAACGCCCGGTGCACGACGCCCGTCGCCGGATCCCACTGCGGCCGCTCGCCACCGGCACCATCCACCCGCGGCTCGGCGACCTCCGGCACACGGTCGGCCAGATGGTTCAAGCCCCTGCGCCCGTAATGCGCGGGCGCCTTCCCCAGCACGCAGCCACCCGGAAGCTCGATATTGCCCATCAGCGCGTTCAGGATCATCGCCGAGCGGCTCACATAGAACGACTGCTTGTGGCGAGCCGACATCCACCCCGGATGGAAGATCACATGCGGTGCGTCCGCGGCGATCTCGGTCACGAACGCGCGCAGCTCGGCGGCAGGGACGCCGGTATGCGGCTCCTGCCACTCGGGCGTCGTGTCCTTGACCGCCTCCCGCAGAGAGTCCATGCCGGAGACGCAGCGGGCAACGAAGTCCTGGTCGTAGACCTCCCGCTCCAGGACCTCATGGATGATCGCGAGATTCAGCGCATAGTCACTCTGCGGTCGCACCTGCCAGTACCGGGTCGCCTTGCACGCCGTGATCGTCGCGCGCGGATCGATGTAGGTGCAACGCATCCCCCCCGACACCGCGGCCATAAACACCTTCGCCTCCTTGACCATCAGCGATTCGACGACGTTTCGGCCATAGAGCACAAGGTGCTTGCAGTGCGAGTAATCGAATATGAGCCCAGCGACGCCGAAGCCATACAACGAACGCATGGCGTTATGGACATTGCCGGCGCAAGCGGCATCGTGATTGAAATAGTTCGGCGAGCCGAGCGCCTTGACGAACGTCTGGGTCAGGTCAACAAAGGGGCCGCCACGATCGGACAGCGCGATCCCGCGCCCGCCGAAGACATCGATCGTCTCCCTCAGCTTCTCGGCGACGTAGTCCAGGGCCTCGTCCCAGGACACCCGCCGCCACTGCCCGCCGCCACGCTCGCCAGCCCGGATCAGCGGCGTCTGCGGCCGCTCGTCATCAGACTCTAAAAACAGCCCGGCCGCCCCCTTCGCGCACAGGCTGGCGCCGAGCACCGGGTCGTGCGTATTGCCCTGCAGCCACGTCACCCGACCGTCCTCGACCGTCACCTCCATCGAGCAACGCACCGCACACATCCCGCACATGCTGTGGACCGTGCGCCGGCCCGGCGTGTCGACACCGCTGACGTTCGGGGCCATCGGAGAGCTCATCGCAACTCGTCAACCTTGATATCGGCCATCTCTTGCCTCCGATCTGCGGCCCGAGAATCCGCAGCAACCAATTCCGGCGTCTATCGCCACGAGCGCTCTGGCCGACTCCACGTATCCGTGTAACGCACAGACTCGCATCCGCGCCCGCCGCCCCGCATCGACCAAAAAGGATGATCTGCACAGCCACGACATCAAAGACCAGCCGGCCGCCGTCGCGCTTCCGGCGCGGCACGCGGCACTCGTACGAAGCCGGCGCGTACGCAGCCAAGCGCTTGACCCGATCCTGCTTTCCCGCCGGCACGCCCCGGCGCCCTTCAGATCAGACACCAGGACCGAGACTCGCGCCAGGTGCCGATCGCATCCGCAACGGGATGGGGCACAAACGAATCATCCGTTTTGGTTGATGCAGCTCGGCGGTGCCGCCTGCCACTCTCCCCCGGGTGTGGATGAGCTGCTGGGTTTCCGCTTGGAAGATCAGCGCATCAAATCGTCATCGACAGAAATGGCGCATTCCTGTGCTTGAAGGCCCGTCGGCGAGCGAGGTTGGCAAGGAGGTCGCCGAGCATCGTGAGCACGCGGCAGCCGAACACGCGCAGCGTGACCGCTGGGACGCGATCGTTGAGGCGTTGGGGCTGTGGTGGCCCTCAGGCGGCCACATCCGGGGTATCGGCCGGCGGGCGACGCATGGCGGGCGCTTCACCCTCGGACGAACCCAACGCACCGCCTGACCCCTCAGCCAACGGCGATTCGCCATCGCGACGCCAGTCGAGATCTGGATCTGGGATCGTGACCTTGGCTTCTGTCGATTCGAGGCCGGCCTGCTCGATGACCTCGACGGCGTCGGATCGGCCTGTGACGCCGAGCTTGTCGTAGATCGAGGCGACGTGTGTCTTGACCGTAGTGCGTGCGAGCTGAAGACGATCGGCGATCTCCTGGAGCGAGAGATGCGTCCGCAGGAAAGCGACGAGTCGGAGCTCAGCGGGTGTGAGTCCGTAGTTCTGTCCCCGCCTTATCCGCGCTTCGAGACGCTGCAACCGGGCCGGAAGAGTTCCGGCATCGGGATATCCCTGTAATGCGTCGCCCGCAACCTGCGCGAGTTCGAGGGCGCCCTCACCGTCGCCGAGGTCGAGGCTGACGTCGGCGCAGCGCAGCGCGAGATCCGCGTCGAGCCATGGGCCCGCGCGGAGCAGTGGGCGGAGCCGCCGGACGTTCTCGAGCTGGCGTGCGGCCTCGGTCTGGTCACCGCGTTGGTTGTGCGCGAGCGCTCCTGCCGTGTGCGCGATGGCGCCATAAGTCGTGTCGTGGAGGTGCTGCTGAGCGACCAGCCAGCTCGCTTGGACCGCCCATCGCTGAACGTCTCGGCGATTTCCCAGCTCGCTGGCGGCAAAGACCAGATAGCCGAGAGCGAATACCCGCATGTGGGCGAGATCGGGTCGGTCTCTCGCAAGCGCGAGTGACTCCCGCAGGACGTAGATAGCCTCTTGCTGTCGGCCAAGGAGAAGGTACGCCGCACCCATGGCGCAACGGGAGCTGAGAGGACATTCGTTGCCCTTCCGCTTCTCGTACGCGTAGCCGAGCTCAGCGTCGCGCAGCATCTGCGGGATGCCGTCCGGAGCTATCGCGCTTCGGAGGCTCGCGACTGCCGAGCGAAGCGAAGATGCCCTGTCTGCGGGTTCGCCGCCGAGCGAACTCCGCTCGGCCGCCACCAAGAACTCCCTTGCCCGGGCCGCATCGCCGAGAAACCCGAAGGTCCACGCCGCCGCGATAGCCAGCTGCGGGTCTGACGCGATCTCCTCGTCGGTGCAGCGCTCGAGCCAGAGCCGCAGGGTCTCGATCTGCCCGCGGCTGGCAAACTCGTCCTGAGACGCAAGCGCGATTCGGCCGGCCTGAGCGAGATCGCCGGCCTGATATACGTAGGCGAACGCCTCGCCAGGCAATCCGTGGCGCTCGCACCAACGTGCCGCCCGTACCAGGTACACGTGGAGCAGTTCCGGGTCGCGCCGGTTGAGCTCGGCACGGAGGAGATCGCCGAACAGATGGTGGTAGCGATACCACTGGCGGCGATCGTCGAGCGATACGACGAAGGCATTACAGCGCGCGAGCTCCTCAAGCGAACCAGCCGCGTCGCGTGTGCCGAGCACTGCATCGCACAACGGCGCTGTCATGTGATCGAGGATCGACGTCCCGAGCAGGAAACGCTTGAGATGCTCCGGCTGGCGCTCCAGCACCTCTTCCAGGAGGTACTCGGCGATGTGCTGCTGATCGCCGGACAGACCGGCAGCCCTCACGGCGGCATCGTCCCGGCCGCGCAGCGCCAGTGTGGCCAGCGCAACCGCGGCGGCCCAGCCCTCCGTCCGCTCACGCAGAGCACCGGCCGCTCCCGGCGACAACTCCAGCCCTCTGCTCGCGGCAACATCACCGGTCTCCATCGGATCCAAGGCAAGAACCTCGGTCCCGATCTCGAGGAGATCCCCACTCGCGCGGAGGCGGGCGAGCGGCACCCCCGGATCGCCCCGTGTGACCAACACCAACTGACACCCGGAGCGAACCTGGTCGAGGAGAAACGCGAGAATCGAGCGGCTCTTCTCAGCCGTTATGACATGCAGATCATCCAGCACCAGAACGAACGGGTCACGCTCACCCAGATCGGCCGCGAGGAGCGGAAGCGCGACCTCAGTGACCCTCGGCATCCTCCCTGACAACTCCTCGAGGAGCTCGCCGCAAACCGGTCCAGTGCGCTCAAGGGCCGCCACGACGTGAGCGAGCAGCACCACGGAGTCGTTGTCGCCGGGGCCGAGCGCCACCCACCCACTCGCCCTCGGATCCAGCTCACACCACTGCGCCACAAGCGTCGACTTCCCGTAACCGGCCGGCGCAGACACCAGCACCACCCGGCTGCGCTCCGCGCTCTTCTGCAACGCAGACAGCCGAGGTCGCGCCACCACCCAAGGCGAGCGGGTAGGAACTCGAGGCCTTGACTCCCGAAACCGCGGCCTGGTCCGGTGTGGGGCAACGCTAGTCATCGCGCCCTCCATGCCTCTCCCGTTGCGTTGCACCCCGGACCTCGGGGAAGGCCCGCGCCTCGCCAGTCTTAGGCGCCGAAATGACGACGCGGTGCCGGCGCATGGCCGGCCCGTGCACCATTTGGCGCTCAGCTTTCTTGAGGCCGAACGCGCGTATGGCCATCGCGCCACTCACCGCAGGGCGCCGCAGCGTAAACATCTCGGACAAGTCGGTAGCTCCGTCTGAGGTGACTGTTCAGGTGGGCAGGTGGTTGGTTGTTGGTCGCGAACGGTGTTATGTGCTCTTGGCGAGGCCGTCGTATGAGCAGCTGGCGGTGTTGGTGGTTGAGCAGGCTGCGACGATCGAGCGGCTGGAGCAGCGGATCGTTGGGTTGGAGGGTGAGGTCGCTGATCTGAAGCGTCGGCTGGCGCAGAACTCGCGTAACTCGTCACGGCCGCCGTCGTCGGATGGTCTGTCCAAGCCGCCGGTGAAGCGGAGCCTTCGGCGTCCGTCGGGACGCAAACCCGGTGGTCAGCCTGGGCATGGGGGCGGGAACCTGGCGGCTGTCGCTCATCCGGATGACGTCGTGTCGCACGTGCCGCGATCGTGCGGGTGTTGTGGTGGGGATCTCAGCCAGGCACCGGTGGAGGGCAAGGAGCGCCGGCAGGTGTTCGATCTGCCCGAGGTCCGGCTGCGGGTCGTGGAGCACGTGATCGAGCGGCGTCGTTGCGGCTGCGGGAAGCTGACCAGCGGCGCGTTCCCGGCTGGGGTGAGCGCTCCGACGCAGTATGGGCCACGGGTTCGGGCGCTTGCGATGTATCTGCTTGCACGCCAGCACCTGCCCTACCAGCGCACGGCCGAGTTGTTCGCTGACTGGTTCGGAGCGGAGATCTCGATCGGGACGCTGGCCAGCTGCGTCGCGACGGGCGCCGAGGATCTGCAGGGATTCTTGGACGAGGTGCACCGCCAACTGATCAACGCGCCGGTCGCGCATTTCGATGAGACCGGCGCCCGTGTCGAGGGCCGGCTGCGCTGGCTGTTTGCCTCCAGCAACGAGTGGCTGACGCTCTACGCGCTGCACGACAAGCGTGGCAAGGACGGCATCGATCACGCCGGGGTGCTGCCCCACTTCACGGGTGTCGCCATCCATGACGGGTTTAAGCCCTACCGCCGCTACTACGACGACGCCCGGCACGCATTGTGCAACGCCCACCACCTCCGCGAACTGCAAGGCGTCATCGAGCAAGACACCCTCGCCACGCAGACCTGGGCGCGAGCGATGGACCGGCTGCTGCGCGAGCTGCAGATCATGGTGGCGGACGCCACCGACGCCGGCCACGACGATCTCGACGTCCTCCAACTCGCCGCCGCGCGCGGCGCCTACGAACAGATCATCGCCACCGGCTACCAGGAGAACCCGCTGACCACGGTTCGCACCGGCCAGCGCGGCTTCATCGCCCAGACCCCAGCGCGCAACCTGCTGCGCCGCTTGGACCGCTACCGCGAAGACGTCCTCACCTTCGCCCGCGACTTCAGCGTGCCGTTCGACAACAACCTCGTCGAACGCGACCTCCGGATGGTCAAGCTCCAACAAAAGATCAGCGGCAGCTGGCGCACCCGCACCGGCGCCGACCAATTCCTCGCCCCACGCGCCTACCTCAGCACCGCCCGCAAACAAGGCCGGGGCGCGCTCGACGTCCTCACCCGCCTCGCCACGCGTGACCCGTGGATACCGCAAGCCGCCGGCCCCTAACCGACAAACGACCACCTGAACAGTCACGTCTGAGCGAACAAGATCGCATTACGTATCACTCAACAAAGCCGGTCGGCCGCATCAGGAGGTGCCACTTCTCGGTGCCCATTACATGGACAGCCCGACGGTACCCGGGCCTTATGAGCGTGGCATCCGGGAAAACCACGGACAACCTGACCGGCGAAAGCCGGGATGCCGACGGCGCGTTGTACGGGCTTGGAGGGCTGCGGCGTCGTCGGTCATGGGTTCGACTCGAGCGAGGGGGGCTTGGTCACCGCGATATCAGCCAGATTGGCCGATAACGAACCGCCCGCCCGCGACGTACCGTGACACCACCATCACCAGCCAGCCGAAGCCGCCGAACAAGAATAAGTCACGGAAGACTGTTTCGCTGACGCCTGCCGAGACACGCGTCCTGACGCTCCTTACCACGTATCAAACGCTCGCTGGCATTGGCGGCCAGCTGGGCATCGCCCGTCCCACCGTGAAGACGCACGTCCAGAACATCTACAAGAAGCTCGGGGCGACCAAGCGAGCCGAAGCAGTGAAGCTAGCTGAGAGTGCGGGCCTCCTGCCGGATGTGACCGCGCTGAACGATCCGCGTGGCGGGCAGGTCGACATCGAGCGGGAGACGGGCAAGCTCGACCGCTCATCGGTTGAGAGGGGTTGGGTGCGGAGATGAGTTCCCACGCGCATGTTCAACCGTCCGTGGGGGCGGGGGCCGCGGCGAGATGAAAGCGGTGCGCTCAGCAGACGGATCGCGGATCGCCTCCGCTACGAGCTTGGTCGGGAACGGCAGGAACGCGACCGCCATCAACAGCACGAGGTTGACCTGCATGACCCGGCGGTTTGCGTACTGCACACGTCGGAAGATTCCGTGATGGACGAGCCAGATTCCTCCGACCGTGAGGAAGCTCGTCGCATACCCCAGGTACGAGGGCCACTGATCGGCGATGCCGCGCCACAGATGACTGAACGACGACGCCGGGACCTCAATGTCGAGCACGAGCAGCGTGATCGCGAACGCGAACACCCCGTCGCTGAACGCCTCGGTCCGACCCGTGTCCCAACGGCTACCCACCGTGCCCCGGCGAGTTCGACGCTATGCCGCGGCGCTGCGCCGCCCGGCGGCTTGTCCGCGCCCGAGGCGCCGGCGCAGCCTGCACCGTCGGGTCGAGAGCGATCAGCAGTTGCTTGCGTGCCCACGCGTACGGGGGAGCGTCGGCGGGGATCGCCGGGGGGGCGAGATTGTCCTCGAGGTCGGCGAGCTTGACGATCCGCGCGAGCCTTCCTGCCGGTCCCTTCGCGTCCGCGATCCGGCGCACGTACACCTCGTAGGGCTCGTCCGGAGCGTGCGTCAGAAGCTCCAAGGCTTCCAGTTCGGTCCGGGTGATGCTCTTGCCCCGCACCGCCCAGCGCAGGGTGGGACAGAGCTCGAGCAGGTCATGAAGCAGGGCGGTGGCGCGAGCGTCGGGGGGGACGGCGGCCGCGACCCGCTCGACATGATCGATTACGCGATCGCCGAAGCGGTTGCGCTGGCCTTCATGGTTCTGGCTGGCAATTCTGTACGCGGTCGTCGGTTTCATGCCCTTCCTCCGGCCTCAGCTGCACTTCGATTTGCTGTCGCTGACGAAGCTGTTGACCGAGCTCACGACGCTCGCTGACTGAGCCGCGACCGCGGCGATCTGCGCCGTCGAAGGACTCGACGGGAGCGCCTTGACCGCGGTCGTGAGCGCGTCGACCGACGACTTGATCGCACTCGTCTGAGTCGGGAAGTCGCTCTTGGCGGAGCTCACAAGCGATGTCGCGTCGCTCTGGATCGTGCTCACCTGCGAGGTGAGACCGCTGATACCGCTACTGGAGGCGGCGCTCGGCAGATTCTTGATCGAGTTCTCGAGATTGGTGCGGTCCGAGCAGTAAGCCGGCTTGCTGCTGCCGCAACCGGCTACCGCGACGACAGCGATGGCCGCGACCAACGCCACCGGCACCCGGACAAGGGCGCGACCCGCACGGTGTGCTGGTCTCTCTGGGCCCATGACGTTCAATGATTCGGAAAACACACTCGACTCCTTCGTTTGTTGGACCGCCTTTGGCAGCGCTCGCGCCGTACCGCGGCGCCGGCCTGGGTGATGACGCCGCTATCAAGCAGCTGCTCGCCCTTCACGATTTCGCTGGCCGCACTGTCCATGCCGGAGGTCTTGGGCACGTGGCCGTCGAACTGAGTCTGCGAGGCCACAGCCTCTTATGCGCGCCGCTCGGCGATCCCGGCGCTGTAGACGATCAGATAGATCAGCACGCCGACGAATGGCAGGACGATGATGAGCACCACCCACCCGGCCTTCGCCCAGCCTGAGAGGTCGATGCGGCTGAACACGTCGATCAGCACCAAGATCACCATCCAGATCCAGATCACCAACGCCATGAAGATCAGGATCGTCCACAAGATGTTCAAGAACGGGTAACTGGTTGCGAGAGTGAGCATCAGATTTGCCTCCTCGTGCATCCCGGCCGGAAGATGGCGGCAATGCGGGATCGGTCGTTGTCCCGTGACGATATGGTCGGGGAGATCGCCGTGTCATCGGCCAAAAAGGCTGATATCTGGCACCCCTCAGCCAAGGGCGATCCCGCACGGTTTCGCGACCTCAGTCGAGATCTGGATCTGGGAACGTGACCTTTGCTGCGGATGATCGGTCTGGGCCGTGTGTTCAGGCGAACAACTCAAAAAGCTCCCTGAGAGACCTGCGCCGGACCTGCCTCGGTCGGGGCGGTAAACACGCACTCGAGCTGGTAGGCGCTGCGGTGCGGAACGGCGATCGCCTCGAGAGCTTGCATCCGTTCACGGATCTCGTCCCGCTCCTGAAAGCTCTGGTGGTCGGCTGCTGAGCGCATCGTCGAGTAAGAAATCACTTTGCTGCCATCGAGGCTCGCGTGAATCCGCCCATCGACGAACCCGTCGATGATTCGCATCTGCTCAAGGAGCTCGCGCAGCGCATCGATCACCTCCCGCTGGCGTCCGGGAGGGACCTCCCACATGTCCATGATGACCGACTCCGGCTCGTTGGGCGACATCACAACACTTCCTTTCTGATCGGCTGGCGGGACGGTACGTGGGTGAAGAACGCAACCGGGTTCCTAGTCTCATCACGATCAAAATGACACGCGCCGAGCTGGGCGCTCGTCCGTTCAATCGCTGCGCGGGGCGGCTGCTGTTGCGTAGCCGGCCGTGGTTGGCGAGCTGCGGTTGACGGCAGCCGGGATTGGTGCCTCGACCACATGGCCGCCGTGTTGTAGGCCAAACCCGCTCCTCGAAACGAGAGCATGGGTCGCGGAGTTGATGTGTGCACCACCATGCGAGGGTAGGGTGCGCCCCTCCCGCACACATCGTCCAATGAGGATGATGTGCACCGAGAATCGTGTCGATCACCCAGAGCGCACCTCTTATGCATGTCTACACCGCCGGCGGCGTCGTCGGTCACAAGATCGACTCGAGCGAGGGGGGGCTTGGTCACGGCGATATCAGCCAGATTGGCCGATAGCGAATCGACCGCCTCGGAACGCTCGACGTGCCAACCCGGCCGGACGTGGCTCTCAAGGCGTCGTGGTGATCGCACCGATCTCCTGGTGGTCGCTCCGGCGCTGGAGCATGCTTGAAGTGTGCCTCCGCGCCTCCACGCAACCGCGCTAGCGGGGCGGTTGGAAGCTAGCGGCGTCTCGCGCGATGAACTAGCGTCGGCGGTCGCGTCGCCGCTCGCGCCGTCTCATCCCGCATACAGATACGGGCGAGCCGGCCGCCCGAATGGGTCGATGAACAGCGTGACGGGCCCAGTCTGCGTTGGGACCGTCCCCTCGAGAGTCTCGATGGCGTAGGAGAGCTGGCCTTTCACAAGACGCGGCTGCCGGATCACGACGACGGCGTCTTCGGGTGCTTCATTGCCGGGCTCGAGGAACGCGAGCACTGCATTCGGGGGGTCTTCCTCGAAGCTGTTGTCGCCTTCGGCCCAGAGATCGACGAAGTCCACGGTTGTCATGTGTCCCACAACCCGTTTCGGGCGATCGGAGAAGTAGAGCGTCGATGGTGTGACGTCCTTCAGTGTCAGGGTCGTACCGTCGCTCGTCATGGTGTTCGCGGTCTGCACGAACATCGACTGCTCGGCCTGGAGCTCTTCGATCATCCGCTCGTCGGTCGTGGTCACGAGGCGCCGAAGGACCGGGAGATTCTTGACACGATCGAGCGCATGGGTCAGCTCGCGCGCTCAGAGGTGTCTCAGTCCAGGGACGCGTTCGCGACGCGCGACGTCGCGCTGGCCCAGGACCTTGTTCGTCGTGACCGGGCTGTTCCGAGAGTTCGCGAGCGAACCGCAACCCGCCTAGAACGAGGACCGCCTGAGGTCACCTCGTTCCTGCCGTGAGGCAGCACCAGTCGTGGCCGCCGGCGGGTCCTACCCCTCACCTTATGCAACCAGTAAGTCCCAGGTCCAGTCGATGTAGAAACGCGGCGGAGCTTCCCCCGGGTCAAACCGGCGGCCGCCTTGGGTCCAGCGACCTGCGCCCGCCCACAGATTCTCCGGCTGGAGTCACGCTTCGCTCGCAAGGTCAGCGACGTTTGGGCTGGTTTGCGACGCTCCTTCGGGCCGGGACAACGAGGGCGGAAGGATGAGGTGCGAGACCGCGTGCGCCACGCGGGTTGGAATGGCCTGGCGGTCAACCGGGCCCACAAGCTGAGCAAGGTGCCCCCGGTCACGGTCGGGGCCGTGCGTCATTGTTGACCGCTGATTTGCTCCCGGCGAAGTACTCGGTGGTAGGCGTCGCGGACTATTAGCTCACAGGGTCGACGGTCAGCCGCGCATCGGTACGCAATCTTGCTTGCTTCCTCGAGGGTCTCACAGATGATGTGCTCGTCTGCGTCTGGCAGCGCTACATCCCAGGCGCCACGCCTGTCGAGATCGACCCGCACCGTGACCGGCTGTTTCATGACTACCAGCAACCAGAGAGACCGTGTCCGAGACTGCAGCTGAACATACCGTTCCGGCCGCCGCGCTCCATCCGCATTCTCCCGAGTCCTGAGCCGTTTGAACTGCCTGGAGCGACCTTCGGCCGCGCGATCGGGGTCGCGGTCAAACGGGTGTAGGCGGATCGCCTCGAGCGATACCGCGTCGCGTGTGGCGCACGCGTTGTGCGGTTGACTTGGTTTGTCGAGTTGCACCCTCCCGGTCAGCCGTGTAGCGCCTACAACTCCCACCTCTACATCGTCAAGTACCGGCGCACAGGCTGGCGGGTGCTGACCTGGTTCTCGGGCTGACGGGACCCGGAAAGCGCGGGGTGTCCTGGCCGTGCCGGGCCATCGGGCGTCGAACGGTTGCGCTGCGAGGATTCATCCCCACGTCCTGTCTGCATCGCTCATCGAGCGCAGGCGACACGCAGGTCCACACGCGACGTCGTGGTAACGAACATGACCCGCGCAGCCGGGCATAATCGACGCCGACACGGTGGTATAGGTGGCGCTGGACTCCGGCGGAGCGTCGGTGATTCTTCGACGGCGGGCGAATAGTGCTGCCAGGTTCATGCTCCGTTGTCGCAGGGACTTTCTGCCCGTACGCTCGCGGGCGCGCGCCGGTGATGGGCGTGTTCGTGAGCGTGATCTCGAACACGGATCGTCGCGACTGAACGCCTGATTCGACCAACGTTTCGAGGACCACGGCGGAGCTAGACCCCATTGGAAGAGGGGCATCGCTCTGGCCGACGGGCTGGTGGCGAGTTTCGTCGCTCATCGTCGTGTCTCGGATCCAGTCAGCGCGCCCCGCCGTGGTGTGAGCAGACGCCAGGCAGGCCGCCTGAATGGCTCCATTCGCCGTCCGCGCATTGCACGATCGTGCCGTGCCCACCGTCAAAGGTTGGAATGCACGTGTGCGTGGTGCAGAAGCCCGACGGCGTGCTCCCCCCGCTCGGACCGGAGGGGGCCGGTGCCGACGGCGCGGGAGGCGACGGCGCTGACGGCGCGCTCGGTGCGCCCGCAGCGGTGTGCCGCCAGTCACGCGCGATCTGTCGCTGCGCCGCCGCGAGGGCTACCCGGCCAGAGCAGATATCAGCGTGCAGCTCGTTTTCGATCCCATCCTTTTCGTGGAAGCCGGGACTGACCTCGGGCCAGAGATTCGCGACGCTGTTATCGCCGCCCAACTCCAACGACACGAGGTGGTCAACCTCGTAGCTCCCCGCCGTGTGCGAGTAGATGCCGTACGCGGCGTAGACCTGCTGTTTGACGCTCTCAGGCACGTCGCGCACCGAGGACGAGTAGCCCGGCGTGCAGATCTGACCCACCGTTGCGGACGCGAACACGCTGCCCGGCGTGCACGCCGGATCAGGCAGCTGACCGCGTACATGGCATCCGCTCGATTTCGTCGGGTGTCCAAGTGCCGGACCGTTCGTAGTCGACCGTCCTTGCCTGTTAGACACGTGCCGGTGAGTTCGATGACGACGGGCGGGTGCGGAGGCGGTCGTGGACGTGGACTCGCTCTGGTACGTGGAAGCGACCGGCGGGCTTTGGGAGCCAGTTTCGGTGGCGGTTGTGCCGCACCCAATCGCGAGGCTCGCAAGCGCAGCTGCGGCGGCTACAACCGCCAACGGTCGGTTATGTATCGCCTTGAGCACCATCGACCCTGAAGGCCCCGACGGGTATCACGCGTACGTCAGGCGGTAGCGATGCACGTTTCGGTAGTAGCGGATGCAACGGAAGCCGTAACGCCGGTACTGGCGGTCAGCGCTGTGCTTGCAGAACTGGCCGACCCTGAGGCACTTGTGTTGTCCGTTGATCGTCGCGGGCGTGCAATCGCTCGTTGCGGCGACTTGGGTAGGCGCATGGCTGGCCGGTGCCGCCGCTGGGGCGCTGACTCCTACGGCAGCCGCAGCAGCGACGACCGCAATGAACTTGGCAGGTGAGCGACGAAACATGAGCGCCTCCTTCGAGTGCTGTGACCCGCGCTCGGCCGGGCCGCGCTCCGATGGGGAACCGTTGCACGCGCGCATCCTTCACGCATCAGAAATCCCCCGCTGTACACGTCGCGGAGGACTACTGGAAGAGATCGGTGACTGTCCAGACGCTGAAGTTCGTCCAGGCCAACGATCCCAACTGGCCATGCGCCGTGTCGACAACGGCAGAGCAGCGACTCGCGAGTTCCCGACCGAATCGAATGCGAAGGCAATGTTGGGGCTGCAGATCGACCAACGGCGTCGGCACACGAACGATCACGCCGCAGGTGAGCATCGCGGTCTTAGCCCGGATCCACCGATGGGGTGGGTCGGTGAGTGTGAAGCCGGGCGGCGGTGGGCTGATCGGGTTGTTCGGGGTCGGGAGCGCCGCGGGTTGACCGTGTGGTCTGGTTCTGGCGATTCTGCGGAGCTGCTTGGGCGGGTTGGTGGGCAGCGGTGATCGCGCCCGGTGGGCGAGCAGCTCGGTGGTCTTCGGTGGGATCGCTGCCGCGGCGGTCAGCTGGCGGGGAGCGCGCGGATCCGGGCGAGCGCTGTGATGTAGTCGCCTTGCCAGGGCCAGCGGGCGGGGAGATGCAAGGTCCAGGCGCGGCCGTGGCGGGTGAGGCGGCCGGCGATCGTGATCAGCCGGCGGCGCAGGGTGCGGGCGGCGCGGACGGTGCTGTCGGGTAGGCCGATCAGTTGTGTCCATCTGAGTAGGTTGTGCGCGAGCGCGCCGAGCACGGTCCAGGCGCCGTTGGCGTTGAACTCGCCCGAGGGGAAGTGCACGAGCGCCTGGTCTTTGAGATCGGCGATGACTTGCTCAACGACGGCGTGATCGCGATGCTCGGCCTCGACCACGATGATGTCGTCGATGCGGTTGGTGATGAAGCAGAAGTGACGCCAGTCGGGCCACAGCTCGGCTTGGGGGCCGATCAGGCGGGTGCGGCGGACGATCAGTCTCCGGTCGCCGTAGACGGTCTCGGCGATCTGCGCCTCACCCTCCTGCGGGTAGTCCTCGACCTTCTGCCAAGCGCTCTCCTCGATCGCCTTGACCGCTTCGCGGATCCCCTTCTGCATCCGGACCCCGATCGAGTACTGCCAGCCAGCGTTCTCCAGCCGCTTGAACACCTTGGTGTTCCAGAACCCCGAGTCGGCTCTGAGCAGTTTCACGCCGCTGGCGCCGGCACGGTTCACACGGGCGATCAGCTCATCGCAGAAGCGCAGCATCCCCTTCTGCGTGTTCGCCGACCCCTTGCGCAAACGGATGTGCAACACCTCGCGAGTGTCAGCCCGGGTCGCGAGGATCGGGTGATACCCCAGCAGCTTCGTGTACCCGTAGGCGGCGCCATGCTTCAGCCGTCCGCACACCTCGCCGACGAAGCTGTCCACATCAATCACCAAGCGTCCGTCGCCGGGTCCGGCACCGGCCCTCCACGCCCGCACCAGTGACTCACCCAGCAACTTGTCGAGTTGGCGCACGTGACCGAAGGTGAACGCGCGCAGGAACGTTCCCAGCGTCGACGGCGCCGGGATCCAACCGCCAAGCAGCCGGCGGGTGCGTCCCGCCCGCAACACCTCTGTGTCATCGATGCTGTCAGCGCCCAGCACCATCGCGAACAGCAGCGCCATCACCTTGCGGCCCGCGTTCGCCGCACCCGGCCGATCACGCCGCAACCGCACCACCCGCCCCGCCAGCCCCTCGATCCCCAGCCGCTTGGCGAGCGTCGCGACCAGCACCACCCCCGCGTCCGAGACCGCCCGCTCATCATCGAACTTGACCCGCAGACCGTCCAGTCCGACCGGCTCGTCATCATGCACCACGAAGGTGACCTCCTGACCGCAGGCCCCGGCTGCTCCAATCAGCCGCTAAAGCCCTGCACAGGAGGTCATTCTTCTTTCAGCACCGGACGGAACCGACCTACCGACCCGGTGGATCCAGGCTAAGCCGGCACCGTGCTCGGCAGCTGGGTCGCAATGTTCTCACGCGCTGAGTCCGGAGAAAGCCCGCGGCGTTCTGCGCGGCCCGTGGCTGCCCACGTTCTACGGCGGTGACTCACAGGCGAGTCGTCACCCGCCGCGGTCAAGGCCGGCGACGTGGTTGCTGAAAGACCCGCCTTACTGTTCGAACCAGTGCTGCGCGTCATCCGCGCGTGTCTGGAGAAGTCAGAGCAGTTGGCGTCCACAATCGGCGTGGACGGAACGCTGGCCCGCGTAGGCGCCGGCGCCTACCATGAATCAATGAGCGCTCAGAGACGGTCGGGAACTTCATGCGCCCGGCGCCGGGCGCGGACGGGCGCGCTCGCGCCGGCGCTCGGCGCGCTGCTGCTGGCCGGATGCGGCCAGTCGGCGCACTCTCGGAGTGGCGCCGCCGGCCGGCATCCCAGCAACCCGGCGGTCGCGCGCCTGCGCATCTGCCTGACCGGACACGGGAAGCTCTCCGCCACCGGCCACGGAGAATCGTTCGGAAGGCCCACGAGCGCGAGTTCGTTTGACTATGGCGCGGTGGCGGTCAGCGTGTACCCCACCGTCGCCGCCGCCAAGGCATCCATCGCGGCGCAGCCCTCATTGGGCAGCCAAATCCGCACGGGCGCCGTCGTGGTCGAGTTCGGCGACGCCCTCCACGGCGGTGAGTTCCGTGACGCCGCGCAGGTCAGAGCCTGCGTGCGACAGGCCGACCATTAGCCGCCGCCCCCCAAACCTATGCTGGCCGGCCAACGCGGGTTCACTTGCCGCAAGGCACGCAGAACTCAAAGCAGGCGACCCAGGCGGGCGACATCGAGGTCGTCCCCAGGCCCAAGCGGCGACCTCGACGGACTCGGGCTCAGCAAGCGGTTGAGTCCGACGGCAGCCAATTGGCATCTCTCAGATGAACGCGGATGGCGGAGCTCGGCAGGTAGAAGCGGTTGACGTCGACCATCGAGACGTTTCGCCGCAGTGGCGTCAGACCCGAGTACAGAGACAACTGGTCAAGCGAGTGTGGACCAGTCGGGATGCCGCCGTAGTTCCCCGGCGGCCGAACAAAGCGAGCGATGTCGCCGGTGCCTGCGTGCGCCACCGCCGCCCCGAGCAGGAGAAGAGCGACCGCCGCCGCCCGGGCCGGGTTACGGCCGAAGCTCAGGAGCATGCCGGACGACTTCAAGCCGATCGTTACGACGGCGAGGGGACCACACGACTCGGGCGCGACGTGCTCCGGATGTCGCGGTAGGAGCGATGTGATGGGCAGTGCGCCGGGTGCTGAAATGAGGACGCGGCATGTCCGATCGGAAAATCCCCGTTCTGTTACGACGGCCCACTCAGCACGACCGCGCGCGGGTGTGGGAGCGTGTCGTCGCCGAGCGCGCTCGAGGTGATCGCTGGCGCGAAATCGCCGAGCGAGCAGGGCTATCGACCCGGCAATGCAGACGGATTTGGGTCGCGCACGCGCACAGCGCGCCCACGCGGCAGCACAGCGACCTGATCTGCGAGATCGACGCAGCGATCTCCGGATACGACGCCGACATCGAGCAGCTGGCGCTGATCTCCGCCAGCACCCGGAGCGAGGTTGCCCGCGTCGCCGCGATCAGGGCGAGGATCGCGACCCGCTCGCGCAAGCTCGAATTGCTCCAAGTTGCAGGTGTCCTCGACGGCACGCGGACTGAGCACGATGTGCGCGCCGTCGCCCGAGCGGTCATGAGGGCGTTTGACGAGCACGGCGTGACGGACGAGGCAAGGCGTGCGGTTCTAGCTGCTCTACGGCCGGAGGGTGCTGCGCGCGCTTGACGACGCGCTCGCTTGGGGCCGGCCCCAGCACGGCCCCGGCCGACGTCGAGTCCGTCGCCGGTTACGTCAGGTCGCCGAGGTTCGCCGGAAGCCTGGTCTTAATCGCGATGGTGGGCGCGCTCTCTGTCGGGTCCATCCGGCGGATCAGACGCTTAGCTGAGTAAGGCGCTGCCCCGACGTCGGCATCACCGTCGTCAAGGGGCAGGTCATGCCGGCCCGACTTCTTCGCGTGCGACCGGAACCCGAGAAGGCCGCGAAGCGTGGTCGCATTGTTCTTGCGGTGGCGCTGGCGCTTAGTCGTCTTCTGCTTGCTTCAGGAGCTGCTTCGCGTCCTTGGTCAGCTTGCCGCCGGGACGTCCCTGCTGACCGGCTGTGAGCAGCCCTCGACGTCGTGCCTCCTGCACGGCCGATCTCATGTACTTGAGCGAGTAGTGCTGGCCGCGCGCCGACAGTTGCTTGGTCACGGTCACGACCGGCTTGGGATCGCCGTTGTGGCTGGCTTGTGACGATGCGCCTCGTACTGAATGACGCCGGTCTTGAACACCAACGAGACGCTCCGAGCAGATCCGAGCGCGCCTGGAAGGGTCGATTATGTACGCGAAATGAACCTCCCGCGTACAAGCTACACTGAGACCTGACCGTAAAGCGGCCCCCGCGACGCGCCAACGCCCGGGGGCCTGACACCGAGGAGGTAAGCCTCGATGCGCGTCATAGGGTATGCCCGCGTCAGCACAGAAGAACAGGGTTTGAGCGGAGCCGGCCTCCAGGCCCAGCGCGCGGCGATCATCGCTGAGTGCGAGCGTCGCGGCTGGACGCTGGTCGAGATCGCCGAGGACGTCGGGTCGGGCAAGAATCTGAAGCGGCCCGGTATCCGCGCGGCCCTCGACATGCTGGAGAACGGCGATGCGGCGGCGCTCGTGGTCGCGAAGCTCGACCGTCTCAGCCGCTCCATGCTCGACTTCGCCAAGATCATGGCAACGGCGCAGAAACAGTCTTGGGCGCTGGTGGCGCTCGACGTGCAGGTCGACACGACCAGCCCCTCAGGTGAGGCGATGGCGCACATGCTGGCGACGTTCGCCCAGTTCGAACGCAGGCTGATCAGTGAGCGAACGCGGCAGGCGCTGGCGCAGAAGCGGGCTGCTGGGGTCCGGCTCGGAGCGCCGCCTGAGATCGCGCCTTCGGTCGCGCGGCGGATCAGCAAGGAGCGCAAGGCGGGCAGGACGCTCAGGGAGATAGCCGAGCGTCTAAACGAAGACGGCATCGCTACCGCGCGCGGCGGGCGGTGGCACGCGAGCACGCTCCAGCGCGTTCTAGCACGAGACTGATCCGTCGACGACCTTCTCCGTCCACCGAGCTGGCGCCTACGTTCACGCGATTGCGCAAGTCGGGTCCACTAACTCCCGGGTCGCTCGCCGCGCGCTGCATGCGTATGCAGCGCATAGGGCCACAGCGGACTCCGCAACCAGCTCTGCGAGCGTTCCGTAGAGCATCACCGGCGCGTTCGGCGCGGTCTTCTCAGAGCCCTTGTTACCGCGCGACGCGGGTACGCGGAGCCGTCCGGGCGACGTATTGCGAGGAGATCGGAGGAGGTCTGGACGCCCGCCGACTTCGATTTGATGATCGCCGGGTCGGGGTCGCTCCGGTTCGGGTCGACGTGGATCGCTTCGCGCTTCGTGTCGCGGCGCGGAGGGCCTCGGGTGTCAGCCTGCTGGGACGCCCGCGGTCTGCTCGACGGGGCCGGAGTAGACCTCGAAGAAGCGAGCCATCATCTCTGGTGGGATGGCCAGGTTCGCGTCGTGGTCGGAGCGGACGCAGACGAGGCTCGGGCCGTCGGTGGTCTGGGCGCGGCGCAGCGCGGGTTCGAGGTCCTCGATGCGCTCCACGTACTCGGCATGGCAGCCGAGGCCTTGGGCGACGATGTCCCAGCGGATCTCGCCCTGCCTGGTGCCGAACGTGCGGTCGTAGATGGCGAGCTCGTTGGGCTCTTCCATCGTCCAGGTGCCCTCGGCGAGGACCACGGTTGTGATGGCCACGCCTTCGCGGGCAGCGGTCTGCATCTCCATGATGTTGAAGCCCGCCGCGCCGTCGCCGGTCACGCACACGACCTCACGATCCGGGGCGCCGAGCTTGGCGCCGACCGCCGACGGGATGCCGGTGCCGAGCATCCCGAGCTCGAGGATGCTGTGGTAGGAGCGCGGGAGCGTCGGCGGCAGCACCGAGTAAGCCCACAGTGACGTGTTGCCACCATCGACGGTGTAGACCGCGTCGGACCGAACACGGCTCCGACCGCGCCGATCGCGTGCGCGGGGTGGATGCCCGGGCCCTGCCACTCGAGGATCGGCGCCGCCTGCGCCATCCGGACCTCGATGTCGAGCGCTCGGTAGCGCTCGAGATCGCCGCCGTCGCGCGGCCCGAGCGAGCTCGCTAGCAGACGGGCGTTCAGATGCTGCAGCGCGTGGCGCAGCTCGCCGACGATGCCGAGCGCGAGCGGCCGCGTCACGCCGAGGTGCCGCGGGTCGATGTCGATCTGGATCAGCTGCTGTCCGGCGGGGTCGCCCCAGTACTTGTCATAGGGGACATCGAGGTTCCCGAGCCGCGACCCGGCGACGAGGATCACGTCAGCCTCGGCGCGGGCGAGATCGCCGGCGGGTCCGAAGCCGAACAGGTAGTTGGGGTGATCGCCCGGAACGGCCGAGCGACCGGCCATCGTCGTGATCACGGGGCAGCCGAGGATCTCGACCAGCTCGATCAGGGCTTCGTTCGCGGCGCTGCGGTCGACACCGCTGCCGGCGACGACCAGCGGGCGCTCGGCCGATGCCAGCAGCCCGGCAGCCTCCGCGAGCTGCTCCTCGCACGCGCGCGGGCCGTGCGCCCGGTAGCTCGCCGGGAGGCGAATCGGCGGGCTGTCGTCCTCGCCGGTCTCATACAGAAACGGGGCCGGCAGGTCGATGTGCACCGGTCCCGGGCGGCCGTTCCACATCTCGCGAAACGCGAGCCGGACGACCTCGGGAATGCGCTGGCGTTCGAGGATCGGTCCACCCCATTTCACCGCCGGGCGAAACAGGTCGACCTGATCCTGCCCCTGGAACGTCGCGGGCGACGACGGGTAGACGAGGCCAAGGCGATGCTGGGAGGTAATCGCCAGCAGCGGCACGCCCTCGTGCAAGGCTGTCACAACGCCCGGGAGGAGGTTCGCCGAGCCGGGGCCGGGATTGCCGAGCACCGCCGCGACCCTGCCCGTCGTCTTGTACAAGCCCTCGGCCATATGCGCGCCGGCCGCCTCGTGGCGGATCGGCACAAGCCGGATCCCGTGCTGCTCCAACGCGGCCAGCAGCGGATCGATCTCGGGGGACGGAAGGCCGAACAGAAACTCGATCCCCTCAGCCTGCAGCGCGCGAGCGAGCAGCTCGCCGCCAGTGATCTCAGTCATCGCGAAACTCCGATCATCGTAGGAACAATGGCCGCAACCGCCGGCGGCTCGCGCACGAAATCGAGCATCCGCTCAGCGACGAGCTCCGGCTCCGCGCCGCACACGAAGTGTCCGCTCCCCGCTAACAGCTCGATTCGCAAGTCCTCGCAATAGCGCTCGTAGCCGCGCAGAATCTCGGCGCGGACCGCGCGATCGCCCGTGCCGTACAGCAACAGAGTCGGGACGGCCAGGCGTTCGCGCGTGTAACGGCCGCGGATCACTTCGGCGCGAGATCCTCCGAGGAAGCGACTCGCCTCATACAGTCTTCCGCCTTTCGACGAAGCTGCCGATCAGCAGCCCAATGACCGTGACGAGATACAGCTGGCCGGTGAGCATCTCGATCACCGCGAGGGCATGTCCGGCCGGGGTCGCAGCGGAGAAGTCGCCGAAGCCCGTCGTCGTCAGCACGGTGAAGCTGAAGTAGACCCGGTCCCCCTCGGTGCCGTTGGTGTGCTGCGCGAAGTAAAGGGTGGAATCGACATGGGTGATGAAGCTGATAATCCAGGCGAAGACAAGACCGATCGAGAGATAGATCGCCAGCGCGCCCGCCACCGCTTGGATGGTGACGCCCCGCTCGCGCAGCAGCCGGACCGCCCCCCGGACAATCTCCACCGGCACAGCCGCCGTGACCAGCGCGAGCAGCAGCGCTGTGAGCTGCTCGGAGACGGCGCCGATCCCGACGCCTAGGATCAGGACGATCATCACCACGCCGACAACCAGTGCCCGGCGATGGCGGACCTGGGCGCGCTCGCGCGATGTGGCGAGCGCGACTATCAGCGCGGCGCTCTCGATCGTCAGCGTAACCGCGCGTGACCAGTTCGCGCTCGGCGCCGCGATCACGAACACCACCGCCGCCAACGTCAGCAGGAACACGGCTCCGTAACGGAATTGCGCGCGAGGATCCGCGACCGACTCCCGATTGAGGGCAGCAGGGCTGTCGATCGTCACCCAGCGGCATCCTCAAGTAGTCACCGGCAACTATCGTCGCGGTCGGCGCGTCATTCCGTCGAAGACGGATGCGTAGCGTGGTCCCAGTTCTCCTTCGACTACGACGCGGTAGCGATGCGGTGACATTCCGACCCCAGCATGCCTGACGACTGCTGCGGTTGGGGCGTTACGGGCCAGGATCACCCGGGTGATTCGGTCCGCTCAAGCAGGCCGAACACCTCAGCGTGCGCGACCGTGTCCGCCCGCGAACTCGCACCGAGCTTGCGATACAGCTCGTGGGTGTGGCTCCTTGACGTTGTTCAGCGAGATGTAAAGCCGCACGCCGATCTCGAGTCGCTAGAGACCGGTCGCGAGGCGTGGACGTCAGCTGGTCAGTCCGATGATGCCCTTGATGATCAACAGTGCGCCCAGCAGGGTGAGTCCTCTCACGGCGAACACGTGTGAGTGCCGCGATACCCACGCCTTGGCTCGCTCGATCGCGCGCGGTGTCCAGTCTGGAGCCACCAAGAAGCTGACGAGCGGGACCTCGAGGAGCCACAGCATGACCAGGTTGAAGCCGATCACGACCAGCACTGTGACCGTCGTCGAGTAGTTCAGCTTGTGGATCTCATCGAGCCCGGCTAGGTAGGAGGCACCCGGGAGCGTGAGCAGCATCCCGACCAAGAACGTGGTCCGCGCAGACCCCTTGCTCAGCTCCCGCTGCCACCGCGGCGGACCCTTATCCGGCTTTGCCGCCTTGCGCGCCCGCCGGCGCTCTACAAAGCGCTCGTGACGCCCGCTCCAAACAACCCAAGCACCGACCAACGCGAGCAACCCCAACGCGATGTCGACCGCTGGACTCAGCGTGTTCTCGGTCGTGCTCGTCGTGCTCGAGCTCGCTGAGAACACGATCACCAGCCCGAGCGTGATGCTCGTCACGTACGCACCGAGCAGATAGCCCAGCATCAACTTCGACGGACTCGGAAGCAGCAGCATCACCGTCGTGGCGGCGACCAGTGTCGGGTTCAAGGACGCGGTCAGCGATAGAAGGATTACTTGGCCCATTGCCGTTGATGGTCACGGAGATTGATGCGCCCGCCGCGCACGAGGGTGCTTGCAGCTAAGTGAATCGTTCACGACAGCCCCGTGATGCCCTGGCCGATCAGCACCACTCCCAACATGAGCAGCACCACCGCGGTGACGACGGCGTTGTTCTCCTCCAGCCACTTCCGCCAGCCGCCGAGGATCGCCGCTGCCCGATCCCCCATCACGAAGTACACGACCATCGGCGCGAGTACTGTGCTCGCGCCGATCACGATGTAGATGATCAGCACAACGGCCTCCTGGCCCGTCGGGATCGCCGCCTGGGCGATCGCTAGGCCGGCGGCGAGTGACATCGCCAGGTTCTTCGGGTTCACGGCGGACAGCAGAACGCCGAGCCCGAACGACTTCCCGGCCGTGAACGAGTCGATCGTGGCCATCCACTTCGGCATCTTCGACTGCTCGCCCTCCTTCGGGCGTCCGCGCCATTGGCGCACGGCGGCGACCAGCAGCAAGAGTCCGAGCAGCAGCTTGATGATGCTGACGGTCTGCGTCGGGCCGCTGCCCGACGAATAGTCCTTGCCGCCCGCGAGCACGATCACGATCGTCCCCACGAGGGCGAACCCGAGCACATACCCCACGGCGAACGCGGTGCCGTTGGTCTTCGCCTTCGGCGTTACGAGCATCAGAATGATCCCGATGATCGCCGACACCGTGATCGCAGCCGCGACCGCGTACGGCAGGATCTCCCCGATCGCCTTACCCATCACGAACAACCTGAGACAGTGATGTGCGTCGTGTCACTTGTCGCCACGCCCTCGCGGCCGTCCTCGACGAGCAACCGAGGCCCTCGGCGACGAGATCCCAGAGGATCTCGCCTTGGGCGAGAGACGTACGGCACCGGGAAGTGCGAGCGGGCCATTTGCTGATGCCGGGCGTTCTCGAGCTCTGTCCGTAGCTGTGTGACAAGCGGCCAGCTGGGGCGGGTGTCTCGATTAGCTCGCGACGTCAGCCGCGGCGGGACTGAAGACCTGGTCGGCCAGCTCGTCCGCGAAGCGCTTCGCGAGCTCCCCGTAGTTCGCTTTGAGGTTCGCTCGCGGCAATGACAGGCCGAGGTAGCGGCTTCTAGGTTCGTTCTTGCGCATGAAGACGAGCCAGGACACCATTGACATCACCTGGTTTCCGTCCGAGACGAAGTGCGTGCCGCCGGCCCACTTTCCGCCGGCCTGCTCGCCCAGCTCTTTGATGTCGCCAAGGTTGCCCTTGTAGTAGCGGCGCGAGACCGACACGGCCGCGAACGGCTTGCCGTCGAGGACGGACTTCGCGGCGGGGGAGTGAAGGTAGGAGCGCACCGGCATGCACGTGGTCAACCACCAAGTCGGCGATCCGAACACGACGAGGTCGTAATCCCCGTGCTGCGCCTCGGGCGGGATGGTGATGTCGCCGGTCTTGCGCCGCATCTGAGCCGGCAGCATCCCGACGATGTTCCAGATCGGCCAGGACATGGGCAGCTTCGAGAATCGCCCGCCATAGTGCGGGTCGGGGAACTCGAGCGCGGACTTCGTCACCGCGCACCCGCGCGCCGTCAGCTTCTCCGCGATCGCGTCGACAACCATGCCGGTCTGCTTCGTGAACGTGTAGTAGACGAACAGAACGGTCGGCCTTTGCTCATCCATCGTTATCTCCTTTTCGTGTTGTCCTACTCGGGCGCCGGCAGGCCGACCTCGTGGACCACGATCCTGTCCTTGGCGTGGTCGGTCAGTGTGCGGGCCGCGACGAACGCTTCCTTCGAGCCGTGCCCTGCGTGGTAGCGGGTTTTCGGCTTGCTCGCCGTGAGCGCGTGCTCGATCGCCTTGGCCAGATCGTCGGGCGACGCGGCGGAGTCGGGCGACTTCTCGACCACCTTCCTGACCGCCGCAAACTGGGCGTCGTACTCGTCGTGACCCCGCTCGTGCAGCGCGTCGAGAGCCCCGTCGAGCTCGCCCAAGGTCTTGCCGAAGATCGGCGTGTCTGTCACGCCGGGGTCGACGTGCGATACGGGGATCTTCCACTGGCGCAGCTCGAGCCGGAGCGCATCGCTGAGCGCCTCAAGGCCGAACTTCGACGCACTGTAGGCGCCCTGGATCGGGAGCACGAGCAGGCCGCCGACTGAACCGACATTGACGATCCGCCCGCGGCCGCGACGGATCAAGGGCAGAAAAGCCTGGATCACGGACAGCGGGCCGATCAGATTGACCTCGAGCTGGCGGCGGAAATCATCGAGCGGCTGGAACTCGAGCGGCCCCGGTTTGACGATCCCGGCGTTGTTGACGAGCCCCGCCAGACCGCGCTCGCCGACGACCTGCTCGACCGTCTCCGCCGCAGCCGCGATCATCGCAGCGTCAGTGATGTCGATCATCAGCGGCGTCACGGTCCCGTTCGCCACACTCCGCGCGGCCTGGGCGTCCTCCTCACGCCGGACGCCGGCAAAGACGTGGAACCCGAGGTTCGCGAGACGGTCCACCGTGGCGGCACCGATCCCGGTCGACGTCCCCGTGACAACGACGGAGCCACGGTCGTTGGCCTGATTCTCAGGCATCGCACGCTCCTGCTCGGGTCGGGCGCGGGAACGGGTCCGGCCGCCGGCGGGGGAGAACTACAAGCGCCCGGGTCGAGCCGAACTCATCAACATTGATGTCGGTCATGTCTTCCTTCGTTCGTGTGAACGGCGGCCATCTGCGATCGCAGGTAGCGGCGCTCCGCGTGAGCTGTCTGACCTCATCGGCGAGTTCGCGGTTTCGGGCCCTGAGCGCGCGGCATCGACCGCTCCACGCCGTCAGCGCCGCGACGAGACTGTCGGGAATTGTCCCGCGGGGTCGCCAGTCCTGGCCGACCTGGTCACGCTCTTGACGCGCCTCAGCGATTATCGCGGTCTGTACTTGCGGGTTTCCACGGATGCTCCGGTTCATTGACGACGACATCATCGCTCTGGTTGTCCGGCGTGTAGTCAACTCCGGGTGATGTTCACCCGGGTGATTGATGTTCACCCGGTGGGGATCGGGACCGCAGCTATTGAGATGAGTTCACAGGGAACGCACCGGGGTCGCTCGATCCGAGTGATCGAGCCGAAGATCGCGCTGCCCCGGCTTCAGTCGGGGGTGTTGCGCAGGTCATGCCTGCTTGAGCTCGTCGATGGCGACGGCGGGGCCGCGCTCACCGTGGTCAGCGCGCCGGTCGGCTACGGCAAGACGACTCTGCTGCGATCCTGGTGCACTGAGCGCCCCGAGCCCGTCATTTGGATGTCGCTCGACGCGGCCGACGATGACCCGGTGCGGTTGTGGACGCATCTGGCGACGGCCGTCGAGAGGCTCGGCCAAGGCCTCGGAGGTCCGGCGCTGATGGCACTCGGCGCCCGTGGCGGGGTGGTCGAGACGGCCGTCGATGAGACGATGAACGGCCTGTTCAGATACGGTCGGCCAGTATCGATCGTTCTTGATGACCTGCACACGGTGACGGGCGAGCGTTCGCTTCGATCGATTGCGCACGCGATCGATCGGCTGCCCCCGAATGCGCGCGTGCTTGCATCGACGCGCTCGGAGCCGGCGATCAGTGTGGCGCGGTTGCGGGCGCGGGGCGCGCTGAGGGAGATTCGCGCAGGCGAGCTTGCGTTCACGGTCGATGAGGCGCGTGAGCTGATCGTGAGTCAGGGCATCGAGCTGTCGGGCAAGAACGTCGCGTTGCTCGTCGAGCGTACGGAGGGATGGCCTGCCGGGCTGTATCTGGCGGCGCTCTGGCTTCGCGACCTCGAGGATCCCGATGAGGGCGTGCGGGCGTTCGTCGGCAGCGCTCGGCACGTCGCGGACTACCTGACGGATGAGGTTCTAACCGCGCTCCCGCCCGACACAAGGGACTTTCTGTTGCGCACCTCGGTGCTGGGCCGGTTCACCCCCGAGCTTTGTGACGCAGTCCTCGGCCGCGACGACTCGGCCGCGGTGCTGGCGGAGCTCGCGCGCTCGAACATGTTCCTGGTCGCGCTGGACGCACGCGGGGGGTGGTATCGCTATCACCATCTGTTCGGCGAGCTTCTGCAGCTGGAGCTCGGGCGTGAGGACGCCCTTGTTCTGCGCCGCGGCGCCGCGGCTTGGTGCCGGGCGCACGGGCTCGTCGACGACGCGATCGAGTACGCCAGCGCCGCTGGGGACGCCGAAACGGTGGCCGAGCTGCTCGTCGAGCACGACCGTGACTTCGTCTGGGGAGGGCGGATCGAACAATTTCTTGGCTGGGTGCGCTGGCTTCCCCCCGAGCTGCTCCTCGGGCACCCATCGCTGCCAGCAGCAGGGGCGTTTGCCCTGGCGATGCTCGCCCGCCCGGCGGTCGACGTTCAGCGGCTGCTTGCGATAGCGGAGCAGGCTCGCCGGGAGCGGCCGCAGCTGTGGTCGCCCTACGACGAGGCGGTTGTGGAAGTCACCCGCGCCGCGTTGATCGAGCGGGGCAACGTGGGCGCGGCCGTCGAGCACGCTCGCCGCGCGGTCGCGGCCGCTCGTGCGGGCGCGGACGTCCTGAGCGTCGGCGTCCTCGCGAGCCTGTCGCAGGCCCTGTTTTTCGCCGGCGATCTCGACGACGCGCGGCGGATCGCGCTGCAGGCCGTCGAGCGACCCGATGCGCCCGACGTTCCCGACGGCTACGTCGTCGGCCTTGGGTTGCTCGCGCTCATCGACGCCGAGCAAGGGCGAACCGAGAGTGCGGAGGCGTGGGCACGTCAGGCGATCAGTTTCGCGCGCCAGCGGTTTCAAGCGGATCTGTGGACGGTGTCGTTGGCGCACCTTGGGCTTGCGCTGGCGTGCATCGCGACGGGACGTCTCGACGAGGCCGAGCGTGAGGCGCTGCGCGGCGAGCGTTTGCGACGCGCGCCGCAGCCCACCGTCGGTCACGCGCACGCCCTGCTCGTGCTCGCGCACGTGCGGGTCGCGCGATCGCGGCTGGAGCGCGCTGCAAGCGACCTCGAGCGCGCACAAAGGGTGATCGGGGAGTTCCCAGATCCGGGGCGGCTACCGGTAATCGCGGCCACCGTCGAGCAGGACCTGAGCATCGCCCGAGCGAACGCGGGGAACCGCGAAATCGTCGAGGAGCCGAGCGCGGCGGAGCTCGCGGTGCTGCAGGGCCTCGCGACCGGTCTCTCTCGACGCGAGATTGGCGAGCGGCTGTATATCTCGCTGAACACCGTCAAGACCCACACCCGCGAGCTGTACCGCAAGCTCGGCGCAACCTCGCGAGCGGACGCCGTCGCGCGCGCAGAAGCGCTCGGCCTGCTCGACCTCGCCGAATCACCCGGGTGATCCTCCGCACCCACGGGCCAAACCGCCCCGACCATCAGGCATGCTGAGGCGCAGCGCGGGCTTACACCGCGAACTCCCCAACCTCCCAGCTCAAGGAGGGCAAAGTGGCTGTTCAAGCAACTCCCCCAACACAAGTCCCAGCAGACTACGACCGCTACGCCGCAGACGACGAGCGCGGCTCAGGCTGGGTGCTGTTTGCCGGCGCGCTGTTGCTGATGCTGGGGACCCTGAACTTCATAGAGGGCCTCGCCGCGATCGGCAACGCGCACTTCTTCACCGCCAACGCGCACTACATCACCGGCAGCCTCAACACCTGGGGCTGGGTCGTGCTGTGCATCGGCGTGCTCGAGTGGGCCGTCGGCTGTGGCGTGTTCGTCAAGAACCAGTTCTCGCGCTGGGTCGGCGTGATCGTTCTCGCCGGCAACGCGATCGTGCAGCTGATGATGATCCCGGCGTACCCGTTCTGGTCGCTGTCGATCTTCACGCTCGACATCCTCGCGATCTACGGCCTCATTGCTTACGGCCAGCGGATCTCCAGCGCGAACTAAGTACAGGTAATCGAGGTCGCCGCCTCTCGGAGTGAGGCACGTGTTCTTTCGTTCGAGAAGACACGAATCCCCTCGGGTCAACCCCCGCGTCGCTGATCACCGCGACGCGGGGACCCCTGAAACGGCGCTACGGCAGACTCAGCAGCTGCAGGACTGGCGGCGCTCGGCGCAGCGGGTCACGCGCGCGTGGAACGCGTGGCTGGCCGCCGAGAGCCGCGATCGCGCCGCGCGCTACCGCGCCTTCGTGGCTGCCCTTGGCGAGGAGGAAAGGGCAGCCGCGGAGGTCGAGCGGATGGTCGAACTCCCCGACACGCGAGAGTGCATTACTACGAACGATCCGCGGAATAACGGACATGGCCCGCGGTGAGGGTCAAACCTGAGGCATACCAGCGCTCGTATCCCGACCCGGTCGGCGGGCCCGGCGATTGGCCGGGCGGCGGCTGCCCGTTGTGGGCGCGCTGGAACGACGAGCTCGATCAGCGATATACGCTCGGGGTCGAGGAGGAGGTCATGCTGCTCGAGCCGCGCGACTGGTCGCTGGCCCAGTCGGGCGACGACGTTCTCGCGCGGCTCTCGGACGAGATCTCGCCGCACACCTCGCCGGAGACACATGCGGCTGTCGTGGAACTCGCTACGGGCATCCACCCGGATGTGGAAGGAGTCGTCGCAGAGCTGACTTCGCTGCGGAACCGGCTTTCGCGGGAGTTGGACGCGATGGGCCTGGCTGCGGCCGCCGCAGGTACGCATCCATTTACTGTCCGAGAGAAGACGGAGGTTTCCGGCGCCGCCCGCTACCGCGCACTCAACGACTCGCTGCGCGTGCTCGCCAGGCGCGAGCCGACAATGGCCCTGCACGTGCACGTCGGCGCGCCAAGCCCCGAGGACGCGATCCGGCTGCTCAACGGTCTGCGCGCCAACATCCCAGTTCTGCTTTCGCTGTCGGCTAACTCCCCGTTCTGGCAGGGGCGCGATTGCGGCTTTGCGTCTGCGCGCACGGTGATCTTCCAGGCCTTTCCGCGCACAGGACCGCCGCGATCGTTCGCTGACTACATCGACTACGTCGAGACGGTCGACGAGCTGATCGCCTCAGGGGCCATAGCCGATCCGAGCTTTTTGTGGTGGGACGTGCGGCTGCAGCCCGCGCTCGGGACCGTCGAGGTGAGGGTGATGGATGCCCAGTCGCGGGTCCGGGAGGTCACTCCCCTGGTCGCGCTGATCCAGTCGCTCGCTCGTCTCGAGCTCGAAGAGGAATCCTCATCACAGATGCCGAGCTCGGAGGTTCTTGCCGAGAACCGCTTCTTGGCCGCCCGTGACGGAATGGACGCCCGGCTGATCGACCCGGCGGCACGTTGTCTGATCCCGGTGCGAGAGATGCTCGACGCCCTGCTGGCCAAGTGTCGTCCGCACGCGCTCGTGCTCGGGTGCGCCGACGCGCTCGATCATGTGCAGCAGCTCGCAGCCACGACCGGGGCCGATCGTCAGCGCGCGTTCGTCGCACGTAACCGACGGCTCGACAACTTAGTCGCCAGTCTCGCTGACCTGTTCCAAGCGCCGGATCGGCCCCCCCTCGACCGAAGGCAGTGAACGTGGACCGATCTGACAACCCGACAGAAAGGAGCGGCACATGTGCCGCTGGCTCGCATACTCAGGTGCCCCCATCCTCATGAAAGACGTGCTCTACAGGGGGACTAACTCGCTAGTCGACCAAAGCCTGCACTCGCGGCTCGGCGCCGAGCCCACCAACGGCGACGGGTTCGGCGTCGGCTGGTACGGCACGCCGGACACACCCGGGATGTTTCACAGCACCGAACCGGCCTGGAATGACAGCAACCTGCGTGAGCTCGCCGGCCACATCAGCTCGCCGCTGTTCTTCACGCATATCCGGGCGGCAATTGGCAGCGCCGTGCAGCAGACCAACTGCCACCCCTTCCGCCATGGCCGGTGGCTGTTCATGCACAACGGCTACATCAACGAGTTCGCGACGATCAAACGCGACCTCGTCCTGGCCATCGACCCATCGCTGTATCCGGAGATCCAGGGCCAGGCCGACACCGAAGTGCTGTTCTACCTGGCACTGACCCTCGGTCTAGTGGACGACCCTCCGGCCGCCGTCGAGCAGGCGATCGGGGTCATCGAAGCGATCGCCGGCCGCCACGATGTGCCGCACCCGTTCCAGGGCACGATCGCGACGACCGACGGCGAGAGCATCTGGGCGTTCCGCTACTCCAGCGAGCACAACTCGCGCTCGCTGTTCTACACCACCGACGTTCCCACCCTGCGCAAGCGGTATCCCGACCGGGAAGAGCTCCGAGAGTTCTCAGACGACGCGCGGCTGATCGTCTCCGAGCCCCTCGGTGACGTCGCCGGCGTCTGGAACGAGGTGCCCGAGTCCACCCGGGTCGTCGTTGGCCCAGGCCGCGAGGAAATGCAACCGTTCCGCCCCAAAGCACCGTCGACGTCGGTACCAGTCGCCTGAGGCGGACTGCAGCCTTCACCTGCGCGGCCGAGCTCTCCGCGCTGCGGCGCCCTGCGACCGGTCTCTCCCGACGCGGGATCGGCGCGCGGCTCTACATCTCACTGAATCAAGACCCACACCCGCGAGCTGTAGCGCAAGCTCGGCGCAACCTCGCGAGCGGACGCGATCGCGCGCGCAGAAGCGCTCGGCCTGCTCGACCGCACCGAATCACCCGGGTGATCCTCCGCCCACACGGGCCGAACCGCGGCCACCGTGCGTCACCGTGGGACTCGCATGTCGCCGCATCGCTACCGCATCGTGATCGAAGGAGAACTGGGCCCACGCTACACGTCCGCGTTCGATGGGATGACGCTCCGCGCCCATGACGGCGAGACTGAGATCACCGGCCCGGTGATCGACCAATCGCATCTCCAGGGGCTGATCGCACGGATCGCCAGCCTCGGACTCACGCTGCACAGCCTCACCCCGCTTGAAACCGACAACGCGCGGACCACCGCCCAGCCGCACACACAACCACCCGGGATCGATCGCCACAACCCTGGTGCCAACTCCAAGGGACCGTAAAGGCGTGAGCTCTCTCTGCTCGCTGCGGCCGTTGGCTGCAGCGAGCTCAGTGGCCCAAACCGGGTTATGACGAACTAACGACCACGGCGGCCCTGCGGGCGGCCAGACAGGAGATTGAACAATGAAAGGTATGGGCCGGGCAGTGTTCGTCGCGATCCTGCTGTTGATCGCGGGCACGCTGAACATCATCTACGGGTTCGGGGCGATCGGAAACGCCCACTTCTTCACCGCGAGCACCTCATACGTGTTTGCGAACCTCCACACATTGGGGATGGATCACCGTGATCCTCGGCGTGATCCAGCTGACCGCCGGATTCTCGCTATTCGCCGGCAACGCGTACGGGCGGATCATCGGGATCATCGGCGCGGCCCTGGGCGCGCTCGAGGCGCTGCTAGCGATCGGCGGGACCCACCCGTTCTGGTCGCTGGGGGTGTTCGCACTGTGCCCGTGGATCCTCCACGGACTCGTGATCTACGGAGAGGACGAGAACGCGGCGCCCGGTGCCCAGTAGCGATGTACCGACGCTCAGCGCAACCCCCAGTGCAATCCCATTAGAGAGGTGGTAAGCAATGACTATCGGACCTGTTCAGCTGATCGTGGTGGGCTTCAACCACCCCGAGTTTCACGGGAAGATCATCTCGGAGCTCGAACGCCTGCATGACGAGGGGACCGTTCGCGTGATCGACGCGCTCGCGGTCCACAAGGATGCCGACGGAGAGATAGAGGTCCAGCATCTCAGCAACCTGACCAAGGAAGAGGCGATCGAGGTTGGCAGCGTTGTAGGCGCCCTCGTCGGCCTCGGAATCGCTGGCGAGGAAGGCGCCGAGCAAGGCGCCGCGGTCGGCGCCGAAGCAGCGAGTGACGGCGTCGAGCTCTTCTCCGACGAGCAGGCTTGGGACGTGATCGAGGAGATCCCGAACGACTCGGCCGCCGCGCTGATCCTGCTCGAGCATCATTGGGCGGTCCCACTGCGTGACGCGATCGCCGAGGCCGGCGGCTACCGGATCAGCGACGGGTTCGTCAGCCCGCTCGACCTGGTCGAAGTCGGCCTCGCGACAGCCGAGGAGGCGCAACAGCTCCACGCGATCGAAACCGCCGCAACGGCCAACTAGGCACCCGACCACCCATCCGATGTTCGCAGCGCGCAGAATGGCACGCCGAACATCTCGGCGCGTAGCTCGCCGCCGCTAGACAAGCCCCCCTGATCTCGGCCGCGCGAACGCCGTCGCGGCCGAGATCAGCAGCCTCGCAGGTCTTCCCACGTGAGCTCGGCGCGCGACTCTGCTCTCGCTGAATGCCGTCAAGACCCACACCCGCGAGCGGTACCGCAAGCTGGACGTAGCGTCGCGGGCGAACGTGGTCGCGCGCCCACGCGCTCGCCCTGCTCAATTTCACCGAATCACCCGGGTGATCCTCGGCCCACACGGCCCAAACCGCTGCCCCGGCCGGGCATCCTGAAGCTCGTATGTCAGCGCATCGCTACCGCCTCGTCATCGAAGGAGAACCGGGACCGCGGGCCGCGTCCGCGATCGATGGGATGACGTGGCGCTCCCATAACGGCGGCTTGGATCGTCGCGACCAGGGATCGCACTCCCGGGTGTGGGCAGCTCGTCGCTGCTCACACGGCGTTCGATCTAGCCCGGATCGGGTGATGACCGGGGTCACAGATCCCGTGAGCCTTCTACGCGAGTCCTTGAACAGACGACGATTGACCCCAACCTGCCTGGAGGCGAGTTGATGAGCCAGCCTGATCGAAGCAAGCTTCCCATCCGTAAGCGGCCGTTCGGGGGGGTGGCTAACAAGACGCTTGGGGGCTCAAAGCCGGACTGGGAGGAGCTCGGGCACGTCGAGCCTCCCGATGGCGCGCCGAACGTGCTGTTGGTGCTGATCGATGATGCCGGTTTTGGGAATGCCGGGACGTTCGGCGGGCCGATCGACACCCCGAATTACTCGCGGATCGCGCAGGAGGGGGTGCGGTACAACCGCTTCCACGTCGCGGCGTTGTGCTCGCCGACGCGGGCTGCGCTTCTGACCGGTCGCAACAGTCACGCGGTTGGGTTTGGTTCGGTCGGTGAGTTCTCGACCGGGTTCGCCGGTTACACGGCGTTTGTGCCGGATGATTGCGTGCCGTTCCCGAGGATTTTGCGGGACAACGGGTACAGCACGGCGGCGTTCGGTAAGTGGCATCTGACGCCGGACGGTCAGCAGGGCCCCTCGGGACCGTTTGATCGCTGGCCCGTCGGCTGGGGGTTTGACTACTTCTACGGGTTCCTCGGCGGCGGCGCGTCGCAGTGGGACCCGTGCCTGGCTGAGAACCAGAAGATCATCGGCACTCCGGCGGAGTTCTATGACGAGGAGAACCCGTATTACCTGCCTGATGCGATGGCGGATAAGACGATCGAGTGGTTGCACGCGATCCGCGCGCAGGACGCCAAGAAACCGTTCTTCGCGTACTTCGCGACGGGCTGCAGCCACGCCCCGCATCATGTCTCCGAGGAGTGGGCGGCGAAGTACAAGGGCAAGTTCGATCAGGGCTGGGACAAGCTGCGCGAGGAGACATTCGCGCGGCAGAAGGCGCTCGGGGTGATCCCCGCCGATGCGGAGCTGACAGCTCGCGATGAGGCGTTCCCGGCCTGGGACGATGTTCCTGAGAAGCTGAAGCCGTTTTACGCGCGCCAGATGGAGGTGTACGCAGGCTTCTCCGAGAACGCGGATCACAACGTCGGGCGGGTGATCGACGCGATCGACGAGCTCGGCGAACTCGAGAACACGCTGGTGCTGTGGATCTGGGGGGATAACGGCGCCAGCATGGAGGGCACGATCACCGGCTCGTTCAACGAGCTGACGATGCAGAACGGGATCCCGCTGAGCGACGAGATGCAGCTCCAGCTCTCTGAGCGCTACGGAGGCATCGACGCGTGGGGCGGCCCGATGATGGACCCGCACTACTCCGCCGCGTGGGCGTGGGCGGGCAACACGCCGTTTCAGTGGGGAAAGCAGGTCGGCTCGCATCTCGGCGGGACCCGCAACCCGCTCGTCGTCCACTGGCCCGACAGGATCACGGAACCCGGTGCGCTGAGGTCGCACTTCAGCCACGCAATCGACATCGGTCCGACGATTCTCGACATCACCGGCATCCCGATGCCGACGCACATCGACGGGATCGAGCAGCAGCCGATGCACGGCGTCACGTTCGCCGACTCGCTGACCGACGCCGACGCTCCCGAGCGCCACACCCAGCAGTACTTCGAGACGATCGGAAACCGCTCGATGTACAAGGACGGGTGGTGGCTGTCGATGAAGACCGCCCGGATCCCGTGGGTCCTCACGCCCGACGCGATCAAGCCCTACACGCCGGGCGTGTGGGACCCCGATCAAGATCCGACCGAGCTGTACTACCTGCCCGACGACTTCACTCAGGCCCACGATCTCGCCTCAGAGCATCCCGAGAAGGTCAAGGAGCTGAGGGAGCTGTTCTGGCAGGAGGCCGGGAAGTACAACGTGCTGCCGCTGATGGCCCCGCTCGCGGGGTTCTTTGGAATGGTGCCCCCGCTTCCGGAGACCGCCAAATACGAGTTCCGCGGTGATGTTCAGAACGTCCTGTCGGGGATGATCCCGCGGATCTACAACCACTCCTACACGATCACCGCCGAGCTCGTGATCCCACCGGGCGGCGCCGAAGGAGTGATCGTCGCCGAGGCCGACCACCTCGGCGGGTTCTCGCTATTCGTCGACGACGGCAAGCTGACGCACACCTACTCGATGATGGGCGTGTTCGTCTTTCGCCAGCAGGCCGAGGAACCGCTTCCCGAGGGCCGGGTGACCGTCCGGATGCAGTTCGCCGCCGACGCGGCCAAGCCCGCCACGGGCGGCGAGGTCACCCTGTTCATCAACGACAAGCCGGTCGGGAAGGGGCGGATGGATCACACCGTCCCGATCCGCTTCTCCGGCTATGCCGGGATGGACATCGGCCGCGACAACGCCGGCGTCGTCGACCTCGGCTACGAGAACCGCAAACCGTTCGCGTTCAGCGGCACGATCAAAAAGGTCACCTTCGACGTCAACCCGCACCCCTCCACGGAGGAAGCGCACGAAACGCACAAAGCTGTCCAACACGGACACACGGCGCACGCGCTAACAGCGTGAGCGATGTCCGGCTAGGAAGAGGTTCTAGATGAAGCTCCACGACACGATCGACGTCCTGATCGGCGGCTACCTGTCCAAGGACGCCGCCGAGGAGGACTACAACGCTGCGCTCGAGTGCGGCGGCCACCTGGAGGGCGCCGTGATCGTCAGCAAAGACCTCGAGGGCAACCTCTCGGTCGAGCAGACCGACCACATGGTTCGCGAGGGGGCCGAGGGCCTCGGCGCGGTCGGGTTCGCCGTCGGCCTGTTCGCGCCGCCGTTGCTCGCCGCGACCGCGGTCGGCGCTGCGATCGGCGCCGGCGCCGGCGAACTACTCCACCACGAGGTCAGCGAGAAGCTCGGCGACCAAGCCGGAGAGACGATCCCGCTCGGCGGCGCCGGCCTCGTCGTCGCCTACTCACACGCCGAAGCCGACAAGGTCGAACCCGCAGTCACACGCGCCGTGAAAAAGGCGATCGGCGAGGCCGAAGGCAACCACGTCAAAGCGCTGAAAGGCGCGATCGCCGACGCCCAACAGAAGATGGCGGCCGGCACGGCCTGACAGCCGGGGCCTCGATCCCCAACGATCGCGACTACGTAAGACGCCAAGAGGAGCCACAGACATGACTGTCACGAGTGCCAAATCGACGGTGCATGAGTCCGGCGGGAACGGGAAGGTCGCCCATTTCTCGGTGGCCGAGCGCGCGGCTCGGGGAAAGGCAGCGCGGGCGAAGGTGCCGCGGAGCGTGCATGGCGAGTGGTTGGCGCCGTCAGGGCGTCGTGATCCGGTTGAGTTGTTGGAGGAGCAGGCGGCGTCGCGGGTGCCGGAGCTGGTGCCGATCCGGTACGGGCGGATGCTGGTCTCGCCGTTCACGTTCTATCGCGGCGCCGCGTACCTGATGGCGGCGGATCTCGCCGGCTCTCAGAGGACCGGTTTGAGGGTGCAGTTGTGCGGTGATGCGCATCTGTCGAACTTCGGTGCGTTCGCGGCGCCAGACCGGCGGTTGGTGTTCGACGTCAACGATTTCGATGAGACGCTGCCGGGGCCGTTTGAGTGGGATCTCAAGCGGCTCGTCGCGAGCTTCGCCGTCGCCGGACGCGATCTCGGGTTTCTCGCGCAAGGAGCGGCGCGGGGTGAATCTGACCGTCACGCGCGCGTATCGCGAGGCGATGCGGGGTCTCGCGTCGATGAAGACGTTCGATCTGTGGTACTCGCGGGTCGACGCCGACGCGCTGATTGCGCAGTTCCGCGGAGCGGCGAGCGCGAAGCGTCGCAAGATGATGGAGAAGAACATCGCCAAGACTCACGCGAAGGACAGCCTGCGGGCGTTCAGCAAGCTCACCACGATCGTCGATGGGGAGCCGCGGATCGCCGCCGACCCGCCGCTGATCGTGCCGATCGAGGATCTCGCCGACGGCGGCGATGTCGAGGCGTTCGCGCGAGGGGTGATCCGTGGCTACCGGCGCACGCTGCAGGGCGATCGCAAGCATCTGCTGGAGCGCTTTCGCTACGTGGACGCGGCGCGCAAGGTCGTCGGTGTCGGCAGCGTCGGCACCCGGGCGTGGATCATCCTGATGGTCGGCCGCGACAACGAGGACCCGTCGTTTCTACAGCTAAAGCAGGCGGAGGCCTCGGTGCTTGAGCCGTTTCTGGGTAAGAGCCAGTACGCCAATCACGGCCAGCGGGTGGTCGAGGGTCAGCGGCTGATGCAGGCCGCCAGCGACATCATGCTCGGCTGGGACCGCGTCACCGGCCCGGATGGCGTCAAGTGGGACTTCTACATGCGCCAGCTGTGGGACAACAAGGGCTCGGCCATCATCGAGGGCATGAATCCCAGAGAGCTGGCCGCGTACGCCGAGATCTGCGGACGCACGCTCGCCCGCGGCCACGCGCGCTCCGGCGATGCCGTCACGATCAGCGCCTACCTCGGTTCGGGCGCAGCGCTCGACGAGGCCATGGCGGACTTCGCCGAGCTCTACGCCGATCAGAACGAACTCGACTACGCGGCGCTCAGCACGGCCGCGAAGACCGGGCGCATCAAGGTGGAAACAGGCCTTTAGAGCGTCGGAGAGAGCACGGGGTTAAAGCATGCCGATTGAACAACGTACGGATGTCGTGGTCCACGATCTGCCGAGGGCTCAGCGTCTGCTGACGCTGGAGTTCGGGGATCGCCAGGACTTCGACAATCCGAAGCTCGAGTACCGCCGCCTGTTCTCGGAGCTGTTGGGCACGTTCATGCTGGTGCTGGTGGCGGCCGGGGGTGGGCTTCTGCACGCCAAGGGGCAGATCAGTCTCGCGGCGGCGGTCGTCGCGCCGGGGTTGATGGTGCTGGCGATCATCCTGTTCATGGGTGCGGTCTCCGGCGCCCACCTGAACCCTGGCGTGTCGCTTGCGTTTGCGGTGCGGGGCGACTTTCCGTGGAAGCGGGTGCCGGGCTACATCATCATGCAGCTGCTCGGCGCGACGCTGGCGTGCCTGTTCCTGCTGGCGGTGTTTGGCAACGTCGAGCATCTCGGCGCGACGCTTCCCGGACCCGGCTACAAGGATTGGCAGGCGTTGTTGATGGAGATCGCGCTCACGGGCGTGCTGCTCAGCGTGATCCTCGGCACGGCGTCGGCGGCGCAGAACGTCGGGGCGCTCGGCGCCCTCGCGGTCGGCGGCTACATAGCGCTGGCCGGGTTGTGGGCGGCGCCGGTGAGCGGCGTGTCGATGAACCCCGCGCGTTCGTTCGGCCCGGCGCTTGTCAGCGGCGACTGGACCGCTTACTGGGTGTACGTGGTCGGCCCGCTGGTGGGTGCGGCGATCGCGGTCGGCTGCGCGATCATCCTCCGAGGCCGTGGTGGGGATCCAATCTCCCACGCCGCCGGATCCGGCGTGCTCACCCCAGGAGACCGGGAGGAGAAGGCCAAACTCTCCGTGGAGATCGACGAAGGCAAGGTCGCCCCACCCGGAGACGATCAGCCGAGCACCGAAAATGACTCCGAGCCATAAGAAGCGGCGGTTGAAGACGGGATCGCAGAGGTGACCGATGTCATCCACAACGATACGGCCCCAGGCATGGCCACCGCCAGGCCCCGGCGCGCCGGACGCCAGTTCGCCGGGTTGCCGATGGCACAGGCGGCGCTGAGGTTCGCCCGCGCTCGCCACGCCGGTCAGCGCCGCGAGATCGACCACGCGCCATTCATCACCCATGTAATCGAAGTTGGAGGCCTGCTGCGCGGCGACAGCCAGCCCGACGAAATCATCGCCGCCGGGTTGCTACACGACGTCCTCGAAAAGACCGCGACAACCAGCGCCGAGCTCCACCGCCAGTTCGGAGCCCAGATCGCGCGGCTCGTCGAATCGGTCTCAGACGACCCATCGCTCGGCGATTACAAATCCCGCAAGCGCGAGCTGCGTGACCGCATCGCGCGCGTAAACCCGGGCGCGCGCGCCGTCTTCGCCGCCGACAAGATCGCCAAGGTCCGCGAGCTGGCGCTGCTGCCAGCCTGGCAGCTGAACGAGCACAAGAACCGCGCCAAGCTCGCCCATTACCGCGCCAGCCTCAAGATGCTCCGGCGGATGGACGGAGACCTCCCGCTCGTCCAACGGCTCGACGCCGAGCTCAACCAACTCCTCGCACGCGCGGTCACCAGAACTCACAGCGCCGGACCGACCACGAGCGCCGCAGGCGCGAAACACAGCAAGCTTCGAACTCTCGCAATCTGAACGATGTCCGTCCAGGCTCACGGGGGATGGCAGTCGACTCGGAGGTCTGGCCACCTTCCTCCCCTGCGATGTACCTCGAACTCCGCGTACATCGGATCCGGCGGATTTCTGATCGGCGTCCGCACGCCGGGATTGTAAGTTGCGTAGGTGGTGTCCTAGCTCGAACTCACCGAATCACCCGGGTGATCGTGGGCCCGCACCACCAAACAGCGACCTCGGTCAGGCATCCTGAGAGTTGCATGTCACCGCCAACGAAACGAAAGGGTTCTTTATGGGATTCAGGCGACGGGTAAGGCGACGGGCGCTCGTGGCCGGAGCGGTGGCCGGAGGGGCGATGGTTCACCACGAGCGAAGCCAGGCCGATGAGGACGCGCAGGCTTACGATCAGCCGCCTGCCGAGGAGCAGGCGCCTGCTGAGGAGCCAGGAGCAGACGGCGTCTGCGCCGCCTCCGGCGGACCCGGCTGACGAGATCGAACACCTCGCGCAGCTGCACCAGTCGGGCACGCTGACAGACGAAGAGTTCGCGGCGGCGAAGGCGAAAGCCCTCGGGACCTGAACGGCAGCACGGATTACCCGAAGGACGTCAGCAAATCGATAACTGCGAGGACAGGAAGCTGCAATGAGTGAATCCCGTAAGGACGTGCTGCTGAAGGCGCTCGAGGCCGAGGTCGGTGTCGCATCGGTTGATCTGGGCACCCTGTTCACCGACGATGTCGTCGGGTGGTCGCCGTACATGACCGTGTCGGGGCTGACAGAACTCGCCGAGCTCTCCGCCCTCCGTGAGGAGGCGTTCTCCAACGTCGTCATCGGGTTGCGCGGAATCGACGAGGTGGGCAACAAGGCGTTCGCCGAATGGCTCATCGAAGCCGATCACACCGGGCCGCTCGTCCTCAGCGACGATGCGGTCCTGGAGGCAACGGGACGGCATCTCCAGTTGCCCGGCGTCACAGTGGCCGACTTCCGCGACGGGAAGATCCGGTCGTTCCGCACATACTTCGACGACGTCTCGCTGATCGAGCAGATCGTCGGCGCCTGACGAGTCGACCGCGTGGAGTTCCAGGTCGAGGACGATCCGGACCCGCTCGACCTCGAATTCCTCGAAACGCAGATCCGTCGTGAGGCGTCCGCCGCCATGGGACTCGGTGACGAAGTCGAGTTAGCGATCTTCGTGCGCGACGCTGGCGCAATCGTAGCCGGCATCAGCGGATGGACCTGGGGCGACTGCTGCGAGCTACAGAGCCTCTGGGTCCAGCCGAGCCTCCGAGGTCGCGGCCTCGCCACGCGGCTCATCGCCGCCGCCGAAACCGAAGCGGCAGCGCGCGGATGCTCACAGACCGTCCACTTCACATACGACTTCCAGGCCCGCGGCCTCTATGAACGAAACGGATACGAACTGGTGGGCAGAGTCGAAAACTTCCCATCAGGAACCAACGTCCTCTGGTACCGCAAGCTCCTGAACCCGTGAGGTTCCCGCGGAGCAGGTGCGCGACCGGTCGTAGCTCGTGAATCCGAGAAAGACCATCAGCCCGAGCGTCCCCAGATCCGCTCCGCCCAGACTTCGTACAACGTTCCTCGCTTCGCCTCCACGAGGACAGCGGCACGGTGGCACTCGTGGATGAGGCCGCCGAGCAGTGCGGGGAGACCGAGACCGGCATGCCAAGCGGCGCGCTTCTCGAAACGTTGGTCGAATCTGGCGTTTAGTTCGCGACGATCCGTGTTCGAGATCACGGTCACGAACACGCCCATCACCGGCGCGCGACCAATCCCCACCAACGCACGGGCCGATCGTCAACTGACCGGCGGGCGCGTTCGACAGCGCGAGCGCTGCGGAGCGATCAGCCCCCGGACCGCGCGAGCATCCCGCAAGCGAGCGAGCTCGCCGCTGCGTGAGAGCCAGGGAAGGGGATCATGGGCACGGCAGGGGTACGAGCAGGCGCCAGCGCGAGGCGAGGAGCGCCCGGAACGAGCACGGTCAATAGCCGCCCTCACGATGACGTGCCGACCTTCGCGTGCGAATTGCCCTCGGGTGGCTGAGACGCGAGTCTGCTTGCGAGTCGTGGAGTGTTTGCCGAGCTGGGCTGGTTGATCGCGGCGGCCGTGAAGTCGGCTGGCGTGAGCCGGCGACCCAAGCGGCGCTCGAGACAGCCGACGCAGAGGTACTCACTGATGAGGCCGACCGGTGTCATGTAGAACAGCTGCGGCTCGCCCTCGTCACAGATTCGGATGTCGTCGGGACGCACGGGACGAGGGAACTTGTTCATCCCCGCAGCGCTCCAGACGGCGTCGCGCACCATGTAATGCTCGCGCTGGCCGTCGATGTCGAGTGTGTCCACCGCGCAGTCATCGCACGGAAGTCGCATCCGTAAGGAGGGCCGGCGACTGTCCACTGTTCAAAGCCCTTGGTTCGGTGCGGCGCTGATCGCGACGTTTCTACTTGTCGCCGTCGAGCCAGCGAAGGATCTCGCGCATGTCCTCAACCGCCTCGGCATCGGGGCGTACACACGCATGTTGAGCACTGCGAGGGCGAGTTCCGCCGCGTGCCACACACTGCGCACGTCTTCGATAACGGCTGGGTTCTCCGGGGCCGCCACGGATGCTCTCGACACCGAACTCGATCAAGCTGGCTGATGCCCCGTTCCTGACCTGGAGCAATGCCTCGAATTGCTCCTGAGACACGAGAATGTTGGTCGTTCCATAAATGGCACGCTAGCGCCCGTACACGCCCGCAACATGAGCGCATACGGCTCCAAAAATTGACCCGCAAAATGCGACAACTTTCTGCGACAACGGGCCCATGAATAATGCGGCGGGCGCGCTGCAGCCAACGAATCACGCACGCTCCGCCTTGACTCCGGCCCGATCGGCACCACCACCGTGTCAGCGTCGATCATCGAGTTCCACCAGCGACCGGCGCTCCGTCCTCGGTACGGGATAAAGCGATTCGCATTGTCTGATCGCGGGAGCCGCACACTTTCCGCAAGAAGGCCCCGGTTCGCCGGGCCTTCATCTTCGGTCCACTCGTCTCGCAACACTGTCCAGCGTGCGGCCCACGAACGATCAGCACGATGTTTTCGCTGGCTGAGAGATCAGCGACACACTTGGGCACCCGAGGGGTGGGAACCGAGTGGTACCTCGGGCGCATCTGCAGTCGCACGTTGCTTGAAAGCGCACGGCTACGGGAGGCTCTGCACACCGGATTCGTGGTCACGGAGTGTTCGGTGCTGACGCCATCCCCGTCCAGACGGGAACGGGACGTCGTTGGGATTCCGATCGAGATGGTGCCCGCGGACTGATTGTGGTGGCAGCCCCGATGCTCAGGGTGATGGGTACTGTGCGGGAGGTCGCACGACTCGGGTGGGCCGCATGACTGTTCGTGGCCGGGGGAGGTCGTCCCGCAGGTCAAGGTCGTCGCGGGCCGTGCCTGGCTGTCAAGTTCGGGTCAGCGGGTGGGGGGGTGGTCAACATCACGACCGTGACGTTGCCGTTAATCGCGGGGGCCGATCGCGGGGGCCGATCCCGGCTCGGGGCCAAGCGCCAAACGCGGAGGTGTAGGCTGTCCGACCGGCGACGGGACGCAAGGCGGGGTGCGACCTGCGAGGTGCCGCACCTGAGCGTTGTCGTCTCGCGGAGGGGACGCGGCGCTGCATCGACCGCGCTGCGGGTAACGTCCGTGCGCCGTATCGGCAACTCCGTCGCGATGACGGACCTCCCCACGAGACAAGAACGCAAGGCTGAAAGGGCGTTGGCACGTCGCCAACGGGAGCTTGCGCGTGAGCGCGCGCGCGAAACGGGCATATCGGTTATCGAGCTCTACGGATCCCCGGTGCTCGGCGCGGCTGCGATAGCGGCTTGGGTGCTCGCCGCCGTCTACGCCGGCGAGGCGATCGGGAGCGTGTTCGCAGTCGTCGGATTCGTGATGTTTCTGGCCGCTGTGTTCAACACCCGACTTCGCGAGGTGACCAGGGAAGGCGTAAAGATGGACCCGAAGCGTGTGATCGAAGCGGGGGAAGACACGCCGATCCGGGCCGATGACACACCGGCGGAAGCCAAGGCGCGGGTACTGGAAGCGGTTTCCAGATCGATGCTGCGCGAAGGCATGCCGGTCACGGCGCCCCCATCCTCAATGTCCCTGACGCCGCGCCAGACCATGATGGAGCGGGACCGCCGCCGGGCGAACGTACTCTCCTACTTCGCACAATGGCTGCAGGCGGACGGCTACGACGTGCGCCTTGAGCAGCAGACCGACACGGTGCGTCTCGATGTGGTTGCGACCCGAGAGGGCCGCCGGATTCTCGCGGAACTTCGACCGGTCATCGATTCGCTACGTGAATCGGACGCACGCGCCATCGCGGCACGCTGGCCGGTTGCCCGGTCCACCGACGGTGATGATCAGCGCCTCGTCGTTCTCACGGGTGGTACGTCTGTTGAGCCGACGGCCAGGACGCATCTCGATGTCCAGGGCATCGCGATCTACTTCGTGGACCCTGACTCGGGCAGCATCCAGCGCATGGACCCGGCTACAGGGCAGCTCGAGATCGTGTCGCCCGGCCCGCCCAACTTGCTGTCGTAGCGCGACGCACCGGTCGCTGACGCACAACGGGTCGGGCCGTGCGCCGGTGGCAATGCGGCTGGCCGCGCTCCAGATCAGCCTTGATCGGGCTGGCGAATGGCCGTGTGCTTGCTGGCGAAGCGATCCGCCGGGCAAATGCTCGAAGCTCGGCACTTCGACAACCGCCGGAGGCGGGCTGGCACGGCGGTCGAGCATTGGCGGCTACCGTGTCGTCCGTCAGGCGCGCTCGGCGGCTCGAAGGGCCTGTTCGGCGGCGCGGGCGTCGTCGCTTCCTGCGAATCCGAGGTGATCACGCTTCGCGATTCGGTGGCCCGCGTAGCTTGCTTGCGAAGTTGCGGGCTATTTGTCGAGCCGTGTCGGATCGGCCTCTGACGGAGACGGGCCTGGTGGATCGGGGCTTTGATTCGTGCGAGCGCGGATGCGTTGGTCCACCTTCTGTTCCCAGAGCGGGTGATCGGTCGGTTCTACGGGATCGACTGCACCGCCGACTTTGGAAAGCTCGTGGTCAACGGCCGCCTCGAGGTAGCGCCTCGCGTTCGACAAGTGCCGCCGATTCACGGTGGACACCGGCTCACTCGCGAGGCGAGCACTCACCGCTTTTAGTGCGCCCTGCCATGTTGCCCTCCTGCTACCTCGGAGCTCTCGTCGAGGCCGGTTCGCCTTAACGATTTTCTCAAGCTCGGTGAACGTCGCTGCTCCACCGGTTCGCTTGCTGCCGACCCTGATCAGCTTCTCCGGCCTGGCCCGTGGAAGTCTGACGGCTGATCGGTTTCGAGAAGCGTCGTGGACGGCCCTCGGTCCCCACGACGGGTTCGCAAGGAAGTCCTTGGCGAACCGCTCCACGCGCGCGGCGTAGCTCTCGAGCATCTCGAGGTCGTCCTTGTCGGGGGTGGGTTCGTAGCCGAGTTCGCCGCCAACCGATCGCAGGAGCCCCGGCGACAGGTACTCGCGTGTGCTTTTAGGCATGGTCAACGTGCGCTTGATCGCGGTCCACGGCCACGTCACGACGGCGACCGGCGTGTTCAACCGCTCCAGCTCGTCGGCGAACCCAGGTAGCTCACTGACGGCGCTGACGAACGCGCTCGATTCCTGTCGTAGCTGGGTGAACTCGGTGCGGAGCAGGGTGCCTGATCAGGGCGTGATGTTTAGGCGCGCTCGAAAGCGTCACGTTCCAGGGGTGGTCTAGAACTTCTTCACCATCGTGCCATGCCCACTCGCCCCGCGCTGACCGTTCTGGAGCTTGCTCGTCTGGCGGCCGGGTTGCAGCAGCAGGAACTCGCAAGGCGCGCTGGGATCGCTCCGGGAAGGTTGTCCGCGTTTGAGTGCGCCCGCCAGATACCGAGCGATGCGCAGCAGACTGCGCTGTGCATGGCCTTGGGGTATCCGAAGACGACGCTGTTCCCGGCGCGAGGCTCCCAGATCGGCGAGCTCGCGATCCGGCGATGGATCCTGTCCTTGAACGACGAAGGCCCAGCGGCCAGGCCGAGCCCCGTCACGACATCGCCCGGGCAGGGGCGACATGCGGCACCGTAACGCACGTCGCGGCTCGGTTCTCGCCGTTCGCACGGAGCCGCTCGATGATCGAGGCGGCAAGCGATGAGTCGCGAGCCACAGCAGCGCTCTCTTATGCCAGGCGAGTACCAGGCGCCCAGCCCGGTCCGGACCCGTCGGGCGTGGGGCCATCCGCTCACCCGACTCCTCGGTTGGAAGTCGTGGCATGCCGCATGTCTCGTCGAGGTGGCCGAGCCGGCTCAGCGCGACCTTGATCTGCTGCGCACGAAGTTCGGATCGGACGGCCCCGGCACCGTGGATCGAGGACGCATCGTGCGCGGCAGGCGGATGACACGTGGACCGTAGTTGGCGGTGCGCCCGTGCCCGTCTCTGACGGTGTCCGAGAAGACCGGGCGTGTCGCATGGCAATCGTCTCCGGGCGCAGCGTGCAAACGCGCCAGCAGCTCGCCAGGGAACTGCTCGACGGTGAGGCCAGATCCCCGGATCAGGGTCAATTGACCCTGACTTCACGGAGCGAAAACGCGACAAATCCCGCCCCCCGAGCACCGCGGGTTTGGGGCGGCCGATTTGTCGCCTGCAGAAGTTCACGGCTCGCAAACAACGGGCGGCGGCCCCTTGGGCACCGCCCGTCTCAATCGAGATACGAAATGGAGAACACGATGGAAAGCCAAGCAGGAATCACCCAAATCACCAGCGTGGATCACGGCCGCTCGATCGCTGAGCGCGCTGCGGAGCTCGTGCCGTACCGGAGCGCTGCGGAGACGATCAGCGCCGAGGATCTCGCGATCCCGCGGATGTACGTCGGACAGCCGACCAGCTCGGCGGTGCAGGACGGGCTCGTGCCGTCCGGGGCGATGTACGTCGCCGCGGACTCCAACGATCCCGAGCCGGTGATCGTGTACAGGCTGGGCGACGAGACCGGTGTGTTGGTGCATCCGATCACGCTGCGCAAGGGCTGGGCGTTCAGCGACGAGAACGGTGACTTTCGGGTCGCCGACTACGTGGCCTCGGACGTGCCCGAGGACGCGCAACTGAGCTACACGTTCGTGCTCCTCGTGCCGGAGTACGACGTCGGACTGCCGGTGTCGTGCATGTTCAGGGCGACCGGAACGCCGACCGCGAAGAAGGTCTGCCTCGCGATCAAGCAGGCGGAGCCGGAGCCGCCGTGGTCGGTCGCGTTGCGGCTGACCACGGCTCCGCGGCAGAACGATCGCGGCCGTTGGCACGTGCCGCAGGCGATCTCGGCCGAGGCCGACCCCAAGCACGTCGAGCAGGCCGCGGCGCTGGCCGCGATGCTCGGGATCGCGACCGACGCCCGCGCGAGCAGCGAGAACCGGGGCAAGGACGACGATGGACCGCTCCCGTTCTGAGCGCGAAGGGGGTGCCGGTTCGCCGGCACCCCCCTCATCACCTACACGTGCGCGCAGTGCGGCGAGCAGTTCTCGGGGGAGCGAGGACTGGCGACTGATCTGCGAGCGATGCTGGCGAGCGAACCGCGACGGCCATGCACCCCGAGGCTCGACGCCAGAACCGATGCGACCCGGCGACCGTTTGAAGCAGCGAGCAGCATGAGCGTCAAGACGGGCATCAGTGTCGCGTCGACCGCGCTCGCGCTCGCCCGCCGCGGGCGCCCGGTGCTCCCGTGCGCGCCGCGCGGTAAGCGCCCGCTGCTCGCGCACGGGTCGCTCGACGCGAGCACCGATCCACGCGTGATCGCAAGATGGTTCGAGCGCTGGCCGACAGCCAACCTCGCGGTGCGCACCGGACGCGAATCGAGGCTCGTCGCGCTGGACGTCGACGGCGAGGACGGCACGGAGTCCCTGCGCGAGCTCGAGCGCGAGCACGGCGAGCTCCCGCCCACCGCAAGCGTCTGCACGCCGCGGGGCGGGCAGCACTTCTACCTCGAGCACCCCGGAGTCGAGGTGCCCAACTCGGCCGGCAAGATCGCGGTCGGCGTCGACGTCCGCGGCGAGAACGGCTACGTGCTGGTGCCGCCGTCGATCGGGGCGAACGGCCGACGGTACGAGATCGACGAGGACCATGCGCCGGCGCCGATGCCGGAGTGGCTGCTCGAGCTCGCGCGCGCGCCGGCTCGACGCTCGCGAGAGCCACGCGAAGCTGGCGAGTACCCGCTGATCCCGGTCGGCCAGCGGCACGACGCGCTCGTGCGTTTCTGTGGTGCCCTGCGCGCGATGGGGCTGTATGAGCCGACGATCGTCGAATGCGGGCACGCGTTCCTGCGCCACCAGGTGAGGACCGATCCCGAGCGGCCGATCGACCTCAAGCATGCCGAGCGCTCGATGCGCTCGATCGCACGCCGCTACCCGCCGCACCCCAACTGGGACGACGAACTATGAGCGGCTTTCACGTGTTCGGCCAGCACGCGGACCGCAACCGCGAGCTGCGGCTGCAGACCGCAGACATCGGCCGCTCGAGGCCGCCGCGGTGGGCGTGGCGGCGCCGCGTCGTGATTGGGCAGCTGAATCTACTGCTGGGCAACGAGGGGATCGGTAAGGGGGCACTGGTCGCATGGTTGATCGCGCGGCTGACGCTCGGGGAGCTCGACGGCGACCTGAAGGGCACTAGGGTCAACGTCGGGATCGTCGGCGACGAGGACGACCTCGACTCGGTCTGGACGCCGCGGCTGCACGCGGCCGGGGCCGAGCTCGATCGGATCTGCCAGATCGAGCGCCCGGACGGCGGGCTGGTGGTGGTCCGTGAGGACCGCAAGCGGCTCGCGCGGCTCGTCCGCGACACCGGGATCCGGATCCTGTACTTCGATCAGGTGCTCGACAACCTCGGCGCCGGCGTCGACGACTGGCGACAGAAGCAGCTGCGCGACGCGATCGCACCGCTGCGGGCGCTGGCGCGCGAGCTCGAGATCGCCGCGTTAGGGACGATGCACCCGAACAAGCGCGGATCGTCGTTTCGCGAGCTCGTGTCCGGCGCGCCGGCGTTCAACGCGACCTCGCGCTCGTCGCTGCTGCTCGCGCAGCACCCCGAGGACGAGAACCTGCGCGTGCTGGTGCGCGGGAAGGGCAACCTCTCCGAGCGCCCCACCCCGCTCGAGTTCGAGATCGCCTCGCACACCTTCGAGGCCAACGGGCACGAGTTCTCGGTGCCGGTCGCGCGCGGCTTCCGCCCGAGCGAGATCGACGTCGACGAGCTGATCGGACCCGATGCGGGGAAAGCCACCGAGCACGGCCAGGCCGCCGACGCCCGCGAGATCATCGAAGTGCTGCTAGCGCGCGACGGGCAGTGGCACTCGTCAGCGCCGATCTACCAGGCGTGCGCGAGCGAAGGGATCTCCGAGCGCACGGTCAAGCGCGCGAAACAGCAGCTCGGCGTCGAGCACCGGCGCGTGCCCGCGTTCCCGGCAACGTCGAGCGAATGGCGCTGGCCCGCAGCAGCAGGGCCAGACGATAAGCACGCTGGCCCCGTCCCCACTGTCCCCACTGTCCCCACTGCAGGCGCCTCGCGCGCGGGGGGTGGCAGTAAGGCTAGTAAGGACAGTGAGGATAGGGCCAACGCGCTCACGGACCCTGGCCGGACTGCAGACGCAACCCCAAACGGCGCCGCGATCGACGCGAAAGCGGCCATCGAGGCCGACCTGCGCCGCGAGCTCGAGGGCGAACTGCCGTGACGCCGAGCCCCGCCTGCCGGCGCTGCCGCTCGGTCGACGAGCTCGAACACACCCGCGTCCTGCGCCCCCACGCGGATCTGTGCGACAAGTGCTGGAGCGAGCTCGACTCGGGCCTCTCCCCCCAGCCGAGCAGCGCGCGCAAGCAGGCTGCCGCGACTCGCGCCCGCCGCTGCGCACACTGCGGCCGCCGGCCGGCGCGCGGGCAGCCGCTCGGGGGCGTCTACGACGCCGGCGGCGCGCGTCAGATGGTCTGCTTCGCCTGCTACCTCAAACACCGCGCTCCGCGTCACGTCGAGCACCACGAGCTCGAGCCGCTCACAAGCGATCAGATCTTCGATCGCGCCGCAGACCTGGTCTGCCGCCGCAGGCTGGACCGCGCCCAAGCGCTCAAGCTGATCCGCCAGGCGCACACGGCCGGCGGCTGGGACCGGCTCGACGAACTGCGCTCACGCCGCGAGCAACACCAGCGCGAGCTCCAAGCCGGCGCGCCGACGCTCGCCGACCTCACCATCCAGCAGCTGCTCGAGGCATTCCCCGACGCCGAGCTCGAGCCGACCGACGTCGACCGCGCCGCCGACGTGATCGCCTCCGCGCTCGCCGGCAGCGACCACGTGCTCGGGCAGTGGTGGCCGTCGGCGCCGATCAGGCGCGGGCTCACGCTCTACGGGATCACCGACGAGACCGTGATCGAAGCGGCGCTCGAGCTGCTCGAGGTGCAAGTGCGGCAGCAGGGGGCGACCGGCGCCCGCTGGCGACTCGATCGCGTTCCCGAGCTCCCCCGTCTCGCCCGCGAGCGGATCGCGGAATGCGGCTGCGACCAACGACCGCGCGAGTGGCGGCTCGCGGCCGGCGGCCCGTGGACGTGCGCACGCTGCCACCCACCGGCCGACGGCCTCGACGTCGAGTACCGCACCCGTGCGGAGGATCAGCGATGACCCCGCTCGGCCGCGCGCTATTGGACGCGCTCGACGAGGACGACCTCGACACTCTTGCCGAACGGCTGATCCCGCGCCTAGCGCCACGGCTCGCGTCCGCGAAGCCCGTTGACGTGGCCGACGCAATGCTTACGTGCGCGGAGGCGGCGCAGAGAGCGGGAACGCACGTTGAGACGGTCCGCCGCGCCGTGCGGTCCGGCGCGCTGCGCGCGGGCAGGGCCGGTCGCTCACCCCGGATCGCGCCAGCAGACCTCGACGCCTGGCTGCGCGGCAGCGGGCGCGACCAACCGGCACCACGGTCACGCACCCCCCGGCCGACTGGCGAGCGCCACCCGCTCGCGGATGCGCTCAGGAGCATGGAACGGCGCGACCGCATCGGCATACGATGAAGAGCAATACGAGAGTGGCCAGTCGACGCACCAACGTCTCCGGCCATCGGCCCATCGGAGGCACCCATGAGCACAAAGCAACGCACCGCGCCGAGCGGACGCGCGATTGGAGGCATGAGATGAGTGTTCAGCGTCGCACGACCAAGCGCGCAAACGGCTCCCCGCACGTTGCGTGGCGCGTGCGCTGGCAGGACGGCGACCGCTGGCGCTCGCGCACATTCGAGCTCAAGCGCGACGCGCTGCTGTTCGACAGCGAACTACGGCGGCGCCGCAGACTCGGCTCGCTCGCCACGCTCGACGCTGGAATCGAAACCGTCGACGCATACGCGACGAACAGCTGGGCGCCGACGTACGCGGTGGTGCTCGCACCGAAGACGCGGTCGCTCTACACGATGCTTTACGACCGCCACATCGCCCCGACACTCGGCGGCGTGCCGCTACGAGAACTGACCCCTGAAACGATCGCCCGATGGCAGTCAGACCGGCTCGCCGCTGGTGCCGGACCAACCTCGCTCCGCAAGGCGCTGACGCTGCTCGGCTCAATCCTCCAACGCGCCGCCGAATCAGGCCGGATCGCGAACAACCCCGCGCGGCTCGTCCGCAAGGCGCCGCTTCCACGCCGCGCCGAAGTCCGTCCCCTCGCCCCGATCACAATCGAGGCGATGCGCGCCGCGTGCAGCGCTCGCGACGCCACGCTGCTGTCGGTGCTTGCCTACGCCGGATTGCGACCCGGAGAGGCACTCGCGCTCCATTGGGGCGACGTGCGCGACCACACGCTGCTGGTCGAGCGCTCGCTGTCGCTCGGCTCAGAGAAGGACACGAAGACGAGCACTCACCGCACCGTCCGGGTGCTCATGCCGCTCGCCGCCGATCTGCGGGAGTGGCGGATGCGATCCGGTCGTCCTTCCGACCGTGCGCTGATCTTCCCCGGGCTGGACGGCAAGCCGTGGAGCGAGCAGGCGTACAGATCATGGCGACGCCGAGCGTTCCATCGAGCTGTCGCGGCTGCTGAGGTCGAGCACGCGCGGCCGTACGACCTACGCCACTCGTTCGCGAGCCTGCTACTGCACGAGGGTCGGTCGGTGATCTACGTCGCCCGTCAACTCGGCCACGGCGCCCAGCTCACGCTCGGCAGCTACGGACACGTGATCGACGAGTTTGAGGAGGCCCCACGGCAAGACGCCGAGGCAGCGATTTTCGCTGCCCGCGAAGGTTCAGCTGCCCATACGCTGCCCATGGCCGACCGGTGACCTGCTGCCGAACGATGCCGCGCTTGCCCAAGAGCGGGTGTTTTGCAGCGACTTCCTTAAGTGGGCGGTGCGTGACTCGAACACGCGACCCCCTGCTTGTAAGGCAGGTGCTCTGACCAGCTGAGCTAACCGCCCCGAACGCCGCGTCATGGTACCCCGCACCCCACTCTGGGGCGCCGCCGGTCCTACGAGGCCGGCGCCGTCTCGAGCGGCTCGAGCAGCCGGTGTGGCCCGCGCAGCGCAACGGCGACGGGGTCATCACGGAATGGGGCGCGTCCGGGCCGCGGCTCGGTGATGATGTCCTCCACCGGGGGGGTGACCTTGCATCGCGGGCAGGCGGCCATTACATCGAGCTCGGTCCCACACGCCGCGTGCCGGAACAGGCGGCTGTTCTCGATCTGGTTGTGCTCACTCCACACGAGCAGTGCGTGCAGCACCGGCCAGAGGCGCCGGCCGGTCTCGGTGAGCTCGTAGAGCTGGCGGCCCGAGTGCTCGGGGTCGGGCTGGCGCTCGAGGATCCCGTGCTCGACGAGCCCGTTCAGGCGTTCGGACAGGACCGCCTTCGGCACGTCGAGGTGGGCGTGGAAGTCGCTGAAGCGCCTGACGCCGAACAGCGCGTCGCGGACGATGAGCAGGGTCCAGCGCTCGCCCACGATCTCGAGCGATCGAGCGATCGCACAGTCCTGGCGTCCGTAGTCCTTTCCGAGCATGGTTGAGATTCTAGCGCAAAGGGTTCAATGATTGAACCGTGTGTGCTACAGTGGACCGCACTGGTTCGTTGATTGAACTCATGGGAGGGAATCGAATGACCTCAGCCACGATCGCCGGACGCCTGCCGTTGCTTGGAGCCGAACGGTCCGACAAGGCGCGGATCCTGGCCGTGGGCGCGTCGGGAACGCTGCTCGTGCTCGCCGTGTTCAGCGCCGCCGTGACCACGGTCGGCGACAGCACCCGTTCACTGCACGGCGGCGTTTCCGCGCAGACCTGGACGCTCAGTGGGATGAGCCTCGGACTGGCGGCGGCGCTGCTCACGGTGGGCGCGATCGCCGATGACCTCGGTCGCCGGCGCGTGATGATCGTCAGCGGCTCGCTGCTGGCAGCGACGAGCGCGCTAGCCGCACTCGCCCCGACAATGGACGTGCTGATCGCGGCCCGGATCCTGCAGGGCGTGGCCGGAGCGGGTGTGCTGACCGCCGCCCTCGGGTCGATCGGTCACTCGTTCTCCACCCCCCATGAGCGCACGCTCGCGACCAGCGTCTGGGGTGCCTCGGTCGGCGCAGGAATCGCTACCGGACCGCTCGTCGGAGGCGCGCTCGCCCAGTCGCTCGGTTGGCGCAGCAGCTACTGGTTGATGGCGCTCTCGGCGGCGATCCTCGCCGGTGCAGCCATCGGCGTGCCCGAGTCCAGATCTTCCCACCGGCGCCCGATCGACCTCGCCGGCGCGATCGCCCTGACCGCGGCGATGGCATCGCTCACGGCCGGTCTGGTCGAGGGTCGCGGCAACTGGACGGCGCCGCGGACGATCGCCTTTCTCGCCGCCGGCCTGGCTCTGCTAGCAGCCTTCGCCGCGATCGAACTGCACAGGCGGACACCCATGCTCGAGCTCGGCCGTCTCCGGCACCCGCTGTTCGTCGCGTCGCTCAGCGGCGCGCTATTCACAGGGCTCGGGATCATCGGCCTGATGAGCTTCGCGCCACTTCTGCTCCAGCGCGGATTCCACGTGACGATCGTCGGCTCCGCAGCGGTGCTGGCCGCCTGGTCTGCCACCAGCACGGTGATCGCCCTCGCCGCACGACCGCTCCTGCGGCGGTTCAGGAGCCCGTCCGTGCTCGCGCTCGGATTCGTCATCAGCGCCGGTGGCGAGCTGGCGCTCACGGGTCTCGGCAGCGGCTCGTCGTGGAGTGCGCTCATCCCCGGGCTGCTGGTCGCCGGCATCGGCAGCGGACTCGCAAATGCGTCGCTCGGTCGCCTCGCCGTCGAGTCGGTCCCGCGCGAGCGCGCTGGCATGGGCAGCGGCGCGAACAACACGGCGCGCTACCTCGGCGGCGCGGCCGGCGTGGCGCTGGTGGTTGCGCTAGCGACGGGCAGCGGCTCTCCGGGAGCAGCCGGGCTGCTGCAGGGCTGGGACACTGCCGCGGCGGTGTGCGCTGCCCTGTGCCTGATCTCCGCGGTGGTGGCGGCGGCGTGCCGCCCGCGCGGGCGGCAGCTCCCGGTCTAGCCGGCGCGCTCATCGGCGTCGCGGTCTGGGTCGTTTTGTTGAGCGGGTCTCGCAAAGCCTCGCGCGCACCGCTCGGGCAGCAGCCTCAGGTCCGCCGGTAGAGTCGAACTGGTGACCCGCTCAGGCCGCACCGCGAGCGTTAGCCCACTGGCCGCGCGGGCCCTTACGTCATTGAGGCTACGGGCCGCCGATGCCGCGGAGGTCGCGCTCGGCCGCCGTGATGAGCTCGTGCCCCCGCGCCGGCTCCGGAACCTCACCGGCAACTCCGACTTCGAAGCGACGGGCGAGGAGTTCGGGCGCCACCTGAGCGAGCTCGCCGGCTTGACGTCCTCGGACCGCGTGCTCGACATCGGCTGCGGCGCCGGCCGGATCGCCCGCGTCCTCGTCCGGCAACTGCGCCCGCCAGGCTCATACGACGGCTTCGACGTGATCCCGCAATCAATCGCCTGGTGCCGGGATCACTACGAGCGGACGGCCGCCCCGTTCCGCTTCGTGCACGCGAACCTCTACAACGCTTTCTACAACCCGGGTGGCGTCGGCGATGCCTCCGGCTACCCGTTTCCTTATCCCGACGGGTCGTTCGACCTCGTCATCGCGACCTCTGTGTTCACGCATCTGCGCGCAGACGCGGCCGATCACTACCTGAGGGAGACCGCTCGGGTGCTCGCCCCTGGGGGACGGCTGTTCAGCACGTGGTTCCTCCTTGACGAGACGGGCGAGCGAGACCAGACGGAGTTGATCCACTTCGAGCCCCTCGAGGGACCGGAGGCGACAACCGACCGGGCGCTGCCGGAGTCCGCCGTCGCCTACGACGCGCGCTGGCTCCGGGAGCGCGCCGAAGCGCACGACCTCGTGCTGCGCGACCCTGTCATCTGGGGAAGCTGGTCGGGCCGGGCGGGCCCGACATCTCAGGACATCGTCGTGGCACATCGGGGCGACTAGGCGTCGGGCGCGCGTCTGCTGCTTGTGCTCGCCGATCACGCGCGGGCGCTCCCATCCCAACCCCGCTGCCGTCGCTCGGATCAGTTCGGAGATCGACTGGCGGACGGCGCGGCCAGGGTCGTCCTGGGAGCTCATTCTCGCCAATCCATGGTCCTGGGTCCGGTGACCCAAGATAGGTGTCAGGCGGCACAAACATGGGTGGTCCTCCCGATGCCTTAAGCCGTCGCCGCCCGTAGCTTGGCGGGGCGTAATAGGCACCACCCAACAGGAGGCATCATGTTCAAGGGCAATCTGATCAGGCGCACGCTGGCCACCGGGATCGTCGCAGGCGTGGCGGGTTTGCCGGCGGCCGCCCAGGCGCGATTCGACCTCAACCCACCACCGGTAGATACGGCTCCCGTCCGAGTCGAAAACCCGCCCGCGGCGCCCCAGCCCACGGTGGGCAGCGAGTCAGGGTTCGATTGGGGCGACGCCGGAATCGGCGCGGCAGGTGCTGTCGTCCTGCTCAGCGCCGGGGCGGGGGGCACGATCGTCGCGCGTCGGCGGCGCGCGCAGCGCGCGGCCGTGAGCTGAGAGCGCCTCGGTGCGGACGGCGCCCGGACTGCGGTCGCCGTCCGCTCTCCCGCGGCGTGGGGGACGGCTTGTGGCCAAGTCGGTCGGCAGTAGGAGTACCCCCAGCCGGACTCGAACCGGCGATCTCCTGCGTGAAAGGCAGGCGTCCTAACCGCTAGACCATGGGGGCGCGGTGCCCTGATTGTAGGTCGCGAACCGTCGCGCCCCCAGTCGGGCAGCCGGTGCGCGATCATGGTTCGCGAGCCGCCGTAGCTCAGCTGGCAGAGCAGCGGACTTTTAATCCGAAGGTCGTGGGTTCGATCCCCACCGGCGGCATGGAAATTCGTGTTGTGGACGGGACCTTTCGCGACGGCGAGTTTCGCCTGCTGTGATAATTCTGATGAACGCGATTTTGGCTTGTGTGCGGGGAATTGGCTGCCATAGCAGCGGTTGCTGCAGCCGCGTTCCGCAGGTCGCCACGGTTCTGGCGGCCGCAACCCTATGCGTGCCGGCACTGGCGTGCGGAGCCCGCGCCCGCGGCCACGACGCCGTGACTACGACTGCATGCAAGAGGACGCGTTACCTGCTGGCGGTACGTCCTCACACAACGGTCTCCGACGAGTGGCACGCCCTCAGGACTAGTGCAACCGCGAAGGTTTGTGGACGCCGCGCGCCAGTCCGGGGTGGGAGCGTACGCCTCGACCGCTACAGGACCACGACTGACGCCTTCGGTCATGCGAGCCTCACGGTCCGGCTGGCGACCGGGCGTTACTTCGTTGGCTTGTACGTACACCGACGCCGGGTCGCACGCGCCGCCGTGTGGGCAGTGCCGAACGTGTCCCGCTGAGTGGGAGGTGGGTGGGCGTGGTGCAGAGAACTGAATCCCTGCACCGCGCCCCTGACTACCAATGGCCACCTACCGCCGCAAGATCTCCTAGACCATATGGATTGAGGTCCGTCCGGCGGCGGTTGTAGAGGTGGCCGGTTCCCCCATGACGGTGGTGGGGGAATGTTCATGCCGCGCGGTAGCCCCCGCGCGGCCGGTCCACAACCGAATAGGAGGAGCCAGCCATGGCGAAGGCTAAGACCCTGGTCGGCTTGGACGTGCACGCGACGAAGATCGTCGCGGCGGTGCTCGACGCTGAGAGCGGTGAGTTGCGGACGTTCCGGATGAACGGCGATGCTGGTGAGGCGGCAGCGTTTTGCGCGCGGGTGCCGAGGCCGGTGCGGGTCGCGTATGAGGCGGGCCCGACCGGGTACGGGCTCGCGCGTGAGCTCGCGAACCGCCGCGTGGAGTGCGTTGTGGCGGCACCGAGCAAGATCCCGCGGGCGCCGGGTGATCGGGTCAAGACCGACCGGCGTGATGCCGAGCTGCTGGTCAGGTTGTTGCTGGCTGGGAAGCTGCACGCGGTCCGGGTACCGGGGCGCGAGGAGGAGGCGCTGCGTGACCTCGTCCGCGCGCGGGAGGCTGTGCGCGTCGATCTGATGCGCTGCGGCACCGGCTCTCGAAGCTGCTGTTGCGTCACGGGGTCCGGTTCGACGACGGGCCGGCGTGGACCCAGCGCCACCGCGACTGGCTCGCTCAGGTCGCACTGGACTGGCCGGCCGCGCAGGCGACGCTGCTCGACGCCCAGGGCGCGATCGACACGCTGGTGCACCGGGACGCGACCAGCTCGAGCGCGGGATCGTCGCGCTCGTCCCGAGCTCACCGTGGGCGATCCAGGTCGGCCGGCTGCGGTGCCTGCGCGCTGTCGACACGCTCACCGCGGTCGGGTTGTGCGCGGAGATCGGCGACTCCGAGCGGTTCGCCCGCGCGGAGCAGCTGATGAGCTACATCGGGCTTGTCCCGTCCGAGTCAACGACCGGGCGGCAACGCCGGCTCGGGTCGATCACGAGGACCGGGTCCGAGCACGCCCGGCGGTTGCTCGTCGAGGCCGCCGGCAACGCGCGGGGAACCCGCGACGCAACTATGAGCAACCAGCCCCCGCCAGGCCGGCCACGCCCGATCCTAGACAGCGGCTCCCCACAACGAACCATGGTCCTGCGGTCCCAACCCGCGTATATCAGTCTGACCGCGCGTCGCGCACAGCCTGCCGGACCGCCACCCACCCAGCCGACCACACGCACCCCCGACCAACAAGCGCAAATGCGAAACATCAACGACCCCCACTTGACAAACCTCACGCCATATCAGTTGCAATGGGGCTCCCCAGTGTGCGCCGCCATCCGGCGACGAGATGTAGCCCGTGTCGAGCTGGCAGCCGCCGCTGCACGTTGCATCCGGGTAGAAGTAGTACGTCAGCGCTAGGTGAGCGTGTCTGCCGGACGTCGCCTTGTCGACCGCCAAGCCGGGAATGAAGTGATCAGCGCCGCTCGTCACCGGGTCGATTGGGATGCGCTTGACCGCGGACCAATTGGTCCCGTCCGAGCTGGTCGAGAAGACGATGTCGTTCGAGCTGCACTTCGCACGGAACCGGCAGTCCTCCCATGCGACGTAAACGTTCCCAGCGTGGTCGAGCTCGGCGCTCGGCAGCGGGCTCGTCCGCAGTCCGCCTCCCGCCGTGTTGAACGCGATGCTCGCGATCGTCGAGGCGTGGGACCAGGTGGCGCCGCCGTCGGTCGACTCGAACGCCGCCTCTTTACCCGTGATGGTCTCGAACGGCACAATCACGGTTCCGTTCGGCTGGACGACCGGCTGTCCGCCGAGGCCGTGTGGGTTCCCCTGCGGCGAGGTGGGCTGGCTCCAGGTGACACCGCCGTCGGTCGACGTGCTCATCTCCTCGAGGTCGGTCTCTCCGTTGTTGTCGAACTCCGTGTAGCAGTTGCCGAAGTGGGGGCTGGTCGCGGTGTTGTCGCACGCGATCCAGTTCTTGTCGAGGTTGACCTTCTGCGCGGCCGGCGCGGGGATCGACGATGGAGCACTCCACGTCATGCCGCCGTCGGTGGAGCGGTTGGTGAAGACTGTCGGGACCACCAAGGAGCTCGTGATCGGAATCGACGAGACCAGCCAAGCGCCATCTTTGGCGTCGAATGCGACGCTCGCATCGCTGACACGCTCAAACGGCTGGCCGGTGGAGCCGCCGCTCCCCGAGGTGGCGGTGAGCCCGGGCAGGAGACCGCTGGTTGCGTAAGTAGTCCCGCCATCGGTTGAGGTCGCAAAACCGATGTCGGTCCCGCCCCCGTCGAAGAACCGACCCACCTGGAACGCCGATACGACGGTAGAGCCGCTCGAGAACGTGTCGGGCTCGGGCTCGGTCGCGTGCTGGCTGGTCGTGTTGGTGAATGGGTCGCTGCTGATGCGGGTCAGCGGTACGTTGGCCGCCGCCGGCGCAGCGAGCGCCAGGAGCGTGCCGGCGGCAAGCGCCGCAACACGCCGCGAAACATTGGGTATGGAAACGCGTGACATGATCAACACTTTTCCCTTCGACTCCCCACCCCCAACCGCCGTTTGGAACGTCAACAGACCGACGAGCCACAGCTAAGACGCTCTGAAATCGGCGCGAAGTCGGCCTCGACGTCGGCCAGGATCAATGTCGTCAGTCCGTCGACATCGTCCGCCTGAAAGGCGGCGAGGTACCGTCCGACTAGTTGATCTGCCGGATCACTGTCCGCAACGGGCACAAGCTCGTGGTTGGAGCAAGCGAGGCTCTCGCGAGCGCGCTGATGTGCGCTGTTCACGGCGGCCACGGAGGTGCTGAGGCGCCGGGCGGCCTCCCGCGCGCGCCAGCTTAAGACGTTGGCTCGGACGCGCCAGGCGTGTTGCGTCCCCGCAATCCGCGCGTCACCTCGCCCGACAAGCTCGATGCCGCTGAGCGCATCGATTCTCACATCCCTCGCCCGGTGATCAAGGGCGGCGCGCATCTGTGCGCTCCGAACTGCTGCCTGCGCTACCGCCCCGCGGCGCGACAGGCCGAGGCAGTGGACACCTCGACGTCCCACATCGGCTTGCGCTGCGTGCTGAACGCTCCGGCCAACGCCTAGAGCGGCTGTAGACGCGTTTTCTCCACGTGGGCGAGCTTGGCGCGGAGCCGCCGGTACTCGCGCTCCTGCGAAGGCGTGCGCTTGTGGCCCTTGTACGCGAGGTTCACGCGCTCGTTCGGGTCGTGCTTGAGGTCGTACATCTCCCACTGATCGGGAACGTTGCCGTTCACGTCGTAGTAGCGGGCGAGCTTGTAGCGCCGTTCCCGGATGCTGGTGATGTGGTTCGGCGGCTGGGGGTAGGGACCCTGCGACTGTCCCGACTGGTAGTCGTCGTACGTGAACACCGTGTAGTCCTGCGGCGGCTTGGCCGAGCGTCCCAGGATCTGGGCGGAGTAGTCGACGCCCTGCCAGGCCGCGCGTGCGCTGCGCGGCGCTCCGATAACGCTAGCCAGCGTCGGCAGGAAGTCGACATGGGAGACGAGCGAGTGGTTCGTGCGCGGCCGTTTGAACAGGCGAGGGTTCGAGTACACGAGCGGAACGCGCTGCGTCTCGTCGTAGAAGTTGAAGTTCTTCTGGCGCATCCCGCCGTGGCTCATGCCCATCTCGCCGTGGTCGGAGGTGGCGATCACGAGCGTCTTGTCGAGGAGCCTCTCGCGGGCGAGCGTGTCGAGGATCTTCACCAGGTAGGCGTCTGAGGCCTTCATTACGTTCCCGTAGAAGTTGAGGTAGTTGCGCTTCATCTGTGGAGTCCGTAGCCGGCCGAGCAGCTGTGACAACCTCAGGAATTCCTCCTGCACCCTCGGTTTTGTTGACAGGTCCTCCTTGACGGTGGCCGGGAGCCCGATCTCGCCCTGGAGCCACGACGTGTCATAGCCTCCGGCGGTGAAGTTGTCGGGGTAGAACAGCACGTCGTGGGGGTTGACCAGGGAGACGACCATGAAGAACGGCTGGTCGTGCGCGGCCGCGGTGCTCAGGTACTGAAGCGCCCCCTCCGTGCCGGCCTGGGGCGTGCCGTCGGAGTTGACGAAGCGACCGTCGTTGTTGGTGTACCCGCCCCCCTCTTCCGAGATCGCCTGGTTGGCGCCTGCGTCGGGCGGATCCCACCGGGTGAAGCCGTACTTGTTGACGTCAGAGGGCTCCCACGTCGAGCCGTTCGCCGGCTTGGTGCAGTGGAACTTGCCCTTGTAGACCGGCGTGTATCCGGCGGCCTCGGTCACGGACGCGAAGTTCTTGAAGCTCGTATCCAGTTCGACCTGCGGGTACTGGGGCGACGGCATGTTCTGCTCGAGCGTGTATTTGACGCCGTGCTGGGCCGGGAAATAGCCCGACAGGAACGTCGAGCGAGCCGGCGAGCACATGCACGCGTTTGTGCACGCGTTGTCGAAGGTGACGCCGTGCTGTTGCAGGCGGGTGTAGCCGGGCATGTTGCGCCGTGTCCAGCCCGGCGGGAAGTGCTGGACAGCACGCTGCTGGTCGGTCATGAACACCAGCACGTTCATGCCCTCGATCGGGTTGTTCGCGGACGTGATGTACGGGCCAACGCGCGTTCGCGCTCCTGCCGGGGCGGGGCTCCCGCCGAGCAACATCGCGCCGGTGCCGGCGGCCGCCGCCTTTAGCAACTCGCTGCGCGTGATCCCGTCCTCGGTCTGGTCGGCTTGGCGTTTGGACATGTCCCTTCCTCTGACGTCGCGACGGTCTGTCGTCATCGCGTGGTTTGGCGCTTGAAGACGTCGACGGCGTTGCTCGCGAATGCAGTGGCGTACAGGTTTCTGCCGTCCGGGCTTACAGCTACCGAACTGAGTCCGCGCAGCGCCCGCCCCGGCGTGCAATCGGGTTTGGGAGGGCTGACAATGCAGCCGGCACGGCGCTGCTTTTCCAGCAGCCCCGAGGTCGAGGCCGTGCGATCGAAGACATCGACGGCTCCCGACTGGAACGACGCCGTGTACACATTGGCACCGTCGGGCGAGACCGCCACCCCTTCCGGAGCCTGCAGGGTCCGGCCGAGCGTGCAGGCGACGGCCAGAACGTAGATCGCGCAACCGGGGGTTCCCGTCGGTTGAGCGAGCTGACCGGTGGACGTCGTGCGAGCGAAGTTGGCGACGCTGTCGGTGAGTACCGACACCACATAGACGCTCTTGTCATCGGAGCTGATCGTGACGGCGTCCGCGCCTCCGAGCTGCCTACCGGTGATGCAACCCGTGAGCGGGCTGTTGACGAAGCAGCCGCTGCCATTCATGGCCTGCGACAGGACGCCGGTGGACTGATTGCGGGCCAGTACGTCGAGCGCGCTGTTGCCTGGAGCCGCCACGTACACGTTCTTGCCGTCGCCGCTGACCACGAGGCCTTCCGGCTGACCCAGGGCGATCCCGACAGCGCAGCCCCCGGCTCCCCCCGTGGCGATGCATCCACCCGGGCCCGGCGGCTGTGAGAGGTCGCCGGTCGACGATGAGCGGGCGAACACGGCAACCGCGCTGCCCGTAAAGGCCCCGACGTAGACGTTGCGGCCGTTGGGACTGACCGCCACGACGTCCGGGCCGCGCAGCGCTCGCGCGGCCGTGCATCCGGGTGAGGCAACCGCGGCGAGGCAGCCGGTCGCGTCCTTCGCCTGGCTGAGCGCACCGGTTGACGCGTTGCGCTGGAAGGTCACGAGTGAGTTGCTATTCAGAGAGGTCGCGTAGACGTTCCGTCCGTCTGCGCTGACGGCCACCGAGTTGGGACCGGCGATTCCCACCGCGCTTGTGCACCCATTCGCGCCCGCGGCGGCGATGCACCCGGCTCGGCCGGAGGCCTGGCTCAGCTTGCCGGTCGCCGGATCGCGTCTGAACACTGCGATCGCGTTGCTCGCCGAGGAGGCGACGTAGACGTTCTTGCCGTCCCGACTGACCGCGATTGCCTCCGAGCCGAGGAACGGACCTGGACCCCGCAGTGCGCGGACGGCCGCACAACCGTGATGGCCGGTCGAACGATCGGCCAGACAGCCGCTGGTCCCGGCGAGCTGTCGCAGCACGCCGAGCCGCGTCACCGGTGGCCGGCCCCTGGAGACCCCGGCGGCACTGGCGGGGATCGCCGAGAGTGCACCAGCGAGCGCCGCGCACACGAGAGGGACGGCGAGCGCTGCGACCCAGGCACCAATGGGGTGGCGGCGGGAGAACTTGTCGCTGGCTCGCATGATCGCCTCTTGCGGATGAGATCGCTGGGCTTGATTGAGACCGGCCCCGGTCCCGTTCGATGCTGAGCTCCGTTCAGCACGAACGTGGTGAACCACAGCGCACACTACACCACACCGGTGGACACCAGGGATAGGTGGACACGGCGAGCGGCGAGCGCTAGTGAGGCTGGCGCGTCCTTAGGAGATCGCGTGGGGCAGCTGTCGCTCGTTGGTCGCCTGGCGGCCACGCTCGGGCGGTCGCGATTGTCGGCGGCCCGGCTGCGTTGATCGCCCCGGCGAGCGGTGCCGCCTCGCCCGACAGTGCAGGCGCGGCTCCTCACCGAGCTCGCCACGGCGGCAGTTCCGCGAACTCCGGAAATGCAGCGTGAAGCAGGCCCGTTGCCAGGTAGCGAGTACGACGGCGGGTTGCGACGATCCCAAACGTCCCGCCCTGCAATCGGGGCCTTCACGGTCGGGACTCATTCGCTCCGGCCATCTCGCGCGAACGTTTCCCACCTACCGCCCCGCCGCGCTCGGCGGAGCCCGCGCAACGCAGCTAGCCGGCCGTCGTCGCTAGGCGGTGATGACGAACTGCGAGGTGGCTATTACGCGCCTACTGCCGCTTGGGGTGAAGGTGCCCACCGCCCTGAATGTAAGTGACTTGATGCCTTTGCGCAGCTTCATGTCTCTGAGCAGTGTCCTGCCTTTTGCGCGTAGCGTCATCCTGAATCCTGCGCGTCCAGCCGCAGTGAACACGATCCGTCCACTAGCGATGAGGACGCGATGGGACTTGGGCTTGGTGCCGTGCTTCGGGGGCGGCACGAGGTACCAGCTGACACTGCCGCTGCCGGCTGACGGCGCAGTGAACGATAGGCGGTAACCGCCATCTCTCAGGAGGCTCTCGATCGTCGGCTTGCCCCGGTGGGGTGTGATGTCACGCGACAGGAGCGTCTTGATCTTGGCGTGGGAGGGACCCGAACCGACGATCACGTCGCCCGTCGGGCCGACAGCGACGCAGAGCAGCACCGAAGGGCACGAGACGCTTAACGGTGCGATGACCCCTCGGGCGATGTCGATGGCCGTCCAGTCGTTTGTGCCGGCGCTCGGGCGGGTTGAGGTGAAAGCATCCCCGCTGTCGTCGACCGCCACGCACAACGATGCCGACGCGCAAGAAACGTCGGTCAACGGGTTGCCGCTGAGATGAGCGATCTTCCAAGCGGCGCTACCCCCAGACGGATCATTGGAGCTGATCGCGTTGCCCGAACCGTCGACCGCGACGCACCGTGCTGCGCCGGCGCAGGAAACGCGATTGAGGGTGTTGGCTCCATCGACGTTCTCGACGCTCCAAGTGCTGTGACGGCTGGTTGGGTTACGAGAGCTGACCACGACAGCGTACGGAGGCCCCGATGGGCTTTGGACTGTTCCGCTGCCGACCGCAAGACACAGCTTCGTCGACGGACACGACACCGAATTGAGGGTCCCGCCGCCAAGTTCGGTCATCTTCCAAGCGCCCGCCCCACCGCGCGGATCGGTCGTGACCGCGTCCTCCGACCCCCCCGAGCTGCAAAACACGCCCGTGATCGGGCTTGGAACACAAGAGACGTGATAGCCGACAGCGACGCACAGAGATACCGACGCGCATGACACTGCAGCCACCACGTCGCCCGACCCCGCAGGAAAGACCGGCGAACGAACCCACGCGCTCGAGCCCCCGGTTGGATTTGTCGAGACCAGCACTTCGTTGGCGATCGTGGTCGCGACGCACAAGGAGGCCGACACACAAGACACATCACCACCTAGCGGCGGCTCGATTTCAGGAGTTGGCGCCCAGCTGCTTGCGCCAGCGGCAGGCCGAGTTGAGATCACAAACCGATCATTGCTCGGCGCTACGCAAAGGGATTCCGTCGGGCAAGAAACGCCGAGCAGGTGTGCTTGGGCATTCACGCGCTCAGGGGCCGCCCACGCAAGCGGCGCAGCGTGCGCAGCACCGACCAGCACGAGCGCCAACCCAAACGCACCGCAAGCGACGCCGAAGCGAGCGCGTTCGACGATCCGATCAAGAATCACACCGCTCAAACGCGTCGCGGGTCGGATAGTTCCGGGACTCCATCCACGACTTTGCCCGGTCTCGACCCAGCGGCACGATCCCGCGCGCCTCGGTGCCGCTGACTCGTGTCGCGCTTAGATCCGCTTATCGGTTGAGCGTGAGGGAGACCGGCTTGAGGGTGTCGCCCGCGCTGACGGTGAGCTTGCGGCTGTGGCGAGCTTTGATGATGGCTATGCCGGCTCGGCTGGTGTAGGTCTTCACGGTTCCGAGGCTGACCGTTGCGTGGTAGACGGGTTGCGTGTCGACGGCCGCCTCGTTGGCTCCCATCGAGGCCACGCTTGCGGTCACCTTGATCCTGTACGTGCCGTGGCCGAGCCTCTTGAGCGTCAATCGGAGGGAGGGTTCCTTGGGCTGGATGTTCGGACAGGCGCCTTTTGCCGCCTGCTCGGGCGAGGGTCCGCTGACCGTGTGGCCGTCATAGGTTGACGTGCCGTGGACGGCGCCGGCGGAGTCGAATTCGACGTGCGTGATTCCCGTGTTCGCCCCCGTCATGGTCAGGTTCGAGGTGTAGGTCCCCTCGCCCGCCCCCGTCTCGGCGATGCTGACGGTCCCGTCGACGAAATCCTTGCCGTCGTCGGAGTAGTTCGCGTAGGTCTCGGTCCACTGGCCGGAGATCACGCCCGCTCCGAGGCCGTAGTGGACGGTCACCGTTCCGCCGCCGTGGCCGTGGAACGTACGGGTTCCGGCGTAGCCGAACACGGTGTGGTAGGCAGTCGGAGCGACGGCCCAGGACCCCGGTTGCGAGCTGACCGGGCGAAGCGGCCGGGTGGGCTTGCGCGCCGTGAAGTGTGCGACGAGCAGGAAGGGAGCATGAGCCGGGTAGCCCGGTCCGGGCCGGTTATTGGTCGTGTTCAGCGCGAGCATCGTCCCGTTCGGGCTCCACTGCGGCCACCCGGTCAGGTTGTTGGTCACGAACACGTGCGGCACGCGGTAATCGACGATGGGCTCGCCCGCCAGCGTGCCGCCGCGATCCCCGGAGGAGGGCAACACCCAGATCGGACCGTGACACCGCTTGTTCGAACTGCTCAGGGAAAGACTCATCAGGGAGGCCGGCGTATCGATGAAGTCACGGACCGGTAGAAGGCCTGAAAACCAGTCGGTCATGTGCATCGTCCGGTTGCTCCACAGTGCCATCAGCGACCCGTTGGGTGAGACCGCATTGTCCTCGTCGTAATCGGGATGGGCGGTGAGGCGCGTGCGCGTCCCGGTCGCGAGGTTGACCGACCACACGTCAGGGTTCAGGATCGCGGGACCCCCGGACTCGACGTAGGTCGCGTCAGCACCTCCGTGGGTGAAGGTCTTGAACTCGTAGAGGGCCGCGCCGTCGGACCAGGCGTGAAGGTTGGGGTCGGAGGCCGAGCTCGGCCCAGCGGGGTTGACCACGCGGGGGTTTGTGACCTTGTACGTGTGCCCCGATCGGGTCAGCGTTCCGATGACCATCATCTCGATGCTGTCGGTGCGAATGTCGGAGAAGCCAACGTACTTTCCGTCCTGGGAGAGCTTGGCTGCGTACGAGCCTCCGGTGTTGATTTGCGCGGAGCCCTCCGGCCCGCCGGGGGGGATCACCGCGGGCTCCGCGGCAGAAAAGTCAACGGGCAGGACGCTTGCGCGCTTGCAGTCGACGACGCTGGGGCTACATTCGAGCACGCCGTAGTGGCTCGCGCCCGGCTGAAAGAACGAGCCGAAGAAAACCCTCTTGCCGTCGGGGAACGGCGTGATCTCACCCTCGCCTTTCGAAGTGGGATCGTTCGCCAGGCCACACGACAGACACTGCGCATGCCCACCGTTGAGTCCGGTGATCCACAGCTCGGCGGTGGTACCCGGGCCGGTGCTCCCGCCGCCGAGAGTGTTCGACCCGGTGGAGAAGAACAGCAGGTGTTTGCCGTCGTGCGTGAAGACCGGCCAGCCCGCCGAGGTGATGCCGCTCGGCAGATTGATGCGCTGAATCCGGATCGGCTGGAAGGCGAATGGCGCGGCGCCTGCCGTAGCCGAGGGAGCGAAGATGGCCGCAAGGGCGAGCGAAACGAGGATGACCGCAGACGTTCGATTAGACATATCGGGTGCATCGTCCCAACTGAGACGATTAATGTCAAATGTCTTAGGCGAGACTTTGTGCGAATGCGTATCGGTCAGTACATGTGGGGGATATGCTTCTCCGCGGTGGAGAACGGAGTCGACCAGCCGACGCTCGCTTACGAGCAGGCGATGGGTGGCGCGGAACGGGTCAAGCCCCGAGCCACGCCGGCCGGTGCGTTTGAGCGGGCCCGTGAGTACCTGCGAGCCGGCAAGCGGCTCGACATGGTCCAGCTCGCCGCGGACCTCGGCGTCGCTCGTGCGACGCTCTATCGCTGGACCGGCGGCCGAGAGCGTCTCATGGCCGATGCGGTGTGGGCTGAGGCACTCACGATCGCCGAGCACATCGTCCACGAGAACCGGCGGAAGTCCGGCCTGTCACGCATCCGGACGATCTGCGTCGAATACCTCGACTACTTCGGGCGAAATGAAGCCGTAACCGCCTTCCTCCAGCACGAGCGCGACTCGGGACTCCAGCTCCTCACCCGGCTCGACGGTACCTTCCGCCCCCGCCTCGTCGCCTGGACACGGGACCTGATCCAGAGCGAGATCGACGCAGGCAACTACCGCGCACCAGCCGACCCCGAGCTGCTCGCGGACGGGATCATCACCATCGGCGAGCGCTTCCTACACCACGGGGGCGACCCGGACGTGACCCCGGATCCCGCCAGCGCCGGGCGCATGATCGCCGTGCTCCTCCGAGAGCCCTGCGATTAGCATTAGCCCCGGCGGGCGACGCCGATCAGTCCCGGTTCGATGCCATTGTCGGCATCTGGGGGATTGCGCGACTGCGTTCAGGACGTGGCGCGAGCGCTGCCGCGGTGGCTGTGCCGCCCTCGCTGCCTCTTGACCGGCCGCGACCGAGCGGCGCACTGGGCGCACACGCCGACGATTGCGAAATGCGTGAAGCGGGCGTGGAAGCCGGTCGCGCTCTCGAGCTGCTCCCGCGCGGGGTCGAGGTCCGCGGCGGCGACCTGGAGCACCGTCTCGCACTGCTCGCAATACAGGTACTCGCTGTCCGTTCGTGCCGCGAGCACATACAGACCGGCACCGTGGCCGAGGTGGACGTGTCGCACCGCTCCGAACTCCTCGAGGAGCTCCAGGTTGCGGTAGGCCGAGGTGACGTCGATCCCAACCTCGCGAGAGAGCTGCTGCGCAGAAACCGCGCCGTCGGCCGCAAATAGGGCTTCGAGCAGAAGCCGACGAGCGGTCGAGAGACGCATCCCCCGCTCGCGCATCGCGTCTATCGCCTGGTCGATCGTGGCGAAGTGAAGCGGCGGCGTCTGCGGCGCGGCGGTCAACGGATCAGGTCTTGATCTCGCCCCGGCTCCGTGCCGACGCGAGCTCCATCCCGGCGGTCCATTTCTCCTCGATCCTCGCGAACCGCCAGACGGCGAGTGCCAGCGTCCAGGCCGCCACGAACATTCCGACGATGATGAACCCCGCCGTATTGATGTTGAAGTTCTGGAACCAGTGCACGAGAGAACCGTGCAGGCCGAGCTTGTCCGCCAGCAGGCCGACGAGCTCGATCGTGCCGATGAACAGGGCGACCGCAACCGAGAGCCCCGTGATCGTGATGTTGTAATAGACCTTGCGCACCGGCTTGGAGAAGGCCCAGCCGTAGGCGAAGTTCATGAACGACCCGTCGATCGTGTCGAGCAGCGACATTCCGGCGGCAAACAGAACCGGCAGACAAAGGATCGCGTAGAACGGGAGCCCGGCGGCGCCGGCGCCGGCGGCGAGCACGAGGAGCGCGATCTCTGTTGCGGTATCGAATCCGAGGCCGAATAGGACGCCCAGGGGGTACATCTGCCACGGCTCACGGATCTTGTTCACGTGCCTTCCGAGGAAGCGATTCATCAGCCCTCGCGAGTTGAGCTGCTCCTCCAGCTCCTGCTCGTCGTAGGCGCCGCGGCGCATGTCTAGGAAGATCCGGACGATCGAGACCAGGATCAGGATGTTGAGGATCGCGATCGCGTAGAGGAAAGTGCCTGAGACGGTCGTCCCGACGACGTTGGTGACCTTGTGAAGCGACGAGCCGTCGTTCTGGACCGGCCCGCTCAGCGCGCGGACTCCAACCGAGAGCAGGAACGCGAGACCGAACACCACGGTCGAATGACCCAGGGAGAAGAAGAATCCGACGCTGAGCGGCCGCTTCCCCTCGGTCATCATCTTCCTGGTCGTGTTGTCGATCGCGGCGATGTGATCCGCGTCGAATGCGTGGCGCATGCCGAGCGTGTACGCGGTGATCCCGGTCCCGATCGCGAACGTCCCGGCGGCTCCGAGCCTGAAATGCTGCGGGGCGACCACCAGGATCAGGAGCCCGAACCCGATCACGTGAAGCCCAGCGATCACGGCCGCCATCCCGGCCGCGCGTCGCCACTCGGACGACGACATCGAAGACCTGATGCGCGCAAGCCGCGAGGGACGCGACAACGGCAAAGACGAAGCTTCCATCGGACTCTCCTCTCCGCGCCGAAACGAGCGTTCCGGCGCGTACGCAGCGGAGCGAACCTACCGACCAGCCGCTGGCTATTGCAACCTGGTGGTAATTGGCATGACCTAGCCGGCGATCCCCTGCGGCGACGTCAGCTCGTGGCTGCGGGATCCGCTCCGCGGAGCAGGTCAGCTGCCTCCGGCAACCGTTCACGGGAGCTGTCGACCAACAGGGGAGCGCCCAGCTCCTGCGCGAGGGGGCCGGGTGGCGTATCGCCGGTGGCCTCGAGCGCGTGCAGAAGCACCTTCCCGAACGCGTCCGGCCTGTCGACCTGCAGATAATGGTTGGCGTCAGGAACGAAGTAGAGGCGATTGCGACCGGGCCGGAGCATCAGGTACTCGTTCCACACATAGCTCGCCACCCGCGGCGGCGAGACGGTGTCATACAGGCCCCAGATCACGGTCACCGGAAACGGGGCACGGGCGAGCGCCTCCAGCCACCTCCGCTCGTCCTTCGATCGGGCGACCAGGTACTGGATCGTCTCGTGCAGAACCTTCGTGCCGTCGTTGTGGCCGAACGTGGCCGTCAGCGCCTCGATGTCGGGATCGCCGGCCTTGCGCGGCGGACTGAATGTGCTCAGCCCCATGCCCTCGGCCAGCTGCTGAGGCGTGATCATCGCCGCAATCTGCGAGCCCGACTCCGGATCGAGGATCCGTCGCTGCGCCTCCGTCAGGTTCGACATCGGCAGGAAGATGTTGGCGTTCGATAGGACCAGGTGCTCGAGTGAGGCGGTCGATCGACCCTCCGCGCAACGAGCGGCATGGAGAAGCGCCACGCTGTCGCCCCGATCGTGGCCGACGACAACACTGGACTTCGCGCCGATCACCTGCGAGAGGTAGTACTCGATCAGCTCCTCGTCGCGCGCGAGGCTGTAGCCCCACCCCTGCGGCTTGTCCGAGAATCCGTAGCCGGGGAAGTCCAGCGCGCAGACGCGGAACTTCGCGCTCAGCTGGTCGGCGACCGCGAACCAGTCGATGCTGCTCGTTGGCCAGCCGTGGATGAGCAGCAGCACAGGAGCGTCGGACGCGCCCATCTCGACGTGGAATATCTCAACCGAGGACGCGTCCTCCGTGGCCGGCCGCCATGCAAAATGGCCGCCACGCCCCAGCCACTCGTCAGCTCGCGACGTGCTCATGGTTCCAACCGATTCTCCAACACAACGCACGGTCGATGCAAGCGCGCCGCGGCCTTCGCGCAGTCGAACCTTGGCGATTCAGAGGCACCTGTCGCCTGTGAATCGCCATTCATCGGCGCGCGCCCCGCAGGTGCCCCGGCCCGCTACAACTGACACGCCATGCGGATCGAAACCGAGCGCCTCCTGCTCCGCCCGCTCAACCTCGCCGACGCGGATGAGCTGGTGGAGATCCATGCCGACCCGGAGGTCAGCCGCTACATGTCCCCCTTCGATCGCGAGCGGGCGATCGAGCGAATCGTGGCCGACGGCTACGACTGGGACACGTACGGCAGCGGGTTGATCGCGATCGAGGATCGTCGCACCAAGCGCTTGCTCGGTCGCGCGGCCCTGAAGTTCTGGCCCCGGTTCGAGGAGACTGAGCTCGGGTGGGTTCTGCGCCGCGACGTGTGGGGCCACGGCTACGCGACCGAGGCCGCCAGGGCGTGCGGCGACTGGGGATTCACCAACCTGGACACCCCGTACCTGACCGCGATGATCCGCCCCGCCAATGCCCTCTCGATCGCCGTCGCCGAGCGCCTCGGGATGACACCGCTGCGCCACGACCATCTGCACGGGACCCCCGTCGTGGTCTACTGGATCGCTCGCGAAGAGTGGGGTGCGCAAACCGGCATAACAAACCGGAAATAGGTTGACGCCCGGGTCCCCGGGTAGCCCCCAATTGTGAAACCGCTTCTGTTCGCCGACTGGCCCTCGATCAACCGTGTCTTCTCCTTCTTCATGTGGATGCTTGCTCTGGCATTGGCACTGGTGATCCTCGGAAAGGTCGCGAGCGCCTCTGTCACCTGCACGCCAAGGTCGCAGGGCGTCCATGGCCACCCGTGCAAGGCGAACGGCAGCCCGCCTCGCCCCCTGCCGCGCTGAGAGCGTTAGTGTTCGCTCCGAGGATCGACGGAGGGAGCTGTAAATGCATACACCGCCGCTGTTCCGTGACCGGTCGCGGCCGGTACAGGTGCTTCTCGGAGGAGTGATACCTGCGTTGGCGGGCGCGATCGCGGGCATCCTGGTCGGCGTCTCGAGCGGCGGGTACTGGGCGTTCGGCATCGTCGCGGGAATCGGCGGCTTTCTTGCCGGATTCGAACACCGCGACGGCTGGGGCGGCGCCGACCGCGGCATGGTCGGCGGCGCAATCTACGGCGCCTCGCTGCTGATCACGCACCAGCTCGTCGGCACGCATGCCAAGGTCTCGCTCGGGAGTTTCCCGCCATTGCTGGCCGTGTTCACGGCAATCATCGGGATCCTGCTCGGCGCAGCGGGCGGGCGGATCGCCCGCGCCATGCGCGAGCGCGAGGGGACGGCGACCGAGGAGGGCGCTACCACTCCCTGATCGGCAAGGCCGCCCACGGCTGTACCGTTCCACCATGACCGGGACATCAACTTCCGGAGCGATGGCTCTCGATGGAGGCATCGATCCCGAGCGACCTGATGCACAGACGGCTGCCGGCGAGACCGATCGCGGCTCGGCGGCCGACCGCACCGCTGCCAGGCAAGGCCGCTGGGCCTATGCCCTGCCGCTGTCCGTCCTGATCATCGGGCTGCTCGTCACGGGGATCCTCTCCTGGGTCTCCTACAACCAGTACCAGAACAACGAACGGCGCCTGCTCGAACTGCGCGTACGCGAGTTGGGCGCGCTGCTCGCCACGTCGGTGCCGGGGATCCAGACGCCGCTCGCCTCGGCGGCCGCGTTCGCCGACGCGACCGGCGGCGATAAGACCAAGTTCATGCGGTTCGTCAGCCCGTACGTCGGAGCGCGGCCGACGCACCAGTTCGTCTCCGTCTCCCTATGGCGGTTGGGACACACGGGCCATGGGCCCGTCGCCGTGGTCGGCGCCCCGCCCCAGCTCCTGGCGTCCCCGTCAGAGACGCAGGCGTTCTTCACCCAGACCGATCGGAGCGCCAAGCTGAACGTGGTCGGACTGCGCCCACCAAGCCTCACGCGGCTCGGCTACGCATACGCGATCCCGGGCCCTCAGGGTGGCTACGCCGCATACGGCGAGAGCACGATTCCGGCCAACCGCCGCTCTCGCCTCGAGAAGAACACTGCCTTCTCCGACCTCAACTACGCCGTGTTCCTCGGACCGATGGCCGACCCGCACAACCTACTTGTCACCAGCTTCAGTCACATCCCGGTCCACGGTCGCCAGGCCAGGCTGCCGGTTGCGTTCGGAAACTCGGTGCTCTCGCTGATCGTGTCGCCTCGCGTGCCGCTGAGCGGGACGCTCCCGCAGCGTCTGCCTTGGATCATCGCGATCGTGGGTACGCTGCTCGCCCTCGGCGCGGCGGCGGTGACCGTCCGGCTCGTCCAGCGTCGGCGGTCGGCAGAGCTTCTGGCCGGACGCCTCGAGGTGGCGGTCGATGAGAATCAGCACCTCTACGCGGAACAGCGCACGATCGCCCAGACCCTTCAGCACGCGCTGCTCCCGGAGGAAATGCCCAGACTTCAAGGCGCCGAGGCGAGCGCCCGGTACGAGCCGGGTGAGCGGGGCATCGACATCGGCGGCGACTGGTACGACGTCATCCCGCTCGAGTCGGACCGGATGCTGGTGGTCGTCGGGGATGTCTCGGGACACGGGCTCCGCGCCGCGGCGACGATGGCCTCGCTTCGCTACGCGATCCGCGCCTATGCGGCAGAGAACGACACGCCGGAGCGGATCCTGGCCAAGCTCTCGCGCCTGCTCAACGTCAAGGTCGGAGGTCAGCTCGCGACCGTTCTCTGTGCGGTGATCGATGTCCCGGCCAGGCGCATCACGCTTGCGAGCGCCGGCCACCTTCCGCCGCTGATGATCAGCGGCGGCAACGGCCGGTACCTCGATTGCGGGGTCGGGCTGCCGATCGGCGTCGAGAGCGATGCCACCTACACGTCGAGCACGATCTCAGTGCCCGCCAACGCGACACTGCTCGCGTTCACCGACGGCCTGGTCGAGCGTCGCGGCGAGTCGCTGGACAATGGTCTCGACCGCCTGCGGACCGCGGCCTCGAGGAACCATTCCGGGCTTGGCGACCTCCTCGGCCGGATCCTGACCGATCTCCGAACTGGCCCGTCCGAGGATGACACCGCAATCGTGGGGGTGAGATGGACGGATTAGGGCAGGATCTCACCTTCGATGTCAGGACGCGCGAGAACGGGGACGCGCTCGTCACGCTCAGCGGCGAGCTCGACATCGCCAACGTGGACCGCCTCGACGCGGCGGTCGCCCCCGTGATCGCTGCCGCTCCCATGCGGCTCGTCGTCGACGTGTCCAAACTCGGCTTCGCGGACAGCTCGGCGATCGCGCTCTGGGTGCGGTGGTCGACCGGAGTCGGTCAGATCGAGCTGCTCAACTGCTCGCCCCTGCTAAGGCGCGTGATCCAGTCGATGGGGCTCGAACAGAAGCTGCGGTTGAGCGGATGAGGCAATCGCGCTCCTTCCCCCGAGACCCAACCTCGGTCGGCGCGGCGCGGCGGTTCGCGGTTGATCTCCTGGGTCCGGTTTCCGTGGAGGTCCGCGAGGCGGTCGAGCTGATGGTCTCCGAGCTCGCGACCAACTGCATCCGGCACACGAACACGGGGTTCGACCTGACCGTGGCCGAGGCCGGGGGGCAGATCCGCGTCGAGGTCACCGACCGTGCCGGAGGTACGCCGACCATGCGCTCGCCCGGCCCCGAGGACCCCACCGGCCGCGGCCTGCAGATCGTCAACATGCTCGCGGAGCGCTGGGGCGTCGAGCATGCGAGCGCCCACGGCAAGACGGTGTGGTTCACCGTGCCGACCTCCCTCGCCGCCTGAGCCGCCGAAGCGACCCAGCCCCCGGCGGACGGGCCCACCACCGGCGCCGGCTACCAGGTACCGCCGTGGCAGCCGCCGCCGCTGTTGGTGGTGGACGGGGCGGGGCCGGCCGCGTTCCGGTCGATTCAAACCCGGCTCGGACCCGGGACCGTAATGCCCACGCCTACCCCACCAGCGCGACGGCCTCGATCTCGACGATCATGCGCGGATCGATCAGGCCGCTCACCTCGACCATCGTCATCAGCGGCCGCACCTGGCCAAAGAAATCGCCGTGGGCGCGTCCGACCTCGTCGGCGCGCGAGATGTCGGTCACGTAGACACGCGTCTGGATCACGTCGGCCCGGGCGGCGCCGGCGCGGCCGAGCTCATGCTCGATCTTGCGCAGGATCTCGCACGTCTGCTCATACGGCGTCGCGCCGAGTACGACGCCCTCGGGCGTCATCGATGTGGTGCCGCCGACGATCGCCAGGCGATCGGCGCGCACGACACGGCTGAAGGCGTACTTGTCCTCGAACGGCGAGGGGGGGTCCCCGCCCAGGCGCTCGATCGGGCTCAATGCCGGAAGTGCCGGCGGTTCGCGAATACCATCGCCACCCCCGCCGCATCGACCGCGTCAACCACGTCGGGGTCGCGAATCGAGCCGCCCGGCTGGATGATCGCCGTGATCCCCGCGTCGATTGCCAGCTGCGGCCCGTCGGCGAACGGGAAGTAAGCATCCGACGCCATCACCGCGCCCGCGAGGTCTGAGCGCGACTTCTCGATCGCCAGGCGCACTGAGTCGACGCGGCTCATCTGCCCGGCGCCGATCCCGAGCGTCCCGAGCCCGCGGCTAAGAACGATCGCGTTGGAGCGGACGTGCTTGCACACCTTCCACGCGAACGACAGCTCGTTCCACTCCGCCTCGGTCGGTCGCCGCTCGGTCACGACCCGCATCTCGGCCCTCTCCTCGAGATCCGCGTCGCGGTCCTGCAGGAGCATCCCGCCGACGACCTGACGCATGTGGGGCTCGATCAGATTGGGCGACCGGCGCTCGCGATCGTCGAGGATCCGCATGTTCGGCTTGGTCTGCAGGACCTCGAGCGCCCCTTCGTCGTAGCCGCGAGCGAACAGGACCTCAACGAACTGACCCACCAGAGCCTCGGCGAGCTGGCGGTCGACGCTTCGGTTCAGGCAGATGACGCCCCCGAAGGCCGACATCGGGTCACACGCGAAGGCGAGCTTGTAGGCCTCGAGCGGAGTCTGGCCGACGGCCACGCCACACGGGTTGTTGTGCTTGATGATCACACAGGCCGGGATCTGGAATTCGCCCAGCAGAAGCCGGCCGGCATCGAGGTCGAGGAGGTTGTTGAACGACAGCTCCTTGCCGCCGAGCTGCGAGATCATCGAGAGCACATGCGTGCGGGTGCCGACCTGCGCGTAGTAGGCGGCTCGCTGGTGGGGGTTCTCGCCGTACGGGAGCTCGAGCACCTTCTCGAACGCCCGCACGAACAGCGGCGGGAAGTCCTCGCGCCTCTCCTGGAACCACCTGGCGATCGCGGTGTCGTAGCGAGCGGTGTAGGCGAAGGCCTCGGCCGCGAGGCTCTCACGGGTCGGCAGCGAGAGCTTGCGATCGAACTCCCGAAGCTCGGCCAGAACCGCGTCGTAGCTCTCGGGGCTTACCACCGGCGCCGAGAACGCGAAGTTCTTCGCTGCGGCGCGGATCATCGTCGGGCCACCGATGTCGATGTTCTCGATCACGTCCCGATCCTCGACTCCGCGCTGTGCCGCCGTCTTCTCGAACGGGTACAGGTTGACGCAGACCAGGTCGACGAACTCGACTGCGTGCTCGGCCGCCGCCTCCATATGGTTCTGGTCGCTGCGGACCGCGAGCAGCCCCGCGTATAGCTTGGGGTGAAGTGTCTTCACCCGACCGTCCATGATCTCAGGGAAGCCGGTCAGCTCCGTGATCGATCGGACAGGCACCCCGGCGTCCTCGAGCGCACCCGCCGTTCCGCCGGTTGAGACGATCTCGATCCCGAGGTCTGCCAGGCCGCGCGCGAACTCCGCGATCCCGGTCTTGTCGGAGACGGACAGGAGCGCTCGAGCGACCCGCACCTCCCCCGGTGCCGTGGCCTCGCTGAGCTCTTGCCGCAACCCCTGTTCCATGGAACCGCGACTCTAGCGCTCGATCACGACCCGTCGCGGGTTCGCCAGGTCGAAGCTCACGGCTCCTTGCGCGATTAACCGCACGGCCTCCGGCAGCAATTCGTGCTCGATCGCGTGCAGACGCTCGAGCACCTCCTCGGGATCGCGCGCGTCCGGGAGCTCCACCGCGCGCTGAAGGATGACCGCCCCTGTGTCGACTCCGTCGTCGACGAAGTGGACCGTGACGCCGAACACCTTGACGCCGTAGGCCAAAGCCTGCTGAACCGCCGCCAAGCCCGGAAAGGCAGGGAGCAGCGCCGGATGAACGTTGATCACCCGCTGCGGAAACGCGGCCAGGAAGGAGGGGCTGAGCAGCTGCATGTAGCCGGCCAGGACGACCAGCTCGGTTCCCGCCTCGGCGAGCCACGTCGCGATCGCCCGATCGCGCGCCTCTCGGTCGGCGTGGAGCCTGAGCGGGAACGAGGCGCCCTGTACACCGGCCGCGCGCGCCCGCTCGAGCGCACGGGCGTCGGGCTTGTCGGAGGCGACGGCGACGATCTCCATCCCGTCGCGGCGATGGACGGTGTCGAGCAGGGCCTGGAGGTTCGTTCCCTCTCCTGACGCGAGGACGGCAATCCTCATGCTGCGGCCGCGGCGGCCCTCAGCTTCGGGAAACGGCCGCCGGTCGATCGCAGCCGCCCGGCCGCGAGGAGCTGGTCGACGCGTCCCAGCACGTCCGCCGAGCGCAGATGGCCGAAGGCGCCGTAGTAGGCGAGCTGGTCGTAGTCGTGTTCGGCGATGACCTTCGAACGTCCACCGCGCAGGATCTCGACCGTGCGAGTGCGGCCGACCGCGGGCCGGGCGCTGCGCACGATCTCGACGATCGCCTGGTCAAGCCCGGTCCCCGAGGCCGGATCCACCGCACGCGGCGCGGGCGGGGCGGCCGGGGCGATCTCGGGCGCACAGACATCGCAGCAGCCGACCGTCGGGTCGGCTCGGGAGTCGTCTCCGAAGTGGCGCAGCAGCGCCGCGCGACGGCAGTCCGTCCGCTCGACGTACTCCCAGATCGAGCGGTACTGCGACCAGCGCGTGCGTTCAGCCTCGCGCGCCGAGGCGAGGCAGCCGGCCAGCATCCGTCGGTCCCAGTCGGCCGCGATCCGGCCGATCGCCCGGTCGGGGGCCGAGGGCTCAGGTAGCAGCATCCCGGCGCGTGCGAGGTGGCCGATCACAGCTCTGACCGCGTCTGCGTGGCTGCGCGGGCCGAGGACCGCTGCGAGCTCGGACAGCGCAACGTCGTACCGGCCGTCGATCCCCGCCCAGCGCAGGCGCTCGGCCACGGCCTCGAACATGCCGTCGCCGACGCGCGCGCGCTCGATGAAGAACACGTGCAGGCCCTTGTCGCGCTTCTCAGCGAACACCAGGCAGCGAGCGGGACAGCCATCGCGCCCGGCGCGGCCGGCCTCCTGGTAGTAGGCCTCGAGCGAGCCGGGGACGGTCGCGTGGCAGACGGTGCGCACGTCAGCGCGATCGATTCCCATCCCGAACGCATTCGTGGCCACGATCACGCGAGCCTCGGCGTTCATGAAGCGGTCCTGGGTCGCGGCCCTCGTGGCGCGGCTGAGCCCGGCGTGGTAGACGAGCACGCTCTCGGCGAGCTCGCGCTCGAGCCACCGGGCAAGGTCCTCGGCCGCGTTGCGGGTGCCGGAGTAGACGATCGCCGGGAGTGCGTCCGGCACGGCGAGCGCCGCGGCGATGCGCCGCTGCTTGTCGATCGCCGAGGCACACGGAACCACGGCGAAGCTCAGGTTCGGCCGGTCGAACCCGGTGGTGATGCGGACCGGGTCGCGCAGTGCGAGCCGCCGGCAGACGTCGTCGGCGACCTTCGGCGTCGCGGTCGCCGTCAGGGCGATCGTCGCGCGGGCGCCGAGCCGGCGCGCGGCGTCGGCGAGCGAGAAGTAGTCCGGGCGGAAGTCGTGTCCCCATTGGGAGACGCAGTGGGCCTCATCGACCACGAACAGACCGACCTTGGCCTCGCGCAGGGCGGCCTCGAAGCCCGGGGAGCCGAACCGCTCCGGGGCGACGTACAGGAGGCGAAGCTCGCCCCGTGCAGCGCGGGCGATCGTCTCGGCATTGTCCGTCCAGCCGCGCTGCGCGTTGATCAGCCCGACCGAGCTCGGGGCGACGTCCGCCAGCGAGCGAACCTGGTCCTGCATCAGCGAGACCAGCGGCGACACGACGATCGTCAGGTCGCTGCGCATCAGCGCCGGGAGCTGATAGCAGAGCGACTTGCCTGAGCCGGTCGGCATCACGACCAGGCAGTCGCGGTCCTCCAGGGAGGCGGCGACTGCGGCCTCCTGGCCGGGGCGGAAGGCGCCGAATCCGAAGATCGCGCGCAGCGACTCGCGAGCATCCATGGGCGGGCGACGATAGCGCCGGGAGCGGCGGTCACCGGGCGCGTGGCTCGGTGCCACGCCGGCGAGGTCCTGGCTGAATGCCCGACCGCACTCAGCGCCCCGGTTTCGAGGTTATGCGGATCCGGTTTGCGCGATGGTCTGGTCGTGGCGCGACCTGGGGCGGGAGAAACGCAACAAACTCGGGTCCGCGGTCGCGTTCGCGGCTCGAGAGTCACGCTGACGGGGACTTTCCAGCCTCGGTCGGGCCGGGCGGCGCGGATTTGTGGCGAAAGTCCGGGTCACCACACCCCAATGGCCGGCTTCCGAACCCGCCTCGGCCTACGAGCCGCCGAGCGCCAACGGGGCAAACCGGACACGCACAACCTCGAAAATCCGGCGGCGCGCGCGGCGGCATGCACGATTAAGTCTGCCCAGCAGACCCAAGCGCGCATCCCCGCTCCACCAGATCCGAGTTTTCGAGGTTGCTGGGGCCTCCCCGCCACCGCGCCGGACCACCCGGCAGGCGATGCGCTTCGATCACGCCAAGACGCGGCCGGACCGCGCGTCTGTGTGCTCAGGGTCACAAACCGCGGTCACCGCGCGCGGGACACTGCTGCGAAGACGGACGATCGGCTCCGTCGGGCCGCTAGGCCGAGACGAATGGAGGCAGACATGCACCTCGCCGGGGGCACATTCATCTTCGTTGGGTTCGTCGTCCTTTACTTCGTGGCGTTCGTCTTCTCGACGTACACGCGCCGGGGCAGCGCGATCAACCAGCACCCGTACCGGAACCCCTACGACGACGCCCCGGGCGCGGCGCGCAAGAGTTCGCTCGCGCATGACGAGCGCGCGTCGATCAACTTCGCCCGCGGAACGCGGTAAGCGACCGGGCCCCGGGCCGCGCCGGGGCGGGGCGACCGGGCCGCGCCGGGGCGACCGCGCCCGGGGCGACCGCGCTCCGGGCCGCGCGACCGCCCCCACCGGCCACCGGGCCGCGCGACCGCCCCCACCGGCCACCCGACCGCGCCGCTGCCGCCACAACGGGTGACAAACTTCACCAAAGCCACGCATCCGCCCTGCCACACTCAGCCGAAGGTGGGTCATCAGATCCCGCCGGGGCTGAGGGAAACGAAGGGGCTCAGATGCATATCGCGGGCAGCGCATTGATCTTCGGCGGATTCATATCCGTGTATCTGGTCGTGCTCGGCTTCTACGGCGCCGCGCGGCGAAGGTCCGCCCACGACCGCCCCGTCGTACGAGGCGGCGCCGAGCTCGCACGCCGGCGACGCCGGCCACGCGCGGCTCAGGCGCGAACGAGCGGCAGCTCGGACTCGAGCGCGTACTTGCCGTTCGCGTCCTCAGTCCCGGCCAAAGGGTATTCGCCGCTGAAGCACGCGTCGCAGTGCGTGTCGCGCGAGACGCCGACCGCCTCGTAGACCCCCTCGAGCGAGAGGTAGTGGAGCGAGTCGGCGCCGAGCTCGGCCGCGATCTGCTTGTCCGTGCGGTTGTGGGCGATCATCTCCTCCCGCGTCGACATGTCGATGCCGTAGTGGCAGGGGTGCTTGATCGGCGGAGCCGAGATGCGCAGGTGGATCTCGGCCGCCCCCGCCTCGCGGAGCATCTGCACGATCTGCCGCGTCGTGTTCCCCCGCACGATCGAGTCGTCGACGACGACCAGGCGCTTGCCGCCGACGACCGCGGGCAGCGGATTGAACTTCAGCCTCAGGCCGTGGCGCCGGAGCTCCTGTCCGGGCTGGATGAAGGTCCTCGCGACGTAGCGGTTCTTGATGAAGCCGTCGTCCTGAGGGAGGCCGGCCGCCCGCGCCAGGCCCCGCGCGGCGGCGTTGCCCGAGTCCGGAACCGGAATGACGAGGTCGGCCTCCACGGGGGCCTCGCGCCACAGGTTCTCGCCCATCCGCGCACGGGCAACCTGGAGCACGGTCCCGGCCATCCGCGAGTCGGGTCGGGCGAAGTAGATGTACTCGAACACACAGAACGCGTGGCGATCGGACTCGGCTGCGATCTTCGACTTGATCCCGCGCTCGGCCAGCGTCACGACCTCGCCTGGCTGCACCTCGCGCAGGTACTTCGCGCCGATCAGGTCGAACGCGCACGACTCGCTGGCCACGCAGTAGAAGGCGTCGCCGTGGTCCTCGATCATCCCCAGCGCCAGCGGCCTCAGCCCGTGCGGGTCGCGAAACGCAACGACCGCGTCCTCGGTCATGACCACGGTGGAGAAGGCCCCCTTCAGCCGAGGCAGCACTTCGGCCACCGCGTCCTCGATCCGCGCGGCGGGATGGGTGGCCAGTAGCGCGGCGATGATCTCCGAGTCCGACGTCGACCGAAACGGCACGTCGCGCCCGCGCAGCTCGGAGTGGAGCTCGACCGCGTTGATCAGGTTCCCGTTGTGGGCGAGCGCCAGCGTGCGGTGGTCGTCGCGCACGATCGGCTGGGCGTTCTCCCATTCCGAGGAGCCGGTTGTCGAGTACCGAACGTGGCCGATGGCGATGTCCCCGACAAGCGAGCGGAGCTTGTGCTCGTCGAACACCTGGGCAACCAGGCCCTGGTCGCGAATGGCCATGATGCTCCCGCCGCGCTGAGCAGTCGCGATTCCCGCGGACTCCTGCCCGCGGTGCTGAAGCGCAAAGAGCGCGAAGTAGGCGAGCCTGGCCACGTCGTGCTCGGGCGCGTAGATCCCGAACACTCCGCACTCGTCGCGAGGCCCGTCGCGATGATCGTTCACAGGAGGCATGCGAAGCCTCCATCGGAGGCTAGCAGCGGCCCTAGACCCACTCGGCGAGTCCACCTTCGCGGGCGTCGCGCAGTGCGGAAACTGCGAGCTTCAGCTGACCGCCGATCTCGAGCTCGGAACCGCCGACTCGACCGATCAAGGGTAGGCCCGCGAGCGCCTCCTCGGGCCCGGAGACCACGAACGCGCGCCCCGGCGCCTCGCCGAACAGCGGCTCGAGGCCGTCCTCGAACTGCACCGTGGCGCCAATCCCACCGGCGATGCAGCACTCGGCGAGCGCGACCGCAAGACCGCCCTCGGCGACGTCGTGGACGCTGTGCGCCGCGCCCGATCGGACCAGCTCGCGCACGCGGTCGTGCGTGGCCCGGAGGGTCGCCCGGTCGACCGCCGGGAGCGGACCCAACGGCGCCTCACCGCGAAGCTTGGACAACTCCGAGCCGGTGAGCGAGGGGTTGAACTCACCGACGAGCGCGATCGCGTCGCCCTCGGCGCGGAACCGGAGCCGGCCCGCCCGCTGTGCGTCGGGGAGGCTCCCGACCATGCCGACGACCGGGGTCGGGAAGATCGGGCCGCTCGGCGCTTCGTTATAGAGCGACACGTTGCCGCCGACCACGGGAACGCCGAGGGCATCGCACGCCTCGGCCAGCCCGTCGACCCCCTCTGTCAGCTGCCAGGCGACGTGGGGCTTCTCCGGGTTGCCGAAGTTCAGGCAGTTGGTCAGGCCGAGCGGCTCGGCGCCGACGCAGGCGAGATTGGCCGAGCACTCGTACACCGCCTCGGCCGCACCGGCCCGGGGATCGCACGCCACCCGCCGGCCATTGCCGTCGATCGAGACCGCGATCGCGCCACCCCCTGGAAGTGTCAGGACGGCTGCGTCGGCCTCCTCCGGGCGTCGGATCGTCCGCGACTGTACGACCGGGTCGTACTGCTCGAACACGGGCCTGCGGGAGGCGATGTTGCTCGAGGCGAGCAGGGCCAGAAGGGTCTCGCCCGGTGACTCCTCTCCACCCAGCACGGCGGTCGGAGCGTCGTAGAGCGGACGGTCGGGGGCGGCGGGCTCGAGGTCGTAGAGCGGACAGTCGTCGACGAGCACCGGGACGGGCAGGTCGGCCACCGGCGCGCCCGCGTCGAGCACGCGCAGGCGGCCGGTGTCGGTCACCGAGCCGATCGGCGTGGCCAGCGTCTCCCATTTCTCGCACACCTCGATCACGGCCCCGACCCGCTCGGGCGCGACCACGCACAGCATCCGCTCCTGGGACTCCGAGATCATGATCTCGAACGGTTCGAGGCCCTCCTCGCGCAGCGGAACGGTCGAGACGTCGATGTCCAGGCCGACCTCGCCCTTGCTGGCCATCTCCGAGGCGCTCGAGGTCAGGCCGGCGGCGCCGAGATCCTGGAGGGAGACGAGGAGCTCGCGGTCGAGCAGTTCGAGGCAGCACTCCATCAGCTTCTTCTCCGCGAACGGGTCGCCGATCTGGACCGACGGGCGCTTGGCCTCGTCGCCCTCGCCGAGTTCGGCGCTCGCCAGCACGGACGCGCCGCCGATCCCGTCACGCCCTGTCAGCGCCCCGAGCAGCACGAGCACGTTGCCCGGCCCGGCGGCCGCGCTGCGCGTGAGGCGCGCATGCGGGGCGATGCCGAGGCACATCGCGTTGATCAGGCAGTTCTGCTCGTAACTCTGCTCGAAGTAGATCTCGCCCCCTACGGTGGGCACGCCGATCGAGTTGCCGTAGTGCCCGATCCCGGCCACCGCGCGATCGAGCAGGTAGCGAGAGCGCTGCGAGGTCTCGGGCTCGCCGAAACGCAGCGAGTCGAGGACCGCGATCGGCCGGGCGCCGACTGCAAACACGTCGCGGAGGATCCCGCCCACACCGGTGGCCGCGCCCTGGAAGGGCTCGACCGCGCTCGGATGGTTGTGGGACTCGACCTTGAACGCGATCGCCACCCCGCCGCCGACGTCGACCGCGCCCGCGTTCTCGCCCGGGCCCATCAGCAGGTGAGGTCCGTCGGTGGGCAGGCGACGCAGCAGCTTGCGCGAGTGCTTGTAGGCGCAGTGCTCGGACCACATCAGCGACAGCATCGCCAGCTCCACGTCGCCGGGCTCCCGGCCGAGCGCGGCGACGATCAGCTCGTATTCGCGGTCCGTGAGACCCAGCTCACGGTGTGCTGCGCGGGGCCTCCGGCCCCGCGTTTCGATGGTCTCCGGCGGCATCCGGCCGCCGTTAGCTGACGAGCGCGCCGTCGGCGACATGCGCTCGCATCGACTCGAAGATCTTCAGCCCGTCGCTGGAGCCGGTCAGCCGATCGACGGCGTGCTCGGGATGGGGCATCAGGCCGAACACGTTCCCGCGCTCGTTCCGCACGCCCGCGATATCGCGCAGCGAGCCGTTCGGGTTCTGGCCTTCGGCGTAGCGCAGCAGAACCTGACCGTTCGCCTCGAGCCGGTCGAGCTGCCCGTTCGGGGCGTAGAAGCGCCCTGTCGTGTGCTTGACCGGGATCGACAGCCGGGCGCCCGGTGCGCACGCGCGCGTGAACTCGGTGTCGGGCTCGACCACGTCGAGCTCCACCTGGCGGAAGATGAACTTCAGCGAGGTGTTGGGCAGCAGCGCGCCCGGAAGCAGATGAGCCTCGCACAGGACCTGGAAGCCGTTGCAGATACCGAGGACGAGGCCGCCCTCGCGTGCGAACTCGGCCACCGACTCCATCACCGGCGCGAAGCGCGCGATCGCACCGGCGCGGAGGTAGTCGCCGTAGGAAAATCCGCCGGGGACGATCACCGCATCGACGCCCTGGAGGTCACGGTCGGCATGCCATAGCAGCGTCGCGTCGGCGACCCGCCGGGCCGCCTCGAGTGCATCGATGTCGTCACAGGTGCCGGGGAAGCGGACGACGCCGAACTTCACCGGCCGGACTCCACGATCTCGTAGTCCTCGATCAGCGGGTTCGAAAGCAGCCGCTCGCACATCTCGGGCAGCCGCGCGGGGTCCTCGACGTCGAGCTCGATCAGGCGACCCACGTGCACGTTGCGAACGCCGCTGAAGCCGAGGGCCGGCAGCGCGCGCTCGACCGCCTGGCCCTGAGGGTCGAGGATTCCGTCCTTGGGCCTGACCAGGACCCGGGCCCTCATCGGCCGCCGGTCCTGCGTATCCACTCGGAGAAGGAAGCGCCCGTGATCCGCTCGTAGGCCTCCACGTACTTCTCCCGCGTCTTGGCCACGACGTCATCGGGGATTGGTGGCGCGGGGGGGGTGCGGTCCCAGCCGGTCGATGAGGCCCAGTCGCGGACGAACTGCTTGTCGAAGCTCGGCTGGCCGTGTCCGACCTCGTACTCGTCTGCGGGCCAGAACCGCGACGAGTCCGGCGTGCACACCTCGTCGCCAAGTGTCAGCTCGCCGTTCGCATCGAGTCCGAACTCGAACTTCGTGTCGGCGAGGATGATGCCCCGCTCTCGCGCATGGTCGGCGGCCCGCTGGTAGATCGCGATCGACACCTCGCGCAGCCGACCGGTCAGCTCGCGGTCGCCGACGAGCTCGACCGCGCCCTCGAAGTCGATCGCCTCGTCGTGGCCGACCTCGGCTTTGGTGCTCGGGGTGAAGATGGGCTCTGGCAGCTGCTGGGACTCCTCGAGTCCTGCCGGCAGCTCGATTCCCGAGACCGCCCCGGTGCTCTGGTAGTCCTTCCAACCGGAGCCGGTGATGTAGCCGCGCACCACGCACTCGACCGGGAGCATCTCGAGCTTGCGCACCACCATCCCCCGGCCCCTGACCTCGTCCGGAACGCCTTCGCCGGCGGACAACAGGTGGTTGGCCACGATGTCGCCGATCACCTGCTCGAACCAGAACACGGACAGTCCGGTGAGCACGCTCCCCTTGTCGGGGATCGGCGTCGGATGGACGACATCGTAGGTCGAGATCCGATCCGAGGCGACGAGCAGCAGCGTGTCGCCGAGGTCATAGATTTCGCGGACCTTGCCCGAGGCAACGAGGGGCAGGTCTGCGAGGACGGTCACTGCTTCGATCCTACCAGCGGTCCCGGCAGCGCTCGGACCTCAATCATCTATGCGATCGCGTCCAGGCGCCCGACGATCTCGTCGGCGTGGCGGACGAACGGCGCATAGTCGAAGATCGCGTCGAGGTCGCTCAGCCGGGCGCCGGTCGGGTCGGCGGCGAGCAGCTCCCGCAGCGGCCGGCGCTCGTCCATCGCCTGTTGCGCGAGGCGCTGCACGATGCGGTAGGCGTCGTCGCGCGAGAGGCCGAGCTCGGACATGAGCGCGAGCAGGACGCGCTGGGAGAACAGGGCACCGTGCGTGAGCTCGAGGTTCTCGCGCATACGCTCCTCGTTGACGATCATCCCGGTGACGAGCGCGAGCACGCGCCGCTGCATGTGATCGATCAGGCTGGTCGAGTCGGGCAAGATGATCCGCTCGACCGAGGAGTGCGAGATGTCGCGCTCGTGCCACAGCGCAACGTTCTCGACCGCCGCCGACGCGTTGCCACGGAGCACGCGTGCGAGCCCGGCAACCTGCTCGGACTTGATCGGGTTGCGCTTGTGCGGCATCGCGCTCGAGCCCTTCTGCCCGGCGCCGAACGGCTCCTGGACCTCGCCGACCTCGGTGCGAGCGAGGTGGCGCAGCTCGGTGGCGAACCGCTCGAGCCCGGCCCCGGCGAGCGAGATCGCCTGGAGCAGCTCGGCGTGGCGGTCACGGGCCACGACCTGAGTCGAGACCGGCTCGCGCTCGAGCCCGAGCCGCTTCAGGACGCGCGCCTCGAAGTCGGGTGAGGTGGCCGAGTACGTGCCGACGGCGCCCGAGATCGCGCCGACGGAGGCCTGCGCGAACGCGCGCTCGAGACGCCGCGCGTTCCGGTCTGCCTCGAAGGCGAAGCCGGCCAGCTTGACCCCGAACGTCGTCGGCTCAGCGTGGATGCCGTGGGTGCGACCGACGCACAGCGTGTTCATTTGCTCGTGCGCGCGGGAGGCGAGCTCGACGACCAGGCGTCGGGCGTCGGGCAGGATCAGCTCTCCCGCGCGGGTGATCTGGAGGGCGAGGCCCGTGTCGAGGACGTCGCTCGAGGTGAGGCCGTAGTGGATCCAGCGTCCCGCCGGCCCCGCCGAGGCGGCGAGCACGTCGGCGAAGGCGGCCGTGTCGTGATCGGTGACTTTCTCGCGTTCGGCGATCGCCTCCACGCTGAAAGTGGCGCCGCGGATCGCCTCGAGCTCGTCGCCGGTCGGCCCGTCCATCTCCTCGCAGGCGGCGACCTCCACCTCGCGCATCGCGTCGAAGCGGGCATGGTCGGACCAGATCTGGGCCATCTCGGGCCGGATGTACCGAGCGATCACGCCTCGATTATGAGCCGAGTCGCAGCGTGCGGACGGCCGAGTAGGTCATCGGAGCTCCGGCGCCCACGCTCAGCGAGGCTGTGACGGTGACCTTCAGGGGCGCCGAGCGGCGCAGCAGACCGGCCACCTCGCCGCTGACCCCGCGCGTGATGGTGAGCGATCTCCCACCCCGGATGCTGACGTAGGCGAACATGACCCGGAGCTGACCCGAGGGCCCGCTCCTGACCGGCTGATAGTGGCCGGAGCTGAGCACGAGCACGTCGCCGCTGCACATCTTGCCGGCTGGTGCCGGGCAGCTGACGGTCACGCGGACGCTCGGATGGCCCTTGCGCGAGAGCGTCGCCGAGCGACCGATCGGATTCGGCCCACGCACGATCCGGAAGGTATGGCCCGGGGTGATCGCCGTGTGCCCGGCGTCGTCGCTCTGCTCGGCCCGGGCCGTGTAGGTGCCGAGCGTGAGCGTCTGCGGCCAGGTTCCGGACCACGTGTCCCCGAGCCTGTTCACGCGCAGGTTCCCGAGCGGCTTGCCGGTGTCCGCACTTCCCGCGTACAGCAGTACGGTGACCTGGCTCGAGTCACCCAGCGCATCCCCGGCCGTGCCGGAGAAGAACGGCGCCTGTCCCTTCACCACAGCTCCCTGAGCCGGCTCGACGAGCGTCACGGCCGGCGGGTGCACCTTGATCCTGAACGTGCGCGGCTTGCTGATGCCGGCGTCGGGCGGGCTCGCAAGATCATCCTGTTCGGTGACGGCCGTGTACCGCCCGTCCGGCAGCGAGGAGCTCGGCGCGACCGAGTAGGCGCCGCCGGAGGCGCGGGTGGTGGTGAGCGTCTGCACCGGCGCTCCGCTCGCCGTCGTCCCTGAATACACGCGCACGGTCACCTGACTTGATGAGCCGAAGCCGCTGTAGGCGTTGCCCGAAAACACCGGCTGGCCGGCCCTGATCAGAGCTCCGTCGGCGGGACTGGTGAGCGTGGGCCTCGGGGCGGTGCTCGCGAGTCCGATCGCGAGTGTCGCGTTCGCGGCGTTACAGGCCGGAGACAGGAGGTTGAGGACGTTGGGGCTCGCTGTCAGATCGAGCTTGTCTCCGGCGGCCAGCGAGAGGGTCTTGGAGAACGACCTACCGGAGCTCGCCTGAGGGTTGCCATTGCGTTTGAGGCTCCAGTTGATGGGTGCGCAGAGGGGGCTCGAATCGGCAGCGCTGATCGTGCCCGACACGCTGAACGTGCCCGCGGCCGGCGCCTGCCACTCGATCGCTACCGCTCTGGACGACGGAACGAGCGCCATCTGCCCGGGCGAGAACGTGTCGCCGCCGTTTACGACTGGGGTCGTTCCGGGATTCGCCCCGACCAGTGCGGATGGATCGGTCGATGCGCTCCATCCGGCCACACCGCCACGCGTGTTGGGCTCGAACTTGTCTAGGAGAGTGCCGCCACCCTCGCGATAGCTCCAGGGTGTCCCGCCGTAGCTGTCGTGGTCAGGATTGTCGCCCGGCGCGGCGCTGGTGAAGTCGGCGGGCAGCTTCCACGTGTATGTGCCCGCGAACGCAGCGGCGGGGGCGACGAGCGCCGTCAGCGCTGTGCAAGCCGCGAGCAAAGCGATGAGGTAGGCCCTACGCACCCGGCGGGACAGTAGCGGCGGCGCGGGGCCTTTGACGCAGTTCGGCGCAACGCCGCGCCGTCCGTTTCGGGCGCGGGCGGCGGGTCAGCCGCCCGCGAGCTGCACGGACTTGACGATCAGCATCGCGAGCGCGATCACCATGTAGACGCCGAGGACGGACATGCCGAGACGGCGGCCGGCGGAGAACTGCGGACGCGAGAGCAGGGCCACCGGAGGCATCGTCCACTGCTCCTTGGGAACGCCCGCACCGTGCTGGATCACGGTCACGTGCTCCGCCCCCCGGCGCGCGCGAAGCGCCGCCAGTCCGAGGGCGCCCATCACGACCGCGAGGACCACCGCGCCAACGAGGGCGAGGTCGGTGACGTTGATGTGGGGGAAGATCGTGCTCATCGTGAGGATCACCGACAGGAGCACGAGGACCCCGACGATGACGCTCGCGAGAGCCCGCAGCCACGGCGGGTTGACCCACGGCCCGAGGACCGCGTAGTCGTTGCAGAGCATGAGCAGGAACATCGTCGTCATCGGCAGCAGGATCCCGCACAGCGCCTGAACGGACTCGTTGATCACGCCCAGCGGCGCGCCGGGGATCAGGACGATCGCCGCCGCCGCGACGATCAGCACGATGAATACCGAGTAGAAGCCCTTGGCCTCGGAGAAGCTGCGATGCAGCGAACCCCGGGTCCCGAACACGTCGCCGACCACGTAGCTCGTCGAGAGCGTGACCGCTCCAGCCCCGATCAGCGAGGCGTTGAGCAGCACGATGGCGAAGAACGCGCCGGCGGTCGGGCCTATCGTGTGCTTCAGCGCCGTCGCGACCCCGCCCGCGTTGGTGAACGAGCCGAAGTACGGCGTGCCCTCAAACGCGAACGCCGTGGCGCAGATCAGCGCCCCAGCCCCGGCGACCACGATGACGGCGCCGACGAACGTGTCAATCCGCTCGTAGTTGATCCAGCGAGGAGTGATCCGCTTGTCGACGATGTTCGACTGCTGGAAGAACAGCTGCCACGGCGCGAGCGTGGTCCCGACCATCGCGATGATCAGGAGCACCGATGTCGAGGTGGCGCCGCCCTGGATGCCGGGGACGAACAGGTGCTGGCCGATCGCTCCCCCCTTCGGACGGGCCATGAAGAAGAGCGGGATGACGAGCACGTTGGCAAAGATGAACAGGAACATCGAGCGCTCCCAGAAGCGGAAGCTGCCGCTTGCGGTGATGGCGATCAGGCCCACGCAAGCCACCGGGACCGAGACGAAGTCCGAGACGCCGAAGTAGCCGAGCGCAAGGCGGACGCCGATGAACTCGGTCATGATGATCATGAAGTTCATGAGCAGCAGGAAGCCGCCCTCGAACCAGCCCCAGCCGCGCCCGAAGCGCTCGATGATCAGCCGCGCGTGACCGACGCCCGTGACCGCGCCGAGCCGCACGACCATCTCCTGGTTGACGATCAGCACCGGCACCAGGAGCAGGAGCACCCAGAGCAGGCTGGTCCCGTAGTTCTGCCCCGCCTGCGCGTACGTGGTGACGCCGCCCGCGTCGTTGTCGCCGATCATCACGATCAGGCCGGGACCGATGATCGCCAGCAGGGCGAGGACGCGCGAGCGCAGGCTGCGATGGGACTCCTCGTGCTGGCGGATCGTGCCGAACGCGCCCCTGATCTCGCCGTGGAGGCCGGGGTCGATCGAGGCGTGCTCAGGCGACCGAGCCGGCGTAGCCGGTGGGGAGGTGTTGCGCGCCATCTCTCGACCTCCTTTCCTACCCGCGGGAGCCGTGGCGGGCTTTGGAGGTCGCCTCAGGCGCTAGTCAGCGCGTGAGTCGGCCCTCGGCAAACCGGCCGCGGAGTGCCTACTTCGCGGAAGCTCGCTGTCCTGATATGTCTCGGGGCCACTCATCGTGTGAACACCTCGTAAACCGCCAGGCTGGCGGTGCATTTCAGGGTATCAGCGGTGCGCCGCCCCGGTCCAGGGCCATTCACCCCTTGGCGACGCCGGCGCGACGGCGCCACTCCTCGGGCAGGAGCAGCTCGAGCACGTCATCGACGGCAATGATCCCCATCGCGTGGCCGTCGCCATCGAGCACCGGCATCGCGATCAGGTTGTAGTCGGTCATCAGCCGCGCCACCTCGGGCACGTCGGCCTCGGCCTGGACCGTTGGCGTCGGCGCCTCGATCAGGCTCGAGAGGCGATGCCCTGGATCCGCGCGCACGAGCTCGGGCAGCGACACCGCTCCGGCGAACGTCCCGCTCTCCTCCGTCACGCACACGATCGTCAGCGCTCGCGGCTCGAGATCACTGGCGCGGACCCGAACGAGCGCGTCCGCGACCGTGGACGCCGCGCCGATCGAGACGAAGTCAGGGTTCATGATGCCGCCCGCGGTCGAGGGGTTGTACCCGAGTAGTCCCTTGATCTTGCGCTGCTTGGCCGCCGGCAGCAGGTTGAGCACCGGCAGCCGCCGGTCCTGATCGATCTCGAGCAGCAGGTCGGCGGCGTCGTCGGAGGCCATCCGCGAGAGCACGGCCGCCACCTCCTCGTCGGGACGCTCGCGCAGGAACTCCACCTGGTGCTCGTCGTCGAGCTCCTCGAACACATCGGCCTCGAGCTCCTTGTCGTGCCCGACCGCCTCGAGGATCTCCTCCCCCTCCTCGTGCGACGCGGCCTCGACAAGGTCGGCGATCTGGGCCGGATGCAGTCGCGCCAGCCGGCGCGAGGCGAGCTTCAGACGGGAGGTCGGTACGTGCCCGACAAACGGCTCCATCTCGGTCCAGGCGACGAACTGCCGGTGGTCGGTGTCGTGCCCACGGAACCGGCGGGGGAGGAACCGCCATAGCCGGGGGCGGAGGCTCGGGTCGATGCCGGCCACGCGCCAGACGTCGTCCTGGCACACGATCTCGACCTCGCGCGCCTTGACCAGGCGGGCGGTGTCGACGTTGATCAGACTGCGGTCGAGGACATCGGAGCGCAGCAGCACCTCGCCGGGCCGGCGTTCGAACTGCGCGAGGTTCAGCTTTGTCGTCGAGGTCCGGGCCGCGTCCGGGCCGAGCTGGGAGACGCGGTCGATCGGGACGAACATCTCGCGACCGCCGATGCGCGCCAGCAGGCCGATGACGGGAGGCAGCGGGTCAGCGAGGTCTAGCCGAGCAACCACATCGTCGATCCGTCCGAGACGCTCTCCGGCGGAATCAAGCAACGGACTGCCGGCGATCGACGAGACGTGAACGATGGTTTCGGGCATCGATCGCTCGGGGAAAGGCTACCGCGCCGCGCGGCCTACGCCGCGAGGATGCGCACGGCGAGCACGGCCGCGTTGCGAGCGTTGTCGACCCCGACGCACGCGACCGGAACGCCCGGCGGCATCTGGGAGATCGAGAGCAGCGCGTCGAGACCGCCGGCCACCGAGGTGCGGCTCGTCAGCGGCACGCCGATCACCGGCAGGTCGGTGTGCGCGGCGACCACCCCCGGGAGAGCGGCCGACAGCCCCGCCCCGGCGATGATCACGCGCAGCCCGCGCATGTGTGCGTTGCGCGCGTAATCGGCCACCTTGTCAGGCTCGCGATGGGCCGACATGACCCGCACCTCGCAGCGGATGCCGCGCTCGGTCAGCTCCTTCTCGGCCGCCTCCATCGTCGGCATGTCACTTTTCGAGCCCATCACGATCCCGACCCGCGGCGCGTCGACGTCGAGCGCCTCGAACGCCTCGGCCGGCTCCGCGACGGTCTCGGGTGGCCGCTCGCTCATGCCGCGGCCCGCATCGCGATATCGCGCCTGAGCTGCTTACCGGGGAACTCGATCATGTCGGCGGCAGCATAGGCGGCGCCGCGGGCGCTCGCCAGGTCGCCCCCGAGACCGGTGACGCTGAGCACGCGTCCACCCGCCGTGACGACGCCTCCGGACCCGGCCCGCGCGGTCCCGGCATGGGTGACGAACACGCCCGCCGGCACACGGTCCAGGCCGGTGATCACGTCTCCGCTCGATGACGAGGCCGGATAGCCCGCACTGGCCAGAACGACGGTCACGGCGCTGTCGGCGGACCACGCCAGCTCGCCCACGCCGGCCAGCCCGCCGGGTTCGATCGCGGCTTCGATCAACGTCAGCAGGTCGGTCTGCAGACGCGGGAGGATGGCCTGGGTCTCGGGATCGCCGAAGCGAACGTTGAACTCGAGCACCTTCGGACCCTCGTCCGTCATCATCAGGCCGGCGTAGAGCACGCCCTGGAACGGATTGCCGCGCCGGGCGAGCTCGTCCAGTACCGGCTGATGAACGGCGGCCGAGATCTCCATCGCCCGGGCGGAGTCGACTGCCGCAACGGGCGAATACGAGCCCATTCCTCCCGTGTTCGGTCCCTCATCGCTGTCGAAGATGCGCTTGAAGTCCTGGGCCGAGGCGAGCGGCACGGCGTTCTGCCCGTCGCACAGCGCCAGCAGCGACAGCTCCTCCCCGGCGAGGTGCTCCTCCACCACGACCCGCTCGGTTCCGAAGCGGCGCTCAACCAGCAGCGCCTCGAGCGCCTCGCGCGCCTGGCGCTCGTCCTGGGCGATGATCACGCCCTTGCCGGCGGCCAGACCGTCGGCCTTGATCACGACCGGGTAGCGGTCGACCGCCCGCAGGCCGGACTCGGGATCGCTCACCACCTCGTAGGCCGCGGTCGGCACCCCCGCGGCGGCCATTACCTCCTTGCAGAACGCCTTCGAGCCCTCCAGCCTCGCGGCTGCCGTATCGGGCCCGAAGCAGCGAATCCCGGCCTTGGCCAGGCGCTCGGCGAGCCCGGCCACGAGCGGAGCCTCGGGGCCGACGACCACCAGGTCGGCCGCCCTGACGCGAGCGGCCCCGACGATGGCGTCGAGATCCTCGGCGCCGGCGTTGAGCACCTCCACCTCGGCGGCGATGCCGGCGTTCCCGGGCGCGCACAGGACCTCCGGTCGCCGCGGCGAGCGCAGCAGCGCCTGGACGATCGCGTGCTCGCGGGCGCCAGAACCGACTACGAGGACGCGCCGCGACTCAAATCGAGCCAATGAAATCGTCGATCGGGATAGCGCTCAGCGTCTCGTAGCGCGCGGTCCCGCGCGACCCGAGCTCGAGGGACACGCGGGCGATCGTCTTCTCGTCCGGAGCCTCGATCACGTTGACGAAGTCGAACTGCCCGAGCGTCGCCCACTGCGCCTTTACGGTCGCGCCCAGCTGCTCCACCTCGCGGTTGACCTCGCGGATCCGCGACGGGTTGTTCTTGATCGTCTGCACGCCCTCAGGCGTGAGAGTTGAGAGCATGAGGTACGTCGGCACGGTCGGCCTCCTGTTCAGAAGTAGTTGCGCACGCGGTGAATCCGCACTTGTACCATGGCCGGCCGTGTCGGTCCTGCGCCCCTCACCGTGGCGGCTCGCATCTGCACTGGCGCTGGGCGCCGGGGCCATCGTCTGCGGGGCTGGGCCGGCGCTCAGCGCAGCCGGGCCCACGCTCTCCGCCGCCCGCGGCTGCTACGTCGTCAAGCAGCCCGTCGACCTGCACGGAAGAGGGTTTGCCCCCTCGCGGACGTACGTGTTGAGCGTGGACGGCGTCTACTTCGGACAGGACACGACGGCCGCGGACGGGACCCTGTCGCCGCCCCCGATCCTTCCCGGCGGGCTCCCGGCCGGTTATGCGCAGGCCGTCGACACCGTGGAGGCCAGCGACGGTACGAGCACCGCGACGGCGCGCTTCACGCTCACCAGGCCGGCCGGCGCTCGGTTCCTGGCCACGTCGGGCAGCGGCACGTCGCTGAAGGCGCCGATCGAGGTCTGGGGCTTCTCGCTCAGCGGCAAGCGCGTCAGGGTCTACGTTCACTATGTGGCGCCGCGCGGACGCACTCGCAACAGCGTGGCGATCGGGCGGACGGGCGGTCAGTGCGGCTACCTGCGCACCTCGGCCCGGCAGGTGTTCCCGTTCTCGCCGTCTCGCGGCACGTGGACGTTCCAGATCGACACCCGGTCGCGGTACTCGCGCCATCCCCGCGGCCCGGTGCAGCGGATCAAGGTGACGGTCCGCTGAGCCGGCCCGGGGGCGGCGGGTCCTCCGCGTCTGGCGGGCTGTAGGCTCCCCGATCGCAGGAGCCAGGCTGGTGTCAGTTCCGGAGACCAAGTTCGCCAAGGCGGGTGATCTGAGCATCGCCTACCAGGTCGTGGGCAGTGGCGACATCGACGTCGTCCTCGTTCCGCAGTGGCTCTCGAACATCGAGCAGTACTGGGAGAACCCGGACGCCTACTACTTTCTGCGCCGGATCGCCTCCTTCAGCCGGCTGATCATCTTCGACAAGCGCGGCACCGGCCTGTCCGACCCGGTTCCGGACACGCAGACGCTCGAGGAGCGGATGGACGACGTGATCGCCGTCATGGATGCCGTCGGATCCGAGCGGGCGGTCCTGCTGGGGGCCTCGGAGGGGGCGTTCATCGCCACGACCTTCGCCGCCACCTACCCGGAGCGATGCGTGAGCCTGGTCCTGTACGGCGCGTGCGCTCGCTGGCTCGAGTCCGACGACTATCCGGTCGGACGCTCGCCCCAGGTCGCGGCGGCCTACGGCGAGCGGTGGATCGAGGGCTGGGGATCAGGCGCCTCACTGCGGGTCCTGGCGCCGAGTTTGGCCGGCGACGAGCGCTTCCGCCAGTGGTGGGGGCGCTTCGAGCGCCACTCGGTCCGGCCCGGGATGGTGCGGCCGATCATGGAGACGATCAACGCGCTCGACGTGCGCGCGGTGCTGTCGGCGATCCAGGTGCCGACGCTGATCATGCACCGCCGCGGCGACCGCCTGATCGACGTCGCCAACGCCCGATACCTGGCCGCGCACATACCAGGGTCGCGCTACGTCGAGCTGTCCGGCGACGACCACATCTACTTCGTCGGCGACGCGGACGCGCTGCTCGACGAGATCGAGGAGTTCGTCACCGGGGCGCGCGGCATCCGCGACCCGGAGCGGGTGCTGGCGACGGTCATGTTCACCGACATGGTGCGCTCGACCGAACACGCAGCCCGTCTCGGCGACCGGCGCTGGCATGACCTGATCGCCAGCCATGACCGCATCGTCCACGAGCAGATCGCCGTCTACCGCGGCCGCACCATCCGCAGCACCGGCGACGGCGTGTTCGCCGCCTTCGACGGGCCGGCGCGGGCGATCCGCTGCGCGCTCTCCGTCGTGGAGGCCGCGCGCGGCCTCGACGTGGATCTGCGGGCCGGACTCCACACCGGCGAGTGCGAGCTCGCCGGCGACGATCTGGCCGGCGTCACGGTCCACATCGGCGCCCGGATCGCCGACCTGGCCGAGCCCAGGCAGGTGCTCGTCTCCGGCACCGTCCGTGACCTCGTGGTCGGCTCGAACATCTCGTTCAGCTTCCGCGGAACCGAGGCCCTGCGCGGCGTGCCGGGCGAGTGGCGCCTATTCCTGGTCGACAACGGCGCCCGCCCGGTCACCTAGAGAGCCTCGATTCGCCGACGGCCCTCAGACCGCGGCCTTCGCCTCCGCGCGCTCGAGCACGATCTCTCCATCGGCCGCGTCGACCCTGACCGTGTCCCCGGGCGTGAACCGCCCCTCGAGGATCGCCAGCGCGAGTGGATCGACCAGCCGCTTCTGGATCACTCGCTTGAGCGGTCGGGCACCGTAGGTCGGGTCATAGCCGAGGTTCCCGAGCAGCGTCCGCGCCCCGTCGGTGAGCTCGACCTCGATCTCGCGCTCGCGCACCCGCTCGATCAGCCGGTTGACCTGGACCTCCACGATCTCCCCGATCTGCTCGCGGCTGAGGGGGTGGAACTCGACGATGTCGTCGAGGCGGTTGACGAACTCGGGCTTGAAGTTCGCCTCCACCCCGGCTCGGCCGCCGGGGATGTTGGAGGTCATGATCAGGACCACGTTCTTGAACGACACCGTGCGACCCTGGCCGTCGGTCAGCCGGCCGTCGTCCATCACCTGAAGCAGCGTGTTGAACACGTCCGGGTGGGCCTTCTCGATCTCGTCGAGGAGCACCACCGAATACGGGCGGCGGCGCACGGCCTCGGTCAGCTGGCCGCCCTCGTCGTAGCCGACGTACCCGGGCGGCGCTCCGACTAGGCGCGAGACGGAGTGCTTCTCCATGTACTCGGACATGTCGACGCGGATCATCGCGTCCTGGCTGTCGAACATGAACTCGGCCAGCGCCCGCGCGAGCTCGGTCTTGCCGACGCCGGTGGGACCGAGGAACAGGAACACTCCGATCGGCCGGTCGGGATCCTGCAGGCCGGCCCGCGAGCGGCGCAGGGCGGCGGAGACGGCCTCGACCGCCTCGTCCTGCCCGATCACCCGCTGGTGCAGGCGGTCCTCCATGTGCACGAGCTTCTCGATCTCGCCCTCCATCAGGCGTGAGACCGGGATGCCGGTCCACTTGGCGACGACCTCGGCCACGTCCTCGGCGTCGACGACGTCCTTGAGGAACTTCGTGTGGGTCTCGACCGACTGCTCGGCCTGCTCGGCGGCCTGAAGCTGCTTCTCGAGCTCTGGGATCGTCCCGTACTGGAGCTCCGCCGCGCGGCCGAGGTCGGCCTCGCGCTGGGCCCGCTCGAGCTCGGTCTTGGCATGGTCGAGCTGCTCCTGGAGCTTGGCCACGGCGCCGACGGTCTCCTTCTCTCGCTGCCACTCCGCGTTCATCGCGGCCGAGTGCTCCTTCTCCTCGGCGAGCGAGCGCTCGAGCTGCTCGCGGCGAGCGACGGTGCCGGGGTCCTCGTCGTCCTTGAGCGACTGAAGCTCGATCTCGAGCTGCATGATGTGCCGGTCGACCTCGTCGATCTCGGTCGGCTTGGAATCGATCTCCATGCGGATCCGCGACGCCGCCTCGTCGACCAGGTCGATCGCCTTGTCGGGCAGGAAGCGGTCGGCGATGTAGCGGTGGCTGAGCGTTGCCGCGGCGACCAGCGCCGAGTCCTGGATGCGCACGCCGTGGTGGACCTGGTAGCGCTCCTTGAGACCACGCAGGATCGCGATCGTGTCCGCCACCGTCGGCTCCCCGACGAGCACCGGCTGGAAGCGGCGCTCGAGCGCCGGGTCCTTCTCGATGTGCTTGCGGTACTCGTCGAGCGTGGTGGCGCCGATGCAGCGGAGCTCCCCGCGCGCGAGCATCGGCTTGAGCATGTTGCCGGCGTCGACCGACCCCTCGGCCGCGCCGGCGCCGACGATCGTGTGCAGCTCGTCGATGAACACGACGATCTGGCCACGCGCGTCGGTGATCTCCTTGAGCACGGCCTTCAGCCGATCCTCGAACTCCCCGCGGTACTTGGAGCCGGCGACCATCGCGCCGATGTCGAGGGAGACCAGCTTGCGGTCGCGCAGGCCCTCGGGCACGTCGCCCTTGACGATCCGCTGGGCGAGCCCCTCCACGATCGCCGTCTTGCCCACGCCGGGCTCGCCGATCAGCACCGGGTTGTTCTTGGTGCGGCGGCTCAGCACCTGAATCGTGCGCCGGATCTCGTCGTCGCGGCCGATCACGGGGTCGAGCTTGCCCTGCTCGGCCGCCTCGGTGAGGTCGCGCCCGTAGCGCTCCAGCGCCTGGAACTTGTCCTCCGGGTTCTGGTCGGTTACGTGGTGGCTGCCGCGAACCTCGGCCAGCGCCTTGAGCAGCTCATCGCGGCCGGCGCCCGAGCTGCGCAACGCGTCTCCGGCCTTGCCGGGGTGGGCGGCGATCGCGAGCACCAGGTGCTCTGTCGAGACGTAGTCGTCGCCGAGGTCCCGCATCTCCTTCTCGGCCGCACGGAGGATCTGGACGAGCTCGCCCGACCCGCTTGGGGTCTCGGCGTTGGTCTCACCGGTCAGCTGCGGCAGCGCGTCGAGCGAACGGCCGAGGGCCTGGCGGACGGCGCCGGGCTCGACGCCGAGCTTGCGGAGCACCGGCGCCACCACGCCGCCGTCCTGCTCGAGCAGGACGGCGAGCAGGTGCTCGGGGGTGGTCTGCGGGTTGCGGCGATCGTCGGCCAGCCGCTGGGCCGCCTGAATCGCCTCCTGAGATTTGATGGTGAAACGGTCGGGTTGCATTCGGTCCTTGGTCAGGGGTGCGAGAAATCTAAGTCTTGATGACTTAGATTATGGCAGGTCGCGCAAGGGTTTCCGGGGATTCTTTCGCGAGTGAGACGGATCCTCCGCGGTCGCGGGCGGCAACTGCGACACTCGCGTGAACGGCTCCGTACACTGGACCGCGGACTGGCAGGTTCAACGTGCGGAGGCCACTGCTCACCCTCACCTTGCTGATCGCGGTAGGCGCCGCGCCGAATGCGGTCGCCCTCGCCCCCCCGACTCCGTGGGACGGGACCAACCCGTTCAACTGCACGATCCAGAACGCGGGGCTGGGGACGAAGGTGCCCGACCCGGCCGCGGACCCGTACTGCGTCCGGTTCGACAAGACGCACCAGAACCTGACGCAGCTCGGGATCGTCGACTTCCTCTCGAAGGAGCCCGCCCGCACCGCCGCCGCGGTCAACAAGTGCTTCTACTTCCAGGAGGACCACTGGCGCGGCTCGGTCGTCCAGTCGGACCCGGCCACCGTCCTGTACGAGTTCGAAGGCCACTACTTCTTCAACAAGGCGACCGGAGACGGGGGCGTGTGGATCACCGGGTTCACGGTCGCCGGCCAGACCTTCGACCCAACGTCGCTGCCCGGCTTCCCGCCCGGCTACGGCCGATACTTCGGCCCCGGAACCGGCGGGGTGATCACCCATGACGACGTCCCGGTCGACCCGCAATGCGCCGCGCTGGCCACCCGCGACCCCGGCGCGATCTATGCCGGGACAGCCGACGCACCGCGCTGCGTGCCCGGCGCCGGACACATCGATCCGCAGGGCGTAGGTCCGGTCACGCTCGGAATGACGGAGAATCGCCTGCGCAACTCGCTCGGCCCGCCCCAGGAGATCAGGCGCGGGTTCCTCTCCTACTGCGTGGAGCACGCCGGCCGGCTGCTCGTGGGCGAGCCCGGGGACCGCAGCGGCACGTTCGGGACCGGGGGCACCGCCCCGGCGATCCTGGTGCTGACCACCAGCCCAACCTTCGTGCTCGACAGCGGACACGGTCAGGGCGTGACCGTGGGCGCGAGCTTGCGCCGCCTGCCGCGGACGCGAAGGGTCGGAACGGTCCACCACCTCGTCGTCCTGCGAGCGGGCGGCGTGATCGCGCTCGTGTCGCACCGCCGGGTGACGGCGCTCGGCGCCTACAGCCGCCGCGCGATCCGCTCGCGACGAGCGCTCCTGACCCGCCTCGCCCGCGCACTGTGAGCACGGTCGAGCACCGCCAGCTGCTCGACCTCGTGAGCCGGCGGCAGCTGCTGGCCCGCGCCTCGACCCTCGGACTGAGCGCGCTCGTCGCCTCGGCGTTGCCGCTCGCTCGCCGGCCGGCCGCGGCGCGGGCGGCCGCGGCCCCGGGGTTGACCGATGCGACGCTGCAGGCCTTCGCCGACACGATGATCCCGGGGGGCAGGGTCGCGCGCACCGACCTCGGCAACGCGATCGATCCCCGTGCGATTGCCGGCGTCGACCCGCTCCCCGGCGCGGTGCAGGCGGATTCGCTGGCCCTCTATCACCATCCCGAGGTCGGGTTCGACGCGCTCGCCCCCGCGTTTCTGGCCGAGCTCGAGACGCGCTCGCTGCTCCACGGCGGCCAGTTCCTCGATCTCGGCTTCCCGGCGCGCGTGCAGACCTGCCTGGGCGGCCTGGACTACGACAACCCGACCCGTCTGGTCTGGGAGGCCGCCGCTGCCGTCCCGTTCACCGCGTTCTGCGCGGCGGCGATGATCCGCAATGCCACCGCGGCGGAGGCCTGCGGTTACCGGGTGATGGGCCTGCCGGGCATCGCGCCGAACGGGTATCGCAATTTCTCCTACCGGCGCAAGCTGAGCCACGAGTGGACGCGAAACGGGTCGCTGCCGTGAGCACCGAGCGCTTCGACGTAGTGATCGTGGGGTCGGGCTTCGGCGGTTCGATCACGGCCTGGCGCCTGGCCGAGCTGTACCGCGCGGCCGGGGTCGACCCCAACCGGATCGTCGTGCTCGAGCGGGGCCAGCGCTACCGGCACGTCGACTTCCGCCAGTCGATGGACATCGACCATCTCTCCGACGTGTACATGCTGATCCAGGGCCAGGGAGCGCAGGTCGTCACCGCGAACGCGGTGGGCGGGGGGTCGAACCTGTACCTCGCGGCGTCGCTGCGGGCGCCGCACGAGACCTTCGAGCGCCGAGACCGGCGGCCCGGCGACGGCCCGGCGCGGCGGATGTGGCCGGGGGCGATCTCGCGCGACGCTCTGAACCCCTACTACGCCCGGGCCGAGCGCGGACTTCGCGTCCAGCAGCCGACCTGGGATCAGGTCTCCAAATCGGGAGGTCTATGGGCGGCCACGCTGGCCTCGGCGGGTTACACGTGCGACCGCGTGCCGCTGGCGATCTCCGAGAAGCGCTGCGTGAACGCGAAGTGGTGCCACACCGGGTGCATCTTCGGAGCCAAGAACTCGCTGATCACGAACTACCTGTGGGCGGCGGAGAACGCCGGGGTGGAGGTCAGGCCGAACGTCCAGGTCGAGTTGATCACCCAGTCGAGCGCCCGGCCGTACCGCTACGTGGTCCACGCCGACAGCATGGACAACGGCGGACCGCATCCGACGCGCGCGCCGACCGGCAACGGCTTCGAGCTCGAGTGCAAGGTCCTCGTGCTGGCGGCCGGCGCGATGGGGACGCCGCCGCTGCTGATGCGCTCGCGCCCGTTCCTGCCCGCGCTGTCGTCTCAGGTGGGGCACAACCTCGGCGTCAACGGCGACCATGTGGCGGCGATCGAATACGACCCCGTCCGCGTGCGGTCAGTGCTCGGACTGCCCGCCTACCACGACTTCTACAAGGGCAAGCCGATCACGACGATGAGCTACGACTGGTGGGTCGGGCGGCGCTCACACGCCTACGACGGGACCCGGTTCACGCTCCAGGAGATCTTCCTCTCCTCGCTGACCAACTTCCTCTACGACAGCGGGTGCACGCTGCCCGGTGGGCCGTCCTGGTGGGGCCTTCAGAAGAAGCAGGCAATCGCCCACTGGTCGGACCGGATCGAGCTCCTGGCGATGGTCGAGGACACCCAGGACGGGACGTTCTATCTGCCGCCACCCAGCGGCAACGGCATCCGCGCCGGGACCGGCCCGATCGAGATCGGGACGTTCAACTACACGATGTCCGAGCAGTCGCTGGCGATTCGTGGTGCCGCAAATGACGCGATCCGGAGCCTGGCCACGCGACGCGGCCTCGGCCGCTTCATGGCTCTGACCGAGACCGAGGGGGTGTACTGTGCTCACCCACTCGGTGGCTGCCGCATGGCCGACTCGGCCGACCTCGGAGTGGTCGATGATGCCGGCGCAGTGCACGGGTATGAGGGGCTCTATTGCATCGACGGCTCAATCGTGCCGACCTCCCTGGGGGTCAACCCGTCGCTGACGATCTCAGCGCTGAGCGAGCGCTGCGCCGAGCGTCTGGTGGAACAGGCCGCGAACCTCGGCCTGCCGAAGCGGGCGGCGAACCTCCGGTCGGCCGTTCCACCCGAGCACGTGGGCGAACGGGTCGTGCCCGGGGTGCCGCACTCCTGACTCATCTGTCTCTCACCTCCCGCCGCGACCGTCCTGCTCGCGGCATGCGGCGAAAGGACGGACACAAGCGGCATCGCAGGCTCGCGGCCCTCGTGGGGGCCTCGGCTCTGCTTGCGCTCGCGCTCGGGACGATCTCGGTACCGGGCCACCGGGCGGATGCCGACAGCCCGAGAATGCCGCTGGCATCCGTCACGGTGCCGTCGCTGAAACCGGTCCGCGCCGTGCCGCGCTCCTTCTTCGGACTATCGACCGAGTACTGGACGCTGCCGGATTACGAGCCCCACGTGCGTCTGCTCGAGCGGGTCCTCTCGCTGCTCCATGTCCGCGGGGACGGCCGGATGGTCCTGCGCATCGGGGGCGACTCCGCCGACCATGCACGCTGGGATCCCGGCGCCTGGTGGATGCCCCGTTGGGTCTTCCCGGTCACGCCCTTGTGGCTGGCCGACACCAGGCGACTGATCGACCGCCTCGGCCTGCGGGTGATCCTCGATATGAATCTCGTTACCGGCTCGCCGCTCGGCGCCGCGGAACTGACGCGCGCAGCCCGAGCTGAGCTCCCGCGTCGCAGCATCGTCGGGCTCGAGATCGGCAACGAGCCCGACATCTACGACCGCACGTTCTGGATCGGGTCCCTGGCCTGGGGCCGGCGAGGCGGTCCGCTGCCAGCGCGGCTGACCGCGGGGGCCTATCAGCGCGACTTCCAGTCCTACGCCCGCCGGCTGCGGCTGATCGCGCCGGCGGTGCCGCTGATCGGGCCGGCCCTTGCGAATCCGAAATCCGACGTGAGCTGGATTGCGCGGCTGCTTTACGCCCGCCACCCGGGCCTCGGCATGATCAGCATCCATCACTATGCACTGTCCGCGTGCGCTCCGCGGCGCGCGGTCTCCTACCCGACGATCGCGCGCGTGCTGAGCGAGCGGGCGAGCGCCGGGGCCGCGCTCAGCGTCGCGCGGGCGATCAGGCTCTCGCATGCCGCCGGTATGCCGATTCGCATGACTGAGCTCAACTCCGTCACCTGCGGCGGCCTGCGCGGGGTCAGCAACTCCTTCGCGACGGCGCTGTGGGCGCCGGACGCCCTGTTCGAGCTGCTGCGCGCCGGGATCGACGGTGTCAACATCCACGTCCGCGCCTACGCGATCAACGCACCCTTCGTGCTCGGCTCTCGCGGCCTCGTGGCCCGCCCGCTTCTTTACGGAATGCTCATGTTCGCCCGCACACTTGGAGCCGATGCCCACCTACTTCGGCTGCATACCGAGGCGCCCGCATCGGTGCACCTGAAGGCGTGGGCCGTGACCCTCAAGGGAAGGATCCTGCACGTGCTCCTGATCGACAAAGGCAAGCGAGGTGCTCGCGTCGCGCTCCATCTACCCGCCACCGCGCCGGCTCACGTCGAGCGTCTGCTGGCCCCCTCGGTGAGGGCGACGACCGGCGTGACGCTCGCCGGGCAGCGACTCTCACCGAGCGGAGCCTGGGTCGGACCGCGCACGGTCCAGCGGGTCACGCCCGGCCCGCACGGCTACGAGCTCACGGTGCCGGCGGGGAGCGAGGCGCTCCTCAGCGTCGGGGTCGGACGAAGCTGACGTGCGCGTCCTGGTCGTCGAGGACGAGAGCAAGCTCGCCTCGCTGATACAGAAGGCCCTGCGCGAGCAGGGAATGCTGGCCGATGTCGCGCCCACCGGGGAGGACGCCCTGTGGATGGCGTCCTCGTCGGGTTACGACGTGGTCGTGCTCGACATCAACCTGCCCGGGATCGACGGGTTCACCACCTGCCGGCGCCTGCGGCAGGACGGCATTCGCACGCCGATTCTGATGCTCACGGCGCGCGACGGGGTCGAGGACAGGATCACCGGCCTCGACACGGGCGCCGACGACTACGTGCTCAAGCCGTTCGACTTCGGCGAGCTGTTCGCGCGCGTCAGGGCCCTGGCCCGCCGCGGCCCGGTCACGCATGCTCCGGTCCTCACGGTCGGCGATCTCAGGCTCGACCTCGCCACCCACACGGCGCGGCGCGGCGACACCGAGATCTCGCTGTCGACCAAGGAGGTCCAGCTGCTCGAGGTGTTCATGCGCCGTCCGGGGCAGGTCCTGTCTCGCTACGCCCTGCTCGAGGGAGCCTGGGAGATCGGCTACGAGAACCGCTCCAACGTGGTCGACGTGTACGTGCGCTACCTCCGGGAGAAGATCGATCGGCCGTTCGGCACCGAGACGATCGAGACGGTGCGCGGCGCCGGATACCGCCTGCGCGAGGCGCTCGAACCGGCGCGAGCCGGTCACAACTAGGCGCGGGGCAACGAGATCCACACGTCCGCGCCGCCCCCGGGGCGGTTCCGGGCGTAGGCGTGGCCACCCTGAGCCTCGGCGATCGCCTCGACGATCGCCAGCCCGAGCCCGCTTCCCTGCGTGCTCGCGCGTGCCTGCTCGCCGCGGCCGAAGCGCTCGAACGCCCGCAGGAGGAGCTCGTCGCTGAAGCCCGGGCCCTCGTCGATGACGTGCAGCTCGACGACCCCGTCTCCATCGTGTGAGGAAAGGTTGATCGGGCCGGAGCCGTACAGAAGCGCGTTGGTGATCAGGTTGCCGAGCGCCTGCGCAGTGCGGTCCGGGTCGGCCATCACGGTGGCGCCGTTGACCCCGTCGATCTCGATCGAGCGACCCCGAACGTCGGCCGCGGCGCGGGCACGCGAGGCGGCCGCGCTGAGCAGCTCGGTCACCGGCTGCGGCCGAGGGTCGAGCGGAAGCCGGCCCTGGTCGGCGCGCGCGAGCACGAGGAGGTCGTCCGCGAGCCGGGACATCCGCTTGGCCTCCTCCGCCGCGGACGTGAGCGCCGCCCGCAGCTCGTCCTTGTCGCGATCCCCGAGCAGAGCCAGATCGACCTCGGCCCGCAGCGTGGTCAGCGGCGTGCGGAGCTCATGGCTCGCGTCGCTGACCAGCCGCCGCTCTCGGGCCACCGCCGCGCGGACGCGGTCAAGGAGCTCGTTGAGCGTGTTGCCGAGTGCGCCGATCTCGTCCGGCGTGTCCGGCACGACGAGCACTCCCGGGCGATCCGACATGGCCTCGAGCTCCATACGCATGTGGTCGACCGGCCGCAGCGCCGCTCGCGCCAGCTCATACCCGGCGACGCTGGCCAGCAGCAGCGCGAGCGGGCCCGAAATCAGCAGCAGTGACCGCAGGTGGTCTAGCTCGTGGTTGCGCAGGCGCAGCGGCTCGGCCACGGCGAGGGCCAGCCTCGGCTGGCCGACGGCGCTCGCTTGGAGCGCCAGCACCCGGGCCTGGCCGGACGGCAGGACCTCGGTTCTGATCCGCCGGGGTCCGAGCGCCGCCTGGCGCGACTGCGCCACGCTCAGCAGCCGGAACCCGGCCGGCTTGCGCGTGGTCGTCAGTAGCCGTCCATCGGCCGCGAACACCTGGGCCAGCGGCGCGCCGCTGACCGCCACGTCTCGGGGGCCACCGGCATCGACAAGCGCCTCCACGTCCTGGGCCTCGAGTCGCAGCGAGTTGTCGATCTGGGCATTGAGGTCGGAGCGGAACTGCCCGTACAGAAACGCTCCAGCCGCCGCGAGGACGGCGGCCATCACCCCGATGAACGCAATCGTCAGCCGGGCCCGGATCGGCAGCCGGGCGTAGCGAGTCAACCAACGCGGGCGAGACATCTCACCGGAAACGCTACTCGCGCGGGTATCTGCGACGTCCGGTATCGGATGCGCCCCGGAGCGCGGTGCGCGCGAGCACCACCAGCGCCGAGATGAGGATCAGCCCATCGGGGACATCGACGGCGCGGTCGCGCACGCCGACGAGCACGATCGCAGCCACGAGCGCGATGAACGCGGACCCGATCAGCCTCATCGAAGCGCCCATCGCGAGACCGTGACGGATCGCGATGAGCCGACGATGAGCCCTAGCGAATCAGTACCGCTAGCGTCTGATCGTGAGGAACTTGCCGGGCGTCTGCGCCTGCACGTGGCTGTGCGAGTCGAGGATCACCGCCGCGACCTCCGCCTCGATCCGGCGGTTGTGTGATACGCCGGAGCGCAGCCTGCGCTGCTGGCCCGAGTTGAACCGCAGCGACACTGTCTTCTTGCCGCCCGCTGGGAGCGTGAAGGGGGTTGAGTCGACCTCGAACGGCCTCGCCTTGCCGACGGCGACGAGCGCGAGCGCACCCGCGCGGCAGGCCAGCGCACACGAGACGGTGACCACGATCATGTGGCTCCGGAGGGGATGTTGATGGGCGGCGAGCGTGATGCTCTGGCGCGACGGTTGGTTCTGGAGCGCCACCGCCGTGAAGCTCGTGAGATTGACGCTCCCCCATCCCGACGCCTCGTCGAAGCCGCGCGCGGCGTGACAGCAGCCGAGCGAATGGCCGATGCTGGCCACCTCGGGGCCGATGTCGTTGTCGTAGTTGAGGACGTCGGAGAACACCCCGCCGGCGAGCGAGGAGCGGCCGATCTTGTAGAGCAGCGGATTGGCCAGCCCGAGGTCCTGGCGCTTGTGCATCCGCAGCTCCTGATCGGTCAGGGCGAATCCACCGGCGAGCAGCGGGGTCGCCGCGCTCGTTCCTCCGACCGTCGTCCATGGGTGCGAGCGGCTGCAGTCGCCGCTCGCTGTGCAGTAGATCGCGTAGCCGGGGATGATGTCCGCGAGCATCGAGACATCGGGAACGGCCCGGCGGTTCGGGCCCACCGTCCCCTTCTGGTAGAAGGGCCGGCTGAACAGCTGGCTCGCGCCGCCGCCACCGGCCGAGCCCGGCTGAACAGAGGTGTCGTTCCACACCAGCTGCCCGGTGATCTGGTTGGCCGAGTCCAGCGTGAAGTTCGTCCCGCCGACTCCGGTCACCCACCAGGAGGACGCCGGGTAGTTCACCGCCAGACGGGCGAGCGGCTGACCGGTCGTCGAGGTGCAGTCGGCCGAGCCCTGATCGCCACTCGAGGCGAGGAACGTGATCCCGGCCGAGGTCGCCATCTGTAGCGCCGACTCCGTCGACCGAACGCCCGACGCCCCGATCGAGCCGAGCAGGGCGCCCTCGCACAGACCGAGCGACGCCGAGACGACCTGCGGCTTGAAGCCGCGGTTCTGGAGCGGAGCCGTGAGCGAGCGCAGCGTGTCAGCCGCGGTCGGCTTGGACTCGTAGACATCGATCGCCTTGAGGTCGGGCGCCGCGGCGTCGAGCACCTCGAGGTCGAGAGTCGACTCGCCACCCGCGGGGAGCGGGTGCTTGACCCCCACGCCGAAGCCGTTCAGTGCCGGGATGTCGAGGTGGAAGCACCGCGCGAACGCCCTGATGTCCGAATCGCGGAAGCCGTCGATCTCGATCAGCGCGACGCGCTCGCCCTGCCCCCGGAAGCCGGCGTTGTGGAGCGGATCGAGCCCATACGCGGTCAGGTACTGGTTCGGCGCGAAGCCCGCGGTCGTCACGTCACCGCCGAACTCACCGGCGGAGGCGCCGGCCGCGCAGGCGGTGGAGCTGACGGTGCCGGTCCGGGGCAGGGCCGATGTCGGCCGCGACGCGGCGTGTGCGCGCAACCGGGAAGAACCCAAGGCACGAAGCGCTCCGGTGGAGCTGCTGAGCGGCATCGTGTTCAGCCCGATCACGTCGGTCACGGCGCCACGCAGGCCGCTGGGAACCCGGGCCGCGGTTCTCGGCGCGACGAACCGCGCTCCGCGCGCGGTGCGGAACTGGGCCAGCGGCGTGCCGAACAGACGCTGAGCGAGCCGGGCTGGAACGGTCGCGTAGGCGAACAGGCCGGTGCTATCGATCTTGATCGCGCTCGCGCCGACCCGATGCAGGTAGACCACGACCTTGCGCCTCGTCGCAGCCGAGGCGCCGTAGCGGGCGGACAGCGTGGCGATCGACTCGAATTGGCCGTAGTGGATCGAGCCCGGCGTGCTTACCGAAGTCGCGAACCGACCGAGGCCGGACTCGTCGGCGACGAGCGCAAACACCAGGTCGAGCGGCTGGCCGGGCGGCGCGGCGCCGACCTGGGTCACGTGCGCCGTGGGGACCGCGGCCGCCGCCGAGGTGGCGGTCACCGCGAGGGCGACGATCGGCGCCGTCAGGCTGAGGCTCGCTCGCCTGCCAGCTCGCCGAAACCGCATACCCCATCCTCCTTGGTCAGCCCGATTTATCGCCCGGATCCTCCCACAATCGGTGTGGGAGGCGTCTGCGCCTCAGCCGCCCTGCTCGCCGCCGCGGGCTCGGCTACGGCGCACGACCGGGATCCTGAAGCTCTCGAGGTCGGCGGCCCGTACGAGCTCGCCGCCGCGCTCGTAGGGCACGATCTCAGCCCGCAGCTCGCGACGGAGCTCCTCCAGACGGCTGACCTCGGCCGTCAGCTCCTCGGCTCGGCGCTCGAGCGCGGCGACCTTGCGCGCCATCGTATCGAGCTGCTGCTCGAGCTCGAACACTCGCTCGACCCCGGCCAGGTTCATCCCCAGCTCGGCTGTCATCTCCTGGATCCGGCGCAGGCGCTCGACGTCCTCGTGCGAGTACAGCCGCGTGCCCTTGGGCGAGCGCTTGGGCTCGATCAGGCCGCGGGCCTCATACATCCGGAGCGTCTGGGGATGCATGGCGGCCAGCTCGGCCGCGACCGAGATCATGAACACACCGCGGTCCGAGGAAACCTCAACCCTCGTCACGCGGGTGCGTCGAGTGGCCATCAGCTCGCCGTCCCTTCGCCGGCGTCGGCCTGCGCGAACAGCTTCGCCCGCGGGTTGCCGTTCATCGCCTTGGAGAACTGGTCGAGCGCGTCGTCCTGCTCGGCCGAGAGGGACGAGGGGACGTCGATCACGAAGCGATAACGAAGGTCGCCCCGCCCCTTGCCGCCGAGCCGGACCGGCCCCTCACCGCGCAGGCGCTGGACCGTACCGTGCTTGGTGCCTCGCGGTACGCGCAGCCGCTTGGAACCGGTCAGCGTCGGGACCTCGATCACCGCTCCGCGGACCGCCTCGGGGATCGTGAGCGGCACCTCGACCTCGAGGTTCTCGCCCGCGCGCTTGAACACCGGTGACTCGTGCACGCGGGTGATGACGTACAGGTCACCGGGCTCGCCATCGCGCGGCCCGGGCTCGCCCTTGCCGGCCAGCCGGATGCGACTGCCGTCCTTGACGCCCGCGGGGATGTTGACCCGCAGGCGCTTGACGCTGCGCTGCGCGCCGCTCCCGTTGCAGGTCGGGCACGGATCGTCGATCACGGTGCCAGAGCCGTGACAGTTCGAGCACGGCTGCGAGATGGAGAAGATGCCCTGGCTCTGGGACTCGAGTCCGCGTCCCTCGCAGACCGGGCAGACGCGCGGCGTGGTGCCCGGCTTGGCGCCGGTTCCGTTGCAGGTCGGACACGCCTGCGAGGTCGGGACGGCCAACGGGATCTGGGACCCGTTGACGGCCTGGTCGAAGGTGAGCGTCACCTCGGTCTCGAGGTCGCGACCACGCTGCTGGCCCCTCGGTCCACCGCGCACGCCGCCGGCCCGGCCGCCGGTGCGCCCCGTGCCGCCGGCGTTGCCGCCAAACAAATTGGAGAGGATGTCGCCAAAGCCGCCGCTGAACGAACCGGGGTCGAAGCCGCCGGGCATGCCGAATCCACCTAGCGGTCCGGTGCCGCGGTCATACGCCTTGCGCTTGTCGGGATCCGACAGGGTGTCGTAGGCCTGCGAGATGTCCTTGAAGCGCTCCTCCGCCTGCTTGTCGCCGGCATTCTGATCAGGGTGATACTGGCGCGCGAGCTTCCGGTAGGCCTTCTTGATCTCAGCGTCCGAGGCGTTCTTTCCGACCCCGAGGATCTTGTAGGGATCGGGTTGCGTCGCTGCCATCTCGAATCAGCCTCTCAGCCGGCGACGACGACTCGAGCGGGCCGCAGCACACTCTCGCCAAGCCGGTATCCGCGTTGGTAGACCTCGATGATCGTCCCGGGCTCCGCGCCCTCCGCGGGAAGCTGTGCGACCGCCTCGTGGTGCTGCGGATCGAACTGCTCGCCCTCCGGCGAGTAGGGCTCGATTCCCACGCGGGCGAGCGCCGCGATCACGTCCTGATGGACGAGCTTCACGCCGGAGATCAGCGTGGCGTCGGTGTCGGCGCGCCCGCCGTTGTCGGCCGCCGCCTCCGCGGCGGCTAGCGCACGGTCGAGGTTGTCGACGGCCGGGAGCAGCTCCTTGGCCAGCCTGACCACGCCCCGCTCCTGCGCGGCCGCCGACTCGCGGGCCGCGCGCTTGCGGTAGTTCTCGAAGTCGGCCTTCGTCCGTTTCGCCAACTCCAGGTACTCGTCCGCCTTATCGGCTCGGGCGGTGAGCTCGTGAAGGTCCTGCTCGACGGGCTCAGGCTCGCCGGGCTCGGGGATCGAGTCCGTCAGGGCGCTCGGCGCCGCCGGCTGGCCGGCGATCAGCTCATCGGCTTCGGCCTCCGGGGCCTGATCGGCCCCGGAGTCCTGCCTCACCTCGGGCGTGGCGTGCGGCTCGTGCTTTGCCGTCATCGCCTATTTGCCCTCGTCCACGACCTCGGCGTCGACGACGTCCTCCTGGGCGCCGGCGCCGTTGGTCGGGGCGCCATCCGGCCCGCCCTCGGCCGAGCTCGCTGCCTGCTCCTGGGCGCGCTGATACATCGCCTCGGAGACCTTATGGAAGGCGGCGTTGAGCGCCTCGGTCTTGTTATTGATCTCCTGCGCGTCATCCGAGGTCAGTGACTCGCGAACGGCCTTGATCGCGGCCTCGATCTCCTCCTTGGAGGAGCTGTCGACCGAGTCGCCGAGCTCGGTGAGCTGGCGCTCCGCCTGGTAGGCGGCGTTCTCGCCGTTGTTCCGAGCCTCCGCGAGCTCGCGCTGGCGGCGGTCCTCGTCGGCGTGCGACTCGGCGTCGGTGACCATCCGCTTGATCTCGTCCTCGGACAGACCGGAGCCGGCCTTGATCTCGATCTTCTGCTCCTTGCTCGTGCCCAGATCCTTCGCTGAGACGTTCAGGATGCCGTTCGCGTCGATGTCGAACGCGACCTCGATCTGTGGGATGCCACGCGGCGCCGGCGGGATGCCGGTGAGCTGGAACTTGCCCAGCGACTTGTTGTACGCGGCCATCTCACGCTCGCCCTGGAGCACGTGGATCTCCACGCTCGGCTGGTTGTCCTCGGCCGTCGAGAAGATCTCCGACTTGCGGGTCGGGATCGTCGTGTTGCGCTCGATCAGCTTGGTCATCACGCCACCCTTGGTCTCGATGCCGAGAGTCAGCGGCGTGACGTCGAGCAGCAGCACGTCCTTGACGTCGCCGGCCAGCACGCCGGCCTGGATCGCGGCGCCGACCGCGACGACCTCATCCGGGTTGACCCCGCGATGCGGCTCCTTGCCGGTCAGCTCCTTGACCTTCTCCTGCACAGCGGGCATGCGCGTCATGCCGCCGACGAGGACGACGTGGTCGACCTGCGGGACGCCCTTCTCCTTGGCGTCGTCGAGCGCCTGGCGCACCGGCGCAACCGTGCGGTCGAGCAGCGCGCTCGTGAGCTCGCCGAGCTTGGCGCGCGTGAGGCGTGTGTCGAGGTGCTTCGGACCGCTGGCGTCGGCGGTGATGAAGGGCAGGTTGATCTGCGTCTCCTGTGTGGTGGACAGCTCGATCTTCGCCTTCTCCGCCGCCTCGTAGAGGCGCTGCAGCGCCATCGGGTCCTGGCTCAGGTCGATGCCCTGGCTCTTCTTGAACTCGGACACCAACCAGTCGACCACGGCCTTGTCGAAGTTGTCGCCGCCGAGGTGGTTGTCACCCGCGGTCGCCTTGACCTCGAACACGCCGTCGCCGATCTCGAGCACGGACACATCGAACGTGCCGCCGCCGAGGTCGAACACGAGGATCGTCTGGTCGGACTCCTTGTCGAGTCCGTAGGCCAGTGACGCCGCCGTCGGCTCATTGATGATCCGCTTGACGTCGAGGCCCGCGACCTTGCCGGCGTCCTTGGTCGCCTGACGCTGATCGTCGTTGAAGTACGCGGGGACCGTGATCACAGCGCTGTCCACTGTCTCGCCCAGATACGCCTCGGCGTCAGCCTTCAGCTTGCCGAGGATCATCGCGGAGAGCTCGGGCGGCGAGTACTGATTGCCACCTGCCTCAACCCGCGCGTCGCCGTTCGGGCCCGAGACCACCTTGTACGGCACGATCGACTCCTCCTCGCGCACTTCGGCCTCCTTGCGGCCCATGAAGCGCTTGATCGAGAAGACCGTGTTCTGCGGGTTGGTCACGGCCTGACGCTTGGCGACCGTTCCGACGAGCCGCTCACCGCTCTGCGTGAACGCCACCACGGACGGCGTCGTGCGCCCGCCCTCGGCGTTCTCGATCACGGTCGGCTCTCCGCCCTCGAGCACGGCCATACAGCTGTTGGTCGTTCCGAGGTCGATTCCGATCGTTTTTCCCATGTCAGTTCTACTCCTGTTTGCTCGCAAAAATCTGAGTCTGAGCGTAGCAGATTTAGGCCGCGGCGAACGAGTCAGCACTGGGACACATGCGCCGAAGCGCGCACTCACGACAGGCTGGCCGATGTGAGTGACAGGTCCTCCGTCCGTGTCGGAGCAGGTTCATGTGGAATTCGAGCTCCTCGCCCGGCGGGGTGATCTCGAGCATCGTGTCGTGGAGTTCCTCGAACGGCGCACGCGGCCGGAAGAGGGCGAGCCGCGTTCCGACCCGCGAGACGTGGGTGTCGACCGGCACGTCGCGCATTCCGAGGGCGAACAGGAGGACGCACGCCGCCGTCTTGCGTCCCACCCCCGGCAGCGAGCACAGGTAGTCCTGCGCCTCGGGCACACTGATCCCGGCGAGCCAATCCAGGGACAGCTCCTCCGGGGACGTCTCGCTGATCGCCAGCAGGATCGACTTGATCCTGGCCGACTTGACCTTGGAGATGCCGCCCGGGCGGATCGCCTCCTCGATCTGATCGACCGGCGCGTCCCGGGTCTCCTCCCAGTCGGCGAAGCGCTCGCGCAGCGCTAGGTAGGCCACGTCCCGGTTGCGGTCATTGGTCGACTGCGAGAGGACGGTGAGCACCAGCTCGGCGATCGGGTGACCGTGGGGCTCGGCGCGGGGGATCCCGTAGACGAGGCGCAGGCGATCACGGATCGCACGCACGCGCCGGGGCGTGGGCCGGCGCCAACCGTGCTCAGTCAAGCGCGCCCCAGCGCTCGCATGCCCGTGCCGACTGCACGACGGCGTCGCGCAGGGAGGCGGCCACCGCCGCGGGGTAGAAGTCGCTCAGCGCGAGCCGTGCCAGCAGCACGCCCGTGAGCACGTCGCCCGCGCCGATCGTGCTCAGCACACGCGCGCGCACTCCGGGCACGTCGGCGCGAAGCTCGCCGCGCAGCAGCGCGCCATGGGCTCCAAGCGTGATCACCACCAGCCTCGTCCCCGCCTTAAGCAGCGCCTTGGCAGCCCGCTCGGGATCATCCTCGCCGGTCATCAGCGCTGCCTCGGATTGGTTGCACCTGACCAGGAGCGCGCCGGGCACGCACGCGTTCGCGCTGGCGGCCGCATCGGCATGCGAGCGCCATCGGTGCAGCCGAAGGTTGGGGTCGAACATCACCGGCCGACCGTGCTCGAGCGCGGCCGCGCGGGCCCGCATCGTGACCTCGCGCTCGTCGTCGAACACGAGCGTGTTGGAGCTGATGAACAGGGCGGCTGACTGCTCGACCGCATCCTCGATCCGATCGCCGAGCGCGTGGACGATCGTGGCGATCGTCTCGCCATAGATCTGGTAGCGCGCCTCCGCAGCCTCGTTCACCGTCACCAGTGCGACCGGCGTCTGTGACCCCGGCACGAGCTCGAACAGCGACAGATCGACCCCCTCGCGCTCGAGCCGGTCCCGGAGCCACCCGCCCCAGGGATCGTCGCCGGCGCCGCCCGCGAGGGCCACCCGCGCCCCCGTGCGCGCCGCCACCATCGCCGCGTTGGCCACGGCGCCGCCGAAATGGGGAACGAACGACGAGGCCCCAACGAACCCCTCCACGTGCCGCTCGCAGATCAGATCGACGAGGGCCTCGCCCAGGCACAGAGTCCGCACCGGTCGCGGGGGCTCAGCAAGACTCATACCTGCGGACGTTATCCTCGCCCGCCGGTGCGCGTCGATCAGCACACGATCGAGCTCGCCGGGTCCCCCGTCTTCTACCGCAGCGCCGAGGTCCCCGACACACCGGCGCTCTTCCTGCACGGGATCCCGACGAGCTCCGAGGACTTCGTCCCCTTCCTCGAGAGGACCGGGGGGCTCGCCCCTGATCTGATCGGGTTCGGGCGCTCGGGCAAGGGCGGTCACCTTGACTACTCGATGGACGGTCACGCGGACTTTGTGGCCGCGCTGCTCGACCAGCTCGAGATCGATCGCGTCCGGCTCGTCATGCACGACTGGGGCGCCGCCGCAGGGCTGGTGTTCGCACAGCGCCAACCCGAGCGCGTCGAGCGCATCGTGCTGATCAACGCATTGCCGCTGCTGCCCGGCTTTCACTGGTACGACCTGGCGCGGACGCTCCAGCGCCCGCTGGTCGGCGAGCTGGTGATGGGCTCGACCACCCGCGGACTGTTCAGCCGCACGCTGCGCAGGGGCGGCCCGTGGACCGACCAGCAGCTGGCGACGGTCTGGAGCCAGTTCGACCAGGGCACCCAGCGGGCGATCCTTCGCCTGCTTCGCGACGCGACGCCGCCACGGCTCGCGCAGGCCGGCGAGGGCCTGGGCGAGCTCTCTATTAATGCGCTCGTGATCTGGGGAGAGGACGATCCGTGGCTGCCGCCGGAGCTGGGCCAGACGTATGCGGCTAGCCTCCCGAGGGCATCCTTGGAGCGGGTCGCGGACGCGGGCCACTGGCCCTGGCTCCAGAAGCCCACCGTGATCGACCGCGTCGCGCAGTTCCTCAGCTGAAGCCCGACCGCCATGACACAGGCAGCAACCGCACAAGTCCCGGCGCTGGCGCCGCCGCAGCCGGCCGCCTCGCGCTCGAACCGCAATCTCGCGCTCAAGCGATGGGCGCCGACGCTCGTGGCGGCCGCGTTTGCGATCGCCTACGTGATCATCGAACCGCCGAGCCTCGACCTCGCCGCCCACCTGCTGCGGGCCAAGCTGTTCCGCGCCGAGGGGTTCGGGATCTGGAACAACTGGTGGTACGCGGGCCATCACGTCCCCGGCTACAGCGTCCTGTTTCCGCCGATAGCGGCGGTCCTCACGCCCCAGGTCGCGGGCGGTCTTGCCGCGGTCGGGACGGCAGCGCTGTTCGAGCAGATCGCCTGGCGGCACTTCGGCGAGGACGCGTGGCTCGGAGCCGTATGGTTCGGCGCCGCGACCGCGACCAACCTGTTCACCGGGCGCCTCACGTTTGCGTTCGGGCTGCTGCCGGCGATGGGCATGGCGCTGGCGCTCCAGCGCGGGCGACCGTGGCTCGCGACCGCGCTCGCGGTCGCGACCGCGCTCGCGAGCCCGGTGGCGGCGCTGTTCGCAGCCCTGGCGGCGGGCGCCTACGCGATCGCCCGGGTGCTCAAGGAGCGGCGCCTCGGCGCCGCCCTCCCGGGAGTGGCCGCGATCGTCGGGGCGCTGCTACCAGTCGCCATGCTTGCGGTCGCGTTCCCGGAGGGCGGGAGCGAGCCGTTCACGCTGGCGACCCTGTGGCCGATTCCCGCGGTCGCGCTGATCGCACTGCTCCTGCTACCGCGAACCGAGACGGCGGTGCTGATCGGGATCGTCCTCTACGCGATTGGGTGCGTGGCGGCGTTCGAGCTGACGACGCCCGTGGGCTCCAACGCCGCCCGCCTCGGCCCTCTGATCGCCGGCCCGCTGGCCGCCCTGTACTGGTGGCCACGCCACAAGGCGTGGCTCGCCGCCGCCGCACTTCCGCTGCTCTGGTTCCAATGGCAAGCGCCGATCCGTGATGTCCGCACCTCCGCCGGCGACCCCTCGGTTTCAGCTGCCTACTATCAGCCGCTGCTCTTGTTTCTGAGCCGGCAGAGCGGCCCACCGTTCCGGGTGGAGATCCCGTTCACGCGCTTCCACTGGGAGGCCTACCAGGTTGCGCCGCGATTCCCGCTCGCGCGCGGCTGGGAGCGCCAGCTCGACATCAAATACAACCAGCTCTTCTACGACAAGCCGCTCAACGCGGGCACCTATGACGCCTGGCTGCACCAGCTCGCGGTGCGCTTCGTGGCCGTTCCGGATGCAACGCTGGACTTCTCGGCTCGCAGGGAGGCTGCGCTCATCGACCGTGGACTTCCCTACCTGCGCCTCGTCGACCGCACGCGCCACTGGCGCGTCTACGCGGTCGCCCGGCCGACCCCGATCGTCCAGGGCGCGGCACGGCTCGTGAGCCTGGGGCCCAACTCGGTCTCGCTACGGGCTCTGCAACCCGGGACGGCGCTGGTCCGGGTCCGCTTCTCGCCCTACTGGAAGCTGTCGGGAGGGCACGGATGCGTGCGTAAGAACGGCGATTTCACGATGGTCAACCTACGTTCCGTGGGTAGGGTGCACCTCGTCATGAGTTTTTCCGTGAGTCGGATCGGTGCCAATTCCCCTCGCTGCTCCTGAGCGCCCTCGGTACGATTGAGGGTGTTATGCGACGTGGACTTCGTTTCATCGAGGCCCGTGTACTGCCGCACGGCTGGAAGGATGTGGTCCGGCAGCTTGCGCTGTTCGCGGGCGCCTACACGCTCTATCAGGTGGTCCGCGGCGTAATCGGGGCCGGCGGCTACAAGCCGTTCGGCGACGCAACCAAGATCATCAACCTCGAGCGCCTCCTGCACGTGTTCATCGAGCCGAGCGTGCAGGCCTGGACCGCCAACGTCCACTGGCTGATGGACATCGCCGATTGGACGTATCTGAACGCGCACTACTTCGCGACCCTGGGCGCGCTCGTGTTCATCTACCTGCGCCGCAACGACTCGTTCTACTTCGTGCGCAATATGTTCCTGATCGCGATGGCGCTCGCGCTTGTCGGCTATGCGCTGTATCCGACGGCGCCGCCGCGCCTGATGCCCGAGTGGGGCTTCACCGACTCGATCTCGCAGTTCCTCGGTGGCACCCCGGTCGACTACGGCCCCGAGAAGGCGTTCCTCAACTTCTACGCGGCGGTTCCCTCGATGCACGTGTGCTTCGCGATCATGGTCGGCTGGCCGATGGCCAAGCTCGTCAAGCACCGCGTGGCCAAGATCGCGTGGGCGCTGTACCCGCTGTACATCACCTTCGTCGTAGTCGCGACGGCCAACCACTATCTGACCGACGCGGTCCTCGGCGCCCTCACCGCCGGCGCGGCGGCGCTGATCGCGAAGCGACTGCTGGCTCGCGCCAGGCCGGAGGCCTGGGCATTCGGCCAGGCCGCGGCATAGCGATGGCCCAGCCGACAGAGACCCCGCCGGCGCAGCGCGGCCGGCCCCGCCGCACCCGCGCGCGGGGCGAGGGGTCGACCACGCAGGAGCTGATGCGCGAGCGGCTGATCGAGTCGCGCCTGACGCCGAACGCGATCTCGCTGACGGGATTCGCGCTCAACCTCGCCGCCGCGGCGCTCGTGGTCGGGCGGATGTTCTTCCTCGCCGGGATCGCGTTCATCATCGGCTCGGTGATGGACACCCTCGACGGCCGCTATTCGCGGATGTCGGGTAAGGGAACGCCGTTCGGCGCGTTCCTCGACTCGACGCTCGACCGCTGCGAGGAGGGCATCGTGCTCACCGCGGTGGCCGCGTACTTCGCCTCGCGCCACAACCAGGTCGCGGTCGCGGCGGTCGTTGTGGCCGTGCTCGGCTCGCTGATGGTCTCCTACACCCGGGCCCGCGCCGAGGCGCTCGGAGTCGCCTGCAAGGTGGGCCTGGCGACGCGCCCGGTGCGCGTCGTGATCCTGTCCATCGGTCTCGTCTTCGCCAAGGGCGCCTCGATCGGGAACTTCGAGCTGCTCGCTCCTGCCGTCTACGTGCTCGCCGTGCTGACCGCGTTCACCACCATGCAGCGCATCCTGTATGTGCGCAAGCAGCTCAACGCCCAGGCGCAGGTGTAACAAAACCGCTCCGCAGGGATAACTCCCTGTGTCGGCTCCGCAACCTCGCGCCGGCCCTCATCTTTCTTAGAAGGGACTTTTCAACGTGAGCACTAGCAACGGTTCCAGGAACGGCGCCGGTCGCTACCAGCAGGACAAGGTCCGCGTGGCGATCATCGGCGTCGGCAATTGCGCGAGCTCCTTCGTCCAGGGCGTCCGGTACTACCGCGACGCCGATGCGCGAGAGCAGGTGCCCGGTCTGATGCACGTCGACCTGGGCGGCTACCACGTGCGCGACATCGAGTTCAGCGCCGCATTCGACATCGATGCGGATAAGGTCGGCAAGGACCTGTCCAAGGCCATCTTCTCCGGCCAGAACAACACGGTGAAGTTCGCCGACGACGTTCCGGGCCTCGGCGTCGAGGTGCAGCGCGGGATGACCCACGACGGGCTCGGCAAGTACCTCAGCCAGAAGATCACCAAGGCCCCCGGCCCCACGGTCGACATCGTCGGGATCCTCAAGGAGACCCGGACCGACGTCGTCGTCTCCTACCTCCCTGTCGGCTCCGAGCAGGCGACCAAGTGGTATGTCGAGCAGGTGCTCGAGGCGGGCTGCGGCTTCGTCAACTGCATCCCGGTGTTCATCGCCCGGGAGGACTATTGGAACAAGCGCTTCAAGAAGGCCGGCCTGCCGATCATCGGCGACGACATCAAGTCGCAGGTGGGCGCGACGATCGTTCACCGCTCGCTCGCGCGGCTGTTCCACGACCGCGGCGTGAAGCTGATGCGCACCTCGCAGCTGAACGTGGGCGGCAACATGGACTTCTTCAACATGCTCGAGCGCGAGCGGCTGGAGTCCAAGAAGATCTCCAAGACCAATGCGGTCACCTCGGTGATGGGCCACACGCTCCCAGCCGACGATGTACACGTCGGCCCCTCGGACTACGTGCCGTGGCTGACCGACCGCAAGTGGGCGCACATCCGCCTCGAGGGCCAGGCGTTCGGCGACGTCCCGTTGACCGCTGAGCTCAAGCTCGAGGTATGGGATTCACCCAACTCGGCCGGCATCGTCACCGACGCGGTGCGCTGCTGCAAGCTGGCGCTGAACCACGGCCTGTCCGGCCAACTGGACGGCCCGAGCTCGTACCTGATGAAGTCGCCGATGCATCAGCGTCCCGACGATGAGGCCCACGAGCTGACCGAGAAGTTCATCGCCAAGTACGCGGGCAAGCCGCACGGGTCAGCGAGGAAGAAGTCCGCAGCCGCGACAAAGTAGCCTGACCCACGTGTCAGAGCGCCTCGCGATCGCGCAGGTGACGCCGTTCGCCTGGGAGGCGAACAACGAGGTCAATCAATACGTCGCGCGCGTCTCCGACGGCCTCGTTGCCCGCGGGCACCGGGTGCTGATCGTGGCGCCGTCCGAGGACGGCTCGCTGGTCAGGGAAACGCGGCGCGCGCTTCGGTCCCGGCCGGAGGAGCTGCTCGAGCGCGCCGGCGAGGAGCCGCTGCTGATGGGGGTCGGCGAGGTCCTGCCGTTCTCGCCCGCCCGCAGGCGGAGCGCGTCGCTGCCCGTCGACGTCGCGCGAACGATCGAGGATGCTCTCGAGGCACTCTCGCTCGACGTAGTGCACGTGCACGAGCCGTTCGCGCCCAGTGCCGCCAGCGCCGCGCTGCGCCACTCGCGCGCGCTCAACGTCGGCAGCTTCCACGCTCCGACCGAGCGGGTCGTCTCGACCCAGCTCACGCGCGGCCTGTCGCGCCTCCTGTTCTCGCGCCTCGACGCCCGCACGGCCAGCTATCGCGCCACGGCCGAACTGATGCAGCGCTACTTCCCGGCCGAGTACCGCGTGATCGCGCCCGCCGCCGAGATGCCGCAGCGAGGGCCCGAGCACGACGGAGTCGAGATCGTGATGGTGGCCGAGGAGGAGCGGGCGGCGCTGCGCCTGTTCCTGCGCGCGCTGCGCCTGGTGCCGAATGAGCTCAACTGGCGCGCCACCGTCTGGGCCTCGAGGCCGCTCGCCGCTCCGGCGACGCTCGGGCGGGGCCTGCGCGACCGCGTCAGCTTCGTAGACGCGAGCGAGGTCGAGCAGGCGCAGGCGCTGAGCAGCGCCGATGTCGCCGTTCTCGCCTCCGAGGGCTTCCGGGCGATGCCGGGGATCCTCGTCCGGGCGGTCGCGGCCGGCGCTGTCCCCGTCACCTCCCGGCTGCCCGCCTACGAGGAGCTCCTGTCCGAGGGCAGATACGGATTCGAATTCGAGCCTGGCGACGTGCAGACGCTCGCCGCCCACCTGACCTCGCTTGTCTCCGACCCGGAGCTGCTGGAGCGCAGCCGCGCCCAGGCGCGCGAGCTGGGCCAGCGGTTCTCGTTCTCACGCGTTGTGGACGAGCTGTCGGAGATCTACTCAGCGCTCGCCGCCCGCAGGCACGACGGCCGCGGCAACCCGCGAGTGCGCGCTCGGCTCGCCAACCGGCGCGTGATCGACGTCGACCTCCACATGCACACCGACCACTCCTACGACTGCGCGACGCCGGTCGAGGTGCTTCTGGCCGAGGCGCGGGAGCGGGGATTGGGGGCGATCGCGGTGACCGATCACAACGAGATCTCGGGCGCACTCGAGGCGGCCGGCAAGGCCGACGGAGTCAAGGTGATCGTCGGCGAGGAGGTCAAGACGGCCGGCCAGGGCGAGGTCATCGGGCTCTTCATCGACGAGAAGATCCAGCGCGGGATGACGCTCGAGGAGACGATCGCCGAGATCAAGCGCCAGGGCGGGCTGGTTTATGTTCCCCACCCGTTCGACCGCCTGCACTCGGTGCCCGACTACGAGCACCTCCTCAGCGTCCTCGACGAGGTCGACGCGATCGAAGTCTTCAACCCGAGGGTGGCGATCAGCGAGTTCAACGACGAAGCGGTCCGGTTTGCGGCCAAGTACCGGATCCCGGCCGGTGCAGGTTCTGATGCACATGTGCCCCAGGGGCTCGGATCGGTCCGGATCAGGATGCGCGATTTCGACGGCCCGGAGGAGTTCCTGGAGTCGCTGCGCGACGCCGACATCATGCGCAATCCCGCCAGCCTGCTTTACGTTCAGGCACTCAAGTTCCTCCAGACCAAGGCGCTTCCTGAGGCTGCGCGACGAGCGTCGCGCGACCGGCGGGTGCGTCGGGCCACGGGACGAAACCTGCGCAAGTCCTGATGCACGCGCAAGGACAAGCACGCGAGCCGTCCAATCCGACGGGGATGCCGGCGACAGACGACGACATCCGAGAGAAATACCTCGAGCGCGCGATCCGCGAGCTCAACGCGTTCGCACGCGAGCTTCAGTCGTGCCCGCACTGCCCGCGCGGCCATCTGATGCCGGTGCTGGGCTCCGGGCACCCACAGGCTGAGATCTTCCTCGTCAAGCACTCGGCCCGCCCGGCGGAAGTCGAGGAGGGCGTGGCCTTCTACGGGCGGACCGGCAACGCCCTGATGAAGTCGCTCAAGCGGCTGCAGATCGACCCGCTGGCCGTGTACGGGACGCTATGCGTGAAGTGCCCGGTCGCCGACCCGGTGATGGCCGACCCGGCCTGCATCGCACGGCTGACCGAGGAGATCGCGATCGTCTCGCCCAAGATGATCGTTGTCATGGGCCCAGAGGCGCTCGGCGTGATCAACGAACTCGACGTCCCGCTGCGCCGCGAGCTCGCGCCGATGACCGGGGAGGTTCAGCGATTCACCCCCGCGATCGAGGCGCTGTACGTCCCGAACATCGACGAAGCTCTCGATGAGGAGGAGGCCAAGCGCGACTTCTGGAAGGCGTTCCGCGTGCTCGGCCAGTGGTGGGCCGACCTGCCGCCCTACTGAGACCCTCTCTCGCGCCGACCGTTCCCGCCCGGCCCGGCTAGACTCGCTGGCAATGGACCTTGAAGAGAAAACGCTCGAACAGGTGGGCGATCGCTGCGAGGAATGCGGCGCGAAGCTGACCCCGCAGGAGCTCCAGGCGGTAATGGAATCGGGCGGCCCGGCGCTGTGCTCGATCCACGCGGCTGAAGACGAGCCGGGGCTCGAAGCCGGCGAGGCCGGCTTCGCCGAGGGCGAGTAGCCCGCCCTACATCGTCAGGACGATCTTCCCGAGCTTGCCGCCCGCGGCGAAGTGGTCGTACGCCGCCTCGGCCTCGGCGAGCGGGTAGGTGGCCGCCACCGGAACGGTCACCCTGCCGGCCGCCAGCAAAGGCAGCACGGTGCGCTCCATCGCCCGCGCCGTCATCGCCTTCTCTTCGAGCGGCCGGGCGCGCAGCATCGAGGCGTGGATCCGTCCCCGCTTGCCCATCAGGGCCCCCAGATTCACCTCTGCCTTGGCTCCGGCACCGATCCCGATCACCGTGATCCGTCCGAGCGTGTTCAGCGAGGCGACGTTGTTGGGCATGTTGGGCGCGCCGACCAGCTCGAGGATCACGTCGAACGGGCCGAGCTCGCCGAAGCCCTCGCACTCGATCACCTCGGCGCCGAACGCTGCCACGTCAGCCCGCAGATCCGGATTACGCACCGTGGCCGTGACGCGGGCCCCCGCCGCGCGCCCGAGCTGGATCGCCGCGGTGCCGACACCGCCGGCGCCGCCGTGGACGAGGAGGTGCTCGCCGGCCTCGAGCCCGGCCTGTGTGAAGACGCCGTCGTGCGCCGTCGTGAACACCTCGGGCACACCGCCGGCCTGCTCCCAGCCCAGGTTTTCGGGCACCGGCATGAGGATCCGCTCGTGGACGAGTGCGAGCTCGGCCTGGCCGCCACCGCCGACGATGCTCATCACGCGGTCGCCCTCCTTGAAGCGCATGGCCCCGGACCCGCAGGCGATCACCTCACCGGCGAGCTCGAGCCCGGGGATCTCCTGCGGTGATCCTGGAGGCGCCGGGTAGCGCCCCTTGCGCTGGTGCATGTCGGCGCCGTTGATGCCGGCCGCCCTGACCCGCACCAGGACCTCGCCATGACCCGGCTCTGGATCGGGCTGCTCCTCTACGCGGAGCTGCTGGTCGCGAATCGTGACGGCGCGCATCTGGGCTGGAACCCTACCCGTGGCCCGCGCGCTCGAGCACCGCCACACACTCGATGTGCGGCGTCTGCGGGAACATGTCGACTGGGCGGACCCGGCGGAGCTCGTACCCGGCCTCCACCAGCTGCGCGGCGTTCGGCGCCAGCGTCGTCGGGTTGCACGAGACGTAGACGATCCGCCTCGGGCCGGCGTCGATGATCCGGCGCACGACCTTCTGCGAGAGACCGGCTCGCGGCGGGTCGACGACGACCACGTCCGGCCGGCCGGCGGTCCTCACCAGTTCCGGGAGCGCGAGCCGGACGTCGCCGGCGAAGAAGCGGACATTCTCGACCTCATTCGCCCGGGCGTTGTCGATCGCGTCAGCGATCGCCTCCTCAACCAACTCGAGGCCCCAGACCTCGGCCGCCCGAGGGGCGATCGTCAGAGCGATCGTGCCGATTCCGCAGTACAGGTCATACACGCGCTCGAAGCCGGACAGCAGCGCGTATTCGATCGCGATGCCATAGAGCTGCTGCGCCATCTCGGTGTTCGTCTGCAGGAACGCCTGCGGAGACACACGGACGCGGACCGGGCCGAGCTCCTCCTCGAGCTTGTACTCTCCGGCCAGCAGCTCGGTCACCCCGCCGTTCGTGACCTCAGCGCTGCTGTCGATCTGGGTCCAGAGGATGCTCGTCTCGGGCCCGGCGACGGCGGCGAGCGCGTCGCGGTCGAGCGCGCCGGGGCCGGTGACCAGACGGACCTGGAACTGGCCCGTGCTGCGGCCCTCGCGGACGATCAGGTTGCGGAGCAACCCCGCGCCACTGCGCCGGTCGTACGCGGTCATTCCGGCCTCGCGGCAGTGCGCCACCACGCGCTCGCGGACCGCGTTGCCGGCCTCTGAGGCGAGCATGCAGTCGCGTACCTCGACGATCTCGTGCCAGCGCCCGGGCGCGTGAAAGCCGCAGATCAGGCCGCCGGCCGCGTCTACACCGAACGAGTATTCGAGCTTGTTGCGGTAGCGCCAGGTGTCGAGGGCGGGGACGATCGGCTCGAGCGTGAAGTCGTGGAGCTTGCCGATCCGCGCGAGTGCATCGGCCACCTGGGCCTGCTTGACCTCGAGCTGGCGCTCATAGCGGAGGACCTGCCAGGGGGCGCCCGGATGGGAGGCGACGGGTGGGATCCGATCCGGACCGGCCGTGATGATCTCGACCGCCTCGGCCTCGGCATAGGCACGCTTTGACTTCCGCACCAGTGCTCGCACGCGATCGCCGGGGATCGCGCCCTGGACGAACACGACATAGCCGTCGGTGCGGGCGACGCCGGCGCCACCGAAGGCGAGCGAATCGACGGTCAGCTCGAGCTCGGCGCCGGGCCGCGGACGTGTGGCTGTGGACTCCATCTCGTCTCTAGGATGGCAGCGCATGGACCTCGAGGCGTACCGAAGCGCGGCTGAGTCGTTTCTCTCCGAGCTGACCGGCACCTACTACCGGCACTTCTCGGGGCTCGACGAGCGCTTCGAGATCAAGCCGATCTACGAGCGGCACGCCCACCTGTTCGAGCGCGAGGCCGTGGAGGATCTCCGTGAGCTCGCCGAGGAGGCGCGCGACGGCGATGACTCGAGGCGGCTGCGGATGCTGCTCGACTTTGCCGTTGAGGGTTATCTGGGTCAGGCGACTAAGGCGCTCGAGGCGGAGCTGGCCAAACGCGAGGCGGCGGAGTCGATCGTGGTTGAAAACGAGCGGATCGGCTTTCGCGAGTCGGCCGTCGTTCAGGCCAACGAGGCGAGCCCCGCCCGGCGAGAGGCGATCGAGCGCGCGCGCCTGGAGCTGACGGCGGAGCGGCTCAACCCGCTGTACGTCGAGCTCGCGGGCCGCCGGCAGGAATGCTCGCGGCGGCTCGGCTATGCGAACTACCTCGAGCTCTGCCGGGTGACCAAAGGCATCGACCTCGAGGCGCTCGAGAGGCAGACGGCGGCCTTCACCTCAGCCACGGACCCGCTCTACGCCGCTGTCCTTGGACCCGAGCTCGAGCGCACGCTCGGGCTCGGACTGGAGGAGCTGCGCCGCTCCGACCTCCCGCGTTTCTTCCGCGTCCCGGACGAGGACCGTCATTTCCCGGCCGACCATCTCCTCCAGAGCCTGCTCGACACCCTCAGCGGCCTCGGAATCTCAAACCGAGACAACGTCCATCTCGATGTGGAGCCCCGCGCCAACAAGTCGCCGCGGGCGTTCTGCGCCCCCGTCCGCGTGCCCGACGAGGTGTATCTGGTGATCGCGCCCGTCGGCGGACGGGACGACTTCTCGGCCCTGTTCCACGAGGCGGGGCACACGGAGCATTACGCCCATGTGGACCCGGAGCTGCCGTTCGAGTTCCGCTGCCTCGGCGACAACTCGATCACGGAGGCGTTCGCGTTCCTGCTCCAGCACCTGGTGGAGGACCCGGTCTGGCTGGAGCGTCACCTCGGCGTCGCAGACGTGGCCGGCCTGGTCTCCTACGCCCGGGCGCACCGCCTTATCTACCTCCGGCGCTATGCGGCCAAGCTCGCCTACGAGCTCGAGCTGCACGGAAACCCGGACGTCTCCAGCGAACGGCATGCGGAGCGCTATGCGGCGCTGATCGGCGTGGCTCTGCGCGTGCACTGGCCGGTCCAGACATATCTCGCGGACGTCGATCCGGGGTTCTACTGCGCCTGCTACCTGCGCGCATGGGCGCTCGAGACCCACCTCCGTGCCCATCTGCGCGAGCGCCATGGGCCGGCGTGGTTCGAGTCGGCCGAGGCGGGCCGGGAGCTCACCGTGCTGTGGCGCGAGGGTCAGCGCCGGACGCCCGAGGGCTTCCTGCGGATGCTGTCCGGAGGCGAGGAGCTCGACTTTGGAGTACTGCTCGGCGACCTCGCGCTGTCCACCTAGTCGAGAGCGCCCTCGATCGCCTCGAGCACCGACTTGCGGTTGGCGTGGCGGCGTTCGTAGTCGCGGACGCGGCGCAGCTCGGCCGGCTGGAGGTCGTGCAGACGCTTCTCGACCTGGCCGGCGGTCAGATCGTCGTAGGCCGAGATCGGGAACGACGGGCCGACGCCGATCGAGCGCCTGGCGCGATCTGCCCCCCGCGCGATGCGGTCCATCGACTGCTTGGTCGCCGTGCCGATCTGTCCGCGGCCACGTCCGAGCATCCCCTCGAGGTCCTTGAACAGCTCATCCGTCTGCTGGCGACCGCGCCTGACGAGCTCGGCCACGAGCTCATTCGCGTCCCCCCTGGTGACACGGCCCCGCTCGGCCGCCTCGTCGAGCGTCTCCTGGATTCGCTCCCGCGAGATCACGATGAGATCGAGCGGCTTGATCACCCGGTTGACGAGCTGCTCGATGAAGCCGGAGAGACCGTCCGACTTGGCCGCGGACCGCGACGCCGTCTTGCTCGTGGCGCGGGGGCTCTGTTTCGAGCGTTTGGCCCCCTCGCGCGCCGCAGCAGCCCCGCTGCGCGGAGTCTTCGATCTTCCTGTTGACGATCTCGCTGGCGGCATCTGCCTTGCCTCCTCCTCCGGGACGGAAAGCTCCTGGTCGAGCGTATACGACCCTAGGAGCCGGCGAGCAGTTCCAGCAGCGCCTTCTGGGCGTGGCGGCGGTTCTCGGCCTCATCCCAGATCCGCTGCCGGTTGCCGTACAGGACCGCTTCGGTTATCTCCTCGCCGGGATGTGCAGGGAGGCAGTGCAGCGCGATCGCACCGGGTGCAGCAAGATCAAGCAGCTCGTCGTTGAGCTGGTAGGGCGCCAGCGCCGCACGACGCCGCGCCGCGGAGTCGGGGTCATCGCTCATGCTCACCCAGACGTCGGTGTAGAGCGCATTGGCGCCACGGGCCGCCTCGCGCGGATCATCGATCAGCTCCACGCCGTCGATCGGCTCGAGCTGGTAGCCGGCAGGCGCGGCGATCCGGACCCGGACTCCCGCGAGCGGGCCGAGCAGCGCGAGCGAGCGGGCGACGTTGTTGCCGTCGCCGAGGTAGGCGAGCGTCAGGCCCTCGAGCTCCCCGAACGCCTCCTTGAGCGTGAGCAGGTCGGCGAGCGCCTGGCAGGGGTGATGCCCGGCCGTGAGCATGTTGATCACCGGCACGCTCGAGAAGCTCGCGAGCTCCTCCACGAGCGCGTCCGGGCCGGTCCGGATCCCGATCGCCGCGGTGTGACGGGAGAGCACGTACGCGGTGTCGCGCACCGCTTCGCCGCGCGTGAGCTGGAGCTCGTCGGTGCGCAGCACCATCGGATGGCCGCCGAGCTCGGCGACCCCTGCCTCGAACGACACGCGCGTGCGCGTTGACGGCCTCTCGAAGATCAGCGCCACCGTCTTGCCCTGGAGCAGCTCGGAGCTGTCCGGGTGGGCCTTGAGCTCGCCCGCGCGGGCGAGCAGATCGGCGAGCTCGGTCGACGAGAGCTCGGTGCCGGTGAGGAAGTGGCGAGTCAAGTTCGGCAGTGTACGTTGGGCTCGAGGCCTGTGCGCGTTCTGACCTGGAATCTCAAGCACGGACGCTCGGTTCCGTCGGCCGGACGCGAGCTGTTCGCCGAGTTCGCCGACGCGCTCGCGGCGTGGCGATGGGACGTTGCGCTCCTCCAGGAGGTACCGCCGTGGTGGCCACCGCGACTCGGAGCGGAGCACCGAATGGTCCTCACCTCGCGCAACTTCCTGCTGCCGCTGCGCCGCCGGCTGGCCGAGCGCCACCCCGACCTGATCGGGGCCAACGGCGGGGGGTGCAACGCGATCCTCGTCCGCGGGACGACGATCGAGGAGCACCGCATGCAGCGGCTGGCAATCGTTCCCGAACGCCGGTGGCTTCACGCGGTTCGCGCATCGGGCATCTGGGTGGCGAACCTGCACACGGCAGCCTCGATCGCGCAGGCGCAACGGGCCGCCCGGACCGCGCTCAGGTGGGCATCGGGCCGTCCGGTGATCCTCGGTGGCGACTTCAACCTCGAGGACGTGCGGCTCGACGGCTTTCAGTGGGCGGGCGGCGAGCGCGTCGACCACGTGCTCGTGCACGGGCTACCCGGGTCCTCGGCCACCGAGGTCCCGGATCGCGGGCGCCTATCGGACCACGCCCCGGTACTGCTGACCATCCCCGTCGATGCGGGACGCTGACTAGCTGTGACGTCGGTGGGCGCGGTGGCTGGAAGGCCGCGAGGTCCGGACGGCCGCGAGGCCGCGCACCCCGGGGAAACCGTCACACTCGCGGCCGCACCGCGGCCGAGGGTGACGTTGACGCCGGTGACGGAGGCAAACGTCACGTTCGCGTCACCGGACGAGCCCACTGTGACGTTGATCGCGTGCGCGAGGGCCCGCCGCACGGCGCCGCGTCGCCACAGACCCGCGGCATCCGCACGCTAGGCGAGCTGGGCGGCGTTGCCGCGAACGAGCTCGACGATCTCGGCTGGCGCAGTGGCCGGCGATCCGCCCGTGAACGGCGGATCGGGGTCGTACTCGATCCCGAGCTGGATCGCCTGGGCGAAGGTTTCGCCGGCGATCCGGGCCGCGAGCGTAAGCGCCATGTCGATGCCGGAGGAGACGCCGGCTGCGGTCATCACCTTGCCCTGCTCGACGACCCGCTGGGACACCGGGACCGCGCCGTACTCGCGCAGGACGTCGAGCGCGAGCCAGTGCGTGGTCGCCTCGAGACCGTCGAGGATGCCCGCGGCGGCGAGCAGCAGCGAGCCGGTGCAGACCGACGTCGTCCACTGCGAGTCGGCGTGGGCGTGGCGGAGCCAGTCGAGCATCGTCTCATCGTGCATCAGCTCCCGGGTTCCGTAGCCGCCCGGCACGACGATCACCTCGGGGTTGGGGAGGTCCTCCAGCGCCCCGTCCGCGGTCAGCGCCAGCATGTCGGTCTCGGTTCGCTTCGGCCCGGGCGTCTGGGCGATGAAGTGAACGGTCGCGCCGGGAAGGCGCGAGAGCACCTCGTAGGGCCCGACCGCGTCCAGCGCGGTGAGGCGGTCGAAGATCGGTATCGCGATGTTCATGTCAGTGCCGTCCTTCGGATTGGGATCACGGTGGCGAAGCGGTCGCGGTACTCGCTCGGGCTGACCCGCAGGCGACGGCCGAACGTCCGCCGGAGCGTCTCCACCGTCCCGAAGCCGCACTGCTGGGCGATCTCCTCGAGCTGCCGGTCGGTCGTCTCGAGCAGCATCCTGGCCCGCTCGAGCCGGAGGCCCTCGACGTAGGCCGCCGGCGTCAGCCCGACCTCGGCCGTGAACACGCGAGCGAAGTTGCGCTGGCTCATGAACACACGCTCGGCCAGCGCGGCGACCGACAGATCGGCCGCGAGGTTATCGACGATCCAACCCTGGAGCTCGCGGAGTCCCGGACGTGAGGCCGCCTGCCCGGCCAGCCCCTGGCTGAACTGCGCCTGGCCGCCGGGACGACGGACGAACAGGACGAGCGCTCGCGCGACGCCGAGCGCGGCGGATGCGCTCAGGTCCTCCTCCACGAGCGCGAGCGCGAGATCGATTCCCGCGGTCACGCCGGCCGAGGTATAGACGTTGCCGTCGCGCACGAAGATCGGATCGTCCTGCACGTCGATTGTCGGGTAGCTCCGCCGCAGAGCCGCGCAGGCGGCCCAGTGCGTCGTCGCACGGCGTCGGTCCAGGAGCCCCGCGCGGGCGAGCAGGAACGCCCCCGTGCACACCGAGGCGACCCGCCGCGAGCGCCGGGCGGCCAGGCGCAGCCAGGAGATCAGCCGCTCATCGCCGGCTGCCGCACGCACGCCCTGCCCGCCGGCCACGACGAGCGTGTCGATCGTCCCGCGGCAGTGCTCCAGCGTCGCCGCGGGGACGAGCGCGAGCCCACTCGAGCAGCGGATCTCGGCCTCCGGTGCCACCAGCTCGATCCGGTACGCCCCGGCGTGCGTGGTCCGGTCGGCGAGCGAGAACACCTCACTGGGTCCGGTGACATCGAGGGCCTGAACGCCGTCAAAGGCGACGATCACGATCCGGCGGGGCGTAGCCATGGCGCGATCATGACGCGCTCGCGGCTTGGCCGCAATGACGTCGACCGGACGATTTCTGCCAGCCGCCGGATCCCGCGCGGGGACTACCGCGACGCCCGCAGCCCGAACCCCCGCAGCACCAGGAGCGCCTTCTCGCCGAGCGTGCCGCGGGCCGGGAGGACGCCGAGCTGGGTCGCGGCGTCGTAAAGATCAAAGAAGGCGCGGACGCGGAGCAGCCGCTCGTGCTCGAGCTCGCAATAGAAGAGGCAGTGGACGACGAGGAACCGGTTGGTGGCCGGAAGTCCTTCGAGCGCCCCCTTGTGGGTGGCCAACAGCTTCGACGGCGCGGCGACGTAGTGCTGGTTGGTCAGCCGCTCCCCGGTCCGTTCGAGTCGGGCGTCCGGGAAGGCCGTCCACAGGCGCCCGGCATGGCGGGCGAGGTCGTCGGGACCCTCGAGCGGCTCGTCGGTGACTGGATCCTCGTAATGGATCCGCGGATTGCATAGCTCGGCGAACGCGTCGGGATCCTTGCCCGACCAGGCCGCCTCCCAGCCGTCGATGAGCTCGTCGACGGTCACGTCGGCGGGGGCGGTAGCTCGAACAAGGGCACTCCTTCGACCGGAGTGGATGCCTCGGCATAGCGGCGCCGAGGGATCCGGCCGGCTTCACGGGCCAGAGCCCCCGCCTCCACAGCCAGCCGGATCGCGCGGGCCATCGCCACCGGGTCATCGGCGCGGGAGATCGCGCTCGCGCACAGAACGGCATCGCACCCGAGCTCGATCGCCAGCGCGGCGTCGGATGCCGTGCCCACGCCGGCGTCGAGTACGACCGGGACCTCCGCCCGCTCGACGATGATCGAGATGTTGTACGGGTTGCGAATTCCCATTCCGCTCCCGATCGGGGACCCCAGTGGCATCACGGCCGCGCAGCCTATGTCCTCGAGCCGGCGCGCGAGCACCGGGTCGTCGGTCGTGTAGGGCAGAACCGTGAAGCCGTCGTCGACCAGCGCCTCGGCGGCCGCGACGAGTTCGACGGCATCGGGAAGCAGGGTCCGGTCGTCGCCGATCACCTCGAGCTTGATCCAGTCGGTCGAGAACGCCTCCCGGGCGAGCTGCGCGGTGATGATCGCGTCGCGAGCGGTGAAGCAGCCCGCGGTGTTCGGCAGCACCTCGACGCCGGCCCCGTCGAGGACGTCGAGGATCGACCCGCGCGCGTCGGGGTCGAGCCGGCGCAGCGCAACCGTGCACAGCTCGGCCCCGGAGGCCTCGAGCGCCTCGGCGAGCACCTCGTGGTTGGCAAAGCCCCCGGTTCCGAGGATCAACCGCGAGCGCAGCTCGCGGCCGGCGATCTGGAGCGGAGCACTCATCCGCCCTGGACCGCCGAGACGATTTCGACCGCGGCGCCGTGCGCGAGCGCCGTCGCATCCCAGCGTCCGCGCGGCACCACCTCTCCGCCCACGGCGACGGCCACGCCGCGGCCGTCGCGCCGCTCACCCGCGAGCCGCTCCACGAGCCTTGCGACGGTCGCCCCGTCGGGCAGCTCACGCGGCTCGCCGTTGACGATCACGACCATGCTCATGCGCGCACCGGGGAGAATCGAGACGCGGACAGCTCGGGCGCCACCGCCGCCCCGGAGGCGATCGCGTCGACGACGATCTCCGCCGTGATCGGCGCGAGCAGGATGCCGCTTCGGTAATGGCCGGTCGCCCAGTGCAGCCCCGCGACGGCACCCGGGCCGAGAGCGGGCGTGTTGTCGGACGTGCTCGGCCGCAGACCTGCCGAGAGCTCATCTATCACGAGCTCGTCGAGCCCGGGGACGAGCTCGATCGCATCGCGCAGCAGCTCATGCACGGGACCGGCCGTGACCGTGGTGTCGTGGCCCCGCTCCTCCATCGTCGCTCCGACCACGTAGCGCCCGTCCCCGCGGGGAACGATGTAGCCGCGGTGCATGCGCACCACGCGGTTGAGCAGTCCTGGCCCGGCGGGGTCGTGCAGGCGCAGGATCTGCCCCTTGACCGGATGGACCGGAACCATCGCCTCCTCCGGCAGCCCCGCGATCGCCGAGGACCACACGCCGGCGGCGATCACCACGTGCTCAGCGCGCACGGCCTCGCCGTCGGCCAGCTCGACCCCCCGCACACGGTCGGCCTCGATCGACACCCGGCTCACCTCGGCGTCCTCGCGCACGAGGCCACCAGCGCCGGTCACGGCCTCGGACAGCGCTGCCGTGAGTCGGCGGGGATCGATCGCATGATCGTCCGGGATCTCGACCGCCAGGCGCAGCACCGGTGCGAGCGCGGGCTCGAGGCGACGCGCCTCGCTTGCGAGCAGCCGGCGCGCAGGCAGGTCCAGGCGCTCGCGCACGGCCAACAGCCGCATGAGCGCCTCTGCCTCGTCGCCATCCCGGGCCGCGAACAGCGTCCCGCAGGCCACGTACCCGGGATCGCGCCGGCTTGCCTCCGTGAGCTCGCGCACGAACTCGGGATACAGGCGCGCACCGGCGAGCCCGAGGCGCAGCAGCGGCTGCTCGGAGAGGTCAGCCTCGCTGATCGGCGCGAGCATTCCGGCGGCAACGCGCGAGGTCCCGCCGCCGGCCTCCGCGCGCTCGAGCACCACTGCCCGCAGCCCACGCTGCGAGGCGCGCCACGCCACGGCGAGCCCGATCACGCCGCCCCCTACTACGGCTACGTCAAATGGTCGCGTTGAGTTCGGCAAGGCTACGTCCCTCCGCCGGCATTACCCGGGTCAGGTTCAGACGGTCGGCGGATCCAGTCCGCCCTCTCAGCCCGCTTCAGGGCTCCCGTTCTAGGCAATCGTAGCGCGGGACTCCTGCCAGACTTGGGGCGTGGACAGCCGGACCGAACGCCTCGCCCGGGCGCATCTGTACCTCGTGTGCGACGCGCGGTCGGATTCCTTTCTGCACGCAGCGCTCAGCGGCGGCGTCGACATCGTCCAGCTCCGGATGAAGGACGCCCCCGACGATCGGATCGTCGCGGCCGCCGAGCGGTTCGCGTCGGTGTGCGCCGCGCACGGGGCCCTGTTCATCGTCAACGACCGGCCCGACCTCGCCGCCCGGGTCTGCGCTGACGGGGCGCACGTGGGCCAGGACGACACGAGCGTCGAGCGCGCCCGGGAGCTCCTCGGGCACGACCGGCTCCTCGGCCTCTCCACGCACACCGCGGGCCAGATCGAGGCGGCGGTCGGCGTCGACTACATCGGGGTCGGCCCCGTCAGCGAGACCCCGACCAAACCGGGGCGGCCGGCGGTCGGACTCGAGCTCGTCCGCTACGCCGCCGAGCACGCGAGGAGCCCGTTCTTCGCCATCGGCGGCATCACCGCGGACGGCGCTCCAGCAGTCCGGGCGGCGGGCGCGACCCGCATCGCCGTTGTGCGCGCGATCGGTGACGCCGCCGATCCGGCCGCCGCGGCGGCGGTCCTGCGCGCGGCGATCGCCAGCGGGAGGGATCGGGTTGGGTCAGCGTAGCCGCAAGCGTGGGAGGCGAGCCAAGCCGGCCACCGTCGCCGCGCCGAGCCCGCCGAAGCGCGGCGGGCTCGCCAAGCCGGGCCCGGGAAAGCCCGAAGCCAAGCCCGCCCCGAGCCGCAGCGAACAGCGCAACGCGGCCGTGCGGGCCACGCTCGAGCCGCTCGCGCCGGGCGAGCGCCCGTGGGCGGTGACCGTCAGCGTGGCGCTCGCCGCCGCGACGGGGCTCGGCAACCTGATCGCCTACGTCGCGGGGGCGAAGATCGGCGGCAAGCATCCGGCGCCGGGGGGCATCATCCTGTTCTCGGCCCTGATGCTCGTGTGCGCCGTCGGTATGTGGCGGCTGCGCTACTGGGCGGTGCTCGGCTTCATGGGCCTGCTCGCGATCATCATCACGCTGTTCGCACTGCTGCTGATCGAGGCGAGCAACCTCCTCGGCTTCCTGATCCCGCCGGTGATCATCGCCGTGTGCGGCCTGCTGTTCGCCAAGCTCGTCCGCGTCCTCAGCCGTATTCAGATGCCGAAGTACCCTGGGCGTTAGCGCCTGTTCAGATAGGCTCCAAACGCTCATGGCCGACCTCTCTTTCGACTGCATCGTGATCGGCTCGGGCCCCGGCGGCTACGTCGCCGCGATCCGTGCTGCGCAGCTCGGGATGAAGACCGCGGTGGTGGAGAAGGACCGCGTCGGCGGCCGCTGCCTGAACTACGCATGCATTCCCGCCAAGGCGGTGCTCCGGGTTGCCGACGTGCTCTCCGAGGTTCGCGACGCGGGCGAGTTCGGGATCAGGGTGGGCGAGCCCGAGGTCGACTACCCGGCCGTCAGCGCGCGTCGAGAGAAGGTGATCAAGACGCTCACGGGCGGGGTCGCGGGCCTGTTCAAGAAGAACAACATCGAGTTGATCGAGGGCGAGGCATCGCTGGGCGGGGCGGGGACCGTGCGGGTAGGCGAGCAGACGCTTCAGGCCAAGACGATCGTGCTCGCCACAGGCAGCGTCAAGAAGCCGATCCCCGGTACCGAGTTCGGTGGGCGGGTGATCGGGACCGAGGAGGCCTGGGCACTGCCCGAGCTGCCGAAGACGATGGCCGTCGTCGGCGCCGGCGCCTCGGGAGCGGAGATCGCCTCGGGCTACGCACGGCTGGGCGTCGAGGTGCTGCTGTTCGAGGCGCTCGACCGAGTGCTGCCGACCGAGGACGCCGACATCTCCAAGCTAGTCGAGCGTGGGCTCAAGAAGCAGGGCATCATCGTGCATACGAAGACGCTCGTCTCCGACGTCGAGTCGGGCGAGAAGTCGGTCCGCTTTGGCTATGCGGATCAGTCCGGCGAGGCCGACTGGCTGGTGATCGCGGCCGGCCGCGGCCCCGACATCCCGGCTCTGGGCCTCGAGGCCGCGGGCGTCAGGCTCGGCGAGGGTGGACTGGTGGAGGTCGACGGCGCGATGCGCACCAGCGCCGACGGGATCTACGCGATCGGGGACATCGTCCCGGGGCCGGCGCTGGCCCACAAGGCATCCGACGAGGGAATCATCGCGGTGGAGGACGCGGCCGGCCTGAGCACCCATCCGATCGAGTACGTCGACATCCCGCGCGCGACCTTCTGCACCCCCAACGTGGCGAGCTTCGGGCTGACCGAGGAGCAGGCACGCGAGGCCGGCCTCGACGTCGCGGTCGGCAAGGTTCAGTACGGCGCCGTCGGCGCCGGGACCGTGTACGGCGACCGGACCGGCCTCGTAAAGGTGGTCGGCGAGAAGAAGTACGGCGAGCTGGTCGGAGGACATATCGTCGGCGCCAAGGCGACGGAGTTGATCCAGGAGCTCGTCAACGTGCGCCTCCTCGAGGGCGGCTATCCCGAAGTCGCGCGGATCATCCACGGTCATCCGACGCTGTCCGAGGCGGTCATGGAGGCGGCCCGCGCCGCGGACGGCTGGCTGATCCACGGGTGAGCCCGGAGCAGCCGGTCTTTTACTACGACCTGGGAAGCCTGCCCTGCTACCTCGCCGCGGAGCGGATCATGGTCGACCTGCCGCAGATCCCCGAGTGGGAGCCGGTGCTCGGCGCCGCGCTCGGACTGACCGAGCCCGTTCCAGACCCGGCGGCACTGGAGCCGATCGTGGCCACGCGCGGCCTGCAGCCGCTGCGCCTGCCGCAGGCCTGGCCCCCGGACACGAGCACGGCGATGCTGGCGGCCGCCTACGCGAAGCAGATCGGGAGGGCGGTCGCGTTCTCGCTCGCCGCGTTCCGGCAGGCTTTCGCGGGTGGTCGCGACCTCTCCGAGCTCGACACCGTGCTGATCGCCGCCGCGGCGTGCGAGATGCACCCGACAGCCGTGATGCGAGCGGTCAGGCTGCGTTCGGTGACCGAGTCGCTGGACGCGGCCTGTGCGCGCGCGCTGAGAGCCGGTATCCGCGCGCTGCCGGCCATTCAGGTGGGGGACCGGCTGTTCGAGGGAGAGGGCAGCGTGGACGTGGCGGCGCGAGCGCTCCAGGAGGGCGCGTGAAGGCCAACCGGGCGTTTGAGCTGATCGTCTCGCGCGGCGGCCTGCAGCCGGCCTTCATCGCCGACCGGGACCGTCTCGACCGGATCGAGGTCGTCTCGATCGACGACGGCGAGGTCGTCCTCTTCTGGGACCTTCCGGTGAAGGAGGCCGCCCGTGTGCTGAGATCGCTGCGGACCGATCTCGCGGGGCTCACGGCGGACGAGTTCATGGCGCGCTGGGGTGGAACGGACGAGCTCGGAAACGCGCCGGAATGAACTCGAACAAGGGCGAGACGCGGATCGAGAACCCGACCCGGGCGCAGCGGACGGTCGCGCGACGGGCGGCCGAGTCGCGGGCGACCGTTCCCCACCTCGAGCTCTCGGCAGACGTGGTCGTGGCCGACGACCGTGACGCCCTGCCTCTGACCGTCGCCGCCTGCGCTCGGGCTCTCCGTCAGTTCCCCCGCGCCAACGCCTCCTACCGAGACGGGCGGTTCGAGCTCTTCTCCCGCGTCAACGTCGGGGTTGCGCTGGCGACAGAGGACGCCTACGTGCTCGCGACCGTGTTCGATGCCGACGTCAGGGCGGTGGAGGAGATCGCCGTCGAGATCGAGCGGCTGCGTGAGCGGGCGGGGCGGGGCGAGCTCTCGCCGCCGGAGCTCTCGGGCGCGACGTTCACCGTCTCCGAGGCCGGCACCGAGCGCGGGGGACCTTTGATCGTGCCCCCGCAGGCGGCCGCGCTCAGCCTGGGCACCGTGCGTGAGGCGCCGGTCGTGCGCGCCGGGGCGATCGTCTCGGCCAGCTCGGCGACGATCACACTCGCGTGCGATCATCGAATTCTCTTCGGCGCCTACGCGGCTGAGTTTCTCGCCGCGATCGCATCGGGGATGGAGAAGACGAACCGGGTCTAGGCCGGTTCGCGTTCGAGCACCCGGATGTCATGGGCGAGGCCCTCCGGGGTCAGCTGGTCAGCCGCGAACCCGATGCGCTCGAGTCCGCGCTTGTCGATCAGGATCACGAACGTGGAGTGATCGATCTTCGGGGTCACGGGCTCGATCGCGTAGGCGTGCCACAGCGGCCTCAGCCGGGCCGGACTGCCGCTGACGAAGGCGAGTCGGCCGTTCATCTCGTGCTTGCGCAGGAACCTGATCCGGTTCGTGCGCGTGTCCTCGGAGGGCGCGACCGAGATCCCGATCGCCGGAACCGAGGCCCCGTTGCCGGGGAGGTCATTCAGCGCGCCCTTGATCTGATCGACCGAGCAGCGAGAAGTTGGCCGCGCGCAGGCCGGGCGGCATCGTCGGTCCGTCGAATGGCGAGGAGGTGACCGGCTTGGGCGCGGCGCCGTCGGAGGACCGGCTCGTCAGGAGCACCACTCCGATCGCCGCCAGCAGAGCGACGAGAACCAGGGCCAGTCCGCGCTGCAAGGTGATCACGCCCCGATTTTCGCAGGCTCAGCGCATCACGCCCGTGTGTCCGAGCGAGTAACGGCCGGGCTGAGGCCAAACGCACACGCCGTGAGGACCGAGGCCGACCGCGATCCGGCGCAGAAGCTTGCCCGTCCGCGTGCTGATCGCGTATACGGCGGCGCTGTAGCGGCCGGACAGCCACAGCACCCGGCCGGAGGCCGACACGCCGCCCATGTCGGGGCTGCCACCGCCGGGAATCGTCCACGTGGCCACCACCCGGCGGCGGGCGAAGCTGATCACGGAGATCGTCCCCGCCGAACGGTTCGAGACGTACAGGTCGGTGGCGCCGCGGCTCGGGTAGAGCCCGTGCGCACCGGCTCCGGTGTGGATGAACCCGATTCGCCGGAAGGTGTGGGCGTCGATCAGCCACACGCCGCCATATGTGAGGTCAGCGACGTAGAAGACGCGGCCGTCGGGGGAGAGCTTCACGTCCTGGGGCGAGGCGCGCGGTGGCAGCGTCAGCGTTCGGCGGACCCGCTCCTTCGGGACGTTGACCACGATCATCCTGGCCGCGAATTCGCAGCTGACGAGCATCGCACGTCCGTTGGCTGTGTAGTCGGCGTGGTTGACCCCGGCGCACTGGGGCACCGCTAGCGAGTGCACCAGGCGCATGGTGTGCGAGTTTCGGAAATCCATCCGCCTGAGCTGTTCGGCCATCACCACGGCGTAGTGGCCATCGGGCGTGAAGTACATGTTGTACGGGTCGCGGACCGGGACCGAGCGACCCGGCGCGCCGTTGCGCGGGTTGATCGGCGTGAGGCTGTTGCCGATGTCATTGGTGACCCACAGGGTCCGCATGTCGTAGGCGGGGACGATGTGCTGCGGGACCGCGCCGACATTAAACTGGCGGACGATCCGGCCGGTGTGCGGATCGATCTCCTGGACCATGCTCTGGGCGCTGTCAGGGACGTAGATCAGCGGCCTGGCACGGCGGGCGATCGGCGACAGGTCGCCGGCCCCGGCCGCGGCGTAGACGTCGTGGGGATCGATCAGCGGCGGCACCCGGTACGCGTGCGCGAACTGGCGGAATGAGAGCGACGGCGACGCGATCGGCGTGATCCTCGGGAGCGCCGCCACGGTGCTCGCCGTGTGGTGTCCCGAGCTGCCGCATCCGGCCACGACGGCGGCGGCGATCAGAGTCGCCGCGATGAGATGGCCGGGCCTCACATCCCGCTCCGCCCGCTGGTGGCGAACTCGCGGCACAGCGACGCTGACATGCTCGCCATCTTGCCAGAGCCGGCCCGAAGTCCGGCGCCGAGGGTCAGAATCCCCTGGTATGAGCGAGGCTGAGGCACTGGTCGAGCAGCTCAGGCCCTATGTGTCGGATCCACGCGTCCTGGAAGCGATCGCCGCGGTCCCCCGAGAGCGCTTCGTCCCGGCCGAGGAACGAGCACGTGCGTATGAGAACGTGGCGCTGCCGATCGCATGCGAGCAGACGATCTCGCAGCCTCTGGTCGTGGCGCGGATGCTCGAGATCCTGACGCTGGCGCCCACCGATCGCGTCCTTGACGTGGGCACCGGATCCGGCTACCACGCCGCCCTCCTGGCCAGGCTGGTGGAGCACGTGTGGACGATCGAACGCCACGCCGAGCTGACGCGGACGGCGGAGGCGGCGATCCGGTCACTCGGGATCGGGAATGTGACCTTCGTGGTCGGAGACGGGCACGGCGGCGTGCCCGAGAGCGCGCCGTTCGACGCTGTCAACGTGGCCGCGGCGACCGGGGAGAACGTGCCGGCCGCGCTCGAGCAGCAGCTTGCCCTCGGCGGGCGCCTGGTCGCGCCCGTGGGAGCCGCGCATCAGCGCCTGATGCTCGTCCGCCGGACGGCCGCCGGACTCACGCGCCAGCAGCTCGAGCCCGTCCGCTTCGTGCCGCTGGTTCGCGATCGCTAGCGGCGGCGAGACGGCTCGTCATCACCTCGATCGCGACCGGGTTCTCGTCGATGAGCACGAACCGGCGGCCGAGCTGGCGGCAAACGGCGCCGAGCGTCCCCGAGCCGGCGAACGGATCGAGGCACCAGCCACCAGGCCGCGACGACGCCGACACGACCCGCCGCAGCACGCCCTCCGGCTTCTGCGTCGGATAGCCGGTCTTCTCGCGGCCGTTCGTGGGGACGATCGTGTGAAACCAGACGTCGGTGGGGCGTTTGCCACGTGCCGCCTTCTCGGCCGTGACCAGCCCAGGGGCCATATAGGGCTCGCGCTCCACCGCGTCGGCGTCGTAGAAGTGCTCCCCCGGCGTCCGTACATAGACGAGGATCGTGTCGTGCTTGGCCGGCCACCGGCGGCGGGGCTTGGCCCCGTAGTCGTAGCTCCAGATGATCTCGTTGAGGAACGCCTCGCGGCCGAAGATCTCGTCGAGCAGCAGCTTGCAGTAATGGGCCTCGCGATAGTCGATGTGGAAGTAGAGCGAGCCGTGCGGGGCGAGCAGCGAGCGGGCGCTCCGCAGCCGCGGCTCGAGGAATGCGAGGTAGTCGCCGAACGCATCGTCGTAGCTGAGCGACTGGAGCAGCCGAGAGTTGTACCGGCGTCCGGCGAACCCGACGTGGGCACCGTCGTCGTCGGCGGCCATTACCAGCGTCCTGCGGGCCTGCGCCCGTCCCGTGTTGAACGGAGGATCCATGTACACGAGGTCGAAGCATCCAACCGGCAGCCGAGACATGGCGACGGCGTTGTCCGCCGCCACTACCAGGTCATCCTCCAGTGGCAAAGCCTCCGTCGGACCCGCGATTCGCACGGCTACGCACCGTAGCGACAGCCCCGGCGGGTGCCCTGAAGACGCTAGAATCGACCGCTCGTGCTCGCTGAACGGATAGAGCGGGTGCGCCGGTTCATCCACGGACGGCGCGTCGCCCGCTTCGCCATATCGTCAATGGTCGCCGCGGCCACCAGCGCCATCGTTTTCCCGATCCTTTACGTGCTCGGCGCGTCCACGACCGTCTGCACGATTTCGGCGTTTGCCGCCGGGGCGATCCCCAACTGGACGATGAACCGCAAGTGGACGTGGAAGGTGGAGGGGCGCGTCGCCTTCGGTCGCGAGATCATCGCCTACGTCATCGTCTCGGCCTCGACGCTGCTCGCGCTCTCGCTGGCCACGGCATGGACCCACCAGCGTGTGCAGAGCATCCCCGCCGGCCACGGGATCAGGGTCGCGCTCGTGACCGCGTCGTACTTCGGCGTGCTGGCGCTCCTGTACGGCCTGCGCTTCTTCCTCTACGAGTTCTGGATCTTCTCCGGCCACAGCCGCATCCGTGCCGCTCTCCGATCCCGCCGGCAGGTTTGGATCGAGGCGCGCGCGAACCGCACGCCGTAGTTCGACTAGCAGCGGCCGAGGATCGTGACGGTCCCCGATCGCGAGACGGTCCGGTATCCGCGTGCCCGGACGCCGGGCAGGACCGCGCCGTGCGGGCCGTTGCGGACCTGGATCACGACCGCGCCGGACTCGCCCTCGGCCGAGCGCATCTGGGTCCCGAGGACCCAGGCGACGAGCGGCACCTCCGAGGGGTTGGTCTGCACCGGGCCGCAGGCGAGCAGCCGTGACGGGCCGCCCGCGGCCCTGACGGCACGAGACAGGTCTCGATCGAGCCGCCCCTGGTAGCCCGCGTCGGCCACGGCCCGCCCGAGATGGGGACCCGGCGACGGTGACAGCACGCCCACGGCGATGGCAAGCCCGAGCGCAGCCGCCGCAACGCTGAAGCGGCGCTCGCGCAGCACCAGGGCCCAGCCGGCGGCTCCCGCGACCGCGAGGAGCGCGACCGGGGCGAGCAGATAGCGATCGCTGCCCGAAAACCCGAGCTGGGTGAACACCGCCTCCTCGATCATCCACGAGACCCCCAAGGCGAGCACGCCGACCAGGACCGTCCGTGTCCGACCGTGGACGGCGCCGACCGCGATGGCCCCTGCCGCCAGCGCCGCGCCGACCTTGAACGGAGCTGCCAGCAGCGGCCAGGCATGCCCGGTCAGCTCGGCGCAGAACGGACAGCGGGCGAATGCGGGGCTGCCGGCCTTGCTGAATTGCGCCCACTGCACCCCCCGCATCAGCGACCCCGAGCCGATCAGGTCGGGCAGGAACCAGAGCGCGGGGATCGCGGCCATCAGCACAACGATCGCGCGCCTGGCCCCGGGGTCCCGCCCCCACACGTAGACCGCGTAGAGACCGAAGAAGGGCCACGTCTCGGGGCGGATCAGGGCGGCAGCGAACGCGAGTGCGAGCGCCTGTCTGGGCCTGCCGTCGAGGTGGCGGAGGCACGCGAGGAGAGCGAATGCGGCCAGAAGGCCCTCGGATTCACCGCCCGTGACACTGGCGAAGAACTGCGATGTCGCGAGGACACCGCCCGCGGCCAGCGCCGCGGCGACGGCGGCCGTCCGGCGATTGCGACCGGAGAGCCGGAACGCGAGAACGCCGCCCATCGCCACCGCCATGAACCCACCGGCCCGGGCTACCAGTAGCCACAGCGCCGGAGCGGCCCCGCCGAACGGCGCGAGCAGCATCGTCACCATCACGGGCAGCGGCTTCCAAGTCGGGCCGCCGATTGTGTGCAGCTGCAGGTGGACGATCTCCCGGCCCCAGATGATCCATGCCCACGGGTCATAGGCCGGCGCCGGGCGCCACGGCAGCGAGAGAAGCGCCAGCAGAAGGGACGCGGTGACGGCGAGCCCGTAGACCTGCTCGGCGCTCGGCCGCCGGCGGTCCGGCGGTCCGGCGATCCGTTGCGGCGGGCCTGCGTATTCGATCCGCGTGAGGGTCGGGGCCGCCATTTCGCCCAGCGATCTGTCAGCGGCTGCGGCGGTTCTTCTTCACGACCCGGCGGTCGCGCCACCAGGTACCCAGCACGGCGCGCCCAAAGCTGACGCCGTAGCTCAAGTTGGTCCCCTTCTTGGTCCGCGTGGCGTGCTGGCCCCGGTCTCGCATCGTCGTCGGGACCTCGGCCAGCCGGTAGCCGTGCAGGGCTGCGCTGATCATCAGCTCTGAGGCCTGGAACTGCGGCTCCTCGAGCCGCACGTTCGCGGTCAGATCCGCCCGCATCGCGCGCAGGCCGCAGGCCGGATCGGTAATCCGATGGCGGACGATCGCGCTGATCAGCGCGCCGAACACGATCACGCCGAGGTGCCTGGTCTTGTCCGTCGTGAGCTCGGTGCCAAGCCGCCTCGACCCGGAGACGAAATCGGCCTTCCCATCAAGGATCGGCTGCACAACGAGCGCGATCTCGTCCGGCTCGTACTGGCCGTCGGCGTCGATCGTCGTGATCACCTGAGCGCCGCGTGCCCGGGCCAGCCAGTAGCCGAGCTTCAGCGCCGCGCCCTGACCGCGGTTGACCTTCACATCGCAGACGAGCGCACCCGCCGACGCCGCCTTGGCGGCCGTGGCGTCCTTGGCACCGTCGACGACGACGATCACCTCGGTCGCGAGGCCGGCCGCCTCGCCGGGGATCTCGGCGATCACGTCGGCGACCGTCGGCTCTTCGTTGTAGGCCGGGATCACGATCGCCAGGGGGGCGCCCGATCCGGGCGGGTGAGCGGCGAGGAACTCGGCCGCGCCGCCACGCTCATCGGGGTCGAGCGCTGCAAGCTCGGTCTCGGTCGCGAACGGCTTGGTCGGAGCGATGCTCATCGGGCCGGGACCGCCCCCTCGATGTCGGCCTGCGACCACTCTTCCCACACCGCTGTGATCCCGTCGGAGAAATCCAATCGCGGAGACCATCCGGCCGCCCGAGCGCGGCTCGGGTCGACGATCACGGCCGGCATCTCGCCGGCCTTGGCCGGGCCATGGGTGACTGGGAGATCGGCACCGGTGACGCGGCGCACCTCGTCGATCACCTCGAGCACGGACAGCGAAGTTCCGGCTCCGATCACGACGGGCCCCGCCCATTCATCGCTGAGCAGAGCCAGCCGGGCGGCGCCAACCACGTCGGCGACGTTGACGTAGTCGCGGACCTGGCGGCCGTCGCCGTAGATCTCGAAGCCGCCACCGGTACGAATCGCGCGCATGAGTCGAGCCACGATGCTGTCCTTGGCCTGCATTCCGAGTCCGTAGACGTTGGTGAGCCGCAGGCAGGCGCAGCGCACGCCGTAGGAGGCCGTGTACGCCGACATCAGCATCTCACCTGCCGCTTTGGTGGCGCCGTAGGGCGTCAGCGGCTTCAGCGTCGCTCGCTCGGTGATCGCCGGCTCCTCCATCGGGCCCGTGACCGCGTTGGTCGAGGCGAACGCGAGCGAGCCGACGCCCGCCTTCCGCGCGGCCTCGAGCAGCGCGTGTGTCCCGGCGACGTTGGTGCGAAACGTGAGCTCGGGCTGCTCGATCGAGCGCAGCACCGACGTCACGGCGGCGAGGTGGACAACCGAGTCGGCACCGCCGGCGAACGCCTCGTCGAGCACGTCCGGATCGGCGATGTCACCCTGCACGACGTCGACGTGGGGATCGGGATGGGGCTTGAGGTCGACGACGCGCACGGTCGCGCCATCGGCAGACAGCGCTGCCACGACCTGGCGGCCGATGAAGCCGGAGCCTCCGGTGACGAGAATTCGACGTCCGGTGAGCGCCCCCGCGTCCGAGGTGCTCACCGTGTGTCGCTCGCCGTCGCGATCAGACGCGCGGTCGGCATGTTTCGAGCAGCCTCTACCCGCTCGCCGGCGGGCGCTACCACGGGCATGCGCCCCCGATCAGGGCGCCGCTCGCCAACAAGCAGGATTTGCATACGAATGCTCCGGTGCCTTCAAGTGTCTGGGATCTTCAGCGCGATGGCCCTGCGAGGTCGGCCACTCTCGAGCGGCCAAGGACTGATTTATCGCCGGCCTGCGAAGCGCACGAGGATAGCCGACGGCGTTAACGTACGTAGGCCGGACCGGCCCGAAGGTTACGAGCGGAGCATCTGCCACACGGGTAGGCAGAATCGCAGCCATGGCCTTCCGAGAGCCAACCACGTCCCGCCGGTCGGCGGTGGCCGGCGGCCGCATGCGAATCGGTCTGGCAATCGGCGCGGCGCTGCTGGCGATCGCGGCGATCGTCGCCGCCACTCGAGGGAGCTCGCCGCCGCGTCTGCCCCTGCCCGGAATCGGGCGGCCCGCCCGCGCCGGTGACCCGTTCGCGTACTCGAGTTCGCGTGAGACCTCGTTCCTCGAACGGGCGGTCGTGGGCAGCGGCCAAGTCCTCTTCACCAAGAGTCCCGGCGGGATCATGGCCACCGCGGCGCGCGTGGCGCGCTGGCGCGGTCTGATCGATCAGGCCACTGCCGGCACGGGGATCGACCCCAACGTGGTGGAGGGGATGGTATTTGTCGAGAGCGCCGGCCTGCCCGACGTGATCGCCGGCACCGATCCGGCGGCGGCATCCGGGCTGACCCAGATCCTTGCTGCGACGGGCCAGTCCCTGCTCGGGATGCACGTCGATCTCGCCCGGAGCCGGAAGCTGACCGCTGAGATGGCGACCGCGGCCTCGCAGGGCCGCGGGACGCGCCTGATCGCGCTCGAGCGACAGCGGGCGAAGATAGACGAGCGCTTCAATCCCCGCCGGGCGCTGGCCGGCACGGTCCGGTACCTGCGCCTGGCCGAGCAGCGCTTCGGGCGCCTCGATCTCGCCGTCGTCTCGTACCACATGGGCATCGGGAACCTGCAGCAGGTCCTGAACGACTACGACGGCGGTCGCCCGATCCCGTACGTGCAGCTGTACTTCGATACCGCTCCCGACCATCACGCTGCGGCCAACAACCTGCTTCAGAGCTTCGGCGATCAGTCCTCGCTGTACTACTGGCGCATCCTGGGCGCCGTCCAGGTGATGCGCATGTACCGGACCGACCGAGCCGCCCTCGCGCGCCTATCCGCTCTTCAGGTGCAGGCGGACTCGAACGCGGCCGTCCTGCACCCGCCCGACCGCACCCCGACCTTCGCCGGGCCGTCCGATCTGTACCGGGCGTACGCGCAACGCTCGCTCGTCCCACTGCCCTCCGACCCGCGTCGGCTCGGCCTCGCCTACGCGCGCTCGATCGGCTCGCTCGCCCACGGACTCGGGGTCCCCCCCGCTCTCTACCGGGGTCTGCGCCCCGCCGCCCTGGACATGCTGGTCGAGCTCGCCGCGCGCGTCCGCGCGCTCTCGGGTACGGCGCCGCTCACGGTCGCGAGCGCAGTCACCGATCGTCGCTACGAACAGCAGTTGGGCGGGGGGGAGACGATTTCGAGCACCGGGTACAGCTTCCAGATCGAGCGTCGCTATGCCAGCCGAGCCCAGGCCGATGCGTTCCAGGCGATGCTCGATCGCCTCCAGGCGCTGAACTTGATCGCTTGGGTTCGCAACCGGACGACGATCGAGATCACCGTCGCTTCGGACGCCTCGAACGTGCTCGTTGACGGGCCGTAGTCGGCAGCGCGGCGCCGGCTGCAATAGGTTCTCCGCATGACCGACGCCATCCGCACCCCCGACGAGCTCCTCGAGGGCCTTCCCGACTTTCCCTTCCAGCCCCACTTCCGCGAGGTCGACGGCCTGCGCCTGGCCCACCTGGATGAGGGCGACGGCGCGCCCGTCGTCTTCTTCCACGGCGAGCCGACGTGGTCGTTCCTCTGGCGCAAGGTGATCCCACCCGTCCGCGACGCCGGCTATCGCTGTATCGCCCCCGACCTGCCCGGATTCGGCCGCTCCGACAAGCCGGTCGACCTCGACTGGTACAGCTACGAGCGCCACAGCGCAGTCGCGGGCTCCCTGGTGGAGGAGCTCGACCTGCGTGACGCGACCGTCGTCGTTCACGACTGGGGCGGCCCGATCGGGCTGCGGACCGCGATCGATCACCGCGACCGCATCGCCCGCCTCGTCGTGCTCGACACCGGACTGTTCACCGGCCATCAGAAGATGACGGACGCCTGGATCGCGTTTCGCGATTTCGTCGAGCGCACCGAGGACCTGCCGGTGGGGTTCCTGGTCCGCGGAGCGTGCAAGCGCGACCCGGGCGACGAGGTGATCGCCGCCTACGACGCCCCGTACCCGAACGCCGAATCGAAGGCGGGGGCGCGTGCGTTCCCGCTCATGCTGCCGACGTCGCCGTCGGCCCCGGGCGCCGAGGCAGGGCAGCGCGTGCTCGAGGCGTTGCGCGGCGACGAGCGGCCGAAGCTGATGCTGTGGGCCGACTCGGACCCGGTGCTGCCGCTGTCGACCGGCGAGCGGTTCGCTGCTGCTCTGGGCACCGAGGTCGATCACGTGATCGCCGATGCATCCCACTTCCTCCAGGAGGACGCGGGCCCCGAGATCGGGCGCCTGATCGCCGACTGGCTCGGATGAAGTGAGGGTGGTCGAGAAACCGGAAATATAGGCCGGTTTCTCGACCAGCCCCCTGAGTTCCTAGACCGCTTCCTTCTCGCGCTCCTCGGCGCTCGGCGGGGCGTCCGGCGAGGCCGGGGCCTCCGGCGGCACTGGGGCCTCGGCGCTCGCCGGCTCCTCAGCCGCCGCGGTGTTCGGCTCGTCGGCCAGCGCCACCGTCTGCTCCATCCGGGCTTCATAGGCGGCCCGGGCGACGTGATCAGGGTGCGCGAGGACCTGGTCGCCCTTGAGCGCGCGGCCCATCGCCTCCACGGCGCGACGCGGCATCATCGCGTTGAAGCGGACCATGCCGCCGATCGTCTTCGGGACGAAGACCTCGAACCGGCCGGTCTGCAGCGCCTCGACGATCGCGTTCGCGACGTCCTCGGGCTCGACGGCCTTGAACCCGCGCGTCGTCGGCAGGCCGGAGCCGAGCTCGGTGTTGACGACCACGGGCATCACGACGCTGATGTCTACGTTCGTCTCGCGCAGCTCGGCGCGAATTGCCTCGCTCAGCCCGACCACCGCGTGCTTGGTGGCGCAGTACGTCGCGCCGCCGGGGAAGCCGGCCTTGCCGGCCGCCGAGGCAATCTGGACCAGATGGCCGCGGTTGCGCGGGAGGAAGCGCTCGAGCGCGAGCTTCGAGCCGAAGATCAGACCGACAACGTTGATGTCGATCATCCGCTTCGCGGTTGCGTCGGACTCCTCGACAAACGGGCCGATCGGCATGATCCCCGCGTTGTTGATGAGGACGTCGAGGGGGCCGAGTCGGGACTCGGCCTCGTCGAGGAAGCGAGCAAAGCTCGCGCGTTCGGTCACGTCGAGCGGCAGCCCGACGGTGCCGGAGCCTAGCTCCTCAGCCGTCTTCTGCGCCAGGCTCGCGTCGATGTCGCCGATCGCGACTCGCGCGCCCTGAGCGATGAGCGCCACAGCTGTTGCGCGGCCGATGCCGCGTGCGCCCCCGGTGATTGCGACAACCTGACCGGCAAGCGATCGTGGGACCTTCGCCATTGAGAACCGTCCTTCTCGTTTGAATCCGTTCGCACCGAGCGTGGTGCGTAGACAGACGGTACCGCCTAAGGGGTCATCGGGCGCGGCCGAGGGACTCGGGGTCCTGCTTTGTCACGACCGCGCCGGCGGCCGGGATCAGGACCGCGAGCTGCCTTCGCTGGCGCTCGATCTCGCGACGGTAGTCGCGGCAGGCGGTGCACATCCGCAGGTGGCGCCGCAGGTTGGCGCGCCCGAGGCCGCCGCCCCTCTGTGTGGTCAGCTGCTCTCGGATCTCGGCGCAGTCCGTCTCGCGGGCCACGCGGCTGGCCAGCAGCGACTCGCGCGCCTGGAATACGAGCGCCTTGACCTTCTCCCGAGGGACGCCGAGCAGGTCGGCGATCTCCTGGTGGCTGAGCGCGTAGAGCTCGGCCAGGACGAGCGCCGCCCGCTGCTCGTCGGGCAGACAGCGCATGTCGAGGACGAGGTCCCGGAGATCCTGGCGGCGCTGAACCTGGATCGCGAGCCCCTCCGTGACTGCCTCGCGCACCTCCGGTGTCGGCAGCTCGCGCCGAGCGCGCAGGAGCGAGTAGCAGCGATTGCGCGCGATCGCGAACAGCCACGCGCGCAGGTGGATCGGCTTGTCGGACGAGATCAGATCGTTGTAAGCAGCCAGGAACGTGTGCTGCACCGCGTCCTCGGCCTCCTCGGGGTCGCCGAGCATGCGGCGGCAGAAGCCCAGGATCGCCCCCTGGTGGCGGTCGTAGGCCGTCTCGAAGGCCGCTCGACGCCCTTGGCGGATGAGGGCGACGAGACTCGTGTCGGGGGCGAGCCGTAGCACCGCCGGCGACAAGAAGACCGAGACCCCTGCAGGTGCCTCCCGCGGCACCACGCTCGCTTCCATGGTCGAGGATTATTGACCGTGAAGATGCAAAAAGCGAGCCAATCCGGACGAGCCCGCCGGGACGGCGAGGAAAAGACTCGCTCGGACCGTTGGACCTTTCCGTTATCTGGCCGGCCAGCCCGGGCGCCGGGGCTCGGGTGCCCGCCGTCGGCCCTTAGCCACGGGGCCTCGGGGGGCCGGGCGGGTCGACGATGTCGCGGCCCGTCGGCCGCATCTGCTCGTCGAGCTCGAGCTGCCAGAAGTAGCGCGTGAAACTGATGCCGGCGCGGAACTCCCCCACGTGAGGTTCGATCGTCTCTCCCCTCGCCATCCGCACGATCAGCTCCGGGTAGGTGCGGCCGGGGAGGGCCGCATACATCGGCGCCGGGAACGCGCCGCCGAACCGAGTGTTGACGTCGGTGATCCCAAGTCCGATCTCGCGATCGCGGAACACCTGGACCGTACACGGGCCGCGGACGCCGAGCGTCTCCACGACGCGGCGGCCGAGGTCGACGAGCTCTCGGTCGTCGATCACGGTTCCCTTGATCGACTCACCCCCGCGCGACTCGATCATCGTGCGCGGGATCGCGTTCAGGCAGCGGCCGGTCAGATCCGACAGGCAATCGATCGAGAACTCGGGACCGTCCATCAACCGCTGCACCATCGTCGGCTCCTCGACGTAGCGGACGAAGAACTCAGCCGCCTCGGCATCGCGCGCGGGATGGATCGAGCGCGCGCCCGAACCCTGCCTCGGCTTGATCATCACCGGGAACGACGGGACCGGCTCGCCGGGCAGGACGGTCGGAGGGGACGGGAGGCCGAGGCGCGTCAGCAGCTGGTGGGCCTCGTACTTGTCAAACGTCGCGCGGGCGATCTCGGGGTCGGGCACGAATGCCGGCAGCTCGCCGGCCACGCGAGCGTGGGCGAGCACCTCGATGTCGAGATCGGTGAGCGGCACGACCGCGCCGACGCCGTTGCGCTCGCACAGCTCTCGGAGCGCGGGGACGTACTCGGGGTCGTCGATCCGAGGGACCGCGGCGCAATGATCAGCCGCGTACCTGGCCGGGGCGAGCGGGTTGGGATCGGCGGCGACCACGGTCGCGTGCTGGGCGAACGCCGAGACGATGTCGTAGCGCTTGCCGACCCCCGTGAGCAGGACGCCTACACCGGTGGCTGCCATCCGCCCCTCTCTCCCTTGTAGAGCCCGTGACCGGTCACGACCATGCTCACGGTCCGCGCCAGGATCCGCAGGTCGAGCACCGTGCCACGGTGCTCCACATACCAGAGGTCGAGTTCGATGCGCTCCGACCACGGCAGCGACGCGCGGCCGTTCACCTGCGCCCAGCCGGTGATTCCCGGCTTGACCCCGAGCCGACCGCGCTGACGCTCGGTGTACTGCTCCACCTGCACCGGCACGGTCGGCCGCGGCCCGACGATCGACATCTCGCCGCGTACGACGTTCCACAGGTTGGGCAGCTCGTCCAGCGAGTAGCGCCGCAGCAGGTTTCCGACCCGTGTGATCCGGTCGTCCCCCTCCTGGATCGCCAGCCCGGCACCGGTGAACTCAGCCCCGCGGACCATCGTTCGCAGCTTGTATATGTCGAATGGCTTCCCGTCCTTTCCCACGCGCGTCTGCGTATAGATCGGGTGCCCGGGCGACTCAAGGCGGATCAGCGCCGCGAGCAGCGCGACCAGCGGCGCTGTGAGCAACGTCGCGACCAGCGACACGCTCAGGTCGATCGTCCGCTTGATCATCGCGTGCCCTCGGCCGGATCCCACCCGGCGGACGTGCCGTGCGCGAGCCAGTCCCAGAGTCCGGCCGCGAGCGAGGCTGTCGTGAGCACGTAGTAGCGCGCGACGAGCAGTGGGCGCATGGGCAGGAGCGGGGCCAGCAGCGACGCGATGACCACGGCGAGCTGGAGCGCGAGCGCCGCGACGTAGAACCACCCCTGGCCGAGTAGCGCGATGTTCGTGCCAAGCACGATCAGGTGAAGGAAGGGCGACAGGTAGCGGAGGATTCGGTGGGAGAAGATCATCAGCGCGTACAGGGGGTCGTAGCCGCGCGGCGAGAGCATCCCGCCGCGGATAACGATCGGCCAGCCGTGGCTCATCATCCGCCGCTTGCGGGCGAACTCGCCCTCGATCGTCGGGACCATCTTCTCGCTCGCGCGCGCGTCGGGCGCGTACAGCGCGAGCCAGCCCCGCTTGATCATGTTGAACGGAAGCGAGAGGTCGTGGCCCATGATCGGGTCGACGACCACGTAGGAGTCCCGGCGGGTGGCGTAGATCGCGCCGTTGCCGCCGGTCACCGACCGGATCCGGGACTCGAGCCGCCGTACCGCCATCTCGTAGCGCCAGTACAGCCCCTCCTGGTTGGTGCCACGCTCGTTGACGAAGCGCACGTCGCCGCACACGTAGCCGACGTGCGGGTCGGCGAACGAAGCGATCAGGCGCCTCAAAGCCTCCGGTTCCCAGATCGCGTTCGCGTCCGAGAAGGCGACGATCTCCCCCTGCGCGCGTCGCACGCCGGCGTCCTGCGCACGGATCTTCCCGCCGCGTGGGAGCTCGAGCACGACGTCGGCGCCGGCTGCGCGAGCGCGGGCCGCCGTCGCATCGGGCGAGCCGTCGCAGGCCACGATCAGCTCGAGCAACTCGGCCGGGTAGTCGAGCGCCCTGAGGTTCTCGACCCGCGCGGCGATCACCTTCTCCTCCGCGTAGGCGGCGACGATCAGCGAGACCGACGGAAGCGGGCCGCCGTCACTGGGCGCGGCATCACGGGGACGGCGGACGCGTCCGAGCAGCCCCAGCAGCACCGGGTACCCGAGATGCGTGTAGACGAGCAGGCCGGCACAGACCCAGAAGATGATCGTCAGCGCGGTCACGGCGGCGGATTGTGAAGCAAGCCGGTCCCCAGCTCCGATCAGCTGACCGTCCGGTAGAGCGCCAGCGTGTCGCGGGCCGCGCTCTCCCAGGAGTAGCGGCCACGGGCAGCGGCGAGTGCGGCGCGGCTTAGCTCCTCGCGCCGGGCCGGGTCGGCGAGCAGCCCGGATAGCGTCTCCCGCAAGGCAGATGGGTCATCCGGCGCCACGAGCGTCGCGGCGCCCGTGGCCGCCACCTCCCCGAACGAGCCGATGTCGCTGAGCACGATCGGCTTGCCGAACGCGAGGGCGGTCGCCAGCACGCCCGACTGATCGAAGCGCTCAGTTCGGGAGTATGGGAGCACGACGATGTCGGCCCGGCGAAAGAACGCCGGAACCTCGGCGTCCGTCACGAAGCGCTCGACGAAGCGGGCGCTGTCGCTCGCGATCGCGCGCAGCGGAGCGGTCGGCATCCGGGCCATGCCCACGATCCACAGCTCCGCGCCCTCGATCCCACGCCATGCCTCGAGCAGCACGTCGACCCCCTTGTACGGTCGCAGCAGGCCGAAGAACAGCACCACCGGACCGTCGGCCCGCTCGAGCTCCGTCGGGAGTGGCCGCTCGGACTCCAGCCGGGTGAGATGGTCGAACGCTCCGTGGTGGATCACGTGCACCTTGTCGGGACCGAGGCCGAGGCCATCGATCAGCTGGCGACGGCCGTACTCGGAGTGCACGACGATCGCATCGACCCGGTCGTACAGCCGACGCTGGGCGCGAGCCTGTCCCGGGCGGGGCTCGCGCGGGAGCAGATCGTGTGCGGTGAGCACGAGTGGGCGGCGCGGGAGCAGGAAGCCGTCCAGCCATTGAACGTCCAGCCACTGGAAGTGGACGACAGCGGCCGCGTCGGCGGTGCGGCGGTAGCGCAACATGTCGGGAACGTGCTCGGCGAGCTTCGCGGCCCGGCGCAGGCGAGAACCGGCAGCCCCGGAGGCGTGGCGGTAGAACAGCTCCCTGACCGTGTAACCGTCCGGACGAGGAGCGTCGGCGTACGCGAACGCGCTCGTGATGAGCTCAACATCGGCTCCGGCACTTGCCAGGGCAGCTGCAAGCGCGTGGTCGTAGGGCGGCGTGAACGCCGATGGGTCGACGATCTGGACCTTCATCGATCCTCGAGCCCTCGCCCGGTCAGCGCGGCGAGGCGGCGCGCCGTGTCCCGGACCTCCTGGCCTCCGAGCGCGTGCACCCGGGTCGCGTTTGAACGCCTGACGCGACGGGCTGCAGGGGCGAGCGCCCACAGCGAGGCCGCGGCGGCCCGGTGGGTGAGCAGGTCCCGCGCCGAGCGGATCGGATGTCGGGCAAGCAGCCACAGCAGCGCGCCCGCCCTGGCCGCGACCCCGTCGTCCTCTCGGTACGCGATGCTGAGCTCCCGCGCCACCTCGAGCCAGGGCGCCTGGGGCCGGGCGGTCGCCTCCACCCTCGCTCCGTCAAGGGTGCGGGCGAAGTCGACGAGCGGATCGCCGCGCGACGGGAAACGGTCGGCGACCAGCACCACAACCGAGTCGCGGGCGGGCCGGCTTCCCGCGGGCCGGTTGGACATCGCGAAGCCGGCCAGCTCGTCGAGGCCGAGCATCACATCGAGCACGAGGTAGTGGCGCGGCTCCGCCCCCCGCGGGTCCGCGCGTGCAATCGCTTCGGCGGGCGCCGGCGCGACGGGCCACCCCCGCCGCGTGAGCATCCGCCACGCGCGTCGAACCACGCGCCGGGCCGCGGGCTGGGGAGTGAAGTCGCGGTAGCGGCGGCGCAGCCAGGCCCGGCCGGCGGCGTAACCCCGCCACTGCGCGCGCAGCTCGCGCACGGTGGCGCGGTAGCGGTGCTCGACGCGCGCCTGGTCGCGGAGCTCGAGTCGCCATCCCGCCTGCTGCAGACGCCAGCTGAAATCCGTGTCCTCGGCCGCGCGCAGCCCCTCGTAGAAGCCCCCTACGGCCTCGAATGCCGTCCGCCTGACCATCAGATTCGCGGCCACCGCCCGGGGAAGGAAGGGGTGCGCCAGGTGCGCCGCCTGGTTGAGAAAGCTCCTCGCCGCCCCGTAGCGCGCGGCCACGCCTACTTGCTCGCCGCCCGCGAGCACCTCTCCGGCGAGGGCGCCGACGTCGTCGGCGACCGGTTCGGCGAAGTAGTCGTCGATCAGCCCCGCGGGCGCTCGGCAGTCGGAATCGAGGAACAGGATCCACTCGCCGCTGGCGCGGGCGGCCCCGGCGTTGCGCGCATAGGCGGGCGAGCGCTCGGCCACCGCGCGGACGATCGTCACCTCGCCGTCGGCCGCGTCGAGACCCGAGTTGTCGACCAGAATGACCTCGTCGCCGGAGTTCGTCCGCAGCCGGGAGAGAGTCGCGATCGCCTCGCGTACCGCCGCCTCGTCGCCGGCGAACGGCATCACGACGCTCACCGTGGGGCGGCTCATGCGACGTTCTCGGTCGGCGCCCGTCGCACGCGGTCGATGATCCTGCGCAGCTGCGCGAGCTCCTGTTCGTGGGCGAAGCCGGTGGCGTACAGAACGACTGGGATGACCAGGAACAGCGCGGTCCTGGTTACGAATCCGGCCAGGCCATGGGTTGGAAGGAGCAAGTCGCCCGCCGCGGCGATGCCGCCCGCGATCAGCGCGATCTGGGCCAGGCGCCGCCATTCGAAGGAGACCGTGAACAGGCGGCGCGTGAGCATGTGCATGACGCTCAGCATGACCACGTACGCGCCGCACAGGGCGATCCCGCCCCCGGCGATGCCGACCTTGGGGACGAGCGCGACCAGGAGGATGACGTTGGCCGCCAGGCCGGCCAACGCGGCGGGGAAGTTGCGCGTCGTCACCTTCGCGCGGCCGGCGATGACGAGGAACACGACCCACAGCCCGTACAGCGCCCACCCGAGCGAGACCCACGGGAGGGCCTTGTAGGCGCCGAAGTAGGCCGGTGTCGTGAGCACGCGCAGGACCCAGCGTCCGAGCAGCGCGAGACCGGCCACCGCCCAGCCGCTGATCATCACGTAGTACGTGGTGACCAGGCCGTATAGCCGGGACGCCTCCGCGTCGTCCTGGACCGAGTAGGCAAGCGGCGGCCACGCGTACTGGAATGCGCGCACGATGAACGCGACGGCGCCGGCCAGCTTCAGCGCGATCGAGTACAGGCCGGCCAGCGACGGACTCCGGGCGTGGTAGATGTAGTAGCGGTCGACGATGCTGAGGGCATACACCGAGACCTCCGCGGGAACGGTCGGCAGGCCGAAGCGCAACAGCACCTGCAGTCTCTCCGCGCTTGCCGCCGGGCCCACCAGCCGGCCTCGCAGCGTCCACCATAGGGCGAACAGGACCAGCGTCGAGACGGCGTAGTTGGCCAGCAGCAGACCGCGCGGGCCCTTGTCCAGGCCGACGACGAGGACGACCGAGAGCGCAACGGTGAGCAGCACGTTGACCATCGACGCGATCGCGTAGGTCCGCAGCCGCTCCTCCACGCGCAGCAGGCCGTACGCGAGCTCGAGGTTGGTGAACGACCACAGGCCGAGAACCGCGATCAGGAAGGTCGTCGTATCCCGAAAGCCGAGCACGAGCTTCGACAGCGGACCGGCGAACGCCGCAAGCACGATCGCGGCGATCGTCGTGGCGACGAGCAGGAACCGGACGGCGCGGCGCAGCAGCGCGTCGCGACGCTCCTGGTCCTCGTCGGTGAAGTAGTAGCGCAGGAAGGCCTCGATCATCCCGAGGCGCACGAGGATGCTCACGAAGATGACCCCGGTCGCGAGCAGCTCGACGACGCCATAGCCGGCCGGCGTGATGTATCGCGTGTACACCGGCAGCAGGAGAACGGCGATGAACTTCGAGACGACATCCGCCACCTGGTAGGCGGCAAGCGAATTGACCAGGCGCTTGAGATAGCCAGTCACGCCGCCACACGGTACGGGTAGGCGGGGTTGGGACCGCGTGCGGTGCGCGGTCGATCCCTCCGTCCGGCTCCCTGGGTAGCGTCGCGCCGTGCACACAGCCGCCTATCAGCTCGCCACCGTGTTCGATTGGCTGTACAACGCCGGCCGCTGGACGTGGCACGACCCCGACGGCTACAACTTCATCAGCGGTCCGCTGGCCGACATCACGCTGATCGGCGGCGCGATTGCGATCTACCGCAAGCACAACTGCCACGCTAAGCACTGCTGGCGGATCGGGCGCCACGCGGTGGAGGGAACCGAGTACATCGTCTGCCGCAAGCACCACCCGCGAGACACGCCGACCGCCGAGCAGATCCTGGCCGAGCATGACGCCGCGCAGGCGATGAATCCGACGGTCCCCACGGCCGCGGCTGTGGCGGCCGCGGCGGCAGCCGGACAGGCCGCCTCGGGGCCGAGCGGCGAACAGGGCCGCGGAGCGACCCAATCACCTAGCAGCTAGCGGCTGAGCACGGTCCAGACCCGCGAGATCAGCTCCTTGGCGTCGACGTTCGAGGCCAGGCTCGAACCGAACGACACGAGCCCGATGTCGACCACCACACCCTTGCCGAGCTGATAGCCGACGATGCTCGGACCGGCAGTGCTCGTCGCCGCCTCCGAGAGCGTGTTGCTGGGGGGCGGCGTGATCGGCTCGAGCGATCGATAGCCGCTGAACGCGCCCGAGGTGTTCGTGAAGATGCCCAGGCCATCTCGGAGCACCGTGATCAGATCGGTGTTGCCGGTCACGAGCGCGCCGGGGCGGGCGCCGAACGCATCCTTGCTCGAGGGGGCGGTCGGGTCGAGCGCGACAGGGAGTGCCCCGAGGTGGACGGTCACGTTGCGCCGGAGCGAGTCGATCCCGAGCGACAGCACGTGACCGCCGTTCTCGACGTACGTGCGCAGCCCGTCGGTGATCAAGGCGGGCAGCCAGCGCTCGGCGCCCGCGAGCACGACACCCGCGTGACCGCTCAGCGTGCTGGAGGCTCCGTCGATGAGCGCGATGTCGGTCGTCAGGTCATATGGCAGGTGTGCCTTGTCGAGGTAGGCGAGGAATGCCTCCTCGTCGACGTACCCGGGCGGCAGCCCACGTGCGAGGGGACGCTCGAGATCGATCGGCCCGCCGTTGTCGAGCGTGTTCGGGATCCCGTCGCGCGGCGGGTCGTCGATCGGGTTGTGCCCCTGCCAGGTGAGCGCCGGCAGGACGACCAGGATCTTGGCGTGTCCAGTGGCCGCCCGAGCCACCACGGGAACCTCGGTGTGGTCCGATCCCGCTCGCACCGACAGCTTGTACAGGCCCGCACCGCCGGTGCGTGGGAGCCGGACCCGCACGACGTATTCGCCGGCCCTCTCCGATCCGCCGGTGATCGGCTTGCGCACTCCGGCGCGCCACAGCGTCCACTGGAAGCCGCGGCCGCGCGCATCGACGTCGATGACCGCGCGCGAACCGGCCGGGACCGGATCGAGCGACGGCTGTGCGGCGAGATATCGCACACTGACCCCGGCGCCACGGGTCGTGCCCGGCGGCGGCGGCAACGTCACCGGAAAGCGGCCGACGTTGCAAGCCGCGTCGGTGACCTCGAGGCCGACCAGGTAGGTGCCGGCGGGGGCGGGGTGCCCCTGGATCTGCCCGTTCCATTCGGCCGGCGCGGTGTGCGACGCCTGGAAGCGGTCGACCAGGAACGGGCGCCCCGGCACGTCGGTCCGGTAGATCAGGACCACTGGATCGAGGTTCTGGTTTCCGCGGTAGCTGATCGTGACCGCGGTGCGCCCGCCCCGGGGAATCAGCGACGGTGAGACGCCGCGAACGGATGGATGCGGCGGGACCCGCTTCACCGTGATCGGCTTCGCCAGCTGAATCGTCCGGCCCTGACCCAGCAGGGCGACGCGGATGTAGTACCTGCCGTCCGGTGCGATCGAGCCGTTGTCCTCGCGCCCGTTCCAGCTGAAGTCGCCGTCGGGGTGGCGGACCGCCCGTCGCATGTGCCTGCCGGTTGCGAGCGTGCGGACGATCGTGCCGCTCTCGTCGACGACGTAGGCATCCACATCATCGGCGCGATGCAGGAGGTAGAACGAGATCCGCATGCGCCGGTGATCGACCCCGTTGCAGGCGCCGCCGTTCGGGTTGATGACCGCCGGGGAGGGCGAGGGGAATCCGGCGATCAGCGGCGTCGAGACCTTCAGGTGCTGCGTCACGACGAAGGCGGCGATCGTCGCGGCCACGAGCGCTCCGAACGCGACGACCGCGCCCCGTCTCACAGCCTCACCACCGCCCCGTTGGGCACCTGGAACTCGTGGAAGGCGTCGAGCCCGCGCGGGTCGCGGCTACAGAGCATGACCCGGATCGCTCCGCCATGGGCGACGACCAGCGCCGGCAGCTCTCCGGTGGCGCGGATTTCGGCCAGCGAGTCCGAGACGCGGTCGAGCTGATCGCGCAGCGACTCGCCGCCGGGGAAGCGAAACTGCTCGCCGGCGCGGCGCCAGGCCGCATACAGCTCGGGCTCCTCGCGCTCGATGTCGATGAACAGCCGCCCCTCCCATCGGCCGCGATTGGCCTCGCGCAGACGTGGGTCGAGGCGCGCCTGGAGCCCGAGCAGGGCGCCGGCAATCTCGGCCGTCTCGCGCGCCCGAGACAGATCCGAGGCCCAAAGCGAGACGACCCCCTCCCCGCCGAGGCGCTCGCCCAGCTCGCGCGCCTGGCGTCGGCCGGTGTCGTTCAGCGGCGTGTCGCGGAAGCCCTGGACACGGATCGGCTCGCGGTTGTCGTCCGTCTCGCCATGGCGCGCGAGCAGGATGGATCCGTCATTCATACATGCTGGACGCGGTGTCTGAGCGCAACCCCAGCCTGATTGTCTCCAGGGACAGAACTTCGTTCGGAGCGATGTTCCCGAGGTTGACGTCCGGGCCGAAGCGGCGCACGAACCACACCTGCTGGTCCTTTCGAGGCGCCTCGAACAGAATTGACTCGGGTGGGACCGCGTGCACGATCTCGTCGATCAGGCCCATTCGCACCTCCCCATCGTGGCGGAAGATGCCAGCGGTGCCGCTCTCGCGCGCCTCGGCGATCACCTTCCAGGCCCCGGCCTCGAGCTCCTGCTGGATCTGCTCGACCCACCGATAGGGAGCCATTATCCGCGTGTCGTCCTTGGATCCGACCTCAGAGAAGACCGTGAACTCGTTCGACAGGCGCCGGATCAGCTCGAGCTTGTCGTCGTGGCGCAGCTCGATCGTCCCGTCGGAGATCTCGATGTGCTCGAGCTCGAGCTCGTGCAGCCAGGCGACCATGCGGTCCAGGCGGCCCTGGGCGATCGCCAGCTCGGTCAGCGTCCCGCCGAAGACCACGGGAATCTCGTGCTCTCGGTAGCGCCTGACCTTCTCTTCCAGGTTTCCGGTCGCGATCGCCGTTCCCCAGCCGAGCTTGACCACGTCGACGAACTCCCCGGCCACCTCAACGAGCGAGTTGATCGCATCGACCGAGAGGCCACGGTCCAACACGTGCGTGAGACCCTGCTGGCGAGGCTTGGCGCTCCGATCCGGGAGGTCGAGAAGGTCCTTCATTCCGCTGGGCCTCTACTGGGTGTTGGCGAGGTCCGAGCCCACGGTCACGACGACGTTGGCCGCGCATGGCGCAGGGGGCGGGCAGGCCACCGACTGCGTGGACGGGTCGACGGGTGCCACGGCGCTCGGCGGCAGCTTCAGCGAGCTGGCGACCGCGAGCGCATCGCGACGGAATCCGGGAAGGTACGCGACAGTGGTGGTGGTCCGCGTCTGATCGGTGGCCGTAGCGACCGTGCCCTCCTTGTAGCGGGAGCCCGACAGGTTCAGCGCCACCCGGTGCGCCAGCCCGGCCGTCGCGGTGCCGTTGAGGACGGCCACCGTGACCGAGGACGGGGCGACCGTCGCTTGCTGACCCTGACGACGTCTCGTGCCGGGCGCGTTCGTCGTCCGCGACTGCGAGCTGGCCGTCCCCGAGTTGCTGCCGCTGTTGGAGGTGAGCACGACGAGCAGCACGATCACGCCGCCAAGCGCGACCACGCCGAGCACCGCGAGGAGAACCCGACCGACCCGCCGCGACCCGTCGTTGCGCGCGGGCTGGGGTCGCACGGGCGGGGGCTGGCGGCGCGACGGCGGCATCGTCCCCTGGCCGCGGACCTGGACCCGCGGCGGCGGGGCCTGGGTGGGGGCCTGCGTCGGACGCGGTGCGGACACCGGCCGTGGGGGCGCCGGCGCGAGGCCCTGGCCGCTTCCGTTTGCGCCGCCCGCCACGGTCGACGGTCCTCCGACGGTCTCGGCCGTGCCCATGATCGTCGCGTCCGGCGGCTGCGAAGGCGCGAGCGCGACAGGCGCGACGGCTGGCTCGGGCGTCGGGATCAGCTTCGTCGCGGCCGCCAGGGCGGGAGCAGCCATGCCGACGGGCGCCCCGACGGCAGCAACACGGCGGGCCGGCGGAGCGGCCGCGGCCGCCACCCGGCCGGGCTGGGCCGCAGCGGCCGCAGCAGCGGCAGCGGCCGGAGCGGCCTGGCGCGGTTCGGCCGTCTGGACACGCCCCATCGCCGCCACGCGCGACTCCAGATCCTGGATGCGCTGGGCCGCCTCATGGGCGTGATTGCGGAGGTTGGCCGTCTCCCGGGCCTGCGCGAAATAGAGCAGAATCAGGATCGCCAGGCCGATGATTGCGGCGAAGCCGGCGTCTGCACCCACCGAGTTGATGAAGTGGTGGACGGAGAAAGCGAACGGTAGCGACCCCATGCTGCGCTCGCAGTCTACGTTGCGATCCGGGCGCCAGGCCCGCCGGCCCCTGTGGCGCGCGCTCGAGCCATCTGGGCGACGTGCTCGGCGAGCCCCGCAGCATCGGCCTCGAGCACGAGCAGATTGATCTTCGCGAACGTCTCCTCCACCCACTCCGGATCGAGCGGATCGTGTTCGGCGCGGAGGATCTTCTGAGCCGGCGTCGGCTGCATGCGCTCGTACGGGTTGAACAGGTCCTCGTGGAATTTCTCGCCCGGGCGGGCACCGACGACCTCGATCGCGATGTCCCTCTCGGGCTCGAGCCCGGACAGGCGGATCATTGTCTCGGCGAGCTCGACGATCCGGACCGGCTCGCCCATCTCGAGCACGAACACCTCTCCGCCGGCCTCGCTCAGCGAGCCGGCGCGGATGATCAGCTGAACCGCCTCGGGGATCGTCATGAAGTAGCGGCGCATCCGCGGATCGGTCACGGTGACGGGGCCGCCGGCCGCGATCTGCCTGCGGAAGATCGGGACGACCGATCCGGAGGAGGCGAGCACGTTCCCGAACCGGACGGTCGCGTAGCTGGTACTCGCGTAGCGCGAGGACGCCGCCTCCACGGCCCACTCGGCCAGCGCCTTGGAGGCACCCATCACGGTCGCCGGGCTCACGGCCTTGTCCGTCGAGACGAGCACGAACGTGCCGACCCCGAGCTCGCCGGCGATCCGGGCCACGAGCCGTGTCGCCAGCGCGTTGTTGCGTACCGCCTCCACGGGGTTCAGCTCCATCATCATCACGTGCTTGTAGGCGGCGGCATGGAAGACCACCGCCGGCCGGTGCTCGGTCAGCACCTCGCGCATCCGCTCCTCTTCCTTGCAGTCGGCGAGTACGGGCACGGCCGTCCGCACGTGCCGCTCCTCTTCGAGCTCACGCATGATCTCGAACAGGTTGTCCTCGGCATGATCGACCAGGACCAGCTTGCGCGGCCCGACGCGCGCGATCTGGCGGCACAGCTCGCCCCCGATCGAGCCCCCGGCGCCGGTCACGAGCACGACCTCGCCGGACAGGTACGCGCCGACGCGCTCGAGCTCCATCCGCACCGGCTCGCGGCCGAGGATGTCCTCCACGCGGACCTCGCGCAGCTGGTGCGTGACCTTGAGCTGACCCGAGCCATCCCTGAGAAGCTCGAACACGGTCGGCGTGGTTCGCACGGGAATCCCGCGCTCGCGGCAGGCCTGGACGACGCGGGCACGGACGAGGCCCGGCGCCGAGGGGATCGCGATGATCACCTCGTCGGGCTCGGCCTCGTCGAGGATCCGGGACAGGTCCTCGGTGGAGGTCGTCCCAAGCACCTTGAGGCCGTATTCGTCCTTCATCCCCTGCTTGCGCGGGTCGTCGTCGACGAAGCCGACGGGCCGCAGCCGGAGCTGCGGATTGCGCGCGAGCTCTCGCGCCACCAGCCGGCCTCCGTCGCCGCCGCCGACAATCAGCACGTCACGCGCGCCCTTGCTCACCCGGAAGCTCCGGACCCTGCCCTCGACGACGAGGTGCACGAGGAACCGCGCGCCGAGCAGAAGCATCAGCATGAGCAGGAAGAACAGGGCGATGACGCTGGCAGGGAGGGTCACCGCCGTCGACACGACGTGGAAGGTGTCGTGCCGGAAGACGAACTTCGGAGCCGTCTGGACGGGGTGGAGCAGCGAGATAGCGCCGACGATCACGAGCGTTGCGACAATCACGCCCTTGACCACCGCCTCGTAGTCGCGCTGCCCGACGAACGTCCACAGGCGCTGATAGAGCCCGAAGGCGGCGAAGATGACCAGGGAGACCGCCACCACCCATGGCATCGTCGACTCGAACAGGTCGTCGTAGCGCTTTAGGACATGGCCGTCGAACCTCAGCTGAAACGCTAGGTAGTAGGCGAGGGCGACCAGAAGCCCGTCCACCAGAAGCTGCGGGACCGAATGGCGGTGAACGGGGGCCGCGGATCTGATCCGCCGGCGCATGCAGCCGGGATTCTAGTCGCGGGCCCTCCTGAAGCAGGCCGCGGGCTCCCGCGCGACGGCCAGACGCGACTACGATCCCGTCGATGAACCGCGTGAGCGTCGACGAGCTCCTCGAACGCGCCCGCTCGCAGCTCGAGCGCCTCGACCCCGCCCAAGCTGCGCAGGCACTCGCCGAGGGCGATGCGGTCCTGGTCGACATCCGCCCGGACGCCAACCGCGCGGCCGAGGGCGCCGTGCCCGGGGCGCACGTCGTCGAGCGCAACGTGCTCGAGTGGCGCTGCGATCCGCGCTCGCCGTGGCGCGATCGGGAGCTCGCGCAACCCGACCGCCGGCTGATCCTGATGTGCAACGAGGGCTACCAGTCGAGCCTGGCCGCCGCGATCCTCCAAGAGCTCGGGCTTTCCCGCGCCACCGACCTGGTCGGCGGCTTCCGAGCCTGGAAGGCAGCGGGGATGGCGGTGGAGGCCGAGCGCCGGCCCTGAACGTCCGGCGCTGGCCTAGTAGTGCCCGAACTGGACGCCCGAGCCGGGGAACGGCTTCGAGGTGCCGAGCACGTGGGCCTTGGAATCGAGCCCCTGGACCTCGTAGCGCTTGTAGCTCTTGCTCAGCTTGATCGCGGTCTCAAAGCCGCTCAGCCTCGCCGTGGCGACCTTGGACAGGTGCTTGACGCTGTTGCCGGCGAGGACGACCCACTTCTTGACCTGCGTCGCGCCGTCCCAGCTGGCGTACACGGTCGCGGTGCTGCCGCTCTTCTCAACTCCGCCCGACGGCGGGTAGTACGGCAGCCCGACCCAGTGCTCGACGTAGGCACGGTAGCTCTCGTCCGGTGACGGCCAGGCGACGTCTAGGAGCAGCTTGCCGGAGGAGCCGTACTCGGAGAAGAACGGTTGGGAGCCCCAGCCGACCACGGCGCGGCCACCGCTCAGCAGGTCAGTGTCGCCGAGGAACGCGGCGTAGAAGTTCTTTCCCCGGTAGTACTGCCGCATGAACGAGGCCGTGTGCTTGGTTGTGTCGAGCTTGAGCACGAGTCCCCGGGTCGACGAGCGGCTCGGAACGACGAACTTGCCGTTCGGCTTCATCAGGCAGCAGTGGTCGTCGAACATGCTGACCACGTCACCCGAATGGAGCTGCACGTCGTGCTGCCACTGGAAGGCGGCGTTCTTGCCGAACGTGAACGTGCTGTGCTTGCCGCCGAGCGTCCATTCGACGTTCGAGCTCGCCTGGTCGACCATGTATGCGGCGGATGTGTTGCGCATCGAGACGAGGAAGCTCCCGTTACCGGTCAGCTGGACCGAGTTGACGTGGTAGGGATCCCAGACGCCGTCGTTCAGGGCGGGCTGGTAGCTGTCGGAAAGCGGAACGTGGGCGAGCGGATCCCAGAGGTAGACCTGGTTGCCCGTGTTGAGGTCGTACTCGGCCACGGCGGTGTCGGCCAGGGTGCTGCCCTTCGGTCCGCCGTGTGAGGCGCCGTCGACGTTCCGGGTCACGACCACCCACGCGTCGGTGCCGTCGATCACCATCTCGTGCAGGGCGATCGTCCACGGCGAGCTCGCCGTGAGCTTGGCCACCGTCTTATAGGTCTGATCGACCACGTAATCGGTGCCGCTCAGGATCTGGCCGGTCTTGGTCAGCGTGCCCTGCCACCAGCTCAGCGCCGGCTTGCCGTTGTAGGTCTGGGTGGTCAGGTTGGAGGCGACCACGCTCTTCGGAACCGGCTTGAACCAGACGGGCTGCAGATGCCGGTCGAGCATCAGAGGGCCACTCTGGCCGACCAGCGGCTTGCCGGCGGAAAGGTCGGGAAAGTTGGCCACCATGAAGTAGCCGGCGGCCAGCTGCGAGACCCTGCCGTGCAACGTCCCCTTGAGCTTCGGCGGATGCAGGTGCGGAACGGAGACAAACGAGTACGCGCCCTTCGTCGTGAAGGCGCCAATCGGAGCCTGGGCGATGGCGGCCGTCACGGCGCCGAGACACAGCGTTATCGCAGAGGCGGTGATCACGAGTGGGACGTGTCTCTTGATCTGTCTCAAATCGGACGCTCCCGTCGGTCGATCCGCTGCGCGCACGCCCAGGCCTGGCAGAGGGGGCGGGTGGCGAGCAGCGTGGTTACCGAAGTCGTAACACAGCGGGCGGTTGAACGTTGCGATCGGACCCGGGCCATGCGCCACCTAGGCGCGCGTGACAGCGGACGTGCTCAGCAAGTGGTTGTTGCCATCGAGCGCCTGGATCTGGACGTAGGTGGTGCGGGAGATGCCGATCGCCGTCTCGAAGCCGCTGCGGTCCACGGTGCTAACCGCGCGCAGCGAGCTCGCGCTCGAGCCGGCGAGCACACGCCACTTGTGGGTGCGCGTGTCGCCGTTCCAGCTCACCCAGATCGTCGTGCGGCTGCCGCCGCTGGATGTGGCCACGCGGGGCAGCGTGGGCGGGAAGCCGTTGAACGGGAAGCGATAGGCCCGATAGCTCGCGTTGGTGTCTTTGAAGCGGGCGTCGAAGATCTCCTGGCTGTGCGAGTTGAACTCGCTGAAGAAGCGCTGGGCGCCCCACCCCACGAACGAATCTCCTCCCGGTAGCTCCTGCACGCTGCCGCCGAACTGCGAGAGCAGCGAGGGCGAGTGGTCGAGCTCGCCGATCTCGGTCGCGGTCTTGCTGGCCGCGTTCAGCCGCAGATACAGCGCGCGCGACTGGTGGTGGACGTTGAACAGGCCGGCGCCGTTGTCGAAGACCGTCATCTCATCGTCGTTGCGATTGCGCACCGAGGCGTCGTGCTGGAAGGCGGGCGAGGCGCCGGAGCCGAACTTGAAGCTCGAGTGCTTTCCGCCGAGGGTCCAGATCACATGCCCGTCGCTGTTGCTGACCTTGTAGACGGCTGAGGCCGAGCGCGAGGAGATGATCAGGTTGCCGTCGCTGTCCTGCTGGACCGAGTTGAGGTGGAACCAATCGAACGGGTGACCGGGCTTCGGGACGCGCGTGTACGACGCCCTCAGCGGGATGTGATCGAGGCTGTCCCACTGGAACAGGACCAGGCCGGTGGGAATGTCGACCTCCTGCACGACCGAGTTGAAGGTCACCGTGTGGCTCGACCCATGGACGGACGAGGCGTCCCACACGACCGGCTCCTCGGACACGATCAGGGCCGTGTTCTGGGGTGTGACCTCGAAGTCGTGCAGGTCCGCGGTCAGCCCGTTGCCGGCCTGAACGGTGGCGATCTGCCGATAGGAGGTGTCGTTGATCACGTCCTCGCCCGATCCGACGCCGGCCCCGAAGTAGCCTTGCCACCACGTCAGCACAGACTTGCCCTGATAGGTCTGCTCTTTGAAATCGCTGGCCATGTTGTACTTCGGCATGGCCTTGAACCAGACGAGCTTGCCCTGCGAGTCGAGGATCATCACGCCGTTCTGAACCGGGCCGTACCAGGGGGTGACAAAGATGTAGCCGTGCGAAGTGTGCGATGACTGGCGGTCGACGGTCACCGCGATCGGGTTGATCTGCGGGTAGGAATGGAAGTGGTAGACGTCGCCCGGGACACGGCCGCTGTATGCGAACGGGCGGAACGGGATGTGGCCGGCCGGCGTGGCGACCTTGAAGCTGAACGCCCCAGTCCTGCTGCCAACGATGTTCATGTGAGTCGTCACGGTCACGGTCTCGCCGGGCGTGAACGGCTGGTTGGGAATGAAGCTCCCCCCGCGGCCGTCGGAGTCGCTCAACACCTTCCCCGAGTGCGACCCGCTCTGGGATCCACGGACGGAGAGCGAGCCGAAGCTGCTCGTCGGCAAGCCCCGGAAGGTGATCTGCGTGCGGGGCGGGGCCACCTGGCTGCCATTGATCGGGAATACGCTCACAGGCGCCGTTGCGGCGGGTGAGCCCCCTGCCGAACCCAGTATCAATAAAAGGGCTCCGCCAAGCGGAACGATCGGTACCACCGCCCTACGCAGCGGCCGGAGATATGAGCGCATAGCTTTCTTCCCAGGTCTTCGCGGCTGACACTTCAGTCCCTCCGGCCAGAGCGGGACCTTTACAAAACCATAGCGATCCTCATCGGGACGCCTGCAATGGACTCGTCAGGAGTCCGACCAGGACCTCCGGGTCGCGCCGCACTCGCGCATCGGCCTGGAAGTCCGCTCTGCGCTTGACCAGCTCGACCTGATCGGCCCGGATCAGGCGCCGCAGACGCCCCTCCGCGATGAGGTGCTCGTCGACCGCGCCCAGCCGACCCTCAAACACCGTGAACACCGGCGTGCCCAGTGCCACCGCCTCACGGTTCATCGTCCCCCCGGCCGACACGACGAGGTCGGCCTGGGCGATCAGCGACTGCGCATCGATCGCCTGTTCGGGGACGATGAAGCCGCCGCTGCGGACCAGCTGAAACCGCTGCTCGTCGGTTCGTGGGAGCACCACGGTCTGCCCGCCGTGCAGGCGCTCGAGGACCTGCGCGAACAGGTCGTTCTCGAAGCGGTGGTAGAGCGAGACCTCGGGCGGGGTGCGCACGACCGCAATCGGTTCGCGTGGATCGAGTCCGAGCTCGTCGAGCACCGCGGCATCGGGCTCGAAGTCGGCCAGGTAGTACTCCTCCTTGAGACCCGGATAGGCCTGGATCTTCCGGCGCGCTCCGTAGCGGTAGAGGCGTTCAGGCGGGATCATCTCGGGGACCACGACGGCGCGGGCGAGGCGGCAGTTGACGGTGTGCTGGACCGTCGCCCACTCGTAATCGAACATCGTCGAGCTCGGGATCCGCAGCAGCTTCGCCGCCAGCGTGATGTCGTTCGATCCGTGTCCGAGCGCGAGATCGAACCCGCGTCCCGAGGCCCAGCGGCTGAGCTGAACCGATCGTGCCGCGAGCCCCCGTGCCTTGGCCGCCAGGGTCGCTCCCCGGTGATGTCCGATCTGCGTGTGCTCGATCCCAAAACGCCTGCAAAGGCCCAATGTCTGCGCGAAGTCGCGAGCCGTCACCTGGACCTCGTGACCGTGCTCGCGCAGCCTCTCGATCACCGGCCTCATGACCAGCACGTGCGGCGAGTTCGTGAGGTCGATCCAGACCTTCACTGGGCGCTGCCGGCCGTCGCGAGCGCGATCGCCTGCACCACCTCGGCCGCCTGCGCTTGACTCAGCACAGGGCTCATCGGCAGGGCGAGGTTTGTCCGCGCCAGCTCGTCGGTGGCCTCGAGGGCGCGCTCAGGCGGGTACGCGGACATCGACGGCTGACGGTGGGTCGGCGTGCGGTAGTAGCCCCGGGCCCCGATCCCGCGTTCGCTCAAGCCACGGGCCAGCTCGTCCGCCCGCGGATGCGTGACCACGTAGAGATGCCACGCCGCAAGGCCGCCGGCAGCCTCGCTCGGCAGCCCGACATGCTCGCCCAGTCCCGCCCGCGCGTATGCGTCGGCCGCGGCCCTCCGGCCCTCGGCCCAGCCGTCGAGCTCGGGCAAGAGAACGCGTAACAGCGCCGCCTGGAGCTCATCGAGGCGCGAGTTGTAACCCACGTACTGAAAGCTCTGCTTGTCCCGGGAGCCGTGGAAGCGGAGGGCCCGCGCTAGCGCGGCCACACCGTCGTCGTCGGTCGCAATCGCGCCACCATCGCCGAAGGCGCCGAGGTTCTTGGACGGGTAGAAGGAGAATGTGGCCGCATCGCCGAGAGCGCCCGCCCGCCGGCCGGCCAGGCTCGCTCCGGCCGCCTGAGCGGCGTCCTCGAGGACCGGCACTCCGAGCTCGCGCACATCCGGTGACGGCGCCGGGCTGCCGAACAGGTCGACGGTCACGATCGCCCGCGTCCTCGGCGTCAGTGCCCGCTTCACCGTGTCCCGGGTGACGTTTCGCGTCTCGAGGTCGACGTCGCAGAAGACGGGCCTGGCTCCGGCGTTGAGAACCGCCTCGACGCTGGCGTAGAACGTGAACGACGGTACGACCACGTCGTCCTCCGGCGCCACCCCGAGCGCGCGCAGGGCAATGGTGATCGCATCGGTTCCGTTGGCGACGCCGATCACATGGCGCACGCCGAGGTACGCCGCGAACTCCTCCTCGAACGCCGCGACCTCCGGCCCGAGCACATAGTGCCCGCGATCCAGCACCTCGACGAGGCGCTCGCGCAGCCGCGGACGCAGCGGCGCGAGCGGCGTTTCGGTGTCGAACAGGGGGACCGGCACAGGCGGGGAGCGTACCCGGCCGATGCGCGCCTTCCTCGATCAGCCCACCGCGCGGGTCGGTCCCCGCTACGCTTGGCCGCCTTGCTCGTAGCACTGGCCTCTGTCACCGACTCGTTGGTGACCCTTGCGACGCACATCATCCGGGACCTCGGGGTCGGGGGCGTCTGCCTGCTCACATTCAGCAGCGGCGTGATCGGCCTCCCCGGCAGCGAGCCGACGATGCTGTTCGCCGGGTTCAACGTCTCCGAGGGCCACATGACGCTTCTGGGGATCATCGTCTTCGGCGTGATCGGCGACATGCTCGGGGCGTCCGTCGCGTATGCGATCGGCTACTTCGGCCGGCGGGAGCTGCTCGAGCGTCAGGGCTCGAAGCTGCACATGTCGCCGCAGCGACTGGCCCGCGCTCATCGGTGGTTCGAGGCTCATGGCGACCCCGTGATCTTCTTCTCGCGCATGGTCCCGTTCGCGCGGGCGGCCTTCCCCTACGTGGCGGGCGTTGCGGAGATGCCGTTCGCGCGCTTCTTCGCGCTCGCGACCGCGGGCTCGGTCATCTGGATCAGCGGGCTGGCCGTGCTCGGCCGCGCCGTGGGAAGCAACTGGGAGAGCTGGCGCCGGCACCTCGAGGTGGTGGATTACGTCGTGATCGCACTTGTCGTCATCGGCGTGGCGTACCTCGTGTTCCGCCGGGTGCGCCGTCCCAGAGTGGATGTCGCGTCCGACTAGCGACGCCCGGCTTCCAGCCCGTACCCTCTCGACGGCTCACGCCATCGCGCTCGGTGGCCTTCACGGCCCCGCTGAGCTGCTGCCGATCTCCTCCTCGGGCCATGTCACGCTCGTCCCCTGGCTGCTCGACTGGGATTACGACCGGCTCGACGACGAGCTCCGCAAGTCATTCGAGGTGGCGCTCCACGCCGGGACGGCGGCCGCTCTCCTGATCACCCTGCGCAGCGAGGTGTCCGAGGCGCTGCGCGGCCTCGGCCCACGGCGCTTGGCGCTGATCGCGCTGTCCTTCGCTCCGCCGGCCGCGATCGGCTACACACTCGAGCGCCCGATCGAGCGGCATCTCGGAACGCCGTTCACGATCGCCATCGGGTTGATCGCGGGCTCGGTCGCGATGGTGATCGCCGACCGCCGCCCCCAGGTCCGCGGACACGACGACGCGAACTGGCGGGATGCCCTCTGGCTCGGCGCGGCGCAGGCGTGCGCGCTCGTACCCGGTGTCTCGCGCAACGGCGCCACGCTCGCGGCGGCGCGCTTCCGGCGGTTCACCCGCGAGGACGCCAACCGCCTCTCCCGACACGTCGCGCTGCCCGTGATAGCGGGCGCGATCCTCCTGAAGGGCATCCGGCTGCATCGCCGCGGCCTGCCGCCCGGGACGGCGGTTCCGTTCGCGGCCGGAGCCGCCGCCTCCTTCGCCTCGACGCTCGGCTCCACCTGGTTGATCCGGCAGGTGGAACGTGACCGGTCGCTGCTCCCGTACGCGGCCTATCGCACGGCGCTCGGGGCGAAGGTGCTCGCACGGCTCGCGCACGGTCACGACCGACGGTGCGGCCAAGCAGATCAGAGCGGCCGCACCTAGGTGGGTCGGAGCCGGTTCCCCCTCCGGAAAAACCTCACCAATCTCCCAAAAACGTGCTTTACTCCGCGTGGCGGAACGGAGCAGTCTGACCGGCCGGGTGGGCAACGTTTGGGGGCTCCTCGTGAGCGACAAGATCAGGGCGAATTTCCTGGGGCAAGTTAGGGGGCAGCGTGAGCGCGCCGCCTAGGCGTGGACGCCCGCAGGCCGGCCATCGGACGCGGCTGATCGTTGCCGATCCGGACCCGCTCGCTCGGCGTGTGATCCGGGACGCGCTCGGCGCTGCCGAGGGCATGGTCGTCGTGGCCGAGGCGAAGGACGGGATCGAGCTCGCCGAGCTGGCCACGCACTACAAGCCCGAGCTCGTGCTGACCGAGATCGCGATGCCCACGATGGACGGGATCGAGGCCTGCCGGAGGATCCTCGCCAAGGCGCCAAAGGTCCGGGTGGTGATGTTCACCGTCAACCAGGATCGCGACGTCGAGCTCCGTGCCCTGCGCGCCGGCGCGAGCGGCGTGCTCTCGAAGGACACGAGCATCGAGTCGCTGGTGCGCGCGGTGCGCGGCGTGATCAGCGGCGAGGCGGCGATCTCACGGCGCCTGACGATGGATCTGATCGAGATCATCCGCCACACGTCGGAAAGCGGCAGTGGCCTCCGGCCGGTCAAGAGCGTGCTCACGAGCCGTGAGTGGGAGGTGCTCGACCTGATCTGCGCCGGCGCCTCCACCCGCGAGATCGCCGAGTCGCTGTTCCTCTCCGAGGACACCGTCTACAGTCACAGCAAGAGCATCCTCCGCAAGCTCGGCGTTCACTCACGCGGGGAGGCCGCGATCGCCGCCGAGCGCCTGCGCGGGATGGCAGTAGCGTAGCCGGCCTTCGATCGGTTTCGCGGCTGGGCAGCTCCGAATCTTGCTGGAAGATCTCGCCGACGGCGGGTTGCCGCAAAATAGGGACAAACGATGAGCACTTTGCTCGGAACGACGCTGAGCGGGCGCTACCGGCTCGAGGCCCGTATCGGGGCGGGCGGTATGTCGACGGTCTATCGCGCTCTCGATGAGACCCTCCAGCGCCCTGTCGCGATCAAGCTGATGAACCGCGAGGTGGCCAGCGCCTCCGAAGAGCTCGAGCGCTTCCGCCGCGAGGCCAGGGCCGTTGCCCAGCTCTCGCATCCGCACATCGTGGGTGTGATCGACGCCAGCGAGGACGAGGGCAGGCCCTACATCGTGTTCGAGTACGTGGAGGGCGAGACGCTCAAGGATCGGATCCGGCGCCAGGGACGGCTGCCGGTAGCCGAGGCGGTGGCCTATGCGATCGAGATCGCCCGCGCGCTCGGCGCGGCCCACGCCCGCCACATCGTCCACCGCGACGTCAAGCCCCAGAACGTCCTGATCGACGAGGAGGGCTCGGCCAAGGTCACGGATTTCGGCATCGCCCGCACGCTCGACGAGGAGGGCCTGACCGCCGACGGCCGGGTGCTCGGCACCACCGACTACGTGTCGCCTGAGCAGGCGCTGGGGCACCATGTCAACGGACAGTCCGACCTGTACTCGCTCGGAGTGGTGCTTTACGAGATGCTCACCGGCGAGGTTCCGTTCAAAGGCGACAGCCAGGTCGCCGTTGCGATGAAGCACGTACGCGAGGAGTTGCCGGACGTCCAGACCAAGCGACCCGAGGTCTCGGCTGCGCTGGCCGCCGTCGTCGACACGGCGACGGCTAAGCGTCAGGAGGACCGGTATGCCAACGACGCCGAGCTGATCGCAGACCTCGAGGACGTGCTGGCGATCGAGACGGCGCGCGCCGGGAGCGCCACCGGCGAGGTCACGAGTGTGCTGCGGACGCTGCCCTCGAGCGCTCAGCGCCGCGTGCCGTTCCGCGTCCGCCATCCGGCGCTCGTCGTGCTCGCGACACTGATCATCGTTGCGCTGCTCGGCGGCGGCGCCGTGTGGCTGACCACGCGCACGCATCACGGCACCGGGGCGCCGGTGACTCCACCGCCCGCGAAGCATGTGACGGCAATCCAACCGGTCGCGGCACACGGGTACAACCCCCTAGGCAGCCCGCTCGACGAGCACCCCGACGCCAGTTTCGCAATCGACAACCAGCCGAACACGTTCTGGGTTACGCAGACGTACTACAGCGGCACGCTGAGCAAGGCTGGGGTCGGGCTCTACCTCGATGCCAGCCCGGGGACGACCGCGCGCCTCATGCGGGTGATGACCAGGACCCCGGGGTTCAACGCCACGGTCTACGCGCGGAATACGCCGCCGCCGCCGACCACGTGGCCCGACCCAGGATGGACGCAGATCTCACAGCTCACGCACGTGTTGGCAAAGCAGAACATCAGGCTGTCGGCGGGGGGAAAGCGATACCGCTACTACCTGTTGTGGATAACGAGCCTCGGCGGGCACGACCAGCTGGCGATCGACGAGGTGACGCTCTACCGCTAGCGGCCTAGTGGGTGTAGCTGCGCTCCTGCTCGTGGCGCTCGATCGCGAGCCCCACGAGCCGGTCCAGCAGTTCCGAATAGCCGATACCGCTGGCCTCGAACAGCGACGAGTAGACGCTGGTCTCGGTGAAGCCCGGCATCGTGTTGAGCTCGTTGACGCGCACATTCTCGCCCTCGACGAAGAAGTCGACCCGCGCCAGCCCGGAGCAGCCGGCGCGCACGAACGTCTCGACGGCCAGCTCCCTGACCCGGTCACGCACGTGGGCAGGGATCCGGGCCGGGACGATCAGGTCCATTCCCCCGGGGGTGTACTTGGCCTCGTAGTCGTACCAGCCGGACTCTCCGGCCGCGAGCAGGATCTCGCCCGGTTCCGAGGCGACCGGCTCGCGGTTGCCGAGCACCGAGCACTCCACCTCGAGGCCCGTCGCCGCCGCCTCGACGATGGCGAGCGGATCGTGCTCGAACGCGGTCGCGAGCGCCGAGGCGTACTCGCCGGCCGATTGCACACGCACGATCCCAACCGACGACCCGAGCCGAGTCGGCTTGACGAACGTCGGCAGCCCAAGCGCCGACAGATCGCGCAGCACTCCTTCCGCATCCCGCGCGTACTCGCCGACGCGAACAGCGCGGTAGTCGACCTGCGGGATCCCGCAGCGCGCCATCAGGTCCTTGAACACCACCTTGTCCATGCACAGCGCTGAGGCGAGCACGCCGGCCCCGACATAGGGGATCCCCAGGCACTCGAGCAGGCCCTGGACCGTCCCGTCCTCACCAAACGGTCCGTGGAGTACGGGGAACACGACATCGATGCCGTCGAGCCCCATCCCCGGCGCCACCCAGACGACCTCATCGTCACGGCGCCAGACGCCGTCGCGCCCCACCTCGATGCGAACAGGCACGTGGCCCGCGGCCCGCAGTCCGGCGCCGACGGATGCCGCGGACGCGAGCGACACCTCGTGTTCGGATGAGCGGCCGCCGCCGAGCACGGCGACCCGTAGCTGCGTCATGTGTGGGTCGAGGTGGTGGTCGTGGTCGGGGTCGTGGTCGTGGTCGTGGTCGTGGGAGGCGGCGGCGGGGTGAACTGGCCGATCACGATCGTCACCGTGCTGCCCCTCTTCTGGCTGCTTCCGGCGCCCGGGCTCTGGCTCACCACGATCCCGTTGTTGGCCTGCTTCTTGACCGCCTTGGTCTGCTGGGCGACCGTGAACCCGGCGCCCCGGAGCACGTTAGTCGCCTGCTGTGCCGTGTCGCCCTTTACGTTGGGCACGTTGAGCGGCGCCGGGCCCTGGGAGATGACGAGCGACACCGTGCTGCCCTTCGCCGCCTGGGCGTTGCCCGCGGGAGACTGCGAGATCACGTCGCCGGACCTGACCGTGCTCGAGGTCTGGCTCGTCGTGGAGACACTGAAGCCCGCGTTCTGCAGCGCGCTCTTGGCCGCGGACTCGTTCTCCCCGATTACGTTCGGCACGCCCACCTTGGCCTGGCCGGACGAGACGAACAGGGTCACCGAGGAGCCGACCGGCTGCTGCTGCCCGGCCGCCGGATCGGTGCGCGTGGCGTGACCGGCGGCGATCGTGTCCGAGTTCTCCTGCTGGATGCCGGAGATCTTCAGGCGCGCCCGTCTGAGGGTTCTGATCGCCTTCGCCTCCGCCATCCCGACCACGGACGGAATCGACACGCTCCCGGGCCCCTGGGAGACGGTCAGCGTGACCGTCGACCCCTGGTCGGCCTTGGTGCCGCCCAGGGGCGACTGGCGGATCACGGTACCCGGCGGCGAGTTGTCCGTGACCTGAATGATGCTCGGCGTGAAGCCCGCGTTCTGGACGTTCGTGGTGGCGACGTTGAGCGTCTCGTTGACCACCGTCGGCACGACCTTCTGCGCCGGCCGGGTGAGCAGATAGGCGGCCGCGCCGGCCGCCGCAAGCAGGACGAGCAGTGCGACGAGCCACAGCCACCTGCGGTTTCGCCGCCGGTGCTCCTCGGGCGGAATCGCGTCGGCTGCGGCGGGGTCGCCGTCCGGGATCACGGCTCCCACGGCCGCAAAGGAGGCCGTCAGCTCCCCGCGCCCGCCCGAGACGATCTGCTCCTTGACCTGCTCGAGCACATTGATGAACTGGTCGGCGTCCTGGGGGCGGTCGGCGGGGTTCTTGTTAAGCGCCCAGAGGACCGTCTGCTCGAGCTCGGGGGGAATGTTCGGATTGATCGCGCGGGGGGGGGTCGGCGCTTCGGAGACATGTTTGAGTGCGATCGTCACCGCCGACTCGCCGTCGAAGGGAACGCGGCCGGTCAGCAGCTCGTAGAGGATCACGCCGACGGAGTACAGGTCCGACGCGGCGCTGACCGCGTGGCCCTGAGCCTGCTCGGGGGACAAGTACTGGGCCGTGCCCATGATCGAGCCGGTCTCGGTCATGTCGGAGGCGCCGGCGCGAGCGATCCCGAAGTCGGTGACCTTGGCGTGGTCGGTCTCGTCGATGATCACGTTGTGCGGCTTTAGGTCGCGGTGGATGACCCCGCGCCGATGGGCGAACCGCGCCGCCTTGAGGATCTGCACGGTTATGTCGATCGCTCGGACCGGGTCGAGCGGCGCCTCCTCCCGGATCAGCTGCTTGAGCGAGCGGCCGGGGAGGTACTCCATCGCGATGTAGTAGGTGCCGTCGAACGCGCCGCGGTCGTACACGCTGACGACGTTCGGGTGCTGCAGACCGGCGGCGGCCTGGGCCTCGCGCCGGAACCGCTCGACGAACCCGGGGTCCTCGGCGAAGCGCCGGTGAAGCAGCTTGACCGCGACCTTGCGCCCGAGCTGCTGGTCCTCCGCGCAGAACACGTCCGCCATCCCGCCCGCGCCGACGCGCGAGACGACCCTGTAGCGGCCATCGATCAGTGTCCCGGTCGCCAGATCTGGCATCACTGGCCTTCCGCGAGTAGCGTCTGGATCACCTGCTTGGCGATCGGCGCGGCGACCGTGCCGCCGAACCCGCCCTGCGTCTTCTCGATAGTCACAGCGACGGCGACCTTTGGATCCTGCACGGGGGCGAAGCCGATGAACCACGGCTGGGTCAGGTTCGATCCCGGGATCCCGATCGATGCCGTGCCGGTCTTGCCCGCCACGTCGATGCCACCCAGCTGCGCGGGCGTGCCGGTTCCCTCGTCGACCACGCTCTTCATCATCTGCGCCACCTGCGCGGCCGTTGAGGGCTTCATCACCTGGCTCATCACCTTCGGCTTGATCGTCTCAACCGTCTGGCCGTCCTGGTTGACAACGCGCGTGGCGAAGTGAGGGACCATCAGCTTGCCGCCGTTGGCCACTGCGGCCGCCACCATCGCCATCTGCAGAGGCGTGACCTCGAGTCCGCCCTGGCCGATAGCGATGCGGCCGATGTCCTCGTTCGGGCTCCCCGGACGGTACGGTCGTCCGTTGGGCGCGTAGGGACGGCTCGCGTTGAGCTCGTTGGGCGGGTAGTCAAGCGGCGGCTTGGCGTAGAAACCGAACCGCTTCATGTACTTGGTCATGGTCGCGCGGCCGACCGCCTCGCCCACCTGAGCCCACACCGTGTTGACGGAGTATGTCAGCGCCGTCGTCAGGTCGATCGTGCCGAACGGCTGGTTGTTGTCGTTGGCCAGGGGAACGCCGGAGACGTTGATCGGCGACCTGCCGTTCACCGTCGAGCTGGGCGTGTACTTGCCGCTGTCGATCGCCGCCGTCGCGGTCACCACCTTGAATGTGGAGCCAGGCGGATAGCCGGACTGCGTTGAGCGATTGAAGGTCGAGATGTTCGGGCCCTTGAGGTTCGGATGGTTGTCGTCATAGCCGGGGTTCGCCACCATCACCTTGACCGCGCCGGTCTGCGGATCGAGGGCCACCACCGAGCCCGCCTGGCCGCCGAGCGCCTGCTCCGCCACCTGCTGGGCCTTCGGGTCAAGCGACGTGTAGACGTCGTCGCCGACGCGTCGCGCGGTGAGCTGGCCGAAGATCGAGCTCAGTCCGGTCTGCAGGCCGCGCAGCTCCTCGCCGCGCGAAAGCTCGAGCCCGGCCGCCTGGCCGGTGCGGGGAAGCGAATAGCCGATCGCCTGCGAGAACAGATTGCGGGTGGGATAGAAGCGGCTCCACGTGCCGCCGGGCTGCGACCTCGAGATCGCCAGCACCTCGCCGTTGTCAGCCAGGATCCGCCCGCGTTTGATCCGCAGCTCCTGCACGAGCGTACGGTCGTTGAGGGGGTTGTTACGCAGCGACTTGGCGTCGATCACGGTCCAGCGCGTGGTCCACGCGATCAGCAGCGCGAACAGCACCACGACGAAGCCGAACAACTTGACGATCTGGCTGTTCACCGTCGCCTCCGCGGGCGCCGCTGCCTCATGCGGTTCTCCTGGCGCGATCCGAGACGAGAAGGAGCAGGGCGAGCAGCACGAAGTTGGCGACGATCGACGAGCCGCCGTATGAGATGAACGGCAGCGTCACGCCCGTTAGCGGGATCACCCTCGTCACGCCCCCGACGATCACGAACACCTGAAGCGCGAACACGGCCGACAGGCCCGCGGCAAGCAGCGTCGAGAACGAGTCGCGCGCAAGCACGGCCGCCTTGAAGCCCCGGGCCACGAACAGCAGGTAGGTGAGCAGCACGGCACAGGCGCCGAACAGGCCGAGCTCATCCGTGATGACCGCGTAGATCATGTCCGTCTGTGGTGCGGGAAGGAGATTGAAGGTTGTACCGGGAATCGTCAGCGTGGCCTGGCCGAAGCCCTCTCCGAAGAAGCCTCCGGCGGCCTGGGCGAACACCGAGTTGGCGACCTGGAAGCTGCCGCCGACCTTGTTGTACTCATGAACGGCGAACGGGTGCAGCCAGGCCTGGACGCGATCGTGCACGTGGGGGATGTGGGTGCCGAGGTACCAGGCTCCGAGCGCGAACGCGAGCAGGCCGATGATCACGAACGAGAGCCGGCCCGTGGCGACGTAGAGGACCGCGAGCAGGCCGCCGTAGAACATCAGCGAGGAGCCGATGTCGTGCAGCACGAACAGGATCAGCATCGCGATCCCCCAGATCACGAGCATCGGGCCGAAGTGCTTGATCGGCGGGATCGTGATGCCCATGAACCGGCGAGCTCCCATCACGAGCACGTGTCGTGTATCGCGCAGGTAGCTGGCGAGGAACACGACCAGGCCGATCTTGGCGAACTCAGCCGGCTGGAACACGAACAGGCCCGGTATCCGCACGCCCAGGTAGGCGCCGTTGGCCTGATAGCCGATGCCGGGCAGGCGCGGGATCAGCAGCAGGCCGAGCGAGGCGAAAACGATCAGATAGCGGTACTGCTCGAGCTTTCGGTAGTCGCGGAAGGCGACGATCGTGGCCGCGAACAGCACGAGCCCGAGCACGAACCATTGCGCCTGCTGACGGGCCAGCGTCGTGTCGATCCGGTAGATCATCACGATCCCGAAGCACGCGAGCACCGCGACGAGCGGGAACAGATAGGGGTCTGCGTTCGGAAGTGTGACCCGGACGAACACGTGGCCCGCGATGCACAGCCCAAGGAAGATCGCTCCGTAGGTCAGCGACGCTCCGGACAGGTTGGAGAGCTGGTTCGAGCGCTGGATGAAGACGCCCGCGAACCCGGCCGTGACCAGGAGCGAGGCGGGAATCAGCGCCAGTAGCTCGCGGTTGCGGGCGCTCATCGGCTCACCCGCCCGAGCTCGAGATCCCGGACGAGCTTCGAGGCGTCCGCCTGCGAGCGCAGGTGGTCGTTGAAGAGTGAGCTGCGTCGGTCTGCTGGAACGATGCTGGCCGGAACGCCCGACGCGTAATACGTCTCGTATAGGTGGATACCGAACGGCAGGTCGTAGGGGAACCCGCGGTAGATCGTCACGATTCCCTGCTCGTTGGTGCTGACGAAGTAGAGCTGGCGGCTGGCCAGGTACCCGCCGCCGCCGATCAGGAAGAGCACGGCGAGGACCGCGATCAGTGCGGCGAGGGGCTTCACGTACCTCCGGGGTTTCCGCGCCGCGGAGGCCGCCGGCGGCGGGCCCTGCGTGCGGGCCAGCGGAACGCGTGCCTTGGTGCTCGCTTGCGGCGCCACGGTGCTCTCTGACAGCGGCGCCACCGTGTCCGGCTCGTGCGCGGCCGCCGTCCCGGCCGCGGCAAGCGCCGGTGGGGCGCCGACCATCGTCGGCGCGTCGACGCCGGCCGGCCCGCCGACTTCCTCGAGGCGCGATATGACTACGGTGATGTTGTCGCGCCCACCCGCCTCGTTCGCCTCGCCGATGAGCTGGTCGGCGGCGCGCGACAGATCGGACGCCTCGCTCAGGATCTGGGCGATCCGCTGCTCGGACACCATCGAGGTGAGGCCGTCGCTGCAGAGCAGGAGGATGTCGCCGCTCTTGGCCGGGTACGTCCAGGTGTCGACCTTCACCGAGGCCTCGGGGCCGAGCGCCCGGGTGATGATCGAGCGCTGCGGGTGCTGCTCGGCCTCCTCCTCGGTCAGCTTCTCCTCGTCGACGAGCGCCTGGACGAGCGTATGGTCCTTGGTCAGTCGCGCCAGCTTGCGGTCGCGAAACATGTACGCCCGGGAGTCGCCTACGTGCGCGATCGCGAGGTGGGCGTCATCGAGATAGGCGGCGGTCAGCGTCGTTCCCATGCCCGCGCGCTCGCGCTCGGCCTGGGAGAGGGCGTAGATCCGCTCGTTCGCCTCGTGGATGCGCGTGACAAGCCGCTCCTCGGGCGGCCCCGAGTCGGGAAGGCCCTGCTCGAACGTCTCGACCGCGATGCGCGAGGCCACCTCCCCAGCCTGCGCGCCGCCCATCCCGTCCGCCACGACGAACAGGGGCGCCCTGGCATAGGAGGCGTCCTCATTCCCGCGGCGCTGGCGCCCGGTGTCGGTCCTCTGGATCGTCTCGGCGGCTCTGAGCATGTGGGCTACTGGAGGTAGGAGAACTCGGAGTCGCCGATGCGGATGCGGTCGCCGGCATGGAGCGGCTGCGGCCCGCCGAGCGGCTCGTCGTTCAGATAGGTGCCGTTCGTGGACCCGAGATCCTCGATCACGAACACGTGGCCCTCGCGCGTGATGCGCGCATGGCGCGAGGACGCGAACGGATCGTCGAGCTGGATCTCGACGTCGCCGCGCCCGAGCGTCGCGCCGGCGGCGAGGTCGTACGCGGTGCCGGACTCGTGACCGGCCGCGTGCTCGACGAGCAGCCGCGGCTCGAACCCGTCCTCGGCCGCCGCCAGACCATCGCCCGCGACATACATGCCGGTGGCGTCCGGTGGCGGAGCCTGGTCGGACTGAACGACGCCACCGTGGCCGCGGCGGAGATCGCGCATGGCGCTCCGCGCCACCCAGAGGAGGAACAGGTAGAGCACGGCGAGGAAGCCGAACTTCAGACCTACTGAGACTGGCTCGAGCACAGCTCGCTACTCGACCTCAAAGGTGATCACGGACGTTCCCACCTCGATCTCATCCCCCGGCTTGATTACCTCCGGCCCCGCGATCCGCCGGCCGTTGATGCAGGAGCCGTTGGTCGAGCCGAGATCGCTTAAGACCCACGAGCCCCCGCGTGGCCTGATCTCGGCGTGCTGGCGCGAGACGTTCGGATCGGATAGCACGACGTCGCACTGGCGGCTGCGCCCGAGCGTGACGCCGGTCGGTCCGACGACCAGCCGCTTTCCCTCGACCAGCAGCAGCGCGGTCTCCTTGCGGGACTGGGCCCGCTCCTCGAGCGGCTCGGCGATGCGCCCGGCGGCGCTGTAGATCATCGTCCGGCCGGATTGCTCCTCCACCGGCACATCCTCCGCGCTGTGCGGCGGAGCGACGACCCGGGTCTGGATCCCGAACTCGCCCAGCCCGAGGCGCTCGTCGGTCTCGAACTCGATCACCGGGCGCGAGAGCAGCGCCAGCCGTTCTCGGCGGGCGTGCTCGAGCAGGTAACCGGCGAGCTCGCCGGCCAGCGCTTCCTCGTAGTCAGCGAACCGCTCCCGGTCCCGGGGGGACAGGAACACCCTGTACTCGTTCGGCACGTATGTGCGCGAGACCGAGAACGATCGGTGCTCCTCCATCTCGCGGGCGAGCTTGCGGGCGATCTCGACCGGCCGGACCTCCGACCGAAAGGCACGGCTGAAGGTGCCTTCGACGAGGCCGGCGATCTTGCTTTCAAGGCTTCTCAGAACACTCATGGGCAGCCCCGGAGGGCGGTTCCATGCTACGGAGTCAGTCGCGAGCACGGACCGCGCGTACCAGCCCTGGGGCGAGGGCGAATAGCGCTCCCGCAACCGCGCCGAGCACGGCCGTTCCCTGCGCTAGGTGCGCATCTCCGGGCTGGACAAGGGCGATCGCGGTGGTGGTGGCCGAGACCACGGTAGCGGCCCAAATTGTGACGAGGACGATCTCGATCTGGAGAGAACGCCCCCGCAGCAGCCACGGCAGGGTTAGCGCGGCGAGCGCCCACACCGGGGCGGCGGCGAGCACGCCGGAGGTGAGAATCGGCCGCAGCACGAGATCGATCGTCTGGCTGAGCGACCCTGCCCACGCGCCCTGGGCCGGGATCCCGCGGACCTGGGCGAGATACAGCCCGGTGCCGGCGAGCGGGGATGCGACCACGAGCCACACCCAGCCGCAACCGCCGAGCACGGCGCGGCGCCAGGGGCCCCCTGCTCGAGCCGCGACCGCGGGCCAGGCCCCGGCCAGCCCGATCAGCCCCAGCGCAGGAGCGCCCGCGGGGAGGGGCCAGGCGGGCCCGTCGCCGATCAGCAATGGCACGGGGACCAGTCCGGCGAACAGCACGAGGATGGCCGCGCCGGGGCGTCCCTGAACGGCGGCCGCGGTCGTCAACCCGGTGATCGTGCCGATCCAGGCGACCCGTGGCAGCGCCGCGATCAGCACCGTGGCCAGGACTCCGACGACGGCGGGGGCGAGCGGTGTGGTGGCGAGCGCGTGCGCGGTTACCCAGGCTGCAGCGACGCCGCCGACCAGGCCGCCGGCGATCCGCGCTGGGCGGGAGATCGCCGCGAGTGGAGCGCCGAGGTCCTCCGGCGCGGGACCTTCCGGCGGCGCGGGGCGCCCGTCGGGAGCGAGGCGCCCGTCGGGAGCCGGCCGCGCGAAGGGCTCGGGCTCGCGGTCGCCTTGCGCTGGGTGCGCCCGCCACGCCCCGGTGACAACGCCGGGGGTGTCGGCGACCTCGTCGCGGGCCTCGACGAGCGCGCCGTGCAGCTCCTCGGCCGTCCCGCGCTCGCGCGGCCTGGGTCGCAGGGCGAGGTCGATCGCGCGGCCGAGTTCCTTGGGGAGGTCGCGGCGCTGCCGGCGGAGGGGCGGCAGGTGGGCGCCGAGGCGGCGGGCCCGCTGGGCCGCCGTACTGGTGCGGACCGGATTGACGCCCGTGAGGGCCTCGTAGGTGACGAGCGCGAGCGCGTACAGATCGGCCGGGGCCCCGGCCTGCAGCCCTTCGGCCTGTTCGGGGGCCATGTAGGCGGCGGTCCCGACCACGTCGCCGGTGCGGGTGAGCGAGTCGCCACCGATCACACGGGCGACGCCGAAATCGGTCAGCTTCGCCACACCCGCTGCGCTGGTCGGCCGCTCAGGGATGAGGATGTTCGAGGGCTTGACGTCGCGGTGAACGATTCCCTGCGAGTGGGCGTAAGCGAGCGCGTCGCACAACGCGATCGCGATCTTGACGATGTCGAGGTCGGAGAGCCGGCCGGCGGCCAGGAGCTTGTCGAGCGTGGCGCCGCGCACCAGCTCGGAGACGAGGTAGGCCGCGTGGTCGTCGACGGCTGCCTCGTACAGGGTCACGATCCCCGGGTGCGAGAGGCGGGCCGCTGCGCGCGCCTCGCGGTCGAGCCGGCCTCCGACGATCCGCTCGCGCGGCACCTCCTTGACCGCGACCTCGCGGTCAAGCCGCTCGTCGTGCGCGAGCCACACAGTCCCGAAACCCCCTGCACCTAACAGCTTTTGTAGCCGGTAGCGATCCAGCACAAAGGATGCCTCGGCTCGCTCGGCCGGCGGTGTCCGAGGGCGGGTGCGGGTGGACAGGCGCGCCGTGCGCAGCTGGCTCGCGCTCATCAGAGCGCTTTTCGGTGTCGCGAGGCGTGTCCCTGCTGTGCGTGGCCGACCCGGGGCGGCGGAGGTCCTCGCCGGATTGGTGCTGGATCGGGCTGGGGCCACTTGCCGCCCCGCCACCGGACCACACAGCCGGCGCCCGGGCCGCCCCGCCACCGGACCACACAGCCGGCGCCCGGCACCCCCCAAGCTGGGCCAACCCGAGCCGCCGTACTAAGGCAACAGACTCGGCCCGCGAATGCGACCGAGGCGGATTAATCCTCGTGGCGGGGAGTTTTCAGCCTTCCTTGGCCCGAGACGACCAGGTTTGCTGCGTTTGTCTGATGCGCGACTCCGCCACGCCCTGGTGCGCGACGGCGCGCGCCCGTGCGCCCCCGGGCACGAAGCCCACGAGACCCGCCAACCCGCGCGAAGCCCTGCACGTGCGCTTGCGGATTTGCTTATCCAGCCGTCCCCACGGTCATACTGGGACTTTCCGAATCCCCGCAAGGAGCGAGAGAAGCGCTTGTCGTTCTTCGACGAGGTAGACGAGCCCGCAACATCGACGCGAACACAACCGCGTAGACGGCGTCCTTCGGGGAGCGGTCGCCGCCCGCCGGGCGATCAGCAGTCGATCCAGATCCGCCGCGCGGTTGCCGCGGCGGCGATCCTGATCGTGCTGATCCTGATCGTGCTGGGCGTTCACAGCTGTCAGATCAGCCAGCGCAACAGCGCGCTGAAGGACTACAACAACAACGTCGGATCGCTGATCCAGCAGTCCGACCAGACTTCGACGCAGCTGTTCAACGAGCTGTCCCACGGCGGCGGCTCGGCCAACGCCAACACCCTCCAGAACCAGCTCAACGAGACCCGGCTGAGCGCCGAAACCCAGCTCGGCAAGGTCAAGGCGCTGGGCGTCCCGGACGAGATGAAGGGCGCCCAGCAGAACGTCGTGCTCGCCTTCCAGATGCGCCGCGACGGCATTGGGCAGATCGCCTCGAACATCCAGGAGGCGCTCGGAACCTCGACGAGCCGCGACGCGATCAATTCGATCTCCGCCCAGATGGCTCGCTTCTACGCCTCCGACGTGGTCTACAAGGACTATGCGATCCCGCTGATCCTCGGCGCGCTGCGCTCCGCCGGGATCGGCATCGGCGGCACAAACGGCGAGACGATCGAGACCGGGCAGTTCCTCCCCGACCTGAGCTGGCTTCAGCCGAGCTTCGTGACCGGAAAGATCGGCGCCAAGGCGGCGACCCCGACCGGCAAGCCGGCTCCGGGCCTGCACGGCCACTCGCTCGACTCAGTCAGCGTCGGGGGCAACACGCTGCAGACGGGCTCGACCAACACAATCGCCGCCAACCCGCCCCCAACCTTCACCTTCCACTTCACGAACGGCGGCCAGAACAACGAGACCAACGTCATTCTCAAGGTGACGATCAGCAGCTCGACCTTGAGTGGCCAGACGGTGGTGCCACAGACCACGGCGGGGCAGTCGACCACCGGTCAGGTCACCCTGAGCTCATCCCCTCCGACGGGCAGCTACACGGTCACCGCGACGGTGGCCGCTGTGCCCGGCGAGAAGAACACCGCCAATAACACGCTGACCTTCCCGGTCACGTTCCAGTAGCGCAGCGCACCCCGCGGTAGCGCAGCCCCCGCAGCAGGGCGGCCTCACCCCGCCTGCGCGGGGGTGGGCCACGCTGCCCCCGTCCAGCCGGGGGCCTATCCTGTCCGGGGTGCACGACCTGTCCAGCACAGCGGGGATCGTGGCGGTCGCGGCTGGCGCGGTTGCCGTCGTCACCTTCGCGATCACGGTGTTCCTCGCCTTCCGCCTGCGGCGTGTGCGCGCCGACCAGCGGGCGGTGCTCGGCGGCAGCAGCCAGGATCTGGTCGCCCACGCGGCGGCGCTCCAGTCCCAGTTCGAGGCGCTCTCGCAGTACGTGCAGGATGCGGCCGATCGCCTCGAGGGCCGGATGAAGGTTGCCGAGGACCGCCTCGACGCCGCGATGGCGTACCGGGCGCTCGTGCGCTACGACGCCTACGGTGAGATGTCCGGCCGGCAATCGACCTCGATTGCGCTCCTCGACGCTTCGCGGTCGGGGCTGGTGCTGTCCTCGATCCACCACCGCGAGCAGGCGCGTCTCTACGCCAAGCAGGTCCAGAACGGACGCGGCGAGCTCGAGCTCTCGCCCGAGGAGAACGAGGCGATCCGGATCGCTCTCGAGGGCGACCGGCCGCCACAGTCCTGACCTCCGCAGACCGTGACGACCGTACGCGCCGGCTACTTCGGGCCCGAGGGCACTTGGACCCACGAGGCCCTGATCGACGCCACCCGCAGCCAACAGCTCGAGCTCGTCTCGTTTCCGACGATCTACGGCGCCGTGATGGCGGTCCACGACGGCTCGGTCGATCGCGCCCTGGTTCCGATCGAGAACTCGCTTGAAGGGTCGGTCAACGCCACCCTGGATGCCCTCGCGATGGAGACGGAGGACGTGGCGATCGTCGGCGAGGTCATCCACCCGATCCGACAGTGCCTGATCGCCCGTACTGAGCTCGAGCTCGACGAGGTGGAGGTCGTCGTCTCGCACGCTCAGGCCAACGCCCAGTGCGCCCGCTTCATCCGCACCCGGCTGCCGCTGGCGACCGTGCTCGCCGGCACCTCGACCGCCGACGCGGTGCGGATGGTGGCCGAGCACGACGGCCCGTGGGCCGCCCTCGGCACGCGGCTGGCGGCCGAGCATTACGGCTGCCGCGTGCTGCGTGCGGGCGTGGAGGACCTGCCGGACAACGAGACCCGATTCGTGTGGCTCGCGCGCGCCGACGCGCCCGTGCCCGACGCACTGGCGGCCGAGGTCGGGCTGGGGCCGTGGAAGACGGCGATCGTTTTCTGGGGCGTCGGCTCGGAGGCGCCGGGGTGGCTGGTCCGCTGCCTGTCCGAGTTCGCCAACCGGGATGTCAACCTGACCCGGATCGAATCCCGGCCGCGCAAGCAGGGGCTCGGCCGCTACATGTTCTTCGCCGACCTCGAGGGCAGGGACACCGAGCCGCATGTCGCCGAGGCGCTCGGCGCGTTGCGCGGGCACGTGGAAGTGTTGCGCCTGCTGGGCTCATTCGTGGCCGCCTGAACCCCCGGCGGGAGGCCTCCGGATCGCCGCCGCCAGATCCCCAGTATCGACGGGCGATACGGCAGACGCCGCTTCAACCCCCGCTAAACTGCCGCCAGCACCATGGCCAGCTCAGTACCAGCGCCAGCATGGTCCGCGTCGCTTCCAGAGCACCAGCGACGCGGGCGTGAGTTTGGCCGGGTGCTCGTCCTCAATGCGACATTCGAGCCGATCAACGTGTGCACCGTGCGCCGTGCCGTCGTCCTGCTGTTAAAGGAAAAGGCGGAGATGATCGAGCGGGCCGAGTTCGAGCTCCATGCCGAGAGCTGCACGATCGCGCGACCGATGGTGATCCGCCTGGTCAGCTATGTCCGCATCCCGCGTGACACCCATCGGCGCAAGATCACCCGACGGGCGGTCTTCGCCCGGGACGACTGGACCTGCCAGTACTGCGGCTCGCGTTCGAACCTCACCGTCGATCACGTGATCCCGCGCTCGAAGGGTGGCCCGTCGAGTTGGGAGAACATCGTCGCGTCGTGCGCGCCCTGCAACCGCCGAAAAGGGAACGCGCTACCGCGCCAGGCGGGGATGCGGCTGCTCAAACAGCCGCGCACACCGAGCCCGCACGTATTCATTCAGGTGGCGAGCCCGACGATCCCGACTGCCTGGCTCCAGTACCTGGCCGCCTAGGCCGCGTAGCGCTGGGCGGACCGGGCGCGGGCCTTCGCGGCCTCGACTTCGCGGTCCTTGGGCGGTGCGCTGGTTTGCAGATCGGCGAGCAGGTGCATCGAGGCGTGCGCGACCGCGTCGACGGCACGCTCAAACGCCTCCTCGTTCGCCCGCGAGGGCTTGTTGAAGCCGCTGATCTTGCGCACGTACTGGCGCGCGGCGCTGCGCACCTCGTCCTCGGACGCCGGCGGATCGAAGTTGTAGAGGGTCCTGATGTTTCGGCACATGGCCGTAGCGTAGATGACGCCGGGCGGCGAGCCCCAAGACGCGTGAAGGGCGCCGTCGACGCCGGCGCCCTTCACAAACTTCTGACTGCCAATCCGCAGTGAGGATTCCAATGCCGGAGGGACTACTCCCGGCTCCTCCTGCGACGGTGTCGCGGGGGGACTCCGCTAAGCGGGGTCAGCCTCCGACCTAGCGGCCGGACACCTCCAGTGTCCCGCAAGAACTGTCAGACAAGCTCGGACCACCTCCTTTCTCTGGTAGGCATCAGATTAGCGGACGGGCGCGACGGGATCGAGTGGCCCGGCATCACCGCCGGGGCCTCGTCCCGCCGTCGAGCTGGCCTCCCGCTATTCGACGACGTCGTCAGCCGGAGAGTCAGCCGCCTCGGGCGCCACCCCGTCGCCTCCGCCTGCCGTGTCATCGTCGATGACTGACGCGGCGGTCGCCTCGTCGGACTCGACCACAAGCGCGATCGCGCTGACCTGGTCGTCGTCGCGGATGTTCATCACCCGGACGCCCTGCGAGGCACGGCCGTAGCGGTTGATACCTCGCACCGAGGTGCGCTGGACCATGCCGTTTTGGGAGATGAAAACGAGCTCCTGGTGCTCGCGGACCACGAGCGCGCCGGCGAGAGCACCCTTGTTCTCGGTCAGGGTGATCGTCTTCACGCCCATCGTGCCGCGACCCTTCACCGGGTAGTCGGAGATCGAGGTCCGCTTGCCGTAGCCGTTCTCGGTCACGACCAGCAGCTCCTGATCGTCACGGGCTACGTCCATCGCAAGCACGGCGTTGTCCTTCTGCGAGACGTTCATCCCGCGCACGCCGCTGGTGTCGCGGCCCATCGAGCGGACCTGTTTCTCGTTGAACCGCGCTGCCTGGCCCGAACGCGAGACCATCATGATCGTGTCGTCGCCGCTGGTGCGCCTGACCGCGATCAGCTCATCGTCGTCGCGGATGTTGATAGCGATGATCCCGTCGGCCTTGATCGGGGTGTTGTAGGCCCCGAACTCGGTCTTCTTGACGATCCCCTTCCGGGTCGCGAACACGAGGTACCTGCCCTCCGTGAAGTCGCGGGTCGAGAGGACGGACTGGACGCGCTCGCCCTCACGGAGCGGGAGCAGATTGACCAGCGCGCGGCCGCGCGCGGTGCGCGAGGCCTCGGGCAGCTCGTACACCTTGAGCCGATAGACCTTCCCGCGGTTGGTGAAGAACAGAAGGTAGTCGTGCGTCGAGCACACGAAGAGGTGCTCGATGTAGTCGTCGTCCTTCATCTCCATCCCGGTCACACCGAGGCCGCCGCGCCGCTGCTGGCGGTAGGTGTTGAGCGGCAGCGACTTGATGTAGCCGGAGTGGGTGATGGAGATCACCATCTGCTGATCGGCGATCAGGTCCTCGATGTCGATCTCGCCCTCGGCGTGCGTGATCTCAGTGCGCCGCTCGTCGCCGTAGACGTCGGCGATCTCGCGCAACTCGTCCTTGATCAGGCCGTTGACCCTCTCCTCGTCACCGAGGATCTCGCGCAGCTCCTTGATCCGCTCGACCAGATCGGCATGCTCCTCCTTGATCTTGTCCGCCTCGAGTGCGGTGAGGCGGCTGAGGGTGAGTTGGAGGATCGCCTGCGCCTGGATCACCGTGAGTTCGAAGCGCTCGACCAGGCCGGTGCGCGCGGTCTCCGGGTCGCGGGAGCCGCGGATCAGCGCGATCACCTCGTCGAGGTTGTCGAGTGCGACGAGCAGGCCCTCGAGCACGTGCGCGCGCTCCTCGGCGCGGCGCAGCTCGTACTGGGTCCGGCGCACGACGATCTCGCGCTGGTGGTCGACGTAGTGGCCGATCACCTCACGCAGCGACAGTGTGCGCGGCACGTTGTCGACGAGCGCGACCATGTTGACGCCGAAGGTGGTCTGCAGCGGCGTGTGCTTGTAGAGCTTGTTGAGAACGACCTTCGGGATCGCGTCACGCTTGAGCTCGACCACGATCCGCATGCCGTGGCGGTCCGACTCGTTGCGCAGGTCGCTGATCTCGGACAGTTTCTTCTGCGCGTGCAGCTCGGTGATCTTGAGGATCAGGCCGCCCTCGCCGTCGCGACGCACCTGATAGGGCAGCTCGGTGATGATGATCGCTTCCTTGCCCTGTCCGATCGGCTCGATGTGCGCCTTGCCCTGGACCCGCACGCGACCGCGACCGGTCTCGTACGCATCGCGAATCCCCTCGCGCCCGAGGATCAGGCCCGCGGTCGGGAAGTCGGGGCCCTTGATGTGCTTCATCAGACCCTCGACGGTGATGCTGGGATTGTCGATGTAGGCGATCGTCGCGCTGATCACCTCGCGCAGGTTGTGCGGCGGGATGTTGGTCGCCATCCCAACCGCGATCCCAGAGCCTCCGTTGACGAGCAGGTTGGGGAACCGAGCCGGGAGCACGACCGGCTCCTGCCGCGTGCCATCGTAGGTCGGCGTGAAGTCAACCGTGTCCGCGTCGATGTCGCGGAGCATTTCGGTGGCCAGCCGGTCGAGCCGGGCCTCCGTGTAGCGCATCGCGGCCGCGGAATAACCGTCGATGTTCCCGAAGTTCCCGTGGCCGTCGACCAGGGGGTAGCGCATCGAGAAGTCCTGAGCCAGGCGCACGAGCGCGTCGTAGATCGCCGAGTCGCCGTGGGGGTGGTACTTGCCCATCACCTCGCCGACGATCTGGGCGCACTTCACGTGCTTGCGGTTCGGCTGCAGGCCGAGCTCGTTCATCACGTGCAGCACGCGACGGTGGACCGGCTTCAGGCCATCGCGCACGTCGGGCAGCGCACGTCCGACGATGACCGACATGGCGTAGTCGAGATACGCCGAGCGCATCTCCTCCTCGAGCCCGCGGGGCTCGATGTTGCCGCCGCCGATGGTGTCGATCGTTGCCATCCCGTCCTCCTAGACGTCGAGGTTGCTCACGAGTCGCGCGTTCTCCTCGATGAACGCGCGGCGCGGCTCGACCTGGTCACCCATCAGCATCGAGAACACGAGATCGGCGGAGGCGGCGTCCTCCATCGTGACCTTGACCAGGGTGCGGGTTGACGGGTCCATCGTCGTCTCGCGCAGCTCGTCGGCGTCCATCTCGCCGAGGCCCTTGAAGCGGTAGTACTGGATCCCCTTCTGAGCGAGGGCGAGAACCGCATCGCGGAGGTCCTCGTAGGAGGCCGGGTCCTCCAAGCTTTCACCGATCTTCACGTGGAACGGCGGTGAGCCGGCGAGCGCATCGAGCTCCTTGTGCACGTCGGCCAGACGTTGGTACTCGTGGGCATCGAGCGTCGCGCGTGGCACCCGGTGGGTGGTGGCAAGCCCGGTCTTCGCCTCAATCGTGCGGATCACGACCTGCTCGTCGTCCTGGGAGAGCAGCTCGGTCCGGTACGCGTGACCGTTGTCGCCGTCCTTGGAGATGTGCTTGACCAGGGCGTCAGCTCCGGTGATCTGCTCCTCGAGCAGCCGGGCCTGCTGGATGAACGCGATCACGCCGTGGCCATGTGAAGCGCGGAGCGCGGAGGCCCATCCCTCGTACTGCTTGAGCAACCGCTTGAACCGCTTCCACCGGGCCTCGGTCAGCTTGAACGGCTTGTTGTAGCGGTCGTAGACCTCGATCTTGTCGAACTTGTCGCCGAGCAGGATCTCCTCGAGCTCGGACTCGCGCTCGATGTAACGATGCTTCTGCCCGCGTGTGAGCCGGTAAAGCGGCGGCTTGGCGATGTACACGTAGCCGGCCTCGATCAGCGGCTGCATCTCGCGGAACAGCAGCGTCAGCGCCAGTGTCCGGATGTGGGCGCCGTCGACGTCGGCGTCGGTGAGCAGCACGATCTTGTGGTACCGCGCCTTCTCGATGTCGAACTCGTCCCGGACGCCAGTTCCGACGGCCGTGATCAGGGCCTGGACCTCGGTGTTGGCGAGCACCTTGTCGATCCGGCTCTTCTCAACGTTGAGGATCTTTCCGCGTAGCGGCAGGATCGCCTGGGTGTTGCGGTCACGCGCGCTGACCGCCGAGCCGCCGGCCGAGTCGCCCTCGACGATGAACAGCTCGGCCAGCGCCGGGTCCTTGACCGAGCAGTCCGCGAGCTTCCCCGGGAGGGTCGAGTTCTCCAGCGCAGACTTGCGCCGGGTGAGGTCGCGGGCCTTGCGTGCTGCCGCTCGTGCCTGTGCAGCCGAGACGGCCTTGGTGATGACCGATTTTGCGTCCTGGGGGTTCTCCTCCAGAAACTCGGACAGGCGCGCGTTGACGACCGAGTGCACGAAGCCCTGTATCCCGGGGTTGCCGAGTTTGGTCTTCGTCTGGCCCTCGAACTGCGGGTCGGTCAGCTTGACCGAGACGACCGCGGTGAGACCCTCGCGCACGTCCTCGCCGACGAGGTTGTCGTCCTTCTCCTTGAGGAAACCCTTGCTGAGCGCGTACTTGTTGAGCGCACCGGTCAGCGCCGAGCGGAAGCCGCTCAGATGCGAGCCGCCCTCGTGCGTGTTGATGTTGTTGGCGAATGAGAAGACCGACTCCTGGTAGGAGGAGTTCCATTGCATCGCGACCTCGACCGCGCCCTCGTCGCTCTCGCCGGAGAACGAGATCACCTTCTTGTGGATCGGCTCCTTGTTCTCGTTCAGGTAGCTGACGAAGTCGACGATCCCGCCTTCGTAGTGGAACTCGGCCCGGTGGCCGGCGCCGCGCTCGTCAATGATCGTGATCCGCAAAGCGGCCGTGAGAAACGCCGTTTCGCGCATCCGCTCCTCGATCACGGTGAAGTCGAAGTCGAGGCTCTCGAAGATCTCGCCGTCGGGCAGGAACGTGATCGTCGTCCCGGTGTCCTTGGTGGGCGCGCCCTTCTTGAGGTCGCCCAGCGGCTTGCCGCGAGCGTAGTCCTGCGTCCAGGAATGCCCGTCGCGCCGGATCTCCACGTGCAGCTGCTCTGACAGTGCATTGACGACTGACACGCCGACTCCGTGGAGCCCTCCCGACACCTTGTAGCCGCCGCCGTCGCCGAACTTGCCGCCCGCGTGCAGCACGGTCAGCACGACCTCGACCGCCGGCCGCTTCTCCTTCTCCATCGTCGCGACCGGGATGCCGCGGCCGTTGTCGGTCACGGTCACCGAGTTGTCCGGGTGGATGACGACCGACACCTCGCTGCAGTAGCCCGCGAGCGCTTCGTCAACAGAGTTGTCAACAACCTCGTAGACGAGGTGATGGAGCCCGCGGGGGCCGGTCGAGCCGATGTACATGCCAGGACGCTTGCGGACTGCCTCGAGGCCCTCGAGAACGGTGATGTCCTGTGCGTCGTAGTGTGATTCTTGCTGGGGGCGACCTGAAGCGCCGCTGTCTTTCGCCAACGTTCCTCCGATGACGTAGGAGACGCCCCGGTCTCGCGCTCTTTCGGCGCGACGGGGCGTCGGAAAGTGGTGTACAGAAGAATAGCACAGAGCCCCCCGGAAAGACCCTCTTGATGGGTGACGATTTCCCTGCAAAACGGCAACAAATTGTGCACGATAACCCCCTCTGCACCGGGATTCTGGCCGGTGGTGGTGGTGGGGCCGTCTAGCGCCCGGGGGAGATACGCCAAACGTGACCTCCCCAGTCGCCGGCGAACACGCTGTCGCGATCCACGGCGGGCGCCGCAAACGCTCCCTCTCGGGACAGGCGACGGGCCCACAGCGGGCGGCCGTCGGCAAGGCCATATGCCCGCAGCCGGCCGTTGCGACCGGTCGCTATGTACACCACCGAGCCGGCGATGGTCGGCGCGCTTCCGGCATCCGGATAGTCGAATGACTGCTGCCAGCGCAGGGCGAGCTGACAGGCGGCGTCGAGCGTGAAGGCCTGAACGCCGGCTCGGAGCGCCGATCCGGGCGGAGTCGACGGACTGACCAGCAGCAGCGTGCGGGTCCCAGGGTCCCACGCGGGCATGCCGTAAAGAGGGATTCCGGTTGGTGTGTCAGCGGCGACCCGAAGCCGCTGGGTCGGACCGGCGGAGATCCGGCTGAGGTCGTAGACGAACAGCTCACCGTCCTTGTTGATGGCGAACGCCTGGGCGGGGCATCCGGGTACGTGAACGAGCACCGGCGTGGTCCCGAAGTCGCGATCGGTGCTGTGGAAGGGCCCGATCAGCGGGTCGTTGGCCTGGCGCAGTACGAGCGAGGCGCTCAGTCGCACGACGCTCTCGGCATACGGAGTGGCCTCATTCGAGGTTCCGAGCGAGTTGCCCGTCGCCCCGAAGACGTCGCCGCTCTGATTGTCGATCGAGACGCCGCCCCAGCCCCAGATCCCGCCCGCATACGCGCCGGTCCCGCCGGTCGTGACCCATCGGTGCATCCTCCACGGACGCGCCAGGTCGACCGACACGACACCGCCGTTGTACTCACCGCTGTCGCATAGCGACGCGATCGGGACATACAGCGCCCCACGCGACAGCGCGAGGGCCCCCCACACGAAATCGCCGCCGGCCGACTGCACGCGGCGGGGCCAGCCGGAGGCGACGTGGCCACTGGTCACGGCGAGCGCCCAGGCGCGACCCTCGACATCGACCGCATAGACCCGGCCCGTGCGTCGGTCGGCGACCGGTGTAGCCGTAACCCCGAACTCGGCGTCCGGGCTCGCACTGCAATCGGGCTTGATCGTCCTGTGGCCCAGCTGACGCCGCCACAGGACGTGCCCGGTCGCGCCGTCGAGCGCGACCACGACCCCGTGTTCGGTGGCGGCGATCACCACCGTTCGTCGCCGGCCGCGCACGCGAAGGCCATCAAGGACAAGCGGCTGCGCAGTGATGGCGCCTGCGACGTCGGCCCGCCAAATCGGCCTCAGGCGTGTCGCCTGCGTCGGCCCGATCCCAGCCTGCCCGATCAGCGATCCCGTGCGAGCGTTGGAATAGCCGAACGTGGACAGGTCCGCCCTCGCCGGGCCCGCGCCGAGCGCGACGCACAGCAGCGCCGGGACCAGGGCGGCCCTCAGACCGCGACGCATCGAAGACGTTCGACCCGCTCGGACTCGAGTAGTCCGTTGAGACGCCCGACGATCGTCGGGCCCATCAGGTCGAGCTCCTGCGCCCACACCGCCGCCGAGCACGAGACGGTGACCACACCTGCCCGCTCGGCCGTCGGCGTCGCCTCGGCCGAGATCGCCTCTCCCACGGCCGCGGGCCAGGCGCGCTGCACGGTGGCTAGGAGGGTCTCCGGGGCGAGCTCATCGCGCAGGGAGTCAAGCGCGATGCTCATCGGACGGGGTCCGCGGCGGCGGTGCGTCATGCCGCAAGCGCCTCGCGCACGTGCCCCTCGTCCACCGACAGACGGGCTACGTCGGGCTCACCGGCGCCCGGCACGTGCTCGAGCTCGGTGGTCGTGATGACAGACTGCCCCGGCGTCGCGCGCAGGAGCTCCACGAGGGCGCGGCGACGCGCGCGGTCGAGCTCGCTCATCACGTCGTCGAGAAGTAGCACCGGTGGCCAGTGGCGGTGTTCGGTCAGGGCCTCTCGTTCGGCTAGCAGGAGCGCCAGGAGCGCAAGGCGTTGCTGGCCCTGGGAGCCGTACGTCCTCACCTCGCGATTCTCGCGGGCGGTCGAGAGCTCATCCCGGTGCGGACCGTGTCCGCTGAACCCGCGCTCGATGTCGTTCGTGGCGCGCTCCTGGAGCTCATTCGCCAACTCCTCAGCGCTCGACGCCCGCGACCGCGGTCGGTAGGCGATTGCGAGATGTCCGTCGACACCCAACTCGCCGGCGGTTCGGCCAAAACTGTCGGAGATTCGCCGCACCGCCGAGGACCGGTCCTGCATCAGTGCGATCCCATGGGCGGCGAGCTGCCGGTCCCAGGTGGTCAGCGACTCTCGCGATCCCACGCCCGACCGGATGCGGGCGATCAGCGCGTTGCGCTGGGCGAGAGCCTGTGCGTAGGAGCGGCGGGTCGCGGCGCGGGCCGGCCACATCGCGGCGACGAACTGATCCAGGTGGGCCCTGCGCAGCGCGGGGGCACCCTTGATCAGCTCGAGCCGGTCTGGCAGGAAGACGCTCACGAGCGGCCGGTCCTCTACATCGACCATCCGCTCCACGGCGGCGCCGTCAACCCGCATCCGCTTCGGCTGCCCCGGCACGAAGCCGACGGCGAATTCGTGCGGGCCATCCTCCGCCTCGGCGTCGACCACGACCCGCGCCGCGCTGGCCCCGAAGCGGACCACCTCGCGTTCGTTGTTGGTCCGGCACGAGCGCCCGGTGCATCCGAAGTACACCGCCTCGAGCAGGTTCGTCTTGCCGGCGCCGTTGGCACCGGTCACGACCGTCAGCCCGTCGCCCAGGCTGGCGCGCGACTCGCTGTAACTGCGAAAGTCGCGCAGGCTGACGGCGACGACTCGCATCGCTCGCGGCGGCTACACGTTCAACCTGATCGGCATGATCAGGTACCGGAAGCCGCTGTCGTCGGCGGACTCGATCAGGCCGGGGCGAAGCGGGCTGATGAGCTTCAGGAGCACGTCTCCTCCCTCCACCGCCTCGAGCCCGTCGCGCAGGAACTCCGGATTGAATCCAATCTCGAGCGGCTCTCCCTGGAAGGACACGGGGAGCGCCTCTTGCGCCTCGCCGACGTCAGGGGTCTGCGCCGAGACGGTCAGCTCACCCTGTCCAAATGACAGACGCAGCGGTGCGTTCTTCTGGGCCAGCAGGCTGATCCGCCGGACCACGTCGGCGAGCTCCGAGCCGGCGACGCGGAGCTCGTGCTCAAAGCTCTCGGGGAGTAGCTGACGATAGTTCGGGAACTGGCCGTCGATCAGCCTCGAGGACAGGACTACGCGACCGATGACGAACAGGACCTGGTTCTGGCGCACGCTCACGCTCAACTCCTGGTCCTCGGCATGCGAGGCGACTCGAGCGAGTTCCTGAAGTGCCCGGGCCGGGACGTTGACCTCGAACGCCGACGACAGCGGCGCCTCGAGCGCGGTCTCCTTGACGCTGAGACGATAGGAGTCAGTGGCCACCATCCGCAGCTCGCGCTCCGACGCCGACACGAGGATCCCGGTCAGCACCGGCCGCGTCTCATCACGCGAGGCGGAGCCGGCGACCTTGAGCGCGGTGCTCACGAACGCCTCGGCAGGGAGCGAAATCGCCGTGCCCTCCTCGGGTTCCGGGAATGGCGGGAAGTCCTCGGTGCGGAGTGTGCGGATGTGGAACGTGGCGGAGCCCGAGACCAGCTCGACGTCCTGCTCGGCTGCCCGAAGCTCGAGCGAGACCTGAGGCGAGGGCAGTGAACGCACTACGTCAAGTAGGAGGCGGGCCGGAAGCACAACGACGCCGTCTCGGGTCACATCGGCCTCGAGCGGGACGCGCAGACCCACGTCCATGTCGGTCGCTCGGAGCTCGCACATCTCGGACGACGCGGCGAGCTGCACTCCCGACAGCGCCTGGATCGCGCTCCTTGTCGATGCGACTCGGCTGACGGTCTGAAGCTGTCCGAGCAGAGCGTCTCTCTCGAGGGAGATCTTCACGATGAATACCTCAGAAGGAAGGTAGAAGTCATAGGTCGAATAGAAGCTGTGGAGAAGTCCGCGAACGTCCGCAACGAGCGAGGAAGTTGTCGTGCGCGGCGGACAGGCAAGTGTGTCAACAACAGCGGTCGCCTTGGTGTCAGCCGAGCGATGAGGTCAGCTGAGAGACATCGGCTGCCGCGTCGGGGTCCTGGCGGAGGCGTTCCGAGACGCGCTTGCACGCGTGCAGGATCGTCGCGTGGTTGCGTCCTCCGAAGGCGGCGCCGATGTCATTGAGGGAAGCGTGGGTGAGCTGGCGAGCGAGGTGCATTGCGACCTGCCGGGGCCATGCGATGCGCGCGGCCCGTCCGGCGGAGACGAGGTCGTCGACGGAGATGCCGTAACGGGAGGCGACCGACACCTGGATCGTCTCGACCGTGACCGTGGAGGAGGCGGTCTCCGGATGCATCTGGTCGAGGACGTGTGTGGCCAGTTCGACGTCGATCGGGTGAGCGGTGAGTGAGTGGTTGGCCACGATCCTGATCAGGGCTCCCTCGAGCGAGCGGACGTTGTCGGTGACGCGCTCGGCGATCAGGTCGAGGACCTCGTGGTCGGCGAGGGCGATGTGGTCCAGCGCGGCGCGCTTGCGGAGGATTGCCACGCGCGTGGGGAAGTCGGGTGCGCGGATGTCGGCGACGAGACCGGACTCGAAGCGCTCGCGGAGGCGTTCCTCTACGGTGAGCAGTTGCCGGGGGAGGCGGTCGCAGGTGAGCACGAGCTGCCGGCCGGTCTCGTACAGGGCGTTGAACGTGTGGAAGAACTCCTCCTCGGTCTTCGCCTTGCTGGCCAGAAACTGGACGTCGTCGATCAAGAGCACGTCAGCGTCGCGGTAGGCGTGCTTGAAACGGTCGACGGAGCGCGTGTTGAGCGCCGTGATGAAATGGTTGGTGAAGTCCTCGACGGTGGTGTAGCGGACGGTCGAACCACCCCCGAACCTGTGAACGTAGTTCCCGATCGCATGCAGCAGATGGGTCTTTCCCAGTCCGGGCGGGGCGTGGAGGAAGAGTGGGTTGTAGGCCTGTCCGGGGAGTTCAGCCACGGCCAGGGAGCCGGCGTGCGCGAGCCGGTTACCGTCGCCGATGATGAACTGGGAGAAGCTGTAGCGGGGGTTGAAGGGCGCCTGCGGCTCCTGGGTCGAAGGGGTGCCTCGAGCAGCTGTGGTGCTGGCGCCGAAGGAGACGCGGACGGAGGAGCCGAGGACCGACCGGGCCGTCGTCTCGAGGATGCGGCCGAACCGCTTCGCGACCCAGGCCTGCGTCGCCGCCGGAGCCTGGAGACGGAGCTCGACGCCATCCCATTCCCTGACCTCGAGCGGCGCGATCCAGATGTCGAACGTGGAGTCCCCGAGCGAGCGCCGCAACGCGGCGCGGATGTCATGCCAGGCGGGAACTGGCTCGGGTTGCGCGGGCAGCTCCAAGCGACTCCTTCGAGGGAGGTTCGGGGACCGATGGAAGAGGGTTGACGCCGCGACGGGCGCCGCTGCGCGAATATACCAGCGGCCACTGGCCTCGACGGACGGCTTTTCGGGGTGCTTGGCGCAAAGCGCGGGAAAAAGCGGCGGGCCGCGTGAAGCGGCGATTTTCGGCCCGTGGGCCACGCCAGGGCCGCTGCGTATACTGGTCGCCGACCCTTCGCGGGCAGTGACTTATGAAACGCACCTATCAGCCAAAAAAGCGCAAGCGCGCCAGGACGCACGGCTTCCGAGCTCGGATGAGCACCCGCGCTGGGCGAATGACGCTGAAGCGCCGTCGCGACAAGGGTCGCAAGCGGCTGACCGTCTGATGAGCCGGGCGGCCGCCTCTCGGCCGAAGCAGGGCCGCGGAAGGCTGTCGCGCAGTGCTGATTTCGATCGTGTGTTTCGTGCTGGTCGCTCACAAGCGAGCCGCGAGCTCGTTCTGTATGTGTTCCCTCGCGGCGACGAAGGCGATCCGCGCCTCGGGCTGTCGGTCTCGCGCAAGGTGGGCGGCGCGGTTGACCGCAACCGGGTCAAGCGCCTGTTGCGTGAGGCGTTCGCCCAGGAGAGCGGCGCGCTGCCGACGGGTACGGACGCGGTGATCGTCGCTCGGACCGAGGCCAGGGCTCTGGCTGAGCGTGAGGGTCTCGACGGCGTGCGGAGGGTCGTTGCCGAGTTGATCGAGCGAGCCACACCGAGGTCCGAGGTGGCGGGGTCATGAGGCTTCTGCGATCAGCGGTGATCCTGCCGATCAGGATCTACCAGCGTCTGTTCTCCGGCATGTACGGGCAGCGTTGCAAGTACTACCCGTCTTGCTCCGAATATGCCGCGCAGGCGATCCAGAGATTCGGCATACTCAGGGGGCTGATCCTGGCCGGCTGGCGGTTGCTCAGGTGCAATCCCTGGAGCCACGGAGGGTTTGACCCCGTCGAGGATCAGCGGTTGTTCAAGACCCGAGCGCCCGCGCAGAGCGCCTGAGCCATGCTTGTCACCGCGAACATCTTCCAGCCGCTGATCGACGTCTTCCAGTCGATCCTCATCTTCTTCCACAACAACCTCGGCGTGCAGTGGGGCTGGGCGATCGTGCTGCTGACCATCGTCGTGCGGGCGGCGCTGGTGCCGCTCACGGTCAAGCAGTTCCGCTCGATGCAGCGCCTCCAGCAGCACACGCCCGAGCTCAAGGCGATTCAGGCGAAGTACAAGGAGGACAAGCAGCGCCAGCAGCAGGAGATGATGAAGTTCTACAAGGAGAATCAGATCAACCCGTTCGGTGCCTGCCTGCCCCTGGCGGCCCAACTGCCGGTCTTCATCTCCCTCTTCTACATGCTGCGCTCGAGCCTGCGGATCGACATCTGCCCGCAGAGCCAGCCCGGCGCGCACTACATCAATGGACACTGGGTCGGGATCAGCCACGCGCACACCGTGCCGTGCGGTCCGCACAACGGCGCGAGCTTCCTCTTCATCCCGGACCTGACGAACAAGGCCTCGGGCGCCGTGCTGGTGGTATTGATCCTGCTCTACGTCGGTACGCAGTTGGCCTCCAGCCTGATGATGTCGAGCCCGACGATGGACAAGACGCAGCGCCAGATCATGCTGGTGATGCCGCTCTTCTTCGTCATCTTCATCATCAACTTCCCGGCAGGCGTGATCGTGTACTGGATCACCACGAACACCTGGACGATCGGTCAGCAGTACGTCGTCAAGCGCCGAATAGGCCCGATGGGGCCGCCGGCGACTGCCACTGCGACTGCCGACGGCGGAGGAGGAGGAGGTCCTCCCAAGGGCTCCGGAGGCTCGGACGGCTCCGGCGGTTCCGGCAAGGGCCCGAGCTCTGGTGGCAACGGCAATGGCAGCGGCGGGATCGGCGGCCTGTTGGGTCGGCTCAAACCGGCCGAGGAGCCTGCGGCGACGGGTGCGTCGCGGAGCTCACGCGCCGGAGCGCCCCCGCCCCCGCCCCGCAAGAAGAAGAAGCGCTCGGGGCGCCGGAGATGAGCGAGGCGACCGAGCGCGTTCACGAGCTGCTCGAGCGAATCGCCACCGAGGTCGGGGTGGACACGAGCGTCGAGGTGCGCGAGGAGCCCGACGGGATCTCGGCCGAATTCGTCGGTGACGACCTCGGCCTCCTGATTGGCCACCACGGACAGACCATCGACGCGATTCAGCACCTGGCCTACCGGATCGCCTACCGCGGCGCCGAGGACCGCAAGCGGGTGGAGGTCGATGCGTCCGGTTATCGCGAGCGTCGCGCCGTTTCCCTCCGCGCCGCGGCCGACCAGGCGGCCGAGACAGCCGTCCAGGACCGGCGCCCCGTGGCCCTCGAGGCGATGAGCGCGCTCGAGCGCAAGGTGGTCCACGAGCACCTGAAGACCCGCCACGACGTGGAGACCTACAGCGAGGGCCAGGAACCGTCGCGCCGGCTCGTCGTGGCGCCGTTGGTCGACTGAGGGCGCGTCGGTCGGCTCGAGGCGTGGGTTCTCGGCGAGGTCGTGGGTTCTGGGTCGTGTGTTCTGGGTCGTGGGTTCTCGGCGGGGTCGTGGGTTGCCCTCCGGGGGCTGCGGTCGGGGTTCGCCGGCCTCCCGTGAGTAACGCGACACCCGCGCGTCGCGTTGGCCCGGGCCGACGATTGGCGCGTGATTGGGTGGCAGGCCGGCGAGGTCCTCGCCGAACTTGGGGCGCCGGCGGGTGGTTCGGCGGTTGATGGGGCCGCCGAGGAGTGGCGGTTGACGGGGCGCCGAGGAGTGGCGGTTGACGGGGCGCCGAGGAGTGGCGGTTGTCCGAGCATGCCCCCGGGGGCATTTGGGATATGGGAATACGTCTGTGATCTTTCTATCCCCCACAAGGGTTCGCCCGGGGTCAGCGGAGGAACGTGACGCGCCCGCGCCCCGCGCGCCACACAAACACGACTCCCGAGACCCCAACCCCCGTTTCACGTTTTTCCCCCCGGTGAAACAACGTTCCGCCGCCGGGCCCCCGAAAATCCCACAAGACATGACCCCCCTCTCCGATTTCGATCGCGGGGTCGTCGTGGGCCTACTCATTGGCGAGGGCTCGTTCGGCGGCGACGGCAAGCAGCCGCAGGTGACGCTTCGCATGCACACGCGCCATGAGGCGCTGTTCCGGTGGCTGGTCGAGCGCTTCCCCGAGAGCCGGCTGTACGGGCCCTACAACCACGGCGGTCGCTCGTACTTCCAGTGGATGGCCCGGGGGCGGGTGCTGGTGCGAGACCTTCTACCTCTGCTCGAGGACGAGGTTCACGCTGGAGTGGACGGTTACGCCGCCCAGCGGCTCCGCGACATGTGCGACCGATACGCTGGATTCATCGCCCGTGAGCGCGAACGAGCGGAACGCCAACGCTAGCCCGTCGCCGGATGTGACCGGCGGGATCGACGAGCTCGCCGAACGCTTCGAGCTGGTCGAGGGCGCCGCCGCGCAGCTGGCTGCGCTCACGGCCCTCGTGGCCGAGGACCCGGCGGCCCCGACCACGGTCCGCGACCCGCGCGCCATCCTCCGCGACCACCTCGCCGACTCGCTCGTCGCCCTCGCGCTCGAGCAGGTACGCCGGGCACGAACCATCGCCGACCTCGGTTCGGGTGCTGGGTTCCCGGGATTGCCCCTCGCCGCCGCGCTGCCACGGGCAAACGTGATCCTGATCGAGAGCAACTGGCGCAAGTGCGAGTTCGTTGCCCTCGGGATCGCGCGCATGGGCCTGAGCAATGCGATCGCTGTGCACTCGCGGGTGGAGTCCCTCACCGGGCACGCCGGCGCGCTCGACGTCGTGACCGCCCGTGCTGTGGCGCCGCTGTCGGTGCTCGCCGAGTACGCGGCGCCGCTCCTTAGGGTCGGAGGACATCTGGTGGCGTGGCGCGGCCGCCGGGACCCCGACGCGGAGGCCGAGGCCGAGCGTGCGGCCTCGGAGCTCGGGCTGCGAGTTATGCAGCCGATCCCGGTGAAGCCGTATCCACAGGCCGTCCATCGCCACCTGCACCTCATGTCAAAGGTGAGGGAGACGCCGGCTCGATTCCCGCGCCGCGAGGGGGTGGCGACCAAGCGCCCCCTCGGCGCCGTCTGACCGCGCGCGCCGCTAGCTTCCATTCATATATGGGAACCGTCTACGCGATCGCGAACCAGAAGGGCGGAGTGGGCAAGACGACCACCGCGGTCAACCTCGCCGCCTGCGTGGCCGAGGCCGGCTACGAGTCGCTGGTCGTCGACATCGACCCACAGTGCAACGCCACGCTCGGCCTGGGCGTCGGGAAGGATCGCCCGCTGACCGTCTACGACGTGCTCGTCGGCGACTCGTCGCTGGCCGACGTGATCGTCCCCAGTTCGATCGAGCACCTGGCGGTTGCGCCGGCCGGCCCCGATCTCGCCGGTGCGACGGTGGAGTTGCCGCGCGAGAGCGGATCGGAGACCCGTTTGCGCGACGCGTTGGCCCCGATACGCGACGACTATGCGTTCGTGCTCCTCGACTGCCCGCCCTCGCTCGGACCGCTGACCGTCAACGCGCTCGTTGCGGCCGACCGGGTGATCGTCCCGGTGCAGGCCGAGTACTTCGCCCTCGAAGGTCTCGCGGGGCTGCTCGACACGCTCTCGCTCGTCCAGCGCGAGATGAACCCGAGGCTGACCGTGGCCGGGATGCTGCTCACAATGCACGACGCGCGGACCCGGCTCGCCCAGGACGTTGAGCGCGAGGTGCGCGAGCACTTCCCCGAACTGGTGTTCGATACGGTCATCCCCCGAAACGTCCGGATCGGCGAGGCGCCGAGCTTCGGCAAGCCGGTCATCCATCACGATCCGCACTGTGCCGGCGCGGATGCGTACTTCGAGCTAGCTAAGGAGGTGGCCGCTCGTGGCTGAGCGACAGAAGGGAATGGGGCGTGGGCTCGCGGCGATCCTGTCGGCGGCCCCCAAGGACGACAGCGAGGAGCTGCGCCGGCTGCCGGTCGACCTGATCGAGCCGAATCCGGACCAGCCGCGGCACGGCTTCGACGAGGAGACGCTGCTCGCACTCGCCGAGTCGATCCGCGCCCGCGGGGTGCTGCAGCCGGTGCTCGTGCGTCCGCTGCGCGGTGGCCGCTACGAGCTGATCGCCGGCGAGCGCCGCTGGCGGGCCGCCCGCCTGGCCGAGCAGGAGATGATCCCGGCGCTCGTACGCCGTCACGACGACGCCGCCTCTCTCGAGATCGCGCTGATCGAGAACATGGCCCGGGAGGACCTCAATCCGGTCGAGGAGGCTCGGGCCTGCGCGGCGCTCGTGGAGGAGCTCGGGCTCACGCGCGAGGAGGTCGGAGTTCGCGTCGGCCGGGGCCGGGTCGCGGTCTCGAACCTGATCCGTCTGCTCGAGCTGCCGGATGACGCGCTCGAGCTGATCGAACGCGGGGAGCTGACCGAGGGGCACGGTCGCGCCCTGCTGCTCACCGACGACCACGCGGACCGCCGGAGCCTCGCCCGCGCCGCAGCGGACGGCCGCTGGTCGGTGCGCGAGCTCGAGGCCCGAGCGCGCCAGGGAGCATCTCCGGATCCGGCCCGCGCCAGCCGCCGCCCGCGGCGACGCCTCCACCCCGATCAGGAGGCCGCCGTCGAGCAGATCTCGGACGCGCTCGGCGAGGCGCTGGGCGCGGAGCTCGACGTCACGCCCGGGCCGGGGCACGGCTACCGGGTTCAGCTGAGCTTCGCGTCGGTCGACGAGGCGCTCGATCTGGCCCGGCGCTTGCGGGTGCGCGCGGCGGCGTAGAGCCCGACTGCACGCTATCGACCGCTGAGCAGCGTCTCGCGCAGGCGCGGCGCGGTCAGCGCGACGAGCGTCGCGATCGATGCCATCACGAGCAACAGCGCGAGCGGCGTGTGGTCGAAGGAGCGGATCGCCAGTGCTACGGCGGGTATCGCCGCCACCAGCGCGATCTTGTAGCCCTGGGCCAGTCGCCACGCAATCGCGGCGAGCGCCACGCCCAGCAGAACCAACGTGAGCAGCCCCCAGATGTGTCCGGTCTCGTGGTCGCGCTGCAACAGGGCCGGCCCCGCTCGAGTGAACGCGATCCAGCCCCCGAGCCCGAGCGCGGTCAGCTCCAGGTCCGTTCGCGTGACCCGCGGCCTCGGCGTTACACGGGCGGCGAGGATGATCGCGGCGAGCACGAACAGGGCGAAGACGACGACCGTCCAGTGCGGCGTCTTGAAGGCGCCCTGGCTGAGCCTAGTCCACCAGATGTGGGTCGAGCGGCCGGTGTCAAGGATCGGGCCGGTGATTGTGGCAATTGTCATTATCCCCGCCGAGACGACCGCCAAAGACAATGTCGCCAGGGGCGCTTTGCGATACGACGCCGCGAGCGGAACGGCGAGGAATGGGAGCAGCGTGATCAGGAAGCGCGGGCCCGGCACCCCACCTCCGAACGGCAGGTAGTAGCAGGCGTTGTAGCCGAGGTAGGCGAGGACCACGGCGGTCGGGATCAGGGCGTCCATGCGCCGGCGCTCGTGGTAGAGGATGAAGATCCCGGCGAGTGCCGCAGCCGTCACGGGGGTGACGACGAACAGGCCGCGATCGGCGACGAGCAGCCGCACGAACGTGCGCAGACTCGGCGCGCCGAGACCGAGGACGCCGCTCGAGTTGGCCGCGACGTACGAGTAGGAGAGATGGAAGGGAGACCCGAACGCCCACCAGTCGTAGAGCAGCAGCGGCAGAAGCCCGATCAGCACGCCGGCGCCGAAGGCGAGCACCGCCTTGACGCGATCCTCGCGCAGCGCCACGTAGGCGGCCAGAAGCACGGCGAGCACCGCGAGCGGGTACTCGGTGCTGATCGCATAACCGGCCAGGACGCCGGACAGGACGACCGGCCACAGGCGCGTGGCACCACGCTCCCGTTCTCGCCACAGCACGCAGAAGGCCGCAAAGCCGAGAAAGGCCGAGAGCACGTGCGAGAAGAACAGCGTCGCGAACGGCAGCAGCAGCGTGCTCAGACCGAGCGTGACTGCCGCCGCCGCGCCCTGACCCGGGTCGCGCTTTTCCACGAGCCACCAGGCGAGCAGGAGCATCAGCACAACCGGGAGCGTGCAGCCGAAGATGACCAACAGGTGGACCGATGTGCGGTCGACGCTCCTCGAGTGCTGAGCGCTGCTGATGAAGCCAATCGATCGAGCGACGTGGTATGCGGGAAGGGTCAGCAGGCCCAGACCCGGCGCCTTGTCGGACAGGAGGTGGTGCCGGTAGACGGCGCGGTCGCCGGTCGTGTGGCGGTAGGCGTCGATGATCGGCGTCCCGTGATCGAACGCGCGCACCTGGTCGTAGTGGGAATACTCGTTCCATCCGACCTGATGCTGTTCGATTACGCCGAACGCGATGCCGAGACACGCGATCGCGACGATCCCCAAAATCGCCTGCCGCGCCCCGAATCGCGAGGGGATCCGACCTAGGCCCGTCACGCCGGAAAAAATAGCGGGCAATCCGGAAGCGGGCGCTGACGCCTGACGTCGCATCCGTCTAAGAAGATCCATAAGATGCGCGCGAGTGAGGTGGTCGCGTGGGCAACACTGGGGCAGAGGTCGATGCGCGTGCCTGTTGGTGTGCGCGGCGACAGCGCTGCTGATCGCAGCGCCGGCGGCGCTCGGGCGATCTCACTCGGCCGACCTGACCACGTACGGCTATGGCCTCGCTCGGCTCGGCTCGAGTCCGGCCTCCGTCGGGGTCTCGCCAGGACAGGCGGCCCGGTTGCGCATCGCGTGGGGGGCGCATCTGAACGGCGCGATCGACGGGCAGACGCTGGTAGTCAACGGCGTGCGCATTCGCCGCCAGCGGCGCCGCCACTCCGAATACGTGACACGAGACATCGCGCTCGTCGCGACCGAGCACGGCGAGATCGCCGCGCTACGCGTCACCAACGGCACTCGCGTCTGGACGAGACAGGTCGGCTCGCATGCGATTCGCCCCAGCTGCCAGGCGAGCCCGGACGGCGAGTTCGGGGTTACCGGGACGATGGTCGCGGACCGCGCCCACAACCGGGTTTACGCCGTCGACGCAAACGGGTTTGCTTGGGCCTTCGACATCCGCACCGGACGCACGATCCGCGGCTGGCCGGTGCGCGTGCACCCGGCCGGCGCCGACTTCGTGTGGAGCGCGCTCACCCTCTCGCACGGATGGCTCTACGTGCCGGTCGCGTCGCTGTGCGACCGCGGGCTCTACTACGGCGGGATCCGCGCGGTTGACGTAACGCACCCGAAGTTCATCCACCGGTGGCTGACCACCCACGGGACCCACGCCTGGGCCGGCGCGATCTGGGGGTGGGGCGGCGTCTCGGTCGACGGCGCGACGGGCAACGTGTTCGGCGCCACCGGAAACTCGATCGGCACCCCGAACGAGGCGACCGGCTACGCCGAGCGGGTCGTCCGCCTCAACTACAACCTCAAGCTCGAGCAGAGCAACTACCCGCTGCGGCCGCCGTTCCTGATCAGCGATCGGGACTTCGGCACCACGCCCGTCCTGATCCGCTCGCGCGGGTGCCCGCTGCAGGCGATCGCGATCAACAAGGACGGCCGCCTGTACCGCTACAACGCCAACGACATCAGCGACGGCCCGCGCCAGCACATCCAAATCGCCAACATCACGCCCAACACGATCCAGCTCTACGGGATGCCGGCCTACGATCCGGCGAGCCAGAGGCTCGTCGTGGTCAGCCCGACGACCGCTCCGGGCGGTCGTGAGCGCGCGGGCATCCAGACGTTCAGATTCACTCGCCGCTGCACGCTGGTGCCGAGCTGGCAGCACGGCTTCTACTCGCCCGATGCCGGTAGTCCGCCGACGATCGCCCAGGGGGTGATTTACATCTCGAGCGGCCGCGACGCCCTCCTCGCCGCCTATCGGCTCAGCGATGGTCACCAGCTCGCCGCGCACAAGCTGTGGGCGACCAGCTTCGCAGCTCCGTCGGTCGCGGATCGGACCCTGCTCGTCGGCGACTGGCGCGGCCACGTGTGGGCATTCCGACCCAGGTAACGCGGGCCGGCCGGGTGGGGCTAAGATTGCTCCGGACCGGATCCGGGAACTCCGATCGGGTCATGCCGGGCGATTAGCTCAGTCGGTTAGAGCGCTTCTCTGATAAGGAAGAGGTCCCAGGTTCGAGTCCTGGATCGCCCACTAGGCGAAAGTCCTGCAAACGACTCGTGTTTTGGTGCGCCGCAGGCATTGGATGGCAAGGTCAGATCCCCGCGATGGGCAGCTGAAGGGCAGCACAGCTTTCGCGGGCAGCGAGAATCGCGCTCTCCGCATCCTGTCGCGGCACGCCCCGCCCTGCCGGACTATCGCCAACGCGAATGCGATCACGATCGCCCACATGATGACGAAGATCGGCACGACCATACGTGACACGGAATCGGATGCACTGCTGAAGCCTTGATCTCCAGCGCGACCTTCTGGACGGATATGCAATGGACTGTCGACCCTCGACGCGCGTCATATATACAGAGACAGCACGGGCTGTCGAGCTGAGGACTGCCAATGCTCAAGCTCACAGCCCCACCACTCGATATGTCCTTGCCAGTGGTGGTGAATCGCCGGCTAAGACCCGATCGACGCTGTGTGATTTCCGGGGCCCCACCATTGGCATCACGCGCCCCCCGATCAGACTGGTCCCCAATTCGCGCAGGCGGGGTCACTCGCTGTCGGCGGGTTGGTCGAGCGCGTCGGCGAGCGTCTGCGCGGCGGCTGCGAGCTCTCGCAGCGCGGCGTCCATGCTCGATGGGTCTGAGTTCGCCGCCCGCCACGGCTCGACCCGGCCCGCTGGCACGCGCGAGGCGATCGGGGCCGGGCGGAACTTCGCCTACGTAGGCGAAACTCGGGTGAAAGACGGGAGGGTGCCAAACGTCCAGAACCTGCCTCCTGTGAGGGATCTATCGCTGCCGCCAACCTCCGGCGACCTACGCGTGGATCCTAAGCGCATCTTCAGCTTGCCTTCACCCGCGCTTAGCCGTGAGCCTTCACTATGCAGTTGATCCGAGTGGGGCGGGCACTCCCACCTCAACCGCCCGCCCGCTCCCATCTCCCCCTACGGGTTCGAGTCTGCGGAGACTTGGTCCCCGGCCCGTGCTGGGCGAGCGGCACTGCCGATCCGCCGCTCGCCCGCCGTGGCGCGCGCCCGCGTCTGACCTTCCGCTCCTCAGCGGAGAGCGGACGCGAGGCTCCGACCCGATGGAAACCCCCGCCCCGCTACATGGGCGAGGAGAGCGAGCTATTTGGTTGTGGTAGGACGCTCAGGTGCCGGCGAGGCCGCTGCCGTGGTGCGTCGGGGTCGGGGGCGTCGGTCGTGTTGTCGCAGCTGCTGCAGCCGCGAAGTCGTACCCGCACGACGCGCAGCTGGCGACACTCGTCGCGGTTGTCTCGCATTCGAAGTCCAGAATGGCCTCGAGCCAAAGACACTCCAGTTCACGCTTGACTCTGGGTTCGCAGACCAAACTGGAGAGTGGAGCGTGAAGTAACACTCCTCATGCGGGGGTGGCTCCTATGCGGCGGCGCGGTAATCCGCTACCTGCCCGCCGTGCGACTCCACGTCGAACATCATCCTCCGCTCGGACGGTCGCCTCAGGCGGGCTTTGCGTTCGCGCTACGCAACCTCCCGCCCGTCCCACTCTTTGCAATGTGGATAGGGCCTGACTCCTCGTCGTTTCTCCCAACCGCGTAGTTGCTAGACGCGTGGTGGTCCTCTTTGGTGAGACAGACGCCAGTCGGCCGGACCATTTCGCGTCCGGACCATTAGTACTCGCGCGATGTCCTTGTTGTTCTGTATGCCTGGTGCCGGGTAGTCCGTCGGACGGCGCGGTGCTCTGCTCGGCAGTCGCCGTGCTGAGGGCGGGTCGGTCCCGGCCCTAGGGCTGCGGGCTGGGCCGGAGGCTCGCGACAGTTCGGAAATGCGTCTACGCTGCGCGGATGCCTTGGCGACGCGGGCTGGGTCCGACAGGCAGCTGGTGGGCGGCGCTGGCGCTGGTGCTGGCGTTCGCCGTTGGCGGTTCGACGTCGGCAGCTCGTGCCGCGGCTGGCCCACCGGTGATGGCGCTGCAGACCGACGAGGTTGCCGGGCCTGCGCTGATGGGGCTTGGAGTGCAGTGGGATCCCTACGATTCGTTCCGGCCGACACAGGCAGATTGGGATCGGTCGTTCCAGCGCTTGGACTTCATGCACCCTGGGTTCTTGCGGGTCGTCGAGCCGGCCTACAACTACTTCGCGGGGTACGACGCTGCACACAACCCTGTTTACCGGTGGAAAGCTCGGCACGTGGTGCAGCTGCGAAAAATCCTCGACTACGCAAAGAGCCGCGGGATCGCGGTCGTGCTCGGTGATTGGTTGAACCCGCTGATCGGTGGCGACCCCCGCATCCCGGCTGACTTCCTCGAGCAGCTCCACGACGTCTACGGCTACACCAACATCAAGTACTACAACGTGATCAACGAGCCGAATGACATCGCTACGTGCGACTTCGGCTGCTGGACTGGCATCGTCAGAGCGCTGTCAACTGAGTTCACCAAGCTTGGCATGACCAGTTGGCTGAAGCTGGTCGGGCCAGATAACGAGAACTCGTGGGACGACACTCCGAGCGCGCAGGCTCTGGACAGAACGTCCGGACTCGACACGGACAACCCGCTCGGCGGTGACTCCTGGGTCACCAACACCCTGCAGGCGATCCCACGCCTGATCGGAGCGTACGACTCGCACCGCTACGGGACCATTTGGGGGATCGAAAACGGCGTCTACGAGGACCAGATGCGCGCGCGGCGAGAGCAGATCAGTAACCTCGACTCGCCTAGGAAGACGTATTTCGCGGGCGAGGTCGGACTGGTTGCGGACCAAGTCTCGCCTTTCTCCGCGCTGGACGGTCCGCGCGCAGCGCAGTGGCTGGCTCCTCTCATTGATCCGAGTGTGACGCCGCGTGCCGGCGCATTTGTGGACAGCCAGCCTCACATCCGGCAATTCGCCTACGGCGTCTGGATGGGGGACATGATGATCCAGGGAATCGACGCCGGGATGGCGGGGGCGAGTGCGTGGGATCTCGACGACGCGATGCATGTCGGCGGCGGGTACGGCAGCCAGAACCTCAAGCATTGGGGCTTCTGGAACTCGCTCGGCGGCCAGGACGGCTATCCCGCGAGCGACCTAGCGCTCCGTCCCTGGTACTACCCGTGGTCCGTGCTCGCGCGCAGCTTTCCCGCTGGCAGCCAGCCGCTTGTCATCCCCGACTCTGGCGTGCCCGGATTGCGGGTTGCGGCAGCCAAGATCCCGAACACCGGCAGCTATGACCTGTCGTTCGCCGTCGTCAACGACTCCCAAACGCCGCGGTCGATTAAGCTCTCGGTGCCGTCGGTCGCCGGGCCGCTGACCTTAGCTCGCTACGACTATTTCGCGGGCGACCGCCCAGCCGACGCCGCCGGGTTCCCAGTGCCCGCGAAGGTCCTCCAAAACGTGCAGCTCTCTGCCGGTGTGACGATCCACCTGCCCTCTCGCGGAATTGTCGTACTGAGCTCGATCGGGTTCGGCACGCCGATTAGGTTGAACGACGGCATGAGGACGCTACTCGATGATCTCGGCAACTGGCACAAGGTGTATCTCCACAGCAGACGTCTGAGGCTGGACCACGGCGAGCCGGCAGACTTCAACCAGGACCGCTCGCGCGCAACACCGAGCCGAAACGGCATCGGATATCTCATCTATCGCGCGAGCGAGATCGCGAGCTTTGAGCTGAAGGCCTACTACCGCACGCGGCTCGAAATCGGCGCGTACGGATCAGAAGACGGAAAGACGTGGGCGCCGATCAGCCTCTCATCCACCCACCCGGCTCCGGCCCTGGGCGGCGGAGGGTGGTACCTCGCCGAGATCCTTCCCCGGCAAGCGCTGCCCGCAGGCACCAACTGGCTCAAGCTCAAGCTCACCAACGACCGTACCGACCGTACCGAGCTCTCGCAGGCGGCCATCCGAGCCGGATGAATCGCCTCCGAAGGTGGCGCCGCTGGAAATGCGCACCTTTCGCGCGCTGCGGGACTACGACGAGATCGGTCCCGATGGGCTCAACCGCCACGCGACCCACCACGGTGAGCGCGAGTTCCTCTCGCATGCAAACGCGCTAGCGCTAGCCGCTCTGCTGTTGCTCGTCGGCCAGCCGCGTGAGTTCAAGTGGCTATGCGACAAGCACCCCGAGATCTTTCTGCCTCCTGCCGACCCTGCGCCCACGCCTGCGTGACGGCGAGCGGGTGGTTTCGACTCGGTGCGAGGTAGGTGGTGGTGGGCACGATCGCGCCCACCACCGCAGAGCGGAACCGGCACGATCCGCCACGGGGGCAACGCTTGTGCTGCCACAGTGAGCGGGCGGTTCGCCTCATCGCTCGGCGTCGCCGCTGTCGTCACCCTTGTGGCGATCGCCCCCCGGTTCAGCGCATGCAGCCGCTAGCCCTCGCTGCGACGGCACGAACGCGCTACAGGCTGCGCGTGAGTCCGCGAGCCGCTGGACGCATCATCGCTTCCGCACGATCCGAGGTAGGCTCGTTCATGGCGTGCCGCCGCCCCGCTGATCGACAGGCGCGAGGAGCGCATCACTCCGTGCGCCAATGCACACGAGCCCCTTCAGCGCGGAGTCGCATGCGAGTGAAGCGCGTCGCCGCCCGCGCGCGAAATTGGCGCATTTTGCGGGCAAATTCTTGGAGCCGTATGCGCTGGTGTTGTGGACGCCCTCAGGCGCTAGCGTGCTGATTCATGGAACGACCAACACACCGCTCGATGTCTCAGGAGCAGTTCGAAGCGTCGCTCTTGGAGGTCAGGGACGGGGCAAGTGCGCGCCAGACAGTGCGGCATGCGAAACCTGCGTCAGAAAGGATCGACATGGACGACCACCGCGATCCGAAAGAGTTCCCCGCGCGAGAGAACGGCAGGGAACTGTCAGCGCTGCAGCTTCGCATCCTTCGAGCGGTTGCGGACCAGGCGCATGCCGATGGCCGCGCGTCCACGGATCTGCACACTCTGGCCACGCTTGCCGGGGTCTCGGAGGGCGAACTGCGAGACGAATTGCGGAGCTTTCCCAGCAGGGCGTGACCATGGAGCCGCTTGAAGACTTTCCTGGCGACCTGCCCGTGCTGGAGCTACGTTCGGGAGCAAACGATGTCCGCTGAAGCCGCGCCACGAACCTGCTCGATTTGCGGGAGGCCGATTGCGACCATCGGGCGCGCCTGGGCAGCGTTCGAAGCCTTCGTAGACGACAACGGAAACGAGCTGCCAGGAACGCACCAGCGCACCGGCCGGCTGGCGCACGGAGCCTGCGTCGCCCGCGAGGAATTCGTGCGCTCGCCACGAGACGATCACGACTGACCTCCGGCGGATCGCGCGTTCAGCCTGACCACGCCCACACCACGCTGGCGATCACCGCCGGCCCGAGTACGACGTGCCCCGCTTGCCGCGCGCATTGCAAGGCCGCTCCACTCCCATCTCAGCCCCCGAGCCCGCAGCAGCGTCGAAAGCGGCACGGTGTGTGGACCTCAGCCAGGGTCAGTCCGCTTGCGCGTCGGACTCAGCTGGCCTCTGATCTAATCGCCTCGTCCGCAAAGCCACCGACCGAGGGAGAAGGCATGGGTGCTCAATGGAATGATGGGCGGCGTTTCGAGGGAAGGGTGGCGGTGGTTACCGGGGGCGGAGGGACGCTTGGTGGAGCTGTTGCCAGAGGCTTCGGTTCGGAGGGCGCCTCGGTGGCCCTCGGCTATCGTTCCTCTCGCTCCCAGGCCGCGGAAGTCGTGGCGGAACTGGAGGGGCGGGGCGGGCAAGCTCACGCCGGTCACCTCGACGTCACGGATCAGGACTCGGTAGACGCTTTTGTCGCCGACGTCGCGGAGCGCTACGGTCGGTTGGACGTCCTCGTCAACGCGGCTGGCCGCCTCGACGAGGCGGACACAGTGAGATTCAGCGAACTGGACACAGCCGCGGCGAGCGCCCTCCTTCAGGTTGATGTGATCGGGACGATGCGGATGTGTCACGCAGTGAGGCCGATGATGCTCGAAGGTGGCGGTGGTGCCATCGTCAATTTCTCGAGCACATACGGGAACGGGACAAACCCCGAGAACGCGATCAACTTCGTTCCCGTCACCTACTCAACAGCGAAGGGAGCAATCCGCGGCTTCACCACCACCCTGGCCCGGGATCTGGCCCCGGAAATCCGCGTTAATGCGCTTGCCCCCGGCCCGATCTCGGGGGAATGGGAGACCGAGTGGGGAGTCTCGCCCGAGCACATCGAGGAGGCAATCGCGATGAACCCGCTCAAGCGTTTCGGCAAGCCGGAGGAGATCGCCGAAACCGTCCTCTTCTTGGCTTCGGACGGGGCCGGCTATATCACCGGTCAGGTCATCCACGTGGATGGCGGCTGGGTCGTGGCCGGTTAGAGCGTGCGCTTCCCCAACGCTCTCTTAGTGCTCTGGCCCGGAAGTTCGCCGACGTATTCGGCCAGGCGGCTTGGGCGGCGGGTAGGTCGAGTCGTTGGGCGAGACGGTCGAGGTCGTTGCGGGTGAACTTCCACTCGAACGGCGTGGCGATCTGCTCGTAGCGGCGGCCGAACGCGAGCAGCTGCCGCTCGAGTGTGTCGAGGTCGGGGAGGTCGTTGGGGGTCAGGACCTTGCGCTGGACGATCGAGAAGAGCCAGCTGGCGTGCACGGGTGTGTGGACGAGGATCAGGTTCGGCCAGGCGCCTTGGAGGCGGTCGATCGAGCGCTGGCCGCGGTGCGCTGAGCCGTTCTCGACGATCACGAACACGCGCTGCGCCTTGCTGTGGGGCTCGACCGTCATGAACTGCTCGACGAGCACGTCGAACGGGACGATCCCGTCCTTCGGAGCGCAGCGGTCGAACAGTCTTGCGTGCTTGGCGTCCCAGGCGGCGAGGTAGCAGAGCGCTCCCTTGCGCTCGTACTCGTGCTCGACGCGCTGGCCGCGCTTGACGCCGGCCGTGGCGGGCAGCGTCCGATGCTTGCGCGCTCGGGCTTGGATCGAGGGCTTCTCGTCGCAGCAGACGACGTTCGTCGCCGGGATGCAGCAGCTCGCCTTCCCAACGGCCTGAGTACAGGTCGAGGATGCGGCCCGCTTTCGCGGTGAAGTTCGGGTCTCGGGGGAAGATCCAGGAGCGGTGCTGCCAGGGCTTGATCGCGTCCTCGGACAGCCAGCGCCAGACCGCCACGCCGGAGATCTGCTCGCAGATCCCGCGCGTCACGACCTCCGCGGCCAGCTCCGAGGATGACCAGCGCGCCAGCGGCACATCGCTGTCGACGGGCCGCTCGCACGCCAGGCGGATCACCTCAGCCCGAACGTGAGGGGGGAAAGACCGGCGGTCTGCCGCGCCGGGGCCGGTCCTCGAGGCCGGCCAGGCGCTGCTCGAAGAACCGCTTTCGCCACTGCGAGACCACATCGCGCCCGCAGCGCAACCGGGCCGCGATCTGGTCGTTGCGCATCCCCTCAGCAGCCATGAGCACCATCTGCGCCCTCGTCACCTGCCAATACGGCAACGTATATGAGCGCGCCAGCGACCCAAGCACTCTGCGCTCCTCGTCGGTCAACTCAATCCGATACGGACTGCGCCTGGGCATCAACGTCCCTTCACGAAACGACAGGATGCCACGCACGCTACGGCTCAGGCCGAATGCTAATACGCCTTACTTATGAAGACGAGCACTCAGTCTTGCCCGCGAACTCCCGGTCGGGGATCGGCGGGATGTGCACCTGCGTGTACGGGAGGTACGTGTAGAACGGCTTGCCGTCCCGGTGGGAGCGGTCCATGAAGTCGATCGCCCACTCGGTGATCTTGCGATCAAACCCGGCCCGGAACTCGGCGTCATAGGCCGAAACCGGCTCCGCCTTGCCGCCCTTCTTGCGCGCATAGATCGTCTGGGGCTCAAGCGGGATCTCCGTCTCACCCGTGTATTGAGCGGACCTGACCGACCCCTCGGGGAAATAGGACTGCATCGTCCACAGCACCTCGTCCGCGGTACGGGGCGACCAGACCGCCTCATCAAACCCGAAATCGACCGGGCTGCGGCTCTCCGGGTCGCTGCCCAGATGCCACTTCCCCCACATACCGGTCGCATAACCAGCATCCGAAAGAGCCTGCGCGATCGTCACCTCCCACCGCGTCATCCCATCCGGGCCGCCCGACAGCGGCACCGTCTGCGTGCCGGAGCGAATCGGATGGCGCCCGGTCAACAACGCCGAACGGCTCGGAGTGCACTGCGCCTCGACATTGAAATTCAACAGCCGCGTGCCCTCCGCGGCGATCTTGTCGATCCGCGGCGTCGGCGCGCCACGCAACACCCCACCGCCATAGCAGCCCACCTCGCCCCACCCCAGGTTGTCCCAATAGAAAAACACGATGTTCGGCTGCTTATCGCTCACCCCTCACCTCTCAGTAGATTCGGCATGGATGTGGCAGCGTCAGCCCGCGGGCCGACGCTGGGGCACCCAGTGACGGGCTCTCTCGCAACGCCGGCCGTGGACCACGCGATCGCACCGGGCATCCGGTCCGTTACGCAGCGGTCTTCCCAAAGCGGAAACCTCGCCGATGCCCTCAGCACCGAGGTCATGTCCTCATTTCAGTGCCGCCGCGGCCGAACGGCAGCACCCAGATCGATTGAAATCGCGGCGGCCCTCGGACGACCAGCGGCTCAACCAGACGGACCGCGGGAATCCAAGACCGCGTGATTCGACGTGCTCCTCGCCGGCTCGTTTCATGTTCAGGGAACGGGTCTCTCGATCTCCGCGCATAGGAGGGCGGTGTGCACACGGCTCGGAGATGCACGCGGCAGAGCGGAAGTAGGTCACGCCAGTGGGCCGCCGAGGAGGTCGAGCCCCGACCCACCACGTCCGGGATGGCAGGCAGCCGAACGGAGGTCACCGCGCCCGTCCCACGTCAGCAGGAACGACGGCCTCCAGCCCCAGCGCCCGGGTTACGCGAGAACCCCCGTTTGCTAACCCAAGAGCTCGAGCGTTTCAGTAGCCGCCGCGCGGCGCCGCCACCGCAGGACGAGAGCAGCCATTGACACGGCCCGATGCCCGCGCCCGAGCGTGCTTCTGGATTCGGGCAGCATGCGCCACGCCAGCAGCCTGCCCACGAGCGTCAACGACCTCGGGGATGCCGCCCAGCTTCGCGAACGCGGCCAGCGCGATGTTGGCGAAGCGACCAGCCAGTCCGTCCGGTGGTCAGCAGGCGACAGTTCTCAGCACTGCCCAGCGACGGTGCACGCAAGCTCGATGTACCGGAGCCGGTCGGGTGTCGCGCCGACACCGAAGGACGAGAACCGCGTGAAATGGCGCGTGGCCGCGTTGAACAGATCCCAGCCCGCGACGCCGGTCGAGTTGTTCGCCTTCGCGGCCGGGTACGCGCGCTTGACCGACGCCCGCGTCGAGCCGAGGTGGATGTTCTTGGGGGTCTTCCACGTCGACAGCACCCCCGGCTTGAACTTCACGTTGGTCCCGTTGAACGTGCCCGCGTTGATGTCGATCTGGATGACCTTGCCTTGGAAGAAGCTGACGGTCGCGCGCTCCGCGTGCGCCGGGTTGCCCGGGCCCTGCCAGGTGCACAGGCCGGGGATGCATCCAGTGCTTCCCCACTCGTGGAACACCTGCGACTGGGTCATGTCGATCTTGACGCCGGCGATCGAAACGCCGGGGCGGATCAGCGTCGTCTTGGGGTGCGGCAGGTGCGCGAGCGCAGCCGTCGGAGCCGCGAGGCATCCGATCATCAGCGCGCCGCCGGCGATCCGCTTGGCCATCGTCGTTTCCCGAGTCATGGTGCCCTCCGGGTATCCGTGTCCGCGCGATCGTCTGCGATCGTCGCGCCCGTCCGCATCGTAGGCGACCACGAACATCACCACCAACATTACGGTGGCGGCAGGGTCAGCGCCGACCCGGGGCACCCAGCACAAGAAACCTGCCCCACCCAAGCTCAACCGACGACCCCGTTCGAGGCGCACCCCGACGTGCGTGCCATCTGCGACGGTCCCGCGCTTCGCGAAGAACTCCCTCGCGAACTGCACGGCGGTCCGTCACCCGGCGGTCGGTATGCGGCACGATAACGAGCGCGGGTCCGGCTCGTGCTCACGGCGTTCTCGTGACCAGTCGTCAAGTCTCTGACGCAGCCGCTCGATGTTGCGCGTGTCCTCGCCAGACGGCAGCCGCACCGGCGTGATGATCGGCGCACGGTCGGCGGGCAGGCGACAGGCCGAAAAGGGGCGCGAAGCCGGGATCGCGCTAGCGGTCGCCCCGAATGCCCGCGAACACGAAAGGAGGGCAGGCCGCACACGAGGGGCAAGAAACCTGCGTCTCGCCACGAGCAGGAGCGCGGATCGGGCCGTCACGTTCGCGCAGCAGCAGCAGATCCACTATCTCCTGCTGTCAGAGGGAGCGGCAGTTTCGGGAATCGCTTGCTCCAGGGCGGAGGCGCCGCGTGGACGGTCAAGGTCGTCGATTCAGTCCCGTGCTAGGACGCGCTGAAGCGTGCTCGCGTACCAGCGCCCGCCGCGCGCGGTCGGAATCCCGTCCTGATTCAGACGTTCGGCGATCTCCCGGAGCGCGTCGCCCGCAGCGCGCTCCTTCCTGATCCGCTGCGCGACCGAGGGCTCGATCTCCGGCGGCGCTCCCAGCCGAACACCAGCAGCACGCTTCTGCGCAAGCGCCTGCCGCGTGCGCTCAGAGATCAACCTGCGTTCGAACTGCGCGAACGTCGCCAGCATGTGCGCCATCGCCTCACCCGAAGGGCTGGTCGTATCGACCTTGACGTCCAGCGCCACGAGCGCCCACGACTGCTTCTGCGCCGTCGCCATGATCCTGGCGAAGTCGAGCATCGAGCGGCTGAGACGGTCGAGCTTCGCGACCACGAGCGCCGCCGCGTCGCCCTTCTCCAGCATGTCGAGCGCCGCGCGAATGCCGGGTCGCTTCAGGTCCTTGCCCGACCCGACATCCTCGGCGATCTCGACCAGCGTCCAGCCGCGACGTTCGCACTCCGCGATGATCGCTGCTCGCTGCGCTTGTAGACCCGCTCCGCTCAAACCCTGTTGTTCCGTGCTGACGCGGACATAACCTATGACGCGCATCGAGGCTCACCTCCTCGGTGTCAGGCCCCCGGACGTTGGCGCGTCGCGGGGGCCGCTCTACATAAGGACTCGAGTATAGCTTGTACGCGGGAGGTTCATTTCGCGTACACAATGGCCCTTCCAGTCTGTCGGATGGGAGCCCCGCGTCGGCCACGGATTGAGACTCCAACAGTCGCGTGCGGCGATCAGTCTTGTGCCGCGCCCAAAAGAGAGTACGGCGCGTACAGACGGTCGCTGACCACCGACTTGCCGTCGTCAAGACTCGCCGACGATTGGCCTCCGCCTAACGGGCCCGAATACATCTCGGACAACGGCCTGTTCCAGCTGAAGGGATTCATGCCCACGGGACCTTGTGCCCGAGGGGACTGACGCCCATAGAGGAGTGATCGGGATGAGTGCAGCAGCGACTGCGATTGGTGCTACCGCATCGCAGGTCTCATACGCGGAGCGTGGGACCGGGCGCCACGATTGGACGGGGTTCGCGTTGGACGATTGCGCCCGGCGCGAGGCCAAGCATCGGGCGGCCGTGGCGAGCACGTTGGGCTGGGCTGATGAGGCCGCCGAACGCGGAGACCACGTCGACGCCCTGGCCTGGCTAGACGCGCTCGAAGCGATCGGCGAGAAGCTTCCCAAGCCCTACGTGCTCAGGCGCGCTTCGTGGTCTGCTCAACCAGCCGTAACGGGGCGCTGATCACAATGCCAGGGATAGGAGTGGCGCTGTGACAGTCAGCGACGAAATTCAAAGTGGCGGGCACGACCAGGAGCTTGATCGCATCGCCCATGCCGTAGTACTGCGCAAGCGCACGATCCGGCATCGCCGAATCGTCCGGCGATGAAGAGTTTCCTCAAGCTCGTGCGCGAGCATCCCGGTATCGCGGCGGGAGAAGTGGCGAGGTCATGGGGCTGTCCGGGTCGCGGGCGTACCAGATAGCGCAAACCGCAGCGGCCAAGGACCACCTCAAGATCGACCGCGAAACATCGCCGCAAGGTCTGTCGCTCACACCGGAAGGCGAGCAGAGACTTTCGCCCTGTAGTTGAGCTGCTGACGCCATGGACCCGGAGCCTGCCGAATATGCAGGAAGCGAAGCGAGGCGTGCACGGGGGAACATGGCGCACCTCTCATCGATCCTGATGCGAGCGGCCGAGGCGCTTGACACAAGCGCGACGCTCTCTGAACAGCATGCCCGGAGGCATGAGCAGGCTGGGCGAAGCGATGATGCTGCAGAGGAGCGTCGAGCGGCCGACCGCGCTCGTGAGGCTGCACAGCGTGCTCGTTCGCAGGCCGAGGAAACGGCTCGTATTCCGCTGAGTTAGTCTCGGTTGCGCTCGATGCTCACCGGTGGCTTGATCGTTCGTGTGCCGACGCCGGTGCTGAGTCTGCCGGGGTGACGGCTCCGGAGCACCGACATTCCGCTCGCCGTCGATTCGCGCGGAAACCACGCTCGTCGGCGTCATTACGCCGCAGGCCGTTGGCCGCGCCGACGCCTCCGCATCATGACGCTGCCCAAGTCGTCGCGAGCCGCTGCTCTGCGGGTCTCTATGCCGCCCACTGCAAGGGCGATCCCGCTGCCATGGCTCACGAATCTCGCGGGGCGGTGTGCCACTGGAGCCCAAACATCACGATGTCCCACATCGGAGATACCGAAAGGTTGCTAGTGCTGATCGAACTAGAGCCGCGCTGCTCTAGCGTCGGGCAAGGCCGGATCACAGTCGCGGGTTAGACCGGATGTTCGAGCCTCCACCCGCCTGATATCACTGGGACCGGCGTGAAGGCGCAGCGTCAACAGCGGGCCTACGGGAACCGCCGCTGCGCACTCACCCCCGTACTGAGAGCGGGTGCGATGTCTCGCGGCAGCGAGCTCGCTGTTGATCCTTGTCATGGGCGCGATCACCACCGTGGCGGTCAGCAACGGCGCGATCGTTAGCCGAAGTCCGGATGATCTTGGCGGATGTGCTGCACCTTCGACGCCGAGGGGCGAATGGCCACGGCTCTAAACCTCGCCACTCGATGCTGGTCAGGCACCACGATCAACGAGCTGCCTGATCACCGCCGCGACCACCACCACCGCCAGCACCAGCGATCACCCTGCTAGTCCCGCACGGTGCGCGGGCCGCTCTGATTCTCCCGCACCCGAAAGCCGAACACGCCTCGGCCTCGAGCTCGCGCCTAGCGGCGAGGTCGCGCTGCAGTCCGGCGCGAATCTCTCGTGCCGTACGCTGCCGGAGTCCCAGCGCCACGAGATCCAAATCGACGACCGCGAGCGCCGCCTGCCGGATGAGCGCGCTGCGAGTCAGACCCCGTTGGGCAGCCGCGACATCGAGCGCCGAGCGCAACTCCTCCTCCATTCGGATCGCCACCACCTGACTTGCCACGCCCGTACCGTAGTACGTTCGTTACTGGGTCCCACACCGGAGATTTTGCGATGGCGCTTCCTCTCGGATCGCCGCGAGACAATCCACGAGCAGCTGCCGCAGCGTCGAGCGCGGCGCGCATCTCCGGCTCCAGGCGGACGGCTAGGACCTCGCGTGCCACAGCTAAACGGTAATACGTCCTACCGGGGGTCCTGACAACCGAGTTCCGCTGGCTGGCTGGCTGCAAACGCGCACCCAGTGCCCATCTGAGTAATACGCCTTCACGGTCAGCGGAGTCTGACCAGCGCACCGGGGATGACGATTGCCACCAACCCTTTACGATCACGATTCGATCAGCTATCACCAGTCAAACGTCCCGACCGGACGCTAGGCCAGGGACGCGACTGGCAACGTCCCTGTGACTGTCCGGGTCGCACCACGACCGGGTCGCTCGATCCGCAGGGTCGCCGCTGGCTCGCCGGGAGGTCGTGATGCTGGGCGTTGGTGTGCGTCAGGGTGTCACCGCGTCCACCGCCGCTTGGACGGTCGGATAGATGTTGGTGAGTGCGGGGGTGGCGTCGACATGGCGTACGACGTCGCGGACCTGGCCGATCTCGCGGGCGATAAGCAGTCGGACGTCCCGATCGTGTAGCTCGTCGGTGAGGTCGGCAAGCATCCGGGAGGCGGTGACGTCGATGAATGGGATGCTTTCGGCATCGAGCACGATCGCGCGGATGTGGTCCGGGGCTGCGGCTTGCAGGATCCGGGTGCGGACGGCGTCGGCGTTGGCAAAGTAAAGGCCGCTCTCGACGCGGAGCACCGCGACGCGGTCCGAGGTACGGGCGTTGGGGTGGCGATCGATGTCGCGGTAATGCCCATCGGTTCCGGGGGTCCTTCCGAGCGTCGCAACGTAGGGCCTCGAGGCGCGGTAGATGAGCAGGAGGAGCGAGACGGTAATCCCAATGAACAGGCCGGGGAGCGTGTCGAAAATGGTCACGCCTAACAGCGCGGCGATCGCGGCGATGAAGTCAGGCCGCGCGACGGGTCCGAACTGATGGCTGAGCCGAGTGCTGGAGGCGCGATACAGCGAGATGAGCGCGCGAACGTCGACGAGCTCGATCACGGCCGCGATCACGATCGCCGCGAGCGTCGCGACGGGCAGATTCTCGAATAGCCCCGTGAGCGCCAGCAACGTGACGATCGTCAGCGCAGCCACGATCAGGCCCGACAGCTGGGTGCGCGCACCCCCGGTGACGTTGACCGCAGTCTTGGACAGACTTCCAGCGACGACGATCCCGCTCGAGACGGCGGATGCGAGGTTGGCAGCGCCGAGGCCTAGCAACTCGCGGTTGGCGTCGATCTGCTGATGCTCGCGGGCTGCAAACGCCTTCGCGGCACCGAGGCCTTCGGCGAAGCACACAAGCATCACCCCGACCCCGCCGGCAGCGAGCGCACCGACGTCACTCGCTTGCACACCGGGTACCCCGAACGATGGCAGTCCGCTCTTGATCGAGCCGACGATCTCAACGCCGTGATCATTGAGGTTGAACAGCTTCACCGCGGCGATCCCGAGCACCACGGCGACCAGCGAGCCCGGAACGCGGGGCGCCACGTGCCGCAAACCGATGATCACGACCAGCGACAGCGCCCCAACCAGCAGCGTCAACCCCTGCGTATCTCCGAGGTGCGTAATCACGTTCCAGAGCTGCGCGAAGAAATCGCCGCTGCCCTGCTTGATTCCCAAGAGCTTGGGGAGTTGGCGGACGATGATCGTCAACGCTAGGCCGATGATGAACCCCTTCAGCACGGGCTCGGAGATGAAGTTCGCCAAGAACCCCAACCGCAAAAGCCCCGCTACCAACGCCAGCAGCCCAACCGAGATCGCCAGCGCGGCCGACAACGCCGCGAAGCGACCACCGCCAACGGGAACCAGCGCCCCGACGGTCGCCGCCGACAGCAACGCTGCCGCCGCCATCGGACCCACCACCAGCTGACGCGAACTACCCAGCGCGGCGTACAGGATCAGCGCGCCCGGCGCGGCATACAGACCGACCACCGGGGATACCCCCGCAATCGACGCATACGCCAGCGCCTCGGGCACCAGCACCGCCCACACCGTCAGCCCGGCCAGCAGATCGCCCGGCAACCATGAACCGTGATAGCCGCGAAGCGAAGGGAAAATCCAGCCCATAGCGGGCGCAGCGTATAGCCTGGCGACCAGGCACTTTCCGGTCGGTCGGATCGCGAGGCACGCACTTCGCGGCGGTGCCGATGCCGATTGAACTTCGACCCTCCCGAGGGCTCGTGAGAATCGCCTCAGCGTTGAGGTTCGCTAAACGGCCAGGCATCGGTCAGATCCTGTCCTTCGGTGTCGGCGCCGCGCTCAGCCCCCTGCCGACGATCGCTGTGGCGTGAAGCACGAATGCTCGATGGGACCGATCAAACGCGCCGCGAGACGGTCTCGCAGCCACGCTGCGACCGCATGGACGCGGTCCCGCTCTGCAGTTCGCAAGCAGCAGTGAGGGTCGTGGATCCCGCGCGGAGGACGTGTCTCACGAACCGGCTCGTCGTGCTGTATCAGCCGCGTAGGGCGCGGAGGGCGTTGAGGATCACGGCGAGGTCGATGACTTCTTGGAAGAGGGCGCCGGCGACGGGTGGGAGGTAGCCGGCGGCGGCGACGGCCATCGCGCCGAGGCTCAGGCCCATGCCGGCGAGGACGCTCTGGCGTGCGATGTGGAGGGATCGGCGGCCGGTGTGCACGGCGTCGGCTACGCGGTCGATCCGGTCGATCGTGATGACGGCGTCGGCGGTTTCTGAGGAGACGGTCGCGCCGGCGATGCCCATCGCGATGCCGAGGTCTGCGAGCGCGAGCGCGGGCGCGTCGTTGACCCCGTCGCCGACCATGATCACGGGGCGTAGCTGTGGGTCCTGGCGCAGGCGGCGGACGACCTCGAGTTTCTCCTCGGGGGACTGTTCGGCGTAGACGCGGTCGACTCCTAGTTCTCGACCGATCCGCTCGGCGACGGATCGGCGGTCTCCCGATGCCATCGCGACGTGGCGGATCCCCTCGGCACGGAGCCGTTCGACGATCCGGTCGGCGTCCGGTCGCAGCTCGTCGGCCATCACGATCACACCACCGATGTGCCCGTCGACGCCGACCAGGACATGTGCTTCGCCGGAACCGTGGCCGCGCATCACGGCGGCGGACCTGATCTCGTCCTGCGGGATTCCGGCTGAGTGCATGAACGCGCGGCTGCCGACCGTGACCGTGTGACCGTCGATCAGTCCCTGGATGCCCTGGCCGGGCTCCTCGCGCACGTGGCTGGGCGCGCTCAGCGTGAGCCCCGAGTCTGAGGCCGCGCGCACAAGCGCCTCGCCGAGCACGTGTGCCGACATGCGGTCAACAGAGGCGGCGAGCGCGAGCAGCTCGGCGGGCTGCTGATCCCGGTATGGGACGACGTCGCGCACGTCGGGCGTCCCGACGGTAAGCGTGCCGGTCTTGTCGAACAGAACCGTGCGCGCCTCGCCGAGCGTTTCGATCGCGCCGGCGCCCTTGACGATCACCCCGTACCGGGCGGCCCGCGAGAGGCCGGAAACAAGCGCAATTGGCGCCGCGAGGATCAACGGGCACGGCGTGGCGACGACGACGACGGCCAGAGCACGGACGGGGTCGCCGCTGATCGCCCACGCGAGGCCGGCGATCAGCAACGTCGCCGGCAGGAAGAACCCGGCGTAACGGTCCGCCATCCGCACGAACGGCGCCCGGTGCGCCTGCGCCTGCTCGACCAACCTGACCAGCGCCGCATACGCGCTCTCGGCCGCGGGCCTATCGGCGCGAACGTCAAACGGAGAGCCCGCGTTCGCCGATCCGCTCAGAACCGCCATCCCCGCCCCGATCGTCACAGGCAGCGGCTCGCCGCTCAGCGTACTCGTGTCAACCACAGCCTCCCCACCGACCACAATGCCGTCGACCGGCACAACCTCACCGGTCCTAACCAGCACGACGTCGCCCGTCTCGACCTGCGCGACCGGCACCTGCTCCAGCTGATCGCCAACACGCAACTGCGCGACCTTCGGAGCGCGCTGAATCAAGGCCGTCAGCTCACGGCGCGCACGGGACGAAGCGACGTCCTCGAGCGTCGCGCCCCCCGAGAACATCAAACCAATGATGATCCCAGCGAACTCCTCCCCGAGCGCCAACGCCCCCACCATCGCAACCAGCGCGATCGTGTCCACACCCATGTGATGGTCAACGATCACCGTGCGCACCACCTCGACCGCGAGCTCGACGGCCAACAACGCCACCGCAGCCGCCCAGACATCCTGACCCGCACTGCGCTCCCCGGCCAAATACAACACACCGCCGACCACGATCGAAACCGCAGCGATACCCGACAGCACTCGATAGCGATGCTCGACCAACCAACCAACCGCATGCCAAAGCATGCCTCGATGCCGCGGTCCACGAGCAAGAACCGCCGCACTCGACGATGCCTGAGCCGACGCCATACCCCAGGATCGCCACGCGCGCACCCGCGCGCATCCGTAATCCAAGCCGACCGCTACGTCGTAGAACCCCGCAGCGCAGGTCGCGCCCACGAGGCGCTCAGCGCGTCACGCCGTTAAGTAGTTCGCGGCACAGTTGTTCAGGGACGAGTGCGGATGCGCCCGTCACACCCGCCCGCGACGCTACCGGGTCCGGCGATTTGAGGCTTGCGATCGAGCGCGGCGAGCGGCGCCAGGATAGCCGAGCGCGTCCGCGGATCGAAACTGCGGCGAAGCGCGGATGCGGCGTGCGGAGGAAGCCCGATGAATAACTGATCCGGCGGCGGTAGCGTCCAGCGAGATACGCGGATTCTGCGTGTTCGCGTATCACCCAGAACGGCCTGTCGTGAGGACAACGCACACACCACAGCATTTCGCGCTGACGATCGTCGGATGGACCTTCGTGATCATCATCGCTCTCTTGCTCATCACCATCGCGCTCGCGCTGCTGTACAGCTAGGCGAGGATCACTAGGAAAGTCTTTTCGCGCAGCGCTCGACGGTCAGCGCGGCTGCGAAGGGTCCGCAAGGACGCCCCCGCCCGGCAAGATCAGTCGTATGAGCCGCGTGGCGGCCGTTCGAACGCCGCAAGCTGCGCCAAGATCACCTCGCGGGTTCGCGAGCTCTGCTCGCCCGCCAACCGTTCGCGCAGACCCTCGATGCGCTTGCGGGTGGAGAACTGCGGCTGGTAGCCACTCTTGCCTCGAACAGATTTCACAGCGCTACCCACGGCGCGGATCGTACCCACCGGGTCGTCGACCGCCTTGAGCTTTAAGCCGCGGCTTATGCGATCGGCTCGAACACCCCAACTCCCAATCCAAGCCCCGGACATCCACGACGTGATCACCACCGATCGGATGATCGCCGTGGCTGTGCGAGTCCGTCAGAATCGCCTCGAACGCCCCGAGGAGCTGATCGTCGGTGACGCTGGCTCTGCGGGCGAGTACGTCAGTCCACAAATGTGGACTGACGCCCGCCACAAGACGGGCGTTCCCTCAATTGAGCCCATTAGCCCCTCCCCAGCCGTGGCTAGGCCGAAACGGTCGCGAATCTGCCGTTGCCATCGCCTATCTGAACAGAGTCCTGCCGAGCGCGCTAGGGGCGACCGGAGCGGATCGCGCCGCGCGGGTGCTGGTCAGGCTGGGCGTGGTTAGGCTGCTCGAAACGACCGAGGGAGTTCTATGTCTGCTGATCGAGTCGGCATATGAGTCACACAAAGCAGACGAAGGCGGATCGGCAGGCGGTCGAGAAGCTTGGCCGCAAGCGGTACGAGAAGGAACTTGCTCGTCTCCAGGGCGAGTTGGTGCGTCTCCAGGAGTGGGTCGTGCACGACGGGATCAAGGTCTGCATCGTGTTCGAAGGCCGTGACACGGCCGGGAAGGGCGGGGTGATCAAACGGATCACCGAGCGGGTGAGTCCCCGCGTGTTCCGGGTCGTCGCGCTTCCGAAGCCGACTGAGCGCGAGAAGTCCCAGATGTACGTGCAGCGCTATCTGTCGCATTTCCCGGCGGCCGGCGAGGTCGTGATCTTTGACCGCAGCTGGTACAACCGCGCCGGTGTCGAGCGGGTGATGGGCTTTACCTCCGAGGAGGAGGTGTTTCGCTTTCTGCGACTGGCTCCGCTGGTTGAGCGGGCGATGCTCGACTCCGGGATCATCCTGCTGAAGTACTGGCTCGAGGTCGGCCAGGAAGAGCAGACGCGGAGAATCGAGTCGCGCGTCAACGACCCGCGAAAGGTCTGGAAGCTGTCGCCGATGGACCTCAAATCCTACAGCCGCTGGTATGAGTACTCCCGGGCCCGAGATGAGATGTTCGCCGCGACCGACACCGAGTTTGCCCCTTGGTACGTCGCTGACTCCAACGACAAGAAGCGCGCCCGGTTGAACATCATCAGCCATCTACTTGAGCAGATCCCTTACGAGTCTCCACCGCGGGAGCCCGTCGTGCTCCCGGAGCGCGAGAAGCGACGTGGCTACCGCGAACCGGACCACTCCCACCGCTACATCCCAGCGAAGCACTAAGCCTCAGCAACGCACGAGAGCCGAGGAAAGGGGGCCTGGCGGTGATGAGCAGCGAGCCTGACGCGCAACCCGCCGGGTCGGACATCGGCGCAGAGGGGTCGGCTGAGCCGCCGGGGCGCTGGGCGCGTGCGCGAAACAGCCTGCGCGTCCCCGGCGTGCTGGCGCGCCTCGCCAGACGCGATCCGCACCACATTCCCGAGCGCCTGACGATCTACGCAGTGGAGCGGCAGGCGAGTGGTGCGCAAGCGTGGACTCAGTGGGCGCGGGACGCCGCCCCGGATAGCTCCCCAGCCATGCTCGCCGACGGACAGCGCCGGCGCACGATCAGCACCGCCCGGATCGCCGGCGCGGTCGCCTTCTTCAGTACGGCCAAGGCCGGACCGGCATACATTCGCAGTATCGACAGGCGCCCGAGCCCTTGAGCGGGTCCCGCTCGCCGTCAAAACAGCTCAGGCTGTGGCGACCACCCAGTCGTGGGCCAGCAGTTACATCTGGGACAGATAGCCGGCGTTGCGGTGCCCACGCTCGTGACCGCCGGGACACGGGACTGAGGTTCCTGACAACCGAGTTCCGCCCGCTGGCTGCTCACGGCGACGGGCAAATCGCTCTCATGCGGCGTCCTCGCTGCTCTCGCGCTTCGCCATGCAGTCCGGGCAGTAGAACTCGTCCCAGCCGACGGAGAGCACGCCAGGGAAGTGCCCCGGCATCTCCCCCGACTCCATCGTCCAGCGCTCGCCGGCAACCGGGATCCGGTGGCGACCCGCGCGGAAGCCCGCAACGCCTGGGCAGTGGGCGGCTACGCCGGCATCATGAGCAGCCTCATCGAGCATTGCGGCTGAGCAGCGAGTCAACGAGCATGGTCCTGCATTCAGACCGGCCAGCAGTCTCGCTCGTTGACGGGGTGGCGCTTATGGATCGGGCTACAAGCAACAGCGACCGCTGGGCCGACGCCGGGCGCTAAATCAGCCCCTCGCGGTGCAGGCGCGCGTACCAGCCGCGGCGTACCTCGGGATGCTCATCGAGATACACCCGGTCTAGCTTCTCCCACTCCGACCCAGGCATCGGGTGCCAGCCGTCCGGCATCGGCGGCACCACCCGCCGGCCTCGACCCAATCGCTCGAGCGCCCGGAGCGCGCCCAACTTCGCGACCGCCTCGCGCCCGGACTTTGGCCGCGAGTTCGCCAAGCGGTGCAGCTCCGCGAGCTCCTCCGAAGCGACATGCTCGCCATCGCCGTTCTGGGGTTCGTTTCTACCTGGGGTCATATCTTGAGTCCTGTTCTCTGCACGAAGCCGTTCGGCGCTCTCCACGCGCAATCGGATGGGTCACCGACGCTCCCCTTGGCATGGACGCTTGACGTAACCCATTGACCGGTTTCTGGACGAATGTTGGAGAGCCTCAACTAGGACGTCCGTCTGCGACGGGTTGCAGGTTTGTGCAGCTCCTGCGAACTTTGGTGGAGTAAACCGGGGGCGTTTGTAAACCGGGGGCGTGGCGCGCTTTCGCAGCCGAGGGATTCCCAGGGGGGCGCAAGGGGATCACCTTGGGGTTGGGGCGCCACGCCGTCCCGTCCGCCTACCGTGGCGGGTGGTGTGCGCTCTCGGCTGGAGTCTCGGCCTTGGGTGACTTGATCCTCAGCAATCGCGCTCGGGTGCTTGGGGGTGTCTCGGCCCTGGAGTGCCTGGGCGCTCCGGTGTTGCGGGGGGTGTCTCTGGAGTCTCGGATTCCCGATGACCGGATGGTCGGGTTGGACGTTTGGGTCTGTCTGTGGTTGTTGCTCTGTTGTTGGTTGGATTGGATGGATGCAATGGATGGTTGGACATTGGGTGACGTTGGATGCCGTGCATCTTGGATGGATCAGTCAGTCAGTCGAACATCATTGGCATGGGAATGACTTGACTTCGATTGGCAGAGTCTGGTCGCGCACCGCATCGGCAAGGCGATAGGCGTTGGTCAACGCCTTGATCATCGGATCATCGTCATCGAGTTGATCCCGTTCGTCGTCGACGATGAGCACGCCGAGTTCGTCGTGTGTGCGTGTGGTCGTGTCGTGTGTCATGTGACTTCCCTTGCGAGTCGGATCAGTTCAGGTTGGAGAACGACTTCTATCCGTTCCAATTCGTTTGCGATCGCGACCACGAGTCGCCTGAATCGCTGTTGACGAGCGAGCGATGTGGCCTTGTAGACGATGTGCAACCAGTCGACCTGATCGAGTCCCAACCACTGCACGATGAATGCGGCCTGTCGAGCGTCCCCGCCGGCGCCGTCACCCCAATCGTCCGGGTTGATCGGCCAGTCATCCCGCAATGCGCCCTCACTGATCGGACCCATCAGCGTCGCGATCAACGACTCGGTCATCGAACGCTCGTCGAGATCGCGGCGTTCCCAGTCCGGCTTCACGACGCCGGCCAGTTGGCCGCGGTAGTCGATGCGCGCGACCAATGGCGGCCAGTCAAACATCAGAAACGCGCTGGCGTGATACGCCTCTTGCCAGGCGCGTTCTCTTGTCGATGGCAAGGTCCTCATCGCACAAGCAGATTCGCGGGCGTCTCAAATGGCGGCGGCGTGGGCTGTTCAGTCGCCCGCTCGCGGAGCGCCTGATCGTGCTCGAGTTGGCGCCGTGCCGTCTCGTTCGCGAGACGGACTGCTTCGCGTTCTTCTTCGATCGCGTCGATCGGCTCGAACACGCCGCTCGGCGAGATGCGCACCTCTAGGCGTGCTGGTTCCATGTCGCCCTCGGCGGCGAGATGACGATGTTGCTCGCACCACCATTTCCTCGCATTGGTCTCGGTCACAACGCCGGTCGTCGGATCGACCGGGACCGCCGCGCAACCTTCGGCATGGCAGACCTGCATTCTTGGTGCCTGTTCGGCCATTCGAATCCTCGCCTCCTCGTCGGCCGCCTTCCAGCGGGTATGGGCCTCGACCTCGCCGGTGGTCGGCAACCCGGCCCGTTTGCGTAGTCGGTCGAGCGCCCATCGTCGCTCGGCAGGCGACATGTCCTCGAGCACCATCGCCACATGCTCCGCGATCTCCATGACGCGGATCTGCGCGGCCACGAGCACGAGCTCGTGCACGACGGCGCAATCGTCGGCTTCAAGATGGCGGGCGTTGGCGGCCAGATCGGCGAGTGAATCGAATCGCGATCTCATCGGCAATCGAACTTGCCAGTCGGTCATCGCTGCCCAGGCTTCTCGGTATCAACCTCTACCGCTAGCGCATCGCGCCACGGCAGCAGCCCGCCCGGGTGGTCATGGCGGGTTACGCGGATGCCTCCCAGGGTGCTGACAACCAGCCAACCCCGCTCACGAAGGGTCTTTAGTTGCTCGACAGTTGGGTGCTCGCTCACGGCTGATCCTCGCGCACCAGATAGTCGCGTAGGTCGACGTGGTCGATGCGAAGCTGCCGGCCGGCGTGGAGCGCCCGCAACTCGCCGCGCTGAATTTCGCGGAGCACGACGGTCTTGCGGCTGACTGCCATCAGTTCCGCCGCCTCGCGCGGCGTCAGCAGGGGTCGCGTGTCCTCGAGCGTCTCTGTTTGTCCCATGCCCCAAAGGATCGTGGGGCGGTGTTACGGGTCGGCCGCGGAACGCTGGCGGAACATCAGCCGCCGCTCGATGGCCGCGGATGCCGCGTGCGACGCAGCGAATCCCCAGCAAACACGGGACGTTCACGGTCAGGGGGTGGCGCCGACCTTCTCTGATAAGGAAGAGGTCCCAGGTTCGAGTCCTGGATCGCCCACTGGGGGTTGTGCGGGCGCGATGTCCGGCGCCTTGGCTGATCGGAGCGGCCGCCCGGCGCGGTGCACTACGGATTCAGGTTGCGGCGAATAAGGGTTCAAGAAGGTGGCGCCGTCCCGATGGCACCACGCTCCTCGACGCGTACTTTGGGGGTCTTACCGAGGAGGGTGGAAGGGTGGAGATTTCATACGTACAGGGACTATCCGAGACGCCGTTGATCGGAGAGACGATCGGCGCGAACTTCGACCGGGTCGCCGCCACCTATCCGCAGCATGACGCCGTGGTTGTGCGCCATCAGGATGTGCGCTGGACATACGCCGAGTTCGCGGACCGCGTCGACCGAGTCGCACGCGCGCTCGTGGCGATCGGTCTGCGGCCTGGAGATCGGATGGGAATATGGGCACCGAATTGCGCCGAATGGCTGCTGGTCCAGTATGCGTCAGCCAAGGCCGGAGTGATCCTCGTGAACGTCAACCCGGCCTATCGCACCTCCGAGTTGGAGTTCGTTCTTAACCAGTCTGGCTGTCGCGTGCTAATCGCAGCACGTGCGTTCAAGAGCTCGGACTATGTGGCAATGGTCGAAGAGGTTGCTCCGCGATGCGACGCACTTGAGCGCACGGTCTTCCTCGACTCAACCGATTGGGAGGAGCTGCTGGCAGCGGACGACCGTGAGGTCGTGTTGCCCACGGGACTGCAGTTCGACGATCCGATCAACATCCAGTACACGAGCGGCACAACCGGCTTCCCAAAGGGAGCGACGCTCACCCATCACAACATTCTCAATAACGGCTTCTTCATCGGCGAGACCTGCCGCTACACGTGCGAGGACAGAGTCTGCATCCCAGTGCCGTTCTATCACTGCTTCGGGATGGTGCTCGGCAATCTCGCGTGCACGACGCACGGGGCATGTATGGTCATTCCCGCACCGTCATTTGAGCCGCGCGCGACGCTTTGCGCCGTTCAGGATGAGCGGTGCACGTCGCTGTACGGGGTGCCGACGATGTTCATCGGCGAGCTCGACCTACCTGAGTTCGGCGACTTCGATCTAACCTCACTGCGAACCGGGATCATGGCGGGCTCTCCGTGTCCGGTGGAGGTCATGCGGAACGTGATCGACCGGATGCACATGGCTGAGGTGACGATCTGCTACGGCATGACCGAGACCTCACCCGTGTCGACGCAAACGAGCGCCGACGATGACGTCGATCACCGTACGTCCACGGTCGGGCGGGTGCACCCCCACGTTGAAATTAAGGTCATCGATCCAGTCACTGGAGCGTGCGTCGAGCGCGGCATGTCCGGCGAGCTGTGCACTCGGGGCTACAGCGTGATGCTCGGCTACTGGAACGACTCTGAACAGACGGCCGGTGCGATCGACCGTGCCGGTTGGATGCGAACAGGCGATCTCGCGACGATGGATCAAGACGGGTACCTCAATATCGTCGGCCGCTCGAAGGACATGATCATTCGCGGCGGGGAGAACATCTATCCGCGAGAGATCGAGGAGTTTCTCTTTACCCATCCGGAGATCAAAGACGTGCAGGTGGTAGGCGTTCCTGATGAGCGGTACGGGGAGGAGATCGCCGCCTTCGTGATCGAACGGACCCCGGGAACGGTTGACACCGACGCTGTGCGCGAGTTCTGTCACGGCAAGATCGCGCACTTCAAGATCCCGCGCTACGTGATCCCGACAGAAGAGTTCCCATTGACTGTCACCGGCAAGATCCAGAAATTCAAACTGCGCGAGCAGGCGATCGAGTGGTTTGACCTCGACAAAGCGGTTGTGGAGACCGCATAGGCGTCAATCGGAGCCACTCGCGCTGCGTAAAGGGCCCAGTTCGACGGCGCCGCGCGGCGAACCACGCCACACGATTACGAAGGAGTGCCGTCTATGGCACCCGCAAAGCAACCGAAAGCGCCCGATCGGGTCACCCGCTCAACGCCATCGACAGGTTCGGCGCCCGCCGGCCCGTTCTCCGGCCTCTTGGTCATCGATATGACCCACGTTCTGAACGGCCCGTTCGCCACCACAATTCTCGCCGATCTGGGCGCACGGGTCATCAAGATCGAGCCACCGGGTCACGGAGACGACACCCGCGGATACGGACCCTTCCACAACGGCCAATCGCTCTACTTCAGCTCGATCAATCGCGGCAAGGAAAGCATCGTCCTCAATCTCAAGGACGAGGCCGACCGCGAGATCTTCCTGAACATGGTTCGCCAGGCGGATGTCGTGGCCGAGAACTTTCGACCCGGTGCGACGGCGCGACTGGGCTTCGCGTATGAGGAGCTAGCGAGGCTCAACCCGCGGCTGATCTATGCGTCGTCCTCGGGATTCGGCCAGACCGGACCGCTCAGCACCTATCCCGCCTACGACACGATCATCCAGGCGATGAGCGGGCTTATGAGCCTGACCGGGTCTCCCGACGGTCCGCCGATGCGAGTCGGCACTTCACTTTCGGATCTGATCGCGGGTGTGTTCATGTTCTCCGGGATCGTGACTGCCCTGTATGCGCGGGAGCAGACAGGTGCCGGCGCTCAGGTTGACATCGCAATGTTCGATTCGGCGTTTGCGTTTCTCGAGCACGGCGGCATGGAGTATCTAGCCACCGGCGAAGCCCCGGGCCGGATCGGTAATCGCCATCCGTCGATAGCCCCGTTTGATGTGTTCGAGTCCTCGGATGGGCAGGTGATCATCTGCTGTGGCAACGATCACCTGTTCACCCGCCTGTGTCGGACCATCGGACGGCCGGAACTCATCACGGACCAACGCTTCCAGAGCAACCACCACCGGTTGGAGAACAACCTCGCCCTGAAGGTCGAGTTGGAGGTCACGCTGAAGCGCAAGCCGGCCACCTACTGGCTCGAGATCATCCATGAGGCGGGTGTACCGATCGGGCCGCTTCTGAACGTGGCGGAAGCGGCCGAGCATCCTCAGATCAGTGCTCGGAACATGGTGATCGAAGCCGGCGATCTCAGAATGCCCGGCAATCCGGTGAAGATCAGCGGCTATGACGACCCGCACGTTCGCATCGGTGCTCCAGCGCTCGATCAGCACGGCGCCGCGCTCCGACGCGAATTTCGGCAGTCGCAGAATGGTCACGAAGCAGAGATCGTGCCGCTGTCGAAGGCGCCTGGTGCGTCAGCCGGAGGGTGTTCGGCGGCGGGCGCGTAGCTCGCGGTTCTTCAAGCGGTTGCCGCAGACAGCCATGTCGCACCAGTTGCCCTGCTGGTTGCGTGAGCGGTCGTAGAACGCCCAGCGACAGGCAGGGTTGGCGCATGCCTTCAGCCGGGCCCAGCTTCCGTTCTCCTGGGCGCCGCGGATGATGAGCAACAGCTCGAACAGTCCGTCGCCGAGGTCCTCGTGTCGAGCGTTACGGAGCTCAAGCAATCCGCCATCCCGGATCGTCAACAGCGGCCGGTGGGCGGCGGCGAGCTCGCGCAGTGGCTCCAGCTGGGCGCTCGGCAGCGCCTCACCGGGGCTCGCCTCGAGGAGGAGGCGGACGGTCTCCCGCGCGGCGCGCGCCAGTTCGAGATCGGCGGGACTGACTGAGGAGCGGAAACTGACGAGTCGAGCAGCCTCAAACCACGCGCTCGCGGTGAGCGCGTCCTCAAGCAGGTCCGACTTGGTGTCCAGATCTCTCGTATTGACAAAAGCCTGCACGAGCAGCAAGGGCATCGGCGCCGGCTTGGGCTCTTCGCCTGGGTACCAGTTCGGGAGCTGGGGCATCTCAGCGATTGTAGGAGCCGTGACCGACAAAATTGGTTGACAGGTCAGCATAACCGGCCTAGCATGTTTGATGGTTATGGCACGTAAACCAGGCAGACAGGCGTCTCGGCGCGAACGGACGGCCGGTGGGGTCCGACCAGTTGCGCATCGCGGACCGGCCACGGCTGCGCGATCGAGCGTGGGCGCGGTGGTGCTCTCGCCGGCTCGATCGTGAGCTGGCCGACGGCACACCTCCCGAGAGCGCTGCCGCGCTGGCGCTGCGCGCTCAACGCCTCACGACTCTGCGGAATCGGCGCCACCTCGCCAGCGCGCTCGAGCGCGTCGTGCGCCCGGCGCGCGAAGGCGCAGCGGCGTGCTACGTCATGGTCGCTCCGTGCCGATCCCGCGTCGACGCTGCGAGGGACGAGTTGAGACAACTGGCTGACGCGCTCTCGGAGCCCGGACCTGTCGCCCCGCGCGGCGTGGCGCAGGCGACGATTCTTCTGGGCGACGGCACCGGCGCCCTCTACAACGCGGGCAGCGAGGCAAGCCTCGGAGCCTGCGCCGTCAGCGCAACGGAGAATCTGAGGACACGGAATACGTAGCGCCGGCAATCGGCCGGCGATCCGCTCCCGGCGACGAGTGCCTAAAGCGTGTTGAAGCAGCCGTAGATCGTGTAGAGCGGATTGACGACGCTGTGCCCGTTGGCGTCGCGCATCAGCTGCTGGCCGATGAAGGCCGGCGGCGACTGCGCCTTGTAACAGCCGTCTGACTGCACGCTGACGTCGTAGGTGACCGGCGTCTGCTGGAACGGGACGGCGCCGGGCTGGGGGATGTACACATTCATCGTGCAAACCCAGTCGCCGGGTCCGCGAGGCGTGCTTCCGCGGCGCGAGCAGCTCGGGATGACGTTCAGCTTGGCTCCGGCCGGGACGACGCGACCGAGCTGCTTCTGCTGAAGCAGCGTCAGTTTGTTGAAGGTCGGCGTCATGTCGTTCTGCAGGCGCTTTGCCGTGACCCCGACCGGGCCCCAATTGCCGGCGATCGCGAGCACTGCAATGACGGCTGCGACCGCGACCGAGACGCGGACGGGCATGACCCATCCCTGACTTCGCGCGACCGGCGTCCCGGCGAAGTCGCGCGTGCGCAGCAGATACCAGGAGATGCCGATGCAGACCGCGGTCCACGCCAGGCTGACCCCGATCCCGATCAGCAGTGGGCCGTAGTACGGGTGCTGATTGAACAGGGCGTGCCAGCCGGTGAAGGCCGAGCCGACCAGCAGCATGTGCATCCAGATCCCCGAGCCGACGAGCAGCAGCAGCTGCATCGCCAGCGCGCACAGCGCCGGGCCGATCACGCCCATGATCCCGTTCCTCGTCGCGACCGAGAACAGCACGGCCAGGCTCGCGAAGGCGAGGGTCGGGAAGATGCACAGCAACCAGCTGATCAGCACCAGGAGCAGCGACTTTCCGGGCGACAAGAGCGTCCCGCTGAGGCTGACTAGCGATTGGTGGCCAACCAGCAGCACCCCCGCCAGCAAGCTCGCGAGCGCGGCCAGCAACAGCAACCCGATCGAAAAGGTGGACGCCGCGAGAAGCTTTCCCACAAACAGATCCCGGCGCGTGCACGACCTCGTCAGTACGAGCTTCCAGGTCCCGTAGCGATCCTCGGAGGAGAACAGATCGCCAGCCGTGATCCCCGCGATCAGCGGCAGCCCCCACGACCCGGCGAAGGCGAGCATCACGATGGCGACAGCGAAGCCGGACGAGTGCACCCAGACGCCGTAGAGCGTGTCGGTCGGACTGCCGCTCTGGATCTTGAGGATTCCGACGAACACGAACGGGCCGAGAAGGCAGATGAGTGCGAGCACCCGGATCGCAAGCTGCGACGAGAGTTTGCGGCGTTCGGCCCGGTACACGCGCCGGACCCCGGATCGTGATCGCGGTGCGGCGACCGGGCGGCTCCCGGGGGCGAGCGCGCGAGTCGCGGTCATCTGTCCGCCGTCATCCGGTCGCTCGTCTCCACGGCTCCCGATCCCTCGCTGCCTGCGACGCCGTGCTCACCGGTCAGCGCGAAGAACATCGACTCGACCGGGCTGACCAGCAGCTCGAGCCGGCGGACCGCGACCCCCGCCTTGCCGAGCTCCAGCACGTAGGCGTCGAGGGATCCCTCATCGACGGTGAGCTCGAGGCCGCCGAGATACGAGCTCACGGCTCCGACGCCGCGGTGCTGGCGGGCCAGCTCGAGCGCCCGGTCGTCGTCGCTCGTGCTGAGCCGGTAGGCCGGAGCCGGCGCCTCGGCGCGCAGCCGCGCCGCCGTCCCGTCCCAGACCACCTTTCCCTTACGAAGCACCGTGAAGCTGTCGCACACCCCCTCGACCTCCATGATCTGATGGCTCGAGGTGAGAATCGCCACGCCGTCGGTTGCGAGCTCGCGGACAAGCGCGCCGACCTCGCGCATCCCGCCTGGGTCGAGTCCGGCCGTTGGTTCGTCGAGCAGCAGCAGACGCGGTGCCCTCAGCAGCGAGGCGCCGATCCCGAGGCGCTGCTTCATACCGGTCGAATAGCCGCCGACCCGATCGCCGCCGCGCCCGGCGAGCCCGACTCGCTCGAGCACCTCGTCGATCCGCCCGCCGCGCCCGGCTCCATCGAGCTCGGCCACAAGCTCGAGGTTCGCGCGACCGGAGAGATAGGGGTAGAAGCTCGGGTCCTCGACGAATCCGGAAACGCCCTCGAGCGCGCCCGGCGCGGAGGTGTCGAGCGGCCGGCCTAGGAGCTCGACCGATCCGGCGTCCGCGCGGATCAGCCCAAAGAGGATCCGCAGCAGGGTCGTCTTGCCCGCCCCGTTCGGGCCGAGCAGGCCGTGCACCTCTCCCTCCTCAACGACGAGGTCCACGCCGTCAAGCGCGCAGGTCGTTTCAAAGTGTTTGACGAGGCCGGTAGCACGGACAGCCGCCACGGCGCCCAACTATAGGGGCGGCCTACCGCCCCCGTGATCGGTCTCAACGGGGGAGGAACACGACCCGGTCGCGCAGGTCCTCCACCACATCGCCCGGCAGGTCGAGGGCGATCCCAAGGTCCTCCACCGAGGAGAAGCCGCCGATTGCCGCCCTCGTCTCGACGATGTGGGTCGCGAGGACGTCGTCGACGCCGGGCAGCCTGGCGAGCGCCCCGGCGGGGGCGTTGTTGATGTCCACGAGCCCGGCATCCGCTCCGGTCCCGAGGTCCGGGCGACCCACCCCCATCTCGCGCGCGAGCGCCGGGTTGCGCTGAGCGAGCTCGAGCGCCGTTCGCCGATCGCGTAGACGGCTCTCCGCGTGATCGGCGGCGTTGAGGAGAGGCGAGCTCATGCGGCGTACGTAGTCGGAGCGGATGATGAATGCGGTCGCCGCCGCGCCGACCCACGCGACGATCAGCAGCAGGCCGGCGGTCGGGCTGTACTGGTGATGACCATGGCTGTTGCTCGAGGTCGAGGCGATCCATCCCGCCACGGCGATCGTGGACCACAGGGCGCCGAGTGCGATCCAGCTTCGGACGCGCGCCCGCACGCCGGCATAGATCGGCGTCCAGGCGCCGAAGCCGATTGGGATCAGTGAAACCCACGCCCACCACGTGCTGGTTGGTGATTCGGGCGGATCGGCCACACGCGAATTCTGGCAAGCGACCGCGCTCCCGGCGCGCCTCACACGGCTACCGGTGCCTTGCGCACGCCCCGTGATGCCCCGAGCGAGGCAAGCACGACGAGCATGACCCCGATCAGCGCGCGCAGTCCGAGGCTCTGGCCGAGAACGACGAATCCGGCGAGCGCGGCGACTGCCGGCTCGAGGCTCATCAGGACAGCGAACACGCCGGGGTCGATGCGTCGCAGCGCCTCGACCTCGAGCGAGTACGGGATCGCCGAGGACAACATGCCCACGGCCGATCCGAGCAGCAGCGACCGCGGCGCGAGGAGCTGCGAGCCGCCCGAGGCGATGCCGAACGGTAGGCCGATCGCCGCGGCGACGCACATGGCCAACGCCAGCCCGGTGCCGCCGGTGAACGCCTTGCCGACGCGCGCGCTGAGGAGGATGTAGCTGCCCCAGAAGCATCCCGCCAGGAGGGCGAACATGATCCCGATGGCGCTCAGATGAGCCGTGCCGCCGTGGGTGAGGGCCACGATCCCGAGCACGGCGAGCGCAACCCAGACCATGTCCAGCGGCCGGCGGGAGCTGCCCACGGCGACCAGAAGCGGCCCGACGAACTCGATCGTCACCGCGACGCCCAGCGGGATCCGGTCGAGCGCCGCATAGAAGCTGAGGTTCATGCCCGCGAGCACAGCGCCGAACACGAGCACGAGCAGCAACTCGGACCGTGACCGGCCGGTGATCCGCGGGCGCCAGAGCGCCATCAGGACGACCGCGGCTGAGATGAGTCGCAGCAGTACGGCGCCACTCGAACCGATCTCGGCGAACAGCTTGGTCGCCAGCGCGGAGCCGAACTGCACCGAGCAGATCGCCACGCCCACGAGCGCGAGCCCGGGTGCACGATGCAGCGGACTCGAGCGCCCGGAAGCTGTCTCGCCGGGGGCCATCAGACGAGGCTAGCCGGAGCGACGAGGCGCCCGGCGCCGCCGGCGCGGACAACGTGACCGGCATACCCCCGGGGGCATGCACGCCCCGGCCGCCCTAGGACGAGCCCTCGCCGACCCCAAGTCCGAACAGAGCGTCGCTGAGATCCTGGCTGCAACCGATCAGTCCGGTCACCCCGGCCAATCGCAGCGCGTCGTTGATGGGGGAACCGTCCGGAATGACGAGCCGCAGTTGCTGGCCGCGGGCGCGCAGGCTCTCGCGAAGGGTGAACATCATGTGGATGCCGGCGCTGTCCATGTACTCGACCTTCGAGAGGTCGAGTACGAGCCCGAGCAGGTCGTTGGTCGCCGCACCGGCCATCGAGGAAGCGAGGTCTGAGGCGTTCGACATGTCGATCTCGCCCGAGACGTGAGCGACCACGACCGGCCCGCTGGCGGTGAAGCGGACGTCGGCGCCGCTCATCGCGCGCCGAGACGGCGGCGCATCGTCACTTCGGTGCCGTCCTCGGTGCGCTTCAACTCAACCGCGTCCATAGCCGCTTCGATGACGTTCAGACCGCGCCCTCGGTTGGTCCCGCGGGGCGCGCGCCAGCGCCCTCCGTCCCGGACCGAGATCGTCAGCTCGTCGCCTTCGGTCACCCCGTGCACCTCGAACCATCCGGGCAACGGAGAGTAGGCGTGCTCAACCGCATTCGCGCACGCCTCGCTGACCGCGATCGTCACCTCGGCGAGGTCGTTCTCGCTCGCGCCCTTCGCTACGAGCCAGCGCCGGAGCTCGCGGCGGACACGGAATAGCAGCTGGGGGTCGGCCGACACGCGGAGGTCGAGGGCGTCGGTGATGGGTGTCCGCTCGAAGGCCACGATCGCCACGTCGTCTCGAGGTCCCTCGGGCGGTACAAGGTGCTCGATTGCGAGCAGGCATGCACCCTCGGGCGTCCGCGCGTGGCCAATCAGCTCGGTGAGCTCGGCGATCCCGGTGTCGAGGTCGACGCCTGGGCGCTCGACGAGCCCATCGGTGTAGAGCACGAACATCTCGTTGGCGGCGAGTTCCAGCTCACGGTCCTCATAACGCGCGAACGGATACGCGCCGAGGGGCACGGCGGGGGTGACCTCGACGATCCGTGATGCCGGCCCCGCCGCGATCACGGGGGGCAGATGGCCGGCTGTGGCGAACCGGAGCATCCCGTTCTCTGGATCGAACACGGCGTAGGCCGCCGTGGCCATCGCGTCAATCTCCACGCCTCGCACGAACCGATCGACAAGCTCGAGCGTCTGCCCCGGGCCGTTGCCCGACAAGGCGTAGGAGCGAAGCGCGGTGCGCATCTGGCCCATCAGCGAGGCGGCTCTGATCCCGTGGCCGACGACATCGCCGATCGCGACTCCGACGAGTCCCCGAGGAAGCTCGATCACGTCGTACCAGTCGCCGCCGACCTCATTGCGGGCGGCGAGATAGCGCGCAGCCAGCGAGACGCCGACCAGCTCGGGGACGCGGCGCGGAAGCAGGCTGCGCTGGAGCACCATTGCCACCTGATGCTCGCGCTCGAGAGCCGAGTAGAGCCGGGCGCGGTCGATCCCAGGGCCAGCGCGTGCGGCGGCCAGCTCGAGCACCGCGACGTCGTTCTCGCCGAAACGCCGTGGCCTGCGGGAGCCGACGTGCATAACGCCGATCAGAGTCCCCTCCACGATCATCGGCACGCCGAGCAGCGATCGGATTCCCTTCTCGCGGAGGATCGGGTTCAGGATATCGGCATGGTCGACATCGGCGATGTAGATCGCGATCCGCTCTCCCGCGATCCGTCCGGCGAAGCCCTGGCCGATCGGGATCCGCACGCCCTGCTCGACCTCCTCCTCGATGCCCTTGGCGGCCCTGGCCACTAGCTGCTGCGATCGCTCGTCGACGAGCAGGATCGCCACGGTGTCGACCTCCAGGGCGTCGCGGACGCGCACCAGGAGCTCGTCGAGGAGCTGGTCGAGACCGAGTTCCGAAAGCGCGGGATCGCTGAGCGAGTAGAGGTTCCGAACCTGCTCCGCGCCCGCCGAGATCGATGCGGCGGGAAGCAGCGCCACCTGTCCGGCCCCGAGAGCCGGAGCCGGCGGCTCCTGGTGCTCGCGCATGCTCGGAACCTCAGTCATAAATCGCGGCTTTCAGCCTACCCGCAGGGCGAGCAAACCAGGCACGGGGGCGCCCGCCGGCCCCGGGCGCTGCGCGGTCCTTTGCACAGTCGCTCCGGGGCGGGGCTACCGACTAGTTCAGGCCGCCAGGCGGAGCTGCTCGAGCTCGGGCGTCCCGGCGAGGCGCCGAAGCCCGCGCTCCTCCAGCTCACGTGCCCGCTCGGCCGAGATGCCGAGCTCGGATCCGGTCTGCCGCAGCGTTCGCGGCTCCTCACCGGCGAGGCCGAACCGGAGCCGGATCACGTTGCGCTCCTGCTCCGGAAGCCTTCCGACTATCGCGTGCACTCGCTCGTCGCGGTCGGCGTCGGCGATCTCCTCGCTCGGCTCCGGGCGGTCGCTCGCGAGCAGGTCGCCGAGAGCGGTGTCGCCATCGTCGCTGACGGCCTGGTCGAGGCTGGCGAGTCCGCGGCTCAGCTCGCGGATCTCCGCCACCTCCTCCACCGGCAGCTCGGCGGCTTCGGCGATCTCTTCGTCCGTTGGTTCGCGCCCAAGCCGCGTGTTGAGCTCGCTTTCGGTCTTGCGGACCTTGACCTGGCGCTGGGCCACGTGAACCGGCAGACGGATCGTCCGGCCGTGATTCTGCAGGCCCCGCTGGATCGCTTGCCGGATCCACAGCGTCCCGTACGTAGAGAACTTGAAGCCGCGGCGCCAGTCGAATTTCTCGACCGCCCGGATCAATCCGAGCATGCCCTCCTGGACCAGATCCTCCATCGGAAGACCGTGGCCCTGGTAGCGGCGGGCCTGGGATACGACCAGCCGGAGGTTGGAGTTGATCATCCGATCCTTGGCCTCGAGGTCACCGCGTTCGATCCGCTTGGCCAGCTCGATCTCATCAGCTGCCGTCAGGAGCGGGTGGATCCGCGCCTGGCGAAGGAACAGCTCGAGCGAATCGGTGCTGGCACCTGCCTGCTCGACGCGCTCAGTGGCCACGTCGGAGCGATCGACGGAATGCACCTCGCGCCGACGGCGCTGGCGCCGATTACCGGCCGTGGCGGCAGAGCTTCTCGTTCGTCGAGTTTTCTTGGTTTCTGGGTCGTGATGGCCGCTGCGGTTCCGTGGAAGCCCGTCGCGGCCGTGGTTCTTGGAGCTATTCAGAGTCTTCTCCATGTCGTATGTTCGATACATGTCGAATTATAGATCATTGTTCGATCGTTGTCGAACTTTGGGATGCCCTGTGAGGGCGGGCGATCCGTTCGCTTTTCAAGGACGCTCGGGCCCCCAAATGCCTTCCCAGACATGTGGCCGGCCGGCGACTGCCTTCGGAGGGTTTGGACGTGCCCGATGACCTCGCGCCGCTGAAGGCCCAGGTCTACCTCGATCCCCGTCCCGCCTCGTATTTCGAGCGCTTTCACGCTCGGGCGCGGACGCGCGAGCCTGACTGGGTCTACACGTTCGTGAAGATCGTTTCTTATCCATATTGCCGTTTCGTCTTTCGGTTACACGCGCGCGACGCAGAACGCGTTCCAGCCACCGGCCCGGTGATACTGGCCCCGAACCATTTTTCGGCCATGGACCACTGGTTCGTCGGCATCCTTCTGCCTAGACGCGTGCGCTTCATGGCCAAGTCCCAGCTCTTTAAGGGACGGTTTCTCGAGTTCGTCATCTCGCATGCCGGTGCGTTCCCAGTCCGCCGTGGACAGCACGACGAGGAGGCGATCGTGACCGCGATCAGGATCCTTGAGGGCGGTGGCGTCCTGGTGATCTACCCGGAGGGCGGACGTTCACGCAGTGGCCGGATCGGTAACGCGGCTCGGCCGGGGATCGGGCGTCTCGCGCTGCAGGCCGGCGTGCCGGTGGTTCCCGTCGCCGTGATCGGTTCCGAGCGGGTGCGCAACTGGCGCCGTCTGCGGTTTCCGGCCGTGGTCGTGAGCTACGGAGCCCCGCTGCGCTACGAGCCCGAGCGCGACCCGACCCTCGAGCGCCAGCAGCAGGTCGCCGACGAGGTCCTCGCGGCGGTTCGGAAGCTACACGGACCCTAGGACCGGCGCGAGCGCCTTGGCGATCGGCGTGTCGCCCGCGTTCACGTACAGGGTCGCCCGGCTCGACCGCGACTCGTCGAGGACGGCCACCAGCACCGCCGCGACGTCGTTGCGGGGGATCTCGCCCCGGAACGAGGTCGTCTCGATCCGCACTGACCCGGTGCCCGCATCGTCCGTCAGGCGCCCCGGCCTCACGATCGTCCAGTCGAGCTCGCTCGCCGCCAATCGAGCGTCGGCCTCGCCCTTGGCCCGGAGATAGATGCTCATCACGTCGTCGCCGGCGGGAGGATCGCCGGCGCCCGCGGCGCTGACCATCACGTAGCGGCTCACGGAGGCCGACCTCGCCGCTTCGAGGAGCTTGAGCGCGCCGTCGCGATCCATAGTCAGCTTGCGCGGGCCGCCGCTCCCGGGCCCGGCACCGGCGGCGAACACGACGGCCTCGGCGCCCTCGATCGCGGCGGCGATCTCCTCCATCGCCGCACTCTCGAGATCGCACACGATCGGGCGCGTGCCGTCCGCCCGCAGGTCCTCGGCCTGGTCCGGGTTGCGGATCAGGCCGGTCACGGCGTCTCCCCGGCCGGACAGGATTCGGGCCAGGCGCCGGGCGATCTGACCGTGAGCTCCCGCGATAGCGACGTGCATCGGGCGAGCCTAGCGCGGGTCGGCGAACGTCTCGAGCGCGAGGGCGAGAAACTCGGAAGCCGCCGGCGAGTGGCGGCGCTCGTCGCGCCAGGCGAGCGTGATGTCCCGCCGCAGCGACGGCTCGACCAGGGTCGCGACGCCGACGGCGGCGCCCGGACCGCTGGTGTCCGAGCGCGGCAGGATCGCGACGCCGAGGCCGCGCGCGACCAGACGGCGGATCCGCTGGCTCTCGTTCGACTCGAGCTTTACGTCGGGCCGGAACCCGGCGTGGTCGCCGGCGGCCATCAGCAGCTCGCGCAGTCTGGCTCCCTCCCGGTAGCTGATGAACTCCTCGCCCACGAGCTCGGCCATCCGGATCCGGCGTCGGGCGGCCAGGGCGTGCTCAGGCGGGACGATCACCGCCAGCTCTTCGGAGATGAGTTGATGCAGCCCCAGGCCGTGACTCTCGATCCGCTCGGTGACGGACAGGAAGGCGAGGTCGAGCTCATCGTCCCGGAGCATCTCGGCCAGCTCTTCGCTGGAGTGCTCGCGGACCGTCAGCTCAACGCCGGGGTAGCGCTCGTGGAATGTGGCGAGCGGCAGCGAGAGATCGACCGGCCCCATCGTGTGGATGGCGCCCACGGTCACGTGGCCGGTCTCGAGTCCTGTGAGCCCCTTGATCTCTGCCTGCGCCGCTTCGACCTCGCCGAGGATCCGGCGGGCCCGGCCGACAAGCAGGCTTCCGGCCTCGGTGAGCGCAACGCGCCGGGTGGTGCGCTCGAACAGGCATAGGCCGAGCTCGTCCTCGAGCCTCCGGATCTGCTGCGAGAGGGCCGGTTGAGCGATGTGCTCGCGAGCCGCCGCGCGCGTGAAGTGCCCCTCCTCGGAGAGCGCGACCAGGTATCGGAGCTGCCGGAGTTCCATAAGCACGGATTATAAATAGTTGTCCCAACTCGTCTTGGACATCTAAAGCTACGCGCGTCATCATCTACTTAGCAGCAACCCTCTCCTCCCTCGAGCGCGCCCCTCGACTCGGCCCCATCTAACCGCCGAATCGGGGGCGCACTCCTTTAACGACCGCGCGTCGGCCGCCGTACCGTCCAGACCCGAGGTAGGCTCACCCGGTGAGCACCGGTCTGTTCGGCGGACTGTTCGCGCGCGGTGACGTGGCCGCCGAGGTCAGCGACCGGGCCTTCCTGCGCGCGATGCTCGACACCGAGGTCGCTCTGGCCCAGGGCCTCGTCTCGGCGGGGCTGGTGGCGCCGGGATGCGCCGTGGAGATCGAAGCTGCAGCGGCAGACGCGGGCTCCTTCGACATCGACGAGGTCGGCCGCGGCGCGGGCGAGGAGGGAACTCCCGTCCCGGCCCTCCTGCGCGAGCTTCGCGGCCGGATCTCCGGCGCGGCCGGGGACGCGCTTCACCGCGGTGCGACCAGCCAGGACATTGTCGACACTGCGGTGATGCTCACCGTCCGGCGGGCGTCGAGGCCGCTTCTCCGCGATCTCGGAGGCTGTGTCGCGGGGTGCGCGATCCTGGCCGAGCAGCACCGCGAGACCGTGATGGCGGGACGAACGCTCCTGCAGCAGGCAGCGCCGATCACGTTCGGCCTGAAGGCGGCCGGCTGGCTGCTGGGCCTCGACGGCGCGCGCGCCGACTTGGCCGCGCTGCGGCGGACCGGGCTCTGGCTCCAGTTCGGTGGGGCGGTGGGCACGCTGGCGGCGCTCGGCGACGCCGGTCTCGAGGTGGCCGCGGCGACGGCTGAGCGGCTCGAGCTGACGATGCCGGCGACGCCGTGGCACACCAACCGCGTGCCCGCCGCCCGGCTGGCAGGCTCTCTGGCCGCGGCCTGCGGCGCGATGGGGAAGGTCGCGCGGGACGTCGCGCTGCTGGCCCAGACGGAGGTCGGCGAGCTTCGCGAGGGCGGCGAGCGGGGCAGGTCTTCGACGATGCCCCAGAAGCGCAACCCGGTCCGCGCCGTGGCCGTGATCGCGTGCGCGGACCGCGCTCCCGGCCTGTGCGCGAGTGTGCTCGCGACGATGTCCCCGGAGCTCGAGCGTGGCGCAGGCGGATGGCAGGGCGAGTGGGCCTCCCTGGCCGAGCTCCTGCGCCTCACCGGCTCGGCCGCCGCGGCGCTCAGCGACATGCTCGGCGGACTCGAGATCGATACCGAGCGCATGCGCGCGAACATCGATCCGCTCTCGATGAGCGAGGGCCTCGTCGTCGCGTTGGCGCGCGCGGTGGGGCCGGCCGCCGCCCGGACGGTCGTGGCGGAGGCGGCCGGGCGCGCGAACCGCCAGGGCATGTCTTTTCGGGATGCGCTGGTCGAGTCCCCCGAGATTGCGTCCGCGCTAGGCGCCGAGGGACTCGATGCCGCGCTCGACCCGTCGCGCTACCTCGGTGCCACCCAGGCGCTGATCGACCGCGCGCTCGGCGCGCGGTCCACGACCGACGCCAAGGAGGCACCATGACCGATTTTGACGAGGGAATGAGGATCCGGCGCGAGGTCCTCGGCGATGCCCATGTCGCGCAGGCAGCGGCCCGTGCCGGTGAGTTCGGCGAGCCCTTCCAAGAGCTCGTCACCCGCTACGCGTGGGGAGGTGTGTGGTCGCGGCCGGGGCTCGATCGCCGCATCCGGAGCGCGATCACGCTGATGGCACTCGTTTGCCTGCGGGCCGAGAACGAGCTGCCCCTGCACGTCCGTGGGGCGCTTCGCAACGGTCTCACCTCGGACGAGATCCGCGAGGTGCTGCTCCACGCCGCCGTCTACGCGGGCGTCCCGGCCGCCAACAGCGCGTTTGCGATCGCGCGTCGCGTCATCGAGGACGAGAGCTCAACCATCTAGCTCGATGACCTCGTGGGCGTGGCGGATCAGCTGCGGATCGTGCGTGGCGCACACGACCGTCTGTTCGTCTCCCAACGCGGCGCCCGCCAGGAGCTGCGCCACCTCCGTCGACCGCGCCTCGTCCAGGCGCGAGGTCGGCTCGTCGACCACGAGGAGCCCGCGGGCGCTGGCAAGGGCGCGCGCGAGGGCGACGCGCTGAGCCTCACCGGCGGAAAGCCGGGACACGCGCTGCCTCGCTCGCTCGGAGAGACCCAGCCACGCGAGCACGATCGCGGCGCGCTCGGCCGCATCCTCGGCGTTCCAGCCCCGGAGACGGAGCGCGAGGGCGACGTTCTCCTCCGCGCTCAGGAAGCCGATCGGTGAGGGCTCCTGGGGCAGGTAGCCGATCCGCCCGCGCCGGAGGCCGGCTCGGCGCTCGGCATCCCAGCCCGATATCTCGCAGCCGCCGATTACGACCTTGCCATGGTCAGCCGCATCGATCCCCGCGAGCAGCCGAAGCAGCGTCGTCTTGCCCGAGCCCGAAGGGCCGACAACCGCGGTCATCCGACCCGGATCGAGTCGGCGCGAGAACTCGCTCAGCACCTCGCGGCGAGCGGCGCCGCGGCCGCGGCTGCGGCCGGCCGCGATCAGCTCCACCGCCGCGGGCGCCCAGCCTCCGGTGCCGCGCCCGCCACCGGCCGGCGCCGGCTGCTCGGGCTGCGGACCCGTCTCGGGCGCGGCGCTGATCACGAGGCCGTCATCGCCGAGCCGGACGTGAACGCGATCGCTGATGCCGGCCGAGCTCAGCACTTCGGACGGGAGGTGTAGCCAACCTCCGCGCCCGACCACGAGCCCCCGTTCGCCAGGCCGCCGATCCTCCACCACGCGCCCGTCCCGCAGCCGGACGCTGCGATCGGCGATCGTCGCGGTCACGGGGTCGTGCGAGACGACCAGCACAGTCGTTCCGTGCGCGCGCGAGAGCTCGGCCATCAGCTTGCGCACGGCCGCGGCGCTGACCGCATCGAGCTCGCCGGTCGGCTCGTCGGCGAGCAGCAGCGCCGGGCGGTGTGCCAACGCGGCGCAGAGCGCCAGCCGCTGGCGCTCGCCTCCGGACAGCTCGCGCGCGGCAGCCTCACCGCGCTCGCCGATCCCGGCCGCATCGAGCAGCTCGTCCGCGCGTTGGAGCTGCAGGCGCCGGCCGACTCCGCGCAGGGCCAGCGGCAGCGCCACGCTCTCTCGCGCGCGGAGATCCGGCGACACGACCGATTCGGCATGCTGGGGGAGGAAGCCGATCGAGGCCTGGCGCAGGCGCGATCGCTGGACGGAGGCAAGGCGGCCGATGTCGCGGCCCAGTACCTCCGCGATCCCGGCCGAGGGGATCTGGACGCCGGCGATCACCCGCAGCAGCGTGCTCTTGCCGGCGCCGCTCGGTCCGAGTACGCACACGATCTCACCGCGACCAACCTCGAGCGAGGTCCCCTGGAGCGCCGCCGCGTCGCCTTCACCGCTGCGGTGAACGCAGAACACGTCCCGCAGGCGGACCGCCGGCTCGTCCACGCCGACGGGGGCGAGCCCCGAGGAGGCGCCGATCGTCGTCGTCATGACGCCTCTCTCCCGACCACCATCCGCGTCGCCAGCCACGCGACGGCGGTCAGCGCCGCGCCGGCAATCACGCCCCAGGCCGCGAGCTCGGCCCACGGCGCCACGGTGACGATCGGTGGGCGCGGCACCGCGACGGTCCCCGCCGAGCGCACGGTCGCGACGGCGAGCCGCGTCAGCAGCACGCCGATCGCCAGACCCACGACCACGCCGATCGCGCCGGCCAGGACAAGTCGCATCCGCAGCTCGGCTCGCAGTTTCCGCGGGCCGACCCCCTGCGCGATCAGGTCGCGCTCGATCCGCTCGTCCCGGGCGGCGCCGAGAAGCGCGATCATCAGACCGAGGACCGCCAGCGTGCCCGACACGATCGTCGCCGCTGTCAGAGTCGCGAGCACGGCGCTCGAGATCGGCGCCGCGCGGAGTCGGTGCTGGACGTCAGTCCGGAAAGCCGCGGATAGTTGAGCGAACCTCCCAGCAGCGAGCGCGGCGCGTAGGCCGGGCGCGTGCGAGGTCGAGATCCACAGCTCGTCCGCCTGACCCTGGCCGGGATCCTGCGCGTCGAGGGCCGAGGCCAGCGTGGGCTCGTCGGCGACCACGAAGCCGGAAGCATCGCCGGCGATCGTCGGCAAGCGCCGTAACACGCCGACCACGCGCGCCGAGACCGGCTCACCGTCGACCGTGAGGGCGATGCGGCGGCCGTGACCGGACGCGGCTGCCGTGGCTGGGTCGACGAGCACCGGGACGGGGCGCAGGTCGCTCGGCTGGGTCGGCCGCACGAGTCCGAGCTCGCCGGTGGCGGCGAACCGGAGTCCGATCCCGCCATGGTCGGGACGGCCGCCGCGCGCCGCGCCGAGCGTGCGCCAGCCGGAGATCGCCAGCGGCACGCCGTCGACCGCGACCGAGCCGATCGTCATCGGGCCGGTGAACCGCGTCGCGGCGGCGACGTTCTCGCCGTTCTGGTGGCCACTCGTGATCTCCAGCCCGGTCGGCTCGCTGAGCTCGAGCGCCCCGAGCTGCCACGGACCCGGCTGCGGCACGTGCGCCCGCAGGACCGTCGGCCTCGACTGCGCCCGGCCGAGCGTCACCCGTCGCACGACTCCGCCGCGACCCAGCAGGTCGGCGGTCACCGTGACCCCGACGCCGCCCGAGCTCGCGCGGGCCGCGATCACGCGCGCGCCGGCGGGCAGCTCGGGCCCTGGGATGCGCACGGGACCGTTCGGCACGAGCCGCCGGGCCAGTGTCGCCGGCGGGGCCGAGCCGTCGCTCGAGCGCCAGCCGTGCAGCTTGGTCAGCGTCGCCGCGGGGACTCCGAGCGCCGGGAGCGTGACGGAGCTGCCGCCGCTCACGTAGCTGGCCTCGGTGCGCCGGATCGCGGCCACGGTCCCGCGTGAGATCGAGTGCCAACGGGCGAGCGAGGCGATTTCGAGCGGGGTTGTGAAGTCGGGCCCGGGGCTGACGGTCGCGTCGAGCGGAACCTGGTCGGCGGCCTGGTCGGCGGTGCTGCGCTCCAGCGTGGCCCGGTAGGAGAGCGCGAAGGCCCCGAGTCCGATGCTGACCGAGATGAACGCGATCGCCAGCGAGGGTGCTGCGGGTGACCGAGCGAGGCTCACCAGGGCCAGGCGCGGCATCACCGGTCCGGAGCGCAGCATTCGCTCCCCCGCCTGGAGCATCGTCGAGGCCAGGCGGTAGACGACCACGCCGGCGGCCAGAGATGCGAGCGGGGCGAGGAGAACGGGCAGCGGATCGCGGCTGCCCGAGCCGCCGCGAGCGAGGGCGAGAATCAGTGCGGCCACAGCGGCCAGCGACAGCGCGTCGGCGATCCGCGGGCTCCGCAGCAGCAGAAGCGAGGCGGTCAGCAGGGAGGCGAGCAGCCAGCCGCCGACGAGCCCCACCGCCCCCAGCGGGGTCAGGAGGCTGTGTGTCAGCACACCCGACACGGGAAGACCCGCCGCTCCCGCCTCGAGCCCCGCGATCGCGATCGCCGCCAGGGCGCCGGCCAGAACGGCGGCACCGCACAGGACCGCAGCCTCGGCGCCCACGAACAGCGCGCACTGGAACGAGGTGGCCCCGGCGTTGCGGAGGCGCACGAGTTCGGCGTCGACCTCGCGGCGCAGCCCGCCCACCGCCAGCGCGACGAACAGGACGAGTGCCGCGAGTGCCCCGCCTCCCGCGAGCAGGAGCCGGCGGGGGGCCGCCGCCGCCTGAGCGCGGGCCGAGTCCAGGGCGCCGAATGGCGCGGTGAGGCTGAAGGACGGGCCACCTGTACCGGCTAGCAGGGTGGCCTCTGCGGTTCGCAGAGCGCGCTCGGTCGACGCGAGCTGCCATGCGTGCAGTCCGGACGTGGGCAGCAGGGCGAGCCAGCTGTGCGTGCGGAACACGCCACCCAACGCGGGGATCGTCTCGAGCCCGTGGGCGTCACCGGTGAGCACCAGCGGCGGTTGGCCAGCGGACTGGGTTGGCTTGAACCCGAGCGGCGCCGCCGAGCGCAGCGCGGTGTGCGCCGCGATCGAGAGCCTTACGCCGTCGGCGGTCAGGGAGGTTGGCCCCACGTGCCCGCTCGCGAGCAGCACGGGACAGTCAGCTGGGCGGCACGTCCCGCCCGGTGGGCGTGTTGTCGTCCATGGGCCGAGCGGGTCGATCGCCGCCGGGCGGACGACCACCCCCGAGAGGCGGACCGGGTTGAGCAGCGCGACCTCGGCCTGCGTGCGCAGCCCGAGTGTGTGCAGCAGCGCACGCGCCCGGGACTCGATGCTCGGGCCGACCACGTCCGAAGTGGTGATCCGGACCGCGCGCTCGAGCGGGGACAGCCGCCTGAGCACGTCGCGCGCGGCGCGGTCGCCGGCGATCGTGCTCTGCGCCGCGACCGCCCCCGCGAATCCGGTCGCGACTGTCAGGCCGATGACCGTGAACAGCACGGGGCCCGGCCGCCGGCGCGCACGGGCCCGGATGAGCCGCAGGATTGCCGCCGGCCTGCTCATGCCACGGCCTGCCGTCGCCGGTAGTGAGATCGGGCCTTGGCGCGTCCGCCGCACACCGCCATGGAGCACCAGCGACCGGTCCGGTTGCGCGAGTGGTCATAGAAGGCCCACCCGCATTCCTCGCCCGGACACACCTTCAGCCGCGCCCAGGATCCGTCGATCATCGCCCGCGCGGTGACCGCGAGCAGGAGGCCGATCGACCCCCACACGCCGTCATCGGCCGCCAGCGCGAAGCGCGGGCCGCCGGCGTCGAAGCGAAGCTCGACCGGGGCTCCGGCCGCGAGGCGACTCAGCGCGGCGAGGGCCGATCCCGGCGAGCTGGTGTTGCCGTTCGCGCCCGCGAGCTCGCGCAGCGCCTCGCGGAGCTCGATCATCCGGACCAGGTCCGACTCGTCCGGGCCGAGGCCACGCCGAAGGAGGCCATGTCCCCGCAGCCACCGCCCGAGGGCGTCGGGTGATGCGAGCAGCTCGGCCCCGTGGTTGACATCGAGGTCGTAGTGCGAGTTCACGAACGCCTGGACGATCGCGAGCTCGCCGGGCGCGGGCGCACGGCCTCCCGGTTGGATCGAGGGGCGCAGCCGGTCGCGAGTCGTCCGAGTCTCACCAGCCATCTTGCTTTGACCGGTTAGCGTACCGGGGCGCGCGGGATCGCGCGAGCGGTGCGCAGCGGCTCGGATCGGCGGCTGCGCCGCCTCAGCCGATCAGAGCGTGGAGCACGTGAGGTGCGAGGTAGACCTCCCACAACGCGCTCATCACGAGCACCGGGATCGCGAGCGCGACGGTCACGAAGGTCGCGGCCAGCAGCTTGTTCCAGTCGCCGCGACGGCTGGCGATGATCCAAGCTGCGAGCGGCAGGAACAGCGCCATCAGCTCGGGCAGGGCATGCGGCAGCAGGCCGAGCAGGAGCAGTCCGGGAGTGGAGTGGAGCGCGTGCGCGACGTGACCGACATCGATGCCGAGGATCAGTGCCTGCGCGCTCAGCGAGAACATCGTCGCGGCGACCACGAATGCGATCGCCAGCCGTCCACCCTGTTCGTGGACGAGCCGCGCGAGACCCGTGCGGTGGCGGGCCTGAAGCGGCAGAGAACTGCCGGCGATGAAGCCGGCGACGCACGCCATCGCGTGCAGCGCGAGCACGAGGGAGTTGCGCGTGAAGATCTTCAGCACGTCGAGCTGATCGCCCACCTGGAACGGCGGGCGCCGGAGTGAGACCGGCCCGCTGTGGCGGCTGAACGAGGCGATCACCCACACCGCCGAGAGCAGCACCAGGGCCGCCACGAGCGAGCCCGCGATCCACGCGCCGACCACCGGCCAGGGCCGGCGATTCCACGAGTCGAGGGTCGCGCGCGTGGTCCTGACGCCGTGCACGAACGCGTAGGAGGAGGCCTCCATGGAGCCTTCATCGACCCCCAGGGGCGATAGGTTGAGCGGCTTATACTTGCTCGAACCCTGAGTTAGGAGCGCCCGCGTGCAGGAGATGGTGATTTACGGCGTGAGCTTTGACATGGTCGGCAAGCAGCCGATCGTGCTCCTGAAGACCGTCGAGAACAACAAGTTCCTGCCGATCTGGATCGGCCATCCCGAGGCCGCGGCGATCCTGATGAAGCTCCAGGGAGCCTCCACCCCCCGTCCGATGACGCACGATCTCCTCTCCGACCTGCTCGGCGAGCTCGACGTCGAATGCACGCGCGTTGCGGTCACGGAGCTGCGCGAGAACACCTTCTACGCTTCGATCTCGCTCCGCGTCAACGGCCGTGAGCTCGAGATCGACTCCCGGCCCAGCGACGCCCTCGCCCTCGCCGTCCGCGCCGGTGCGCCGATCTTCGCCGCCGACGACGTGATCGCCGAGTCGGCGATCGAGTTCGAGCACGAGGTCGAGGACACCGAGGAGGTCGTCGAGAAGTTCAAGGACTTCCTCGACCAGGTCACCCCCGAGGACTTCGCCGGCGAGAGCTAGGGCCCACGGTCCCCGCCGCGCCCGCTCCGCGTCCCCGCCGCGCCCACCCCGCCGACCGCGACCCCCGCCGCGCCGAGTGCGGCGGCGATCTGTTCGTGGTGGTGGATCAGAGCCGGCTCGTTGCGCCCGTAGACCACCTCCGGCATGAGCCCGGTCCGCAGCGAGCGGTGGATGTCCTGCTGCTGGCGGAAGTCCTCCTCGAACACGACCTTCTGCGTGAACCGGACGTTCGAGTCCCAGAACGCACGCTCCTCGTCGCCGGCCGGCTCGCGCGGAACGTAGAACCTGACCGTGACCCGGGTCCGGTGGGGATCGTCGGGCTCGGGATAGACCTCCCAGAACTCGGCGTGGCCGCTCATCGGCAGGTTGATGATGACGCTCGGGAACAGCAGGTAGACGATCGACGCGTAGGGCTTCAGTTCCCACTCCGACTCCGGCTGCTCGAGCAGCTTCGTGACCTCCTTGCGCATCACGGCGCCGCGCGTGTGCGGACCGAAGTTCTCGCCCACGAACGGCGTCGAGAGCAGGTCCGGCGCGAGTGTGTTGCGGTGCAGCGAGAACACGTGATAGCTCTCGGTGAAGGTGTCGTGGATCAGCTTCCAGTTGGCGTCGAACACGCCGCTGCGCTCGTCGAGGAAGCGCCACGAGTCGAAGTCGAAGTTCCTGATCTCAGGTCCGGCGCCGTGCAGCTCAGCCTCGACGTCGATCGGCTCGCCCGAGCCCAGTCGCGCCATGATCAGGCCGAAGCGTTCGGCCACCGGGACGCGAACGAGCCCGAACTCGCAGCGCTCGAGCCCCTCGAACGCATCGCGCGCGAGCGGCTGCCCGAGGAGCTCACCGTCAAGGTCATAGGCCCACGAGTGATACGGACACTTGAACGCCCGCCCCGGTCTTCCGCGCCCGGTGAACACGCGCCCGCCACGGTGGCGGCAGATGTTGAGGAAGCCGCGCACGGTCGCGTCCTCGCCGCGCGCGAGCAGCAGCGGCACGCCTGCGACCTCGGTTGCCAGGCAGTCGCCGGTGGAGCGCACATCGGCGCTCAGCGCGACCGTCAGCGCGCGGCCGCGAAACAGGGCGCTCATCTCCGTCGCCAACCGCTCGGGATCCGTGTACACGTCTGCCCGCTGGCGATACGGCGCCGGGGCGAGCGTCGTCGTGTGCGCCTCGCGAAGCGCGAAGAACGTCCGCAGGATGTCGCGCTGAACCTCGATCCTCATGCGCCCTGTGCGGACCGGAGGATACGCTCGATCAGCTCGTCGAAACCGATCCCCGCCGCATCCGCCGCCTGGGGGAGCAGCGAAGTCTCGGTCAGACCGGGGATCGTGTTGGCCTCGAGCACGTATGCGTCGTCGCCGTCGCGATCGATCATCAGGTCCACGCGCGCGAAGCCCGAGCATCCGAGCAACTCGTAGACCTCCATCGCGATCGCACTGACGCGCGCCGCGGCATCGGGCTCGAGCTCGGCCGGGCACTCGAATCGCGTGCGCCCGAACTCGTAGCGCGACTCGAAGTCGTAGAAATCCTCCTGCTGGGGAACGGCCTCCACAATCGGCAGCGCGCGGGGTGCCGACGCATCGTCGATGATCGAGACCGCGAGGTCGCGTCCGGCCACGTAGCGCTCGAGCAGCACCTTGCGGTCGTACGAGAAGGCCGCGATCAGGGCTGCCGGGACATCGGCCGCCGTCCGCGCGAACTTGATCCCGAGCGCCGACCCCTGGCCCGCGGGCTTGACCACGATCGGGAACTGGAGGCGCTCCTCGATCGCCGGCAGCGCCTGCGCGGCACCGAGCTCACGGAATGCCGTCTCGTTGAACGCGTAGAAGTCCGGCGTGGGGATGCCGCGATCGCGCATCGCGTGCTTAGCCAGCACCTTGTCGGCGGCACGGATGCACGCCGACACGCCCGAGCCCGTGTAGGGAATGCCCATCACCTCGAGCAGCTCCTGCACGGTCCCGTCCTCGCCATCGCGGCCGTGGAGCGCGACGAACGCCATGTCGGGGCGGTCGTCGCTGAGGCGCTCGACGAGGTCGGCGCCGACATCGATCGCAAGCACATCGTGCCCGAGGTGCTCGAGCGCGTCCTGCACGCGCGCGCCGGACTTGAGCGAGACCTGGCGCTCGAGCGAGCGGCCGCCCTTCAACACCGCGATCCGGCTCACGCCCGCCCCCCGAGCGCCCCGTTCATCCGGCGCGCTTGCGCGGGAGCTGGAGCACCTTCGCGAGCTCCGCGTCGGCCGCAGCCGGCTCCGTCCTGCGGGCCTGAGTGGTGCGAGTCGCGGTCTGCACCTGGGCGCCGGTCAGCGTGCCGTACAGCTCGACCTGCTCGCGGACGACCTCGCCGATCCGGCGGACGCCCTCTCTGATCTCGTCCTCCCCGACTCCGGAGAAGTTCAGCCGCATCGACGACCCTCCGCGGCCATCGACGAACGCGGCGCGGCCGGGCACGAACGCGACGTGCTCCTGGAGCGCCCGGGCCAGCAGGTCGGTGGTGTCGATGTAGTCCGGCAGCGTCGCCCAGATGAACAACCCGCCTTCGGGGTGCGTCCACTCGGCCTCGCGCGGGAAGTGCTCGGCAAGCGCGTCGAGCATCACGTCGCGACGGCGGCGGTAGATCTCGATCAGCGAGCGCACGTAGTCCTCCCACGGCCCCGAGTCGAAGTACGCCGCGACGAAGTACTGCGAGATCGACGAGGAGCAAAGGTCGGCGGCCTGCTTTCCGATGTTCATCTTCTGCAGGATCGGGGCGGGCGCCACGGCCCAGCCGAGCCGGACGCCCGGGGAGAGGATCTTCGAGAACGTGCTCGCGTAGATCACGAACTCGTCGTCGAACGATCGCAGCGTGGGGAGCGGCGAACCCTCGTAGCGCAGGAGTCCGTAGGGATTGTCCTCGAGCACCAGCAGCTCGCGCTCGCTCGCGATCCGCACCAGCGCGCGCCGGCGCTCGACCGACATCGTCACACCGGCCGGGTTGTGGAAGTTCGGAACCGTGTAGATGAACTTGGGGCGGCGGCCGGTCCGCTCGAGCTCGTCGAGGATCTGCTCGAGCTCGTCGACCCGCATGCCGTCGCGGTCCAGCGTCACCTGCACCACCTCGGCCTGATAGGTGGAGAAGGTCGGCACTGCACCCGGATAGGTCGGCGCCTCGGTGACCACGACGTCGCCGGGATCGAGCAGCGTCTTGCACACCAGGTCGATGACCTGCTGCCCTCCGGTCGTGACCAGCACCTCGTCGGGATCGACCTCGAGTCCCTCGGCCGCCATCACCCGGACGATGCACCTCTTGACCAGGGCCAGGCCCTCGGTCGGGCCGTACTGCAGCGCCCGCGCACACGAGTCGACCGCAACCGCGCTCATCAGCGACGCGTACGAGTCGGGAGGGAACGTCGAGGTATCGGGCAGCCCGCCGGCCAGCGAAATCACGTCCTCACGCTCGGTGAGCGCCATCAGGTCCCGCATCGCCGAGGACTTCATCACCTTCGTCCGCTCGGCAAACAGCGCGGCGTAGCGTTCGATGTCTCGTGCCGTTGACCGCGGGCGCCGGGTAGGTGCACCCCTCTCGGGGCTCATCGTGCCCGTTTGTCTATCGTCACTACCGGTCACGGTACAGCACGGTGCATCTCGCCTTCGACATCTTCCAGGGAATCGGTATTGCCGCAGCGGTCGGCATCCGCCCGTTCCTGCCCGGCCTCGCGGTCGGGGCGCTGGCTGCCGGTGACGTCGAGATCGACTTCAAGGGCACGGACTACTCTTTCCTGGAAAGCCCCTGGTTCCTGCTTGCGCTGGTCCTCGGCGCGATCATTCTGTCGGCCGCCGAGCGCCGCCTCAGCCCGCAGAAGCTGAATAGAGGTGCCCCGCTGTACGCGCTGAGCGCGGTCTCGCTGGTGCTCGGAGCGCTGTTCTTCGCCGGTGCCCTGGCCGACGACAACTACACGGCCTGGCCGGGCCTGATCGGCGGCGTCCTGTGCGCGCTGGTCGGGATCGCAGCAACGCGCCCGCTGCTGGCCCGCGTACGCGCCCGCCTCGACGCCGCCTCGGCTTCGGCTGTCCCGCTCTACGCCGAGGGCGCCGCACTGCTGGCTGCGGTTCTCTCGGTCCTCGCGCCCCCGGTCGGACCGATCGTGCTGGTCGCGCTGCTGTGGTTCCTGCTTGCCGCCCGGCGACGAGGCGAGCGGAAGTACGCGGGCCTGCGGATCCTTCGGTGAGCGCCAAGACGAAGCGCAAGAAGCTCGTCCTCGTCGTGATCGACGCGCTCAAGCCGTCGATGCTCGAACGCGCGATCGCCACCGGCCGCGCGCCCGCCCTGGCGCGGATCCGGGACGAAGGTGTCTACGTCGATGACTGCGTGGCCGCGTTCCCGTCGGTCACCCCGGTATGCGCGGCGACGATCACCACCGGCGTCGGCCCTGACCGCCATCTGATCCCGAGCATGAACTGGTACCACCGAGAGGAGGCGCGCTATGTCGAGTACGGATCGAGCTTCTCGGCCTCGCGCCAGTTCGGGGTCCTGCGCTCGCTCACCGACACCGTCTACCGGATGAACGCCGAGCACCTCTCGCACGACGTCGACACCGTGTTCGAGGCTCTCGACGACACCGATGTTCGTACCGCCGGGACGACCTACCTGATCTACCGCGGGCGATATCAACACGAGGTGTCGAACGAGACGGCGCTGGCGCGAATCGTCACCTCGACCCTGTTCCGGCGCACGATCGACGGGCCGCTCGAGCTGTTCTACGCCGACCTCTACGCCAGCCGCAAGACCGGGTGCCGGGGACAGCTCGGGATGCCGGGGATCCGTGACCAGCACACCGGCTGCGTTGGCGCGTATCTGGTCGAGCACGACCTGTTCGACTTCCTCCTCTTCTCGCTGCCCGACAACGACGCCTGGTCGCACAAGAACGGCCCCCACGCGCAGGTCACGTCGATCGCCGCCGCTGACCGTCAGCTGGAGCGGCTGATGCACGCTGCCGGCGGCCCGGATGCGTTCCTCGAGGACCACGCGGTGATCGTCACCTCCGACCACTCACAGGCCGCCGTCGAGGAGCGGATCCGCCTCGACGAGGCGTTCGAGGACTTCAAGGTGGCGACGAACAGCCCGTCGCGCTCGGCCGGCGCCGAGGTCGCGCTCAGTCCCGCCCAGCGCTCGGCGATGATCTATGCGCTCGATGACGATCGCCGCGACGATCTCGTCCAGCGATCGCTGGATGCCGCCGGGGAGCTCGACGGCGTCGACCTGCTGATCTGGAAGCTCTCGGCCACCGAGGCCGCGGTGCGCAGCGGGCGCGGCGAGCTGCGCTTCTCGCCCGGCGGCGATCTGCTCGATGGACACGGCGATCGGTGGAGCGTCGACGGCGAGCTGGCCACGATCCGTGCCGAGCTCCAGGACGGCCGCTTCCTCTGCACCGAGTACCCGGACGCGCTGGCGCGGATGTGGTCCGCCGTCAACTGCTCGACCGCGGGCGACGTGCTCCTTTCGGCCGCGCCGGGCTACGAGTTCGTAGACTGGGGAGGCGCCGACCACGTCGGCGGTGGCTCGCACGGGTCACTTCACCGCTCCGACTCGCTCGGGGCGCTGCTGTGGTGCGGCACCGGCCCGCGGTCGCGCGAGGAGCGTGATCTTTGGTCCCTTCAAGACGTCACCCCACTCGTTCGGGAGCATTTCGGATTAGGCTCCGTACCAACTGCTGATTAGGACCTGGTTAGCCGTTCATCTAGTTCTATCGGCCCGACGTGGGGCCGATACATTCCGCGAATGCCCGAAGAGATGACAACGACCGTCGAGTTCGCCGCGGCTGTCGAGATCCCGTTCCGAGCCCGCGTGCGCCACGGCGTTCGCCAGCCTCGCAACTGGCTTCAGCTCGGTCGCTTCGTCACGGTCGGAGCGAGCGGCTACGTGGTCAACCTCGTGGTCTTCGCGATCTGCGTTCATCTCCTGGCGATCGACTACCGGCTGTCCGCCGTGATCGCGTTCGTGGTCTCGGTGATGAACAACTTCTGGCTGAACCGTCACTGGACGTTCGACGCCAGACACCAGCATCCGATCTTCCAGGCGGCCCGCTTCTTCGCGGTGTCGCTCGTCGCCTTCGCCTTCACCTACGTCGTGCTGGTCACGCTGGTGGGTGCCGGGATGCCGAAGGTCGTTGCGCAGGCGATCGCGATCGTCGCCGGAACGCCGCTGTCGTTCCTCGGGCAGAAGCTTTGGAGCTTCAAGGCGTAAGCACGACTCGCCGGTCCTGGTCCCGCCTGGCAGCGCTCCTGTGCTGCGCCTCCCTGCTGGTTCTCGGGCTCGCAACCCGCGCGGCCGCGGCCACGTCGTCGGCGAGGGCGACGGTCCCCGATCCCAACGCCCCGGTGCTGGTCACCTCCCAGCACAAGCCGCCCTCCGGCTACGGGCTTAACGCCTCTAGAGCCGAGGCCATCGCCGCCCGGGTGGGCAAGATCCGAGACGAGCTTCGCCGGCACCCGAATCTCAAGCACTACGAGTACACGAAGCGCCCCGGCCGGTGGCAGGTGAGCTGGTTCACCCCTGGCCCGAACGGAAAAGAGCTCGCCCAGGTCTATGTCGACGACGCCACCGGGAAGGTGACCGAGGCATGGACCGGGTTCCAGGTCGCGTGGACGATGGCGCGTGGCTACCCGGGGGCGTTCGGGCGGCGCGTCAATGCCTGGTACGTATGGATCCCGCTGTGCGTGCTGTTCTTGCTCCCGTTTGTGCCCTGGCGCCGGCGGCCGTCGCTGCTGCATCTGGACCTGCTGGCGCTGGTCGGATTCTCGATCTCGCTCGCCTACTTCAACCACGCCGAGATCGGGCTCTCGGTGCCGCTCGCATATCCCTTCCTGCTCTACCTCCTCGTGCGCATGCTTCTGCTGGCGTTCGGCAAGGGCGTGCCGCGATCGCCGCTGCGACTGATCGTGCCCGTCTCGTGGCTCGCCGTCGGCGTGGTCTTCCTGCTCGGGTTCCGGATCGGGCTCAACGTCACGAACTCGAACGTGATCGACGTCGGCTACGCCGGCGTGATCGGCGCCGACAAGCTGATCCACGGCCAGCAGCTCTACGGGCACTTCCCGCAGGACAACGTCCACGGCGATACCTACGGGCCGGTCAACTACTACGCGTACGTGCCGTTCCGAGCCATGTTCGGCTGGAGTGGCACCTGGGATGACCTGCCGGCGGCGCACGCGGCCGCGATCGCGTTCGACCTGCTCACCCTGTTCGGCCTGTACTTCCTCGGTCGGCGCATCCGGGGCCCCAACACCGGCACGGTACTGGCCTACATGTGGGCTGCGTACCCGTTCACGCTCTATTCGCTGAGCTCCAACAGCAACGATTCGCTGGTGTCGATGCTGATCGTGCTGGCGCTGCTCGTGATCACATCACCACCCGCCCGGGGCGCGGCGACCGCGCTCGCGGGGTTGGCCAAGTTCTCCCCGTTCATCCTTGCCCCGCTGTTCATGCGCGGCACCGACCCGGTGTTCCCGCGCAAGCGTTCGGTCCTCGGGTTCGCGTTAGGCTTCGGCCTGACTGTCGTGCTGGTGATGGTCCCGGTGCTGCCGAACAGCAGCCTGCACACGTTCTGGAAACAAACCGTCGTATCCCAGTTCGACCGCACCTCGCCGTTCTCGGTCTGGGGCCTGTGGGGTGGGCTTGGAGGACTCCAACACGCCGTCCAGGCGCTGACTGTCGGGCTCGCGGTGCTCGTCGCCTTCGTACCGCGTCGGCGGACCGTCGTTGAGGTGGCCGCGCTTGGCGCCGCCGTGATGATCTGCTTCCAGCTCGGCCTCACGCACTGGTTTTACCTCTACATTCCCTGGTTCTTCCCGATGCTGATCGTGGCCGCGATCGCCTCCTTCCCGTCGGAGATCGGAGAGGCGCTGAAGGCGATCGAGGGCTCCGGCGAGCGCCACCCGGTCGTGGCGGCCGCGGTTTAGCCAGCTCCGCTATCGCAGCCCGTCGGGCGCAGGGACCAGGACCGGCTCGATTGACTCCGCCCGCATCGGCCCGCCGGTCCTGATCAGCACGCCGTTCACCCACGGGTCCTCGGTCGAGGTCTCGAACTTGATCGGCATGCGTGTGACCATCGCCTCTACCGCGAGCTCGCGCTTGACGCCGATCACGCCCCCCCGCGGCCCGGTCATTCCGACGTCGGTAATATACGCCGTTCCACCCGGCAGCACCCGCGCGTCCGCGGTCGGCACGTGCGTGTGGGTGCCCACGACCGCCGTCACACGGCCGTCGAGGTGCCAGCCCATCCCGATCTTCTCGCTCGTCGCCTCGGCGTGCATGTCGACGAGGATCTGATCGGCTCTGTCTCTGAGCGCGTGGAGTGCGGCATCGGCCTCCGAGAACGCCGGACGGCCGGCGTTCATGTACAGGTTGCCCGAGACCGAGACCACTCCGAGCCGGACGCCGCCGCGCTCGGCCACGCACCAGCCGTGACCCGGCTGGCTGCGGAGGAAGTTCGCCGGGCGCAGGATGCGTTCCTCGCGGTCGAGGTAGGGGTAGATCTCACGATGGCGATAGGTGTGGTTTCCGAGCGTGATCACGTCGATGCCGGCGGCGAACAGATCGTCGGCGATCTTGGGTGTGATCCCGAGGCCGCCGGCGGCGTTCTCACCGTTGACCACGATGAAGTCCGGCCCGTACCGTTCGCGCAGCGAGGGCAGTAGCGCCAGCAACGTGCGCCTGCCGATCCCACCGACGATGTCGCCGACGAACAGGATGCTGATCGTTTCAGTCACGTCCACTCCAGGCGCATACTTCCAGTTACATGCGTTTGAGGAAACCGACGCACAGGCCTGAGGGCCCCGGGGCGGCCGACGAGCGCGACGGCTCCGGCGCCGCCGAGCCCGAGCTGCCGATGGCGCAGGGCGAGCCGCCCGACTCTCCCGACGCCGAGATACCGGGCGAGCCTTCCAAGGACGACCTGCCCTCGCCCGCCAGCCCAGTCGCGCCTGTGGTCGTGCCGCGGTGGATTCAGCTCGTGCTGCTGCCGCTCGGGCTGCTCGGCCTGTGGGCGCTCGCCCGCGCGGCCGGGACGGTGCTCTTGATCCTGATCATCGCCAGCGTGATCGCGCTGATCCTCAACCCGCTGGTGCGCAAGCTCGAGCGCGGCATGCCTCGCGGCCTGGCGATCCTGCTCGTGTACGTCGGTGGCTTCGCGATCGTCGGCGCGATTGGCGTCGCCCTCTCGGACCCGGTGAGCACTCAGGTAAGCCGCTTCGCCAACGAGGTCCCGACGTTCGTCGACAAGGCCAACCACGACCTGGCCAACCTCCAGACCTGGCTCAACAACCACGGGATCCACGTCCAGATCCAGAAGCAGGGCCAGACCGCGCTGCAGACGCTTCAGAAGAACGTGCTCAAGAGCTCGGGCAGCATCGTCTCCTTCTCCAAGGACCTGCTCTCCCAGGTGGTGACGATCGGCTTCGACCTGATCCTCGTGCTCGTGCTGTCGATCTACCTGCTCGTGTACGGCAAGCAGATCGGCGATCTCGTCCGCCGGATCATGCCGCCCGGCGACGGCACGCAGGAGGACGACTTCCCGCTGCTCGTGCAGCGCGCCGTCTTCGGCTACGTCCGCGGTCAGGTCCTGTTCAGCCTGATCATGGGCACGAGCGCCGCGATCGCGCTCTGGATCTTCGGCGTGATCGGGATCTTCCCCGCCGGCCAGAAGTACGCCGTGTTCTTCGGCGCGTTCTACGGGCTGATGGAGTTCATTCCTTACATCGGGCCGATCATCGGGCCTTTGCCGGCGATCCTGGTTGCCCTCTTCAACGACCCGATCAGCGCGCTCTGGGTGACGCTCCTGTTCATCGGACTGCAGCAGCTCGAGGGCCACTTCGTCGCACCTCAGGTGTTCCGGATCTCGCTTCGGATCAACCCGATCCTGATCATCCTCTCGCTGCTGATCGGCTACCAGCTCTACGGGATCGTCGGGGCGCTGGTCGCGCTGCCGATCGCGGCCGTGATCAAGGAGACCGTGGTCTACCTGCGCCGGCACCTCGTCCTCGAGCCATGGGGCACGCCGGCGCCCGTGCTGGCGGCGCTCGGCCTCGAACCGGATCGATGTCCGGACTGTGGCGCGGTGGCCGGAGCAGCCGATGCGTTCTGCCGTTCGTGCGGCGCGTCGCTTGAGCCGCGCGTGAGAAGCACCGGGTAGCCTCCACCGCGTGCCGACAAGCACCGCCACCGGCGATGCCGCCACCACGCTGGCGGCCCGTTCGCTGACCAAGCGCTTCGGCACCAGAACCGCGCTCCAGGACATCAGCTTCGAGGTCCAGCCCGGCGAGCTCGTCTCGATCATCGGGCCCAACGGCGCAGGGAAGACGACGCTGCTCTCGATCCTCGCCGGAGTGCTGCCCTCGAGCGAGGGCGAGGTCACGCGCCCGGCTCGGGAGATCGGGTGGGTTCCCCAGCAGCCGGCCCTGTACTCGAAGCTGTCGGTGTCCGAGAATCTGCGCCTGTTCGCCCGGCTCGAGAAGCTCCCCGACCCCGACGCGGCCGTGGATGAGATGCTCGACCAGACCGGCCTGCGGGAGCGCTCCGACGAGGAGGTGGGCAAGCTCTCGGGCGGTAACCAGCAGCGCGTGAACATCGCCATAGGTCTCCTCTGCGAGCCCTCTGTGCTGCTCCTCGACGAGCCGTCGGCGTCGCTGGACCCGCGCCAGCGCGAGCGGCTGTGGGAGTTCATCGGCGGGCTCGCCGGCCGCGGGACGGCGGTGGTGTTCTCGAGCCACAACGTCTCCGAGGCCGAGCGCTACGCCACGCGCGTGCTCGTGCTCGTCGACGGGGAGCTGCTGTTCACCGGCACGCCGATCGAGCTCGAGCAGAGGGTCGGCGGCGACCCACGCGACTTCGAGGCGGCGTTCGTCCGCTTCCTGCGCGAGCAGGGCCACTGAGATGCGCTGGCTGCTGATCAAGGATCTCCAGATCCTCAAGCGCTCTCCGCTGCTCACCGGCCTGCTGGCGATCTACCCGGTCCTGATCGCGCTGATGATCGGCTTCGCCCTGTCGAGCCCGCCGGGGAAGCCGAAGGTGGCCTTCTACAACGAGGTGCCGCCGGGAAACCAGGTGATCAACTTCGGCGGCGAGAACATCAACCTCAAGAGCTATGAGCAGCAGCTCTTCCAGTCGATCGACCGGGTCAAGGTCAATTCGGCCGACGAGGCGATCGCGAAGGTGCATAGCGGTGAGGCGCTGGCGGCGCTGATCGTGCCGGCGGAGATCCCGGCCGAGATCAAGTCGTTCGTCACCACCGGCATCGGCCGCCCGACGGTCGAGCTGTACCTGAACTCGCGCGATCCGCTCGAGCGCCAGCTTGTGGACCAGGCGATCACCACACGGCTGAACGCGGTCAATGAGGGCCTGTCCCAGCAGGTCCTGCGCGTCGCCATCGGTGACCTGCAGCAGGTATTGAACGGCGGCACGATCAAGTTCGCCGGCCAGAACTTCCGTCTGCTCGGGCTGCGCAACGCGCGCACGATCGTCAACGGGACGATCGGCTCGCTGCCCCAGCGGTCGGCGCTGCGGGCCGCGCTCCACCAGGTGGTGGCGTTCGCGGACCTGGCCATCCAGGGGTTGGCTTTCGCCAACCCGACGCTCAGCGGCATCGTCAACCCGCTCAACGTCCACGAGACCGACCTCGCCGGCAAGACGACGCCGAGCGACTCCTACGCCGCGGCGATCGCGGTGATCATCTCGCTCATGTTCGTGGCCCTGTTGCTGGCGGCGGGGATGCTCGCGATTGAGCGCTCCGAGCATGCATACTCGCGCCTCGTCCGCGGGCTCGTCTCGCCGAACACGCTGCTCGGCGAGAAGGTGACGCTGGCCGCCGTCTGCGCCGGCTTGGTGACGCTCGTGATGGCCGCCTTCGTATCGCTGTTCGTGCATCTGGACTGGACCCAGTTCGAGCTCTGGATCCTGGCGCTCGCGGCCGGCGGCCTGGCGTTCGGCGCGCTCGGCGTGGCGATAGGCGGCATCGCGCGCGAGGTGAGCGCGGCGTCGCTGATGGCGATCCTGATCTCGCTGCCGATCGCGTTCGTCGCGCTCGTACCCGCAAACGCAGTGTCCGGGACGCTGAAGTCGGTGCTCGACGCGATCGCCTTCGTGTTCCCGTTCAAGGCCGCGCTCGATGCCGTCAACTACGCGTTCAGCGGCACCCCGCCGGGGATCCTCGGGCCGATCATCCACCTGCTCGTGCTGACGCTGGCGTTCTCGGCCCTGGCCAGGCTCGCCCTGCGCCGCTTCGCCTGAGGGCCTCGGGCTAGCGCGCGACGGTGCGGTTGAACATCACCGCGCAGATCGCTGCGACGATGAGCGCGATGATCGGCAGCCCGGCGCCGATCACGCCGGCGATCGCGAGCACAAGCCCGGCCACTCCGACCACGCCCGCGACCCCCCCGGCGACGATCAGCCGGTAGGCCCGCTGCTCGCGCCGGCGACGGGGCGTGTAGCTACCGCGTTTCTGGATATCGGCCACGACTGAGAGCGTATCGCGCCGGCACGCGCTGCGGGCGTAGGGTGTAAGCGATGGCTACTCACCACATCCTCTTCTACGACTACATCGACGAGATCCTCGAGCGCCGCGGGCCCTACCGCGAGGCGCACCTGGCGAGGATCGCCTCCGAGCGCGAGGCGGGCCGGATCGTGATGGCCGGCGCGCTCGGAGATCCGCCACATGGCGCGGCGATCGTGTTCCGGGACGCAACGGCGGAGGAGGTCGAGCGCTTCGTCACCGGCGACCCCTACGTCGAGGGCGGTCTCGTCACCGCGTGGCGTTCCGAGCCCTGGAACGTCGTCTGACCGGCGCCGCCCGCTCGGCCGCAGGGCCGTCCGCGGGTATCCTCAATCGGGCAATGCCGTTTCCGCAGACCCGCCTGCGCCGACTCCGCGCGACCCGCGCCCTCCGCGGTCTCGTGCGTGAGACGAGACTGTCGCCGTCCGACTTCGTGCTTCCGATGTTCGTCGCCCATGGGGTCGACCGGCGCGAGCCGATCGCGGCGATGCCCGGTGTCGACCACCTGTCGATTGCGCACGCGGTCGACGAGGCGGGCGAGGCCGCGGCGCTGGGAATTCCGGCAGTGATCCTGTTCGGCCTGCCGGCGGCCAAGGACGACGAGGGCTCCGGGGCGTGGGACGACGAGGGCATCGTGCAGCTGGCGACGCGCGCGATCAAGGAGGCCCACCCGAACCTGATCGTCGTCACCGATCTGTGCCTGTGCGAGTACACCAGTCATGGGCACTGCGGGGTCGTGCGGGCGGGCGGGACCGATTTCACGATCGATAACGACGCCACCCTCGAGCTCCTCTCCCGGACCGCCGTCTCGCAGGCCCGTGCCGGCGCCGATCTGATCGCGCCGAGCGACATGATGGACGGGCGGGTCGGCGTGATCCGCTCGGCGCTCGACGACGAGGGCTTTTCCGACACGCCGATCCTCGCCTACTCGGCCAAGTTCGCCTCGGCGTTCTACGGGCCGTTTCGCGAGGCGGCCGACTCCGCGCCCGCGTTCGGTGACCGCCGCGCCTACCAGATGGATCCCGCCAACGGCGATGAGGCGGTCCGCGAGGCGAAGCTCGACGTCGAGGAAGGCGCTGACATCGTGATGGTCAAGCCGGCGCTTCCATATCTCGACCTGATCCGGCGCATCAAGGACGAGACGGCGATGCCGCTCGCCGCGTACAACGTCAGCGGCGAGTACTCAATGGTCAAGGCGGCGGCCGCGGCCGGCTACATCGACGAGCGCGCGACGGTGCTCGAGATCCTCACCGCGATCCGGCGTGCCGGCGCGGACATCATCATCACCTACCACGCGAAGGACGCCGCCGGATGGCTCCAGTGACGGGATCGCAGCATGGTTCGAAGCTCCGCAGCCGCAAGCATGGAGCCGCCGTTCCGCTCGACGAACTCGACAAGCGTCTGCTCAACCTGATGCAGGGGTCGTTCCCGATTGCCCCTCGCCCCTACCAGCACGTCGCAGGCGAGGCCGGGATCGCCGAGTCCGAGGCGATTGAGCGCGTCAACCGCCTGCTCGAGGAGCGCATCATCCGCCAGGTCACGCCGATCTTCGACACGCGTGCTCTCGGATATTCCTCGATGCTGGTCGCGGCCAAGGTGGATCCCGAGAACCCCTGGCGAGCCGCGAACATCATCAACGAGCATCCCGGCGTCTCGCACAATTACCTGCGCAACCACGAGTTCAACATCTGGTTCACGATCGCCACCGAGCCCGGGTCGCCGCTCGGCCTCGAGGGCACGCTCGAGGTGGTGGCCAAGCTGGCCGGCGCCGACTCGATCCGCCAGCTGCCGACGCTGAAGCTGTTCAAGATCCGGATGGACCTGGAGATGGAGGGCGGCACCGAGGCGCTGGCCAAGTCGGCCGCCGCGGTCGAGCCGGCCGAGACCGAGCGCCAGCCCTACGACGATTTCGACGTGAGCGTGATTCGTGCGCTCCAGGGCGACATGCCCGTGATCCCCGAGCCCTACGCGCCTGCGGCGGCTGCGCTCGGCATCCCGGTGGCGCAGCTGCTCGAGCACCTCGAGGGCATGCAGGAGCGGAGGCTCCTCCGCCGCGTGGCCGCAATCCTGTTCCATCGGCGCGCCGGGTTCAGCGCCAACGGGATGGGCGTGTGGAAGGTTCCGGACGAGCGGATCATGGAGCTGGGCCCGCAGATGGCCTCGTTCCGCGGCATCTCCCACTGCTACCAGCGACCGACCTACCAGGATTGGCCGTACTCGATCTTCACGATGGCCCACGGCCGCTCGAAGGACGAATGCGACGCGATCCTCGACTCGATCGCGTTCGAAACCGGAATCACGGACCGCTCGACGCTGTACTCCTCCACGGAGTTCAAGAAGATCCGGCTGCTCTACTTCACAGACGACTACCGCGCCTGGGAACGCGAGCACGCCGGGGTGTGACGCGCTCGGCTGAGATCTACCAGCGCGCGCTCTCGCTGCTCCCAGGCGGTGTGAACTCCCCCGTCCGGGCGATGCGCGCGATCGGCCGCGACCCGATCTTCATAGCGTCTGGTCGGGGGTCGAGAATCCGCGACGTCGACGGCGGCGAATACGTCGACTGGGTCAGCTCGTGGGGCCCTCTGATTCTCGGTCACGCCGACCGGGCCGTCGTCGATGCGGTGTGCGCGGCGGCGGCCGACGGCACGAGCTTCGGAGCGCCGACCGAGGCCGAGGTGTCGCTAGCGGCGGAGGTCGCGGCACGGGTCCCGTCGGTGCAGATGCTGCGCATGACCTCGTCGGGGACCGAGGCGACGATGAGCGCGCTGCGCCTCGCACGCGCGGTCACCGGCCGCGAGACGATCCTCAAGTTCGCCGGCGCCTACCACGGTCACGTCGACGGGCTCCTGGCCCAGGCGGGCTCGGGCCTGGCCACGCAGGCGATCCCCGCCAGCCCCGGCGTGACCGCCGCGGCCGCGGGCGACACCGTGATCGTGCCCTGGAACGACCCGGGGGCGTTCGTGGAGGCGACCGAGGCGCGTGAGCTCGCCGCGATCGTCGCCGAGCCGATCCCGGCAAATATGGGAGTTGTGCCGCCTGAGCAGGGCTTTTTGGAGCTCCTGCGGACCCAGGCCGACAGGACCGGCGCGCTGCTTGTGTTCGACGAGGTGATCAGCGGATTCCGGGTCGCGCGCGGCGGCGCCCAGGAGCGCTACGGCGTAATCCCCGATCTCAGCATCCTCGGCAAGGTGATCGGTGGCGGTTTGCCCGCCGCCGCCTACGGGGGCCCGCGTTCGCTGATGGAGCGGATCGCGCCGGCGGGGGACGTGTACCAGGCGGGCACGCTGTCGGGCAACCCGCTCGCCGTGGCGGCCGCCCTGGCCACGCTCGAGCGCCTCGACGGGGCGGCATACGAGCGGCTCGATCAGCTCACCCGGCTGCTCGCCGACGGCCTGCGCGATGCGGCGCTCGATGCGGGCGTCGAGATTGTCGTGCAGAGCGTGACCGGCCTGGTGACGCCGTTCTTCCGCCCCTCGCCGGTCCACCGCTATGCGGACGCCGCGGCATCGGACCTGAGCGCCTACGGCGCCTGGTGCCGGGGCCTGCTGAAACGGGGGGTGTACCCTCCGGCCTCGCAGTTCGAGGCGTGGTTCCCGTCGCTCGCGCATACCGAGCTGGACATCGAGCAGACGGCGCTGGCCGCGCGCGAGGCGTTCGCCGAGGTGCGGGCGTGAGTCTCGCCGACGCGTTCCGGGCCCAGGGGGGCGCGCTCGCGGACGCGATCGGATCCGACGCGGGGACGGACGCCGGACCAGCTCAGCTGGCCGCCTCCGGCCCGCGCGCGAGGGCCCGGGCGGGCGAGTACGAGCTGCTCCTCGAGATGATCCTCGAGGGCTCGCGACTGCACTACGGAACCGGACAGGTGGTCAGCACCGACGACCGAGACCTGGCTCTGCTGCTCGGCGATCAGCTCTACGCGCTCGGGCTCTCGCGGCTCGCGGCGATCGGCGACCTGGACGCCGTGGCCGAGCTTGCTGACGTGATCTCGCTCGTCGCCCAGGCCCACGCCGACGGAGATGCCGAGCTCGCCGAGGCCGTCTGGGAGGCCGGGGCGGTGGCGATCGGGTGGGGGCCGTCGCCCGGCCACGAGGACGCGAAACGGCTGGCCAGGGGCGCGGACCCCCGCGCCGCGGCCGCCCTCCGGGAGGCATCCGCGGCCAAGCGCGCGCTGCCCTGATGACGCCTGTCGGGACCTAGTCGGTACCCTTTAGGCCGCCTTCACGTTTCGCCGTCCGTCTCCTCGAACCGCTCTTGCCAGATAGACATAAACAGGCCAAGCCGAAGTACACGACCGAGCGGAACATGCCGGGCGCGTTCGAGGGCGAGACCGTCTCGCGCCGGCGGTTCATGGACCTCACGGTCAACGCCGCGGGGGCGGCCACGGTCGCCGCGATCGCGCTGCCGGCCCTCGGCTTCGCTCTCGGGCCGCTGTTCAGCCGCGTCCCCTTCGATTGGCAGCCGATCGGGGTGCCGTCGGACTTCCCGAACGACACCTATTCCGTGAAGGTGATCACGATCGTGCCCGGTCTCGGCGAGACCGGCAAGTCGATCGCCTACGTCCGCTCCCGCAATCCGGCCATCGACACCGAGCCCGAGGACCAGTACAACCACTTCGTGGCGCTCTCGTCGCGTTGCATGCACCTCGGCTGCCCGGTCCGCTTCGTATCGGCCGCCGAGCGCTTCATCTGCCCGTGTCACGGCGGCGTCTACAACTTCCGCGGGGCGCCCGTCGGTGGGCCCCCGGTGCGGCCGCTCGATCGCTTCTACACGCGCCTGAACAACGGTCTTGTCGAGATCGGCCCCCGCTATTCGGTCAACTCGGAGCTCCAGCGCTTCTCCCCGCGCGATCCGGGTGAGCCGCTCGACGGCATCGGCCAGTATCTGTATCCGAAGCGCTTCTCGACCTCCGTCCTTCCGAGCAACTGATGCCCAAGGCGCCCCCGCTCCCCAAGATCCTGCTGCCGAAGCCCAAGCGCCCCGGCGACAACGGCAACGGCAAAGTGACGCCCGCCGAGGCGGGGATCACCGTCGTCGACTGGATCGACGAGCGCACCGGCCTCGCGCCCGGTCTGCGATGGATGCTTTATCGCAAGGTCCCGCGCGGGATCAACTGGGCCTACACGCTCGGTTCGGCGACGATGTTCGCGTTTCTCTCGCAGGCGATCACCGGTGTGTTCCTCGCCATGTACTACCGGCCGGACGCCACCGGCGGCGCGTATGAGTCGATCCGCTATATCACCGACGACGCGTTCCTCGGCCAGTTCGTGCGCGGCATGCACAAGTGGGGTGCGTCCGTGATGGTCATCCTGATCTTCTTGCACATGGGGCGCGTGTTCTTCTTCGGCGCCTACAAGTATCCGCGCGAGCTGACCTGGATCATCGGCGTCGTGCTGCTGATCCTGACGCTGGTGATGGGCTTCACCGGCTACCTGCTCCCGTTCGATCAGCGCTCCTACTGGGCGACGATCGTCGGCGTCAACATCAACGGCACCGGCCCGTTCATCGGGCCCTACCTGTCGGACTTCCTGCGCGCCGGGCCCGAGTTCGGGGCGACGACGCTGTCGCGCTTCTACGCAATCCACATGCTGCTGGTGCCCGGCCTGATTGCCGTGCTGATCGGCGCCCACCTGTACCTGATCACCAAGCTCGGAATCTCGGCGCCGCCCTGGGTCAAGGTCGAGGACGAGCCCGAGGTGGTCGAGCGGTCGGAGGTGTGACGCCGTGAACCAGGCCCAGAAGGAGGCATATCTCCGCGAGTACTCGATCCTGAAGAACCAGGGCAAGCCGTTCTTCCCGTACGCGGTCGCGAAGGACTCGATCATGGCGTTTGTCGTGATCCTGGTGATCATCTTCCTGTCGCTCTTGTTCGGCGCGGAGATGGGGCCCAAGGCCGACCCGACCACGACCACCTACGTGCCGCGGCCGGACTGGTACTTCTTCTTCCTGTTCGAGGTTCTGCGGGTGATCAAGCCGCCGGTGTTCACGCCGATGGCCACGATCGGAGTGCCCACGATCTGCATGATTCTGCTGTTCCTGCTGCCGTTCTACGACCGCAGCCCCGAGCGCGTGATCTGGCGCCGGCCGATAGCGCTCTCCGCCGGCCTGGTGACGATCTTCGCGATGGCCTATCTGACCTACGCCGGGGCCAACGCCGGCTCGCCGAACTCGGTCGACATGAAGGCCCCGGCGAGCTTTACGGCGCAGGAGGTCGCGGTGTTCAATGCGGGCAAGCTCGTCGTCGGTCAGTCCGGCTGCCTGGCTTGCCACCAGATCGGGGACAACGGCAATAACGGACCGGGACCGCCGTTGACCCACATCGGCTCGAAGCTGCGTCCGGCTGCGATCGCCTCGACGCTGCGCAACCCGACGGCCCCGATGCCGTCGTTCAAGGGCCTGGCTCAGCAATATCCGCAGAAGTTCCAGAACCTGGTCAACTTCCTGTCTGAGCTTCAGTAGCCAGCGCTGCGGGACCAGCCGTGACGGCGAGCGCACGCACCAAGTCCGACGAGTCGTTGGGAACCCTCCAGGACACGCAGGTCCAGGCCATGTTCGACCGGATCTCCGGCGTCTACGACCGGATGAACTCGGTCATGACTGCGGGTCTGCACCACAAGTGGCGCCGGCGGGCGGCCGATCTCGCGGCCGTCGCGCCCGGCGCTCACGCCCTCGACGTGGCCACGGGCACGGGCGACCTTGCCTTCGAGCTCGCCGCCCGCGTCGCGCCCGGCGGCGAGGTGGTCGGCTCGGACTTCTCCGAGCGGATGCTCTCGATTGCCCGCGAGAAGGCGGCGGCGCAGGGCTCCCCGATCATCTTCGAGTCGGCAGACGCGCTTGCGCTCCCCTACGGGGACGGCGCCTTCGACGCGGTCACCGTCGGCTTCGGCGCGCGTAACTTCTCCGACCTGGAGCGCGGTGTGAGTGAGATGGCCAGGGTCGTGCGTCCGGGCGGGCGGGTCGTCATCCTCGAGATCACGACGCCCCAGCGGCCGCCGCTGTCGAGCTTCTTTCACATCTGGTTCGACCACGCCGTCCCGGCGCTCGGCCGGCTGGCCGGCGATTCGCAGGCCTACGCCTACCTGCCGAGCTCGGTCAAGCGGTTCCCAGGCCCGGAGGAGCTGTGCGGCGTGATGGAGCGGGCGGGCCTCGAGCGGATCCGCTATCTGCTGACGGCCGGCGGGATCATCGCGCTCCATGTCGGGGTGCGGGCATGAACGCTGCACAGGCGGTCGTCGAGGCCGGAGGCGATTCGGTTCCGCGCCTGATGGACCGCGTGGAGGAGCGGATGCTCTCGCTGGCGGCCGAGAACGGCACCCTGCTCGCCCGCTATGCCGGCGAGACGATCGCGGCCGGGGGCAAGCGGCTGCGGCCGCTGCTCGTCTGCCTCTGTGCCGGCGCGCCCCCGCCCGAGACCGAGGGCCTCGTCCGCGCCGCAGTGGCGGTCGAGCTGGTGCACGCCGCGACCCTCGTCCACGACGACGTGCTCGACGGATCCGCGCTGCGTCGCGGACGGCCGACCGTAGTCGCGTCGGGCGGGCGGCGACTGGCCACCGCCACCGGCGACCTTCTGTTCTCGCGCGCCTTCGCCGAGCTCGCCGCCACCGGCTCGCCCGACGCGGTGCGCGCGCTCTCACGGGCCAGCTCCCAGCTCGCGGAGGGGGAGTTGATGCAGCGCGCGGACGCCTTCGACGCGGCGGTGAGCGTCGAGCGCTACCTCGAGCGCTGCCGGCTCAAGACCGCGGTGCTGTTCCGCGCCGCCTGCTCGCTCGGGGCGCTCCAGGGGTCCGCCGACGCCGAGGCGCTCGGGTCGTTCGGCGAGCAGATCGGGGTCGCCTTCCAGATTCTCGACGACATCCTCGACGTCTCAGGACCGCCCGAGCGCACCGGCAAGCCGATCGGGACCGACCTGCTCGATGGCACGGTCACCCTGCCACTGATCCTCGCCCGGGCGCAGGACCCCGAGCTGGCCTCGGTCGACCTGCGCACCGTCGCCGCCGAGGGCGCCGAGCACGCCGCCGAGATCTGCCGGCGGATCGCCGCCACAGGTGCGCTGGCAAGCGCCCGCGAGCGAGCGCTCGAGCTCGTGGCGGCGGCCAAGCGCGACCTGCCCCGGCTGCCCGGCCGCCAGCGCGGGGCGCTCGAACTGGTCGCCGACGGGGTCGTCGAGCGGTATGCGTAGCGTCTGCTTCGGGGTGGCGCGCCCCTTGGACGCGCGGCGCTCAGAAGTCCTCTGGGAGGACTAGGTCGGCCTCGAGCGCAGCGATGAAGCGATCGATCTGATCGGCCATGTTCGCGTGGGTCAAGCGCTTGAGGTCATCAAGCATCTCGGCGAGGCCGTCGTCGAGGCGCTCCTCGAGCTGGTGCACTTCCTCGCGCTCGTACAGGCCCTCGGTCGACCACCAGCAGTTGGGGCACTCGAGCGTCAGCTCCCACCGCTCGTCGCTCGCCTCGCTCCAGCAGATCGGCTGCACGAGCTCCGAGTCGCACCCGGGGCAGACGTGGAGTCCATGGCGGACCTGATCTTCGGTTTCGTGGAAACGCACAACCTCTATGGACCTTCCGCTGGGAAGAACGATTCGACGGACTGAGTGGTGGTGGGGATCGGATTGCATCGGTGCCTCCCGGCTGACCCTTTAATCGGCTCAGCTCGGGGAGACCTTGAGCGTGACCGCCCAGCCAAGCCTCAGCGCGACCGCTACCCTTGGAAACCCCATCCGGAGGCCACGCATGTTCCGTAATCCCACCACCGATCTGATCGTCGTCCTCGTGATCGTGTTGCTGATCTTCGGTCCGAAGCGGCTCCCGGGCCTGGGCAAGCAGCTCGGCCAGGGGATCCGCGAGTTCAAGGACGGGATCACCGGCAAGGAGGAGGAGGAACGGGGCCGAGCGCCCGGCGCTCTCCGAGAGCACCGCCACCCCGGCCGCTCCGGCCAACACCGCCACGACCAAGACCGAGGCCGAGCGAACGTCGGCCGAGGTCGGCTCCGAGCAGCGCTCCTAGCCCGGGCGGGAAGGGCGGCAGGTAGTGGCGCGGGTCATTCGGCCCATTGGGCACGAAGAGCGGCTGAGCATCGTCGACCACCTCGACGAGCTCCGTAGCCGTCTGATCATCTGCGCCGTTGCGCTGGCGATCACGTTCGCGGTCTGCTTCTGGCAGAACCAGGCTCTGCTGCACATTCTCAACCGCGCCCTCCCGGCCGCGCCGAAGACGAGCCAGAATCACATCAACGGCGTCGTCAACGACACCGTCAGCGCCGCGCATCAGATCGCCGGGATGGGATCCGACTTCAAGGCGCTCAGCCAGTCGACCGATCTCTCCGCCAGCGACCGGGCGCTGTTCGGTGATCTGCAGGCTCGTGCCGCGGCGACCGCCAAGGCGCTCCCGCAGGAGTCGCCGAAGAAGCTCCCGATCACGATCGGGGTGGGCGAGCCATTCACGACGTCGCTGACCGTCGCGGCCTACTTCGCGCTGCTTTTCGCCTTACCGGTGCTGCTCTACGAGGCGTACGCGTTCGTGATCCCAGCGCTGAACCCGAAAGAGCGCCACGTCGCGATCCCCGTGATGGTAGCCGCGCCGCTGCTGTTCCTGACCGGCGTCTTCTTCGCCTACTTCATCGTGCTCCCGCCCGCGGTCCACTTCCTCCAGGGTTACAACAGCCAGAACTTCGACATCCTCGTCCAGGCCAAGACCTATTACTCGTTCCAGATGCTCACGATGCTCGGCATCGGACTCGCCTTCCAGCTACCCATCGGTCTGCTCGCACTCGAGCGGCTCGGCACGATCAACGCCAGCACCCTGACGCGGAACTGGCGCTACGCTACGGTCATCATCGCCGTCATCGCGGCGGCAATGCCAGGGGCCGATCCAGTCACGACCGGACTGGAGATGCTCCCGCTGGTCATCCTCTACCTGCTCAGTATCGTCTTGCTCAAGATCGCCGACCGCCGCGCCGCCAGGCGCGCAGCCTCAGAACTCTCCTCGGTCGACGACGGACTCGACCTCACCTAGGCCCTAATGCTCTTCGACCTTCGCGGCCGCGGCCGCCGCCGCACCGTCCAGGCCGTGTATTTCGGTCTCGCGCTGCTGATGCTGTTCGGCCTCGTGCTGTTCGGCGTCGGCACCGGGACCGGCGGCGGCGGCCTGCTCAACGCGTTCAACGGCGGCAGCGGCAACCAGAAGCAGGTGGTCAGCTCGCAGGAGAAGGCCGCGCTGCGCGCCACGCAGCTGAACCCTGGGAACGCGACCGCGTGGGGACAGCTCGTCGAGGCGCGCTGGACCTCGGCGGGCCAGGGGAACAACATCGACGCCGCGACAGGCCAGTTCACCGCCGCCGGCCGCAAAGAGCTCGCCTCGCTCGCCGCGGCATGGCAGAAGTACCAGGCGCTGACCAACAAAGTCGACCCTAACGTTGCGATCCTGGCCGCCCGCGCCTACGGGCAACTCGGCAACTACTCCCAGGAGGCCAGCGCATGGGAGGCCCAGACCCTGGCCCAGCCGTCAGCCGCGAAGGGCTATGTGTGCCTCGCGGCCGCGGCCTACGCCGCCAAGCAGACCCGCAAGGGCGATCTCGCCTCCGCCAAGGCGATCAGCCTCGTGCCCAAGGCCTCGCAGGCTGCGGTCAAGCTACAGCTCCAGGGCGCCAAGACCAGCCCGACGATCGCGCAGAGCTGCTGAGTAGCGGGCGGACCGGGCGACCGACCGCGCCTCCCGCTCTGAAAAGGTAACGCTCGCGCGCGCGGCGCGGCCCAACGTGACGATCCCCTCCACAACCGGCGCACACGTCACCCTCGGCGAAGCACCGAGCCCGAGTCTGACGTTCTCCCTCCGGCGCCCCTGAGCACGCGACCCGGCGGCCCGCCGACCCGGGCCGCCTCAGCCCCGGCGGGCGGCTAACATCGCCAAATCCCCGGGCCGTTAGCTCAACTGGTAGAGCAGGGGACTCTTAATCCCAAGGTTGGAGGTTCGAGTCCTCCACGGCCCATTTGGAAGGCCCCGGTTTACTCCGGTTTTCGCGTTTCTGGGGATATGCCGAGTCTGAACGTGTCCCCAATAGCGCAGCGGCGAAGCTAGGCAGGCTGGACGAGCTGGATCGTGTTGCCGTCCGGATCTTTGAACCACGCTGAGCTACCGACCGGCGTTGTGAGCACGTGGTCGACCATCTTGAAATCTCCGAACTCGACTACGTCGAACTCGACTCCGCGTCCGAGAAGCTCGGTCACGTCGGCGGCCACGTTCGCGGACCAGAAGCGCACCTGCGTGTGGTCGGCCAGGTTAGGCGACGGGCGCCCGTAGACCAAGAGTGTCGTGCCGTCCCCGCCCTCGAACAGCAGATGATTCGGGATCGTCTCCGGAGACAGGCTCAGGCCGACCTTTTGCTCGTAGAACTCGCGGCTGCGCTCGAGGTCGGTCGAACTGACAACCGCCGAGATCCTGTTCTGCGCTACCAAATTGCTCCTCCTCGGGCTAGGCCGGGACTCCGGCCGATCTTGACGCGTCGGCGAGGCCGAGCCTGATCCTTGACCGCCCACCCTAGCTGAGCGAGTGCTGAGTGTCCTGCAACCGTCAACACCGAGCGGTCCTGCCAGCTGGCTCACCGCCACCAGCGACAAGGGCGCCAGCACAGTCCTGTCACTTGACGGTCACGTAGTCATCGCGTTTGCGCGGCCAGCCGTCGAAGTTCTCACCGCGGCCCATCGGTGCGCGGTCGAGGAGTTGCCAGGTCGCGTTGAGGGCCTCGGTGCCGCGGTCGTAGGTCGAGTAGGTGTGGTAGACGAGGCCGCCGTCGAGCGCGAAGACGCTCACCGCCATCAGCTCCATCACCTCAAGCATGTTGCCCGGCCGGCGCGGCGTCGGTACGTGCATGATCTCGTGGAAGTCCCGGTCGAAGGCGTCCTCGGAGGACACCCATTCGATCTCCCAGCCCATGCGGGCCTTATACGCGTTGAGCACATCTAGCGGTGACCGCGAGGCGAGGATGAAGGTCACGTCGCGGTGCGCGAGATGGTCGACCGCTCCAACCAGGTTGTCGGTCTCGAAAGTGTGCAACCCGGACAACCCTCAGGCGTCTTGGGGCCATGCATGAAGTGGCGCACGATCAGCTGTGAGCGCCCGTCGAACAGCTCCGCAAGCGTCTTCGTGCCATCGTTGGTCTCGAAGCGGTAATCCTTCTCAACCGGCACCCACGGCAAGGCTTGGCGCTTCCGCGCGAGCGCCGCATTGCGGCGGGTAAGGTCCTTCTCCTCGGCGCGCAGCTCGGCGTATGCGGCCGCCCACTGCTCACGGGTCCCAAGCTGGTGCGATGCCATGGATGACTCCTCTCCTCACGATCGGGTACTCAGGATTGAAGACTGGCGGGAACCAATCGCCCTGACCAGACAGTCTCCCATCCGCGGCGGTATTCGAACGACAGTTCGGCGAACCCGAGAGGCGCTGCTTGCCATGCGGCCTTGACTGTGACCCGGCTAGCTGGCGAGCCCCTGATTCTCCGGAACGAACCTGCTCGCAGTGAACGTCACGCCGTGAGGGTCGCTGATGACGGTCATCCTGACCCAGGGGGCATCAAATGGTGCGACGAGCACGTGACCCCCCAGCGCCGCGGCCCTGCTGGCCGTCGCGTCGGCGTCGTCCACCGCGAACGTCACGCTCCAGTGCGCGGGGATATCGGGTTGGTCCTCTGCGATCGGATTGAGCGTCGCGACCACGTCCGCGAAGCCCGCGGGGGCAGCGCCGCTGGCGGCCTGTCGCTCGCGGAGCTCGGGGTCGCTCTGTGCCAGGAAGTCGCCGTAGCCGGGCAGCCGCCACATCCCAACGCCGCCTTGGAGGTGCAGCGTCTCCCATCCGAACACCGAACCGTAGAAGGACTTCGCGCCCTCGGGATCGCGAGTGTTCAGGCTGTTGAAGTTCAACGAACCGGGTTCGTTGACAATCCGCGCGCCCCTGTGCTTCCTGGCCTGCCAGACCCTAAATGCGGCCCCCTCGCGATCAGTGAACACCGCCATCCGCCCGGCATCCAGGACATCAACGGGGTCCACCACTACGCGCCCGCCGGCACCGATCACCTTGGAGACGACCTCATCAGCGCTCTCGACCCAGACGTAGGTGTTCCAGGCCGCCGTCGGTGGCTGGCCTTGCGGCTGTGACCCCACGGCCGCCACGTCGCCGCCGCGCAGGCGAGCGATGTAGTAATGGCCGGCCGACCCGGCCGGCATGGCGTCTTCGAAGTCCCACCCGAAGAGACCGCCGTAGAAGGCGACAGCGACTTCCGGATCAGGCTGGCTGGTGTCGACCCAGCACGGAACGCCGGGAAGGTATCCATCTCGCTCAAGCACTGGCGCTCCCCTCCGGTTGTTGGCAGCGCAGCGCATCGTACGACTGAATGAGGTCGGGAGCTGCCCTTATTCCGCGACGATCATCGCGCAATGAACCGCTGCTGGAGTTATCGCCCCGAGCGAACGGCTACCGCAGATTCGGGTTCCCTCGCCTTCACGCGACTGGTTTGGCGACAGAGCTCCAGTGATCGCGGCGGCTCGTCGTGTTTGAGAGCCGGCTCTTGCTCATGCCCTGAGCGCTTCGCCCGGCACGGACGGATCGAGGATTGGACCCTGCGTTACGGCACGCGCGCGATCGTGACCAACTCCACTGAGTTGACCTGGAGCCCATCAGCGCGCCCGGCGAATAGCGGCTCCAACAGATCGGGGACCGCCGACCTCGCCCTCCAACCGCAGCCCGTTTGCTTCGATCAGTTCTTTGACTTGCTGACGTTTGAGTCGTGTGTCAGGAACGGTTCGCCGTTCGCCGCTGCCATGGATGCTATGAGACGAACTGACTCAAGGTCCTCCTCGGGCACGAACTCGTCCGGGACCAGTGTCGTGAGGACGACCTCGGCTCCCGGCGCAGCCGAGGCGAATCCGGCGAGCGAGATGCTGATCGCGTCCAAGGTGAGGTACTGGGTCACGCCCAGCCACGAGATCACGGTGGGTCGCTCGTCCTTGCCATCCGCTCCGGTCGCGCGCTGCAGCACGTCTGCCAATGGCTCCGTGGTCAGGTCGCACGCGAACTGTCGCCAGCCGTCTGGGGGCGCCAATCCGGCGGCCCTCACCCGCTCGAGCTGGCTGCTGTTTGCCTTGTAACCGGTGTGCCCGAGGGGTGCGGGAGCGCACTAGACTCGCCGACCTCGTGCGATGGAGGCAGCGACGCGAAAGGGATCTGTATGGACGGTTACGCAGTGGCACATGTCGACGAGATTGGGGAGATGGACGACGGTCGTGCGCCAATGCGCGCCGTGCGACACCACTTCGGCATAACGTCGTTCGGCGTCAACGCTTGGACGGCCCGTGAGGCAGGCGCTCGGATCATCAACGAGCACGACGAGTCCGAGCCAGATTCCCAGGAGGAGCTGTATCTCGTGCTAAGGGGGCGCGCATCATTCGAGGTCGACGGTGAGCAGTTCGCCGCGCCCGCCGGGACGTTCGTCTTTGTGCGGCCCGGCGTCAAACGCACGGCGTTCGGTGGGGAGCCCGGCACGACGATCATTGCGGTCGGCGGTGTTCCCGGAAAGCCGTACGAGCCTGGAGGCTGGGAGCTTTTTGCGCCCGTGCGGCCACTCTACGAGGCGGGCAATTACGCCGAGGCGGCGGATCAAGGGCGCGAGCTGCTGGCGGGCGATCCCCCGTACGCCGACCTGTTCTACAACGTCGCATGCTGCGAAAGCCTCGCCGGCCAGAAGGACGAGGCAATCGCGCACCTTCGAAGCGCGATCGAACTCTCCGAGCGGTCCCGCTCGTTCCTTGAAGGCGATTCCGACCTCGATCCGATCCGCGAGGACCCCGCCTTTCAGGAACTGCTCGCTGGGTGAGGTTCACGGATCGCTGTCACGCTCGGTGCCTGCATCGGGTCACATCCGCCTGGCGGACCGATGGCGCGCCCGCCGGATTCGCCAGCGACGACCTTGCATTTCGTCGCGGCCCGCATCCTGGACGACACGTAGAAGGGCCGCGTGGGTGACACCGTCGCTCGTGCAGGCGATCCGCCGGCACAGAGTCGGCTCGCGTCGGTCGGGACCGCCGTGCTCCTATGACGGATGCGAGCACTCGCGAGGTCCCGAGCGAGATGATTTGCTGTGGACGAGCACCAGCATGCTCGAGGCTGCTGTATCCGCCTGCTGCAGAAGTCGGCACGAATCAGAGGCCGGACTTCGCGCGACCTGTCGAGCTCAGCGTCGCTTGGGGGGCAAGCAGCAGCCCGGCGTCAGCGCTGCTGCTCGGTCGATCGAAGCGACAGACCACGCGTGTCGGTCTCCGTTACGGGCAGCGGGGTTTGTCTCGTGCGGCCTGTTGGGCGAAGCGTGCGTCGGCTGGTGCGTTGTCGATCATGAACAGGTCTGGCTGATTGCCGGGCATTCGTCGCGCGGCGAGAAACGCGAAATATGGAGCTCCGGAGTAGGCGATGCTGCCGGGGCAGCGCCTAGCAGCGGCGACGGCTTTCTGGACCGCGGCGGGACTTGCTGACCAGTTGAGCCCTGACTGTGCGAACGGCCGCTTCGCCGCCCATGGATCGCCTGGACTGGATAGCAACGACAGGCTCTGCGCTGCGAGCAGCACGGCAGGGGCCACGACGATCGGCCGCCAGGAGGCGCGCTGGCGCCACGCCTGGGCAGCACCGCAGACGCTCAGCACCAGAAGCGGTGGTTCGGCGACCACCATCACGTTGATGTATGAGCCGCGTTTGATCACCGTCAACGCCAGCGCCAGCCCACCCAGGGCGGCAGCGGTGATCGTTCGGACCAGCTCAGGTTCGCGCAGCTGGTCGCGGCCGGCCCAGGCGTAGTACACGAACGCGGCGGCTCCGATCAGCAGCGGGATCTCGTTCCACGCGAGCTGGGCAAGCAGCCCACGAACCTGATGAATCGACGTCCGCCCAACCTGAAACTGAGCCTGCACCGTCTCGCGCCAGACATCGCCGCCGAACAGGGCAATCGACACGCCACCTAGCACTGCGCACGCCGCGATCAAGATGCCGGTCGTGCGACGTCGAGCCGAGGATGCGAGCGCGATCGCAAGCGCCGGAACCAGAAACGCGAGCTTGCACCACACCGCCAGCGCCAACACCACGGCCGCGGCCGTCGCACGGGTCGGCCGAGCCGCCCACAAAGCACCTGCCAACAACAGCGGCGCCGCGAGTGTCTCAGGCACCAGCTGAGCGTGCTCGTGCAGCGAGATCGGAAGCAGAGGCGAGATTGCGCCCGCCGCAACCGCAAGCCAGCACCGTCCATCCAAACGCCACACGCACACGCCGACGAGCACCGCTGCCGCCAGGTCAAACAGCGCCAGGCCAACGTGCAGGGACGCCGCCCCGTCATAGACGGCCAAAAGCAACGCCCCTGCTAGGTACACGGGGGGAGGCTGCGCAGCCGCGAAATCGCGATAGGGCACCAAGCCGTGCAGAAACTCGCGCGCACTAACCGCGTAGACCCCATCCGAAAACTCCCAATAACCGTTGCGCTGCCACGCCGCGAGCAACGCCAACTCGACTACCGCCAACAGCACCAGTGCGAAGACCAGATACGACCGCCCCAGCCGACCACGGCCCTCCGGCGCGACCGAACCCGCTAGCTCAGTTCCAGCGATCGGCATCGAGTACCGACAATTATCGGGCTCTGACCCGACCCGCCGCGGCTGAGAGCCTCGCTTCCCGAGATCGCCCGCGCCGATCAGAGGGTCGCTCCGGGCTACAAGCAACAGCGCATCACGCGCGCCGTGATCGTGCTCCAGATGGTCGCGCCCGAGACTGCTGGGAGTCGATCGAAGCACCGGTCTGCGCGTCGTCGCCGCGGGACCTCGGGGATCTGAGTGCGTTCTCGTGCCTGCCCCGTGCGTTGTGACGAACCCGCTAACCGCGGCGCGCCGGTTCAGCGCACGTGCAGCTGGGCGCTTGAGGCGGTCGTCATCCCCGCGGCGTTGGACGCGGTCACGCTGCAACTCACTCGGTGTGGCTTGGGGGCTTTGCCGACGGTCAGCTCGGGCTTGGTGGCGCCTTTCCTTGGGCTGCCGTTCACCTGCCACGTGTAGGAGAAGCGGACCGCGTTGCGCCAGCTTCCGCGGCTGCAGGTAAGGGTGTTTCCCGAGCGCCTGAGTGTTGGTCGAGTCGTGTTGCGCGGCAGGGCGGTGGGGCTGGCGGTCCGCCAGAGCGTTCCAGCCGAGTCCTCCACGTAGAGCGCGCGTGAGGTCAGCCGGAGTGCCCCAACGGGGTACGCCGTCGGCAATCCCGGCTTCACGATCGCGAAGGGAAGCGGGATCGTGAACGTCTGAAGGCTGGGCAGGAACAGTCCGTTCAGCCGGCCGCGTACTGCCTGCCACACGATCGCGCCCGGGTTCGAGGCCAGTGGCGGATCCGGGTTTTCGAAGTTTCTTCCCGAGACGAGCAGTCGTCGCATGCGCGTACCGCACCGCTCGAGAAAAACTGTTGGAAAGTATTGGCGGTTGGTGCCGGTCGCGATCGCGAACTGACCGTAAGGAGTCAGCGAACCCCAGGTCGTGTCGATAGCGACGCCAGAAAGGAGCCGCACCCCCGGGCAAGTGGTGTGCGCCAGGGCGGGCGAGTTCAGGTCCGCGAACGTCGTCGCGTTGCTCGGGTCGTCCCTGAGCTTGCCCGTCTGGATGTTCTGGAAGAGGTAGTTGTTTCCGCAGTGGTAGCAGCTCGCGTCCCACCTGATCCAGTCTCCCCCGACGGCGTCCGGCACGCCGACGCATAGGGTCTCGGCGTCGGTATGCACCGTGCACTGCGGCGGCAGGCCGGCGGCAGGCGTAACCGTCTGACGCGTCCCGCCGGCGATCGAATAGAGCTCGACGTCGGGCCCGTACGGAGGGCAACTCAATAACACCCACGGAGGACCGAGTCCATCGGCGTCGCACTGCGGGTCGAGCGCCGTCGTGGTGCCGAGCCGGTCGTTGATCAACACCGACCCGCTCTCCCCACTGCTGAGCAGATAATCGCCGCTCGCCCAAACTCCGTAAACCCCGGTTCTGGTCCGATGGAACGAGCTACCCAGGACAACACGACTGGCGGGCGCCACGACAGCGGACCCATGCGACCTTGACGCCGCGGCCGGCGCCGCCCAAACAACACAACAAACCAGCACCACGAACACGACCACCACATGCGCGGCCGATGACATACGTGGCGCAGCCGACATCAGCGGCACCCTGCTCACACGACGGCACCGCCGAGCAAATCACGCCGTGACACTCGCCCCTCCACATCCGCCGCCACGATAAAACCACGGTTCATCGCTAGGGGTCCCCGCGTCGTGATCGCTCTATCCCAACCCGTGCTGACAGTACGCGCATCCCAGCCGACTCGCAACCGACCACCCCACCCAATCACGCAGACAACGAGGCGTTGCAGCCCAGCGCACGCCGGGCCTGGCGGATCGCGGCGACCACCAGCTCCACTACTTCGCAGCCCGCGTAACCAGCGCGGAGAGACGGAAGGGTCGCCGGCTTCTCCTGTGGTTACCACCACCGCTCTCGTCGCGAGCGCCAGGCTCCTGAATCCACCGGGCGCCGCAGCAGTCGGCGCGAGTGGGAAACGGACCTCGCGCTCGACCGATCTCGATCGCCGATTGCAGCGCGCGTGACTAGGATCCGGATTGATGGAGAGCACGATGGCATTCGCTGAGACGGCTGTGACCCGCGTCGGTCTCGGCACCAATCGTTTGACGAACACGCCGGGCAATCGGGCGTTCCTTCGGGAGGCGATCCGTGCCGGGGTCAATTTCATCGATACCGCGCACCTGTACACCGGTGGGGACAGCGAGTTGACGATCGGTGCCGCGCTCGCGCCGTTCCCTGAGGGGTGCGTCGTCGCCACCAAGGGCGGGTACTCGCCGGGCGAGGGGCGCCCGGAGATCCTCAGTGCGCAGATCGAGCAGAGCCTGGACCGACTACGCACCGATCAGATCGATCTGTACTACCTCCATCGTGTCGATCCCGAGACGCCGCTGGAGACGAGCCTCGCGGTAATCCGGCAGTATCGCGATCAAGGCAAGATCCGGCACGTGGGGATCTCCGAGGTCGCCATCGAGGAGATCGAGCGAGCGCGTCAGGTGGTGCCGATCGCGGCCGTCCAGAACCACTACAACCTCTCCGAGCGCCGGCACGAGGACGTTGTCGACTACTGCGCCGAGCACCAGATCCTGTTCGTGCCGTACTTCCCGTTGCGCGGCGGTGGCCGACCGGTGCTGAGGGAGGTCGCCGAGGCACATCGAGCAACACAGAGCCAGATCACGCTCGCATGGCTGCTCAGGCGCTCGTCGACGATGCTGCCGATTCCTGGAACGCTGTCGCTAGAGCATCTACGCGAGAACCTCGCGGCACTAGAGATCGAGCTGAGAGACGAGGAGTACCAGGCACTGGCATAGCGAGGCGCGCTCGCTCTGGCCGTCGAGCATGCGCGTCGGTTCGGCCGGCTCACGCCTTTCATTGCGACGAGAGGAGCGTTCAAATCCGGGGCCGGCGGTCGCGGCCACCGACTGGCGCTACGGGCGACTGCTTTCCGGGATGACTCCCCGAACCCACGCGGCATGCGGTCGCAGCCAGCTCGCGTGTTCACCACGCAAGGCAGACGCCAGATCACAGTGCGCGCCGACGATCGCTTCGATCTGGGTGGCGCTGAGCTCGCGGACGAGCGCAAAGGCGACGTGGGGATCACCGCGTGCACGGGCGCTCGCATGCTCTCGGCGAGATCGGGCGGCTATGCCGCCCAAGGGCAGCGCTAGCGGGACGCGGTTTGGTCGAGCAACTGCAGCAGCTCGTGGGCCGCCAGCTCGATCGCCTTATGCCGCCACTCCGCCGCGCGATAGTGGCAGGCGATGATCCCGGAGCGGTGGATGCGGCGGAAGTCGCCGATCACAAACGCGTACCTGGCTTTGGTCTGTTCGCCCGCGCCGTCGGTCAGGCCGAGAAACCACCGCGCGTATTTCTCCCACCCGTGGCGCTCCAGATATGCATTCTCCGCCGCAGCGCCCGGCTGCACGTCCCCCCACTCACTGCGCAGCACGTACTGGCGCTTGGCGATCAGCTCGCGGGCATGCTCGATCCCGACCTGGTTGATGCTGTACGACGCCACGACGCAATTCTGCCCACCCCCGCTTCGCACGAAAACCCTCACGCCCTGCACCACGACGATTCCTCGGGCGACGTTCGGATTGCAGGCGGTTCTCGCGCCCGCCGGCCGGCCGCCCCGTCCGCTCCTGCTGCGCCAAGACACACGTGTGAGGCCGCGACACGCCGTCGATAGAGTTCGGCGGATGACGATCGACGTGACCGAGCAGGCCAGGATGGTCCGCGATGGAGAGGTGTCGCCGGTCGAGCTGGTGGAGGACGCAATCAGACGGTTGGAGGAGCTCAATCCCCAGCTGAATGCGGTCATCCACCCGCTCCTCGACGAGGCACGCGAGGCCGCTGCCAACAGCCTGCCGGATGGACCGTTTCGGGGTGTTCCGTTCCTGGTCAAAGACCTCTCGTGCTACATGGAAGGCGTTCCGGTTCACGAGGGGATGCGCGCGCTGCGCGATGCGGGCTACCGCTCCGACCACGACATGTGGCTCACCCGTCGATTCCGCGCAGCGGGGTTCGTGATTCTCGGGCGCACGAACACGCCCGAGCTCGGCATCCTCCCGACGACAGAGCCGGTCGCGTACGGGCCAACGCACAATCCGTGGGACCTCGGCCACTCTCCGGGCGGCTCCAGCGGGGGCTCGGCGGCCGCGGTGGCCGCCGGCATCGTCGCGGCGGCGCACGCCAACGACGGAGGCGGCTCGATCCGCATTCCGGCCAGCCACTGCGGACTGGTCGGGCTGAAGCCCTCTCGCGGACGCGTTTCGCTGGCACCCGATTTCGGCGAGGTGCTCGGCGGGCTGGTGATCGAGCTGGCCGTCACCCGCAGCGTCCGTGACGCTGCCGGAATCCTTGACGCTGTCCACGGCCCGGCTCCCGGCGATCCATATGCGGCTCCCGCACCGACACGCCCCTACAGCGAAGAGGTGGGTGCAGAGCCAGGTCGCCTCCGGATCGGTGTCTCAACAACGCCACCAGGCGGACAGTTCGACGCCCACGCCGATTGCGTCACTGCTGCCCACGGAGCGGCTCGGCTGCTTGAGGAACTGGGGCACCACGTGGAGGAATCCCATCCTCGCGACCTCGACGATCCTGGGCAGATCGAGAGCTTCCTCGTGCGGTGGACGGCCGGGATCGACTGGAACCTGAAGTACTGGTCCGCCGCGATCGGACGTGAGATCGGCCCCGACGATGTCGAGCCGTGCACGTGGGCGCTGGCCGAGCAGGGCCGTACGCACAGCGCGGGAAACCTGCTGCGAGCATTCGAAGGTGCGCAGGCCTCGACACGCCGGATCGCTTCGTGGTGGGCGGATGAGGGGTTCGACCTGCTGCTCACGCCGACCTGCGCGGAGCCTCCTCCGCGCCTCGGGGAGTTCGACGCCCCGGCCGACAACCCCACAGCGCCAATCATGCGCGCGATTCCGTTCGGCACGTTCACAGCGGGGTTCAACACGACCGGCCAGCCGGCGATCTCGCTACCGCTGCACCACACCGACGACGGGCTACCGGTCGGGGTCCAGCTCGTTGCGTCCTACGGTCGCGAGGACCTGCTGCTCCGGGTGGCAGCGCAGATCGAACAGGCGCGGCCGTGGACGGACCGGTTGCCCTTGGTTCACGCGGAGACGCCGTAGCGCTTCGTGTCGGCGAGCCGGCGGCCAGGGTAAGACCGCTATTGCTCGGCTCTGAATTGCCTTCACACCTGCTCAGTCGTAGCGCAACCCCGGGAAGTTCGACTCATTGCCGCGGCCTTCCGCCGTCACGTCCAGCACATTCCAGATCGGCCAGATGGAGTCGACGTGGCGGGCCTCCAGACCCTCGTCTCGCGGTGCGTACATGAGCTCCGAGGCCCAGGTATGGCGGAACTGGTCGCCGTCCCGGACGAACACGTTGAGGATCGGCATCTGCTCGCCTTCAGGGGTCTCCGCTTGGTAGTCACGGTTGTAGGCGTTGCTTCGCGAGGACAGAAGCCGGAGGCGGTGCCAGCCACGCTCGCGGGCGAAGTTGCGAATCCGGTCTGGATCGGACTTCGCGACCACGGCGAGGTTCAGTCGGCGGGTGAGATGACGAGCGGCGCCGTCGAGCGAATCGAGAATCGAGGTGCATGACGCACACGGGGTTTCGGACAGTGGAAGCCGCGCCGTCTCGCCCTCCTCGGGGCCCGGCCTGGTGTCGCCCGAATACCGCGGGAACATGAAGCTGTAGATGACGAGCGTGTCCTTGCCCGCCTCGAACAGTTCGCTGAACCGCACCTCGCCGCCGCCCGCCGCCTCCTCGAAGCTGTAGTCATCGGGAACGACGCCGCCTCGCGGCAGCGCGCGCCGCTGCGCCGCGACCTGTTCGATCGCCCGCCGCAACCCGGCCTCGGCTTCCAGCAGACGATTGCGCTCGCGACGGTACTCCTCGGACTCGCCGGGAAAACGAATGCCAGGGTCAAGGTTTGTCATCCAACTGCCTCCTTACGGCATAGGTATTTGAGCACCCGCTTTGAGCGACTGCTAAAGTAAGGGCATGGAACGGCGCACAGCCGAAGGGGACACGGAGAGCACACCGGATGGTGCGACTGGGCTGAGCGGGACAAAGCTGCAGATCGCCGAGGCGGCGCTCGAGACGCTCAAGGCGCATGGGTTTGCCGGCGCGAGTGCGCGGGCGATCGCTCACGTGGGCGACTTCAACCAAGCGCTGATCTTCTACCACTTCGGGAGTGTCCAGAATGCTTTGCTCGCAGCGCTTGACCTGATCAGCGAGCGGCGGTTGGCGGATTACGGGCCGGCGTTCGAGACGGCGCGGACCGCGTCGGAGCTCGGGCGGCTCGCGCGGGCCATCTATGACGAGGACCTCGAGCGCGGGTACATCACGGCGCTTGGGGAGATGGTCAGCGGCGGGGTCTCGGATCCGCTCCTCGGTGCAGAGGTCGCGGCGCGGATCGAGCCGTGGATCGTGATCGTCGAGCGCAAACTCGAGCAGCTGCTCGCGGGCTCACCGCTGCGCGCACTGGCGTCTCCCGCCGATCTGGCGTTCGGGATCGTGGCGCTCTACTTCGGTGTAGACATGCTCAGCCACATGCAGCGCGACCGCGCTCGCGCCGAGTCGCTCCTCGATCTCGAGACACGACTTGCAACGCTCGTTGAAGCGTTCCTGCCAGCGATCGAGGAGGACTCGCCGTGAGCCAGAACACACCGATGGATCTCGTGACCGGTGCGTTCAGCTACTCGGGAGCACAGATCGCCGAGCGGCTGCTCGACTCCGGACGAAACGTGCGGACGCTGACCTACCACCCCGACCGGCCACACGCCTTGCGGGCCAGCGTCGACGCGCTCGAGTACCGGTTCGACGACCCGGTGGCGCTCGCCCGCAGCCTGGTGGGAGTGAACACGCTCTACAACACCTTCTGGGTCCGTTTCGACCGCGGGAGGGCGAGTTTCGCGAACGCAATCGAGAGCTCCCGGATGCTGTTCTTCGCCGCCAAACGCGTCGGAGTCCAGCGGATCGTGCATCTCAGCGTCGCGAACGCGTCGCTGGAATCCCCGCTCCCGTACTTCCGCGGCAAGGCGCTCGTCGAATACGCGCTCGCGCAATCCGGCGTGCCGTACTCAATCGTGCGGCCGACCTGGATCTTCGGCGGCGAGCGCGACGTCCTCGCCAACAACATCGCCTGGATCCTGCGTCGCATACCTGCGTTCGCGCTGCCCGGTGACGGCTCCTACCTCGTCCAGCCGGTGCACGTCCAGGATCTCGCCCGGATCTGCACTGATGCCAGCAACGCACCCGGCGACATCGTGATCGACGCAGCCGGACCCGAGACGATGCCGTTCCGCGACCTCGTTGCGCTCGTGCGCGCCGCGGTGCAAACGAACTCGCCGGTCCTGCGCATACCGCCGCCGGTGATGGCGGCCGCGGCCCGCGTCCTCGGTCTCCTCGTTGGTGACGTAGTACTCACCGGTGACGAGATCCGCGGCCTGATGGCCGGCCTTCTGATATCCCACGCGCCGCCGCTCGGCCATATTGCCTTCAGCCAGTGGCTGGCCGAACACGCCACATCCGTCGGTCGCGCATACGCCAACGAGCTTCAACGCCACTTCGCCACGACCCCCCCCGCAACGTGAGGTTCACGCCACCAGCCGACGCTCGGCACGCAACAACGTGCGTGTGGTTCTGGGCCTGGGCAGGAGTCGGCGCCCTCGCCATCGCCCCACTCGACCTCGGTCCGCTAATGGTGCTGCCCGCCCTACTACTCGGCGCCCTCGTCGCGACGGTCGGCGACAGGCGCCGCGGCTCGGTATTCGGCTTCCTCACGGGCGCAGGCCTTCCGCTGCTGTGGGTCGCGTACGTACAGAGGCGGGGGCCGGGAACGATCTGCTGGCGCACAGCCTCGAGCGCGGGCTGCGACCAGCACCTCAATCCCCTGCCATGGCTCATCGTCGGCATCACCCTGGTGCTCACCGGATTCCTCGCCCAGACGCGCGACAACAGATAAGGGCGCGGCTCTACCCCACACCCCGTCCGCTGGCCACGCGCAACTCACGCGACGTTGGCGGTTTCCCCAGCGGTTTGCCGCCGTAGATCACGTGTCCCTTCGCATCCTGGTAGGTCAGCCACGGGATGGTCGGCTGCTGGTCGACGCCCGGCTTTGAGTAGTCGCAAACGCCTGTGGGGAACGTCTTCTGAAGCTCAGTCCACTGGGCGGCAGTGAACGTTACGCCCTGATAATCGGCGCGGCGCAGCGGTTTCAGCTGGCACTTGTTCGTGTCGGTGGTGATCGCGTCGCCCGCGACGGTGCGCGGGGTACCCTCGACGTTCACCACGCCGGCTGGGCAAAGGCTGCTCGAGAGCTTGTTTCCGATGCCGTCCCAGCACTCGTCGGTGAGACCCGAGGGCTTGTCGCGAATGATCTTCCGCGGCAGCGGCGTGCGGCTCTGATCCCGCTCGACCGCGGTCAGCCAGTGATCCATCGCGATGAAGCTGTTCAGCTCGCAGTTCGCGTCGGCAGTCAGCTGGATGGGCCCCTCCCAGATCACCTGGTTGGCGTGGGTGCCGTGCTCGCGGTCGAGACGAGCGCGGACCGCGAATGCGCGATACGCGTCGTGGAAGAGTCCGGGGTTGGGACCGCGGCAGTCGATGATCGCCGTCTGGTTGAGGTTGTTGGCCTCGTTGATCATCCCGCTGCGGTAGGCCCTCGCGAGCGACGGCGAGGCGCCGTTGCTGCGGGCCGCGATCGGGTTGGTGTCGATGTCGAGTCCGCCGATCTTGGCATTCATGTCGACGAAGTCAGCGGAGGTGATCTGACCCTTGTTCAGTGCGCCGAGCCCGTATTGAACGCCGACGTTGTCGATCGGCGGCCGCGCGAAGCCGTGGCCGAGCGTCTTCTCGTTGGCGGACCAGAGCGCCTCCGGTTCGGGCCCGAAGACGTTGATCGCTGCATCTTGGATCGTGCAGCGGACGCCTCCCGGGTTTGTCGTCGGGTTGTAGCGATCGGCACTGGTCGTGCCCGCGCACGGGTCGGTTGGGACCGCAACGTGGAACTGTGCCGCGTCTGAGATCCCGGCGTTCTGGACGCCGTCGGGCCCCCCGAGGACGTCTCCCATCTCCGTCGGGGTCCACGCGACGCCAAGCCCCCACTTCGAAATGTTCGTGAAGTACGCCAGCAGGAGGTGGTAGTCCAGGAACTGGGTTGCGGTGCTCCACGCATCGGGGAACGAGCAGGTCGGCAGGATTCCCTGGTAGACGCCCGGGTAGGCGTTTGCGATCCATTGCTGCGCAAGCGAGCCCCCCGAGCACCCGGTGCCGATCGTGTAGCGAATCGTGCCGTAGGACTTGACGATGTGCTCCTTGGCCATCACCAGCGACTCGGCCTGAAGTGGGAGGTTGCAGTTGTGGCCGCTGTGGTCGAGCGCGGTCGACATCGTCATGAACCCCTTGCCCAACGCGTAATCGCCCGCGTGGTCGCCCGTTGTTGCCGGAGCGGTGCCCGTCTCATGCGCGACCCCGCACGAGAACCCGTGCAGGATCATCAGCTTGTGGTCGAACTGGCGCTGGGGCGAGACCGCGCTCCACGGCTTGTCGGGCTGGTACAGAACCGCGATCTGGTACTGGTCGCGATCCATGTAACCGGTCTCAATCCGCACGATAAACGGCACCGTGACTCCCTGATCCGTCTTCGTCTGGGCGACGTCAGACGGCGGGTTTGACGGGTCGTAAGGCTGAAACCCCTGCTTGGCCGGATTGGTCGACATGTAGACGTACTGGAAGCTCGTCGCTTCATCGCACTTCTTGTCGACCGCTCCCGGTTCGCAGAGCCATGGCTCGAGCTGAGGCCCTGAGAAAACGGGTCCGGAGAGCGGATGGTTGACCAACGTGATCCGGGCTGACCAACCACTGCGCAGCGTCGCCTGGAGCAGGTTTCGCCCCAGGGCAAGCCCGGTCACCAGGCCCTCGAAATGGCCGTCCCGGCGGATTGCGAAATCCCCCGTCACGTTCATGCGGCCGAGTGTGACCTTGACCCGCCGCGTGTCAGAGCGGGGCAGCTTGATAGCCACCAGCGCCGAGCCGCCGCTGACGAGATCGGCACGGCCCGAGAGCACCGAGATCGACAGCGCCGCTCGCCGACGCATCACGGCGTCCGCCGGGACCGCGGCCAAACACAGGAGAAACACTCCTGCCAGACCGACCCACAACCTGCCTCTCCTTGCTCTGCCGCTGCCGTTCGGCATTGCTCCGCCTCGATTCCTGGTTGACGCGCCATCCGGCAGCGCAATCTTCCCAAACCTTGGTGGGATCAGGCGGGACCCCGCGACGCCGGCTTCTTCGGCGCGGAGCCTCGGCCAGCGCCGACACGCGACGGCGCTACCCGGGTGGCCCCTGTCCGCCTGGGGACCCGGTGGTGCACCCTTCGGCACCCGAAAACGGCGCACGACCGATGCTCCTTGACACGGAGTGCTGGACCGATAGCGTGGGAGACGCAGGTGGGGCCGGGATCCTTTCGGATCCCAGTGAGAAGGTTTGTGACGTGCCGAGCGCGGACGGGTGAGCCACGGGTCTGAGTAGCGTGTCGTCGTACGTGTACGTGTCCGGGTGCTCGCGGAGCGGTCGGTCTCCGAGCCGCCGGGGGGCCGGCGTCCGGGCGATGCTGGGCTTCCTGAGCGGCGCAGCCGTCGTGCTGGCGTTGCCGGCCAGTGCCGCGGCCGTGGGCGAGCTGTCGTGCGACGCGTGCTTCGGTTCTGCGGCCGGATGCACGAACCTGCCGGGTAACCCGTTGCAGGACACGCATGCGGTGGCCGTGAGCCCGAACGGCCCGGTCTACGTCACCGGCGCCGACCTGTCGAATCCAACTGGCCCCGTTGGGTTCTTGTCGCATTTCTCCGCCGCGGCGGACGGCCGGCTGAGCTTCGATGCGTGCCTGAGCGACACCGGCGGCGCGTGCACCGATATCCCGGGCACCGGAACGCCACTCGGGAACCCGGTTTCGGTGGCGGTGAGCCCGAACGCGGGCTCCGTCTACGTGCTCGGCGGTGGGTCGAATGTGTTGTCGCACCTATTCGCTGATCGCGTGACCGGCAAGCTGAAATGGGACCAGTGCGTGAGCAACGATGGGTCGGGCGGCACGTGCATCAAGGGCCCGCAATCGGGGAGCGGGGACCCGTTTGCCCAAGTCACCGGTCTGGCGGTGAACGCTGACGCGTCGGCGCCGAACAGCTCCGTCTACTTCGCCTCGTTCAACGGCACACTCTCGCACCTGTTCGCGGACCCCGACAGCGGACAGCTGAACTGGGACGGATGCGTCAGCGACGACGGATCGGGGGCAACCTGCGCCGACCTGAACGCGCCCGCGCTCATGTCCCCAGTCGGGATCGCGGTCAACCCCAACGGGACAGCGGTCTACGTTGCCTCCGGCGGCGGGGTATCGCAGTTCAGAGCAGTGCCGTCCGGAGGTGGCGGGATCACCTCCTGGGTCGGGTGCGTGAACGACGACGGGTCTAACGGATGCAAGCAGGGACCGACTGGCGGATCGCCGCTCAGCGGAGCCGGCGCGGTCGCGGTGAGCCCGGACGGTCGCTCGGTCTACGTCGCCTCGCGGGGCGGCGGCTCGATCGCGCACTTCTTCCGCGTCACCAGTGGCGGTGGCGGTGGCGGTGGCGGCAATCAGCCGCGGACGCTCACCGCCAAGATCGATAACCAGCTGATCTCGGTCGTGACCTCGTTGCGGTCCGGGTGTGTCGCCAGCTCGGGATCGCTGAGCGCCACGCTGAGCTCATCGGCGATCCCCGGATCCAACGCCACCAAGCTACGGTCCGCGGGGGCGGCGTTCTCGATCGATCGGGGTGTCCGGCACGTTCACCATCGCACCGTGCGTAGGAACGGGAAGAAGGTCGTGGTCAAGACGGTCACCTACTCCCCGAACGACAAGGTCGGCGGGCTGCCCGCGAACGTCTCGCTGAAACTCGCCGGCCTGAGCAGCGGCTCGCATGCCTTCAAGGTCAAGGTCTTCTATCACGAGACCGTCAAGCGCCACGGCCACCGCCACACCGTCACGGTGTCCAAGACGCTGAGCCTCACGCTCAAGGTCTGCTGAGATCATGCACCCGGCAGCAACCGCTTCCGAGCGATAAGAGCAATCAGGACTCGGTCGGGTCCTCCCCGGGCTGCTCGCCGACCTCGAGCCCCTGGGTCGGGTCTTCCATTGCTGCTGCTCCGTGCTCGATTGCCTGCGTCGGATCACCAGATGCCTCTGGCCCGACATCCCCCTGGGTGGGGTCGTCACCTGGCCCGACATCCCCCTGTGTGGGGTCGTCACCTGGCCCGGCGGCCCCCTGTGTGGGGTCGTCGCTAAAGGACACTGCGCCACTCCTCTCGGACGTTGTAGGTAAGACCCATCATCAGTCCCTCTGTACGTCCCGTCATCCGTGCGGTCCGTTCATTCGACAGTACGCCCGGGGGGTTTACCTGTCAATCCCAATCGCGCCGAAGCACGCGTGCGCGTTGGTCTGAACCCGTGCGTCTCCGGTGGGCTGTCTCGGCCGCGCGCGATCCTTGAGGAAGTTGACCGTGCTTCGGACCGCGGGCGCCTGCAGGGCGGCCGCTGTCCGACGCCGAGGCGCGGCGAACGCGGGCAAATCCGCCTATGCTCCGGGTGACGATCGCGAGACCGAAGGATTGGACACGATGGAACACAAGGGATCGAAAGACGAGCAGCTCGTGGGGCGGCTCCTAGCGCCTCCGGATTTGACTGACGGGGTCGAGTCCCTCGCCTACTGGGGTCAAAGAAGCCGGCGGCTCCCGTGGTATCGGATACGTGCGCGGCGCGAGGCTGTCCACATGACTGTTCGCTGGGAGCAGCGGGTCCGAGCAGCCCTCATCTCGCAGCGTCGCGCCCCGCTCGAGGCTCGCATCGCGGGCGGTGTGCTGGTCGCCCGCACGCGGCTGGGACGATGGACACGACGCGTCGGGGTCGTTGTTCTGGCCGTCGTGATGACGGTCGTCGTGCTTGTGGCCGTTCCCACTGCGGCCGCGCTCATATACGTGCTGCACGCGTTGTGATCTGCAGAGCCGGCGCGCGATCGCCGAGGGTCTGGCCGGCCCGGATGGCGACATCCTGATCGGTTTCCGCAGCAGCCGCGGCGAGGCCGAGGAAGCACGCGAGAAGGTGGAGTCACCATCGACCGGGGCGCGGCACACTAAGGGCCTGATGCCGCCACCGTTCACCCATCTGAACCTCAATGACGTTGAGGACGCCGCTCCCGCGAACGGGTTCGGCGGGCAATGGCAGGCGCTGGTCGCGCGAATGCCGCTCGAGGCGCAGAGCACCGGCGTGAGCCCGTTCCGCCTCCGCCCCGGCCGCCGGAGCCCGTTCACCCACCGCCACCTCGCCGCAGAGGAAATCTACGTGATCCTCAGCGGGACCGGGCGGATGAAGCTCGAGGACGAGATCATCAACGTGCGCCCGATGGACGCGATCCGCGTCGCGCCGCGCACCGCACGGGCGTTCGAGGCGGGCGATGACGGGCTCGAGTTCCTCGCCTTCGGTCCGCATCATCCCAGCGACGGCGAGCCTGTCGACGACGTCTGGACCGGCTGAGGATCGCGGGCGCAGTGGCCGAGGATCGGCACCGCCTCACGTTGCGCTCGCATGCCGAGTTGTTCGTGCAGGCGGCGGACGCCCGTGGCCAGGTGCCCGACGAGCCCTTCACCCCGGACGGGGAAGCGCTTCGCGCCGCGCTCGGCGCCGGCGAGGCCGTTGTCATCCGCCCGGGCTGATATCGATTCTCTGCTGGACGTTGGTACTCAATACTCTCGCGCGCCGCAGGCAGCCGCGGCGTCAGGACTCACGGAGGTCGACATGTCCGGAACTTCTCTCAGCCCCGCCGACGTGCGCGAGGTCACGTGGGGGTGGTGGCTGGCACTGCTGGTCGGCATCGTCAGCATCGTCGCCGGCGCGATCGTGATCGCCAAGCCGAGCAACAGCCTGTCGACGCTGGCCGTGATCTTCGGGATCTTCATCCTTGCGGACGGGATCATCGAGCTGATAGCCGCGCTGAGCTCGCACACCCAGAACCGCGGCTCGCTCGCAGTGATCGGCGTGATCAGCGTGATCGCGGGTGTCCTCTTGATCCGCCACCCGCTCGGTGGCGTGCGGGCCGTCGCGCTGCTGGTCGGCATCTGGCTCATCGCGGCCGGCGTCGTGCGGTTCATCGCTGCGTTCGAAAGCCCCGAGAACCGCGTGTGGCGGATCATCGCCGCGTCGATCCTGGCCATCTTCGGGATCATCATCGTGGCCAGCCCGCATATCGGATATGCGACGCTCGCGCTGATCACCGGCATCGGCTTCATCTGCTACGGAATCGGGATGATGGCGCTCGGCTGGGCCATGCACTCAATCCGCAAGCATGGCGTCCCGGCCGGCGAGCCAACTGTCACCAGCTAGCTGGCTGGTTGATTCCACACCGTTCGGTCCGGATGCTCCGGGCCAACTTCGCGGATGCGCAGGCCGGTCGGCTCGCGTCGCGCTGCTACGCGGCGCCTCCCGTCCGTCGCGCCCCGTCGTGCCCCGACCCGACCAATTGGAATCAATCATCTGAGCGGATGATCACCGAGAACAGTTGCTTGGCGCCGTTGAAGGCGGCTCGCCCGAGCACGACCTCGAGCACGATCCCGGCCGCCCCGACCAGGAGGCCGGCAATCAGCACGAGGAAGTCCTCCAGGAGTACCGAGAGCGCCACGAGTACGGCGCCCAGCGCCGGCAGCGTGTCGAGTCCGGTGAAGGGCGGCGCGACGAACGCTCCGATCGAAAGGAACAAAATCACGAGCCCGAAGAAGAAGCTGCTCAGCCGGTAATTGAAGACCCAGGTCAGGCGCGGGCGCGAGAAGCGCTCGAGCCAGCGGATCACTTTGAGCAGCGCACGCACGAATCGATCCTGCCCCGAGCCGACGAGCTCGATCCGGCGCCAGCGCATTGGCAGCCAGACCTGGTCGCGTCCGACGATCAGCTGCAGCGAGAGCAGCATCGCGATCACCTCGAACACGTGGGTCGCGCCGCCGGTGGGCAGCGGGAGCGCGGGCACGCCGAGCAAGATCACGAAGATCACGGCAAAGCTTTTCTCCTTGAACAGCTCGATCAGGCTGCCGAGCGTCTTCGGCCCGTCGCCCTCGGCCCAGCCCTCCAGGCGATCGCTGATCCTCTCCGGAGCGTCCACGCACGCATTGTCGCCGTAACGCGAGTGCCTTCACCTTGGCGCGCTGCACTCCTCCCATCCGCGGTCTCAGCGGCGGCGGTGCAAGACTCGTTGAGCCCGATCGGCCGCGCATCATCCGAAGCAGGTGGAGCCGATACTGTCGCCGGCGATGAGTGCGGCGGGCGGGAGGGATGATCGGATGCGCTTGATCGCGGCTGGAGAGCTCGAGCCGGCCGACCTGCGTGCGCTGTTCAACGCCGGGTACTCGGACTACGTCGTGCCGCTGCGGTTCAGCGAGGCGGTGTTCCGAGAGCACGTGGTCAGCCACGGGATCGACCTGAGCTGTTCGAGGGTGCTGATGCTCGACCGGCCGGCGGCGTTCGCGCTGATCGCACGCCGCGGAGCGGAAGGTTGGGTCGGCGGCATGGGCACGGTCCCCGCGGAGCGGCGGCGAGGGCTCGGCGAGCGTGCGCTGAGAGCGGGAATCGAAGCTGCCGTCGCGGCGGGCTGCCATGCGCTTTGGCTGGAGGTGATCGACAGCAACCAGCCCGCCATCGGCCTCTACGGGAAGCTCGGGTTCGAGATCGTCCGCGACGTGCTCGTCTGGTCTCTGGCCCCGACCGCGAAGCCGCCGCCGCCGCCTCGTCCCGTCGCCGTCGCGACCGCCCACGCCTGGATCGCGGCCAATCGCGGAGCTCGCGAGCCCTGGCAGCGCTCGGACGAGACCGTTGCCGCGGTCGAGGCTCACGTCGCGAGCCTGTCGGCGCTCGTGGTTGAGCGGGGCACCGACATCGCGGCGGCCGCGGTCTACCGCGAAAACGGTGAGCGGGTGAGCGTGCTGCAGCTCGCGGCGCTCGACCAGGACTCTGCGACCGCCGCGCTGCTCGCCGCCGCCGGAGCGGAGCGGAGCCTCCGTCTCGCGAACACGCCACTCGACGACCCCGCGTCACGCGCGCTCCACGCGCTTGGGGCCGAGCTTCTCGCGCGACAGCACGAGATGCGGCTCGGGCTCTGACCGCCGATTACCGGTAGCCGCGCATCAGCTCCGCCGACCACAGCGGCTGGCGGACCTCGCCTCGCGGCGCGAATTCGGCCATGTACGGCTTTACGTCGACCCGTGCGCCGGTCGAGATCTATCGCCACGAGAGCTAATCTTCGCGGGGTGAGCGGAAAGCAGAAGAAGAGCTTCTCCGAACTGTCCCCGAGGCAGCGCACGGTGGCCGTCGTCGTGATCACCATCAGCCTCTGGATCGTGGCGGCGGCGGAGCGCGACATCGGGCGGCGGAAGAAGGACGAGGTACGCGGGAGCAGGTTCATCTGGCGCGTCGCGTCGCTCAATGCCCTCGGCGCGATCAGCTACTTCCGCTGGGGCCGCCGCACGGCGGCCCCGGTCGAGAACCCAGTCTCCGCCGACGCCGAGTAGCCACGGCTCAGAAGTCGCGCCGGCCCACGAGCCTCCTCGGCACCTCGGGGCGCGTCAGCTCGTACAGCGCGAGGCGCTGCGGCCCCGGCATGTCCACCTCGGCAGCCGGTCCGGGTGGGATGTCGAACCTGGCCACCGTCGCGACGCCGCCCAGCTCGAGCTTGTCGAGCGCGCGCTCGAGGTCGGCCGTCCGGTAGACCAGGATCGCCTGCTCGCCCTCGAGGTGACCGGCAAGCAGAACGGGCGGCGAGCTCTCACCTAGCTCGAGCATGGCCACGCGTGTATTGAAGGCCTCGATTGCGAACACCAGCCCCGCGCCGAACGTCTCGACCAGGCGATCGGCGTCAGCGGCGACGTCGCGGCTCGGCAGGTAGATGTAGTCGAGGCTTTCCAGCACGCGTTGAGCCTACGGGCCCGGCCGCGCTGCGTCACTTGACGCGTTCGTCAATCTTGGAGGAGGCGCCCGCCGGCGCCCAACACGACAGATCAAGGAGACCGGTGGCTACCTGCACCCATCTCGACCAGGTCCTGGTCGATTCCCCAGAAAGCGTGGCCGGCTGCGAGGAGTGCCTGAAGATGGGGGCCTCCTGGGTCCACCTCCGCGTGTGCCGGACCTGCGGTCATGTCGGCTGCTGTGACTCCTCGCCGAACCGGCACGCCACGGCCCACGTGCGCGAGACCGGCCATCCGATCGTTACCTCGGCGGAGCCCGGCGAGGATTGGTCGTACTGCTACGTCGACGACGTGGCGTTTGTGATCAAGGAAGCCCCGTGACGGAGCCACCTGGGACGGGCGTGGAGGAGCCGGCCAACCGCAACGGCGCATTCCCGCGCCTCGACGAGGAGCAGCGCGCCAAGCTCAGGGCGGTCGGCCGCGTAGAGGCGGTCAAGAGCGGTGATGTGCTGTTCTACGAGGGCGCCGACCACTACGACTTCTTCGTCGTCGAGTCCGGCGCGGTGACGATCGTCCGCGGGTACCGGAAGGAGAACCGGGTGATCGCCGTGCACGGTCCGCACCGGTTCCTCGGTGAGCTGAACATGCTCACCGGCGCTCGGGTCTATCTCACGGCGGTCGTTCGCGACCCGGGCGAGGTGATTCGCGTCGAGCGTGCGCAGCTGAAGGCGCTCCTGCAGCAGGACGAGGACATGGCAAACATCATCCTCCGCGCGTATCTCGTGCGGCGGGCGATCCTGATCGAGGCCGGCGCCGGGGTAAAGCTCGTTGGGTCGCGGTACTCGCGTGACTCACGACGCATCCGCGAGTTCCTCACCCGCAATCGCGTCCCGTTTCAATGGGTCGACCTCGAGGATGACGAGGAGGCGGAGACGCTCCTGCGCGCGATCGGAGTCAAGCCCTGTGAGGCGCCGGTGGTGATCGGTTTGAAGGAGCTGCTGCGCAACCCGAGCAATCAGGAGGTGGCGCAGATGCTCGGCCTCGTGCCTCGGGGCGAGCCGCCCGCGTTGTGCGATCTGATCATCGTCGGCGGCGGTCCCGCGGGTCTGGCCGCGGCGGTCTACGGGGCCTCGGAGGGCCTTGACACGCAGGCGATCGACGCGATCGCGCTCGGAGGGCAGGCGGGGACGTCGTCAAGGATCGAGAACTACCTGGGCTTTCCCGAGGGCCTGTCGGGCAGCGAGTTGGCCGAGCGGGCCGCGCTCCAAGCGCGGAAGTTCGGTGCCCGGCTCGTCGTTCCCGCCCAGGCCGTCGGCTTCGCCCAGGAGAACAGCCATTACGCGATCACCCTCGCCGACGATGAGGTCGTGCACGGACGGTGCGTGATCGTCGCGACCGGCGCTCAATACCGCAAGCTCGACGTGCCCGACCTCGAGCGCTTCGAGGGAAACGGGGTCTACTACGCCGCCACGAGGGCGGAGTCCCAGCTCTGTTACGGCGACCCGGTCTTGATCGTGGGGGGCGGGAACTCGGCGGGCCAGGCGGCGATGTTCCTCTCCCGCGAGGCGGCCAGCTGCCGCCTGCTGATTCGCGGACCCGATCTCGAGAGGACGATGTCGCGCTACCTGATCGACGAGCTCGACGAGCGTCCCCAGGTCGAGCTGCTGAGCTGCACCGAGGTGACGGAGTTGCACGGCGAGGACGCGCTGGAGGCGGTCACCGTCAGCGACGCTCGCACCGGCGAGACGCACGAGCTCGAGGCCAAGGCCCTGTTCGTGTTCATCGGTGCCTCGCCCCACACCGAGTGGTTGAGAGGCCATCTCGCGATGGATGAGCACGACTTCCTGCTCACCGGCCGCGACGTGGAGGACGAGGCGCTCGGCGCCTACGACGGCGAGCGGCCCTACTTCCTCGAGACCAGCCTGCCGGGGGTGTTCGCGGTCGGTGACGTGCACTCGGGCTCGATCAAGCGCGTTGCCTCGGCCGTGGGAGAGGGCTCGATGGCGGTTCGCCTCGTGCACCAGCGCCCGAGCGGCGTGGTCGCGTAACCCTCATTTCAGCCCCCCTAGCTGCTCCTCCAACTCCTTCACGCGGGCGCCGGCGCGGTCGAGCCGGTCTTGAGCCCGGGCGGCCGCGGTGGCTGCCCGCTGGGCCTCAGACTTGGCTGATCTGGCGGACCGATTCGCGTCCGTCAGCTCGGCCTTCAGCTCGCGCTCGCGCGTGCGTGCGCGCTCGAGTGACCGCCGCAGCGCCTGCTCGCGCCTCGATCGGCCCTTTGCTCTTGGCTTGACCTTCGCGTCGCGCGGCGGCTCAGCGCGGCCGCGCGATGTCCCGGATGGCATCACGTCGCCCACCAGCCCGAGGTCGCTGATCTGGTGCTCGCGCTCGAGCCGGCCGGCCGCGAGCTGAGTTCGCACCTCATCGCTCGCCGCGGCCGAATGCAGTGTCTCCCGGAGGCGGTTGCGGATCGTCGGGCTGACGGCGTGGCCCGTCTCCTCGAGCCCGTCGGCGGCGAGCTCGGCGAGTTCAGCCACGAGCCGGCGCTCCTCGTTGACGGCGTGTTTGAGCCGATCGGCGTCGCCGCCCTCGAGCAGTTGCCGCTGGGCCGCGCGGAGCCGATCACCGGCGCTCAGCAGCCGCTCGAGAGGTCGTCGATGCGTGCGGCTGACCCGATTCAGCCCCCAGGCCGCCACGCTCGGCTTGCGCAGACGCTTGACCTCACCGGCCGCGGCGCGATCGCCGCCCTGGCGCAACTCGCGGGCCAACGCATCCCGAGTGGCGGTGAACTCGTCCGGGGAAAGCTCTTGATAGAGCCGGTCGACCTCGGCCTCGGGCACGCTCATATGCTCAGACCATAGAACGCCGCGGCTCTGCCAGCATGATCGGATGGTGCGCGACGGCATCGGGCGATGAGCAGCCCGAGCATCTCCAATCTCGGTCACTGGGCCTACGCGTTCGTGTTCGGGATGACGGCGCTCCAGGCCGCCGGCCTGCCGCTTCCGGGCACGACCGCGCTGATCGCGGCGGCGCTCTACGCCGGCACATCGCATCACCTCGACATCGTCGGGCTGATCGCCGCCGGATTCCTTGGGGCGAGCCTGGGCAGCGCGATCGGCTTCGGGCTCGGCTGGTGGGGTGGCTGGGGGCTGCTCAAGCGCTACGGGCGCTATCTGCGCCTAACCGATTCGCGCCTGAAGGTTGGCCGCTACCTGTTCGCTGAGCACGGCGGGAAGATGGTGTTCTTCGGGCGCTTCGTGACCGGCCTGAGGACCTGGGGCGCGTTCCTCGCCGGCGCGAATCGGATGCGGCCGACTCGTTTTATCTGCTTCAGCACGCTCAGCGCCTTCGTGTGGGCCGCCGTGAACGGGCTTCAGTACTACTTCTTCGGCCACCTCCTTGACCTGGTCGGAACCGCGCTGGGCGTGCTCCTCCTGCTCGCCGGGATCGGGATCGCTGTCGCGGGCGCCATGTACATCCGTCGACGCGGACGAAGCATCGAGCAGGCGGCGGAGCTGGCCCTGCCGGGACCGCTCGCGTAGACGGGCCGTGGGGCGCTCAGCGCGCCACGACCAGCTCCATCAGCAATCCGTCGTGCCAGCCGGTGCCACCGGCGTCTCGCTCGTACGCGCGCATCACGCCCACGCGCCGGAACCCAACCTTCTCGTATGCGCGGATCGCGGCCACGTTGTCGGCGGCGGGATCGATCGTCAACCGGTGATGTCCGCGCTCCTCGATCAGGTCGCGGACGAGCAGCCGCAGCGCCTCGGTCCCGATGCCACGGCCGTGCAGGTCCGGGTTGAGGAACAGGTCGATGGCGGCGTACCGGTATCTCGGCTCGTTCTCCTCCCAGAATTGGATCAGCCCGGCCACAGCGCCGTCGACCTCGATCGTCAGGCGCACGGATTCGGGCTCGTCCCACGGGAACCCGTCGGCCGGCACATCCCACCATCGCTCGACGTCGGGCGTTCGGTGGATGCGGATCAGCTCCGGCTCATCCTCGACGATGAGCGGCCGAAGCACCACGGTCATGACAGCAACCTCACGATCGCGAAGATGCCCACGACCACGATCACGGCCTTCAGCGCCGGCTCCGGGAGCCGGCGGCCGACCCGGGCGCCGAGGAACCCGCCCAGCGTGGCGCCGACCGCGATCAGCAGCGACGCGAGCCACGCGATGTGGGCGGCGAATACGAACACGATCGCCGCGACCAGGTTGACCAGCCCCGTGAGCACGACCTTCAGCGCGTTCATGCGCTGCAACTCGTCGTTCACGGACAGTCCCAGGATCGCCAGGACGAGGATTCCTTGCGCGGCGCCGAAGTAGCCGCCGTAGACGCCGCTGCCGAAGATCGCCGCAGTGGCCGCCGGCCCGGCCCGCGCGTGGGCGCGCTCGCGGTGGTGGCTGATGACGCGGTTCAGGCGTGGTTGGGCCAGGATCAGGACCAGTGCGACCGCAATGAACACCGGCACTATCGCCTTGAACGCTGAGGCGGGAAGCGTCAGCAGAAGCACCGCTCCGCACAGCCCGCCGAGGCCCGACGCGACGGCAAGGGGAATCGTACGCGCGCGCTGCCCGTCGAGCTCGCGCCGGTAGCCGATCGCTCCCGCGACCGAGCCTGGAACGAGGCCGACCGTGTTTGAGACGTTCGCGGTCACCGGCGCATAGCCGAAGGCGAGCAGGACTGGGAACGTGATCAGCGTGCCGCTGCCAACGACGGTGTTGATCGTTCCCGCCGCGATTCCGGCGGCGAAGATCACGAGCGCGTGAACAGCGCTCACGCGATCAACCGCGAATCGAGCCGCTCGAATCGGTGCTCTTCCCAGTCGCCGGTCCGGCGATAGCCCACCTCGGCATAGATCTTGTTCGAGGTCGGGTTGGCCAGATCGGTGAACAGCATGCAGCTGTCGGCGCCCCCTTCCAGCGCACGCCTGCTCGCCTCGGCCACGGCCGCTCCGGCGTACCCGTGTCGCCGGCGCTCGGGCGGCGTGTAGACCGGGCCGATCCGAACGACTCCCGCCACCTGCGGTTGCACGCCGATCATCGAGACCGGACCGGCGTCCTCCCACAGGAACAGCCCGCCGTGCCGCAGGCGGCCGTCGATCATGCGCTCGGCATCGTCGCTGCCCGGGACCCCGGCCTCGTCGGCGAAGGCGGACATCCACTCGATCAGGGTGCGGCGGTCACTGTCGCTCGCCCCCCGCAGTTCGCCGCGCACCGGGCGCGGGGGAACGGTCACGGTCCGAAGCTGGTGCATCGCCTGGCGCATCGCCACCGAGGTGCGGCCGCCGGTGGCCGCCGCCCACGCTCGGGCTACGGCCCGGACACTCCGCGGCACCCCTACGACCCCCGGCAGCTCCGGATCCTCGGGCAGCCACAGCCGCGTCAGCTCTGCGGCGTCGGGGGGATCGAGCGGGCTCGTCAAGAGTGGCCAGGGCGCCACCCGCATCGCGGCCCCGCGGGGCGCCCCGGCGTCGTCCATCGCATAGGCGAAGAGAGCGCCATCCGGCGCGTGGATGCCACGCCGAACGTTGATCAGCACAGTCGCCATCACGTTGCACTCGATCCGTCCGGAAAGGAGCGGCTCGGCGTGGAACGCGAAGTCCTCAGCGTCGCGCGTCAGGGCGAAGTTCATATGCGAGATCATCGCGCAGCCGAACACGTAGAAACGCCTCTTCAGGTCGAGCCCGATTCTGCCGACCTTGGCCGTATGGTTCCGAACTCGTGGGTGGAATGTCCTGGTCTCCGCTAGCACGCGCGGTCGCTGTGTCGCGCCGTGCCCGCACGCGTCGCACCGCAATCGACGAGGTACCGGCCGTGCGCGCGGGGACGCATCGGCACCCGGCGATGACCGGCCTCGACGTGTCTCCGGTGCACGGACGGCATTGCATCTGCGATCGCTGCGCTCGGCAGACGCGCAAGGCGGCCTGAGCCCTCTCCCTACCGATTCCCGGCCGCGGCGTCGACGAGCGGTGCAGTGCGCGGGGGAACCTGGCGCGAGAGTGCGATATAGCTGGTGCAGCGCCGGATCGCGGGGGTTCGCAGGAGCTCGTTGACCAACTCCTGGAGATGCTCCGTGTCCCTGGCCACGACGCGGCAGATCACATCCTGTGGTCCGCTGATCGCGTCTGCCTCGAGCACCTCGGGCATCGCCTCCATCGCCTCCACAGCCTCGACGAGCCTGCCCTGGGCGAGCTCGATCAGCATGAACGCCGTGATCGCATAGCCGAGCGCCGCCGTGTCGAGATCGGGGCCGTACCCGGTGACCACGCCCGAGCGCTCGAGCTTGGCCAGGCGGGCTTGGACCGTGCCACGCGCGACGCCGAGCTGACGCGCGATCTCGAGCAACCCGACGCGAGGATTCTCGCGCAGCTTGCCGATTAGGCGAGCGTCGAGCTCATCAATGGTCATATTGATCAGCATTCTAGACTCGGAAGATGCAGAAGTGGTCAATCTGACCCCTAATGCTGGTCACGCTTGCAGTGCAAGCGGTCCAGTGCTGGAATTGTGTCGAGGGATGTTCGAGGAAGCACAGCTCTACTCGCCGGTGACGACCGAAGCCGACGGATCCGTCACGGTCCATCTCGCGCACGACCATCCGGGCGCCAACGACCCGGCCTACCGAGCGCGCCGCAGCGAGATCGCGGCGGCAGCGCTTGCCTGGCATTCCGGTGAGCCGTCACCCTCGATCGCCTACACCGAGGAGGAGCAGGAGGTGTGGCGAACCGTATGCCGGGAGCTCGCCCGCAAGCACGAGCGCTACGCGGTGGCGGAATACCGTGAGGCCCTGGAGCGTCTCACGCTGCCGGCCGACCACGTGCCGAACCTCGACGAGGTGAGCACAAGGCTCGCCCCCGTGACCGGATGGCGCTACGTCCCCGCCGCCGGTCTTGTCGAGCTCGATGCGTTCTACGGCGCGCTGGCCGATCGCGTCTTTCACTCGACCCAGTACGTACGCCACCCGGCGGTCCCTCTCTACACCCCCGAGCCCGACATCATCCACGAGGTAATCGGCCACGGCCATCTGCTCGCCACGCCGACATTCAGCGAGCTCCACCGTCTGGCCGGGACCGCCGCCCGCCGGCTGCGAGACATCGAGAATCTCAGGTTCCTCTCGAGGGTGTTCTGGTTCTCGCTCGAGTTCGGCGTCGTCGTCGAGGACGGTGAGCTGCGCGCGTATGGAGCCGGGATTCTCTCGAGCTACGGCGAGATAGATGAATTCCGGGGGATGGAGCACCGTCCGCTCGACCTGGTCGAAATGGGCACCGCCGACTACGACATCACGGCCTACCAGCCGGTGCTCTATCGGGCCGAGTCCGTGGACGAGCTGGTCGACGTGGTCGGCGGCTTCTTCACAACGTGCAACGACGAGTCGATCGCCGCGATGGCCCATCGGGCCGGCGCGGTCAACTGATCACGAGGAGACACGCATGGCAACGCAGCAGCCGCTCGCCGAACCGAGATCTGCGGTCACGGACTTCATGCCGCTCCACGGCATCGACCACGTCGAGTTGTGGGTCGGCAACGCCGCCCATGCGACCCACTTCCTTACCCGCGCCTATGGCTTCACCGAGGTCGCTTATCAGGGCCTCGAGACGGGCGTGCGGGACCGCGTCTCACGCGTGGTCGAGCAGGGCCGCATCCGGCTCGTTCTGACCGGAACCCTCCAGTCCAACTCTCCTATCGCCCGTCACCACGCCAAGCATGGCGACGGCGTGAGGGTGATCGCACTCTCGGTCCCCGACGTCGACCACGCGTACATCGAGGCCGTGGCGCGCGGCGCCCACGGGGTCACCGAACCGCACGAGCGCAACGATGCGCGGGGCCGGGCGCGGATCGCCGACATCGCCGCCTATGGCGACACGATCCACCGCTTCGTCGACCGCTCCGACTATCTGGGCCCGTTCCTTCCCGGCTATGCCGCGGCCGAGGGTTCCCGCGGCGACGGTGAGCCGATGCTGCTCGGTATCGATCACATCGTCGGCAACGTCGAGCTCGGCGCGATGGATGAGTGGGTGCGCTACTACGAGCGCGTCTTCGGGATGACGGAGATGATCCACTTCAGCGACGAGGCGATCTCGACCGAGTACTCGGCGCTCATGTCGAAGGTGGTGACCACCGGAGACGGGCGGGTCAAGTTCCCGATCAACGAGCCGGCGGAGGGCAAGCGCAAGTCGCAGATCGACGAGTACCTCGAGTTCTACGAGGGACCCGGGGCGCAGCACATCGCACTGACCACGCGCGACATCGTCGGCACCGTCGACCGTCTGCGGTCGATGGGCGTCGCCTTTCTCGCGACGCCCGAGAGCTACTACGACTCAGTGCCGGCGCGAGTCGGCGAGATCGACCAGTCGCTGGCCGACCTGCGACGGCTCGGAATCCTCGTCGACCGCGACGACGAGGGCTACCTGCTTCAGATCTTCACCAAGCCAATCGGTGATCGGCCGACGATCTTCTTCGAGATCATCGAGCGTCACGGCGCGCGCGGATTCGGCGAGGGCAACTTCAAGGCTCTGTTCGAAGCGATCGAGCGCGAGCAGGAGAGGCGCGGCAATCTCTGATGAGGTACGTTGCGAAGGGACAGCTGCCGCACAAGCGGCACGTTCAGGTCCGCGATCAAGGGCGGCTGCTTGTAGAGGAGGTGATGGGATACGAGGGGTTCTCCGGGAACGAATCGATCCTTTATCACCGGCAGTCGCCGTGCAGGCTAGAGGAGGTAGGCGCGTTCACTCCGACCGTTCGGGAGGAGTGGGTGCCCGAGGCGCATGTCCACCGCCTCGCTGACATCAACCCCGTCGCGCCCGGCGGCGATCCGCTGTCGGGCCGGCGGGTGTTGATGTTCAACGATGACCTCGAGGTCTCGGTGTGCAAGCCGGTCCGCGCGCGCGCCGGCTACTACCGCAACGGCGAGGGTGACGAGGTCATGTATGTGCACCGCGGGGGCGGCGTACTCCGGACCGTGTTCGGTCGGCTCGAGTTCCGGCCGCGCGATTACGTCGTGGTCCCGCGCGGCACGACCCACACCTGGGAGCTCGAGCCCGGGAGCGAGCAGGTGTGGCTCTGCTTTCACACCCCGGGCGAGCTCGAGACACCTCAGCGGTACCGCAATCGATACGGCCAGCTCCTGGAGCATGCACCTTTTTCCCAGCGCGACTTTCGCCCGCCGGAGGAGCTCGAGACCTACGACGAGGCCGGCGAGTTCACGCTCACTGTTCGCGTCCGGGGTGGCCTGCAGGACTACGTGCTCGACCGTCATCCGTTCGATGTTGTCGGCTGGGACGGCTACGTGTGGCCGTACGCCTTCAACGCAGACGATTTTGAACCGCGCGCGGGACGCTTTCACCTCCCGCCGCCGACCCACCAGACGTTCCAGGGCCAGAACTTCGTGATCTGCACATTCGCGCCCCGAATGCTCGACTGGGACCCCGAGGCGGTGCCGTTGCCATACCACCACTCGAACATCCAGTCCGAGGAGGTGATGTTCTACGCCGAGGGCGACTACGCCGCGCGCAGGGGCGTCGACATCGGATGCATCACGCTCCATCCCTCGGGCCTTCCGCACGGACCTCAGCCGGGCACGGTCGAGAAGGCCCTCGGCGCCAAGAGCACGAATGAGCTCGCCGTCATGTGGGACACGTTCCGGCCACTGCGCCTCACGACGCTGTGGCGCGAGAACGACAATCCGGCCTACGCCTACTCGTGGAACCCGGAGCGGTTCTCAGCAGAGGGCAACGGTCGCGCCGCGCCGGCTGCGGCGAACACGGTGACGGGGCCTTCGGCGTAGGTGAGCTGAGGCGCTAATGCGCCGGCTCGCCCCACTCGTCTCACGCCGGGGAGCTACAGGTCCGACCTGATCGCGGCTCGGGCCAACCGCATCTGGACCAACACACCGGATTTTTGGTCAGGATAATTACACCAATCAACACCGATGATTGAAATGCTGCGTTTCGGGAAGGCTTGCATGCATGTCGTCGGCAAACACACTTACTCCCAACGTTTCGAAGGCCACCGGCGTCGGGACCACAACCGACGCGGCGATTCTGTTCACGCGCTGGCAGCAGCACGGCGACCAGCGCGCGCGCGAGGAGCTCGTTGAGCGCTTCCTTCCGCTGGCGCGAAAGCTGGCCCGGCGCTACAGCGGGGCGCGTGAGCCGTTTGACGATCTCCTGCAGGTCGCGAGTCTCGGCTTGGTGAAGGCGATCGATCGGTTCGACTCCTCACGTGGAACGGCGTTCTCGTCCTTCGCCGTGCCGACGATTCTCGGCGAGCTCAAGCGCTACTTCCGTGATCTCGGGTGGGCCGTCCACGTCCCGCGCGGAGCCCAGGAGCTCGCGCTCAAGGTCGAGGAGGCACAGCAACAGCTGACGGCCAAGACCGGCCGTCCGCCGAGTGTCTACGACCTCGCGGAGTACCTCGAACTCGGCACCGAGGACATCCTTGACGCGCTCGAGACCACCGGCGCTCACCACACCATCTCGCTCGACACTCCGCGCGATGATGCCGATGGCGAGGCCGGGACGCTCGCCGACGCGTTCGGTGAGACGGACGTCAGGTTCGAGTTCGTGGAGGCGAGCGTGTCGATCGCGTCCGCCGCCCAGCAGCTCTCTGCGCGTGAGCGACGGGTGCTCGAACTCCGCTTCGTCCGCGACCTGACCCAGACCCAGATCGCCGACCTCATCGGCGTGTCGCAAATGCAGGTCTCGCGTATCCTCCGACGCGCTCTCTCCCATCTGCGGGAGCTGACCGAGGGCGAGGAGTCCGCAAGCGAAGGCTGACTCCGCTCGGCCCCGTTCTGGGCCCGAGCGTTCCGCCCAACGTTTGCGCCCGCCACACCGGCGGGTAGCAGATCAGTGCCCTGTTGCCTCGAATCCAGGCGTGGCTCAGGGGTCCTGAGTCCCCGCGCAACGAGGGCGGTGAAACGATTCAGCCGTCAGACGGTCCAACGCGCAGTTGCAAGCCTCCGAGCCGGCGATCCACGGCGTGATCGGCGCCTTCATACGTCGAGCTCTCGAACCGGAGAGGATCACCAAGCGCACATCCCCACGATGGGGTGAGTACGCGCTGCATCATCGGTTCGTGCTTCGATCCTGTGTTAATCCTCTTCGGTGTGAGTCAGTGGGTCTGATCGATCTGTATCCCATCCGGCGGCTGGAATGGTCGCGTGAGTCGCGGTCATGGCGTTGGCGCGTGCGGAGATACGACCGATGGAGATGACTCCCGAGTCGCCGACGGTCAGCCTCGAGCTGGCCAGCCGAGCCGAGAACCTGACCCTCGTGCGCGGGATGATCAGCGGCGTCGGTGAGCTCCTCGCGATCGACCCCGAGCTGCTCGACGACGTGAAGACGGCTGTCAGCGAGGCGTGCAACAACGTCGTCATGCACGCCTACCACGGTGATACCGGCCCTCTCGCGGTCAGCCTGTACACGCAGCCCGATGGAATCTCGGTCACGGTTCGTGATCAGGGGGATGGGATCGCCTACGCGCCTGCAAACGACGACGATCGGATGGACCGGATCGGCGTTCCGGTGATTCAGGCTCTCGCCAGCGAGACAGAGTTCCGGCCCGTCGTCTCGGGCGGCACGGAGGTGTGGATGTCGTTCGCCGGCGAGCGAGATGGCAAGCCGCTGTTCGCCAGCCTCGGCGCCGCGGCGCCCGATGACGGTTGGACGAAGCATGTCGCCGGTGATGCGATCGTCTCACTCTCGCCGGTGTCGCTGCTCCCGGCGGTTCTCGGCCGCCTCGCTCGCGCGCTGGCGGCCAGCGCGCGCTTCTCGCTGGACCGCTTCTCCGACGTCTACCTCGTCACCGACGCGCTATCCGCGTTGGCCCACCGCAATGCGGCCGGGGAGCGAATCGGCTTCTGCCTCGCAGGCCAGTCGCGCCGACTCGAGATCACGATCGGTCGCTTCCGTCCCGGAACCAGCGAGCTACTGAAGAGCGAGGACCCCGTCGTCGGCGTGCGCTCACCCCTCGCGCTCCTGACCGATCAGATCGAGACCGAGCCCGACGACGGAGACAGCGAGCGTCTACGGGTCGTGATGACCGACACGCGCTAGCCGCCCAGTCGCGGCTTCAGACGCTAACCGATGGGTCGCAGGGCCAGCGCCGCTACGTCGTCCTGCCTGTGGCGGCCGGCCGTGAACTCGGTCAAGGCGCGGTCGAGCGCGGCGAGCAGAGCCTGTGGCGTCGCGTGAGCGTGCGCGGCGAGGAACTGCTTCAGCCGCGAGGTCCCGAACCGGTCCTGCTCTCCCGGTGCCTCGGTCACCCCGTCGGTGTAGAGCAGAAGCATGTCCGACGGGCTGATCGCGACCGTCTGCTCGGGCCAGTGGACGTCGCTGAAGGCTCCGAGCAGAGGGCCGGGCTCGGGAGTCTCGGTCACCGCGCCGTCCGCGGATACGATCAGCCCGGGCGGGTGACCGGCGGAGGAGAGCACGATCCGATCGGCCGCCAGGCGCATGCACAGGGCCGTACAGAGCGAGTCTCCGGAGCGGTCGTGGAGGGCTTCGTCGAGCTCGTGCAGAACTGCCGCCGGCTGTGGGTCGTAGCGGCTGGCGAAGCGTGAGCCGTGGCGCAGCAGCGCGGTCAGCGCTGCCGCGGAGACACCCTTGCCGGTGACATCGCCGATCACGACGAACCACCCGGCTTGAGACTGGAACACGTCGTAGAAGTCGCCGCCCACGTCGATCCTCTGCTCGGCGCCGGCAGGACGGTACAGCGAGGCGATGTTCCAGCCCGGGATCTCCGGCAGAGCGTTCGGGAGCAGGCTCTCCTGAAGGGTCTCGGCGATCAGCGCGAGCCGGCTGTGCAGCCGCGCGTTCTCGACCGCCACGGCGGCCCGGCGCGCGAGCTGTTCGGCGAGCTCAAGGTCGTCCACCCCGAGGCGTCGCCGCGACTCGGCCGTGACAAGGGTCAAGACGCCGATCGCACCCCTCGGCACCCGCATCGGCACCACCATCGCGGAGCGGAAGTCAAGCCGGCGGAGCAGGTCGAGGTGCTCCTCGTTGCTGGACCCGCGCTGGAGCATCTCGTCGGTCACATCCGGGTGCAACTCGGAGACGCCCGTGCGGATGACCCGGCCAAGCGCACTTTCGGGATCGATCTCGTCAGGCTCGACCGCTCGCATCCGTTCGGCCAGTGCCACCCTCGACGGATCGGAATGAGCCACCACCACGTGCTCACGGCGGAGCTGTGAATCGACGAGATCGACCGCGCACCAATCCGCCAGCGTGGGGACGGCGATGTTGGCTACGTTCTGAAGGGTCTCCTGGTAGTCGAGCGAGGACGAGAGGATCCGCCCCGACTCCGCGAGCATGCGCATCCGCGTCTCCACCGTCTTGACGGCGGTGATGTCCTCGATAACAGTGACCGCCGCGAACAGCTCACCGTCGTCGTCGTGCAACGGCGTGGTCTTCAGCAGCCTCCAACGCACGGCTCCCGTCGACCGGTGCACCGTCCGCATCAGCAGCGAGTCCACGGCCTCGCCCTGCATCAGCCTCATCGACGGGACGTCCTCGAGTGTGAGCGGGTTCCCATGCTCGTCCTGCACGAGGTAGTCGGACATGATCGCTCGCGACGAGCGGCTCCGCAGCTCCTCCATGGAGGCGAAGCCCATGCTCGCCAGCGCGGCACGGTTCGCGTAGGCGATCGACCCGTCTCGGTCGCGGATCGTCACGGCCTCGGCCAGGATGTCGAGCAGCTGGGTGACGCCCGGCCAGTCGCCGTGCACCCGGTCCCAGAGTGATCTACCTCGATCCAGCGTCAGCTCCCGCCGAGGACTGCCTCCGGTGAGTCGATCAGCGACACCCGTTCGGCGACCCCGGTGAGGCTCAGCAGCCGCTGGACCTGCGCTGGGCCGTTGACGAGATAGAGCTGCAGCTGTCGATCATCCGCGGTCTGATGGGCCTTTACGATGATGCTCAGGCCGGTCGAATCCATGAAGTCCAGGGTGCGGAGATCGAGCACGACGAGCCTCGAATCCGCCCCGAACACGCGGTCGAGGGCTTCCTCCAGCGCCGGACTCGAGGCAAGGTCGAGCTCTCCGCTGAGGGCGATCACGGTCCCCTGACCTTCCTCGTTGACTTCTACGCGGAACTGGGTCTGCACGCTGGCGCGAGCCTACCTAGATGCAGCGAAGATTGCCGAGGTCCAGCGACCCGTGCGGTTCGCCGGGACATCGAGCCAGCGCAGCGACGACCGACGCTGAACCGCTCACCTGTCGCACTCTCCGGTGCGTGATCCGGGCCGATTCCGGGTAGCGCTATCTCTACGCGGGAGGCTCCGTTGTTTGACAAGGAAAGGAGGCGGAGATGGTTGCGTTACTTGTGCTGCTGTTGATTCTCGCGCTGTTCGGAGGATTGGGCTTCGCAGTTCACTTCTTGTGGTTTGTGCTGATCGTCGCGCTCGCCCTCTGGGTGCTCGGCTTCTTCATCGGCGGAGTCGGATCAGGCATGGGCCGGCGCCGCTGGTACGGCCGCTGGTGAAGCACCGCCCGTCCCCCGATCGACGACTGCCATTCCGGCGGTCGTCGATCTCCGGGACGGTTAGCGACGTTCCTCGGTGAGGTCGCGCAGGCGCTGAATCGAGCGGCGCAACAGCCGCGAGACCTGCATCTGTGACACGCCGATCCGCTCGGCGATCTCGGTCTGCGTCAGGTCCTCACTGAAGCGTAGGAACAGGATCTGTCGCTCGCGCTTGGTCAGGTGCCGAGCCGCGGCGAAGATCGTGGCGTGCTCGTCGACGAGGACGAGGTTCTCGTCGACGTCGCCGATCGCGTCGAGGCGCGTGCTGGCCCCATCGTCGTCGCTTTGCAGCGGCGCGTCGAGAGATATCGCGTCGTACGCCTCGGCGGTCTGGAGCCCGTCCAGCACCTCCTCCTGGGAGACCTCGAGGTACTGGGCGATCTCGTTGACCGTCGGCGACCGGCCGGTGCGCGTGGTCAGCTCCTGCTGCGCCTCCGTGATCTTGCGTGCGCGCTCCTGGGCGCTGCGGTCCACGTGCAACGCCCACCCGCTGTCGCGGAAGTAGCGTTTCAGCTCCCCCACGATCGTCGGGACGGCGAACGACGTGAACGCGAAGCCGCGCGTTGGGTCGAACCGCTCCACCGCCTTGACGAGTCCAAGGCTGGCGACCTGCACCAGATCCTCATAGGGCTCGCTCGACGGAACGTACCGGCGCGCCAGCTTGCGCGCGAGCGGCAGAAACCGCTCTATCAATTCATCTCGTGCGCGCCGGTCCCCGAACCGGTGCCACCGCTCGAACAGCTCGGTTGAGCCGGAAGTAGCAGCAGACGCGCCAGCAGTCGTGGCTGTCAAAGGCATGCCTTCTTCCTCAGTTGCAGACGGACTTCCGTATTTCTACCAAAGATCTGGCTTATTTTCCTGCCCGGACCCAAACTCGGTGGGATCCAAACATCGGCCACGCCTCCGCGACGCAGCACCGGCACGGGACGGTGACAGCTTTAGGCAGCTTTGTCCAGCTGCTCGATTGCCGGAGATTCCTCGTCTTCGGCCAGCAGATCGAGCACGGCTCGCTCGATTCGCGACCGCATCCGGTCGTCAGCGGGATCGAGGTCTCCGATCCGGTCCAACACCGGTCCGATCGTCCAACCGGACCGGTAGCGATCGAGCACGCGTGGATCTATGTACGCCCGCCGGGCGACGGCCGGCGTGTTGCCCAGCAGCTCGGAGACGGCCCTGACCGCCCGGTCCGTCGCCCGCCTGCGGTCCGTCTTGGTCTCCGCATCGCGGCCGTCTGTGGCGAGCACGACCGCCGCCATCACAGTTGCGTTCCAGGTACGGAAATCCTTGGCGCTGAAGTCCTCGCCGAGCAGATCCTTCAGGTACTCGTTGATCTCGTCCGAACGCACGTCGCACCATCGCCGTCCGTTGCGGTAGGCGAGCAGCTCCGGGCCCCCGCCACGCCGGCGCTTGAGCCTGCGGATGATGTCGCGCGACAGCGGGTCGGCGATCGCCTGGACGCGTCTGGTCCCGCCCTTGGCGGGGAAGTCGAAGACGAGCGCGTCGCCGGCCTGGGAGACGTGCTCCTTGAGCAGCGTCGCCAGTCCCACGCCGTGCTCGTCCTCCGCGTACGCCTCGCCGCCGACGCGGAACATTCCCACGTCGAGAAGGCGCACGGCACAGGCGAGGACGCGCGACTCGCCGAGCTCGTCACCCTCCTCGAGATCGCGCGCGATGCGGCGGCGGAGTTTCGGCAGGGAGTCGGCGAAACGCACCATCCTCTCGAACTTGCGGCGATCCCGGTGCTCACGCCAGCGCGGGTGGTAGAGGTACTGCTTGCGACCGGCGGCGTCCACCCCGGTCGCCTGCAGATGGCCGAGCGGGTCGGGACAGATCCACACCTCCTGCCATGCCGGCGGTATGGCCAGCTCCTGCAGCCGGTCGATCAGCTCGGGGTCCGTGATCCTCCGACCGCGCTCATCGACGAAGCTGAAACCACGGCCACGCCGGACCCGGTGCAAGCCGGGATCGGAGCAGTCGGCTCGACGCAGCCTTCCTCTGCGGGGGAGCGTGGGCATGGGCCGCTGTCCCCTACCCGGTTGACCGGTCCCATTAACGCCCGAGTGCCCACCGCGCGGGCGGGCACTCGGACCTGATCGACTGCGTCTATGCGACGCTGGTGATCCGCTCGACAACCTCTCCGGCCTCGCTGCGAATGCCGTCGGCCTGCCGCCGGGCACCGCGGCGAGCGCTGCGGACGTCGTGCTCGACGCCGCGGCGCCGGCGTCGCAGCGTCTGCTTGCCGCGGCGGACCGCAGCCTCGCCGCGTCGCTCGAACCGGTTCAGCTCTAGGAGCGCGCGGTCGAGGTTCGAATAGGTCTCGGCGATCTGCGAGACGGCGTCGCGCAGGGCAATCGCGGCGCCGAGCTGGATCATCACGGCGCGCTGGGCCTGGCGGCCGAGCGCATCGATCCGCGTGGTGGCGGCGTCGAGGCCGTGGCCCGTCGTGCGAGCGGCCTGCTTCGCAGTCGTCGCGCCGGACCGAGCGCTCGATTTTGCAGACCGGGTCGTCCTGCGGGCCGACCCCTTCGTCGTCGACGCGCTGCGCTTGGCGGCATTTGTCTTCCGGGTCGCTGCTGCCTTCTTGGCGGCGGTCTGACGTTTCAATCGGGACTGGGTAGCCATACGTATCGCTCGCTTCCGGTGGTTTTGCGGATCAGTTGACCGATCACCGCGCGAGAGCGCGGGTTCAAGGGCCCTCTACTGGCCTACCCGTCGCGATCACGAAGAAACGGGCATACGGTGAGTGTGGCCTCACGCAATACTGGAAGGACGACCGATGCCATCTCTGACGTACACATCCGATCTGGCCGCCGCGCTGGCCCCCGACGTCCTTGAGCGGTTCCTGCGCTATGTGCGGATCGATACGCAATCGCATCCGCGCCGCACGACCAGCCCAAGCACTCCCGGTCAGCTCGAGCTCGGGCGGCTGCTGGTCGACGAGCTCCGAGAGGCGGGGATCGCCGACGCCGAGCTCGACGAGAACGGCTACGTTTTCGCCACGCTACCGGCGACCGGCAACGGCGCCGAGCCGCCGGTTGTGGGTCTGATCGCCCATATGGACACCACCCCCGATGCGCCGGGCGCCGGGGTGGAGCCGATCGTGCATCACTCGTATGACGGCGGCGTGATCGAGCTGCCTCGAGCGGGCACCAGGCTCGATCCCGCGACGATGCCGGAGCTCTCAGCCAAGGTCGGCCACGACATCGTTTCCGCGAGCGGTGACACCCTTCTCGGCGCCGACGACAAGGCGGGGGTGGCCGAGATCATGGCCGCGGTGACGTATCTGGTCGCCCATCCCGAGCTTCCCCGGCCGACCGTGCGGATCGGGTTCACCCCGGACGAGGAGATCAACGAGGGCGCGACGCTGTTCGACATCGACCGCTTCGGCGCGTCGTGCGCCTACACGCTCGACGGCTCGGAGGTCGGCGAGATCCAAGGGGAGACCTTCAGCGCCGACGAGGTTGTGGTCACGATCCGGGGCGTTGATGCCCACCCCGGCCAGGCGACCGGCAAGCTCGTGAACGCGGTGCGTCTGGCCGCGGAGGTGGTCGCGGCGCTCCCCCTCCAAGGGCTCACGCCGGAGTCGACCGCCGGCCGTGAGGGCTTCATCCACGTCTACGAGATGACGGGAAGGCCGGGGCGAGCGGAGTTCCGGGCTCTGCTGCGTGACTTTGACGAGGCGAGGCTCGCCGACTACGCCGACCTCGTGCGACGGACGGCCGAGGACATCGTCGGACGCGATCCGATGGCTCGGCTGGAGGTCGAGGTCCGTCGCCAGTACCGGAACATGCGATCTCGCCTCGAGCGGGTTCCGCACGTCATCGCGGCCGCCGAGCAGGCGATCCGGGCTGAGGGACTCGATCCGGTGCGCAATGCGATCCGTGGCGGGACCGACGGATCGCGCCTGAGCGAGCGCGGCCTCCCGACCCCGAACCTGTTCACGGGCGGCCACGATTTCCACTCACCCCGCGAGTGGGCCTCCGTCCACGACATGGCCGCCGCCGCCGCCACCATCGTCAGGCTCGCCGAGGTCTGGACCCGTCCGGAGATTCTGGGCGCCTCGCCGGTAGGCTCTGGCGCGTGACGTTCTCCGCCTCGCTCGCCTCGCTCGACGGGATCATCACGCTCGCCTCCGAGGCGACGATTCCGGCCACTGATGAGGGCCTGCTCCGCGGCGACGGGGTGTTCGAGGTGATCCGGGTCTACAACGGCCGGCCGTACGCGTTCGAGGACCATATGCGCCGGCTCGATCGCTCCGCGTCCAACCTGAGACTGCCGATCGACCTCGAGGCCGTCAGGGCCGACGCACACCGGCTGCTCGCGCACGCGGGCGTCGGCCCGGACCACGAACTTCTTCGCATCGTCCTGACCCGCGGCGGACGGCGCCTGCTCCTGACCGAGCCGATGCCGGCGACCCCTGACCGCGCCCGCTTGGGGACGATCACCTACTCGCCGACCCGCGTCCTTGACGGGGTCAAGTCGCTCTCGTATGCCGCCAACATGCTCGCCTCGCGACTGGCGCGCGAGAAGGGTTACGACGAGGCCCTGTTCGTCACCCCGCACGGCCGCGTGCTCGAGGGGCCGACGAGTTCATTCTTCTGGGTCAAGGACGGCGAGGTCCTAACCCCGCCGCTCGACGAGCACATCCTCGTGTCGATCACACGGGCTGTGGTGATCCGCTGCAGCGGGGCCAGCGAGCGCGTGTGCACGCTCGACGACATCGCCGTCGCCGACGAGGCGTTCCTCGCCTCGACCGTCCGCGAAGTGATGCCGGTCGCGGCGGTCGATCGACACTCGTTCGACGGTGACTCGCCCGTCACGGCTCAGATCGCGCGCGACGTGAGCGCGGAGATCTCCTCGGAGCTCGCCGCCGGTTGAAGATCCTCACGGTTATCGGCAACCGCCCCCAGTTCATCAAGGCAGCGGCGGTGTCTCCCAAGTTGCGCGAGCAGCACGAGGAGTTGCTCGTGCACACGGGCCAGCACCACGACGACGAGCTTTCGACGGTGTTCTTCGCCGAGCTCGGCCTGCCCGCACCCGACGTCGAGCTCGGCATCGCAGGGGGAACCAATCTTTCCCAGACCGCCCGCATGCTCGCGGCGCTGGCACCGACGCTCGAGGAGCTCGGGCCGGACGTGGTGCTCGTGTATGGCGACACCAACTCCACCCTCGCCGGCGCATTGGCCGGTGCGCAGACGGGCATGCCGGTCGCCCACGTGGAGGCCGGCATGCGCTCGTTCGACCGCTCGATGCCCGAGGAGCTAAACCGCGTGCTCTGCGACCACGCCAGCTCGCTACTGCTCTGCTCCTCCGAGGTCGCGGTCGAGAACCTTGACCGCGAGGGCGTGGCCGGCGCCGTCGAGCTGATCGGTGACGTGATGGTCGACGTCGCGATGGCGGTGCAGCCGTCTGCCCGCGCGCGCTTCGATCTCCTCGCGGCGCGCGGACTGGATCCGGGTGACTACGTGCTTGCGACCGCGCACCGGGCGGCCAATGTGGACGAACCGGCTCGGCTGCTCCGGCTCGTTGATCTGCTGCTGGCCGTCCCACGCCCGGTCGTGCTACCGCTGCACCCGCGGACCCGCCGCCGCCTGCAGGAGACCGAGCTGCTGGCTCGGCTCGAGCAGTCCGACCACGTCGTGCTCACCTCGCCGCTCGGCTACCTCGAGCTGACGGCACTGATGTGCAACGCACGCGCGGTGTTCACTGATTCGGGCGGGCTCCAGAAGGAGGCCTATCTGGCGGGCGTGCCCTGCGTCACGTTGCGCGCGAACACCGAGTGGACCGAGACGGTCGACTCCGGCTGGAACGTTCTCGTGGACCTGGACCGTGAGGCGGCCCTCGCCGCGCTCGCGCGCACGCCGCCGGCCGAGCGACCTGCGCTTTACGGAGACGGTCACGCCGGGGAGCACGCCGTCCGGGCGCTTACACTGCGCTACGCATGAGCGCCCTGCAGTCCGGAGCGCCGGTACGGATCGCAGTGGCTGGGCTCGGCTACTGGGGGCCCAACCTGGCCCGCAACTTCGAGTCGATACCCGGCTCGGAGCTGACGTGGTGCTGCGATGGCTCCGACGCGGCGAGGAGCCGAGCCGCGGCGCGCTTTCCCGCGGCTCGAGTGGCGGCCGACCTCGACGAGGTGCTCGATGACCCGTCAGTGGACGCGGTCGCACTCGCGACCCCGGTCCCGACCCACGCGGAACTGGCCGTCCGGGTGCTCGAGGCCGGCAAGCACTGCTTCGTCGAGAAGCCACTGGCTCAGTCGGTGGCCGACGCGCAGCGAGCGGTGGCGGCGGCCGAGCGGAGCCGCCGGACGCTGATGGTCGGCCACCTGCTCGAGTACCACCCGGGCGTGCAGCGGCTCAAGGAGCTGACGGAGTCAGGCGAGCTTGGCGAGCAGATCTACTACATCTACGGCAACCGACTGAACCTCGGCAAGCTCCGCGCCGACGAGAACGCGCTCTGGAGCCTGGGCGCCCACGACGTCTCCGTGCTCCTCTATCTGGCCGGCGAGGAGCCGTGGGAGTGCGTGGCCCACGGCGAGTCCTACGTGCGCGACGGCGTGGAGGACGTCGTCTTCTGCTTCCTGCGCTTTCCCTCGGGGCTCTCCGCCCATCTGCATCTCTCGTGGCTCGATCCGCACAAGGAGCGACGCTTCACGGTCGTTGGCTCCAAGCGCATGGCCACATTCGACGACATGGCGGTGGAAGGCAAGCTCACCATCTACGACAAGGGTTTCGACGAGGACTCGCGTGGCTATGGCGAGTACATCACCCGGACGGGCGACATCTTCTCGCCTCGGATCCCCAACCTGGAGCCGTTGCGGATCGAGTGCGAGCACTTCATCGATTGCATCCGCACGGGCGCGACGCCCCGATCCGACGGTGCGAGCGGCCTGCGTGTCGTAACCGTGCTCGAGGCGCTCCAGCGATCGCTCGACGCCTCGCGCCGACCGGCGGGAGGCGGGGGTGACTGAGCGCTTTCGGGGCGCGCACGTCGCGCCCGATGCGGAGCTGGCCGAGGGAGTCTCGATCGCACCGGGAGCGGTCGTGCACCAGGGTGTGCGCATCGGGGCGGGTTCGTCGGTGGGCTCGTGCGCGGTGCTTCTGCCGGGCGCCTCTCTCGGCCCTGACTGCGTGGTAGAGGCTGGTGCCGTGCTGGCCAAGCGCCCACGCCTGCGAGTCGGGTCGAGCGCCCGGGCCGGGGCCGAGGAGCTCGGCGAGCTGGTGCTCGGCTCAGGAGTGACCGTCTGCTCGGGCGCGGTCCTCTACGCCGGAGCCCGGATCGGAGCCGACGCGATCATCGGCGATCAGACCCAGGTCCGCGAGCGCGTGACGATCGGAGCCGGCACCGTCGTCGGCCGGGGGTCGTCAGTCGATTTCGGCGCCACCGTCGGCGAGCGCGTCCTGATCCAGACGGGCGTCTACGTGACCGGCGGTTCCGTCGTAGAGGACGACGTGTTCCTCGGTCCGGGAGTGTTCACGACCAACGACGACGCGATGGGTCGCCACCCGCGAGGGGCCCCGCTGAACGCCCCCACCTTTCGCCGCGCCTGCCGCGTCGGGGGCGGAGCGGTGATCGTGCCGGGCGTCGAGGTCGGAGTCGAGGCGTTCGTGGCCGCCGGGGCCGTGGTCACGCGGGACGTCGGAGAGCGCGAGGTGGTGATGGGTGTGCCGGCCCGGGCCGTGCGCCGAGTGGAGGACGAGGACCTGCTCAAGGCGTGGAGGTAGGGACCGTGCGCCGAGTGGAGGACGAGGACCTGCTCGAGGCGTGGAGGTAGGGACCGGGTGGGGGTTTGGAGGTCCGGCCCGTGCATGAGAGCATTGGCGTGAACCGACCTTCCTTCCTGAACCAGGAGGACCACTTGGAGACCTGGGACATCGCCGCACTGCCGATTGAGCCTCACAAGCCGCAGGTGCTGCGCTCGGACGAGGAGACCCGCGCGATCGTGATCCTGCTTCCCGCCGGCGAGGAGCTTGCGGAGCATCAGGTGCACGAGCGTGCGTACCTCGTCGTCGCCGACGGAGAGATCGAGGTGTCGACCGACGGCGGCCACTCGGTGCGGGGCGGACCCGGGTTCCTCTCGCACTTCGAGCCGGCCGAGCGCCACGCCATCAAGGCGATCAGCGACGCGCGCCTGTTGTTGGTGCTGGCGCCCTGGCCCGGCGAGGGCCACCCGTCTCGACCGTAATCGAGAGGCGCCCTACGCGCCCGCCGGCGCCGCCGCCTCGGGGGCGCCTGACAGGTAGCCCGCCACCGGCGTCCAGATCACCTGGTCGCCCGCCGGGCCGACTCCGATCAGGGCCACCGGGACGCGGACGAACTCCGCCACGAACTGAAGGTAGGAGCGGGCGGCGGCGGGAAGCTCTTCCTCGCTGCGCATCTCGCTCAGGTCCTCGACCCATCCGGGCAGCTCGACGTACTCGGCGCTGGCGTGGTGCAGCACGCTCTGGTGGTACGGGAAGTGGTCGAACTCGGCTCCCTCGGCGCCTCGGTAGCGCGTGCAGACTCGGATCGTCTCGAGGCCAGAGAGCACGTCGAGCTTGGTCACCGCCAGCGCGGTCAGCGAGTTGATCCGTGCCGCGTAGCGCAGCGCGACCAGGTCGAGCCAGCCGACCCGTCGCGCCCGACCGGTCGTCGTGCCGTATTCGCCACCCCGCTCCCTCAGGTCGTCGGCGAGCGCGCCGTCGAGCTCGGTCGGGAACGGCCCGGCCCCGACCCTGGTGCCGTACGCCTTGGTCACGCCCCAGACCTCGTCGATGTCCCGCGGTCCGACTCCGGCTCCGATGCACGCGGCGCCCGCGACCGGGTTCGACGATGTCACGAACGGATACGTCCCGTGGTCGATGTCGAGCAGCGCGCCTTGGGCGCCCTCGAACAGCACGACGCGGTTCTCGTCGAGCAGGTCGAGCACCAGCCGGCTGGTGTCGGCGATGAACGGCTCGAGCCTGTGACCGTATGTCAGGTACTCCTCGGTGATCGTCTGCAGGTCCAGGCGCGGGTCCTTGGCGAACGGTCGCAGCGACAGCCGCTTCGGCTCGAGCGCCGCGACGATCTTCTTCTTCAGAATCTTCTCATCGAGCAGGTCCTGGACCCTGATTCCGAGCCGCGCCGCCTTGTCCGCGTAGCACGGCCCGATGCCTCTACGGGTGGTGCCGATCTGGAGCTTGCCCAGCTTCGCTTCGCCGGCGTGATCGAGCATCAGGTGGTAGGGCATGATCAGGTGGGCGTTGGCCGAGATCCTCAGCGACGTGATGTCGATGCGGTTGCGGCGGAGCCCATCGAGCTCGTCGGTGAGGACCTTCGGGTCGATCACGACCCCGTTGCCGATCACGCACAGCTTCCCCGGCTGAAGGATGCCCGAGGGCATCAGGTGAAGCTTCCACGTCTTTCCGTTGCGGACGATCGTGTGGCCGGCGTTGTTGCCGCCCTGGAAGCGCACGACAGCGTCGGCCCGCTCAGCGAGCAGGTCCGTGACCTTTCCCTTTCCCTCGTCGCCCCACTGGGCGCCGACGATCACCACTCCAGCCATCTGGGTTCAGTGTACGTGGGCGAGGGGCGGCGGCCGCTTGCAGCTCGCGCGGCCGTGTGGCTCAGATCCGGCGCGGGGCCGCGGCTCAGATCCGGCGCGGGCCGGCCGACACCCGATCGAGGTGCTCGAGTAGCTCGAGGACCGCGCCGGCGGCCTCGGCCGGCGACGTGTTGTCGGTGTCGATCCGGATGTCCGGGTCCTCTGGCGGCTCGTAGGGCGAGTCGATGCCGGTGAAGTTCGGAATCTCGCCCCTGCGCGCCTTCTCGTAGAGCCCCTTCGGGTCGCGGCGCTCCGCGACCTCGATCGGCGCGTCGACGAACACCTCGACGAACTCGCCGGGCTCGAACAGCGAGCGCGCCGACTCCCGCTGGTTGCGGAACGGCGAGATGAAGGCCACGAGCACGATCAGTCCGGACTCGACCATCAGGTGCGCGACCTCCGCGACGCGACGCACATTCTCAAGCCGATCGGACTCGCTGAAGCCGAGATCGGAGTTGAGCCCGCAGCGAACCCGGTCCCCGTCTAGTAGGTACGTGAGGTGCCCCCGACCGTGCAGCTCCTGCTCGACGATGTTCGCGATTGTCGACTTGCCGGCGGCCGAGATTCCCGTCAGCCAGACGACCGTCGGCCGCTGGCCGAGCATCTCGGCACGGGACTGCTTGTCGATCCTGCAGGAAGGCGGGAACGTGTTCGGAGGCGCAGTGAGATCCGACGCTACGGCCGCAGATTGCGCCGCGCGCCGCGGTGAACTGCCGAGTGCCACCTGTGCATGATGACCCATCGGGGTGTCGATTGCCCTCCAGTCCCCGGCGGTGGCGGTCCCCCGGGGACCAAAATCACCCCGGAAATCAGCGTAGCGGGGGCGATGTCGGGCGCAACGGGGGCGATGTCAGGCGTAGCTGGGGGCGATGTCAGGCGTAGCTGGGGCGAAACAGCGGCTTGGGCGCGCGGCGCCGACTCGCGCCGGACAGGGCCCGCGCACGCAGCAGCGTGATCAGATCTTGGGTCAGGAGGAACGGATCGGCCACCACCGCGCCGTCACTCACGGAGAGCGCGGCCCGGAGCTGTCCGTCCACCTCGGCCAACAGCACCGGGCCCTCGGGGACGTCGGCGCTGTCGAGCGCGGCCAGGCGGACCAGAGCGACGTCGTCGTCTGCGACGGCCATGCGAATCGTTATGGATGAGGTGTCGGGTGTCATCTGGGTCTCCTTCGTGGCGTACCGGCAATGTGAACCTCATCGGCCATGAATGCAAATAGGGGTTTGCTTGATGAGGTATAACTTCTTTGCATGTTGGATCTCCGTCGCCTGAAGGTCCTTTGCGAGGTGGCGCGCCACGGTTCGTTCTCGGCCGCGGCGGACGCGCTCGGATACACCCAGCCTGCCGTGTCGAGGCAGATCGCCACGCTCGAGGCCGAGGTGGGCGCGGTCCTCGTCCGTCGTGCACCGCAGGGAGCGGTGTTGACCGACGCCGGCCGGCTCCTCGTCGACCGGGCCGAGTCCCTGATCGCGCAGCTGGCGTCGGTCGAGGTCGAGCTTCAGGCCCTGGCCGGGCTCGAGGGCGGTCACCTGCGCTTCGCATCGTTCGCGTCGGCCGCCGCATCGATCGTCCCGCCGGCGATCGCCGAGTTCCGCGCCCGCCATCCCGCGGTCGAGATCTCGATCCAGATGGCCGATCCGGGCGACTCGCTCCCTCTGCTCCGGGCCGGCGAGCTCGACATCGCGATCTCACATGACGCGATGAGCATCCCGCGCGGCGACCTCGGGACGGTGACGCTGGCCCCGACCGAGGACCCCGCGTCGGCGGCCGCGTCGGCGGCGGCTCGCTCCGAGTTCTCGGCGGCGAACGGCGCGGTGCGCTCGATCGACGCCTACAAGCCCATGGCGAGCGCAGCCGGGCTCGAGCTCGTGCCGCTGTTCGAGGATCCGATGTACGTGGCGATGCCGCAGGGTCATCCGCTCGCGGACGTCGAGCCGCTGGCCCTCAAGTGTTTTGCCGAGGAGCCGTGGATGCTCGCCACGACCCACACCTGTCCCGACTCGCGCCTCTTCTTACGCGCCTGCCACGCCGCCGGCTTCGAGCCCCGCATCGCGTTCCAGAGCGACGACTACCCGGCCATCCTCGGCTTCGTCGCCGTTGGCGTCGGAGTCGCTCTGGTTCCGGACATGGTCGCACGCGGGATTCGTGATGACGTCGTCGTCCGCGAGCTTGACCCGCCGCCGCCGTCCCGGCCGATCATGGCCGTGCTCCCCGCCGGCTACCGCTCTCCCGCGGCCGCCGCGATGCTCGAGGTGCTGGCCGAGGTCGGCCGCAAGTGGGTCGGCGAGCGGCCCGTGCTCAGCCCCGCCTGACGTCGTGCTCAGCCCGGCCGCTGCGGTGCTCAGCCCAGCCCGGTGAGTTGTGGTGGTACCCGGCCGAGCGATAACTTCCGCGCCATGGACGATGAGGAGCTCACGCGTGAGCTGCAGGAGGCGCAGCTGAAGCGCGAGGCCGAGGAGCGCCGATCTGCCGAGGGGTCGGTCGACCCGGACGAGGCCGCGCAGCACGAGCGCCGCGCCGAGAAGGCGCGCTACCTGCGTCGCAAGCTCGACGAGTCAGAGCGGCACTCGGATTCCTGAGGGCACGCTGCGCCCGTGGCGGGCTGGATCGACCGGGCCTCAGGCGCCCCGACGCTCCGGGCTCAGGCCGTCCGTTGCTCCATGCGGTGGTCGTGCCCGATCAGCGGCAGCTCGTCGCACATCTCGGTCAAGCGTGAGACCGTGCGCGCGGTGATCTGCTCGCACAGCGCCTCGCGGTCGAGGATGTTGGTCGTGATGACGACGGAGCGCTCGTCCTCATAGCGCGCGTTGACGATCGAGTACAGCTCCTCGAGTACCCAGTCCGTCGTCCTCTCGGCGCCCACGTCGTCGACGTGCAGCAGATCGACGGCGGTCAGCCGGTCGAGCAGATCGACGTGGGAGCGCTCGGCGCGGTGTGTGTCACGGATCTCGTTGAGGAGCCGCGGGAGCGAATAGATCGCCACCGAGCGGCCGGCGCGCAGCGCCGCCTTCGAGACCAGCATCGCGAGCGTCGTCTTGCCGGTCCCGACCGGGCCCATGAACCACAGCCCGTGGCCAACGTCGAGCTGCTTGTCGATCGTGTCGGCGAAGCGATGCGTGGCGGCGACGATCTGAGGATCGATCTCGGTCACCGGGGGACGGTCGAACGACACGTCCCGATAGCGGCGCGGGATCACGGCCGACAGGCTGCGCGCCTTGCGCAGCGCGATGACCTGCGGACGGCACCGGCAGTCGTAGGCCGTGTTGGTGTCCTCGTCGAACAGCAGCCCGTTTCCGTCGCAGAGGCCGTATGCGCACTCGCTCACTGTGCGAACCGCTCACTCGCGTAATTCATGAACCGCGGATACTCCTTCTGGAATGTGAGCACGACCTCGCCCACCGGTCCGTTGCGGTGTTTGGCGACGATAATGTCCGCCTCGCCGGGCCGCTCGGACTCGCGGTCGTAGTACTCCTCGCGGTAGATGAACATGACCAGGTCTGAGTCCTGCTCGATCTGGCCGCTCTCGCGCAGGTCGGAGAGGATCGGCTTCTTGTCCCCGCCGCGCTGCTCGACGGCGCGGCTCAGCTGCGAGAGCGCGATCACAGGCACGCCCAGCTCGCGGGCGAGGCCCTTGAGGCCGCGGGAGATCTGGCCGACCTGCTCGACGCGGCTCTCGACCCGCCCCTCGTGACGCATCAGCTGCAGGTAGTCGATGATGATCAGCCCGAGGCCGTCCTCCATCTGATGGTGGAGCCGCCGCGACTTGGCGCGGACCTCGAGCACGCCAGTGTCGCTCGAGTCGTCGACGTACAGCGGCGCGGCGGCCAGGCGCTGACATGCCTCCAGGATCTTCGGCCAGCGAGCCTCCGCGACCTTCCCCCGCCGCAGATCCTCACCCCTGATCTTGGCCTGGGAGGCGACGAACCTCTGTGCGAGTTCGGATTCGGACATCTCCAGCGAGAACAGCGCGACCGGATAGCCCTGCAGCACCGCGTTCTCGGCGATGTTGGCGACCAGCGCCGACTTCCCCATCGACGGGCGGGCCGCGATCACGATCAGGTTGCCCGGCTGAAAGCCGCCCGTGAGGCCGTCGATGTCCTTGAAACCTGACGGCGTGCCGGTCAGGTGGGTCTTCGCCACCGACAGCCGATGCAGCTTGTCGGTCTCCTCGTCCAGGATGTCGGCGATCGTCCTGATCTTCTTCTGGCGATCATCGTGCGCGACCTCCAGCATCGACCGCTCGGCGCGTTCCACCAGGTCGCGCGCCGGCGCCTCGCGCGAGAGAACGCTCGCCTGGATCTCGTACGAGGCCGTCAGCAGCGCCCGCATCTGGGCGTTCTCGCGCACGATCCGCCCGTACTCGCGCGCGTGCCCGGCCGCCGGTACCCAACCGGCCAGCTCATCGATCGCCGCCGGCCCGCCGACCTCCTCCAGCTTGCCGTGCTCGCGCAGCACCTCGGCCACCGTGAGGTGGTCGATCTTGCGATCGGTGTTGTGCAGCAGGACCATCGCCTCGAACACGGCGCCATGCTGCTCGCGGTAGAAGTGCTCGGGCCGAAGGTGCTCCTCCACCAGCAGACCGAACAGATGGCGGTCGTCTAGCAGCACCGCGCCGAGGACCGAGCGCTCGGCCTCGAGGTTGTGCGGCGGAACGGCGATGTTCTGTACGGCGCTCATCGGTGCCGACCGAGTCTAGGAGCGCACCAGGCGGCTCGATTGAGGCGTTCCCGCTAGCTCCGCGAGTTTCCGCCGAACCGTGTCGAACGGTCAGCCGGCGATGCCCGGGGTCGCTGCCGTGGTTGCCGGTCCGGCGCTCAGGCGGCGACGACCATGGCCTTGATCGTCGCGGTCACGTCATCCGCGACCTCGACCACGACCATGTAAGTGCCCACGTGGCGCAGCGGCTCGTCGAGATGGATCTTGCGGCGGTCGACGCGAATCCCGCGAGCATCGCGGATCGCGTCGGCGATGTCCTGCGTGGTAACCGATCCGAATAGCCGTCCATCTTCGCCCGCCTGCTGCGGGATCGTCAGCACGGTCCGGCCCAACAGCGCTGCGTTCTCACGCGCCCGGTCCTCGGCCTGCTGCTTGGCCCGCTCCGCCGTCTCGTGTCGGCGAGCGGCAGCGTCGATCGAGCCCTTGGTGGCGGTCTCGGCGAGCTTGCGAGGGAGCAGGAAGTTACGCAGGTAGCCAGCCGACACGTCGACGACTGCGCCTCGCTCACCGAGCGATTCCACGTCCTCGAGCAGGATGGCCTGCGGCACCGTCGCCTGCCTCGCTAGCGGTCGCGGTCGCGATCTCGGTCACGGTCGCCGCGGCCGCCGCGCTCGCTTCCGCCCTCAGCCACGTACGGCAGCAGGGCGAGCTCGCGAGCACGCTTCACGGCAAGCGCGACCTGGCTCTGGTGACGGCGGCACGCTCCGGTGATCCGGCGCGAGCGGATCTTGCCCCGCTCCGAGATGAAGCGGCGCAGCGCGGACAGGTCCTTGTAGTCGACCTGATCGACCTTGTCGCGACAGTACGGGCACGGCTTACGACGGCCTGAGGTCGGGCCGCCTTTCCTGTCGCGCCGACGCGTCGGCCTTCTACGTTGCTTTGCCACGGGCAATCACTCTAGCTTGGTTCCAGTTTTGAGAGCCGCCTCAGAACGGGATGTCGTCGTCAGCGGCGGCAGCCACCGGTGCGGTCTCGAAGTCGCCGGTGTCGATCGGGACGTCGCTCTCGGTCGCACGGACGCTGCTCGAGAACCCGTTCCCGTTGCCAGCGTCATCGCGCCCGCCGAGGAACTGCACGGTGTCAGCGATGATATCGACCGATTCCCGCTTCTGTCCGTCCCTCTCCCACTGGCTCCACTCGAGCCGGCCGTCGATCGCCACAGGGCGTCCCTTCTTGAGGTACTGGCCGCAGCTCTCGGCCTGGCGGCCGAACACGGTCACGCGGAAGTAGTTGGGCTTCTCCTCCCATGTGTCCCCGCTCTTGCGCCGGGTGTTGACGGCGATGCCCAACTTGCAGATGGAGAGGCCGCCACCGGTGACGCTCATCTCAGGATCTCGGGTCAAGTTGCCGGTGAGCACAACTCGGTTGATGTTCATGCCAAAGGCTCCCTTCCAGGACGTTTAAAGCTTGTCTGCGAGTCTAGGCGCGCCGCAGACGTCAACGCGCGCTCTCCGCGGAAAATGGGCTGAAACGTTGCGGATCGGCAGGGAAGACGCGCGACACCGACACGAAGTCGTGACACAGCGTGCATTGCGCCGGCGCCGGCGCCGGCGGTTCGCCCCCAGGGCAGACGCGGTTTCGGGCGGGGCGACGCGGGCGTTCGCCGCTCGCCGCGCCTAGTCCTCGTCTTCGACGACGTCCGCGCCGCCGGTCGGCGCGCTGGGGGCGGACGACCCCCCGGCCACGGTCGCCACGACGGGCGGGGGCGAGTCGGGCGGGGCCGGTGTGCCGGGCAGCACCTTGATGATGCGGAAGCGCAGCACACCATCGTCGATTCTGAGGCTGTGCGAGAGGGACTCGAGCAGCGAGGCGGGTCCGGTGAACTGGAGCAGGTGGTACTCGGCCTCGGCCTCATGCCGGATCCGGAACGTGAGCGGCCGGGTGCCCCAGTCGTCGCGGCGTTCGACAGATCCGCCGGCGGAGGAGATCGCGGCCTCCACGTCGGAGACCATCTTCGCCCGCTGCTCGTCATCCGCACTCTTCGAGAGCAGCAGCACCAGGTCGTATAGGGGCGTCGCGTTCGGCATAGGGTCAGGCGTGTCCCGTCGGACGGCGGCCGACTATAGCGGGTGGGATGCTGTGCCCGTGACCAGCGAGCGCGACGAGCGGGACGGGCAGCCGATCATCCAGTTCGGCAGCCCGGATGCCTGGGACGAGTGGCTGGCCGGCAACTTCGAGCATCCTGATGGCGTCTGGCTCCGGATCGCGAAGAAGGGGAGCGCGCACGAGACGGTCACGCACGCGGAGGCGCTCGAGATCGCGATCACCTACGGGTGGATCGACGGGCAGCGACTGAGTTACGACGATGACTTCTTCCTCCAGCGCTTCGTCGTGCGCCGGCCGCGGAGCCGGTGGTCGCAGGTCAACCGCGCGAAGGCCGAGCAGCTGATCGCCGGCGGGCGGATGAAGCCGAGCGGCCTCGAGCAGGTCCGCGCCGCCCAGGCGGACGGACGGTGGGAGGCGGCATATCCGGCGCAGAGCGCGGCCCCCGTACCGCCCGACCTCCAGGACGCCCTCGACGCGCACCCGGAGGCAAAGACGTTCTTCGACACGCTCCGCGGCCAGCGCCGGTACGCATTCCTCTACCGGCTTCACAACGTGAGCCGGCCCGAGACACGGGCCAAGCGGATCGCCAGCTACATCGAGCTGCTCGAGGCCGGCCGGACGCTCGTCGACTGAGCCCGCGCGGGGCGTGGGCGCGGGCGGTCGCGCGAGGCGCGAGCAGTGGTTGCAGCGGCAAGGATGTTGTGGGATTAGGGGTCATGTGCTTATCACGCACGGTGCGGTGGTGGGAGGTCCGGCCGCGTCGCGGTGCGACTGGCGGGGAGAAACGCAACAAACTCGGGTCCGCCACCGTGAGCGCGGCGCGAAAGTCATGGTGGCGGTGACTTTCCAGCCTCGGTCACGCCGGGCGGCGCAGTGAGTGACGAAAGTCCGGGTCCCCGCACAGCAGCCCCAAACGCACCAAGGGCCCGCGAACCCCAGACCCCCCGGGCGAACCGCAACCCCCGCGGCGAACCCCAAACCCCCGCCAAACCGCAACCGCCCGGCGAACCCCAACACCCCCCGGCGAACCCCAACCCCGCCGCCAAACCCAAAACCCCCCCGCGAACCAAGAACCCGCCAAAACCCAAAACCCCCAACACCCCCGGCAACCCCCCCAAAAACCCCCTACCTGACCCGCTCGGCCCCCTTGCGGCGGATGTCCTCGAGCTGCTCGTCGATCCAGTTGCCCGGGTCGCGGGCGGTGACGATCGACTGCAGCCCTGTCAGTCGCCGCTCGCGCTCGTGGACGGGCATCGTGAGCGCGGCGTGGATCGAGTCGGCCAGCTCTTGGAGGTCGAACGGGTTGACCGACAGCGCGTACTCGCCGAGCTCTTCGTGCGCTCCGGTGTTCTCAGACAGGATCGACACGCCGGCGCGCTCGTTGACCATCGGGCCCTCCTTGGCGACCAGGTTCATGCCGTCGAACATCGCGTTGACCATCAGGACGTCGTAGTGCTTGTAGGCGGCCACGGCCTCCTCGAGGTCGTCGCGCAACTTCAGTTGGATCGGCATCCAGTCCGGAGAACCGTGGCGGTGGTTGACCACGGCCACGACGGCCTCGATGCGCTCCAGGTACTCGGCGTACTCGGGCACGTCCGTCCGTGACGGCATCAGCTGGGCGATGAAGGTCACGCGCTCGCGGAACTCGGGATGCTGCTCGAGGAACACGTCGAAGGCGCCGAACCCGCGCAGCACGTTCTTGGACAGGTCCGCGCGGTCGACGCGGAGGATCAGGTGATCGCGCCGGCGGCGCAAGAGCTCGGCCTCGAACTGCTTGGTGCGGGGCCGCGAGGCCACCTCCTGCACGGCGTGGGAGTCGATCGGCAGCGGGTACGCGCGCACCCACACCTCCCTGTCCCCTATGTGCACCACGCCTCGGACGAAGTCGACCTCGAGCCCGAGCAGGTCCTCGCAGCACTGAAGGAAGTTGCGCCGGTAGGAGCGGGTGTGGAAACCGATGATGTCGTTGGACAGGATCCCCATGTACAGGTCCTCGCGCATCGCCGAGGGCAGGACGCGCCAGGAATCCGACTGGCTCCAGGGGATGTGGACGAAGTGGTGCAGGAACACGTCCGGCCGGGCCCGTCGGACGAGCCCCGGCAGCGTGTAGAGGTGATAGTCGTGAACCATCACGACGGGCCGCTCGACGTCCTCGATCTCCTCCACCACGGCCCGGGCGAGGTCCTCGTTGACGGCGTTGTAGCCGAACTCGAACGCCTCGGTCTCGTTGCGGCGGATGTCCGGCGCGTTGGAGAGGTCCCAGAGGTAATGCTGGATGAACCACAGCATCGGGTTGGCAATGATGTTGTAGAAGCGGTCCCAGGCCTCGGGATCGGAGGCCACAAGCTTGACGCGGTACTCGTCGCCGCCTGGGGCGGTGACCGGGAACGGCCTGCCGTTGTGTTCCTCGGCCACCACCACATCCTCGTCGGTCATCGCCGAGGCGACCCAGGTCACGTCACGGTGCGACGCCAGGCCGATCAGCGCTGTAACCAGACCTCCGGTTCCGCGGCGCACCACGTCTCCAGGCTCGAAGGTCACGGGCCCGCGGTTTGAGACGAGCACGAGCGGCGATTCGGGCATCAGGCGTCCAACCCCTCGAGCAGCTCGAGCCAGTCGCGCAGCAGCCGCGGCATCAGGAACCGCCGGCGGACCGACTCCTTGCCGGCGCGACCGAGACGCTTGCCCAGACCCGGGTCGGCGAGGATCGCGAGCGCTCGAACCGCGCACTCCTCCACCGTCCGCACCAGGAATCCGGACTCGCCGTCGGTCACCTGCAGCGGGATCCCGCCGACGTCACCGCCGACGAACGGTCGTCCCTTCCAGATCGCCTCGGTCACGGTCAGACCGAATCCTTCCCGCGTCGACTTCTGAATCACCACGTCGCAGTGCGACTGGAACGCGTTGACCTCGATCGCGCCGACGTTGTTGAGGTTGTTGAGGATGTGAATGTCCGGATCCCCGTCCGCGTGTGCCACGGTCGCATTGAAATAGTCCCACCCTTCGGGATCGTCCGTGGCCATCGAGCCGACCAGCGCGAGCTGGACGTCGGGCATCTGCTCCTTGACGATCCGGTAGGCGTCGATCACCCCGAGCGGATCCTTCCACGGGTCGAACCGCGAGACCTGGCACAGGAGCGGGCGATCGACGTCGATTCCGAACTGCTCGCAGATGTAGACGGCGTCCTCCGGGGAGAACGCCATGTTCTTGGGCGCGAGCGGGTCGATCGCCGGCGGGACGATGTGCGCGCGGCCATCCATCCCGGACGGAACGTACTGCTGCATGTGGAATACGGCCGCAGGATAGGGATCGAGGAACGGCACCAGCTGCTCGAGCGTGAGCGGGTTCGGCGTCGACAGGTCGATGTGGCAGCGCCAGATCCAGTTGTGCGCCTTTTCCGGGACGAAGGAGCAGAGGGCTGCGGGCTGCGGGTCATGGACGATGCAGACGTCCCAGCCATCGGACATGTCGCGGGCGTTGATCTCGTTGTAGCGCTGCCAGGTCTCCCATTGCTCGGCGCTCAGGTCCACCGGGTTGCCCTGGAGCGCGTTGTGCATGACCTTGGTTGCGTTGAAGAACTCCTCCCGGCCATAGATCACGTTCCACTCGGCCGCGAGGCCGACGTCGACCATCAGCGGCACCAGCGTGTAGAGGATCTCCGACACGCCGCCGCCGAACGCGGTCGCCGAGACGTGCAGGACGCGCTTGCCCTTGAGCCGCTCCGCCCGCTCGCGGATCTCGTCGACGAGCGATCTTCCGACGATGCTGGCGTAGTCGGAGAGGTGCTTGTGGGCGACGGCGACGGGCTGGAGCATTGCGACCGGCGCGAGACGATATCGCCTAGGCCCGAAGTGCCTTCAGCCGCGCTATCCCAGCGTCGATCGCGCGCACGAGCTCGGCATGGAGCTCGGCATTCGCAGCCGAGATCGAGGACATCTGGAACTCGTGCCCGGCGCCCAGCAGCCGATGCCGGTCGAGCGGCTCGCCCCACCCGTCGCTCACCACCCCACCCGCCTCGCGCAGGCACAGCCACGGGGCGGCGAGGTCGTAAGGGGAGTTGTTGAGGATCTGCCCGCCGCCGATCCGCTCGAACTCCTGACGCATACCGGGCACGTCGTCGACCAGCCGCGAGCCCACCTCGATCACGGCGTCCAGCTGACCCGTGACCACGCGGGTCATCGAGAAGGCCTGCGAGCCGAGCTCGAACGTGCCTCCGCCGACCGACGAGCCGTCGATCAGATCGGCCAGCACCTCCACGGTCTCGCGCGCCGGCCGGCCCCGGAAGCCGTAGGACCAGAACATCCGCCCGACGTCAGCATTTCGGCTGAGCGCGGCGGGCCGGGTCGACTCGATCCCCTTCCCGCGCGTGGCCAGGTACCAGTCGCCCGACTTGATCTCGACCACGCAGCCGAGCTCGACGTCGGCCATCGTCGGCTCGCCATCGTCGAGGGGGGCTAGCGCGACCGCGACGCATGCCGATTCGAGGCCCGCCATCGCCGGCCGGGTCCCGTCGATCGGATCGACGACCAGGACGTGGGTGGCGGAATCGGGCGCCACGAGGCCACGATCCTCGGAGTAGAACGCGGTCCGTGGTGCGCGCTCGGCGACGAACTCCTGCAACGCCGTCTCGGCGATCTCGTCGACCGCGAAGGTGACGTCGCCGCCCGCGCCGTCGCCCGCGAACCTGCGGCCCGCGACCGAGCCCAGCGAGGGCAGGACCTGCTCCCGCAGGTCGAGCGCCAGTTCCAGGATGAGCGTCCGGTCAACTGTCACGCGCCCCATTGTGAAGATGCAAAGATCCCGAGCGTGGTGAGGCCCAACATCTACGCTGCGGTGTGTAGGTACGACGACGACGATCCAGCCGGCTTCCGCGCGGGCATGGCGAATACGGGGCGACCGTGGATCATCCGTCCACGGGTGTTGAGTCGCTATCCCGTCCGGCCCTCAACCAGACGACGGCCGCGCGCGGACACGCACCCGAAGCGCCTCGAACAACCTCATGGTGCGCGTCGCTGTGCCCCCGCCCGCTACACGTAGGCCCCGCTCACACCGTGCGAGTTGCTCGGCCATGCCGACCATTTGATGAAGAGCGACTCGAGGTAGGTGACGACGCGCTCGGGCCTACGCCCCGATGAGTCGCGCGGGCGGGTGACGACATGGACTGCAGTGCGGTCGCGACGTCCTGCAGTGCGGTCGCGACGTCCTGCGGCGGCTCTTTGGCGACAGCCTCGCCGAGCATAGGACGCAGCAGCGCGGCGATGCTCATGGCGATCGCCACCGTCCCCATACCGTCGAGCGCGGCCATGGCGAGCACGCGGACGTTGTGGTCCGGGTCCCGCGTCGCCTGCAGCAGCGGCTCGACGGCAGCAGGGTCGCGAAGCTTGCCGAGCGCGGAGCAGCTCTGGCCTCGCACCCGGGCATCCGGATGCGACAGCGCCGCTACGAGCGGCTGCAGGGCGAGGGCGCCCTTGATCTCACCAATCAGCACGGCTGCGCGGTGGGGGGTGCCGCCGCCTGCAAGTTCGCGAACGAGCGCCTCGATGCTCGGGGGTCCCAATCTCACGAGTAGGGCCTCGGCCCGCTCGACCACGATTTCCGGCTCATGATTGAGCGCAGAGATCAGCACCTGCACCACTTCCCCTGCGGCCTCCGGCCGCTCCTCGGCCCGAAGCAGCGCCGGCACCAGCGCCTCTTCCTGCTCGCTGAGCGGATGGTCATCGCGTCTGTGAACGAGTGCATGCGCCAGCCTGCTGCCGCTGCCGGCGTTGTGCAGGTTGAACAGGCCCTGCACGGCGGTGGCGCGCGCATTGCCCGCAGCCGGCAATGTCGCGATCGCTTCCGCGAGTTGTTCCGACTCGCCCCATTCATACAGCGCCACGACGGCCGCGGTCCTGACCCGGTCCGTCGGATCGCCGAGCGCCGTGACAAAGAGGTCTCCCGCACGATCGGGAGCGACGTCACGCAGGGCGAGCAGAGCCTCCTCGCGGATCGGCGCCCCGACGTCCACGGTAGTGCCGGCAGCGGGCCCAGGAATGAGCTTGGTGTGACCCGCGGCCTCGATCAGCCCATCGACGTCGCCCTTGCGGGCGAGCGCCTTTACGTTGGGCTTTCGCTTGTCGAATACGCGCATTTGAACGTAGGACGCAGCGGCGCGGTACTGGCCGCCTTCTCCGAACAACGTGCGAGCCGATACCCGGCTTCCATCGTTCGCTCGATCTGGACGAAGATGACAAGATCCCCGGCGTGAGGCCGAACATCTTCTCTGCGGTGTTCGAGTACGACGAAGAGGATCCGCCGGGCTTCCGCTCCGGCATGGCGCAGGTCGGCAAGCTTGCCGGCGGCCAGGCCCTGTCGGTGAAGCTGTTCGAGCTGCCGCCCGGACAGGCGCTGTGCCCGTACCACTACGAGTATGAGGAGGAGTGGCTGGTCGTGATCGACGGCGAGGTCGTCCTCCGCGACCCGAGCGGTGAGCATCCGCTCGACCGCGGCGACGTCGTTCGGTTCGCGCCGGGACCGGATGGCGCGCACGAGGTGATCAACCGATCGGAGGCGACGAGCCGGGTACTGATGTTCTCGAGTGCCCGGGAGCCGGCCGTCGCGGTCTATCCAGACAGCGACAAGATCGGTGTGTGGCCCGGGAACAAAGCCGACAGCGTGATGCTGAAGCGCGCCGATGGCAACGTGGGCTACTGGGAGGGAGAGACGTGAGGACACCGACGTTGACCGCATCCGCGCTGACGGCCGCCCTGACCGCAGCCGCGCCCGCCGCAACGCAGTCCTCGCTCTACAGCGGCCCCGGCCCGCGCCCCGGCCCGTCGATCCTGTACGCGAAGCCGGCAACGGCGCCGCAGCTGACCAACGCCGAGCCCTGGAAGAGCCCTCCGATCCTAGTTTCCGGAGCGACCGCCTACCGGCGCGGCGAATTCCTCTACCAGGACTTCCTCTACGACGATCACGGGGCGCACGAGCTCGTCGACCCGGCCGATCCTCAGGCGCTGGACGCCGGCGACCTGTTCTCGATGCCGAACGGCACCTACACGTACCCCACCGGTCCGGGCTACGACAGCGACGCCGCCGACCTCGTCGAGTTCCGGCTCAAGCCGCTGAAGCGTGCCACGGCCTTCCGCGTCACGCTGAACACGCTCGTGAACCCGTCGCTGATCGCCTTCTCGATCGCGATCGGGGGCAAGCCTGGTCAGGTGTTCCCGTTCCCGGACGGCGCCAACGTCGCGACGCCGGCGAAGCTGTTCCTGACCGTCCACCCCTTAGGCAAAGGCCACCTGATCGGCCAGCTCACGCACGCCGGCAGCGGCACGCCCGTATCCGGCCCCGCGCCAACCGTCAAGGTCGATCTGACACGCCGCCAGATCCAGGTCGAGGTCCCGCACGGTGACTGGAACCCTCGCCGCAGCACCGTGCGAATGGCGATGGGTGTCGGGCTGTGGGACGCCGGAGCCGGGCGCTACCTGCTGCCGCGAACCACGGCGGACACGACCGATCCGGGCGGCGCCGGGCTCGCGACGCACCCGGCCGCGTTCTTCAACGTCGCCTTTCGCATGCACGAGCCGTTCCCCAGCGTGACCGCGGGCGTCTCGGCCGTCACCGACGCGGCATGGTGGCGTGACCGGGCGCAGGGCGCGGCACTGGCCAAGGGGGACATCTCACCGTTCTTCGCCGAGGTCGACTTCGGCAAACTCGCCCGACACGTGACCGACAACTCGCATGTGCCGAGCACGGGCGCGATCGACCGGGTCCTGGCCAGCCACTTCGAGCCGGGGCAGGGCGCGGACTTCACTCACCAATGTGGGCTCGCCGGCGCCGGCAACCCGAACTCGTGTGTGCCCGAGTACCGGGGGCGCCTGCAGCCCTACTCGATCTACGTGCCCAACGGATCCGTGCCCCGAGCGGGTTTTGGGATGACGCTGCTCCTGCATTCGCTTTCAGCCGACTACAACCAGTACATCGGCAGCCGTAACCAGCTGCAGTTCGCGCGGCGCGCCGTGCCCTCGATCGTGATCACGCCGGAGGCGCGTGGGCCCGACCAGGAGTACGAGGGTCAGGGTGAGGCCGACGTGTTCGAGGTGTGGGCGGACGTCGCCCGCCGCTACCGCCTGAATCCCGCCTACACCGAGATCACCGGATACTCGATGGGCGGCTTCGGCACCTTCAAGCTCGGAGCGCAGTTCCCCGACCTGTTTGCGCGGGCCCAGCCGACCGTGGGCACGGAGACGACCACGGGGGTGCTCGCGTCGCTGCGCAACCTGCCGGTACTGATGTGGAACAACGCCGCGGACGAGCTCGTCAACCCGGCGCTGTTCACGCCTGCCGGCACGGAGCTCGCCAGCCTCGGCTATCGCTACGAGCTCGACGTGTTCCAGCCCTGCGCCAGCCTCAAGTGCTCGCCGCTCTTCCCGAATCACCTCGAGCTCGCGGTCAACGACCAGTTCGCGCCATCGGCCGCGTTCCTCGACACCGCGATGGTGAACCGGAACCCGGCGCACGTCACCTACGTCGTCGACCGCGCGCGCGACCGCTCCGCCTATGGCATCGTCGCCGACCACGCGTACTGGGTCTCGGGGCTCACGACGCGCGGCAGCTCGGCGACCCAGCTCGGGACCTTCGACGCCTTCTCACACGGCTTCGGCTACGGCGACCCGACCGCGTCCGGCCTCAAGATCGGCGTTGGGACCCTCACCGGCGGGAACATGGGGACGCTGCTGTTCACCCGCTTCTCGAAGACCTGGGGCTCGGCGCCCCACCTCGCTCGGGCCGACGTCATCGACGTCCAAGCCACGAACATCGCGACCGGCTCGATCAGCGTGACGCGGGCCCACGTCGACTGCCACGTGACCGTGCACGTCCAGAGCGATGGGCCGATCGCGGTCGCGCTTCCGGGCTGCAACCGCACGATCAAGGCCGGCTAGCGGCAGCCCGCTACAACGGGATCTCTAGCGTGAACACGGTGTCGCCCGGCGCCGAGCGAACAAACAGATGCCCCGACATGTGCTCGGCCAGCTCGCTCGCGATCGCGAGCCCGAGGCCGCTCCCCTGCTTGTCGTCCGCGGTGTAGAACGGCTCGAAGATCCGCTTGACCGCGTCCGTGTCGATGCCCGTGCCGTCGTCCCGGACCGCGAGCCGCACGTGGCCGTCCTCGCGCCCGGCCGTGACGACGATCCGGGTTCCGGCCGGCGTGTGCGTGAGGGCGTTGTCGATCAGGATGCGCATGATCTGGGCCACGCGCACAGGATCGCACTGGGCCTCGATCCGCCGAGCCGCGAGCCGCAGCTCGAGGTGCGAGTCGTGCTGTGCCAGCGTCGGCTCGAACTCGCCCGAAACCGAGCGCGTCAGCTCGCCGAGGTCGACCTGTTCGGGCCGCAGCTCCAGCGACCCGGCCTCGAGCCTGGACAGGTCGAGCAGGTCGACGGACAGCTTGCGCAGACGATCGACCTGGGCTCTGACCTGCTCAAGGAAGCGGCTCCGCGTCTCGGCATCAAGATCGTCGTCCTCGAGCAGCTCGACGAACCCGCCGAGCGAGAAGATCGGCGTGCGCAGCTCGTGCGAGGCGGTCGCGATGAACTTCTTGCGGGCCGACTCGAGCTGGGCGAGCTGGCGCTGCATGTCGTTGAACGCGACAGCGAGCTGACCGAGCTCGTCGGTCGAGTCCACGCGGATCGGATGCTCGAACTCGCCCGATGCGACCTGCTCGGCGGCACGCTCGAGTCGCTTGACCCGGCCGGCCAGCGCGCGGGCTACGAGGCTCCCGGCGATCAGGGCGAGCAGCAGCGCGATCCCCCCTGCCACGAGCACCTCGTGGCGGACGATCGTCACGCTGCGCGCGACGTCGGACACAGGCGCCGAAAACACGATCACCCGCACGACCCGTCCCTGGTAGTAGACGGGGTATGCGGCCTCGGCCACCGGCCCAGACGGCGTCGACTCGGTGCCCGTGCTGAGCCGGCCGCGCGCGACCGCGGTATGGGCGACCGGGAACATGAGCGGCTCGCCCGAGGGCCCCGCCGAGTCGGCCTCCTGAGTCAGCTGCGGGCCGCCCGGCGCGACGGCGATCGCCACCGACATCAGGCTCACGCGGTTGCTCGACCGCGCGGCGGCCGTGTTGACCAGCTCGCGGACGAAGCGCTCGGGTCGCGTGCTTCCCACGGTGGCGCTGATCGGCCGCGAGTAGGTGAGGGCGGCGCGCGAGAGCTGGTTCAGCTTCTCATCGATCAGCCTTCGCTTCAGCCCCGGCGCGACGTACAGATACAGCGCGGCGATCGCCATCAGCGTGATCGCGAAGAACACGAGCGCGAGCTTGTTGCGCAGCGACAGTCGCAGGGACAGCACGGGCTCGCTAGAGCTCGGTGTCGCGGAATCGGTAACCGACCCCGCGCACGGTGAACAGGTACTCGGGGTCCTTCGGGTCTCGCTCGATCTTCTCCCTGAGGTGCCTGATGTGGACGTCGATCGTGCGCGGGTCCCGGTACGCCGAGTCGCCCCAGATCCGCGCCAGCAGCATGTCCCGCGTGAACACGCGGCCTGGCGCCCGGGCCAGGGCGGACAGGATCTCGAACTCGACGAAGGTCAGCTGCGACTCATCGCCGCGTACGCGGACGCTTCGCTTGGGGAAATCGATCCGCAGCTCGCGCACGATCAGCGGCGCCTCGTCGGGGGCGGTCTCGGCCGGACGGCTCATCTCGGCGCGTCGCAGCGCGGCCTTGATCCGGCTCGAGAACTCGCGCAGCGAGAATGGCTTGGTGATGTAGTCGTCGGCGCCGAGCTCGAGGCCGACCACCTTGTCGATCTCCTCGGACTTGGCCGTCAGCATGATGATCGGCACCGAGCTCTGGCTACGGAGCCGCCGGCAGACCTCGAGCCCGTCGATCTTTGGCAGCATCAGATCGAGGACGACGAGATCGAACGGCTCCTCCTCAAACCGATCCAGCGCCTGCCGGCCGTCGGACGCCTGCACCACCTCGTAGCCGTCGCGGCGAAGGGGATAGGAGAGGAGCGTCTGGATCGACTGCTCGTCGTCCACGAGCAGGATTCGCGCTGTTCGATCGACCATGATCCTCTCCTCTTCCTGCAAATAGGGTAATGGCGGCGTCTGTAGGACCGATCAAAGCGGCAGAAGTTTCCCCATCGGCCATTAACCTGTCGACAGATGCTTGATCCGCGCATCTACCGCGCGTCGCTGATCGCGATCCCGCTCGCGGTGTTCGTTCTGGCGTTCTCGCTGACCGATCAGCAGGGCGCCGTGGGCACGAATTTGGCGCCCCAGGCCTACAACGGCGAGAACGCCTACGCGACGATGACCTCGCTGGCCCGCAACTACCCTGACCGCCGGCCGGGGTCCTCCGACGACTACGACGTCGCCACGTACGTCGCCCGCATGCTCAAGCACGACGGGTTCTCCGTGTCCACGCGCTCGGACCGGCTGAGCACCGCGGACGGGAATCGGACGATCGAGACCGTGATTGGAACGCGGGCCGGTCTTCAGAGCGGCACGATTGTCGTCGTCTCGCACCGCGATTCGCTCGGCTCGCCGTCTGTCGCCGATCTTTCAGGCACTGCCGTGCTACTCGAGCTCGCTCGCGTCCTGTCAGGCGAGACCCAGCACCGCACGATCATGCTCGTCTCGACCAGCGGCTCCGCCGGTCAGGCTGGCGCGGCGCAGCTCGCGAAGACGCTCCCCGGGCCAATCGACGCCGTGATCGCGCTCGGCGATCTGGCCGGCCGGCGCATTCATGAGCCCGTTGTCGTGCCGTGGTCTAACGGGCCGCTCGTCGCCCCGACGATGCTGCGCAACACGGTCGCCGCCGCGCTGGGCTCGCAGGCCGTGCTCCGGCCCGGTGGGACGAGTATGGCCGGACAACTCTCGCATCTCGCGCTGCCGCTGACGCTGACCGAGCAGGGCCCGTTCGGCGCGGCCGGGCAGCCGGCCGTGCTCGTCTCGCTCGCCGGCGAGAAGACCCCGGCGCCAGACGAGCCGGTCAGCCAGGCGAGGATCGGGCAGCTCGGCCGGTCGGTGCTGAACACCGTCTCTTCGCTCGACACCGGACCGTCCGTTTCCGCGCCGTCGGCTTACCTGCTCTACGACGGGAAGGTGATCCCTCCGTGGGCAATCCGGCTGATGGTGCTCGCGCTGATCCTCCCCGTATTTCTCACGACGGTCGATGGAGCGGCTAGGGCGCGCCGCCGTGGCCAGTCCATCCTGCGCTGGCTGGTGTGGGTGGTCGGCGGAGCACTGCCGTTCCTGCTCGCGCTCGGCCTGACCTACGCGGCCAAGCTGACCGGCGCGCTCGGGATCACCCCGCCGGGCGCCCTGGCGGCCGGGGCTGTGCCGCTCGGCGGCGGCGGGATCGCGGTCCTCGTCCTTATCCTCTCGGTTGTGACTGCCGCCTTCTTCGCCTGGGGCCGCGTCGCGGGGCTGCTGGCAGGAGTCCGCCACTGGGAGGTGTCCTCGAGCGCGGGCGCGGCCGCCGGAACGCTGCTCGTGATGTGCCTCACCACGCTCGTGATCTGGGTCCGCAACCCGATCGCTGCGGCGCTGGTCGTCCCGGCCCTGCACCTGTGGATGTGGGTCGTCGACCCGGACCTGCGCCTGCCACGGCCGCTGATCGTGGCGATGCTGCTGATCGGCCTCGTCCCGCCCGTCGCGGTCGTCGTGTACTACGCGGGCACGCTCGGGCTCGGCCCGGCAGGCGTGGCCTGGAACGGCCTGCTGCTGGTGGCCGGCGGCCACATCGGCATCTCGGTGGCGGTCGAGTGGAGCCTGCTGCTCGGATGCCTGGCCAGCGTCATCTCGATCGCCGTTCGCGCCCAGCGCCTCGATCGGCCGGTGCAGACGCCGGTCACGGTCAGGGGTCCCGTCACCTACGCCGGTCCCGGATCCCTCGGCGGAACCGACTCGGCCCTGCGGGCACGACGGTGAGACCGGAGGTGCGGATCGCGTGAGGAGACTGATCCGCGACATCTCCTCCGTGCTGATCATCTCCGGGCTCCTGCTCCTGATCGACGCCGGCGTGACGCTTCTCTGGCAGGAGCCGGTGACGGCGGTGATCGCGCTGATCGAGCGCGGTCAGATCGATAAGCGCTTCCTCAGCCTCCAGACCGCACCGCTCTCGCGGATCGACCGGCACGCCCTCAAGAGCCTGCGCTCGATCGATCAGCGCGTCTCCTACCTGGCCCGCCGCGAGCTGCGCCAGATTTCGACCGGCGACGCGATCGGGCGGATCGTGATCAGCAAGATCGGGGCCTCGTACGACGTCGTCCAGGGGACCGACGAGGCCAGTCTGGAGAAGGGCCCCGGCCACTATCCGGCCACGTCGCTGCCGGGGCTCGGCCAGACGGTGGCGATCGCCGGACACCGCACGACGTACCTGGCCCCGTTCCGCCACATCGACGAGCTGCGGCCGGGTGATCAGATCCTGCTCAAGATGCCGTACGGGCAGTTCACCTACATCGTCCAGTACCACCGGATCGTGCTTCCGACGGCGCTGTGGGTGACCAGGAACGTCGGCTACGAGCGCCTTGTCCTGTCCGCCTGCAACCCGCTCTACAGCGCCGCTCAGAGGATCATTGTGTTCGCGCGCCTGCGCACGATCGAGCCGGTGCCCCCCGGCCATTCGGTTGCTCAATGACGCGTCCCGGGTAACACCAATATCTAGGGTCTAGACCCGATCGAGGCCGGGTCACAGACTGCCGATGCTGGAGGAGAATCAATGGATTCGGATCGCGAGAAGAAGGTGGCCGAAATCAAGAACAAGATCAGGCAGGGCTCCTATCGGGTCGATCCCAAGGCGGTCGCCGATGCGATCGTCCGCCGGATGAACCAGCTTCCGCAGGCCGGCGCTACATCACGTGTTCGTAGCCGGACAGCCGTACGCTCGAGTCGCTGAACCGCAGCTCTGGGGCCTCGGCAAGGACGCGTCCGATCAAGGTCGTGCCGTTGGGCCGTGCGACCTGCGCGGGGAGACAGGCGCAGAGTTCGAAATCCTCGCCCGCGGTGGCCGCCAGCACCGCCGCGGGGACGCCCAGCTGATCCGCCACCTCCGCGACCCCCGCCGCCACCGGTAGCGACCCGAGCGTCAACTCGACGGCCACACCGCTGGCCAGCGCGAGATGTCGCGCGTCGGTGGCGATCCCATCGGAGACGTCGATCATCGCCGTCGCCCCTGCCGCGGCCAGCGCCCTTCCGGCTGCCAGCCGCGGTTCCGGACATGCGTAGCGCCGGCGCAATCCGGCGGTATCGCTTCCGGATGCGGCCCTCGCGCGTCCGTCGAGCAGAGCGAGCCCGGCGCCGGCTCCGCCCAGGACTCCGGTGACCACGACCACGTCGCCCGGCCGGGCGCCGTCGCGGCCGACCAGCGACGCCGGATCGTCTGCCCAACCGGTCACCGTGAACGACACGGTGAGCGTGGCCGTCCGGGTCACGTCGCCGCCGAGGATCGCGACGCCGAGCCGCTCGGCCAGCGCCTGCGCGCCGCGGGCGATGCCGACCGCCAGGTCGGCCCCGGTCCCGCTCGGCAGGCCGAGGAGCATGTACGCCTCGCCCGCGTCCGCTCCCATCGCCGCCAGGTCGGAGAGGGCGGCCGCGAGAGCTCGGTGTCCGATCTCCGCCCCCGAGAGCCAGTCGCGACGGAAGTGGACGCCGTCGACCACTGCGTCGAGCGAGGTGACGGCATAGCCGCGCGCGCGTACGACGGCGGCGTCGTCGCCGAGGCCACGAACGATCCGCGCATTGTGAGAGGTCAGGACTCGCTCGAGCGCCGCGATCAGCTCGAGCTCGTGCACGGCCGGCTCCGGCTCAGCGGTGCCGGTAGACGATCCTGGCGCGATCGAGGTCGTACGGTGAGAGCTCGACCCGCACGCGGTCGCCCGGGAGGATCCGGATCCGAAAGCGGCGCATCTTTCCGGCGACGTGCCCGAGCACGACGCGGTCCATGTTGTCCAGCTTGACGCGGAACATCGCGTTCGGCAGGGCCTCGATGACCTCGCCCTCCAGCTCGACCTTTTCTTCCTTGGGCATGCGGTGAGTTTGGGGATCCTGGGTGGTTTCGGGCACGCAGGGGGCCGCCCGAACTGCGTGAAAGCTAGCAGGGGCTGTCGGACTTACGGATGATGCTTCCCGCCGGGGCTGCCGCCGCCGCTCGGGTTGTGCCCGTTCCCGAAGCCGGCGGGCTTCTGCGGCCGGCCTCCGCCTCCGTTCCCGGCGGGCGCCTGCGGCGGGTTCTGATAGAGGGTCGGGTTGTTGTACGGGTTGCCCGATCCGGTCCCGCCGCCGTTGCCCGAACCGCTGCCTGAACCGTTGCCCGAGCCGTTGCCCGCGTTCGGGTTCCCGGTCGTGGCGAACCGGCCGAAGAAGGCCGTGCCGTGCCAGGGCACTGCCGGCGGCGTGAAGTCGCCGCAGAAGCCGTCGCTCGCCACCGACATGTAGTCGTGCCAGATCGGCGCGGCCAGCGTGCCGCCGAAGCCGTTCGGCATCGAGGTCGTGGCGTTCGGATACCCGACCCAAACGGCGGTTGTGAGCTGTGGGCTGAACCCGTCGAAGTAGGCGTCTGTGAAGTTGGTCGTCGTGCCCGTCTTACCGGCCGCAGGGCAGCCGTAGTTCGCCGCCGTGCCCGTCCCACTCGTGATCACGGTCTTCATCACCTGGGTGGCCGCATAGGCCTCGCCGGGGCTGAACACGCGGGTGCCCTTTGAGTCGCCGAGATTGACGACACTGCCGTCCGGGAACACGACCTTCGTGATCGCCGTGGCGGGATGGTGGATGCCGCCGCTGGCGATCGTCGCGTAGGCGTCGGCCATCTCGAGCGGAGAGACCGCGACGGCGCCCAGCACCTCGGACGGGAAGTTGGTCAGCGGCGAGCTGATGCCCATCGCGTGGGCGGTGGCGGTCACCTTCTCCATACCGAGGTCCTGCCCGAGCTGCGCGAACACGGTGTTGTCCGAGGTCGTCGTCGCGTGGGTGACGCTGATGTTGCCCTGGTAGCTGAGCTCGGCCGTGTGGACCGCATACGTGGGATAGGCGGACAGCCATCCGGGCGCCAACAGGTGCGAGTTGTAATAGGTCTTGTTGGGGTCGCCGTCGTAGTCGTGGATCAGGGTCATCAGCGCGAATACCTTGAACGCCGATCCGGTCTGTCGGTGGCCCTGCCAGGCGTAGTTGAACGTCGTCTCCCCGAGCCCGGTGCCGTACTTCGAGGACGTCGCGAGCGCCTCGATGTGGCCATTGGTGGGATTGATCGAGGCGAGCGCGGCCGCCGGCTGTCCCGGGCCGCCCTCGTGGGCGAGGATCGCTTGCTCGGCCTCGGCCTGCCGCTTCGGGTCGATTGTCGTGTAGACCTTGAGCCCGCCCTTCTCGACGGTCTGGATCCCGAAGCGCTGGATCAGCGCCTGACGCACGTAGTCGAACACGTACGGCTCGACGACCTTGCTGTAGGTGTCGTTCGGCTTGACCTCGAGCGAGGAGCGGTCGGCTCGATTGGCCTGCGCCTGCGTGATGTAGTCGGACTTGACCATCGCGGTCAGCACCTCGTGGCGCCGCGCGCGGGCCAGTCCGGGGGCGAGAAACGGGTTGTACTCCGAGGGCGCCTGGGGGAGGCCGGCCAGCAGTGCCGCCTGCGCGATGTCGAGCTTCCAGGCCGGCTTGTCGAAGAACAGCTGCGAGGCCGCCCCGACGCCGACCGCGGTCTGCCCGCCGACGGTGCCGTAATCGACGTCGTTGAGGTACTGGGCGAGGATCCACCGCTTGGTGCGCTTGGACTCGAGCTCCTCGGCGAGCTTGGCCTCAACGATCTTGCGCTTGATCGTGCGCGTGTCGGCCAGCTTGTAGGGCAGGTAGATGTTGCGCACGAGCTGCATCGTCAGCGTCGAGCCGCCCTGGATGTTTCGACCGCCGCCGAGCACGTCGTCGACGCCCGCGCGCAGGATGCCCTGGAAGTCGATCCCGCCGTGCTGCCAGAAGCGGCGGTCCTCGATCGCGACGGTCGCGCGGGTAAGGACGCGCGGCAGTGATTGCTGGGGGAGCACGGTGCGCAGGATGTCGGAGCGGATGTAGCCGAGCGGGGTGCCGTTGGAGGCGAACACCTCGGACAACTGACCGGGGTCGCGCGGTTTGAGCTGGTTGATGTCCGGCGCCGAGTCGGCCACGTTCACGATCCAGCCTGCGACTCCCAACAGACCGACTCCGAGGAAGCACATGCCGACCACGAACACCATCAGCACCACACGCGAGAAGGTGGATCCACGGTGGCGGTCACGGCGCCGCTGTCGTTCGCGTCGGCTCATTGAGGTTCGGCCTCCGGGCAAGGCGGAGGGAGGACGGGCGCCTACCCGGGCCCTGGGGCGGGCGTGTCAGTGTAGCTGGGAGCGTGATTCGGCCCGTCGGTTCTGGCTCCTTCAGCGCTGCCAGACTGGACGTCACGATGCACATGCCGGGCACCGCTCGCACCCGTCCGACGCCGCCGCGGGCGGTCCTGCTCGATGCGCTCGGAACGCTGCTCGCGCTCGAGCCACCGGCTCCTCGGTTGCGCTCCGAGCTGGCGGGGCGGTTTGGAGTGGACGTGTCCACCGACGAGGCCTCGAGCGCGATCGCGGCCGAGATCGCGTATTACCGTGCCCACCTCGATCAGGGCCGGGACAGAACCAGCCTGGGCGCGCTGCGCCGTCATTGCGCGGAGGTCGTGCGGGCTGCCCTGCCTGCGCTCGCGGACGTCGACGGCGACGCCCTCACCGAGGCGCTGCTGGAGTCGCTGCGCTTCCGCGTGTTCGACGACGTCGTGCCGGCTCTTCGCTCACTGCGCGAGCGCTCGATCACCCTCGTCGTGGTCAGCAACTGGGACGTCTCCCTGCACGATGTGCTTGCGCGCCTCGAGGTGCGCCCGCTCGTCGACGGGATCCTGACCTCGGCTGAGGCCGGGGTGCGCAAACCCGAGCCGGCGATCTTTCGGCGTGCGCTGGAGCTGGCGGGCGTCGAGGCAGGCGCTGCGGTGCATGTCGGGGACAGCCCGGAGGACGACGTCGCGGGGGCCAGGGCGGCCGGGATCGCGCCCGTCCTGATCAGGCGCGGGACGAGCGCGCCGGCCGCTGATACGGCCCCCACGATCTCCGAGCTGGGCGAGCTGGACTCGGTTTGGGCCTAACCTGAGCGCTCTGATGCCGAGCCTGCCACCGCCGCAGACCGTGACCCCGCCGCCGCCCGCGCCGGCGGCGCCCGCGCGTCCGGACGACATCCCACCCTGGGGAGTGTGGACCGCGCCGGCCGCGGTGCTGACGGGCCTCGGAGTCGGGATCCTAGGCAGTGTGATCGTGGGGATAGCGGCCTCGGCCGGCGGCTCGAGCCTGTCGCACCCCTCGCCGGCGGTCAGCCTGACCGCGGACCTCGTGTTCGACCTCGCCTTCGTCGGAGCCGCGCTGTACTTCGCCGCCTCGGCGGGCGGGCTGAACGCGGCCTGCTTCGGCTTCCGGCGGGTCCGGATAGCTCTGGCCGTCGGCTCGGTCGCGGCGGCCGCGGTGGGCTACTACATCGTCACCGCCGTGTACGCGTCGCTGGTCAGCCTGCACGGCACCGACAAGCTCCCGAGCGAGCTCGGGGTGAGCAAGAGCACCGCCGCGCTCATCGCGGCCGCCGTGTTCGTCTGCGTGATCGCGCCGATCGCCGAGGAGGTCTTCTTCCGGGGCTTCATCTTCGGAGCGCTGAGGCATTGGCGGATCTCGATCGGCGGCCGCCAGATCGGGACCTGGCTTGCGGCGATCGTCACCGGCCTCTTCTTCGGGCTCGTGCACGCAGGGTCGGCGTCGGTGCAGTACCTGATCCCGCTGGGGTTTCTCGGCTTCGTGCTCTGCCTGGTCCGCTGGCGCACACGGTCGCTCTACCCGTGCATGGCGCTGCACGCGATCAACAACTCGCTGGCACTCGGTATCAACCAGCTGCACTGGAACGCGGGGGAGATCGTCGGGCTGATGGCGGGCGCCCTGCTCGTGATCGGAGTGATCACGGGGCCATTCGCCGTGCCGGCCTCCGAACCCGCGATGGGAAGTCGTCTGTCCGGCTGATTTACTTCCGGTTAATGGCACGGATCCTCAGGTGCGCACTCGCTCTTCTCATCGTTGCTTGCGTCGGCCCCGCCGCCGCACTCGCGGCCGGCTCGACCACGACGACGACCACAAGTACCACCACCACCACGACGACCACGACCACTCCGGCTCCGCCGCCGAAGCCGAAGCGCGGGTCGGTCCGGATCTACCTCCCGGACGCGTTCTTCGTCCACCGCGACACGCTGACGATTCCCGGCCGCGGAGTCCACGTCAACGGCGTCGTGACTCCGTATGTGCCCAACCAGCGCGTCACGCTCGTCGCATATCTCGGGGCGAAGAGGTTCAAGAGCGTCAGCCTCCGGCTCAAGCCCTCGAAGAACCACCACTTCGGCTACTTCTCTTACCGCGTGATCAGCCGCGGCGTCGGCACGATTCGTCTTCAGGTGATCCACAAGCGCGACGCGAAGATGCTGGGCTTCATTGGGCGACGCAGTCTGCAGGCTCTGGACACCAACGTCTCGTTCGGCTCGACCGGTAGGTTCGTCCAGCTCGTCCAGCAGCGGCTGAAGTTCCTGCATTTCTACATCCCCCAGACCGGCGTCTACGACAGCGGCACCGGCCTGGCCATCGACGCCTACCACCGGCTCCTCGGCTGGGGCGTCTCGCAGACCCTCAACGGTCGCACGGTCAGCTTCCTGCTCAACGGCTGGGGCCAGTTCAAGGTCCGCTTCCCGCGGCACGGGCGGCACGCCGAGGGCGACCTGACGCGACAGCTGCTGGGCCTGATCGATGGCAAGAACGTCGTGTGGATATTCCCGATCAGCTCGGGTAAGCCGTCCACCCCGACGGTGCTCGGCGATTTCCACGTCTACCGCCGCACGCCGGGCTACCTGCCCGACGGCATGTACTACTCGAGCTTCTTCATCGGCGGCTACGCGATCCACGGCTACAACCCGGCCCCGGACTATCCGGCCAGCCACGGGTGCATGCGCCTGCCGATCCCCGACGCGATCCCGGCCTACAACTGGTTGAACTTCGGCGACTGGGTGGACGTCTACTACGAGCACTGATCGCACCGGGATGTCCCCGGGGTGCGATCCCCGCTAGCTCATGCCGCGCGAAAAGCGCGCCAGATAGCCGAGGCCGACGCCGTAGACGACCAATGCGAGCACGGTCGGGACGCCGTGCTCGACCCACTGACTGTCGCTCTGCACGATCGTGCGGAATGGGGCGGTCAGGTCCTTGGCCGCGGTGTCGATGAAGCGGCGGGGCTGCGCCGTGGCCTGGTGGACAGGGATCGCTCCCGTGGTGGTGGGCGTGCTGGCGATGATCTCGTTCTGTTGGTGCTTCGACGCACCGGCGATCTGATCGCGCGCGAACATCACGAAGGACGCGGCCACGAGCGCGCAGCAGACGAGGGCGATGCAGACCAGCAGTCGATGGATCACGTTGGGATTTATCGGCCGCGAGCGCGACTAGCATGAACCTCGCCCGTATGAATCTCGACGCCAAAGCCACCGCGAGCGAGCGGCTGCTCTCGGAACTGCGCGAGCACGCGCTGGTGATCGGCGAGGTTGTGCTGACGAGCGGACGGACGGCTCAGTATCTGGTCGACGCCAAGCGCGCGATCCTGCGTCCGGCCGGCTTCCTCGCTCTGGCGGAGCTGGTCGCGGAGCGGGCACGGGCGTGGAACGCCTCGGCCGTCGGCGGGATGACCATGGGCGCCGATCCGATCGCCTGCGCGGCGCTCGCCGGCGGAGCCGAGGTGAGCGCCTTCTTCGTCCGCAAGGAGGTCAAGGAGCACGGGCTCTCGCGCCGGATCGAGGGTCCGCTGCTGAGCGCGCAGGACCGCTGCATGCTCGTGGAGGACGTCGTCACGACGGGCGGCTCGACGATCCGCGCGCTCGAGGCCGTGCGGGCCGAGGGACTGCGGGTATGCGGCGTGCTGGCGATCTGCGACCGGCTCGCCGGCGGCGGGGAGGCGATCGCCGACGCCGCGGGCGCTCCGTACGTGGCGCTGACCACGATCGACGAGGTCTACCCCGACCGGCCGGACCGCTGAGCGCTCGGCTCAGCGCGGCAGTGCGCGGCACTGGGGCAGCCGCTGGTGCCGGGCCTGCACCTTCCAGCCGCCCGACTCGGGCGTCAGCAGCACGATCGGAGTTCCGCGCGCAATCGCCCGGGAGTACTTGTAGCCCACTGTCGCGACGTTGACGCGCAGGTTCCAGGCCACGATCGACTGGTACTCCAGACGCGTGAGCGGCTCGCCGCACTGGCGGATAAGCGCCGCTCCTCCGGCGCTCGCGATCGCGCCCTTGAGCCGGTTGATCTCCTTGGTCCGCAGGCGCTGGGCCTTGAGGTCGGTGCGCTCGTCGCGGACGTGGGTGAGGGCGGCGGGGGCCATTGCGGCGGCGAAAACAACCACGAGCGCGATCCCTGCGATGCCGGCTACGCTCCTCACTCTGGGCGGGTCTGCCAGGAGGCGGCCAACGGCGATCGCCGCCACGACGGCCAGCATCGCGGCGGCGGGAAACATGTAGCGTCCGTTGCCCGGCCAGCCGTGGAGGTCGAACGCGATCTCCACTATCACCCAGGCCGTGGCGCCGGCAGCGAGTGCGAGCGTCGTCCGATCCCGGCGCCAGACCGCGAGCCCGACGGACAGGAGCGCGAGCAGCTCGAGTGGCGTTTCCTGGAGGTCCAGGAAGCGATCGATCGTTCCGAGGATCTTGTTGTGCTTGAGCGCGCGCCCGGAGCCGAGCGCGGCGTTGCCGGCCTGGAAGGCGCTACGCGAGGTCAGGGCCGGAATCCCGAACCACAGCAACGCCGTCAGAACGATCCCGATGCCGATGAACCAACGCATCGCGGGCACGGCCCGCCAGGCCCAGACGGCATAAAGCCCGGTGAACAGCCACGCCTCGGGCCGGCCGAGCGAGGCCAGGATCGCGAGCGCGAACGCCCACCTGTAGTGCTTGCTCAGGTGACAGTCGACGGCTCCCAGGCACAGCGCGACGATCATCGAGTCCGACTGTGCGCTCAGATAGAAGTGCGCGTAGTTGTGGATCGCGAGCACCCCGGCCCCCGCGACCACGGCCGCAATCATCGCCGGATAGCGGCGACCGGCTCGCTTCGGCGTGAGGCGGTAGGCGATGCGGCCGCCGCACACCGCGCCGGCGAGGGTCGCGGCGACCAGCGTGATCATCCACAGCCACAGCTGGTAGTGGCCGGCGATTGCGTAGGGGACGGTGAACAGGTAGGGCAGCGGCTTCCAGGACGGCGCCGCGTTGGTGTCCAACGACAACTTGAGCGTCTGCTGACCCCATACCAGCCATCCGTACGGATCGAAGCCGGGCCGGGTGCGCGCCCACACCACGATCAGGGTCGAGATCGCGAGCAGGATCGCGCCCGTCAACACCACGAGCTGCCAGTCGGACAGCCGCCGGCGACCGGAGCGTTCGGCCACCCGCGCGGCGGCCGCCGGCGGCGCAGGTCCTCTCAGAGCCGTCTCCGCCATCGGGTCGAGCCCGTCAGTGGAGCGGTACGAGAACGCCGCTCGGATGGCGGTGGGTGTAGATCCACTGGGCGTTCATGCTCGCGCAGGCCGTCCGCAGCGCACCCTTCTGGTGGTAGGGCTGCGTCTGCCAGCCGCTGTGTAACTGGGTGAAGAGCACGATCGGATATGGCTTCTTCAGCTCCCGCTGCGGGAGATACCCGATCTTCCCGACATTCAGCTTCGTGTCCCAGGCCATGATGCTGACGTACTCGACGTTCGTCACGGGGTGCCCGCAGGCGCGTACGCGCTTGTAGCCGCCGACGGCGTTGATCGTGGCCGCCAGGCGGTTGATGATCGTCGTGCGCAGGCGCTCGTGCTTGAGGTCGGCCCGCTCGTCGCGCATCCGGGCCACGGCGGCTGGGACCATCGGCCCGACGAGGGCCACGGCTCCGATCGCTCCGGCCACGCGCAGCACCCGAGAGGCCGAGGCGCGGCGGACCTCGATCAGCATCCAGCCGAGCGCCGCGGCGGCGAGCACCGTCTCCACGGCCGCGGGCTCGAACAGATACCGGGGCACTCCAGGTAGGCCGCGCAGGACGAGGACGATCTCGACGATCACCCAGGTCACGGCGGCGAGCCCGAGGAGCAGGACGGTCCAGTTGCGCCGCAGCCAGGCGATCACGAGGGCCAGCAGCGCGGCGAGCTGGATCGGCAGCCAGGTCAGGCCTGTGAAGCGGTGGATCGTGCCGATGATCTTGTTCTGGTGGAGCTCGCGCGGGGACTTGAGCGCCAGCTGCTCGGCCAGCAGCGGCCGACTGTTGGTGATCGTCGGAACCCCGAACCAGAAGAACAGGACCACGACCCAGCCCCCGACCAGGAGCTTGCGCATCGCCGGCTTGGTGAACCACAGCCACAGTGTGTAGGGAGCGAGCGTCGACCACACCTCCGGGCGCCCGAGTCCGGCGAAGCACCCGACCGTGAAGGCGAGTCGGGGATGGCCGGAGACGTGGGCGTCGATCGCGGCCAGGCACAGCGTCACGATCATCGTGTCCGACTGGACGCTGAGCACGTAGTGGATGTAGTTCTGGAGCCCGAGCAGGGCGGCGCCGGCGAACACGCCGGCGACGATCGCCGGCCACCGATGCTCGTCGTCGAGCTCCCTTGCGGTCAGCCGGTACGCGATCCGGCCGGCAAAGATCGCTCCCGCCAGCGAGATCGTCACCGAGCTCACCATCCACAGCCATAGCTGGTAGTGGCCGAAGAGTGCGAACGGCACATCGAACACGAACGGGAGCGGCTTCCAGGACGGTGCGCCGCCGAGGTCGAGGCTCAGATGCAGGGTCTGGTAGCCCCAGACCATCCAGCCGTACGGGTCATAGCCGGGACGGGTCCGCGCCCAGACGACCAGCACGAGCGAGATCACGAGCAGCGCGATTGCGACCAGCAACCACGGGTAGGAGCGAATCACCGCGGCGCGCGAACGGCGCGCGGAGGACTGCTCGCGGGCCGGCCTACCGGCCTCGCTTTGGGGTGCTTCGACTGTCTGCTCGGTCACGAGGGAGTGCTCGAAGGTATCAGCGATGCCCCCGGCAGGAATCGAACCTGCATCCCGCGCTTAGGAGGCGCGTGCTCTATCCATTGAGCTACGAGGGCTGGGCGTACGCCGCACAAGAGTTAACCGCACGGTCGCGGCAGCTCGGGGACATGTTGTGCGCCCCGGCGAACTACGTTGGGGCCCGGTTAACGACGGGTGACAAGCGATCCGGCGTGTGGTATCCCCCCGTCTGTGGAGGAGGGAACCGAGGTGTGGCGCGGAATGTGGCATAGCCCATGAGCGTCGTTGGGTCAGAGCTTCTCGTGGAGGGAGGCGCAAGCGTCGACCAGGTCGAGCTGGTCGGCGGCGACGTCACCGCGCGGTCGCCCGGGGCGCTGTTCTGGCGGCGCTTCCGCGCGGATCGTGTCGCGATGGCGTCCGCGATCTTCATCGTGCTGCTGATCCTGATGGCGATCTTCGCCCCGCTGATCGTGAGCCTGCTCGGGCTTCCCTCTCCATACACCCAGAACCCAAACCTGACCGACGCGTTCGGGACCCCGATCGGTCCGACCTCGGCGCACCCATTCGGAGTCGATCCGCTCGGCCAGGACGTGATGTCGCGCGTGATCTACGGCGCCCGCGTCTCACTGGAGGTCGGAATCATCGGCACCTTCATGGCAACGGTGCTGGGGACCTCGCTGGGGCTGGTCGCAGGCTTCTACCGCGGGGCGATGGATACGGTGGTGTCTCGTTTCGCTGACATCGTCCTCTCGTTCCCGATCCTGCTGTTCGGCCTCGGGATCGGTGCGGCGTGTGCGGTCAACGGCTGTCTCGGCGGACTGATCCAATCGGGCGTGCCCACGATCCTGGCGATCATCGTGATCGCGGGCTGGACCTACATCTTCCGGATCACCCGCGGTCAGGTTCTCTCACTGCGCGAGAAGGAGTTCGTCGAGGCGGCACGCTCGCTCGGGGCGTCGAACCGGCGAATCATGTTCCGCGAGATCCTCCCGAACCTGGTCGCGCCGATCATCGTCTACGCGAGCCTTCTGATCCCTACGAACATCCTGTTCGAGGCGGGCCTCTCGTTCCTGGGCGTCGGTGTCAAGCCGCCGACCGCGAGCTGGGGACAGATGATCTCCGATGCCAGCGCGAACTTCGAGACGGTGTGGTGGTACATGGTCTTCCCCGGAGCGGCGCTGCTGCTCACAGTCCTGGCGTTCAACCTCGTCGGTGACGGTTTGCAGGACGCCCTCAACCCAAAGGCCGACAGGTGAGCGGCCCACTAATCCATAGAGGAGGCAGAATGAAGTCGTTGACCAGGGGGCTCGCGCTGGCTGGGGCCGTGTGTGGCCTCACGCTGGCTCTTGCCGCGTGCGGTTCGAGCAGCAGCAGTAGCAGCTCGGGCGGCTCGAGTAGCTCGGGCAGCCTCAAGCCCGCGCTGAACGGCACAAACGAGACCCTGACCGGCGGAACCAAGGGTGGAACCCTGACCGTCTATCAGCACGAGGACTTCGAGCATCTGGACCCAGGCTCGTCGTACTTCTCGCTTGACTATCCCGTCGTCTACGCGACTCAGCGCCCGCTGTTCATCTTCCCGCCAAATGACGCCGAGCACGCCATCCCTGACCTCGCCGCCGGTCCGGCGACGATCAGCGACGGGGGCAAGACGGTCACCGTCCACATCCGTCCGAACGTGAAGTTCAGCCCGCCGGTCAACCGTGCCGTGACCTCGGCCGATGTCGCCTACGCGATCGAGCGCGGTGCGAACCCGAACGTCGGCAACGCCTACTTCCCCGCCTACTTTGGCTACATCCAGGGCGCGGACAAGGCGACGGGCGGCCCGATCCCGGGCATTTCCACCCCGGACAGCACGACAATCGTCTTCCACCTGACCGGCTCATACGGGTCGTTCTTCGTCGGCGCGCTCTCGCTCCCGCTGTCTGCCCCCGTGCCCAAGGAGTTCGCGGGCCCGATGGACCAGAAGAAGCCGACGACCTACGGCGCGACCTACGAGGTCGCGACCGGTCCGTACATGCTGAAGTCCGACTCGAGCGGCAAGTTCCTCGGCATCGGCTATCAGCCCGGCAAGTCGGCCACGCTGGTCCGCAACCCGAACTGGAACGCGTCGACCGATCCGCGGCCGGCGTATCTGAACCAGATCAATATCAACATCGGCGGCGATCCCAACGTGATCGGGCGCCAGGTGCTGACCGGCTCGCACGCCGTCCAGGAGGACACGGTCGCGGGTCCGATCGTCAAGCTGGCCTACCAGCAGTACTACAACCAGCTGATCGCGGTCCTTGGCGCCGGTGACCATTACGTCGCCATCAACAACCAGACCGGCCCCTTCTCGAATGTGAATGTCCGCAAGGCCCTCTGGGCCGCCCTCGACCGCGAGGCGATGATCAAGGCCGATGGCGGTGAGGTGGTTGCCCAGGTCGGCACCCACTTCATCTATCCCGGCTCTGCGGGTTACGACCAAGCGGGTGGTGACCACGGTCCGAACGTGGACTTCAACAACTACCCGGCCGGCAACCCGACGGTGGCCGCCAAGTACATGAAGGCCGCCGGCTATCCGAGCGGCAAGTACACCGGCTCGGCCACCATCAAGATCGTCGGCTCGACCGGCGACCCGGCTGACAAGACCGCGGCGATCCTGAACCAGGCGGTTCAGAGCCTCGGGTTCAAGACGAACTTCACGCTCGTCGACCAGTCGGTGATGTACAGCAAGTACTGCGGCGTTCCAAAGGCTCATATCGATGCCTGCCCGAACGTGGGCTGGATCCGTGACTGGTCGGACCCGCAGACGCTGCTGGATCCGACGTTCGCCGGCTACAACATCGTGCCGACGAACAACTCCAACTGGAGCATGACCAGCTGGCAGGACTGGCCGAAGTCGCAGGGCGGGACGTACTCGAGCGGCGCGCTGACGCCGATCGACACGGCGATGAAGGCGGCCGAGAAGACCGTTGGCGACCAGGCGCGCGCGCAGGCGTGGGCCAAGGTCGACAACATGCTGGTCGACCAGGCGGTGGCGATTCCGTGGGTGTTCGACAAGCAGGCGAACATCGAGTCCAAGGACGTCAACGGGATCAACCAGCTGTGGAACATCGGTACCTGGGACTACAGCTGGACCTGGTTGAAGTAATCAGGTAGGAAGCAGGGGCCCCGCCGCGAGGCGGGGCCCCGCGTCCATCACGACCGGAACCAGATGCTTCAGTACATCGTTCGCAGAGTGCTTTGGGGGATCGTGCTGCTGATTGCGGTGATCGCGATCACGTTCGTGATCTTCTACCTGCTCCCGAACGTCGACCCGGCCGTGCTGAGGGCGGGGCGCAACTCCTCGCCCAAGATCATCCACCAGATCGCCGACCAGCTCGGCACCGACAAGCCGCTGTACACGCAGTTCTGGCTGTACATGAAGCGACTGGTCCTACACCTCAACCTCGGCTTCAGCTACTACAGCGGCGCCTCGGTCAAGAGCCTCATCATCGATCGCCTGCCGGCGACGATCTCGCTCACGGTGGGCGCGGTCGTCATATGGCTCCTGATCGGGATCCCGGTGGGAATCATCTCGGCCATCAAGCGCCGGTCCTGGCTCGACCGCACCTCGATGACGACAGCACTGATCTTCGTCTCCGCCCCCGTGTACTGGCTCGGCCTGCTCGTCCTCTTCCTGTTTGCCTCGGACATCGGGCGCTTCCCGATCCCGTTCCTGCACGGGGCGGGTAGCTACACGGGCATCACGAACAGCCCGATCGACTGGCTCGAGTCCCTCCTGATGCCGTGGTTCGTGCTGGCCGCCACCTCGGCCGCGATCTACGCCCGGCTGGTCCGGGGAAGCCTGATCGATGTGATGGGTGAGGATTACATCCGGACGGCCCGGGCCAAGGGGCTGCGGGAGCGCACGGTCGTGATGAAGCACGGGCTTCGCTCCGCGATGACACCGCTGGTCACGGTCCTCGGGCTCGACATCGCGATCCTCCTCGGCGGTGCCGTCCTGACCGAGACCGTGTTCGACATCCCCGGGATCGGGCGTCTGAACTACGACGCGATCACCCACGGCGACTTCCCGATCGTCCAGGGGACGATCACGCTCGCCGCGTGCTTCATCATCGTCGCGAATATCCTCGTCGACATCGCATACGCCTATCTCGATCCGCGCGTCCGGTACTCGTGAGTCTGCTTGAGGTCGCGGATTTGCGGGTGACGTTCCCGACCGAGGACGGGCTCGTACGTGCCGTCGATGGGATCAGCTACTCGGTCGACATCGGCAAGACGCTCGGGATCGTGGGCGAGTCGGGCTCGGGCAAGAGCGTCTCGTCGCTGACCACCCTCGGGCTGACGCGGACCCAGGGCGCCCACGTAGAGGGCAGCATGATCTTCGAGGGAAACGACCTGATTCAGATGTCAGATGATCAGCTGCGCAAGATCCGCGGCAATGAGATCGCGATGATCTTCCAGGACCCCCTCTCCTCGCTGCACCCATTCTTCAAGGTCGGCAAGCAGCTGGTGGAGGCGGTGCTGGTGCACCGCAAGGTCTCCAAGGCGGCGGCGCGCGCCCGCGCGGTCGAGCTGCTCGGTCTGGTCGGCATCCCGGACCCTCAGCATCGCGTCAACCAGTACCCGCATGAGTTCTCCGGCGGCATGCGCCAGCGCGTGATGATCGCGATGGCGCTGGCCAACGAGCCCAAGCTGCTGATCGCCGACGAGCCTTCGACCGCGCTTGACGTCACTGTCCAGGCTCAGATCCTCGCTCTGCTCGAGGACCTCCAGCGGCGGCTCGGGATGGCAATCATCATCATCACCCACGACCTCGGCGTCGTCGCGGAGATCGCCGACGAGATCTGCGTGATGTACGCCGGGCGGATCGTCGAGCATGCCCCGACCGAGGAGATCTTTGCCTCCCCGCAACATCCGTACACGTGGGGGCTGCTGAAGTCGATCCCCCGCCTGGACAACCCGCGGGACGAGGAGCTGGTCCCCATCTCCGGGCGGCCCCCGAGCCTGATCAACCGGCCGAGCGGATGCTTCTTCCACCCGCGCTGCCCTTACGTGAGCGACGAGCACAAGCGCGTTGACCCGAGGCTGGAGCCGATCGCGGATGAGACCGATCACCAGGTCGCGTGTCTGCTCGAGCCCGCCGTGCGGGCGAGGATCTGGCAGGGACTCGCATCCGGTCGAGAGCCGGATGAGCTCCGTCACCTGGCGATTCCGGACGGGGCCGGACAGGCCCCCGGACCGGTTCGGGTGGCCGAGGAGGGCGGATCGTGAGCACCTCGGGCACCGGGACCACGCTGGTGGAGGTCCGGAACCTGATCAAGCACTTCCCGATCACCCGGGGCGTGATCTTCCAGCGCCAGGTCGGGGCGGTGAAGGCCGTCGACGACATCTCCTTCGACATCTACGAGGGTGAGACGCTCGGGATCGTCGGTGAGACTGGGTGCGGCAAGAGCACGACGGCACGCCTGCTCGTTCGTCTGCTCGATCCGACCAGCGGCGAGATCCGGATCGACGGCGAGGACACCTCGCGGCGCAAGGGGGCGGCCCTCAAGGCGCTTCATCGCGAGGCCCAGATGATCTTCCAGGATCCGTATTCATCCCTGAACCCGCGCAAGACGGTCGGCTCGATCATCGCCGACCCGTACGTGATCCACGGGCTCTATTCCGGTGAGGGCGAGCGCAAGAAGCGCGTCCAGGAGCTGATGGACCGGGTCGGCCTGAACCCCGAGCACTACAACCGCTACCCGCACGAGTTCTCCGGCGGCCAGCGCCAGCGGATCGGGGTCGCGCGTGCGATCGCGCTCGAGCCCAAGCTGCTGATCGCGGACGAGCCGGTGTCCGCGCTCGACGTCTCGATCCAGGCCCAGGTGCTGAACCTGCTCCGCGGTCTGCAGCGGGACATGGGGCTGACGCTCGTGTTCATCGCTCACGATCTGAGCGTCGTGCGCCACATGTGCAGCCGTGTCGCGGTGATGTACCTGGGGAAGATCGTCGAGATTGGCCCCGGCGAAGCCCTCTACGGCTTCCCGCGCCACCCTTACACCGGCGCTCTGCTCTCGGCCGTGCCCGTCCCCGACCCGGTGGCCGGCCGGCGGGAGCGACAGCTGCTCTCAGGTGACGTGCCGAGCCCGGCCAACCCCCCGAGCGCCTGCCGCTTCCACACCCGCTGCCCGAAGGCCCAGGAGCGCTGCTCTGTCGACGAACCCGTGCTCGAGGAGAAGGGGAGCGGGACCCGGGCGGCGTGCCACTTCCCGCTCACCGAGGAGGAGGTGCGGCTCCGCCTCCCAGTGGCGCTAACGCGCGACCGGCAGGCGCAGCATCCGGCTCAGTAGCGTCCGGCCGGCCTATTCCTCGTCGTCTACGTACAGGCTCTCGACCGCCAGCTCCTGGCCGCGGCCGCTCCACAGCTTGACCTCGAGGAAGTCGCCGCGGTAGTTGTCCGGGGCGATCAGCGTGAACCGCTGATCGACGAGCTCGCACTGGTCGACGGCGAGGTTGGCCAGCTCGGCGCTGACGATCACGCCGCCGGCGATCATCGGCACGCCCCAGACCAGGGTCATGTCCGCGGTCTTACCCTGCTCGCCGCGCCAGCGCCCGATCACGTCGTCGTTGAGGTCGATCTTCCAGTCCGGGTTGTTCTCCGCCAGCTCGGAGGTGAAGTCGGCCGTGGCGGCGAAGTCGCTCGGCCCCCCCTTGCCCTCTGCGAAGGAGACGAACCCGAACAGCTCGTAACCCTCGGCCGTGCGCGCTGTGGCCGGGATGTAGGTGCGCCCGCCGAACGAGCGATCGGGGAACCAGGCGATCTCACCCGGCTCGCCGACCGCTTCCCCCTCGGCGTCGATCCCCCGGCATGCCTCGAGGAAGTGGCTCTGGAGCGTGTCGGCCCAGCGCCCGTACGGCAACCCCTCCTGCGGAGGCTCGGCGGCGAAGCTGATGATGAGGCGTTCGGTCGGCGGCATGGTTCCAAGGCCGCAGCCTACCGGTGCGCAAACCACGGGGCGCCGCGGATGCGGCGCCCTCTAGAAACCAATCGTCTGAATCAGAAGGCCCCCCGCCGGCTCAGCACCGCGGGGATCGTCTTCAGCAGGATCGAGAGGTCGAGCAGGATCGACCAGCGCTCGAGGTAGAGGAAGTCGAGGCGGACGAGGTCGTCGAAGTCGAGATCCGAGCGGCCCGAGACCTGCCACAGCCCAGTGATCCCGGGCAGCACGAGGTAGCGCTTCTTGTGCCACTCCTCGAGCCGATCGAAATCGCGCATCGGCAGCGGGCGCGGGCCGACCAGCGACATCTCGCCGCGGACCACGTTGACCAGCTGGGGCAGCTCGTCGAGGGAGAAGCGCCGGAGGATCCGGCCGACCTTGGTCAGCCGTGGGTCGTGGCGGATCTTGAACAGGGCGCCCGACTTCTCGTTCAGGGGCTCGAGGTCGGCCTGGATCTGGTCCGCGTGCTCGCGCATCGTGCGGAACTTGAAGCAGTAGAACGGCCTGCCCGCCATGCCCGGCCGGACCGAGCGGTAGATCGCGGGTCCGCGCGAGCTCAGCCTGACGGAGATCGCGATCACAAGCAGGATCGGGCTCAGGATCACCAGGCTGACGATCGAGAGAACGAGGTCGAACGTGCGTTTGAGCGCGTAGTCGATGCCCTCGAACACGGGTGGGCGCAGCGTGAACAGGGGCACGGTCTGGCCGGGCACGAACTCCGCCCGGTCGATCAGGATCTCCATCGTCGACGGGGCCACGTGCACGGTCACGCCGCGGCGGTGGCACAGGTCGACGAGCTCCACCGCCCGCTCCTGCGGGAAGTCCGGGTCGGCGATGATCACCTCCTGCACGCGCTCGCCGGCCAGCACCTGCGGGAGCTGGTGCAGCTCGCCCAGCGAGCGCAGGCCGTTCTGCGGACGAGGCGTGAGCGAGATGTAGCCGACGATCTGCACGCGCGTACGCGAGCGGTCCGCCAGCGCGTGCGCGACCGCTTCGATGTGCTTGCCCGAGCCGACCAGCAGCGCGCGGCGCGTGTACCCGGCCTGCTCGAGCAGCCACCCGGTGAACTTCAGGTGCAGCTCGCGGAGCGTCGCGATATAGACGGTGCCGAAGAAGAGCGACGCAAAGAACACGTAGTAGCTCGTGAAGTGCTCGCCGTTGGCCAGCGCGAACACGAGCGCGATGATCGTGGCCTGGAACAGCGCCGTGGCGATACGGGCGAAGCCGGGCCGGCGCGGGCGGTCCGCGTACAGGTCGGCGCGGGCGAACATCAGCACCGTGATCAGGTACCCGAACGCGAGCCAGTGCCGGGTCTCGTGCCAGGCCTGCGCCGCGCTCCCGTCGCCGCGCACCGCGAGCTTCACCCAGAGGGCTGTGAACAGCGCGGCCGCGACACCGATCCAGTCAAGGATCAGGAGCGAGAGGACCCTCGCCACGCGGCGGAGTGTCTCCAGACGGAGCAGGAGTGGGAGGGCCGCTGGGCGCTTGCGCCGGACATCCCGTGCCGGGAGGACGCTGGGCTGGGGCGGCTCGTAATCGCCGCTCCCATTTGCGCTCGTAGCCTCTTGCTGCTCGATCGTCACGTTGCCTGTCGGCCCGTCATCTCTTCCCCCTCGTCGTAACGGTATCTTGACATCGAAGTTACTAAGTAGGCCGGTCGCGGGCCATCGGCCTGCGACCCCAGGAGCTGCGCTGGTTAACGCGCAGTGCCCACGAGCGTGGCAACGCCGGAGTGCTCGATCGTCCGCCGCAGTCCCTCTCTGAGGTCGAACGTCGGCTCCCACCCGAGGATCTGGCGGGCCAGCGTGATGTCGGGCTGGCGAACCTGCGGGTCGTCGGTGGGAAGCGCCTCGAACACGATCTCGGCCTTCGACTCCGTGACTTCGACCACGGCCTTGGCCAGTTCGAGGAGCGTGTACTCGTCCGGGTTCCCGATGTTGATCGGGTCGTGGTGGCCGGACTCCGCGAGCGCGATCAGTCCGCGGATCTCGTCCTCCACGTAGCAGAACGAACGTGTCTGAGATCCGTCGCCGAACACGGTGATCGGCCGGTCCTGGAGCGCCTGGCGAAGGAACGTGGGGATCGCACGGCCGTCGTGCGGGCGCATCCGCGGGCCGTAGGTGTTGAAGATCCGCACGATTGACGTATCGACGCCCTGCTGGCGGTGGTAGGCCATCGTCAGGGCCTCGGCGTAGCGCTTGGCCTCGTCGTAGACGCCTCGCGGGCCGATCGGGTTGACGTGCCCCCAATAGGTCTCGCGCTGCGGGTGCTCCTGCGGGTCGCCGTAGACCTCGCTCGTCGAGGCGAGCAGGAACCGGGCCCGGTGCTTCTTGGCCACGCCGAGGGTGTGGTGGGTCCCGTACGAGCCGACCTTGAGCGTATGCAGCGGCAGCCGCAGGTAGTCGATCGGCGAGGCCGGCGATGCGAGGTGGTAGACGAAATCGACGGCGTCATCGACCGAATAGGGCTCGATGATGTCGAGATTGAGATGGACGAAGTTCTCGTCGCGAATGTGCTCGATGTTCGCCAGCGAGCCGGTTTCCAAGTTATCGACGCAGATGACGCGGTGGCCCCGGCGCAACAGCTCATCACAGAGATGAGACCCAAGGAACCCTGCGCCTCCCGTCACTAGACACGTAGACATGGTCGGCAATCTACATTGGCCCCGGGCGCCAAGGCGCCACATGACAAACCTTTCCCAGATTTACGGCGCGCCGGCACCCCTCGCGACGGCGAAGGCCCGTAGGATCAGGCCTGATCCAAGAGAGGAGACACGATGGCCGCAGCCCGGTTCGTCGAGCGCCTGAACGAGCAGATCGGATACGAGTTTTCAGCCTCCCAGCAGTACATTGCCAACGCCGTCTACTACGACTCGCTGACCCTCCCGCGACTGGCCGCGTTCTTCTACGCGCAGGCAGTGGAGGAGCGCAACCACGCGATGATGATGGTGCGCTACCTCCTCGACGCGGACGCCCAGGTCAAGATTCCGGGCGTCTCGGGCCCGGAGACCGACTTCGCCGACCTGGTCGCCCCGGTGGCGCTGGCGCTCGACCAGGAGAAGCGGGTCAGCGACCAGATCGCCTCGCTCGTCGGCGTCGCGCGCGAGGAGAGCGACTACCTCTCCGAGCAGTTCGTGCAGTGGTTCCTCAAGGAACAGGTTGAGGAGGTGGCGACGATGTCGGGTCTGCTCGCGGTCGTCCAGCGGGCCGGCGAGACGCCACACGTGGTGGAGGACTACCTGGTTCGCGAGCACACAAGCGGCGAGGCGCCGGACCCGACGGCGCCCCCGGCCGCCGGCGGCGCCCTGTAGTTGCGCTAATCCGGCTCCTGCGCACCGGCTGCGCGCCCGCGCAGCACGTGCACATCGCCGCGGCGAAGCGTCACCTTCTCGCCGTCCAGATACTCGAGCAGCGCCTGGGCGAACTTGCGTGAGGTGCCGAGCTCGTCGCGCAACCGGGCCAGTGTGATCGCACCGTCGTTCTCGCGCGCGACGGCGATCACCCGCGCGCGCACGGCGCGCAGCGTGTCGGGGTGGAAGTGCAGCGACCGCGACACGCGCACCGCCCGCCCCGCTGCCCGGAGCGCGGCCAGGTCGTCGCGATCGAGCTCGCCGTCAAGTGGCGGCTCGAACCGTGAGTCCCGAAGCCTCGCCTCGAGAGCCAGGGCGCTCGGCCGCAGCGGCTCCGCGGCCTCCACCGGCTTCGGCTGCGCCATCACCCGGGACGATGGTGCCTCGTCCGGGTGACCGTCGGACAGCCGCCTCAGGCGCATCAGCAGCTCGCGCGAGGGTCCATGCTTGCGTGGCGCCACATCGAGCACCCGTCCGCCACCCAGCGTGTCCGGCGGGGCGATCTGGCGAATGACGAGACGATCGTTGCGGACGGGGATCAGCGATTGCTCGAGGCGGACCTGCCAGAAGTCGCCGCCCAGCCAGGCGAGCCGGGCGGCGCTCTCTCGAGTCCCGTGGTGGACCTGGACACGCTCGCCGTGGTCGGGCTCGCGCCCGGCAAAGCGCAGCTCGGCGTCGAGCAGATATCTCGGCGTCACGCCCACGTCACGGGCCGCGAGGACATCGCCGCGGGTGAGATCGGACACCGCGACGCCCGTCAGGTTGACCGCCACCCGCTGACCTGCGGCCGCGCGATCCACCGCCCGATCGTGAACCTGTACACCACGAGCGCGGACCCTCGCTCCGCCGGGCAGCACGACCAGCTCGTCACCGCGGGCGATTGCGCCCGACCACAGCGTCCCCGTCACCACGGTTCCCGCGCCCCTGATCGTGAACACCCGATCGATGTGGAGTCGGGAGGGCTCCCGGCTCTCGGCCCGGCTGGGGCATGACTGCGCCGCTCGCTCGAGCGCCGCGCGCAGCGCGTCGATCCCCGCTCCGGTCCTCGCGGAGACCGGAACGGTCTCCGCCTCTCCGAGCAGCTCGGCCGCCTCGGCGATTGCCGTCGCCGGGTCGGCCAGGTCCACCTTGGTCACGGCCACGACTCCGCGCTCGATGCCCAGCGCTCGGAGCACGGCCGCGTGCTCGCGGGTCTGCGGCATCACCCCGTCGTCGGCCGCGATCGCCATCAGATAGAGGTCGATCCCGCTGGCGCCGGCGACCATCGTGCGAACGAACCGCTCGTGCCCGGGGACGTCGACTACCGACAGGCGGCGACCGGCGCCGAGCTCGAGGCTCGCGTAGCCGAGCTCGATCGAGATCCCCCGCGCGCGCTCCTCGGGCAACCGGTCCGTGTCGACTCCGGTCAGCGCGCGGATCAGTGTGGTCTTGCCGTGGTCGATGTGGCCCGCGGTGCCCAGCGTCAGCGGCGCCGTCGTCATCGAGGTAGGCGAACAGCCGCCGCCACGAGCGCGACCTCGTCGTCGGCCAGCGTGCGCGGATCCAGCAGCACCCGGCCATCGTGGATCCGGGCGATGACCGGCGGGTCGGCCGCACGCAGCATGCGCGCGACGTCCACCGGGTCGGCATCGATGTCGAGGGCCACGACCGGACCCTCGAGTTCGAGCAGCGGCAGCGCGCCGCCTCCCACACGGCCGACCGCCCTGACGATCTCGGCCGGTTCGCCGATCGCCTCGGCGAGCCGGGAGCAGCGCTCGCCGAGCTCCTCCTCGGAGGCGTCGAGCATGGCCAGCACCGGGATCTCGCGACGCGCGCGGTCCGGCTCGCGGTACACCATCAGTGTCGCCTCGAGCGCCGCCAGCGAGAGCTTGTCGATGCGCAGCGCGCGGGCGAGTGGGTGCTTGCGCGCCGCGGCCACCGCCTCCGCCGTGCCGAGGACGAGCCCGGCCTGCGGGCCGCCGAGCAGCTTGTCGCCCGAGCAGCAGACAAGCGCTGCACCGGCGCTCACCGACCGCTTGAGCGCGGGCTCGTCCGACAGCGCGAGCAGACCGCCGGCCAGTGCGCCGGAGCCGACGTCGTCGATCACCGGGACGCCGAGGCCGCAGAGCTCCTCCACCGACACCTCTTCCACGAACCCGATCGAGCGGAAGTTCGACGGGTGCACGCGGAGCACGGCGCCGAGCTCAGCCCCGCAGCCGGCGACCGCGGCCCGGTAGTCCTCCGGCCTCGTCCGGTTTGTGGTACCGACCTCCACCAGCCTCGCGCCCGACTGGGCGATCACCTCAGGAATCCGAAAGCCGCCGCCGATCTCCACCAGCTGGCCACGCGAGACGACGACCGCCCGGCCCGGGCCGGCGAGCGCGGCGGTCGCGAGCAGGACAGCGGCCGCGCCGTTGTTGACCACGATCGCGTCCCCGGCGCCGGTCAGCTCGCGCAGGAGCGCCTCGACGTGGGCGTGACGGCTCCCGCGCGCCCCCGTCTCGAGATCGAGTTCGAGATTGCTGTAGCCGGCGGCGATCCGGTTCACCGCGCGCCGCGCCGGCTCGGCGAGGGGGGCGCGGCCGAGGTTCGTGTGGATGATCACCCCGGTGGCGTTGACCACGCGGCGCAGGGATCCGCGCTCGAGCTGGGCGAGCAGCTCCCGGGCCCGGTCGGCCACCTCGCAGTCAGCCTTCCGGCCGGCGAGGATCAGCGCGCGGCGCTCCTCGATCGCCGCTCGCGCCGCGGCGACGGCCAGCGCGTGCGGGGCGTCCAGCACGGCGGCGAGCTCGTGGACGGCCGGAAGCTCCCTCAGAACTGGGGCGTCGTTCCCTTCACCCATTCGCCCTGTTCCTTCTTCCACACGGGGACCTTGGCCTTGATCTCGTCGATTATCTCGCGGGCGCCGTTGAACGCCGCATCGCGGTGCGGGGCCGATGCGGCGACCGCCACCGACGGCTCGGAAAGGGGGACAGTTCCGACGCGGTGCTCGGCCGCCGCCGCGCACAGTCCGTGGCGTGCGATCGCCGCCGCGACGATCTCGGCGATCTTGCGCTCGGCCATCGGCGCATACGCCTCGTACTCGAGCTCGGGCACCTCGCGGGTGACCCCGGAGAACGTCACGACCGCGCCCGCGCGCGGATCGCTGACGCGTGCGAGCAGAGGATCGAGCGCGAGCGGCTGGTCCGTGACGCGCGCGTGCTGCTGAGCGACCGAGCCTCCGGAGACGGGCGGGATCAGCGCGAGCTCGTCGCCTGGGTGCAGCGGCTCGGACACCTCGGCGTAGTCCCGGTTGACCGCCATCACGACAGGCACGCCATCGGTGATGTGGCCCATCTGCGCGAGTGCGTCACCGACGGAGGCGTGCTCGGGCAATTCGAGCTCGAGCTCGTCGGCGCCCGCGCGCTCACGCAGGACGGCGAACAGTCGTACTCGCACATGCATGGATCCGAAGGCTAGCTCTCTGTTGACGACTTGTTAAAGCTCGGTCGCGTCGCTGCGCGGTCGCATATTCTCACCCCGGGGCTTTTCAACTAGAAGGAGTCAGATGCGTACATGGAGGAGCTACGTTGTCCCCGTCCTCGCGGTGCTGTCGGTCGGTGCCGTCGCCGGATGCGGTAGCAGCAGTAGCAACAGCAGTAGTTCGACCAGCGGGGCGACTGGTACTTCCACGTCGTCCGCTACGAGCGCGAACCCGTCGGTTGCGGCGCTCGTTCCGTCGTCAATCAAGTCCAAGGGCACGCTGACCGTCGCCGCCGACGCGAGCTATGCCCCAAATGAGTTCATCGCCTCCGACGGCCACACCGTGATCGGAATGGATGCGGACCTGATGAAGGCGATCGCCGCGGAGATGGGGCTGAAGGTCAAGATCGTCAATGCCACGTTCGACAGCATCATCCCCGGCCTCGCGGCAGGGAAGTACGACGTGGGGGCTTCATCCTTCACCGACACCAAGGAACGTGAGAAGACCGTCGACTTCGTCACCTACTTCACCGCCGGTGAGTCGTTCTACACGAAGGCCTCGGGCGGCGTTTCGATCAGCACAATCGCCGACCTCTGCGGGCACACGGTGGCCGCGGAGAAGGGAACCACCGAGCAGGCGGATGCCACGACGCAAAGCGCGAAGTGCAAGAAGGCCGGAAAGCCGGGCGTCACCGTCCTGACGTTCCCCGATCAGAACGGCGTGAATCTGGCGCTCGTCAGCGGTCGCGCACAGATCGGGTTCGCGGACTCCCCGGTGGCGGAATACCAAGTGCACAAGTCCAACGGGCAGTTCAAGCTCGTCGGCCAGGCATACGCAAATGCCCCGTACGGGCTGGCGGTGCCAAAGAACAGTGGCCTGACCAAGCCGATGCTCGCGGCGGTGCAGGACCTGATGAAGAACGGCACCTACACCAAGATCCTGACCACGTGGGGCGTTCAGGCCGGCGCGATCACAAACCCAACAATCAACGGAGCGACGAGCTGAACTGAGAGACTGACGCTCAGAGGTGAGCACCTCCGAGCTTTCAGATGACCGGACGGGACGGCCTGAGGAGATCAAGGCCGTGCCCGTCCGACGTCCGGGGCGCTGGATCGCCTCGGCGATCGTGCTGCTGATCGCGGCGTCGCTTTTACGCTCGGTCGTCACGAACAAGCGGTTCCAGTGGGGGACCGTCGGTCATTACCTGTTCGATCCGCGGATCCTGCATGGGGTCACGATCACGATCGAGCTGACGGTCCTCTCGATGGTGATCGGGATCGTCCTCGGCATCCTCGCCGCGGTCATGCGGCTGTCCCCAAACCCGGTCATCTCCGGTTCCAGCTGGCTCTATATCTTCTTCTTCCGAGGCACGCCGCTGCTCGTGCAGCTGCTGTTCTGGAACTTCGTCGCGGCCCTGTATCCGACTATCGATCTCGGGATTCCGTTCGGCCCGTCGTTCATTCACCTGAGCGCAAACTCGATCATCTCCGGCTTCGGAGCGGCGCTCCTTGGGTTCGGCCTCAACGAGGGTGCGTACATGGCCGAGATCGTGCGAGCGGGCATCATCTCGGTCCCGGAGGGTCAGACCGAGGCGGCGCAGTCGCTCGGGATGTCTCGAATCCAGATCATGCGCCTAATCGTGCTGCCGCAGGCGATGCGGGTGATCATCCCGCCGACCGGGAACGAGACGATCTCGATGCTCAAGAACACCTCGCTAGTCCTCGTGATCGGCTCGGTGTTCGACCTCCTGTTCGAGGCCTCTCAGATCTACGCCGCGAACTTCCAGACGATTCCGCTGCTGCTCGTCGCGAGCGCCTGGTATCTGGCGATGACCAGCGTGCTGTACGTCGGCCAGTACTTCATCGAGCGTCGGTTCGGGCGAGGCTTCTCGCGCACGCAGAGAAGGACGTTGACGGCCCGCTGGCTAAGCTTCGGCGGAGGGAGTCAAGGACATGACTGAGCCGATGGTCAAAGCGGAGGCGGTGAACAAGCGATTCGGTCGCCTCGAGGTTCTCAAGGGCATCGATCTCCAGGTCGGCCGCGGTGAGGTCATGTGCCTGCTCGGTCCCTCCGGATCCGGCAAGTCAACCTTCCTGCGTTGCATCAACCACCTGGAGAAGATCAACTCGGGTCGGCTGTGGGTCGACGGCGAGCTGGTCGGCTATCGGCAAGGCGGCGACAAGCTGTACGAGCTGCACGAGCGTGACGTCTGCGCCAAGCGAGCGGAGATCGGCATGGTCTTCCAGCACTTCAACCTGTTTCCGCACATGACTGCGCTAGAGAACGTCACGCTTTCGCCGATCAGGGTCGGCAAGGTCGGCCGGGACGAAGCACGCCAGCGGGGAAGAGAACTGCTGTCCCGAGTCGGCCTCGGGGACAAGGTCGATGCCTATCCCGTTGCGCTGTCGGGCGGCCAGCAGCAGCGCGTCGCGATCGCGCGGGCGCTCGGCATGCAGCCGAAGCTGATGCTCTTCGACGAGCCCACGTCGGCGCTCGATCCAGAGCTCGTTGGCGATGTCCTCGACGCGATGCGCCAGCTGGCGAAGGACGGCATGACGATGATCGTGGTCACGCACGAGATGGGGTTCGCGCGCGAGGTCGCGGACAATGTGGTGTTCATGGACGACGGCGTCGTCGTCGAGACAGGACGGCCGTCAGAGGTGATTCAGGCGCCGAAGCACGAGCGCACCAAGGCCTTCCTGTCGAAAGTCCTCTGATGCGCTCCGGTAGTGGGCGGGCGAGGGTCACGCCCCCGCCCGCCACGGCCGCATTCGCTACGGCTTGAACTTCGCCTGGCAGGCCTGGATCTTGCCCGTGTCGGTGCCGGCGGCGGCGACGCACGCCGTCAGGTTCTGGACACCGGCCGGGACCGCTCCGCCGCTCTGCTTGTTGGCGTTCTGAACTGCCTGGTTCAGCTGCTGCTCACCCTGCTTCACCGCGTTGTTCGCGGTGTCGTTGTTCGGCTTTATCACGGCGAGGTAGAGGATCAAGACGATTGCCACCGATACACCGAGCGCGATCAGCCGGTAGACGGGATTGCGTACGACAACGACCATGGTTCAGCCCCCTGTGGTGATTGGACGCACAGAAAAGTAGGGCCGTGAGGGCCGCTTGTCAGTGTCAGCTGAGTCTCGGTCTGGTCGCGGCGACTCTGGCCCGGGTAACCTCTGCGGTCGATGGCGACAACGCCCGAGCACCGCACGATCGCACCCGTCGTCGGGCCCGACGACCCGCGCCGCTTCACCGACTCGGGGATCGAGATCGCGCCGCTGTACACCGAGGAGGACCTGCCTCAGAACCTGAGCGATCGGCTCGGCGCGCCGGGCGAGTACCCGTTCACGCGCGGCATCCACCGCGACATGTACCGCAAGCAGCTTTGGACGCACCGCCAGTACGCGGGCTACGCAAGCGCAAAGGAGTCAAACGAGCGCTACCGCTATCTGCTCGAGCACGGCTCGACCGGCCTCAGCATGGCCTTCGACCTGCCGACGCAGCTCGGACTCGATTCCGACGATCCCCGTTGCCTGGGCGAGGTCGGACGCACCGGCGTGGCGATCGACACGATCGACGACATGCGCACGGCGTTCGACGAGATCCCGCTGAGCCAGGTCTCCACGTCGATGACGATCAACGCGCCGGCCGCGGTACTGCTCCTGCTCTATGAGCTCGTCGGAGAGGAGCAGGGGGTGCCGGCCGACCAGCTGCGCGGCACGACCCAGAACGACATCCTCAAGGAGTACATCGCTCGCGGGAACTTCATCTACCCGCCTGAGGGAGCGATCCGGCTGACCACGGATCTGTTCGCCTACTGCAACGAGCGCGTCCCGCGCTGGAACACGATCTCGATCAGTGGCTATCACTTCCGCGAGAAGGGCTGCTCGGCCGTCCAGGAAGTCGCGTTCACGCTGGCCAACGGGATCGCCTACGTGCAGGCGGCGCTCGATGCGGGCCTCGAGATCGACAAGTTCGGTCCCCGGCTTGCCTTCTTCTTCAACGGGCACAACAACGTCTTCCAGGAGGTGGCCAAGTTCCGCGCCGCCCGGAGGATGTGGGCGGAGATCATGCGCGAGCGGTTCGGAGCCACCGATGAGCGCTCGTGGCGGCTGCGCTTCCACACGCAGACCGGCGGCGTCACGCTCACCGCGCAGCAGCCCGAGAACAACATCGTCCGCGTGGCCCTGCAGGGCTTCGCCGCGGTCTGCGGCGGTACGCAGTCACTGCACACGAACGGCTTCGACGAGGCCCTGGCGCTGCCGACCGAACGGGCGGCCAAGATCGCGCTGCGGACCCAGCAGATCATCGGGCACGAATCGGGCGCGGCCGACACCGTGGACCCGTTCGCGGGCTCGTACTTCATCGAGGCGCTGACCGACGAGATCGAGCTGCGCTCCAAGGAGCTGATCGCGAAGATCGACGAGCTCGGAGGCTCCGTGCAGGCGATCGACTTCATGAAGAACGAGATCGAGGAGTCGGCCTTCGGCTACCACGAGCGGTACCGGATCGAGCAGGACATCGTCGTCGGGGTGAACATGTTCGTCGAGGACACGCCCGAGGTCCCGGACATCCTCCGCGTCGATCCGGAGTCCGAGCGCGAGCAGCTCGAGCGCCTGAAGGCGTTCAAGGCCGATCGCGACGCATCGCTCGTGGAGCAGCGGCTGAACGAGGTTCGCGAGGCGGCAGCCGGAACCGGGAACCTGCTGCCCGTGCTCCGCCAGGCGCTCAAGGACCGCTGCTCGATGGGCGAGGTGTGCGGCGCGATGCGCGACGTGTTCGGCGAGTATCAGCCGACGTTCTGATCCCGCGCACGTCTGGCGGCTCGGATACGGTGCCCGCCATGCTCGCCCTCGCCACCAGCTTCCAGGAGCCGGACACCGTCTCCTTCTACAACATTGTCGTCTTCATCCACATCACGGCCGCGATCGTTGCCTTCGGTGTCACCTTCGCCTATCCGATCGTCGATGCCGTGCTTCACCGTCCGGGCAACCTGCAGCACCTGGCCTGGTGGCACCGCACGCAGGTCGAGATCGGCCAGAAGCTGATCACCCTGTCGGCCTCGGTGCTGCTCCTGGCCGGTCTCTACCTGGCCGCGGCCGGCCCGTATGACTTCGGGTCGACGTTCGTCTCGATCGGGATCGTGATCATCGTCGTGCTGCTCGGGCTCGGTGGGGCGTTCTTCGCGCCGCGCGAGCGCAAGGCGGCTGAGCTCGCCGAGCGCGACGTCGCGGCCTCGGACGGCGGTGAGGTCAAGCTCAGCGCCGAATACGAGGCGGTGGCGGGACGGCTGCGGATCGGCGGGATCGCGTCCAGCCTGCTGGTGCTGGTGGCGGTCTTCGTGATGGTTATGAAACCGTCCTGACGGCAACCCTGGGGCAATGCGGATCTTCGTAGCCGGAGCCAGCGGGGTGATTGGGCTCCAGCTCCTGCCGATGCTGCTCGAGGACGGTCACGTCGTTGCCGGCATGACGCGATCCGCGGAGAAGGCGGAGGGGTTGCGCGAGCTCGGTGCCGAGCCCGCCGTCTGCGACGTGTTCGACGCCGACGGCCTGACCGAGGTCGTGGTGGCGTTCAAGCCCGAACTCGTGATGCACCAGCTCACCGACCTCCCTGACACGGTCGATCAGATCGGCGCCTTCCGGGACCGCAACAATCGGATGCGCACCGAGGGGACGCGCAATCTGCTGGCCGCCGCGAGGGCGGCCGGAGCGCCGAGGTTCGTCGCACAGAGCATCGCGTGGCGTCCCCCCGCCGGCGGTGAGGCCGTGGAGGAGCACGAGCAGATGGTGCTCGACGCGGGAGGCCTGGTGCTCGAGTACGGGACCTTCTACGGGTCCGGCACCTATGGCGGCGACAGGGTCCCCGAGCATCCGCGGATCCACGTTGCCGACGCGGCCCGCCGGACCGTCGAGCTGCTCGACGCGCCGTCGGGCGTCCTCGTCATCGCCGAGGACCACTAGCCGTTTGGCGTGGCCGGCGGGCGTTCGGCTGAGCTCAACGCTCGCTGTCGAGGTGGGACATCTGGGGCTCGGGGTAGCGGCTGCCCACGGCCGAGTCGGGCGGGACCGCCTCCTCGATGCGGGCGACCTCGGCCTCGCTCAGGCTCAGCTCGAGCGCTCCTGTCGCCTCCTCGAGGCGTTCCCGGGTCCGCGCACCGATCAGGGGGACGATGTCCGCGCCCCGGGCCAGCACCCAGGCGATCGCGATCTGCGCGGGCGTGGCGTGCTTTTGCTGGGCGATCGTGCGCAGTCCGTCGACGATGGCCAGGTTGCGCTCGAGGTTCTCGGCCGCAAAGCGCGGGGCACGGCTGCGGAAGTCGCCCGTCGAGAGCTGGCGGCCTGCGCTGAAATGGCCGCTGATCAGGCCGCGCGAGAGCACGCCGTAGGCGGTGATGGCGATGCCCAGCTCACGGCAGGTGCCGAGGATCTCGGCCTCGATCCCGCGCGAGATCAGCGAGTACTCGATCTGCAGGTCGCAGATCGGGTGCACGGCAGCGGCGCGCCGGATCGTCTCAGAGCCGACCTCGGACAGGCCGATGTACCGTACATAGCCGGCCTGCACCATCTCGGCGATGGCGCCGATCGTCTCCTCGATCGGGACGTTCGCGTCGAGCCGGGCTGGCCGGTACACGTCGATGTGGTCGGTGCGCAGCCGCTGAAGCGAGTAGGCCAGCGCGGTCTTGACCGCTGCCGGCCGCGCGTCGTAGCCGAGGTAGGAGGAGTCCGGGCCGCGCTGCGCGCCGAACTTGACGCTGATCAGCACCTCCTCGCGCGCGCGCTGCTCGATCGCGCGTGCGATCAGCATCTCGTTGTGACCCATCCCGTAGAAATCGCCGGTGTCGAGCAGGTTGATGCCATCGTCGATCGCCGCGTGGATCGTGGCGATGCTCTCGGCCTCGTCGGCGGGCCCGTACGTCCCGGACATACCCATGCATCCGAGGCCGATCGTCGCGACCTCCGGTCCCGTATTCCCAAGCTTCTTGATCCTGTCCATCTCGTCCCTTTCGCCGTTCTCTCCTGGATTCTGACCGGTCCTCGTGCAAGGTCGCGACCGCGGAAGGAGTCCTGTCGAGGCGATCGAAGTTCGACGGCATGACACAGCACGAGGCAAGCCGGACCCTGGTCAAGTCCCCACCTGAACTGTGGGCGGAGTGCAGCGACGCCGACTCGCTCGGACGACATCTTGACCAGTTCGGAGACATTCGAATCACCAGACTCGAGCCTGAGACCGCCGTTGCCTGGGAGGGCGAGCTTGCGAGCGGCACGGTACGGCTCGAGCCGTCGGGATGGGGGACCAAGGTGATCCTGACCGCCGAGGCCGTGGAGGAGGACCGGGTGGAGGAGGAGGTGCTGCCGGAGGTCGTCGCGGAGGAGGCTGAGATGGAGGTCGACGCGACGCATGAGGTGAAGGCAGCCGAGCAGGATCCCGATCCCGACCCGACGCTTGAGGTCGATCCGGATCCTGGCCCGGGTTCCGTTGCGGCCGAGTCCGAGCAGCCGAAGGGCCTGATGGCCCGCCTGCGCCGCTGGTTCTCGGGTGCGCAGGCGCCGGGCGCCGAGGGCCCGGTGGCCGGGCAGGTCGTGGTCGCGGAGGACCCGCCCCCGATCGAGGCGCCGGAGCCGATCGAGGCCCCGGTCCCGGAGGAGCCCGAGCCGCTGCCCCCGGCGGCCGAGGCACCCCCCGAGCCGTCGGCGGGCGAGCCCGCGGTCGGCTCCTCAGCCGCCCTCAGTGCCGCCCTTGACAGCCTCGGCCAGGCGCACCATCGCCCGTTCTCGCGTGCCTAGCGTACACTCGCCACCCCTTCAGCACCCACCGAGGATCCGATGCGCGTCAAGGCCCCCGAGACCTACGAAGAGAAGCTCAGCCAGCTCCAGGAGCTCAAGCACGAAGCGATACACGCCGGCTCAGAAGCGGCCGTAGCCAAGCAGCACGAGAAGGGCAAGTACACGGCCCGGGAGCGGATCGAGAAGCTGCTCGACCCCGGCTCCTTCCAGGAGCTGGACACGTTCGTACGCCACCGCACGACCGACTTCGAGATGGACAAGAACCGTCCCTACGGGGACGCGGTGGTCACCGGTCACGGAACGATCGACGGCCGCCGGGTCTGCGTGTTCAGCCAGGATTTCACCGTGTTCGGCGGCTCGCTCGGCGAGGTAATGGGCCAGAAGATGTGCAAGGTCATGGACCTGGCGGCCAAGATCGGCTGCGCGGTGATTGGGATCAACGACTCCGGCGGAGCCCGGATCCAGGAGGGCGTGGTCTCGCTCGGCGCCTACGGCGACGTATTCGTGCGCAACGTCAGGTGCAGCGGCGTGATTCCCCAGATCAGCCTGATCATGGGCCCGTGTGCGGGCGGGGCGGTCTACTCGCCGGCGATGACCGATTTCATCTTCATGGTGAAGGAGACCTCGCACATGTTCATCACCGGGCCCGACGTGATCAAGACGGTCACCGGCGAGGAGGTCGAGTTCGAGGACCTCGGCGGCGCGATGTCGCACAACACGAAGTCGGGCGTGGCTCACTTCGCCTCTGACGACGAGGACACGTGCCTCGAGGACACCCGCTACCTGCTCAGCTTCCTGCCCCAGAACAACCTCGAGATCCCGCCCCGGGTCCAGCCGACCGACGACCCGATGCGGATGGACGAGGAGCTCGATCACGTGGTTCCGGACAATCCCAACAAGCCCTACGACATGCGCGACGTCGTCCGGCTGATCGTCGACGACGGCGAGTTCTTCGAGGTCCACGAGCACTACGCGCGGAACATCGTCTGCGGCTTCGCGCGCCTCGGCGGCTACAGCGTCGGGATCGTCGGCAATCAGCCCAATCAGCTCGCCGGCGTACTGGACATCGACTCGAGCTGCAAGGCCGGGCGCTTCGTCCGGACCTGTGACGCGTTCAACATCCCGCTGATCACCTTCTGCGACGTGCCGGGCTTCCTTCCGGGTACCGCCCAGGAGTGGGGCGGAATCATCCGCCACGGCGCCAAGCTGCTCTACGCCTACACCGAGGCGACCGTCCCGAAGATCACGATCATCACCCGCAAGGCCTACGGTGGCGCCTACGACGTCATGGCATCCAAGCACATGCTGGCCGACTTCAACTTTGCCTGGCCGACGGCGGAGGTCGCGGTGATGGGACCCGAGGGCGCGGTCAACATCATCTACCGCCGCGACATCGGGAGCTCACCCACTCCGGACGCCCGCCGGCAGAAGCTGATCACCGATTACAAGGCGCACTTCGCCAACCCCTACGCGGCCGCCGAGCGCGGCTACATCGACGACGTGATCGTCCCGCACGAGACGCGTCCGAAGATCATCACCGCGCTCGAGACGCTGCAGACCAAGCGCGAGCCCGGCCCGAAGCGCAAGCACGGCAACATTCCGTTGTAGCGGGCGGCGGCGCGCGCCGCTCAGAGCCGGACCGTCTCGGCCTCGACGCGCCCCTCGCGCCACGCCTCGAGCGCGGCCGCGGCCACGGCCAGGTCCTGGATCGCCAGGCCCGTGGAGTCGAACAGCGTGACCGCCTCCGGGCCTGGACGCCCGGGCGCCGCGCCCGCGAGCACGGCGCCCAGCTCGGTCACCTGCTCGCGCGACACGAGGCCGGCCTCGATCGCGCCGGTCAGCTCGCCGCCGTGCGAGGCCTGCTCCCATTCGTCGCAGAAGAGCGCGCACGAGGTCACCGCTCCCGGAGTCGCCTCGGCCTTGCCCGGACCGTCGGCGCCGAGCATGTTGAGGTGCAGCCCCGGTCTCAGGTCGCTCGCGTCCACCACCACCTCGAGCCCGGGGGTCACGCAGCAGACGACGTCCGAGCGCAGCGCAGCGTCGCGTGGACCCTGATCCCAGTCGAGCTCGCCCGCTAGTGCGTGAGCGGCCTCGGGCCGCGCGTCGTAGCACAGGCCGGGTCCATAGCCCGCGGCGCTGAGGCAGCGCGCCGCCCACGTCCCGTGTAGCCCACATCCGACGATCCCGACGGTGCGCGCACCCTCGCGGGCCAGGGCATCGGCGGCGACCGCGGCCACGGCGCCGGTCCGCAGCGCGGTGACCGAGCGCGCGTCGAGCAGCATCAGCGGCCGTCCGTCCTCCGCGTCGGAGAGGCAGATCACGCCGGTCACCGTCGGCAGCCCCTTGGCAGGGTTGCCCGGGAACGACGTAACCCACTTGAGCAGGGCGAGGCCGTCGCCGAGGGCCGGCATGGCCCGGAAGTCGCCGAACGGAGGGCTCTCGAGGTAGACCTTCGGCGGCATCTGCCAGTCGCCCGCGTGGAAGCGGAGCAACGCGTCATGCACGCGGCCGATCGCGGCGGTGGGGGAGACCGCCTCGAGCACGGCGCCGCTGTCTAGCACCGGGATTTCGGTCACGGCCCGGGCACGATACCCTCGGCGGCGATTTGAACCGCCGCCCGAAGATGTCGATAGTGGCGCCCAGCGCGTCGCCGGAGGAGGCCGCTGCGGTTGTCGCGGCGCTCGAACGGTTCATGCGCGAGACAGCTCCGCCCCGTGCGGCGTCAGGAGCGGTGCAGAACCCGTGGCAGCGCGCGGCGCTGCACGAGGGCGTGGCACGCGAGCCGGACGTGCCGCTGCCCTGGGCCTAACTTGACTTAGGCCTGTCAAACGCGCATGATCCCGCCCCAGCAAGAGGGGGCGGAGAAGGCGCAACAGCGGCTGGGGCGCGCGGCGCTGAGGACGTCCGCGGCCGAAAGGATCGGTAATGCGCAGTTGGCGGAGGGCGGGTGCACTCGTGGGGACGGTGGCGACGCTTGGCGCGACCGCGTCGGCGGCCGGCGCCAGTGGGGCGCCCGGCGGGGTCACGCCCGACATTCCCACCGGGGCACAGATTCCTCATCCCGCCCTGGCCCCCAGCGCGCTCAACCTCGACTACCAGGGCGGCCCGGTGATGCACTCCAACCGGACCCACATCATCTTCTGGAACCCCACGAACTGCAGCTTCGACTCACACGCCTGCTCGTACGACTCGGGATATCAGGCGCTCGTGTCCGGGTTCCTCGCCAACGTTGCCGCGGACAGCCACAAGGCGACCAACGTATTCGCGATCACCGGCCAGTACCACGACCTCACCGGCCACGCGATCTACGACTCCACGTATGCCGGGGCGCTCAACGACGCCGATGCCGCCCCGGGCAACGGCTGCACGCTGCCGGCGGCGGCACCGGCGGGATGGGGGACGTGTCTGACCGACAGCCAGATAAAGGCCGAGCTCTCCAGCTTCATCAGTAGCCATGGCCTGCCCGACGGTCCGACCGACCTCTATTTCGTCGTTACCCCGGAGGGGTTCGGCTCGTGCTTCGGTTCAGGTCCGATGGATTGCTCACTGGGCGGCGCCGCGAACGCCGGCTACTGCGGCTACCACAGCTTCTCCGGCAACACGATGGCCGTGCCAGCCCTGTTCGCGAACATCCCGTTCAACGCCGAGCCGAACCACTGCCAATCGGGCAACCCGCGTCCGAACGGATCCACCGCGGATCCCAGCCTCAGCACGCTGAGTCACGAGCTGAGCGAGGCGATCACCGATCCGTTCCCGGCTGGCGCGGGGAACCCGCAGACCGGATGGGTGGATAGCAACCCGAGCAGCCCGACCTACCAGGAGGAGATCGGCGACCTCTGCGCACAAAGTTTCGGAAGCGTCCTTGGCTCGACGTCGTTCGGCGTCTATGACGAGTTGATCGGCAGCGGCCATTACCTGCTCCAGGAGGAGTGGAGCAACGAGGACGCGGGCGGGTCATGCCAGCCGCGTGACGAGGTCGACTCGGTGCACGCGACCGGCCCGAGCTCGGGCATCGCCGGCGTCCCCGCCTCATTCGCCGGCAGCGGTGTCGACCCGGACGGGTCGGTGAGCACGCTCCAGTGGAACTTCGGCGACGGCTCGGCGCTGGCGAGCGGGACCCACGTGGCCCACAGCTTCCCCCACGGAGGCAGATTCACAGTCACGTTCGCGATCCAGGACGTCGCCGGGCAACGTGCCTCGGTGTCCCGGACGATCACGATCGCCTCGCCGAAGATCACCAAGATCACCACCACGGTCAGCAACCGCAGCTCCACGATCGCTGTGCGCGTAGACGGACCCGGGACCCTCCACGTCGGCCGCGCGCATCAATCGCTGGCTCGGGCGGGCACCGCGAGCTTCACGATCACGCTCGGGACCAAGGCCCGGCACAAGCTCGCGCGCCGCGGCACTCAGACGGTGACCGTCCACGTGACGGTGGAGTTCTCGCCGGCGGGCGGCGGGTCGCAGACGAAGGCGGTTTCGGTCAACTTCAGCGGGTAGCCGCGAGCCCCGGACCGGGACCCACGACGGATCGGAGGCCGGGCGCCTCCCTGCAATTCGCCTGCGCAGAGCCAAAATGGGGTTATTCAGATCGCCTTTTGGTAAATTCACTCGGAATCCGCTGCCGGCAACCCAAAGGACCGTTATGGAGCCCGCTTCGCTTGACAGCAGCCAGACCCAGAAGTCGCCTCGCACCGGATCGCTCGAGAATCCGGAGGTCCTCGAGAACGTACCGGGGCACGTGATCCCGATCCTCGAGCGCGAGTTTGACGACTTCGACACCGAGTCGACGCGATTCCTCGAGGGCCAGCTCGAGGGGGACGAGTTCATCAAGTTCCGCCTCAAGCAGGGTGTCTACGGGCAGCGCCAGCCCGACGTCCAGATGGTCCGGGTCAAGCTTCCGATGGGCGGCGTGACGCCTGATCAACTGGACGCCTTCGCGACCGTGATCGAGAAGTACGTCCCTCTGCGCAAGGGGCACATCACGACGCGCCAGAACATCCAGATGCACCACGTGCCACTCCCGGACGCGGCCAAGCTGATCCGCGAGCTCGGCGACGCCGGCCTCTCGAGCCGCGAGGGCTGCGGCAACACAATGCGCAACGTCACCGGCGATCCCCGTGCGGGGACGCTCGAGGGCGAGCTGTTCGACATCACGCCGTACGCCGGCGCCTACGTCCGCTACTTCGTGCGCCACGCCACCACCCAGGCGATGCCGCGCAAGGTGAAGACCGCGTTCACGGCGACCGACGACGACAACGCGATCACCCGCATCCATGACATGGCGTTCGTTCCCAAGCTCCGGGACGGCGTCCGCGGGGTGGAGATCCGGGTCGGCGGCGGGACCTCGATCATGCCGCGTCTGGCTCCCACGCTGTATGACTTCGTCGAGCTGGACAACGGCGACTACGTCAAGGTCACCGAGGCCTGCATGCGGATCTTCGATCGCCAGGAGTGGCTGCGCGTCAATCGCGCCCGCGCCCGCATCAAGGTGCTGGTCGACAAGATCGGCATCGAGGAGTTCCGCTCGATGGTCGAAGAGGAGCTCGAGGGCGATTGGGTCAGCGAGCGCGACTTCTCGCTCGACGGCATCCTGTTGGACCACGATGAGCACGCCAACGCGCCGGCCAAGCACCCCAGCTACGCAAGCGCGAACGGGGATCAGATCGGGCCATTCGATCACTTCCTCGAGAGCAACACCCAGCCTCAGCGCCAGGAGGGGTTCAGCACCGTCGAGGTCAAGGTCCGGCGCGGTGACCTGACGCCCGATCAGCTGCGCGGTCTCGGTCAGCTGATGCGCGACTACACGGCCGGCTACGCCCGGACCACCGTCCACCAGAACCTGGTCCTGCGCTGGGTCCGTAATGAGGCGGTCTACGAGGTGTGGCAGCGCCTGCGCGAGCTCGACCTCGGCGAGGCGGGCGCGGACGAGATCACCGACGTGGTCAGCTGCCCCGGGACAGACTCGTGCAAGCTCGGGATCACCAGCTCGATGGGGCTCAACCAGGCGATCCACGAACGGCTGGCGCAGATGGAGATCGACGACGAACTGACCCGCCGGATCCACATCAAGATGAGCGGCTGCCCAAATGGCTGCGGCCAGCATCACATCGCCAACATCGGGTTCTACGGCGCCTCGATCAAGGTCGGCGAGCACGCGGTTCCCGCCTATATCCCGCACATCGGCGGGGCCTACGAGGGCGGGGACGTGCGCTATGGACACCGCCTCAAGGCGCGGCTCCCGGCCAAGCGGGTGCCTGAGGCCGTCGAACGATGGGTACGCTTCTATGAGTCCGATCGAGCCGAGGGCGAGGAGTTCAATGCCTTCGTCGATCGGATGGGAACTCCCGAGTTCGAATCGCGCGTGAAGGATCTGACCATGCCGATCGAATTCAACCTGCCGAACATGAACTACTTCATCGACTGGACAAAGAACGCCCCGTTCGAGGTCATCCGGGGCGAGGGCGAGTGCGCCGTCTAGCCTTGTTGCCGCGATGACGACCACCGCACAAGCGCTCGAGACGGCCTCGGCCGAGGAGGTCCTCGCCTACGGCGTGGAGCAATTCCACCCGCGGCTGACCATGGCCTGCTCTTTCCAGAAGGAGGAGTCCGTCCTCGTCCACATGCTCATGCAGATCCAGCCCGACGCACGGGTGTTCACGATTGACACCGGCGTGCTGTTCCCCGAGACGCTCGAGACCTGGAAGCAGTTCGAGGACCGGTTCGGGCTCAAGGTCGAGGTGTTGGATGCCCGTAGCCCTGATGCGCCCTGGACGCTTCAGCGCTGCTGCAGCGAGGCGAAGGTCGACGCGCTCGAGCGCGCGCTGTCGGACGTGGATGCCTGGATCACGGGCGTCCGCCGGGAGCAGGCGAACACGCGGGCCGGCGCGGCCAAGCTCGAGCGAGACGAGCGCCGTGGCATCTGGAAGCTGAACCCGCTCGCGGACTGGAGCGAGAAGGACATCTGGAATTACATCTTCAAGCACGACCTCCCGTACAACCCCCTCCACGACCGGGGCTACTCTTCGATTGGCTGCGCTCCCTGCACCCAGCCGGGTGAGGGAAGACAGGGCCGCTGGGCCGGCCAGGACAAGACCGAGTGCGGCATCCACCTGTGATGATTGATTCCCGATTGCTCGGCCCGGACGCCCCGATCGCAACCAATTCGGAATCAACCATCTAAAGCGATGAATCCCTTCCACTACGAGCTTTCGCACCTCGAGACCCTCGAGGCCGAGTCGATCCACATCTTCCGCGAGGTCGCGGCCGAGCTCGAGCGGCCGGTGCTCCTGTTCAGCGGCGGCAAGGACTCGATCGTGCTACTGCGCCTGGCCGAGAAGGCGTTCCGGCCGGGGCGCTTCCCGTTCCCGATCATGCACGTCGACACCGGGCACAACTTCCCCGAGGTGATCGAGTTCCGCGACCGGCTGATCGACAACCTGGATGAGCGGTTGATCGTCGCCAGCGTCCAGGAGTCGATCGACAAGGGCCGGGTGACGGAGGAGACCGGGCCTCGGGCCTCGCGCAACCGCCTTCAGACCACGACGCTGCTCGACGCAATCGAGGAGCATGGCTTCGACGCCGCGTTCGGCGGCGCCCGGCGCGACGAGGAGCGGGCACGCGCCAAGGAGCGGGTGTTCTCGTTCCGCGACGACTTCGGGCAGTGGGACCCAAAGCGCCAGCGTCCCGAGCTGTGGGCCCTGTTCAACGGCCGCATCCGCAAGGGCGAGCACGTACGCGTGTTTCCAATCTCGAACTGGACCGAGCTCGACGTGTGGCAGTACATCGCGACCGAGAAGCTCGAGGTCCCGTCGATCTACTACTCGCACAATCGCGAGGTCTTCGCGCGCGACGGGATGCTCTATGCCGTGAGCCCATTCATCGAGCTGATGGAGGGCGAGACCCCGTTCGAGGCTCCGGTGCGCTACCGCACCGTCGGCGACATGACGTGCACCGGCGCCGTCCGCTCGACCGCCCTCGATCTCGAGACCGTCGTGGCCGAGATCGCGGCCACGAGGATCACCGAGCGAGGCGAGACGCGGGCGGATGACCGGGTGACCGAGGCTGCGATGGAGGATCGCAAGCGCGAGGGCTACTTCTAGTGCGCACCCTCATTACCTCGCGGAGCGCACGCTAGTGCCCGGCGCTGCTACAAACGGGCACCTGGTGAGGACCCGGGTGAGTGAGCTGCTGCGCATCGCGACCGCGGGGTCGGTCGACGATGGCAAGTCGACGCTGATCGGCCGCCTGCTCCATGACTCGAAGGCGATCTTCGAGGATCAGCTCGAGCACGTTGCCCAGACCTCCGAGCGCCGCGGCGATGGGTACCTGAACCTGGCCCTGCTGACCGACGGCCTGCGCGCCGAGCGCGAGCAGGGAATCACGATCGACGTCGCCTACCGGTACTTCGCGACCCCGCGTCGCAAGTTCATCATCGCCGACACTCCGGGCCACGAGCAGTACACGCGGAACATGGTCACCGGCGCGTCCACCGCCGACCTCTCCGTCGTGCTCGTCGATGCCCGCAAGGGCGTGAGCGAGCAGACGCGGCGTCATGCCTACATCGCCTCGCTACTGCGCATCCCGCACCTGATCGTGTGCGTCAACAAGATGGACCTCGTCGACTACGACGAGGAGGTCTTCTATCGGATCCTCGACGAGCTCACCGACTGGGCGGCCCGGCTCGAGATCCCCGACATCACCTTCATCCCGATCTCGGCCCTGCACGGTGACAACGTCGTCGACCGCTCGGACAATATGCCGTGGTATGGCGCGGCCCCGCTTCTCTACCACCTCGAGCACGTCGTGATCGCGCCCGACCGCAATCTCGCCGAAGTCCGCTTCCCGGTCCAGTGGGTGATCCGCCCAATGAGCGACGAGCACCACGACTATCGCGGCTACGCCGGCCAGGTGGCAGGCGGCGTGCTGCGGCCGGGGAGCGAGGTCGTCGTGCTGCCCAGCGGCCGGCGAACCACGGTGAAGGCGATCGACACGTTCGAGGGCGAGGTCGACGCCGCGTTCCCGACAATGTCGGTTGCGCTGCGCCTCGAAGACGAGGTCGACATCTCGCGCGGCGACATGATCGTCGAGCCCGATGACCAGCCGTCCGCGGGCCGCGAGCTCGAGGCGATGATCTGCTGGATGAGCGAGCAGCCGCTGACGCCGCGCGGGCGCTACGTGATCAAGCACACGAGTCGCTCAGCGCGCGCCGTCATCGACTCGATCGAGCATCGGGTCGACATCAACACGCTCGGGCACGAACAGGCGGTGCAGCTCGGGCTCAACGAGATTGGCCGCGTCGCTCTGCGCTGCAGCGAGCCGCTGGTAACGGATCCCTATTCCCGCAACCGGACCACGGGTAGCTTCATCCTGATCGATGAAGCCACCAACGACACGGTCGGGGCGGGGATGGTCCTCAGCGCCCGTTAGCGCTCCATTTGGTTCCCCGCGGCGCCCGCAGGGCGTCTTTATATTGGACCGCTTGATGTCCGCCGCCGTTCGCCCCAAGGTTCTGGTTCCCGCCGTCTACGTATGCGGCTCGCTCGCCGTGTTCGTGCTCTTCGGCGTCCCGATCGAACGCGACGTGCTGGCTGCTTGGCTCCTGCTCGGCCTGCTCTGCTTCTCGCTCTCCGACATCCGTGGGTACGCGCGCAGCGTGATCCTCGAGTGGCTGCCGTTCATCGGGCTGCTGATCGCCTACGACTCGCTGCGCGGGAGCGCGGGCCATGTGTTCGGGGTCCACTTTCTGCCCCAGATCCAGGCCGATCAGGCCCTATTTGGGGGGACCGCCCCCACGGTCACGCTCCAGCACTGGCTGTGGCACGGGCACGTCGTCTGGTACGACGTGATCGTGTGGGCCGTCTACCTGACGCACTTCTTCGCCACGCCGGTTCTCGCAGCGGTTCTGTGGAAGGTCGACCGCCAGCGCTTCCGGCGCTTCGTCGTGTATGTCGCGACGCTGTCGTTCGCCGGGCTGGCCACGTACGCGCTGTACCCGGCCGCGCCGCCGTGGATGGCGGCACAGGCCCACCTGATCAGCCCGGTCACGCGGATCGTGCCGCTCGTGTGGCAGTTCGTGGGCGTGCACCCGGCCGGCTCAGCGATCGAGCACGGATATGCCTACGCCAACAACGTGGCCGCGGTTCCGTCGCTGCACGCCGCCTTCTCGCTGCTGGTGGCGGTCACGCTGTGGCCCCGCAAACACAAGTGGCTGCGACCGATCGTGGCGCTGTATCCGCTCGCCATGGGCTTCTCGCTCGTCTACGGCGCCGAGCACTACGTGTCGGACATCCTGCTCGGCTGGCTGTACACGATCGTCGCGCTATTGGCTGGAAAGTGGATCATGAGCTGGTGGGCGGCCCGCCGCGCCGCCGAACCCGCGCGGGCGCCGCGAACGGAGCCCGCGTATTCCCAGGCCGACCGGTAATCACCAGCCGCGCGTCGCATCGAGACAGCCTCTAAAGTCCCGGCCCGCATGTTCTCGAAGGTCCTGATCGCCAACCGCGGCGAGATCGCGGTCCGCATCATCCGCGCCTGTGAAGAGCTCGGCGTCGCCACCGTGGCCGTGTACTCGGAGCTCGATCGTGACGCGCTGCACGTCAAGCGCGCCGACGAGGCTTACCTGCTCGGTCCCGGCCCAGCCGCGGAGAGCTACCTGAAGGTGGAGAAGCTGCTCGAGGTGATCGAGCAGACGGGCGCCGAGGCGGTGCACCCCGGCTACGGCTTCCTGGCCGAGAACGCCGGTTTCGCCGCCGCGCTCGAGGACCGTGGGATCACGTTCATCGGACCCCCCGCCTCCGCGATCGAGGCGATGGGCTCGAAGACGAGGGCGCGCGAGCTGATGAAGAAGGCCGGCGTGCCGATCGTCCCCGGAACGACCGAGCCGGTGGCGACGATCGACGATGCGCGCAAGGTGATCGATAAGACGATCGGATACCCGGTCGCGGTCAAGGCTGCGGGTGGCGGTGGCGGCAAGGGCTTCCGGGTCGCGCTGGCCGAGGACAAGCTGCAGGACGCGTTCGAGGGTGCGGCGCGCGAGGGCGAGAAGTTCTTCTCGGACGCGACCGTCTACCTGGAGCGCTACCTGCCCGACCCGCGCCACGTCGAGGTCCAGGTGCTGGCCGATAAGCACGGAAACGTGATCCATCTCGGCGAGCGCGACTGCTCGATCCAGCGCCGCCACCAGAAGCTGATCGAGGAGGCCCCGGCGCCCGCGGTCGACGAGGAGCTGCGGGCCAGGATCGGAAAGATCGCCACCGACGCCGCGGCGGCCGTCAACTACACCGGCGCTGGGACGATCGAGGGTCTGTTGCAGGATGGCGAGTACTTCTTCCTCGAGATGAACACCCGCGTCCAGGTCGAGCATCCAGTCACCGAGCTCGTGACCGGGATCGACATCGTCAAGGAGGGCATCAAGGTCGCGGCCGGAGAGCCGCTGTCGGTGTCTCAGGATCAGCTCGAGCTCCGCGGCCACGCGATCGAGTGCCGAATCAACGCCGAGGATGCGTCCAAGAACTTCGCGCCCGCGCCGGGCACGATCGGCGACTACCGCGAGCCGGCGGGACCGGGCGTGCGGGTCGACTCCGGGGTCGGCCGCGGCTCTGAGATCTCGCCCATGTACGACCCGATGGTGGCCAAGCTGATCGTCTGGGATGCCGACCGCCCGAGCGCCACGGCGCGGATGCTCCGTGCTCTGCGTGAGTACGAGATCGAGGATCTGAAGACGCTGCTCCCATTTCACGAGGCGATCCTCCGGAGCGAGCAGTGGGCCAACGCCGAGACCTGCCGTGATCTGGTCGAAAACCGCGACTGGCTGAAGGCGCTGGCCTTCGCCAAGCCAGCCGCGGCGAGCGACGGCGATGAGGAGGCCGAGACGGTCGAGCAGACCTACACGGTTGAGGTCTCGGGCAAGCGCTTCGACGTCAAGGTGATCGGGCCACCGTTCGGCGGTGCCGGAGCCGAGGTCGTGAACGGGTCTGCTCCCGCCGCCGGAGGCCGACGGGCGCCGCGCCGCGAGCGAGCCGGCGGTGGCCGTGGCGGTGGCGGCGCTGACAAGCTCGCTTCGCCGCTTCAGGGCACGATTCTCAAGGTCGCGGTCGAGCAGGGCGCGGCGGTCGAGGAGGGTGCGCTCGTGTGCGTGATCGAGGCGATGAAGATGGAGAACGAGATCACCGCGCACAAGGCGGGCAAGGTGTCCGAGCTGCCGATCGCCGTCGGGGCATCGGTCGCCTCCGGCGACACGCTCGCGGTGATCAGCGCCGACGGCGGCGAGTAGCCAGCAGCGAGTACATCAGCGGCAGGCTCGGCATCCCCTCAGGCAGCCGATAGATGCCGCCTGGTTCGCGGCGCAAGAACGGCCAGCGCGGGGACAGCGTGTACTCGTGCTCGTGCAGGAACTCGAGGCACAGGCCGGCGGCGGACAGGGCGGAGATCACGTCGCCGAGGCCGTGCACCCACTCGACTGAGCGGTTGTGCTCGGTCGGGGCGTCGAGTTCGGCGTACGTCCCCGGCTCGTCGTAGGTCCGTGGCCCGTGGTCGAAGTACGAGTGCTCGACCGCGAGCGAATCATCCGCAAAGACGTCCGTGAGCGGATGGAACTCGGCCATGTAGAAGCGGCCGTCGGGCTCGAGCAACGCGGCCATCGTCTCGGCCCACCGCTCGATGTCATCGAGCCAGATGATCGCTCCGAGGCCCGTGTAGACGACGTCGAAGCGTCGGCCGCCGAGGAGCGGGACGGCGTCGTACACGTTGCCCTCCACGAACTCGGCCTCGGTTCCGGCCCGGACCGTGATCTCGCGCGCAGCGGCGATCGCCGCGGCGGAGAAGTCGAGCCCTGTAACGCGGGCGCCGAGACGGGCCCAGGACAGGGTGTCGAGCCCGAAGTGGCACTGTGGATGAACCAGCGTGCGCCCGCTCACGTCGCCCAGCTCGGCGAGCTCGAACTCGCGCAGCGCCGAGCGCCCCGCCAGAAAGCCCTCCACGTCGTAGAACTCGCTCGCGACGTGGATCGGCACGCGCTCGTCCCACATCGCGCGGTTGGTCTCGATCCACTCGTCGGTCACGAGGCGCCCCGCTGCACGTTCTCGGCATGGATTCGCCGCTGTGCGGCGCCCCGCCGGCCGGGCGGGAGCTCGACCTCGCCTTCGCCGCCCAGCGCCTCGAGGTAGGCGGCATCCTCCTCGATCAGGCGCGCTGCGCGGTCGCGGTCGATCGGGCCGCCGTGGCCCGGCACGATTGTGTGCGCGCGGGACAGCAGCCCCTGGAGGCGCTCGAGCGTCTCCAGGTACGCCGCCGCCGAGCCGCCGGCCGAGATCCAGGGGATCTCGACGGGAGAGAGGTAGTCGCCGCACACGAGCGTGCCGAGCCAGGGGATCAGGTACGCGGTTCCGTCCGGGGTATGCCCGGAGGCGGGGTGCAGCTCAAGCTCGTGCCCGTCCGCGCCGAGCGCGAGGTGGCCGGGGACGTGCAGGTGCTGGATCTGGTCGAGGGCCAGCGCGGGCCGCTCCTGGATGTAGTGCTCGTCGTCGAACTCGGCGAGCTCGCGCTGGGGCAGCTGCGGGTCGGTGGCCAGGAGCGTCGCTGTGGTCTCGCCGCAGCCCATCGATGCCTCGGGGAAGGCGTGACGCCCGAGCAGGTGATCCCAGTCACCGTGCGTCACGAGCAGGCCGGAGACCGGAAAGCCCGACTGCTCGAGTACCTGGGGCAGCGCCTCGAGCTCGTGGGGGAGGACCGGCGAGTCGATCACGAACCCCTCCTCGCCCGAGCGCACGGCGGTGCACCCGGTCTGCCAGAACGCGCTGATGAAGACGATCAGGTCTGTGTCGAGCGCGAGGACGCGCATGGTCTAAAACGTAACCGCATCCGGCTTCTCGCCGCGCTGCGCTCCGCTTCAGGGTTCCCGGAGAACGCTCCGCTTGCGCGGCGGTTTCCCCGGCTGCGCATCCTGCGCAGCCCTAGGCGACGCCTATGAGCTTTGCCGCCTCGCGGAGGTTCGAGACCTCGGCATCTGGCTTCTTCTGTCCGGTCTCGAGCTGCTGCTTGGAGCGGTTGACCCAGATCACGGGGATCTTCTTCTTCAGGCACGGCTCGACGTCGTGGTAGTAGCTGGCCGCCACGTGGACCCAGCCCTTCTTGCCGCCGATCCGCCGTTCGCACTCGGTGAAGTGCGCCGGGTCCGGCTTGTAGGAGCGCACCTGCTGAGCGGTTACGACCAGGTCGAAATCGAGCGGGATGTGACGCCGGGTCTGGCCGAGCAGCTTGTCGTCGATGTTCGAGATCAGCCCGATCTTGTGCTTCTTGGCGATCTTGGTCAGTACCGGAACGGTCTCCTTGAACGGCGGCCAGCGCTGCACCGAGTCGGGTAGGAAGCCTGATCGCGAGGGCTCGAGCGGCCAGCCGAGCCGCTTCGAGATCTCGACCGCGGTCCGGCGGAGAACCTCCGCGTAGAGCTCGTAGGAGCCGGCCTGGATCTTCTGCTGGATCTCGTGGAACAGGGGGATCAGCTCATCGCGCTCGATCGTGAACCCGTCGCGCTCCGCCTCCCTCTGGAAGGCGTCGTACGCCCCCGTCTCCCAGTCGATCAGGGTGCCGTAAACGTCGAAGGTGACGAAATTGATTTGCTTGGGAATGGCCATGCCGGACCGGCATGATGCCACGGCACGGCTTTGGCTAGAGTCCTGGGCCGCCGATGGATCTCCTCGAGTACCAGGGAAAGCAGCTGTTCGCGCGGCACGGTGTTCCCGTTCCGAGCGGTCGCCACGCCACGACGATCGAGGAAGCGACGGCCGCGGCCGACGACATCGGCTATCCGTGCGTGATCAAGGCCCAGGTCCAGATCGGCGGCCGCGGGAAGGCCGGCGGGATCAAGGTCGCCAGGGACCGCCCCGAGGCCGAGGAGCACGCCAGGGCGATCCTCGGCATGGACATCCGCGGCCTCACCGTCCACGAGCTGTGGGTGGAGGGAGCATCCGAGATCGCGGCCGAGTACTACGCATCGGTGATCTTCGACCGCTCCGAGAAGGCGCCACTGATCATGCTCTCGACCAAGGGCGGTATGGACATCGAAGAGGTGGCGGACACCGACCCGGACGCGATCGCTCGTCTCCACGTCGACCCGCTACTCGGGTTCCAGGACTTCCACGGCCGCAGGCTCGCCTACGAGGCCGGCGTGGACGCGGACGTGGTCCGGCCCGTCGGTGCGATGCTGGCCAAGCTGTACGACGCGTTCGTTCAGGAGGAGGCGACGCTGGTTGAGGTCAACCCGCTGATCGTTACGCCTGAGCGCGAGGTCAAGGCGCTCGACGCCAAGGTCACGCTCGACGGCAACGCCCTGTTCCGGCATCCCGACAACGCCGAGCTGCGCGACCCCTCCGCCGAGGACCCGCAGGAGCGGATGGCCAAGGAGCGCGGCTTGATCTACGTCAAGCTCGACGGCAACGTCGGGATCCTCGGCAACGGCGCCGGGCTCGTGATGTCGACGCTCGACGTGGTCGCCCAGGCCGGTGGCGCGCCCGCGAACTTCCTCGACGCCGGCGGTGGCTCGAAGGCCGACGCGATCACCAGCGCGGTCGAGGTGATTCTCTCCGACGACAAGGTGAAGGCCGTGCTGTTCAACATCTTCGGTGGCATCACTCGCTGCGACGAGGTTGCCAAGGGCCTGATTGAGGCCTTCGACCAGATCAAGCCGACAGTCCCGTTCGTCGTCCGCCTCGACGGCACCAACGACGTCGAGGGGCGGCGGCTTCTGGCCGAGGCGAACCTGCCGAACGTGCACACCGAGTCGACGATGGACGGCGCGGCGCAGAGGGTCGTGGAGCTGGCAGCGGCATGAGCATCCTCGTGGACAACGGCACCAAGCTCTGCGTTTCCGGGATCACCGGGCGCGAGGGCACCTTCCACTCGCTGCGCAACCGCGACTACGGTACCCAGGTGGTGGGCGGCGTCACGCCGGGCAAGGGCGGCCAGGACGTCGACGGGGTCCCCGTGTTTGACACCTTCCATGACGCCGTCGACCGGACCGGCGCAAACACGGCGATGATCTTCGTCCCGCCGCGGTTCGCGGCCGACTCGATCCTCGAGGCCGAGGACGCCGGGATCGAGTTGATCATCGCGATCACCGAGGGCATTCCCGCCCACGACGAACTGCGCGTGTTCAACATCATCAAGAAGAACGGTCGTTCCCGACTGGTGGGCCCGAACTGCCCCGGCATCCTCTCACCCGGCAAGGCGACGGTCGGGATCATCCCCGCCGCCTTCTTCAAGCAGGGCAACGTGGGCGTCGTCTCCCGCTCGGGGACGCTGACCTACCAGATCGGCAACGTCCTGGCCCAGGGCGGATTCGGGAATTCGACGATCGTCGGGATCGGCGGCGACCCGGTGCCCGGGACAGACTTCATCGACGTGATCGCGATGTTCGAGAAGGATCCCGAGACCGAGCTGATCGTGATGTGCGGCGAGATCGGCGGCGACGCCGAGGAGCGCGCGGCAGATTTCATCGCCGAGAACGTGTCCAAGCCGGTGGTTGCCTACATCGCGGGCTTCACGGCGCCGCCGGGCAAGACGATGGGTCACGCCGGCGCGATCGTGTCGGGCTCGAAGGGGACCGCCGCCGCGAAGGCCGAGGCGCTCGAGAGCAGGGGCGTCCGCGTCGGGCGCACGCCGACGCAGGTGGCCGAGGTCGCGGTCTCGCTGCTCGGTGCCGCCGCTTAGCGCAGCAGATCGTTCAGGGTGACGGTGAACGGCCTGCCGCCGGCCGGCCGCACTTCGAAGCGGATCGCCCAGGAGCCCGGCATTCCCAACACCGGCTCGCGCACCGAGTAGGTCGCGCCGCTCGTCGGGGCCAGGCTGCTGGTCAGACCGTCCTGCATGTCCATCGCCGGCATCGAATAGACGACGCTCACGCGTGCCCCGTGGACCGGCACGCCGTTCCGGGTCAGCGCCAGGGCGACCGTGTTGTGCGCGGCGGCCCTGTTGGGGGTGACCCGCACACCGAGCCGGTAGTCGCCGGCCGGCAGGCTGACGGCGACCGGATGCGGGCCGACGCTCGGCGCGGGGTAAGTCGCTGGCCGTTGCAGCTGCGCGAGCAGGTCACCTCGTGTAGCGGCATGGCTTCCGGCAAGGACCATGAGCGCCAGCGCGACCAGCGCCAGCAGCGCCGCGGTGGCGCCTAGGCGGTAGGGATGAACTGCCCGAATGGTCACCCGCAGTAGTTGAGCGAGTCGGCGTGCGGCGGGCATCGGGCCTTTCCCGCCGCATCCCGGTGCGAACTACGGAGTCCGCTGGTGCGCGCGGTACCCTCGTGGGCATCGCGGAGCAGGAGCGCAGCCAGCCGGTGGCGGATCTCAGTACGCGGCTTGCGGAGTTCGACCGCAAGCTTCGCCAGATCCAGTCCGAGCTTGTACCCGGGCGCAGTCCGCCCTCCCTCGGGACCGCGACTCCGACCCCGCTCGAGGCGCCCCCGCCCGAGCGCGCCGCACCTCCAGAGCCCGAGGCTGTCGGTGCCGCGCGCGGTCGGTCCGGTCCGCTCGCCGACCTACTTCAGCACGTGCCCCCTCCATCCGCACGGGCGACCGGTGCGCAGCTAGACCATCTGGGCCGGCTGCTGAGCTCGCTGCACGAGGTCTTGAACGGGATCGAGGAGCTGCTGGCGACGATGGCGCCGGGTCGCCAGGAGGCGACGATCGCGGCCGGCCCGTTCGGCAGGATCGAGGAGGTGCGCGAGTTCGAGCGGCGGCTGTCCGGCGTCCGCGGCGTCCGCGACGTGACCGTCCGCGGCTACGAGGGGGCGGCTCGCGCGATCATCGATGTGCAGTTCGGCGAGGATCACTAGTCTCTAGCAAGATGCCCTCCACGATCTCCTTCGCCCGCGGAGCGCCTTCGCTCGACATCATCGACATCGACGGTCTGCGGGCCTCCGCGGACCTGGCCTTTCAGAACGATCCGGGCGGCGCGACCGCCTACGGGACCTCGATCGGCTACCCGCCGCTGCGCGAGTGGATCGCCGAGCATCACCAGGTCGAGCCCGCGCGCGTGCTGGTGACCAACGGCTCGATGCAGGCCGACGCCTTCCTGTTCGATGCGTTGGTCGAGCCCGGCGATTCGGTTATCGTCGAGCGCCCCACCTACGATCGCACGCTGCTCTCGCTCAAGAGCCGCGGCGCGGACGTGCGGGCGGTCGAGCTCGAGCCCGACGGAATTGACGTCGCGGCGGTCGAGCGGGTGCTCCGTAGCGGCGCCAGGCCGAAGCTCGCGCACATCATTCCCAACTTTCAGAACCCGGCCGGCTACACGCTTTCGGCGGAGAAGCGCCGCGCGCTGCTCGACCTCGCCCTCGAGCACGGTTTCACGGTGTTCGAGGACGACCCGTACGTGGCCCTGCGGTTCAAGGGCGAGCCACTGGAATCGATGCTGTCGATGGACGCCGGCTCGGTCGTGTACGCGTCGTCGTTCTCGAAGACCGTCTGCCCCGGCATCCGGGTCGGCTACCTGGTGGGGCCCGAGGATCTGATCGCGCGGATCGCCAAGCTCGCCACGAGCACGTACATCTCACCCAACATGGTCTCCCAGGCGATCGTCAACCAGTTCTGTCGTTCGGGAGCGATCGACCAGTCGATCGAGACGGTCAAGCAGGCGCTGAACGAGCGCTCGAGCAGGCTGTGCGAGGCGCTGCGGCGCGAGCTGCCGGACGCAACGTTCGTCGAGCCCGAGGGCGGCTACTTCCTGTGGGTCGACCTGCCCCGGGGCACGGACGTCAGCGCGCTCTTCGATGCCGCGGCCGAGCGCGGGGTCCAGTTCGTCAAGGGCACCGACTTCATCCTCGACGGCGGTGAGTCGTCGCTCCGCCTCGCCTACTCCGGCGTGAGCACAGATCAGATTGAGGAGGGAGTCCGGCGCCTGGCCGACGCGTATGCACAGGTTGCCGCGAGTAGCCATAGCGCGGATGCAGCCTGAGGAAGTCACCGCGATCGGAAACCTGGCCGGCGGGGCGGTCGTCGGCTTTGCCAATCACATCCGTGATCTCCACGACGGGATCGCCACGCGCGTGTGGAAGTCGATCGGCCCCAGCGCTACTCCGGTCCGCGTCGCCCATGACCGGATCGCCACCGGGGTCTACGGAGCGGTCGGCCGATCGCTCGGCGGCCTCGCTCGGGCCGGCGCCCGCGCTGTGAGCGCGCGCACGCCCGCCGACGCTCCGTCGCTCGAGGGCTCGATCGCCGGGCGGCTCGCCATCGGTGTCGTCAACGGGGCCTTCGGCGACCTGCTCGAGCAGCAGGGCAGTGCCCTGGCGTGGCCGATGAGCATCCGCTGCGGCGGCGCCGGCTTGGACGTCGAGCGGGCCTCGCTCGTCGGCGCCTACCCGGACGCGAGCCCACGGCTCGCCGTCTTCCTCCACGGCCTGTGCGAGACCGACGAGACATGGAGGCTCGGCTCCGATCGCCACACGCCGTACGGCGAGCGTCTACGCGCCGAGCTCGGCCACACCCCGGTCTACATTCGCTATAACACCGGCCGCCACATCTCCGAGAACGGCCGTGAGCTGTCGTCGTTGATGCGGCGGCTGATCGACCAGTGGCCGGTGGAGGTGAGCGAGATCGCGCTGATCGGCCATTCGATGGGCGGCCTGGTGGCGCGCAGTGCCTCCCATTACGGCGCAGGCAGCGACTGGACCGCGCGGGTCCGGCACGTGTTCACGCTCGGCTCCCCGCACCGGGGGGCCCCGCTCGAGGTGGCCGCGTTCGCGGCCTGCACCGCGATGCGCCGGCTGCCCGAGACCCGGCCGCTGGCCAACGCGATCAACCGGCGCAGCGCCGGGGTCAAGGACCTGGGGCGCGGGTACCTCGTCGATGAGGACTGGCGAGACCACGATCCGCAGGGCTTTCTCCAGCGGACAGGTCGCGAGGTGCCGTTCCTCACCACGGCCAACCACTACTTCGTCTCCGCCACGGTGACGCGCGACGCCCACGCGCCGCTCGGCCGGGCGTTCGGCGACCTGCTCGTGCTGCGCGCCAGCGCGTGGGCCCACGGCGGCCGAGGGCAGCGGTTGCGCTTCCCGGTCGAGAACTACACGCACATCGGCGGCGCCAACCATTTCGACCTGCTCAACCATCCGGCGATCTACGCCCAGATCCGCCACTGGCTGGGGTCGCGCCGGGCGCTGCCCCCGCCCGCGTAGACGCCCGACGCCGGGGCGTCAGCGTCCGTAGCGTAGACGCCCGACGCCGGGGCGTCAGCGTCCGTAGCGTAGACGCCCGAGCGTCAGCGTCCGTAGCGCTCGCGCCCAAGCACAAGCTGCTCGGGCAGCGCGATCCGCGGCGGCGGCGATGGGTCGGCCAGCACCGAGACCGTCTCGGCCACGCTCGAGGTCACCGTCGCGTCCTTGCCCTCGCTCGCGACCGTCACGTGCTCACCATCGTTGAGCGTGATCGCGCCCTTGAGCCCCGGCTCGATCCCGGTGTCCTTGAGGTAATGCAGCAGGTCCTCGGCCTCGTTCTCGAGGCGAAGGATCGTCACCTTCGCGCCGAGCACGCAGTCAGCCAGTGGGACGCCGTCGATCCGCTCGCCGACCCGGATCGGATGGCCGTGGGGACAGGTCTTGGCGTCGCCTACGGCCGAGCGCACGTAGGCCTCGAAACGCGGCGTCATCGCGTGCTCGAGCTGCTCGGCCTCCTCGTGCACCTCGTCCCACGGGACCCCGACCACATCGGTCAGGAACCGCTCGATCATGCGATGGCGGCTGACCACCCGCTCGGCGTGCTCGCGACCCGAGTCCGTGAACCCGATCGCCCGGTCCTCGTCGCGCGCGATGTACCCGTCGCGCTCGAGGCGTCCGAGCATCTCGTGCACGGTCGGCGCCGAGAGCTGCATGGCCCGCGCCAGGTTCGCGCCGGTCATCGGCAGGCCGGCCTCGAACAGCCAGAACAGCGTCTCGAGATACTCCTCCTCGGCGGCGGTGGCGTGTTCGGAGGCCATTCGAGGATCGTAGCGTCCGATCCCCTACGATCGGGGGCGATGACGCTTCCGCTCAAGCCGCCGGTGCAGCCGCAGCTCGCTCGCTCCAAGCCGGAGCTGCCCTCGGGCGACGGATGGGCGTACGAGCCCAAGTACGACGGCTTCCGGGCGATCGTGTTCGTCGACGGCGATGAGATCACGATCCAGTCCCGCGGCGGCAAGCCGCTGTCCCGGTACTTCCCCGAGCTCGCCTTCCCGCCCGGGCGCTATGTGATCGACGGCGAGATCGTGATCGACGGCGAGGATGGGCTGGAGGACTTCGGTGCGCTGCAGCAGCGGATCCATCCGGCCGAGTCGCGGATCAACATGCTGGCCGAGCAGACGCCCGCCCGCTTCATCGCGTTCGACGTGCTTGCGCGCGACGACGAGCTGCTGCTCGAGCGCTCCTACTCGGAGCGGCGCGAGATCCTCGAGGGGATGAAGCTCGAGGGGATCGCGCTCACCCCAACGGCGTCCACCGCTGCCGACGCTGAGCCGTGGCTGATGAGCGGCGAGGGCGTCGTGGCTAAGCAGCTCGGGGCCAGCTACCAGCCGGGCCAGCGCACCGGGATGGTCAAGGTCAAGCGGCTGCGCACCATCGACGTCGTCGTCGTCGGGTGCCGCCCCGGGAAGGAGGAGGGCACGATCGGCTCGCTGATCCTCGGCCTCTACGACGACAAGGGCGAGCTTCACGTCGTCGGGCACTCATCGGGGCTCCGCGCCTCGGAGAAGCGCTCGCTCGTCGAACGGCTGGCGCCTTATCAGACCGGCAAGCGGGGCCATGGTGACCCCAGCCGCTGGAAGAGCGAGAAGGAGCTCGAGTGGATCGAGCTCCGCCCCGAGTTGGTGGTCGAGGTGACCTACGACCACGTCAGCGGCGGGCGCATCCGCCACGGCACGAAGATCCTTCGCTGGCGCGACGACAAGGCGCCCAAGGACTGCGGACTCGACCAGATGAGATAGTGAGCGGGCCCCGGCCCGCCTCGGATCCGCCGGGGTGCGGCGTACGCGCGGGCGGGCCCCGGCCGGCCTCGGATCCGCCGGGGTGCGGCGTACGCGCGGGCGGGCCCCGGCGTCTGCGCCGAGGCCCGCTGTGCCGCGAGGGTTATGTGGCCGGCTCGTCAGTGCTTGATAACTGCCTGGACCAGCAGGAGGCAGTCATCGACGCCGGTGTTGTTGCGGAAGGTCATGGCGAGGGTCGGGTTGAAGAAGGTCAGCTGACCCGGGGTGCCGTCGGAGCAGTACTCGGCCTGGTTGTTGTTGGTCGTGATCGCCAGCTCGTCACCCTTGTGGACGCGGATGTGAGCCGGGAATGTCTCGACCGGGGTGACCCCGTTGTCGAGCTGAGTCTGCGACGGGCCATTGACGTTCAGCTTCGGGCCGTTCGCGATGACCTTGGCCTGACCTTGCTGCTCATTGGAGGACAGGTTCCGGACGCGGACGAGCTGGAAGCGCATCGTCATCGGGCCTTGGGCCAGGACCTTGATCTTCACGATCGTGCCGTTGGCGTTCGCCTTCGCGCGGCCGCTGAAGCCGGGGTAAAACGAACCGACGTGGGTGCAGTTCGGCGCCGGGGCGTCGAAGATCTGGTTGCACGGGGTGCCGGCGTTGGCGGGTGAGTGGTCGAGGCTGGAGCCGAACCAGCTGGTCGACGCCATGGCCCCGGCGGGGATGATGGCGGCGGCGCCGATGGCGGTCGCGATTGCGGCGGTGAGGCGGAAGCGGCGGGTGATGGTGGTCATTGAAGTTCTCCTGTTTGATGTGTTCCGGTTGGTGCACCAAGCAAGGTATGCGCGGCCGGGCATCGCTCCCAGGGGACCTAGGGGTGAACGTGGCAACACCTCCCACCGCATAGGCTTCCGCTCGTGGCCCATGTGACCGTCTCCGAACGCGACGGCGTGACGCTCGTCGAGCTCACCCGTGCGCCCGCGAACGCGATGAACATCGAGTTCCTGGCCGAGCTCGGCAACAGGCTCGAGGAGCTCGCCGCCGACCCGCCACGCGCGATCGTCCTAGCCGGCCGCGACCCGTTCTTCTCCGGAGGCGCTGACCTCAAGGCGGTCCCCGGCTACGGGCCCGAGCAGCACCGGCAGATGGTCACCGGCATCAACCGCATGGCGATCACGGGCTACGGCCTGCCGTGCGCCGTCGTCGGCGCGATCACCGGCCACGCGATCGCTGGCGGGATGGTGCTCGCGCTCTGCGCCGACATCCGCGTCGCGTCGACGGCCGGGCGCTACGGGCTGACCGAGATCAAGGTCGGGGTGCCCTACCCGCAGGCCGCGATCATGGCCGTCCGCGCCGAGTTGCCCCCGCACGCGGCGCGCCGGATGGCGTTCGGCAACCAGCTCGTGGACGCCGGCGAGTGCGTCTCGCTCGGCGCCTTCGACGAGGCTGTAGCGCCCGATGCCGTCCTTCCTCGCGCGCTCGCGATCGCCGCGCAACTCGGCGCGATGTCGCCCGAGGTGTACGCACGGACTAAGCGCGACATGCGCGGCGCGGTGCTCGAAGCGATGCGCGCCGCGGCCGCCGTGGACCCGCTGCTGGACGCGAGCTAGCCCGTGTCGCTCCCCGGCGTCCCCGACACGATCCTGATCGCGCCGGATTCCTTCAAGGGGACGCTGTCTGCGCCCGAGGTCGCATCGGCGCTCGCCCGCGGGCTCACCGCCGAAGGGTGGGAGGTGCAGGAGTGCCCGGTCGCCGACGGCGGCGAGGGCACGGTGGCCGCCCTGCTCCCCGCCCTGGCCGGAGAGCTCCGCAGCGCGCGGGTGAGCGACCCGCTCGGCCGCGAGATCGAGGCCCACTTCGGGATCTCCGAGTCCGGCGGCCTCGTCGAGACGGCGGCTGCGAGCGGGCTCGGGCTGGTCCGGCCGGCCGAGCGCGATGCCTTCGCGGCCAGCACCTACGGGACCGGCCAGCTGATCGCCGCCGCGCTCGAGGCCGGGGCGCGGGTGGTGCACGTTGCGGTCGGCGGTAGCGCGACCACCGACGGGGGTTCGGGAGCGATCCGCGCCCTCCGCGAGTCAGGCGGTCTGCGCGGTGCCCGCCTGGTGGTGCTGTGCGACGTGCGGACCCCGTTCGAGGAGGCGGCCCGCGTGTTCGCGCCGCAGAAGGGTGCGGACGCGGGGACGGCTCGCCGGCTGAGCAAGCGCCTGAGCTCGATGGCCGGGCGCCTTGACCGCGATCCACGCGGGGTTCCGATGACCGGCGCAGCGGGTGGACTGTCCGGCGGCCTGTGGGCGGCGTATGGTGCCGAGCTCGTCCCGGGCGCGGCCTTCGTCCTGGACGCGCTCGACTTCGACCGGCGGATGCGGGCCGCCCGCGCCGTCATCACCGGTGAGGGGAAGCTCGATCAGCAGAGCCTGGTCGGCAAGGCGGTGTCAGAGGTGGCGACCCGCTCGCGGCAGGCGGGGGTTCCCTGCTTCGCCGCGGTCGGGCGCCGCCAGCTCGACTCGTTCGGGATGCGCATCCTCGACCTCCAGGTCGTGCTCGAGGCGGGCACTCGTGCGAGGCTCGAGCGGGCCGGGCGCGAGCTGGCCCGGCTGATCTGACCCCTAGCCGTCGCCCACCGCCGGCGGCTGCGGCGTCGTCCGGGCATGCGGCGGCGGTGAGTGCTCGGGGAACAGGTCCGGGGCCGAGCCGTCGGGGTTCAGGCAGACGCGGCAGAAGTCGTCGCCGAACGGCGTCAGGTGCACGCTGCGGCGGACCACCTTCGCGTGCGCGACCGAGTGGATCGCCTCGAGCACGTCAGGCTGGGCCTCGAGCACCTGGTACTTCATCGGGTCGGCGAGCGTCTCGCGCGAGAACCAGATCAAGCCGAGCCGGAACAGGTTGTTGAGGTAGGACGGGACCCGCTCCACGTAGCGGCAGCCGGCGCGAGCGCCGATCATCGAGAGCCCGGGCGCGATCAGGCGCGACTTGACCAGCCCGAGCGGGCCGCCGGTGCGGATGTCCACCGAGGGCTGCGGGCCGTCGAGCAGGAGCAGCCGGAGGATGCGCCCCTCGTCAGGGGCGAGCTCGGACAGGATCCGCTCATACGCCGGGTGCGCATCGACCTCGTAGTGCACGTCGCGCGAACGCCGCAGCAGCAGCTCCCCCTCCTCACGCAGGCCGCGTGCGACGCCGTTGCCGTGGTTGTTCTGCCGATCCCCGTCGTCGGAGCGCGCCTCTGGCTCGGGCGCCAGCGGGACCGCGTCGGCGACCCTCTTGGCCACGTCCGCCGCGGTCCTTATCGGGCTGAACTGATCCTCGATACCGGTGGCGCCCAGCAGGTCGCCCAGCAGCCCGCGGGCCGCGGCGCGGGTGTCGCGGACCAGACCGGCGGCCTTGCGCGGATCGGCAGCCGTTTCGGCCAGCTTCAGCCCGGTCCGGACCCCGCTCCTGAGCGCCCACTCGGTGCTGTGCAGCCAAGCCGAGGCGGCGATCCTCGCCAGGCCGGGGAGCGCCTCTAGCGAGCCGTTTCCGTTGCCGTTTGTCTGCTGCTCGTGATCGTTCATCGCCTCACCCGAAGATTGCCAGGTGAATGAAGCCACCCGCCAACCCCATCACCGCGCCGTGGAGGTAGAGCATCCACTCGTCCTCCTTGATCGCCGAGCGCAGCATCTCGACGAAGTCGCCCGGGGGCAGCTCTTTGGTCCGTTGCGCCACCAGCTCGCGCATCTGCTCGCTCTGGCGGCGGCTGAACTCGGGATCACTGAAGCCGGTCAACGTGTGGTCGGCCGCCTCCTGAGCCACCGACTCGCGGATGTTGTCGTACTCCCGCGTTCCGACCGCGACGCGGACGGCCGCCCGGGCCGGGCCCGCCGCGCGGTCGATGGCCGGCCCCATCGCCTCCTCGAGCATCTGGCGCGTGCGATCGCCGCGCGGGCCGTAGAGGAGGAAGTTTCCGATGTTCTCGAGCGTGACGACCTCGTCGGCGATGATCTTGGCGTACACCTCGGCGACCTCGTTCTGGCGCCGCAGGAACAGGCCGTGCAGCTTGAACGGGCCGATCCTGCGCTCGTGCACCGGCTCGAAGATCACGTACATGCCGAGCAGGTTGGTCGTCCAGCCGACAATCACGCCGAGCACCGGCAGCAGCCACCACCAGCTGACGAAGTGGGTGATGATCGCCACCGGGATTCCGAACAGGAAGCCGAACAGGAAGCCGAAATTGACCATCAGCCGCAGCTCCTTCTTGCCGATGTCCCTGAAGATCCGGTTGACCAGCGCCGGGTGGCGCTCGAAGTGGTCGACGACCATCAGCTTCGGGTCGAGCAGTTGGTCGATGTAGAGGCCGATGTCATCGGTGACCTGGTGGACGATGTCCGGGAGCTGCTGCTGAACGCGGGCGTAGACGGCTTGCTTGGCCCTCTCAGGAAGGTCGCTCCACAGCCCCGGGTGCTCGCGCCGCATCGTCCGGTCAACGATCGAGGGGATCTCGGGCTCGAACACCGTGACGATGTGCTCGGCCATCTTCTCCGGCTCGAGCTGCTGGAAGAACTCCGACGGCGTGCCCAGCTTCGAGATCGCCTTGTCGACCGAGATGCTGCCCATCTTGGCCGCCCGGGCGGGGACGATCCCCTGCCAGCCGATGCCGCCCTGCATGATCCCAGGGATCTCCTGGATCTTGCGCGGCAGCAGCGTGCTCAGCTCGAGCAGCCCCGGGACCCTCCAGCCGTGAAACCGCACCGGGTTGAAAAGCATGATCAGCCCGGTCCAGTTGATCAGCCACCCGATCGCACCTGTGAACAGCGGGATCGTGAGCAGCTTCACCCATTCCTGCGCAGACATCAGCGAGGCGACCCTATCGGGTCAGGTCTCGCCGGGCGCTGCTAGTTGGGCTCCCGGAACGTTCGGTGGGCGCTCAGCAGAGCTTCCCGGTGGGGCTGTCCGGGCCCGGGCGGGGCGGATCGCCGACCGGCGCGCCGAGCGAGGTGAGGAAGCGCGACATCTCCCGGCCCGAGTTGGTCCGATGCCCTTCGCGGTAGCACGGGTAGGCGCGCGGAGAGCCGTACTGATCGGCCCAGCCAATCTCCATGTACGGGTAGCCGGGCACCGCCGTTGCAATCCGCTGACCCGCGCTCACGATCCGTCCGGCCGCGACCAGCTTGGTCAGGTGCTCCGCCACATAGACGATGTCGCCGGCATGGCTGCCGTCGAGCAGCTGGTAGTAGATGAGGTGCTTGCCCGGCCAGCCGCTGTGGCTGTCGGAGCCGAGGACCCGAGCGTCGCCGATCGCCAGCACGGGAAGCTTGTGCAGCGCCACCCAGTCGACCCCCATGTCGGTGCGGCTGACCTGCCAGCCGGCGTCGGCGAAGGGGTTCACGTAGCGGGCTCCGTTCGTCGTCGGCACGGTCGGGATCGACGCTGCCGACGCCGGCGCGGCGACGAGTAGGAGCACGCCGATCAGGACTGAGAGCAGGCGCCGGTGGATAACCGGGGCTATCGGTCAGGGGCCCGGCGAGCTTGAGCCTGTTGTCAGTGTGCGAACGCCTTGCGGACCTCGGTGTCCTGACCAGGGAGAGGCCCGGACAGCGATTCGAGGAAGTCCGTCTGCTCGTGCAGGTGCTCGAGCAGCATGTCGGCCATGTCCATGTTCATTCCGGCCCGGACGACGATTCTCAGCACGTTCAGGTCCTGGCGGTTCTCGGGGAACGAGTAGGCCGGCACCAGCCAGCCGCGCTGGCGCAGTCGGTCCGAGACGTCGTAGACCGAGTAGTTCTCGATCTCGGGCTTGAGCGCGAACGCGAACACCGGAAGGTCCGTGCCCCTGCTGAGCAGCCGGTACGGGCCGATCCTCGAGATCTCCTCGGACAGATGGACGGCGATGTCCTGCGAGTTCTGGTGGATCCGCCGGTAGCCCTCGCGGCCGAGGCTGGTGAACATGAAGTACTGCGCGATCACCTCGCTGCCCGGGCGCGAGAAGTTCAGCGCGAACGTCGGCATATTGCCGCCGAGGTAATTGACATTGAAGATCAGGTCCTGCGGGAGCGCTGACTTGTCGCGCCAGATCGCCCAACCGACGCCGGGATAGACGAGGCCGTACTTGTGGCCGGATGCGTTGATCGACTGAACTCGGGGGATGCGGAAATCCCACTCGAGCTCGGGCTGCAGGACGGGGGCGATGAACCCGCCCGACGCGGCGTCGACATGGACGGGGATGTCGAGGCCCTTCTCGCTCTCGAGCTTGTCCAGCGCGGCGGCGATCTCCTTGACCGGCTCGTAGCTTCCCTCGAAGGTCGACCCGAGGATCGCGACCACTCCGATCGTGTTCTCGTCGCAGTGCTCGACCGCCTCCTCGGCGCCGAGGAAGTAGCGCTCGCCCTCCAGCGGCACCAGACGCGGCTCGATCTCCCAGTAGCGGCAGAACTTCTCCCAGCAGACCTGAACGTTGGCGCCCATGACGAGGTTCGGGCGATCGGTCGCCTTGCCCGCCTTGCGCATCCGCTCACGCCACCGCCACTTCAGCGCCATCCCCGAGAGCATCGCGGCCTCGCTCGAGCCGGTGGTCGAGCAGCCGGTGGCCGTCTCGTGGTCGGGCGATTGCCACAGGTCGGCAAGGATGTTCACGCAATGGGCCTCGATCTCGGCCGTCATCGGGTATTCGTCCTTGTCGATCATGTTCTTGTCCGCCACCTCGGACATCAGCTTGCCGGCGAGCGACGGCATCCAGGTGGTGACGAACGTGGCGAGGTTCAGGCGCGCCTGGCCGTCGAGTAGCAGTTCGCTCGAGATCAGCTCGTAGGCGGCCTCACCGCCGATCCCGGTCTTGGGCAGCTTGCGGGAGGGGGCTTGGTCAGAGAGGGGCATGAGGTCGAGCCTACACCGGGTCCCAGGCCACATGCAATGCGCGCGGCTTGCGGAAGACCAGGCCGGTGACCTCCACCGGCGGGCCCGCGAGACGCAACCCCGGCAGTCGGCCGAGCAGGGTGCCGATCGCAGTGCGCGTCTCGAGCCGGGCCAGATGCACGCCGACGCACACGTGCGGGCCCTGCGCGAACGCGAGCTGGCCACGCGATCGCGGCCGACCCAGCTCGAAGCGGTCCGGGTCGGCGAACACGGCAGGGTCTCGGTTGGCCCCAGCGATCGAGAGGCGGACAAGGTCACCGCGGGCAATCCGCGTGGCGCCGAGGACCGTGTCCACGGTGGCGTAACGGTCGACCACGGCGGCCGCCGGCTCGAGCCGGAGCGATTCCTCGATCGCCGCGTCGAGCAGCCTCGGGTCGGACCGCACCCGGTCGGCTCGGGCCGGCTCGCGCAGCAGCTCGAACATAGCGTTGGCGATCATCCCCTCGGTCGTCTCGATCCCGCCGAACAGCAGCACGGCGGCGTTGGCCACGACCTGGCCGCGGTCGAGCGTCCCACCCCGGCTCGCGGCGCCGAGCAGGGAATCGGTGTCGAGCACCGGCGCCAGCCGCGCGCTCAGCTCGGTGAACGCCTCGCGCCCGTCGGCGCCGTCGCTCCGGCCGGCGGTGATCTCGGTCACCGCGACGACGATCCGGTCATACCAGGCCAGCACCGAGGAGACCTCCTCGCCCCCGAGCCCCAGCGCTCGTGCCACCGTCGCCGCGACGAGCGGTCCCGCGAACTCGCGGCGCAGCTCAGCCTCCCGCCTCGGCGAGATCTCCGCGAGCAGCCGCTCGGACTCGAACCGCACGTCCTCGGCGAATCTCCGCTTTACCTCAGCGGCCCGGAAAGGGCCCGCGAACGGCGTCCGGTGGCGCGCGTGCTCGTCCCCGTCGAGACTGAGCATGCTCGGTCCGATCACCTGCGCGGTCGAGAACCTCGGATCGTCGACGGTGAAGCGGACCGCGTCGCGCATCGCCTCCAGCACCAGCTCGTAGCTCGTCACCAGCCAGCCGTCGAGCTCGTCCACCCAGAACACCGGGTCGCGCTTGCGCAGCTTCGCCAAAAGCGGGTGCGGGTCCCGTTCGAGCTCCTCGAGCACGATCGGAGGATGTCATCTGCCCGGCGGTGGCTGGCAGCCGATGTCGATCAGGTGACGGGCAAAGGCGAGCCGGTCGCGGTCTGGGTGAAACGGCTCGTTGCCGTCCCGCAGCAGCGCGGCGAGTCGGTCGAGATCGTGCAGCAGCGCCAGCTTGCCGGGCGGGTCGTCCCACTCGCCCGAGTCGTAGCGCTGGACCCAGGCGGCGAACGCGGCGAGCGCCTCCACCTGGACCTGGTCCTCCCACCACCCTGACCTCACCGGCAGCCGGTAGCGCTCCCGCAGCGCGCACACATCGCTCCACAGCTGCTCGAACCACATCCACCGCTCGCGTCGGTACAGGCCGCGCCAGTCCAACGGCCAGCACGGAGACTCGGCGTCGCTCCAGCCGAGGTCGTTGCGCTCCTCGTCGGGCTCGGACCAGCTCATCGTGCCCGCGCCAGGCGCCTCAGCCGGCGGTCGTCGAACCAGGTCCGCAGGCGCACGCGGGCGGGCGCGAGCCGGCCGTAGACGAGCAGCCCGTGATGCTCGGGAAGCTGGCGGAGCTCCTCGGGTGCGACCAGGGGGCGCCGCCGGCGGCCGGTCGAACGGCTGGTCCCGCCGCTGCCGGTGGTCCGAGTCAGCTCGCGCGCCTCCTCCTCGCCGACCAGCCCGCCGAAGTACCGGAGCGTCTCGAGATCGGCGACGCCCGGGAGCAGCATCCGTGCCCGGTGGCTGTTCACCACGGTCTCGGCTTGCCGGCCGTAGCGGCTGCGCGCCTGTGCGAGGTCGTGGAAGATCGAGACGAGCTGAATGTTGTGACTGGGTGCCGTCGAGGCGATCTCGGCCAGGTTCGGGAGCGGGGCCACGTTGCCGGCCTCGTCGAGGCAGAGCAGAAGCGGGCGCTCGAGCTGCCCACCCGCCAGCGTCGCGCGCTCGTATGAGCGGTCGACGATCTCGGCCACCAGCGCGAGGAACAGCGGCCGCAGCAGCTTCGAGGCCTTGGCGTCTCCGATCAGGTACAGCGTGGCCGACTCGTCGAGGAGCCGGTCGGCGGTGATCTCGTTGCCGGCGGCCGAGCGCACGACCCGGGCGAACCGGTAGGCCCGCAGGAGCGCCTGCACGGTGGCCTCGATCGAGGAGCGGGTGCGGTCGGCCTGCGCTTCGAACGCGCAGACGGCGTCGTAAGCCGCGTGGGCGCCCTCGAGCTCGAGCTCGCCGCGTGCGGCGCCGGCCAGCTGCGCCAGTGCCTGGTGGAGCTCTCGGTTGCCCTGTCCATAGGCCCACCGGACGACGCTCTCGATCCCGCCGCCGGACAACGCGGCCGCGTGGAGCAGCGGGGCGAGGCGCTGCTCGGCCGCCACGGCCCAGAACTCACCGCCCTCGACGCCTCGTTGGTCGAGCTCTCCCGTGGCGGCCAGCCGCCACGCGACCTCGAGCGCGCCGTCCCACGTCCGGGCGGAGCCGAGCGGCGACCAGGTGCTGGCGGGGACGCCGCTGAGCGAGAAGGGGTCGAACACGAACACCGGTCCGAGCGCGCGGCGTCGCGCCAGCGTCGCCGCCAGCAGGTCGGTCTTGATCGAGGAGGCCAGAACCGGGCCGCGCCACTCGAGCAGGGCCGGGATCGCCAGCCCGGCGGACTTCCCGGATTGCGGCGGTCCGAACGCGACGAGCGCGTGGCGGCCCTCGGCCCGAAGGACCCGCCCGTGCCGGCGACCGAGTGCAAGGCGCGACCCCGAGCGCGCCGGTCCGCGCAGCGCGCGCAGGTCCGCTCCGCCCGCCCACCGTGCCCCCTGCCCGCGGCCGCGAATCAGCCCGCTGCGCGCGGCCACGATCGCCGGCGCGAGCGCTCCACCCGCGAGCACCGCCAGGGCGGCGTAGAACTCACCCGGACCCGGCAGCCGCGCCCGCGCCGAGGCCGGCCACGCCTGGGCCGGAGCCCCGACCCGAGCCGGGAGCCGGATGAGGATCCCAAGCGCCTGGCCGAGCCCGACACGCGGCCAGCCTCCGCCGAACAGGGCCCCGGCGAGCCCACCCCATAGCCACACGAGCCCCGCCAGGCCCACCACGCCGCCGATCAGCGTCAGCATGGCCGCGTCGGACATGCCTCCGGATGGGCGGTCGGCTCTCATCCTCGGGCCAGCCGGTCGACCGAGACGCGCATCCCGGTGTCGGTGTTGGTCAGGCCGGCCTCGAGGCGCGAGCGGTGGTGCGCGACGACGAACGAGCGCGCCCCGACCCGCCACAGCGCCTGCCCGGCCGACAGCATCGAGATCAGCTGCGCCTCGCTTTCGGACAGTCCGAGCAGCGTCCGCGTCAGCGGTATCTGGCTCTCGTCCTGGTGATAGACGATCCGGGTCGAGGCGTCGGCGATCAGTCCCTCGGCGATCCGCGACGCGCGCGATCCGGCGTCGCCGACGGCGTGAAGATCGGCGAGCTTGTGGAGCACGACGAGGTTCATCACGCCGAACTGCCGGGCGAGCTTGAAATTCGACTGGAACCATTCGCCGAGCCCGGTGTGCTGGACGATCTTCCAGGACTCGTCGGCGACGTTTATCAGCCGCTCGCGTCCCGGCTGCTCGGCCATCCGTGCCAGCAGCGCGCTCATCCACGCCGTAGCGCAGGCCATCAGGATCCCGACCGCAGGCGAGTCGCGGACGGCGTGCAGGTCGAGCACCAGAAGCCGGGCGTCGAGGTCGAGGCCGGGTGTTGTCGGCCCGTCGAACATGCCGCGCAGCGGTCCCTCGCACAGATCCTGGAGCGCCAGCGCTGCCCGGCGGACGTCGCCGGCCAGCGCGACTGGGGTCGTCTTCAGCCGCTGCGCCATCTCGGCTGTGGGGTGGAACAGGGCGGTCGTGATCTGCGGCAGCGTCGGCTCGCCGGGGCGGTATTCCCTGACCGTGCGCAGCGCCTCGCGCAGCGTCGCCGCCTCCACCTGCGTCAGCGCGGCGCCGATCGCCGTCACCGTCACGGCGCGCAGCAGCTCGAGCTGGGCGTGCTCCTCGGGCCGGGAGGCCAGCGGGTTGAGCCTGACCCCGCCGCCGGGCACGAGCGAGATCGGCGTGACCCCGGTCGCGTCGCAGAGTGGGCCGTACTCACGTTTGACGTCGAGCACGAACGCCCGGCGGCCGAACAGGAGCATCCGCCACAGGAAGGTCTTGACCAGCGCGCTCTTGCCCTGGCCGAGCTTGCCCAGCACGATCACGTTCGGGTCGTCAAGCAGGCCCTCGCCGTAGAGGACCCAGGGGTCGTAACAGAACGGGCCGCCGCCGGAGTCGCGGCCGATGAATGCGCCCCGGCCGCCGAGCCCTCCGGCGGCCATGAACGGATAGATGGCCTGGGCGTGGCGCGTCGTCGAGCGATGCCCCGGACGCTCGGCGGTTCGGAGCATCAGCGCAGCCCTCGGCACAGCGGCAGCGTGAACGTGAACGCATCGGCCTGCTGGCCGTACATGCAATGCAGCTCCAGACGCGCCCGGGCCGCGTGCTCGAGCACCTCGCGGCAGGCCCGGCGCAGGTCCTCCCGGTCACGGCCAGAGACTGTGATGAAGCCCGACAGCCGAACCTCGCCGTGGCCCGCCGCGAGCTCGGACTCGCGGCGCGCCGTGGCCTCCTGCGCCTGGCGCTGGCGGGCAGTTTCCGATTGCCCGAATCGCCGCCGGAGCTCGCGGTCGGCGCGGTCGCGCGTGATCGCTGCCTCCACCTCGCGGGTCGAGCGCTCGGGCGCGACCGGCTCGAACGTGACGGCCACGGTGCGAACCACGTTCGAGCGGCCGAGCAGCGCGTCCATGAACAGCGGCGAAACGTCGACCCGCGGCCAGGCGCCGATCCAGTAGGTCGCGTGCTCGGCACCGTCGCTGCGGTAGTGGTCCCAGCCCTCGCATGCGCCGAGTGGCCAGGCGTTGGCCTCTGACAACCCGTCCCGCGAGGCGTCCGCGGTCTCGAGCGCCGCCAGCTCGGCTCGGCCATAGGGATCGAACGCGGTGCGCAGGGCGCGCGCGAGCTGGCCGGCGCCGAGCGCGCCAAGCACCGTCACCTCGGCCGCCTCGAGCCCCAGGGCGATGCGCTCGGTCTCCTCGATCAGCGCCCTCAGCTCGCCGCCCCGCTCGCTCACACGCCGCCCGTCGACCTGGACGGCGAGCAGGATCTCGTGCTCCTGGGTGACGCTCGCGGTCGTACCGATCAGCTCCAGATAGGACTCGATCATCGGCGTCCCGCGCGGGGGAATCGCCGGATCGCGCTCGCCGTGAAGCCAACGCACGAGCTCGTCCCCCTGGGCCGGCGCGGTCCGCTCAACCCACTGGATCCGCCGCACGTGGGTTGCGGCGGCGCCGGAGAGGATCAGGCCCCAGCGGGCGAGGCGCCGCTCCTGGGCCTCCGGATCCAGCAGCGAGAAGGAAACGACGCGGCAGGCCAGGACGGCGGTTACACGTCGGCCACCGCGCTCGCTCAGCACGCCGATCGACCGGTCCCGATAGGCCGCCTCCACGATCCGGACGCCCTTGAGCGCGGGCGGCGGGTCGGCGGCTGCGGGGTCGATGCGCCCGTCGCGGGCCCGGTACCCGAGGAGTGGCACGGGCGAGCGCAACCGGGCGCGGCCGCCGAGGCGCCGAGCGAAGAAGACAGCAACCACCGGCGCCCACTCCTCCACCGTCCGCCCCCCTAGGGGGAGCGCGACAAGCGCCGCCGCGGCCCCGACGCAGATGGTCGCGAGCATCGCTCCGCCCGCCGTCGGAGACCGGCTGATCGCGACGATCGCCAGCAACAGCCCGGCGCCGATGACCAGCGCCTGTCCGAGCCGGATCGGACCCAGAAGACCGCGGCGCTCCAGCGGGCCGAAGCGGTAGGTCAGCCGGGTCCCGGTCACAGGCGCCCATCCTCGGGCTCCTGCGAGGGCGCGATGGACGGCTCGTCGGAGGTCTCGGGGGGCGCCCCGGTCTCGAGCGGCGCCCCGGTCTCGGGCCGGGCCCTGGTCTCGGGCGGCGCTCCGGTCTCGGGCGGCGCCCCGGACGAATCAGGGGGCGCCACCAGCGGCCCCACCGGGGGTGGCGGCCACTCCTGATCGGGCCCGAGGTCAAGGCGCCAGCGGAAGTCGTCCATCTGGTACTGCGGCCCAAGGCCGGGGAGGCGCTCGCCGGGTCGCTGGTCGGGATCGGCGGGGGTGTCGCCCCCGGCTGGACCGCCACCGCCGGCTGGACCGCCACCGCCGGCTGGACCGCCACCGCCGGCTGGACCGCCACCGCCGGCCGGACCGCCACCGCCGGATTCCCCGGAATTCTCATCCTCGTCACCGCCCACGCTCAGCGGCACGCCGGGCAGCTCGGCCAGGCGGGCGGTCTCCGCTCTCGCCGCCTCCTGGGGGCCGTCGGCGACCGGGTCAGCCTCCTCGAGGCTCGGCTCGCCCGCGCCGATCAAGCGGCCGGTCATACCCTCGGCGGCGTCGCCCGCCACGGCGAGCGCGCGGCTGGCGTGCCAGGGCTCGCGGCTAAGGGTGCCGGCGGCGCTGCTCGCCAGCTCGGCGAGGGGGAGGAGGCGGATCATCGCCCAGGGCGCGAACGCGCCGAGGATCACGAGCACGCCACCGGCCAGCATGCTCGAGATCCCCCCGAACGGGCTTTGGCCGAGTGCCGCGCCGCCGAGCGTGAGCACCGCGACGATCGCGAACTTGGACAGGATCAGGGCGACCAGCAGCTCCACCGCCCGCGTGGCCCAGATCCGGCGTGCCGGCCAGACCATCGCGGCGAAGGCGATCGGGAGCATCAGGACGACCACGTAGACGGCCGCCTCGCGCATCAGCAGCTCCAGCCACAGCACCAGCGCCCCGAAAGCCGCAACCAGGCCCACGAGCAGCGCCAGGAACGGCGAGCCGGCGAACAAGGACAGGCCGCCCGCGATCGCCCCCGCGCGGGAGAGGAAGTGGACTCCCGCGTTGCCCGCCGCCGACGAGACCACGGCGCACATCTCGTCGGTCGCGGCCAGGAGCAGCATCGCGATCGGGGCGGCGATCCCCACTCCGATCAGGGCCAGCGGGAGGTAGCCGAACACGGCCCGCATCAGTAGCGCGAGGTCGGATCGGAGCACCGCCTGCACCGCCGCCGCGAACAGGAATGGAAGGGTGAGGATCGCGCCGATCGCCGCCATGCGCCAGTACGTGGAGGAGAACCACGTCGTCAACAGGCGGGGCGCCGTGGTGTGGGAGATCACCTTGGCCGTCTCGTGCAGGGCCACCTTCGCTCCCACCAGGACCCAGGCCCCGATCGCGGCGAGTCCGATCACGGCCTGAGCACGCGTGCTTGTGCTGCTCGCGCTCGACCCGCCGGACCCGAGCGCCTTCTTGCCGACGCCGAGCACTTTGCCTCCGATGTTGCAGGCCTTGCCGACCGCGCCGCTGACGAGGCCGCCGATGCCGCACACGGTTCCGATTGGATTGAAGGCGGCCTGAGCCGGCGAGGCGGCCGGCCCGAACGCGAGCGCGGCGCAGCATCCGGCGATGGCGAGCTTCGATGAGCGCGTCATCACTTCGCCTTGGTCCCGAGGTGCTGGAAGAAGTTGACCAGTCCCGGGGCGGCCCCGACCACGAGCGCGGCGGCGCCAGAGATCACCGCCGCCATCCGGCCGCGCGCCGCGTACTGGTGGTTGTGCGTGTGCGAAGCGACCGCCCACAGGCCCGCGCCGACAAATGCTCCAAGCAGCGCGATCGCCAGGGCCCACGCCTCGGCGCCGTTGACGAGCTGCTGAAGGACGTTGCTCCCGGGGAGCCCGGTCGGATTCGGATGCGCTGTGACAGCGGTGGCGATCACGTCTCTCCTCCTGAAGCTAATTGAGCCGATTTAGTCCATTTGACCCTAGCAAGATCAGTTATATCTTGCTAGGTTATTTCGTCTCAAATTAGACTCAATTAGATTCAACAGGAGAGAACGAAGTGTCAATCACAGCACAGCCGCAATCCGCTCCCGACCTCGCGGGCCTGTTCACCACACATGCGAGCCATCTCCGCCACACCGTCCGCCGGGTGATCGGGGCGCCGGACGAGGTCGTGGAGGACGCGTGCCAGTTCGCCTGGAGCGCGCTGATTGGTCTGGGCGGCCCGAGGCGGGCCGATGCCACGCTCTCGTGGCTGGTCACAACCGCCGTGCGAGAGGCGGCGAAGCTGCTCGAGCGCGAGTCGCGCGAGCTGCCGCTGGACGAGCAGATCCAGACCGTCATCGAGGCACCAGGGAGCGGTCCACACGAGCTGCTCGAAGCGCGCGAGCGGATCGCCGCCCTCGCAGCTCTGCCCGAGCGACAGCAGCGGCTGGTCTGGCTTCACGCGGTGGGCCTCACCTACGCGGAGATGGCGAACCACGAGCGATGCACGCGGCGCGCCGTCGAGCGTCATCTGCTCCGGGCCAAGGGCGCGATTCGGGCGATCGCAGGCGAGTAGGATCCTGCGCGGCGCCGCTGCGCCGCGCGATGTCTGAGGAGCGGATCACCTACTGCCGGATCTGCGAGCCGCTGTGCGGCCTCGTGGCGACCGTCGAGGACGGGGAGGTCCTTCAGCTGCGCCCGGACCGCGAGCATCCGCTCTCACGCGGCTTCGCATGCCCGAAGGGGATCGCGATGGCCGCGGTCCAGAACGACCCGGACCGTGTCACCCATCCGCTGCGCCGCCGTCCCGACGGCAGCTTCGAGCGCGTCACGTGGGATGAGGCCCTGAACGACATCGCGACCCGGCTGCGCGCGATCCTCGACCGTGACGGTGGGAGCGCGGTCGGCTGGTATCTCGGCAACCCGTCCGCGTTCTCGTACTCGCACCCGATCTGGGTCAAGGGCTTCATGGACGCGATCGGCTCGCCCAACCTCTACAGTGCGGGATCGCAGGACGTCAACAACCGCTTCGCCGCCAGCCAGTTCCTCTACGGCTCGCCGCTGATCGTCCCGGTCCCTGACCTCGCCCGTACCGAGCTGCTGCTGATCGTCGGCGCCAACCCGCTGGTCTCCCACGGGAGCGTGCTGACGGCACCGCGGATCAAGGACGCTCTTTATGGGATCAGCGCCCGCGGAGGCAGGGTCGTCGTCGTCGACCCGCGCCGTTCCGAGACGGCCCAGGCCTTCGAGCACGTCCCGATCAACCCGGACGCCGACGCGTGGCTGCTGCTCTCGCTTCTGCACGTGATCTTCGACGAGGGGCTCGAGGACGCCGGGGCCCTGCGGCACCAGGCGCGTGGGGCCGAGCGTCTGGCCGAGTTCGTCCGGCGGTATGACCCCGAGTCGACCCAGGAGCGCACCGGCATCGACGCCACCACCGTACGGCGCCTCGCGCACGATCTCGCCGACGCCGACGGCGCCGCTGTGTACGGCCGCACGGGATCCTGCCTCGGGCGACATGGCACGCTCGTCTCCTTTCTGCTCGACGCGCTCGCCGTCGTCACCGGCAACCTCGACCGCGAGGGCGGCTCGATCTTCGGCACCGGGGCGATTCAGATCGAGGATCTGCTGCACCGGATCGGAGCCGACAGCTACGGCAAGGTCCACTCCCGCATCGGGGGCTTCCCGGACGTCCTCGGCCAGCTGCCGGCGTCGCTGATGGCGCGCGAGATGACCACACCGGGCGACGGGCAGATCCGGGCGCTGTTCGTGTCCTCGGGCAACCCCGTCCTCTCGGTCCCGAACGGCAACGAGCTCGAGCGGGCGCTCGGCGGACTGGAGCTGATCGTGGCGATCGACCTGTACGTCACCGACACCAGCCGACACGCCGACTACGTCCTTCCGGCGACCACGTTCCTCGAGCGCGAGGACTTCCCATCCGCCTTTCTCACCTTCAGCACCACCCCGTTCGTGCAATGGACCGACCCGGTCGTCGCGCCGCGAGGCGAGGCCCGGCAGGAGTGGGAGATCATCGAGGAGATCTCGGAGCGAATCGGCGTCACCCCCGCCAGCGCCTGGCCGCTTCGGGCGCTCGGCAGGATCGGCCTGAAGCTCTCGCCGGCACGGTTGATCGACTTCGGGCTGCGGCTCGGCCCCCAGGGAGACCTGTTCGGCCTGCGCCGCGGCGGCCTCAGCTTGGCGAAGCTCCGGGACCGCCCGCACGGCGTCGTCCTCGGAGAGCACCACCGCGTCGGCGTGCTGGCCAAGAAGGTCTTCCACCGCGACAAGCGCGTGCACCTTGACCCGCCGGAGATCGAGGCCGAGCTCACCGCTCTTGCGGCCCAAAACGGCGCCGACCCGCAGTTCCCGCTGCGGATGATCGGACTACGCGAGCTGCGCTCGCACAACTCTTGGATGCACAACGTCGAGAAGCTGATGCAGGGCGGCCGCGAGCACGCGGCGCGCGTTCACCCCGACGACGCCGCGCGCTGCGGAGTCGAGGACGGGGTGCGCTGCCGTGTGGTCTCCGCGGCCGGTGCGATCGAGCTGGCGGCCAGGGTGACTGACGAGGTCCTCCCGGGGACGATCGCGGTGCCGCACGGCTGGGGCCATCGCGGAGGCTGGCGGCGGGCCGCGCAGGCGGGCGGCGCGAACGTCAACCTGCTCGCCTCCTCGGCCCCCGAGGACCTCGAGCGGCTGGCCGGCATGGCCTTCCTCAACGGCATTCCGGTGCGGCTCGAGGCGGTCCTCCCGGAGCCCGAGGCGGAGCTCGAGTCGCGCGAGCCTCAGGTGGCGTAGACGCGGGGCGGGGCGCGGCGGGCGGGGCGGGGCCGCGGCGGGGCGGGGCGCGGCGGGCGGGGCGGGGCCGCGGCGGGTCGGGGCGGGGTCGGGGCGGGTCGGGGCAACGTCACACTCGATCCGCCCGCAGGCTCGAGATGTACGTTTGCCTCGGTAGTGGGGGCAAACGTCACTTTCGCGCCTGAGCGCGGCGCCAGGGTGACGGAAATCCGAGCGGGTCGGGCCCGCCCGCCCCGGGCCCGCGCAACCGCCCCGCGCAACCGCCCCGCGCAACCGCCCCGGCGCAACCGCCCCGCGCAACCGCCCCGGGCAACCGCCCCGGGCAACCGCCCCGCGCAACCGCCCCGGGCAACCGCCCCGGGCAACCGCCCCGCACAACCGCCCCGCGCAACCGCCCGCGCGCCCCGCGCAACCGCCCGCCCGCCCCGCGCAACCGCCCCGCACAACCGCCCCGCGCAACCGCCCCGCGCAACCGCCCCGCGCAACCGCCCCGGGCAACCGCCCGCGCCCCGCGCAACCGCCCCGCGCGCAACCGCCCCGGCGCAACCGCCCCGCGCAACCGCCCCGCGCAACCGCCCCGCACAACCGCCCCGCGCAACCGCCCCGCGCAACCGCCCCGCGCAACCGCCCGCGCCCCGCACAACCGCCCCGCGCAACGGCCGCCGTCGCTGGGCCGCTCGCCTACCTCGCCCGCCCGCGCTTGCGGCGCTTGCGCTCGGCCGAGCTGAGCTTGCGCGGCTTGGTCCGCGACTTCGACCCGGCGCGGGTGCCCGCACCGGCGGTGGCCGCCGCCGCCCGGTGATGCACCGGCGCGCGACGGCGCGCGTCGCGCCAGATGAAGAACGAGATCCCGCCCAGCAGCACGAGCGCACCAAGCGCGATCGCCACCGCGGCGCCACCGCTCAGGCCGCTGCCGCTGCTCGAGGTCGTCGTCGTGGGGCTGACGATCGGCGCAGGAGCCGTGGTGGTCGGCGCCGACGTCGCGTTCTGGGGCACACCCGGGTTGAACGGGTTGGTCGGGCTCGCCGGGTTGATCGTGGGTACTGCGGTTGTCGTGCTCGGCGTGGAGGCGGCGAGGGCCACGCTCGGCAGCGCCAAGGCCACCGTGACCGTCGCCAGCAACAGCGTCCGTCGCATCCGAGCTGGATGGTTGATTCCACGACCCCGCGTGCCGGATGAATCCGGCTGATCTACGCCCGCTCGTCGTCCTCGGGCTCGCCAATACCTCCAGTATTGGCGTCGCCCTGCGTCCTCGCCCGGCTTGATCCCCGAATCCCCCGGCGTTCGCGCGGCCGTGGAATCAACCATCTAGCGCTCCGAGCCGAGCGTCTGCTCCATCGCGGGCGTCTCCGGGGCCTCGCGGTAGGGCTGCTCGTCCTCCACGTGCTCCTCGTGATAGACGCTCTCGGCGTTGACGGCCCAGATGTCGTGATGGGTGCCGAGCAGGATGTTGTCGACCGCCCGCATCGCCGTCAGCATCGAGTGATCCGAGTTGTTGTAGCGGTGCAGGCCGTTGCGTCCGACCTGGATCAGGTTCGGGATTCCCTCGAGCCATTCCTTGATCGTCTCGAGGCGCTCCGCGTACTCGGCGTCGTAGATCGGATAGGCCTTGTGCACGCGGACCGCGAAGCCGAACTTGACCTTGTCGGCCCGCGCGAGGCCGAGCTGCTGGATCTCGCGCTTGGCGAACTCGACGAGCTGCTCGTCGGGCATGCTCCAGAGGTCGTCGCCCTCGAAGCAGAAGTACTCCATCCCGATCGACGCGTCGGTGTCGTTGGGCACCATCCACGGGCTCCAGGAGCGGAAGTTCTGGATCCGGCCGACCTTGACTCCCGGCTCGTGGATGTAGATCCAGTTGTCGGGGAACAGGTCCTCGCCCTGGATCACCAGCGCGACGGTGAGGAAGTCGCGGTAGCGCAGGCCGCGAGCGGCATCGCGGACCTCGCCCGGGGCATCCGGCTCGGTGATCGCGACCGTGGTCCGGAGCGGCAGCGAGGAGATCACGTAGGACGGGGTCAGCGTCTCACCGGCGGCCACGACCTCGGTCACGCGGCCGTCGCCATCGGTGCGGATCCGGGTGACGGGCGCGTTGAGACGGACCTCGCCCCCCTTGTCGCGGATGTCGGTGGTCATCTGCTCCCACATCTGACCGGGTCCGTATCGGGGGTAGTTGAACTCGGAGATCAGCGACTTGATCTTGTCGCCCTTGTTGCCGAAGAAGGCCGACTTGGCGGCGCTGAAGAACGACAGGCCCTTGATCCGCTGGGCGGCCCACTCTGCGCGCAGCTCGGAGCAGGGAACGCCCCAGACCTTCTCGGTGTAGGTCTTGAAGAACAGGTTGTAGAGCCGCTTGCCGAACCGGTTGGAGACCCACTGCTCGACCGTGTCCTCGCGGCCCTTGGGCTTGATCGCCGCCCACAGGTAGGAGACGCCGACGCGGAACAGCTCGACCGGGCCGAGCTTCTTGATCACGTCCATGCCCTCGAGCGGGTACTCGAGGAACTTCTTGTTCCAGTAGATCCGGCTCTGGCGCGGGCGCTTGAGGAACTCCTCCTTCATGATCTCGTGCCACAGGGCGTCGACCTCCTGGACCTTGGTGAAGAAGCGGTGACCGCCGAGGTCGAAGCGGTAGCCGTCGCGCACCTCGGTCCGCGCGATCCCGCCTACCTGGTCGGTCGACTCGAGCACGATCACCGGCTTGCCCTGCTTGGCCAGCAGGTAGCCAGCCGTCAGGCCGGCCGGACCGCCGCCGAGCACGACGACGGGGCGCGCGCTGGTGATGTCCGAGCCGTGGTTCTCTGAAGCAGTCTGTTCGGTCATCTTCTTGGTCAGGAGATCTTCTCGTAGAGGAGCGCGCTGTCGCCTACACAGCAGGCACCCCGGTAGTTGTGGGGCGCTACCGCTCCGGGCACCAGCCTGAGGCTCGGATCGCTCGCCAGCAGAGCTCCCCATTGGGCCGAGCGCCGCCGCACGAACTGTGTCCAGGGCGCCTCCCAGCTCTGCGCGCCTTCGGTCATCGGCCGTACGTACAGCACTTGCTGTCCGGGCCTCAGACTAGCAATCAGCGGGGTGAGCGTGGCCGAGGGGTTTGCAGCTTTGAGCCGGTTGAGTGCGTGCACCCAGTTCATCGATTGCGGGTCATGGCTGAGCCCGGTGGTGTCGGCAAACCTCAAGCCGGCCGGAAGGTAGTACCACGCGAGCGGTGTCTGCTCGGGCTGGCCGACGATCACGAGATCCCCCTGGTGAAGCCGCGGCGCCATCTCGGCCGCAACATCGCGCATGTCGCTCTTGTACTGCGGCGTGTAGGACGCCGGGTTGCCCCAGAAGATCACGGTCAGCGCGAGCGCGATCAGGCCGACGCCCTTGGCCCGGGCGAGTCCCCAGGCGGCGAGCAAGAGAAGCGCGGCCAGGATCGGCGCGAAATAGCGGTACTGCCAGGCGGGCGAGAAGCGCGAGACCAGCCAGCCGCATGCGAGCGTGCCGATCGGAATCAACATCAGCGTCCACATCGTCAGACCCTCGCTGGTCCGCCGCCGCGCCTTCGTCCAATAGACGGCCAGGCCGAGCGCGGCGCCGAGCACGAGCGCGGTCGTCGCCCGGTCTCCGCCCATCAGGTTCCGCGAGATCTGCACCGGCGCGCCGAAGTTCGGCGCCGTGTCCCAGGGTGAGCCGGTGTGGGTCGCCTGGTAGAGCAGCGTGGGCAGCCAGGGGAGGAACAGGACGGCGGCCCCACCGAACGACAAGATCGCGTCGCGAAGCACGCCCCGCCGGTCATCGGAGTTGAGATACACGGGGATCAGGGCGACCGCGGCGCCGACGCCGAAGAAGATCCCCCACGCGTGGGCGTAGAGCATCAGCGCCTGGCACAGCGCGAACGCGATCAGGTACCGGCGCCTTCGGTAGATGAAGCCGTGGATGAAGGCGCCGGTGGCGATCATCCCGAGGAGGGCCATCAACGTGTACATCCGCGTCTCCTGGCTGTACGCGGTCAGGAATGGGTTGAACGCGAACAGGACCGCGGCGATCAGCGATGCGCGGACGCCGAACAGGCTCCACGCGACCCAGGTGCCGACCGGGATCGTCAGTAACCCGAACAGCAGCGACATGCCGTGCGTCGCCGACTCCGAGGAGCCGAACACGCTCATCCACACGTGGAGCAGCATGTAGTACAGCGGCGGCGAGCCGTCGTGGCGCAGCACCGTCGGGATCGAGGTCAGCGAGTGCGACGAGATCCCGACCGACAGCGCCTCGTCCATCCAGAACTGCCCGCTCAGGTAGCGCGTGCGTACGAACGCCGATAGCGCCATCAGGATCACCACGACGCCGCCGACCGAGGCCCAGACCGGAAGGCGGCGGGCCCACTCGGGCGCGTGGGCGTCAAAGTCGGGCAGGACGCGGCGAGGGGCTGCTACGGAGGCCATCGGTCGCTCAGGTTATCCCGCAGTGCTCGTAGACCCTAAACGTGCGCGTCTCCGTAACGAGCTTGTAATGCGTTGTCGGCCACTTCTCGAGTGACGGCAGCAGGTGCGCGTTGCGCTGCGCGCGGGTCTGGAAGATCACGTTCGGACCGGGCGTGTTCGGGGGCGGCGCCGCCAGCGGCGAGGCCTCGATCGTGAGGGTGTGCACGCCCAGGTAGTAGGCGATCATCGGGACCTGGAATCCCTCGGTCATCACCGAGCCACAGCGGAGCACGGCCGCCGAACCACCGAGGCGGTTGACCGCCGTGGTTGCGTCCGTGCGCAGCAGTGCCTGGTAGTTGAGCGCGCGGTGCGTCTTGGAGAGGTGAACGAGCCCGCCGATCCAGCTCGGTACGAGCAGGAAGACGACCGTTACCACCAGCGTGGCCACCGAGGCCACGTAGGTTCGTGAGCGCCGCGACGCCGCTCGCAGCCGCCCGCTGAGCCTCGGTATCGACCGTCCGAGCGCGATCGCCGCCCACGCCCAGCCGACGCCGCCTGCGATCTCGATCAGCGCCGCGCCGAGCACCAGGTAGCGATCGTTGCCAGAGAAGCCGGCCTGGGTCATCACCGCGATCAGGATCCACCAGCCGAAGCCGAGGATGCCCGCGCCGGCGATCGCCGCCAGCGTGTGCTCGCGGGGGGTCTCGAGGCGCCATCCGGGGCGTGAGCGCACCGCCCGCCAGAGCTGGAACAGGGCCGCCGCGATCGCTGCGATCGCCGCCGCCTTGATCCGGCTCGGCACCGTCGGCCAGGCATGCTTGCCGAGCTCGGTGCAGAACGGGCATTTCGCCAGCGCCGGACTGTTGGAGCGGACGTGCTGGGCCCGGCTGACGCCGCGGAAGAAGTGGCCCGATCCCCAGTACTCGGGCAGGAACCAGAGCACGGGGATGAGCACGAACAGCCCGAGCACGAGCTTGCGCGCGCCGGGGTCCTTCCACCACAGCCACAGCCCGTAGCTGCCCCAGAAGAGCCAGATCTCGGGCCGGTCGAGCGCGGCGAAGAAGCCGACGGCGAACGCCTGCCGCGGCTCTCCGTCGAGGTGACGCTCGACCGCGATCAGGACGATCGCGGTCATCAGCCCCTCCGAGTAACCGAGCGCGTTGGCAGTGATGTAGCCGCCGGCGAAGATCAGCCCGATCGACGCGACCACGCCGGCGAGGATCGCCGGGGCGAACGAGCCCGCGAGCTCGAGCCGGCCGGCTCCGGGCGCCGCCCGGCCGCTGAGCGCTCGGCTGAAGCGCCAGCAGAGTTTGAACGTCATCGCCACGGCCATCACCGCGCCGGCGCGGCCGACCACGAGCCATAGATCGGGCGCGGCTTTGCCGAACGGCGCGAACAGCGTGGTGAAGATGACAGGCAGCGGCTTCCAGGTCGGGCCGCCGGTGGTCTGGAGGTTGAGGTGGAGGATCTCGCGGCCCCACACGAGCCAGGACCATGGGTCGTAGCTCGGTGTCGACGGGATCAGCAGCGACAGCGCGCCGATGATCAGCGCGACCACGGCCAGGGCAAGGTAGATCCGCCCGCCCGCAAGGCGGTGGGAGAGGGCAGATACGGATGCCCTGCGACGGGCGCCGACGGCCGGCGCGGTCAGCTCAGCACTTGGAACAGACATCGAGGCGATTTCCGGTGCCGCGCCCAAGAGTGCGCGGCAAACGCACGCAAGCCCGCGCGGTGCGCGGGCATCGACGGCGATTCTAGTGGGTCTACGGAACCGATTCGCGCTCGCGCGGGGCGGCCCAAGGTCAGGCTCCGGCGATGCGGCGCTTCAGCGCGACGATCCGACTGTACGACGCTTCGGCCTCGCTCCGGCTCAGGCTGCCGCCGTGCACGGCACGCTCGAGCGCCCGCAGCTCTCCGGTCGCCGAGTCGGTGTAGAGGAGGACGGGGCGGGTTGCTGCCCTGGTGCGCGGCATCCTGAAGCGAGCCCGTCAGCGCCTCGAGCTGGGTGCGTGAGGTGATGTTCTGGGCGAACAGGATCGCCGAACCGACCTGGCCGGCGCGGATCCGCCGCAGCAGCGAGTTGCTCGCGCTCGTGCCCGGCAGACCGGCCATGATCCGCTGCCCGAGGAGCTTCTCGAGCGGGACCGATTTCTGTGCCTGACCCGAGGCCGACGGGGGCGCCGTGCCCCCGAGCCCGACTTGTGCGAGGAGACGGCGACCCCACCGATCGCACCGCCGGCCAGGGCCAGCGCCGCGAGCATTCGCGTCAGCACCACGATCAGCCGCTCACCCCCGCGGCGAGGCAGTCCTCGACCGTCTTGAGCAGGCCGTCCGAAGCCTGATCGGGGTACAGGAGGGCGCTGCCAATCACCTCAGCACCCTGCACCCGCCCTGAGATCTGTGCGGCCTGGGCGGCCCCGGGGGTGGGGGCGAAGTTCACGCGCGGCCCGACCGGCGCCGTCCCGATCTGAAGCCAGGTCTGTCCGACGAGCGTGACCGGCAGTTTGTGCGCGCGCAGGCAGGGAAGGTGGCGCGCGCGCGGATCATCGATCCGGGCGTGACCCTCTGATGTTGCCGTTGGCGGGACCTGACCGGCGAGCGGCTTCGCGCTGTTCCCGCAGCCGGCCAGAACCGCCGCGAGTGACGCGCAGAACACCGCGACCTTCGCGGAGGACATGAATCGGAGGGTAGATCATCCGCCGCCCGAGGATCCCCGCCCGATGGTCCGCCGCCAGGCCGTACCGGCGACCACTAGTCTCTCGCCGCGTGACCGTATTCGCAGCGCTGACCGGGCCGTTGCCGAAGGCCGGTGTGGTGCTCGTCGCTGTGCTCGCGGCCGGCGCGCTGCTCTCGCGCGACGCGCGCACGCGCGCGGGCGCGATCCTCGGAGCGCTCGTGGTCGCGCCCGTGCTGCTACTGGCCGACATCTGGCACTCGCCGCAGCTGCGGCTGGTTCACCGCCACCCGCTGCTGGCGCTCGTCGGCGCGCTGATCGCACTGGCGCTGGTGGGAGCGCTCGCGGCCCTGATCGTCCGGCGCCCCGCGCTCGTCGCCCCGCTGGCGGTGATCGCGCTTCCATTTCGGGTTCCGATCCAAGCCGGCGGCAGCACCTCGAACCTGCTCGTGCCGCTGTACCTGGTCGTCGCCGCCGGGTCGCTCGCACTCGTCTACACGCTGGTGCGCGGCGAGGACACGAACGCGCCGCGCGAAGCGGGGTGGATCGAGCGGCTGCTCGCGCTCTACGTCGTGCTCTATGGCGTCCAGGCGGTCTATTCGAGCGACTTCGAGAAGGCGCTCCAACAGCTCGTCTTCTTCTACGTCCCGTTCTCACTTCTGTTCTGCCTGCTCACCTCGCTCGAATGGACGCCGAAGCTGATCCGCACCTGCTTCCTGCTCGTGGTCGGTCTGGCGATCCTGTTCGCGGCCGTCGGGTTCGCCGAGTACGAGACCAAGACCCTGTTCCTGAACCCGAAGCTCGTCGCCGCCAACGACGTCCACGCCTACTTCACCGTGAACTCGGTGTTCTTCGACCCCGACATCTTCGGGCGCTTCCTCGCGCTGGTCATGATCCTCGTGGCGGCCGTGCTGCTCTACCGCCGGGACACCCGCGAGATCATCGCCGCGACCGTCGTCCTGGCAATCCTTTGGGCCGGTCTCGTGCTGACGCTCTCACGCTCAAGCCTGGGGGCGCTGCTGGTCGGACTGGCCGCCCTCGCGGCGATCCGGTGGAAGGCCTGGCCGGTGATCACGGCAGCGGCCGTCGTGGTGGCCCTCGGGGCCGCGGCGCTCGCGATCTCGCCCAAGACGTTTGGGCTCAACCAGGGGCTCAACGGCGCCTCGAGCGGCCGTGCGGGCCTGGTCAGCGGCGGGTTCGACCTGTTCCGCGACCGTCCGATCTGGGGCTACGGCTCGGGATCATTCGTGGCCGAGTTCCGACGCCACCATCCGAGCAGCTCGCAGACCCTGTCGGCCTCGCACACGATCCCGATCACGGTCGGCGCCGAACAGGGTCTGATCGGCGAGCTCGCCTACGTGGCGCTCGTCGTGGTCGCGCTCGTCGGCCTCCTCCGCGACGTGCGCGGCAGCCCGGTACGGGCGGCGATCGGCGCCGCCTTCCTGGCGCTCGTGTTCCACACGATGCTGTATGCGGACTTCCTCGAGGACCCGGTCACGTGGACGCTGCTGGGCATCGGGATCGCGCTCTCGTTCCAGGTCCGAAGCAGCGTGACGGCGGCCGAGCGCAGCGCGGCGCGCGTCGCCGCGGCGGCTGCCTGACCCGGCCTCAGGCCAGCATCATCGACAGGTCCGCTCCGTCGTGCGCGAGCAGCGAGCGGGGAAACACGGTCTGCGCCTCGACGGCGAGCTCCTCGACGGAGGGCGCGCACGGCGGCGCGTGGATCAGCAGCAGCCGGTCGATCTCGGCGTCGGCTGCGACCGTCGCCGCCTCGAGCGCCGAGGAGTGGATCGTCGGGTTGCGCGGCTCCGCGGTCGTGAACCAGGCCTCGTGCGCGAGCATCCGGCAGCCGGCAGCGAACGCGGCCGAGGCCTCGTCGTAGGCCGTGTCGGTGACCCAGGTCAGCAGGTCGTCGAAGCGGAACGCAAGCGAGGGGGCCGTGTGGCGATCCTGGCGGCGGGTGTCGATGCGTGCGCCCGCGAGCTCGACCTCGCCAGTCGGGAGGTCGCGCACCTCGATGTCCTGATCGCGCAGCGGCACGGGGTGAAACGGCTCGTTCGAGAGGCGCTCGAGCAGGTGTGCGGTCGGGATCCCGTACAGGCTCTGACCGGGTCCCCATACCGTCGTGTCGCTAGACAGCTGCAGCGCCGGGAGGTAGGCCAGTCCGGCCACGTGGTCGAGGTGGAAGTGCGTGAGCAGGATGTCGAGGTGCTGGATACCGTCGAGCAGCTCGGGCTGCTCCACAAGTCGCCCGACCCCGGTGCCCGCGTCGATCATGATCGCGCTGTGTCCGTCGCGCAGCAGCGCGCACGCGGTATGGCGGCCGTGCGCGGGGAACCAGCCACCCCCGCCGAGAATGATCAGCCGCTCGAGCATCGAGCTGCACACTATGTCGCGTTGGTCTGCCCGGTGAGGCGAGTCGTCACAGATCGGCCACGCTGGCCACCTGTTTGCCGGGCTTCTTGACCTCGTCGCCGAGCCCGAGCGCGACTCGGAGCAGGAGCTCGTGGAGCTGCTTTCGCTCGGCCGCGCTGAGCGGGGCCAGCAGTTCGTTCTGCGCTGCGCGCGCGAGCTCGCGCCCGCGGTTGAGCGTTTCGCGCCCCATCTCGGTCAGGTGCAGCGCGTGTGCGCGCCGGTCGCTCGGGTGTCGCCGCCGTTCGACCAGGCCCTTGGCCTCGAGCTCGTCGATTGTCGCGACCATCGAGCTGGGGTCGATGCCGACGCCCTGTCCGAGCGCGTGCTGCGTGATCTCGCCCTCGACGTCGAGCACATTGAGCACGCCCCACATGCGGAGGTTGAGGTCGAGCGAATCGAGCCGAGCGGTGAACTGCTTGCGGGCCTCGATCGCGATCCGGTTGATGAGGAAGCCGGTATGGCGGGCGAGCGCGATGTGCAAGCCGAACGGGGGGACTGTTGACTCTTCACCCATTTACAACAAATTGTAGCGTCAACGATGGCATCCGAAAATAGTTTATGATAGAAACCATGCGGGAACCGAACTAGCAGGAGTCGCGGAGATGATGACCACAACTACCCGCTGGGTGCTGGCCCACAAGCGAGTCGTCGCAGCCTTCTGGATCCTCGTGACGCTGGTTGGCATGGCGACGGTCGGGACCGCCACCGGAGCATTCAGCAGGAAGTTCAGCGTCCCAGGACGCGAGGGATTCCGGACCAACGATCGGATCGCGCACACTTATCACGGGGGTGGCCGCTATGCGCCGCTTGTCCCCGTCGTGACGCTGCCGGCCGGGACGTCCGTCTCGTCGCCGTCCGTCCGCTCCGGCCTCGTGCGGATCGAGGCTCGGCTGCGCCAGGCGATCCCCGGGACGCGCACGGCGTCGTTCGCCTCCACGGGCTCGCGTGCGTTTGTGTCCGACGACGGCCGCACGACGTTCGTGCTCGCCTACCCGCCGCCGGACAACGAGAGTTTTGCCAACAACACCAAGGCGGCCAAGCGCGCCGCCGCCGTGCTGGCGGGGGACACGATCGCCGGAGCGCCCGTGCACGTCACCGGCTTCGACGCGCTGCAGAACCAGACCCGTGGCTCGAACGGTCCGGGCGTGCTGCTCGAGGCGATGCTCGGCGGTCTCGGCGCGCTCGTCGTTCTCGCCTTCGTGTTCGCGTCGCTGAACGCGTTCGTGCCGATCCTGATGGCGATCGTCTCGATCATGACCACGTTCCTCGTGCTCTGGGGCATGACCACGGTGACCGATGTGTCGATGATCGTCGAGTTCCTGGTCGCGCTGATCGGGCTCGGGGTGGCGATCGACTACTCGCTGCTGATCGTGGTCCGCTGGCGCGAGGAGAGATCGCGCGGCCACAGTGGCGATGAGGCCGTGGTCCGCGCGATGCAGACGGCGGGCCGCGCCGTCGTCTTCAGCGGCACGACGGTGGCGATCGGGCTGCTGGCGATGATCGTCCTGCCGCTGCCTTTCCTGCGCTCGATCGGCTACGCGGGGATGCTGATCCCGCTGATCAGCGTGATCGTCGCGGTGACGCTTCTGCCGGTCGTGCTGGCCGCGTTCGGCGATCGGCTCGACTGGCCGCACCGGCGCCGCGAGGACAGGGCGAGCCGATCCTGGACGTCGTGGGCTCAGCTGGTCGTTCGCCGCCGCTGGGCCGCCGCGGCCGCCGCCGCCGTCGTGCTCGTGGCGCTCGTCCTGGCCGCGACGTCGCTGCAGCCGGGCACACCGAATGTCAACACGCTGTCCAAGCAGGGCGACGCCAGAACGGGCCTGCTCGCGCTCGAGCGCTCTGGCATCGGAGCCGGAGCGCTGCAGCCGATCGAGGTCCTCTCGCCCAGCGCCAACGCGCCGCGCGTCGCGGCGGCGATCGCATCGGCACCCGGCGTCCACGGCTCTCTCGCACCCGCGAATGCCGCGTGGCAGCGCGGCGGGACCGCGGTCGTCGACGCGATCCCGGTGGCCGACGGCTCGACGCCGGCCGGCCGCGACACGATCACGGCCGTCCGCGACGCCGCCCACGACCTCGGCCCCGCCGTCAGGGTCGGGGGGATCGGCGCCGAGAACGCCGACTTCGTCTCGGCGATCTACGGCTCCTTCCCGGAGATGATCGCGCTGATCGCGGTGCTGACATTCCTGCTCCTGGCGCGCGCCTTCCGCTCGCTGCTGCTGCCGCTCAAGGCGGTGATCCTGAACGTGATCAGCGTCGCGGCGGCGTGGGGTGTGATCACGCTGGTGTGGCAGGAGGGCCACGGATCGAGTGCGCTGTGGGGCATCCAGGCCACCCACTCGGTGACCGCGTGGATCCCGCTCATGGTGTTCGCGTTCCTGTTCGGGCTCTCGATGGACTATGAGGTGTTCATCCTCGCCCGCATGCGCGAGGAGTACGACCGCACGGGCTCGACCGACACCGCGGTTATCCGTGGCATCGGGCGGACCGGGCGGCTGGTCACCAGTGCGGCGCTGATCCTGTTCCTCGCCTTCGTCTCGATGGCCTCGGGGCCCGAGACCGACGTGAAGGTGTTCGCGACCGGGCTGGCGGCGGGGATCATCCTCGACGCCACCGTGATCAGAGCGCTGCTGGTGCCCGCCGTCGTGTCCCTGTTCGGCCGCTGGAACTGGTGGCTGCCCGAGCGGCCGGCCCGGTGGCTGCGGGTTGAGCCGTCACTGCCGCGCCCGGCTCCCGCCGAGAGCAGCTGAGCGTGGTCGGCGGGGGCGCATGCGCCCCCGCCCCCGGGGCCGCATGCGGCCCCGGGCGGGCCCGCGCATGCGCGGGCCCGTTCCCTACAGCGGGGTCGTGTACGCCCCGGTGATCCCGCCGTCGACCAGAAACGTGGTCGCGTTCACGTAGCTCGACTCGTCGCTGGCCAGGAACAGGACGGCGTTGGCGATCTCCTCGGCGCGCGCGAAGCGCCCCATCGGGACGTGCACGAGCCGGCGCGCCGCCTGCTCCGGGTCCTTGGCGTAGAGCTCGCGAAGCAGCGGGGTGTCGACCGGGCCCGGGCACAGGGCGTTGACTCGTACGCCCCGCTTGGCGAACTCCACGCCGAGCTCGCGCGACAGCGCCAGGACGCCCCCCTTCGATGCCGTGTAGGAGATCTGCGAGGTCGCCGAGCCGACGACCGAGACGAACGAGGCCGTGTTGATCACCGAGCCGCCGCCCGCCTCGAGCAGGTGCGGCATGCCGTGCTTGCAGCACAGGAACACGCTGCGCAGGTTCGCGGCCTGGACCCGTTCCCACGCCTCGAACGAGGTCTCGACTACCGAGGCGTCGTCGGTCGGCGAGATGCCGGCGTTGTTGAACAGGACGTCGATCCGCCCCATCTCCGCCCGGGCCCGCGCGTAGAGCTCGCTCACCGCCTGCTCGTCGGTCAGGTCGGCCCGCAGCGCCAGTGCGCCGACCGCGTGCTCGCGCAGATCGACGCCGACCACACGCGCGCCCTCGCGCTCGAACACCGCGGCCGTTGCCTCGCCGATCCCTCCGGCCGCGCCCGTGACCACGCAGACCTTGCCCTCGAGCCTCATGACGTCGCGTAGTAGATCGACTTGACCTCCGTGTAGGCGTCGAGCGCGTGGGGACCCAGCTCGCGGCCGTAGCCGGACTGCTTGAAGCCTCCGAACGGCGTCGAGACACGGACCGAGGTGTTGGAGTTGATCGACAGGACGCCGGCATCGATGCCACGCGCGACACGCAGCGCGCGAGCTCCGTTCCGTGACCAGATCGAGCCCGACAACCCGTAGATCGTGTCGTTCGCAAGGCGGACGGCTTCCTCCTCATCGCCGAACGGGATCACCGTCGCCACCGGCCCGAAGATCTCCTCGCGCGCGGCCCGCGCTCCCGGATCGACGGGGCACAGGATCGTCGGCGCGAACCAGTAGCCAGGACCGTCGGGGGCGCTGCCCCGGATCGCGACCGGGGCCTCGTCATTGACGAAGCTGCCGACCGTCTCGAGCTGATCGGCGGAGATCAGCGGGCCCATCTGGGTGTCCTCGGACAGCGGATCGCCGACGCGGATCGAGGAGACGGCGGCGTCCAGGTGGCCCATGAACTCATCCAGGACCGATTCCTGAACCAGGATCCGCGAGCGCGCACAGCAGTCCTGGCCCGCGTTGCCGAACACGGCCATCGGCGCGGCCGCGGCGGCCGCCTCGAGGTCGGCGTCGGCGAACACCACGTTGGGCGACTTGCCTCCGAGCTCGAGCGTGACTCGCTTGATCGTCGCGGCGGCGCCGGCCGCGATCGAGCGGCCGACCTCGGTCGAGCCGGTGAACGCGATCTTGGCCACGTCCGGATGCTCGACCAGGCGCTGTCCGCAGGTGCGCCCGGGTCCGACGACGACGTTGACGACGCCGTCCGGGATCCCCGCCTCGGTCGCGATCTCGGCGAAGCGCAGCGCGGTCAGTGGCGTCAGCTCGGCCGGCTTGAGCACGACCGTGTTGCCCGCCGCGAGCGCCGGGCCGAGCTTCCAGGCCGCGATCACGAGCGGGAAGTTCCAGGGCACGATCAGCCCCACGACGCCGAGCGGCTCGCGCACGGTGAAGGCCTGTCCGCCGGCCACCGGGATCGTGTCTCCGTGCGGGCGCTCCGGCGCACCGGCGTAGTACCGGAACGTCTGCACGACCATCCCCATCTCGCCGCGCGCGTCGCCGATCGGCTTGCCTGCGTTGCGCGCCTCGACCGTAGCCAGATCCTCCTGGGCATCCTCGAGCGCGTCGGCGAGTGCGTGCAGGTGCGCCGCCCGGTCGGCGGGACCGATCGCCCGCCAAGCCGGGAACGCCGCTCGCGCCCGTGCGACCGCGTCGTCGACCGTGTCCGCATCGGCGCGCGGAACCTCCTTGAGCACCGCCTCGGTGGCGGGCTCAATGACCTGCAGCAGTTCCGTCAACGGCCTGTCAGCTACCCGTTGGTTGCGCCGGCGCCACGCCGGGTGTCGGCGCGGCTCCAATCTCGGGCATCTCGATCGTCCGGACCGGTCCCTTGAACGTCTTGCGGGCCGACGCCCACCACCAGATCGACACCGCACCGATGACCACAATCAGCACGATCGGTGCGTAGTTGACCGCCGACCAGCTGAAGCTGCTGCCAAAGAACACGCCGGCCGGCGTGAACGGGAGGCAGCCGATGACCGTGTACAGCGCGACCCAGACGATCGCAATCAGGTTCACCCACTTGTACTTCCGGCCCAGCGTCCAGGGCCCGGCCTCGAACTTGTCGCCCATCCGCCAGCGCAGGAGGGTCGGAAGCGTGTAGGCGATGTAGAGCCCGACGGTGGAGAGCGTGGTCACGGCGAAGAATGCGACCGGGTACCCGCTCTTGCTCGGGAAGTAGGCCGGGATCGTGACGATCAGCGCGAACATGCAGACGAAGAACACCGACCAGGTCGGGGTCTTGTTCTTGCCCAGCCGGCGCCACAGGTTGTGGCCCGGGACCGCGCCGTCGCGCGAGAAGGCGAATGTCATGCGCGAGGCGCTGGTCAGGCACGCAACCCCGCAGAACAGCTGGCCGACGGTGGAGATCAGGATCACGGCCTTCGCCGCCGCCGAGGTGAGTGCGCTCGTGAAGATCGGGATCGCGGTCGCGCTCGCGGTCATCGCGCTCGGATGGATCGCCGCGAAGGTGATTGCCAGCAGCACGATCCAGCCGATCACGGCCGAGTAGAAGACGGACCGCCACACGCCCTTGGCCGCAGACTTGTCGGCGCCGTGCGTCTCCTCGGAGAGGTGAGCGGACGCGTCGTAGCCGGTGATCGTGTACATCGTCAGCAGGAAGCCGAGCGGCAGGATGTAGTACCAGTACATCCCGTTGCTGAAGCCCGAATTGTTGATGCGGTGGCCGAACACGAACGAGAAGCTCTGGAGGTGGTCCGGGACCAGCAGCAGAATCGCGACGATCACCGCAACCCCGATCACGTGCCACCACACGGAGATCCGGTTGAACAGCGACACGAGCTGGCTCGAGAATACGTTGAGCAGTCCACCCATGATCAGGATGAGCACGAACAGGGCGAAGATCACGTGGTCGTTGTACTTCACGTTGGTCGAGGCGAAGTTGAAGATGAAATTCACCTTGTAGAGCCCCAGCAGGGTCTGCAGGAAGCTCGCGCAGATGTAGTCGACGGACGCCACAACGGCGACCAGCCCGACCAGGTTGAACCAGCCGGTGAACCAGCCCCAGACGGGGCCGCCCAGCTTCGACGCCCAGTAGTAGATCCCGCCGGCGGTTGGCATCGCCGACGCCAGCTCGGACATCGAGAAGGCGACGCACAGGATCAGCAGGCTGATCACCGGCCAGGCGAGCGAGATCGCGATCGGGCCGCCGTTGTTCCAGGCCTGGCCGTAGGTCGTGAAGCAGCCCGCCAGCACCGAGATGATCGAGAACGAGATTGCGAAGTTGGAGAACCCGCTCCAGCCTCGCTTCAGCTCCTGCTTGTACCCAAGCTCGGCGAGCCTCTGCTCGTCACCCGACAACGTCCCTTGACTGGCTTCCATTCGGCCCCTCCTCGTAAAAAGGTCTGATGGTCCGTCCTTAGCGGCGACACCTTACGCCCGGGTCGAGACGGAAGTCAAGACTTGCGGAGGTTTTCAGCCTTTCGGCATAAGCCCGGCCAGGATGTGCTCCGTGCCGCGGAGGTGGGAGGCCATCGCGGCCGCCGCCCCGTCCTCGTCACGCCGTCTCACGGCGGCAAGGATCCGGCGGTGCTGGGCGTTGGCGGAGTCGAGCACCTCGGGCGGGTGAGCGATCAGCGAGATCAGCCCGCTCATCGACCCCTGAACCTCGGTCATCGCGGTCATCAGGCGCGGGCTTCGCGTGGACTCGGCCAGCCCCACGTGCAGGCGGATGTCGGCCTGGCGGTAGCCGGCGAAGTCGTCGAGCAACCCGTCAAGCGCGATTACAAGCTCGTCCAGGGCGTCGAGCATGTACGGCTCGGCCCGCTCTGCCGCCAGCACTGCGACCCCGACCTCGACCGCCATCCGCTCATCGCACACGTCGCGCCACGCTGCCTGCACGTCGGCTGATGGCGGATCGGCGGGGGGCTGGGGGTCGGCCACGAAGGTCCCGCCGCCGCGGCCGCGGGTGGCGCGCAGGTGACCGCTCTGGCCGAGCGCCACGAGCGCCTGGCGGAGCGTCGAGCGCGCGATCCCGAGCTTGGCGCATAGCTCACGTTCGGCGGGGAGACGCGTGCCGGGCGGTAACAGGCCGAGGCTGATCGCCGTACCCAGCCGCTCGACCGTCTCCTCGAACGCGGTCTGCGATCGGACCGGGGCAAATACCGTGTCGAGGGAGGCGACGTCCTCGAGCGACGGTACCTCCACGACCCGGTTCACAGACGTTCAAACCCCCGGAATCGCTCCCAGTCAGTCACGGCCGCTTCGAAAGCCTGCAGCTCGACGTCGGCGGCGTGGGCATAGTGGTCGACCACCTCGTCGCCGAATGCGCTGCGGGCGACGTCGGAGGAGGCGAACAACTCGCGCGCGTCGCGCAGGGTGCTGGGCAGCCGAGGCTTGTCGCTGGCGAGGTACGCGTTGCCGTTGTAGGGCGCCTCGAGCTCGAGGCCGTGCTCGACGCCGTGCAGCCCGGCCGCGATCAGCGCGCTCAGCGCCATGTACGGGTTGAGGTCCGAGCCGCCGGCCCGGTTCTCGAACCGCAGCGACGGCCCGTGGCCGACCACGCGCAGCGAGCAGGTTCGGTTGTCCTCCGCCCACGCGACCGCGGTGGGCGCGAACGAGCCCTCGGCGTAGCGCTTGTAGGAGTTGACGTTCGGAGCCAGGAACAGGGTCAGCTCGCGCAGGCAGGCGAGCTGACCGGCCAGGAATGCGTCGAAGGTCGCGCGCTCGCGCGCGAACAGCGGCCCCTGACCGTCCGCGATCGAGAAGTGGATGTGGCACGAGCTGCCCTCGCGCTCGTTGAACTTGGAGATGAAGCTGATCGACATTCCCTCCTGGGCCGCGATCTCCTTCGCCGCGTTCTTGTAGATCGCGTGCTGATCCGCCGTCTTCAGCGCGTTCGCATAGCGGAAGTTGATCTCGTGCTGGCCGAGATTGCACTCGCCCTTGGAGTTCTCGACCTCGAGCCCGGCGCCCTCCATCGAGTTGCGGATGCGCCTGATCAGCGGCTCGATCTTGGCTGTGCCGAGCAGCGAGTAGTCGACGTTGTAGAGGTTGGCGGGGTCGAGGTCGCGGTAGCCCTTGTGCCACGCGTCCTCGTAGCTGTCGTTGAAGACCAGGAACTCGAGCTCGGTGCTCGCGTTGGCCGTCCAGCCTCGCTCGTCCAGCCGGGCCAGCTGCGCCTTCAGTATCTGCCGCGGAGAGGCCACGACGGGCGATCCGTCGGCCCACTCGAGGTCGGCCAGGCACAGCGCGGTTCCGGGCTGCCAGGGGACCATGCAAAGGGTCTCGAGGTCCGGGCGCATTGCGAAATCGCCGTAGCCCTTCTCCCACGAGGCCATCTCATAGCCGTCGACCGGAGTCATGTCGACGTCGACTGCGAGCAGGTAGTTGCACCCCTCCGCCCCGTGGTGGGCCACCTCATCGAGGAAGTGGCGCGCGGTCAGGCGCTTGCCCTGGAGGCGGCCCTGCATGTCGGTCATCGCCAGCAGGACGGTGTCGATCTCGCCGCTCTGGACCCTGGCGGTGAGCTCGTCGATCGTCGTTGCCCCACTCATGCGCTTCGCTCCTCGATCCGGGCTGCCCATCGATCCGGGCTGCCCCTCGCATTCCGCGCTGAAGGTATAGGAAGCGAGCCTTAAACGCTAGGTTTCGCTCTGTGGGCGACGTTAACGCGATCGTGGACCGGCTCCAGACACGCCTGGGTCCGGCCGACGGGCCTCCGGTTCCGCTCGAGGGCGGTATCACGAACCGCAACTACCGGGTGTCGTTCGAGGGCCGCGATTGCGTCGTGCGCCTGCCCGGCAAGGACACGTCGCTGCTGGGAATCAGTCGCGAGGCCGAGCGCCTCGCCAACGACTCGGCCGCCCGGCTCGGCATCGCTCCGGCGGTGGCGGCCGGGGAGGACGACTGCCTGGTGACCGACTTCGTGCGCTGCACGGCACTGGCGGCGGCGGACGTCAGGAAACGGCTCGAGCAGGTTGCGCGGGCGCTGCGGACCTTCCACGACGGCGGCGCGCTGCTGCCGATCACGTTCTGGGTGCCCGACCTGCTGGGCTCCTACGCCGAGCTCGTGGAGCAGCGCGGCGGGCGCCTGCCCGCCGCCTACGCGTCCGCGCGCGAGCTGGCGGGACGGATCGGCGCGGCGCTCCCGCTCAGCGAGCCGGTGCCGTGCCACAACGACCTGCTCCCGGCGAACCTGCTCGGGGTGGGCGACGGCGTGATGCTGGTCGACTGGGAGTACGCCGGCATGGGCCACCGGATGTTCGATCTCGGCAACCTCGCGGTCAACAACGAGTTCGGCGAGGAGGACGAGGAGCGGCTCCTGACCGTCTACTACGACCAGCCGCCGAGCGCCTCCCGGCGCGCGGCGCTCCGTCTGATGCGGATCATGTCCGACGCGCGCGAGGCGGCCTGGGGCGTGGTCCAGTCCGTCGTCTCCGAGCTCGACTTCGATTTCGACGCGTACGCCGACAGCCACTTCGCCAGGCTGGACGAGGCGTCCCACGACCCCCGGCTTGCGGAGTGGTTGGGTGCCGCGGCCGCGTGAGCTGCCCGACCGCGCCCGTGTGGTGATCATCGGCGGGGGCGTCGGCGGCGCATCGATCGCCTATCACCTCGCGCAGCTCGGCGAGCGCGAAGTCGTCCTCGTCGACCGCAACGAGCTCACCAGTGGCTCCACCTTCCACTCGGCCGGGCTCGTCGGCCAGCTGCGCGGCAGCGTCTCGCTGACTCGTATGATGATGGACTCGGTCGAGCTCTACCGCACGCTCGACTGCGGCTGGGTGGGCTGTGGCGGGATCCGTCTCGCATGCACGCCCGAGCGCGAGCAGGAGGTGATGCGGCAGGTCGCCTGGGCGAAGACCTTCGGGCTGCCGCTCGAGCTCCTCTCGGCCGACGAGGCGCGCGAGCTGTTCCCGCTGATGGTGAGCGACGGCGTGCGCTGTGCCTCCTACCTGCCGACCGACGGGTACCTCGATCCCTCGCAGCTCACCTATGCGCTGATCGACGGCGCGCGCCAGGGCGGCTGTCAGGTGTTCACCCACACCCGCGTGACCGGGATCGACGTCGAGCGCGGGCGCGTTCGCCGCGTGCGCACGCAGTGGGGGGATGTGGAGACCGAGATCGTGGTCAACGCCGGTGGGATGTTCGCGGCCGAGATCGGCCGGCTGGCCGGCGTTCGCGTGCCGATCGTCCCATTCGCCCACGAGTACCTGGTCACGCAGCCGTTCCGGGACCGAACGCCGGGCGAGCACCTGCCCACCCTGCGGGACCCCGACCTGCTCGTCTACTTCCGCGAAGAGGGGGCCGGGCTGGTGATGGGCGGATACGAGCGTCAGAGCGCTCCGTGGGCGCTTGACGGCCACCTCGTCGATGCGATCCCGGCCGACTTCAACGGCCGCCTGCTCGAGGAGGACTGGCCCCGGTTCGAGGAGATCGCTCGCAACAGCAGCAAGCGCGTTCCGGTGATGGAGGAGGTGAAGGTCACGCGGCTGATCAACGGGCCGGAGGCGTTCACGCCCGACAACGAGTTCTGTCTGGGCGAGTCCGAGGTCCACGGCCTGTACGTTGCGGCCGGTTTCTGCGCCCACGGGCTGGCCGGCGCCGGCGGCATCGGCAGGGTGATGGCGGAGTGGATCACCGCCGGCGAACCGTCGCTTGACGTGTGGGAGATGGACATCCGCCGCTTCGGCCCCCACTACCGCTCGCCGGCGTACACGCTCAAGCGGGCCAAGGAGGTCTACGAGACCTACTACGACATCCGCTACCCGGGCCACGAGCGCGAGGCGGGACGGCCGCTGCGGGTCTCGAGCGCCTATCCGTGGCATGTCGAGCACGGCGCCGAGTTCGGCGAGAAGTCGGGCTGGGAGCGCGTCAACTGGTACTCCTCGAATGCGCCCGGCGGTGATCCCGAGCTCCGCCCCCGCGGCTGGGCGGGGATGCACTGGTCGCCGGCGATTGAGGCCGAGCACCGGGCCACGCGCACGGTCGCCGGCCTGTTCGACGAGTCGTCGTTCGCCAAGCTCGAGCTATCCGGGCCGGGCGCGGCCGAGCTGCTCGAGCGGCTGTGCGACAACCGGGTCTCGCGCGACGTGGGCGCGATCACCTATACGCAGATGCTCAACCGCCGCGGAGGGATCGAATGCGACTTCACCGTGACGAGGATCGAGGAGGAGCTGTTCGGGGTCGTCACCGGAACCGCCTTCGGCAATCACGATGCGAGCTGGATCCGCCGCCACCTGCCCGAGGACGGCTCGGTCCGGCTCAGCGACGTCACCGCGCGCTGGGCCTGCTTCGCGCTCTGGGGCCCGAAGGCGTACGAGATCCTCGCGCCGTTGACCCCAGATCCCCTCGACTTCCCGTACATGTCGATGCGCGAGATCGCGGTCGGGGACGCGCCGGTCCGCGCGCTCCGGGTGACGTTCGTGGGCGAGGCCGGCTGGGAGCTCTACTGCCCGACCGAGTACGGCGCCGGGCTGTGGCGTGCGCTGTGGGGCGCCGGCCGCTCCCACGGGATGCTCGCCTGCGGTTACCGCGCGATCGATTCGCTCCGCCTGGAGAAGGGCTACCGCGTGTGGGCCGCCGACATCACCCCGGACGAGACCCCGTACGAGGGCGGTCTCGGCTTCTGCGTCCGCAAGGACAAGACGTTCATCGGCTCCGAGGCGCTGTCCGATACTCCCGAGCGGAGGCTGCGCTGTGTCGTCCTCCACGACCCGCGCTCGGTGGCGCTCGGCAACGAACCGGTGCGGCTCGGCGACGAGGTGGTCGGACGGGTGACCAGCGGCGGCTACGGCTACACGGTCGAGCGCTCGATCGCCTATGCGTACCTGCCGGCCGAGGTCGAGCTCGGGACCGAGGTCGAGATCGACATCTTCGGAACATGGGTGCGCGGCGAGCTCACTCGTGAGCCGCTGGTCGACCCGCGCGGCGAGCGCGTCCGCGCGACTCTTGGGCGCGCTCCAGACTGAGATCTTCCCACCGCTCGCGCGCAATGGTATGTTCGCCCTACCTAGTGACCCTGGCGCGCTTGTTGCGTAGCCACGACCGGGGGTAGCGCATGTTCAAGAAGATCATCTGGGCCACCGATGGATCGGACTCCGCCGATCGCGCGCTGGACACCGTCAAGTCGCTGGCCTCGGAGGACGGCGCGTCGCTGATTGTTCTGCACAGCGTCGAGAACCTCGCGGGGCCGGGCGGTCACGGCGCCCCGGAGCTGAACGTGGACGAGGACGAGCGCCAGTCCAAGATCGCCACCCAGGTGAAGGATCTTGCCGCCGCGGGCGTCAACGCGAACATCAGGGTCGTGCATGGGGGGGCCTCCAGCGCCGCCCACACGCTGGCCAAGGTGGCCGAGGAGGAGGCGGCGGATCTGATCGTGATGGGCACGCGCGGGCACACTGCCCTCGGCGGGCTGCTGCTCGGCAGCGTCACGCAGCGCCTGCTCCACATCACGCCCTGCCCCGTGCTCGTGATCCCGCACGAGTAGCCGCGGGGAGCCGCCGTCTCCGCCCAGAAGCCCGCCGCGCCCAGGCACCCGGACCATCAGGGCGGCGGAGTCCGCCCGGGGTGTGCGGCCCGTTCGCGGGCGGGCCGCTAGCCTTCCCGCCCGATGTCGGTGACAGTCGTCGGCTCGATCGCGTTCGACGCGGTCAAGACTCCGTTCGGAACCCGCGAGCGCATGCTCGGCGGGTCCGCCGTCCACTTCGCGCTCGCGGCGTCGTTCTTCGACACCGTCCACGTCGTCGGCCCAGTGGGCGACGACTTCGGCGAAGCCGAGTACGAGGTGCTCCGCGAGCGCGGGATCGAGACCGGTGACATCGAGCACGTGGCCGGCGGGCGCACGTTCTTCTGGCGCGGCGAGTACGGCTGGGATCTGAACGAGCGCGAGACCCTCGACACGCAGCTCAACGTGTTCGCCTCCTTCCAGCCCAAGCTCTCCGAGCTCTCCCGTGCGTCCGACGTTCTGTTCCTGGCCAACATCCAGCCCGACCTCCAGCACGAGGTCCGTCGCCAGTGCGAGGAGGCCCGGTTCGTCGCGCTCGACTCGATGAACCTGTGGATCGAGACCGCCCGAGATTCGCTGATCGAGACGATCAGCGGCGTGGACTGCCTGCTCCTCAACGACGCCGAGCTACGCGAGCTCACGCGCGAGCCGAACTTCGTCCGCGCCGCGCGCCAGGTCCGCGAGTGGGGCCCGCGCGTGATCGTCGCCAAGCAGGGCGAGTACGGCGCGGCCATGTTCACCGAGGAGGGCTTCTTCGGCCTCCCGGCCTTCCCGCTCGAGACCGTCGTCGACCCCACCGGCGCCGGCGACTCCTTCGCCGGCGGCTTCATGGGCTACGTCGCCGCCCATCCGGACGGTGAGCTCGACCGCGACGTGCTGACGCGGGCGATGGCCTACGGCACGGCGCTGGCGTCGTTCAATGTCGAGGAGTTCGGGGTCGAGCGCGTGGCGCGGCTGACCAGCGAGGAGATCGCCGACCGCGTCGCCGAATTGCAGCGGATCACGCACTTCGTCGAGAAGCCGATCGCGCTCCGGGATTAGGCCGCTCCCCGTTGCGGAAGGCGCGGGGGTGCTCGCCCGCGAAGCCCCGGAATTCCGCCCCGAAACACCCGTGACAGCGGGAGGCAATCAGGGTAGGATCGCGGCTACGTGACGTGGGGATTCCTGTGGTTGATGGTTGCGCTGAAGGTGCCGATCGCGGCTCTGATCTACCTTGTCTGGTGGGCCGTGAAGCAGGAGCCTGAGGACACGTCGTCGTCCAACGACGACGACGGCGGCGTCAAGCGCCATCGCCGCCACCCGCGCCGGCCGTTCCCGCGCCATCCGCGGCGCGGCCCGCACGGCGACCCGGCGCCGCTGCCGCCCGCCCGGGTCCGCACCCTGAAGGCGCGGGCGCGCTCGCTGGGTCACTGATCCGCCCGCGCTGGCATGCTTCGCGGCATGAATGAGACCCCTGTCTCGGTCCTCTCGGACGGCACGATCCTCGATCTCGTCGGCCAGGGGCGGATCCGCATCGATCCGTGGAATCCGGATCTGGTCCAGCCGGCCAGCGTCGACCTTCGCCTCGGGGATTCGTTCCGCGTCTTTCACAACCACCGTGCGTCGGCCATCGACCTGCGCGACCCGCCCGCCGGCCTCACCGAGGAGGTCGTCGTTCCCGAGGCCGAGTCGTTCGTCATCCACCCGGGCGAGTTCTGCCTCGGCCGGACCCTCGAATGGGTCGAGCTCCCGGACGACATCGTCGCCCGGATCGAGGGCAAGTCGAGCCTCGGCCGGCTCGGCCTGATCGTCCACGCCACCGCCGGCTTCTGCGATCCGGGCTGGAAGGGCACGCTGACGCTCGAGCTCAACAACCTGACTCGCGTCCCGATCAAGCTCTACCCCGGTCTCCCGATCGCTCAGCTCTCGTTCATGACCCTCGACCGCGCGGCGCTCAGGCCCTACGGCAGCCCCGAGCTCGGCAGCCATTACCAGGGTCAGCGCGCGGCCACCGAGAGCCGCTACGAGGGCGCCCCCGGCAGCGAGCCCCGCGCAACCAGGATCGGATAGGCTCGCCGCCGATGTCCACGTTCCTGCTCGCGGCCTCGGAACCGTCGAAGGTCCCGTTCTACATCGCCGGCGCCGTGTTCGCCCTCTGGGCCGTGGGCCTCGCGTTCGCTGGGCTCACGCGTCCGGAGTTTCCGTACAACCAGCGCGGCCAGCGGGGCGTGATCCTCGTCAGCCTCCTCCTCGCCGTAATCGCGATCGCGATGGCGATCCACACCAGCTCCTTCCCGAAGTAGCCCTCGCCGCCGGCCCCGAGACCGCACGGCTTTCCGCCGACGCAATCCGGGTATTAGAGTCCATTGCATCGGCCTCGAGCCGGACAAGGGCCCGGCAATCGCGAGAGGAGTGCCATGACGACCGAGACTCAGCACGAGGATGGCGCGGACGTAGCCAAGAGCAGCGACACGCTCACGGTCACCGACAATCGAACCGGCAAGCAGTACGAGCTGCCGATCGAGGACGGCACGATCCGCGCGACCGAGCTGCGCAAGATCAAGACCCACGACGACGACTTCGGGCTGATGACCTACGACCCGGCCTACATGGCCACGGCGTCGTGCCGGTCGTCGATCACCTACATCGACGGGGACAAGGGCATCCTCGAGTACCGCGGCTACCCGATCGAGCAGCTGGCCGAGAAGTCCTCCTACCTCGAGGTCGCCTACCTACTTGTCCACGGCGACCTGCCCACCCAGCAGCAGCTCGACGGCTGGACGCACGAGGTCACGATCCACACGTTCGTGCACGAGAACGTCAAGGAGTTCATGCAGGGCTTCCGCTACGACGCTCACCCGATGGGCATGTTGCTGGCCTCGGTCGGCGCGCTCTCGACCTTCTATCCGGAGGCGAGCGCGATCAAGGACGAGGAGGTCCGCTACATGCAGATCATCCGCCTGATCGCGAAGATGCCGACGCTCGCCGCCTTCTCCTACCGGCACAACCGGGGCATGCCCTACGTGTATCCGGACAACGACCTCGGCTACGCCGGCAACTTCCTCTCGATGATCTACAAGATGACCGAGCTGAAGTACGAGCCCGACCCGCGGCTCGAGCACGCGCTCGACGTCCTGTTCATCCTCCACGCCGACCACGAGCAGAATTGCTCGACGAGCGCCGTTCGCAGCGTCGGCTCGAGCCAGGTCGACCCGTACTCGGCCGTCGCCGCCGGCGTGGCCGCCCTCTACGGGCCGCTGCACGGCGGCGCGAACGAGGCCGTGCTGCGGATGCTCCGCCGGATCGAGACGACGGACAACATCCCGGATTTCATCCAGGGCGTGAAGGACGGCCGGGAGCGCCTGATGGGCTTCGGCCACCGCGTGTACAAGAACTTCGACCCGCGGGCGAAGATCATCAAGCAGGCCGTGGACGAGGTCTTCGAGGTCACCGGCAAGAACCCGCTGCTCGACATCGCCACCGAGCTCGAGCGGATCGCCCTCGAGGACGAGTACTTCATCGACCGCAAGCTGTATCCGAACGTCGACTTCTACTCGGGCCTGATCTACGAGGCGCTCGGGATGCCGGTCGAGATGTTCCCGGTGCTGTTCGCGATCGGCCGCACGAGCGGGTGGATCGCGCAGTGGCTCGAGATGATCGACGACTCCGAGCAGAAGATCGCGCGCCCGCGTCAGATCTACACCGGAAGGCACCAGCTCGACTACGTGCCGATGCACGAGCGCTCGTAGGGCGGCCCGCCCCGGCCCGTCCCCGGGGGTGGATATGCGTCCGCAGCCACGAGGGTGGGTCAGAAAACGACGATATACGTCGCTTTCTGACCCACCCCCAATCGCCAGGGCGCTCGTGTGACCGGCGCCACATAGCGCCCCGCTTACCGACCGTAAGCTGGTCTCATGGAGTTAGTGCGTCTGCAGTCCGGTGGCGAGGTGCTGGTCAGGCCGATCCGGGCTGACGACGCCGTGCGCCTGCGGGTCGCTTTCGAACGGCTCTCGCCCGAGTCGCGCTACAGGCGATTTCTGGCTCTGAAGCCGCACCTGAGCCAGCGCGAGGTGCGCTATCTGGTCGACATCGACGGGTCGAGCCACGCGGCGCTGATCGCCACCAGCCCGGACGACGCGGGGCACATCGTCGCCGTTGGACGTTATGTCGCGGTGCCGGATGATTCGCAGGCGGCCGAGTTCGCGATCGTGGTCGCCGACCACGTCCAGGGCCAGGGGCTGGCGACCGAGCTCCTCGAGCGGCTGGCCGGCGCCGCCGTCCGGCACGGGTTCACTCGCTTCAAGGGCCACGATGCTCGCTGACAACGAGCCCGCCCATCGGCTCGTCCGGCGGCTGGCGCGACGTCAGCCGCGCTCGCGCAACGTCGGCCCGCTCGACGAGTTCGAGTTCGAGATCGACCTGGCCGCCTAGACGAATGATTCCTTCGTAACCGCTCCCTGCGATTATCGCGTCCGTGTCCTGGAAGCTCACGGTGCGCACCGGCCCGCGCGTGCAGCGAAACCGCTACGCCGAGCTCTCCGAGGCGCTCGAGGCCCTCGAGGCGCGGGTGAGCGAGCTGTCCGAACAGGCTCCGCGCGAGGAGGTCGACGCGCGCTTCAAGCGCTTCGAGCCGATCCAGCAGGTCGCGGCCCGGATCGAGCTCGCCGGGCCTGAGCGGATGCTGCCGAGCGTCCGCGCCGGGATTGACGTGCGCGGCGACGGGTCGACCGAGGCCTACCTCGGGCGCGTGCGGCGCGAGGTGGTTCGCCAGCGCAAGGGCGAGACGTCGTGCCGCGCGCTCCGGCGCGCGCTGAGCAAGGACGGACCGACGCTATAGAACCAGCATGGCGCCGTTGCGGCGCAGCCACGCCGCCTGCTCGCGATACGTAGGCCACCGCGAGCGCAGCAGGGCCCAGAAGCGCGGCGAGTGGTCCATGATCTCGAGGTGGCAGACCTCGTGCCATACGACGTAGTCGAGGACCGGCTCGGGAGCCAGGAGCAGCCGCCAGTTGAAGCTCATCGAGCCGGTGGGCGAGCAGCTCGCCCACCGGGTCCGCTGCCCCCTGATCGTCAGCGCGCCGTACGACGCACCGGCCGAGGCGCAGGCCCGGTCGAGACGCGGCGCGATCTCGATTCGAGCCGCCCGGCGGTACCAACGCTCGAGCGCATCGCGCTGTGCCGCGCCGGCCGGCGCCAGCAGCTCGGATCCGCGCCGGTGAACGCGTGTGCGCCCGCGCTCGGGCACCACGCGCAGCATCTCTCCCAGGTAGGGGACGTGACCACCCCGGGCGGCCACGGTCGCGCGGACGCGCTCGAGCTCGCGCACGCGCCTCTCGATCCAGGGCCTGAGCTCCCGGATCGCCGTCGCGGCCTCTCGTTCGGCGGCGCGCCGCGGCAGCACCACCTCGACCCCGCGGGCGGCGTCGACGGTCACACGGACCCGCCGGGCACGCTCGGAGCGCCGCACGCTGTAGCTGATCTCCTGCACGACCTCGACAGGGTACGGTCCCAAGCTGACATGCCCTCGATCCCGGAGCTGACCGAGCCGCTGACCGACGGGGCGCTCGTCCTTCGGCAAGCGGCCGAGCGTGACATCCCCGAGACGCTGATCGCCCACCAGGACGATCTTGAGCTGTACAAGCGCCTCGGCCTCGAGCGCCCGCCGAGCGGCGCCGAGCTCGGACGTCACAGCGAACGGGCCCGGGCCGAGCGAGAGGCAGGAACCCACGTCGCGCTGACGGTCACCGAGCCGGGGTCGGACGTGTGCGTCGGCTGCGTCTCGCTGAATAAGGTCGACTGGGCGAACTCGCGGGGCGAGCTCGGTCTGTGGCTGGCACCGCAGGTCCGTGGCCGCGGGCTGGCGCCGCGAGCGCTGCGGCTGGCGTGTGGCTGGCTGTTCGAACGGTGCTCTCTGCAGCGGCTCCAGGTCGTCACCGAGGCCGACAACGAGGCGATGATCGCCGCGGCACGCGCCGCCGGCTTCACCTTCGAGGGGGTGCTGCGCGGCTTCACCTTCGAGCGCGGGCACAGGGTCGACTGCGCGGTCCTGTCGCTGCTGCCCGCCGATCTGGCACGTTGACCGGCGTGCAGCAATGGCGCGTGAAGCTGCCTCCGGGCGTCCGGCAGCCGTTCGAGGTCTATGTCAACGGCGTGCGCCAGGAGCTTGGGCACGACTTCCACGTGTCCGAGGGAGAGCTCGTGTTCGCGCGCGAGCTGGTCAGCCAGAAGCTCAGCCCGTGGGCGTGGTTCCTCGGCTTCTGGGGGATCGGGACCTATAAGCGCAACGACGAGGTCGACGTGCGCTACGAGATCGACGGGCGACCTGAGGTCGCCACCGCGCTCGAGATCACTCCCCCGGAGTGAGGCCCGGTCAGCTGGTGCTGCGCACGACCTCGCGCCTGACCCAGGGCCGCAGGAGGCGCAGCGCCGACAGGATCGCGCGCGTGGCGTGCGAGCGGTTGAGCGTGTAGAGGTGGATTCCCGGGGCGCCGCGGGCGAGCAGCTCGGCGCACTGCAGCGTCGCGTAGGCGACGCCGAGCTGCAGCACCGCGTCGGCGTCGCCGGCGCGCCACTCGAGCGCCTCGAGCAGGCGGTCGGGAACCGACGCCCGGCAGCGCTCGGTGATCGTCTTGATCTGGGTCACGTTCGTGACCGGCATGATCCCGGGGACGATCGGGACCTCGATCCCGGCCGCGCGCGCCTCCTCTACGAAACGGAAGTAGAGCTCGTTGTCGAAGAACAGCTGGGTGATCAGGAACGACGCTCCGCTGTCGACCTTCTGCTTGAGGAAGCGCAGGTCGTGCGCCATGTCCGGCGCCTCGGGGTGCACCTCCGGGAAGCAGGCCGCGCCGACAGCGAACGGATAGCTCTCGGTGATCAGGGCTGCCAGCTCGGTCGAGTACTTCAGTCCGCCCGGGTGAGGGGTCCACCGGCTCTGCCCCTGGGGGGGATCGCCGCGCAGCGCGAGCACGTTGTCGATGCCGGCGCGCTCCATCCCGGCCAGGATCTCGCCGAGCTCCTCGCGCGTTGACCCGACGCAGCTGAGGTGCGCCATCGCCTCGATTCCGAGCTCCTGCTTGATCCAGTGCGTGAGCTCGACAGTCCTGCCGCGCGTCGATCCGCCCGCGCCGTAGGTGACCGACACGAAGTCGGGTTCGTAGGCGCGGAGTTCCTCGAGCGTGGCCCGGAGGTTCTTCTCTCCCTCGTCGGTCTTAGGCGGAAAGAACTCGAAGGAGAAGACCGGCTCCCCGCTCTGGGCAATGATCTCGTCGACCCGCACGGTTCGGGGACTGTACCGACCTTGACACGAGTGTGTCAAGGTTGACCCGCGGTCTCAGCCGACTGCCTGCCAGCGCTCGAGCCCGCCGTCGGGCACACGGGCCACGCGTCCCTGGAGCTCGAGGTGCTTGAGGTAGCAGAGGGTTTGCGAGAGCAGCCACGCCGCGTTCGAGGTGCTCAGCCGCTCGCCGTAGACGCTGGGGGCGATCTCGACCGCCGTCCGCGCCTGGCCGTCGAGCGAGGTCATGACGGCGTTGACGCGCTCGCCCACGAGCTGCCGGTTGCCCTCCACATGGGCGTGGACGTCGGTGAACGGGCGCCCGTGCCCGGCCAGGCAGAGCCGCGCGTCGAGCCTGTCGACGACTTCGAGCGAGCTCAGGAACTCGCCCGCCGGATCCGGCGTCCAGCCGTAGTCGTAGAACAGCGAGATCCGGCCCAGGAGGTGGTCGCCCGAGATCAGCAGCCGCCGCTCGGGCTGGAACAGGCACACGTGCGAAGGCGCGTGGCCAGGCGTCTCGTAGACGTGCCACGACCCGAGGTCGGTCTCGACCGTCACGCCCGGGACGAGATCGCGGTCCGGCTCAATCACGCGCGCGATCCCGGAGGGGATGTCCTTTGCCCGCTGTGCGTACTGCTGGAGCGCCTGCTCGGGCACGCCGCTCTGGCGCGCCACCTCGAGCCGGCGCGCCAGGGCGGCCTGAGGATCGCCGGCGCTGCGCGTGGCGTGCTGGTGGTTGGGGTGCATCCACAGCTCGCACCCGGCCCGCTCGCAGATCGGCGCCGCCTGGCCCCAGTGGTCGGAGTGGGCATGGGTGCAGACGACCAGGCGCACGTGCTCGAGACGCAGGTTGACCTGGTCGAGCGCGCGCTCGAGCTGCGCGAGCGAGCCCGCCTCGTGCATCCCGGTGTCGACGAGCACGATCCCGGAGCCGGCCGCGATCGCCCAGGCGTTGCCGTGCGGCACGCCGGGCCACGGGAGCGGGAGCCGCAATCGCCACAGGCCCGGGAGCACCTTCTCGCCGCGGCCGAGCTCGCGCTGTCTGGTCATGAAGGCGCACGATATTGCCGCCGCGTAGACTGCGGCGCCTCCATGGCCTCAACCACAGAGATCGCCAAGCGCTATTTCGAGGCGCTCAGCGCCCACGACCTCGACGCCGCGCTCGCGCTGTGGGCCCCGGGCTCGATCGACCGGTTGGTCGGCTTCGCCGAGCTGCCGGCGCCCGACGGGATCAGGGATTACTTCAGCGCCCTGTTCGCGGCCTTCCCCGATTTCTCGCTCGAGATCCTCGACATGACCACCGCCCGCAACCGCACGGCAGTGCGCTGGCGGGCCGCCGGCACGTTTGCCGGGCCGGGCTCGTTTCAGGGCTTCACCCCGAACGGCGCGCAGCTCACCCTGGAGGGCTGCGACGTGGTCACGGTCGGCGACGAGTTGATCACGCACAACGATGCCTACCTCGACGGCGCCGACCTCGCGCGTCAGCTCGGGGTGCTGCCGCCGGCGGGCTCCAAGTCCGACGAGCGTCTCACCCGGCTGGCGAATTTCCGCACTAAGGTGCGAAACCGCGTTCACGGAGCTGAGCCCGAGCGGATCGCCGACGGCGTGTGGATCGTTCGCGGCGGCTTCCCGGCGAAGACGATGAACGTCTACCTGATCGAGGACGAGGGCGGCCTGACGATGTTCGACGGCGGCATCTCGGACATGGCCGACGCGGTCCGGATGGCCGGCGCGCGGTTGGGCGGCATCAAGCGCGTGGTCCTCGGTCATGTCGACTGCGACCACCGCGGGTCGGCGCCGGCGATCGACGCGCCCATCTACTGCCACGCGACCGAGGTCGCGGCGGCGGAGTCGGATTCCCCGTTTCGCGACTACTGGGACCTCACCAAGCTGGCTCCGCACGCCCGGCGCATCTACCCGAAGCTGCTCGCTACCTGGGACGGCGGCGCGGTCGCGGTGGCCGGCACGCTCAAGGAGGGCGACGAGGTGGCGGGGTTCCGCGTCGTCGAGCTGCCCGGGCACGCGCCCGGGCTGATCGGACTGTTCCGCGAGTCCGACCGGCTCGCGCTCGTCTCGGACTGCTTCTACACGGTCGACCCCCAGACGGGGCTGAAGGGCGCGGCGCGCGTCCCGCACCCGGCCTTCAATGCCGATACCGAGCAGGCGCGGGCATCGATTCGCAAGCTCGCGGAGCTCGATCCGTCGATCGCGTGGGCCGGGCACACCGAGCCGGTCAGCGGCGACGTTGCCGCACAGCTCGAACGGGCGGCGGCGGCACGCTAGCGTGGGGAAGCGCAGCCGGCATCGCGAGAAGCTGGCAGCGCCCGTCGCGAGCTACCACGACCCGGAGGGAAACGAGCTGCGGCTGCGCGCGTCGCTGCCTCCGGCGGCGCGCCGCGAGTACGCCGGCGTGCTCGCCGGCGGCCTGGAACGCGAGGACGCCTGGCAGCGCGCGACCGAGCTGCTGTTCGAGCGCCTGGCCGTCTCGTGGACGATCGCCGGACTCGACATCACGCGCCAGAAGGAGCTGATCGAGCGCTACCGGATGGCATCGCCACCGGAGCGCCGCTTCGTCCGGGACTCGCTGCGTACGCATCTGGGCGAGCACTTCCCCGAGATGACCACCCCATGATCGACCCGGACGCATTCGCCGCCCTGCTGTGCGATTGGTGCCTTGAGGTCGAGCCTGGGCAGCAGGTGTTGCTCGGTGCCACGACGCTGGCCGCCCCGCTCGTGCACTCGCTCCACAACGCCCTGCTCGACCGCGGCGCGTGGCCGCTGATGCGGCTCACGCCGCCGGAGACCGGGGTCGATTTCTATCGCCACGCGCAGGCTGCCCATCTCGACGGCTTCGCGCCGTTTGAGCTGACTGAGATGAGCGAGGTCGATGCCGTCCTCGGCATCAACGCGCCGTCGAACACCCGCGCACTCACGGGCGTCGACCCGGTGGCGATCCGGCGGGCGGCCACAGCGCGGCGTCCGATCCAGGAGCGCCGGCTGAGCAAGCGGTGGTGCGGGACGCTGTGGCCGACGCCGGCGCTGGCCCAGCAGGCCGGGATGAGCGAGGCCGACTACACGGAGTTCGTCCGCCGGGCGCTGTTCCTGGACCGGGACGATCCGCTGGCCGCCTGGGGTGCCCTGAGCGATCACCAGGCGGGGTTGGTGAGCGAACTGGCCGAGGCGAGGGAGATCCGGATTGAGGCCGAGGGCACCGATCTCTTTCTGCGCGTCGACGGCCGTACGTGGATCAACTCCAACGGTCGGCGCAACATGCCCAGTGGCGAGATCTTCACCGGACCGCTCGAGGACTCGGCCAACGGGACGATCCGGTTCACCCTGCCCTCGAGCCCGCGCGGCGTCGAGGTGAGTGGCGTGGAGCTGACGTTCGAGGACGGGAAGGTCACCGACTACCGCGCCGAGCGCGGCCTCGATTACGTCCGCGCCGCGCTCGAGACCGACGAGGGCGCCCGCTATCTCGGTGAGATCGGAATCGGCACCAACCCCGGGATCGACCGTCCCACCGGGTCGATCCTCCTGGACGAGAAGATCGCCCGGACGGTGCACCTGGCACTCGGCCGTTCCTATCCGGAGACCGGCGGGCGCAACCGCTCGGCGCTCCACTGGGACATGATCTGCGACCTGCGCGAGGAGGGACGTCTCACCGCGGATGGCCAAATGCTTAACGACAGGCTCTGGCTTGTCGGCTAGCGTGCCGTGACGATGCGGCGAACCAAGATCGTGGCCACGATCGGACCGGCGTCTCGCGATCCCGAGACGCTGCGAAAGATGGTGCAGGTGGGCCTCGACGTGGCGCGACTCAACTTCTCCCACGGCGACCGCGACATCCACGCCGAGAACGCCAGCCGCGTCCGGGCGGCGGCAGCAGCCGTCGGCCGACAGGTGGCGATCCTCCAGGATCTCCCCGGCCCGAAGATCCGGATCGGCGCGGTCAAGGACGACGTGGCCGAGCTCAAGCCGGGCGAGAAGCTGATCCTGCTCTGCGGCTCCGACGCCCTGGGCGACGGGGAGCGCCTGTCGGTGAGCTGGAGCGGCCTCGCCGCCGCGGTCGACCCTGACGACGTCATCTACCTCGCCGACGGGGCGATCCGGCTCCGGGTGCAGATGGTGCGGGCCGGCGACGGCGAGATCGAGACCGCGGTCGAGATCGGCGGGTCGGTCGCCTCCCGCCAGGGGCTGAATATCCCAGGCTCGACGCGGGGCCTGCCCGCCGTGCCCGAGGAGGACCTCGACATGCTGCGCTTCGGCGAGTCGATCGGCGTCGACATGATCGCGCTCTCGTTCGTGCGCACGGCCGAGGACGTGAGCTCGGTGCGCCGCCATACGCGACTGCCACTGATCGCGAAGATCGAGAAGCCGCAGGCAGTAGACGCCGCCGAGGAGATCATCCGCTCGGCCGACTGCGTGATGGTCGCTCGCGGCGACCTCGGCATCGAACTGTCGATCGAGGACGTCCCGATGGTCCAGAAGCACCTCTTGCGGCTCGCCGGCCGGCTCGCACGGCCGTCGATCACCGCCACGCAGATGCTCGATTCGATGGTCGCCTCATCGCGCCCGACGCGAGCCGAGGTGGCCGATGTGGCTAACGCGATCATGGACGGCACCGACGCCGTGATGCTCTCTCAGGAGACGGCCGTCGGCGCCTACCCGGCCGAGGCGGTCGAGATGATGGCCTCGATCGCGGAACGGACCGAGCACGAGCTGCCCTACCGGAACTGGAACGAGGAGCGCGTGCGCCGCGACGCGCGAGACCCCGCCTACACGGTCGCCTACAGCGCGTGCGCCGCCGCGCGCGACCTCCACCTCTCTGCGCTCGTCGTCCCCACACTTTCGGGTCGCTCGGCCCGCCTGATCTCCGCGCACCGACCCCAGGTCCCGATCTTCGCGCTGTCGCCCGGCCGCGAGACGGTGAGGCGCTGCAGCCTGATGTGGGGAGTGCAGGCCGCCTCGATGAAGCGCCACGAGATCACCGAGGCGCTGATCGCCGACGCCGCGCGGCGGGTGGTCGAGCTCGGGTGGGTCAAGCGCGGAGCGCGCGTCGGGATCACGGCAGGGCTGCCGAGCGGAAAGCCGGGAACGACCAGCCTGGTGCAGATTCAGCGCGTCTGAGCGGCGCGGAGCTCTTCGAGTCCCTCCGGGATCGAGCGCACGGGCGCATAGCCGAGCTCGCTGCGCGCCTTGTCGATGTTGATCGTGCACTCCTGGGATGAGACCCAGTACGCGAACCGCGTCAACGGCGGTCGCCCGGGTAGCGGCAGCGTGCGCCACGCGGTCTCCCCCGCGACCGCTAGGCCGTGTGCGATCGGCGCGGGAATGCTCCGGCTCGGGGCATCCACGCCCTGGGTCGAAAGGAGCTCGGTCACGAACTCGCGGAACACGACCGGCACGCCGTCGGTGACGAAGTAGGCGTTGCCGGGGACGCCGCTCGTGGCGCCGAGCACCAGGCCCTCAACCGCGTTGTCGACGTGCGTGGTGGACGTCCGCTGGTGACCGCCGCCGACCCAGGCGAAGCGCCCGGAGCGCACCATCCCGACCATCGTTGGCAGCAGCGTGGTGTCGCCGCTACCCCACACGAAGCGGGGGCGGACGACGACCGTCTCGAATCCGGGCCGGTTGGCGTCAAGGACGAGCTGCTCGGCCCGGGCCTTGGTCGAGCTGTAATAGGCGGGGGAATCGGGCCGCAACGGCGCCGTCTCGTCGACGTCCGCGAGCGGCTCGCCCGCGAGCAGCGCCGCCTCGGTACCGACGTGAACGAACCGCCGCACCCCGGACTCGGCGCAGGCGGCCAGCGCGTTCGCCGTGCCTTCGACATTTCCACGCTCGAACTCCGAGCGCTCCCCCCAGTCGCCCAGGAACGCGGCGGCGTGAAACGCGAGCTCGCAGCCCTCGGAGGCGGCTCGCAGCGACGCGAGCTCGCCGAGGTCCCCCAAGACCGGCTCCCCGCCGCGGTCGCGAATTCGCACCGCTGCCTGCTCGGAGCGGGCGAGCGCGCGCACCGTGTGGCCCTCGGCGCGCAGGCGACCGATCAGCCTTCCGCCGATGAAGCCGGACCCGCCGGTGACGAACGCCGAGGCCACCGCCTAGGCCACCGCGCGGGAGAAGAAGTCCGCCTCCTCGCGACCGAGCTCGGTTGCCGGCGGGTCGCCGTAGAACCACTCGCGAGCGATCCGGTGGAAGTTCCCGCGCGCGTGCAGCTGGGCGATCACGGCCAGCGTCAGCACCTCCATCCGCCGGCCGAACAGGTGGTCGGGCGGGGCGGACTCGTGGCGGAGCATGCCGAAGTACTCCGAGCGCGGGTCGCTCATGTCGATCAGCACCTGCGTCGCGTACTCCGGCGTCAGCGCGATCTCCTCGTCGATCGTGTACCAGGAGGTGGCGGCGCGGAAGTGCTCGAGCACCCGGTCGGGCTTGAACTTCTCGGGCTCGGGAAAGAAGCCGGTCTCGGTCCCGATCCGCATGATCGTCTCGGTGTCGCCGTCGATTACGGCGCGCGCGACCTCGATCTCCAGCTCGACCGTGCCCTGCGGCATGCGTTTGAACAGGCCGAAGTCGAGAAACGCGACGCGCCCGTCGGCGAGAAGCATCGAGTTGCCGGGGTGCGGGTCGCCGGAGAACTGGCGCTGCCGGTACAGGCACCCGAAGTAGAAGCGGAACATGATCTCTCCGACGCGGTCGCGATCCGCCTGGGGGTAGTGCTTGAGCTCCTCGAAGCCGACTCCCTCCACGAACTCGCTCACCATCACCCGTTCACGCGAGAGCGAGGTGATCACGTCCGGGACGCGGATGAACGGATGGCCGCGAAAGATCCGCGCCAGCGTTCGCTGATTCTGGGCCTCGAGCTCGTAGTCGAGCTCCTCGTGAATCCGCTCGCGGATCTCCCCGCCGATCGCCTTCGGGTCCATGCCCGGAGCGATCCGCTTGGCCAGCCGCAGGATCAGCCCGAGGTTCTTCATGTCGGCGCGGACTGCGGCCGCGACGCCCGGGTACTGGACCTTGACCGCGACCTCGCGCCCGTCGGTGAGCGTCGCCCGGTACACCTGGCCGATCGAGGCGGCGGCGATCGGCTCCTGGTCGAAGTCGTCGAACACGTCGCCCAGGCGCTCGTCCAACTCGTCCTCGATCACGCGCCGCATGTCCTTGAAGCTGACCGTCGGCGCGGCGTCGCGCAGCTCGCCGAGCTTGCGCTGGAACTCGTCGCGATACTCCTCGGGGACGAGGCCGACATCGAGGAACGACATCACCTGCCCGACCTTCATCGCAGCGCCCTTCATCGTCCCGAGGGCAGCGACGATCTGCTCGGCGGCCTCGATGTGGCGACGCTCGAGCGCGGCCTCGCGCTGGTCCGGGTTGCGGGCCACGTTTGCCGCTCGGGTGCCCGCCTGCCGGATCGCCTGCCCGGCTGCCAGTCCCCCGATCTTGGCGGTGCGCCCCACGCGCGAGGTGGGGATCTTGTCCTTCGCCACTGGAGCTGATTCTACGACGGGCCGAGCTCGACCCTGGAGCCCGGAACGATGTCGTCCGAGCCGTCAGGCCAGCGGATCCACGCCTTGTGCCCGCCGTCGTAGTCGTCCCCGAGGAGGATCAGCGTGGCCGGCTCTCCGAGCGCGGTGCACGGATCGGACCCCTCCGGGTCGAGCCCGCGCCAGATGCGCACGAACCTGTTGCGCTCGAGCTCGTTGGCGACCGTCGTCGGGTCCGTGTGGCCGGGATGGATCCGGGTCTCGGGCGGTAGCTTGAGGAGCGTGTCCATGATCGAGGACTTCAGGTCGGCGTAGGTGGTGTGACCAGGGGCCCTGACCCCGCCAACCGACCCCTTGAACAGTGTGTCTCCGGTGAAGACGTCGGTGCCGTTGATCAGCAGCGAGAGCATCCCCGCCGTGTGCCCGGGCGTGTGCAGCGGCTGGATCTCGAGCGCGCCCGACTCGAACCTCTCGCCGGGCTGCATCGTCCCCGTGACTCCCGGCACGAGATCCTTCTCGAGCTCGTGGATCAGGACCGGCGTTCCGGGATGCTTCTCGAGCACCGTTCCGAGCTCGGAGACGTGGTCGTGGTGGTGGTGAGTGAGCAGGATGTGTGTCAACTCGAAGCGCATCCGCTCGAGCACGTCGAGCAGCGGCCGTACCGGCCCGCCCGCGTCGATCATCACCGCGTGGGACCCGAGCTCGTCGGCCACCAGATAGGTGTTCGACAGGAAGTCGTCGTTCATCGAGCGTTCGATGATCACTCCGTGGAGCGTATAGGCTGCACTCGAGATGAGTCTGATTCACACCTGTTATCGCATCACCGAGATTGAGCGCTCGGTCGCCTTCTACAACGCGCTGGGATTCGAGGAGATCGGCCGTCTGCCGATTCGCGACGAGGCCATCAACGTGTTCATGAACCAGCCAGAGGACGGCGACAGCCCGCGCCTCGAGCTCACGTACAACGTCGGCCACAACGAGCCGTATGACATCGGCACCGGGTACGGCCACATCGCGATCACGGCCGACGACCTCGACGGCACGCTGGCGAAGCTCAGGGAGCAGGGCATCGAGCCTGAGCGCCCGCCGTACACGGTTCGCGACGGCGGCAACCGCCTGTGCTTCGTCCGCGATCCCGACGGCTACCGGGTCGAGATCATCGAGCGCGGGTAGGCGCGGCGGGTAAGTTAAGTACCCGTGCCCGAAACCAGCAAGATCGCCTATCTGCTCGAACGCCTAGCCCAGGGCGTGGCCGCGCACGACCGGGAGAACCCGGGCCACCACACCTGGGGGATCGGGATGACGCATTTCGACATCGAGCGGCTCGGGCTCGAGGAGGGCGAGGAGATCCTCCCCGGCATCGTCCTTGAGGCCGACGGCGGCGTGACCGGCCAGTTCCGCGTGCTCTGCGACGGCGAGCACGACGAGGGCGTGGCTGAGGAAGAGGAGGAGGTCGTGGACGCGGTCGCCGAGCAGGAGATCACCGAGCCCGCCTACATGCCGGGGTCGGGCGAGCCGCCGCCGCTCAAGCCGCCGTTCTAGCCGACAGGCCCGGGAACGCCGGCTCGCTCCGCGATCACCCTGGTGAGACGGGCGATCGTCGGACACGTGAGCCCGTTGCGCTTGGCTGCGCGCAGGACGGCGCCCGGGATCGCGTCGAGCTCGGGCTCGCGGCCGGCGGCGATATCCCGCTGCATCGACGAGCCGAGCTCCGCGTGGGCGTTCTCGAGCTCACCGAGCGGCGTGGCCGCATCGAGCTCGGCTCCCTCGGCGTTGGCGACCGCGGTTGCCTCGGCGATGCAGCCCTCCAGAGCCCGGCGCCACTCGGGATCCTCCCGAATGAAGCCGAGCTGCCGGTCCGACGCGCTGGTTGTGCATGCGAGCGCGGTAAGCCGCACCAGCTTCGTCCACAGGATCTGCGCCTCGCTGTCACCGACCTGAGCCGGAATCCCCGCCGTCTCGAACCTCGCGGCGAGGGCCTCCAGCCGAGGACGCAGCGCGGGGTCGTCCGAGGCGAGGTCGACGCGCAGGAAAGGGCTGGTCTGAGTGATCCGGCCGGGCGCGGGCCGGTCGGCCTCGATCCGGATCGTTCCGGCCGGCACCGATGCTGCGCCGAAGCGCTCGCGCAGCACCGCCAGATGATCAAGCCCGTTGAGCAGGGGCACGACCAACGAGGCGTCGGACCGAATGCGCTCGAGCGCCGCCTGCAGCCCGGTCGCCTTGGTCGCGACGATCAGCGTCTCGACATCCCCGGTCAGGGTCGCGGTGGCACCTGGATGCGCGATGAAGTCGCCCAGCCGCAGGCTCTGGACCTCGATCCCACGCTCGGCGATCACCGCCGCCGTTTCCTCGCGGGCCACCACGGTCACGTCGTCCCCGGCGCGCGCGAGCGCGGCGGCGATGAAGCCGCCCACGCCACCGGGCCCGAGAACGGCAATCCGCGTCACGAGCCGAAGGCTGCCAGATATATGCTCGCGCAATGACCTACTCGATCGTGGCTCGCGATCCGATCGGCGGGGAGTTGGGCGTCGCGGTCCAGTCGCACTGGTTCGCGGTCGGACCGATCGTCCCCTGGGCCCGTCCCGGGGTCGGCGCCGTGGCGACGCAGGCCAACGCGGAGATCTCCTACGGTCCACGGGCACTCGAGCTGCTCGAGTCGGGCCTCGACGCCCGGCAGGCCCTTGATCGCCTGCTGGAGGAGGATCCGGGATCGGAGGGCAGACAGGTCGCGGTCGTCGATGCGGAGGGGCGGGTGGCCTCGCATACGGGCAGCCGATGCATCGCGTTCGCGGGGCACGTGTCCGGGGAGGGCGTCTCGTGCCAGGCCAACATCATGGTCTCCGACACCGTCTGGCCGGCGATGCTGGGCGCCTTCGAGCAGACGGCGGGCGCCTCCCTGACCGACCGCCTGCTGGCTGCGCTCGATGCGGCCGAGGCCGAGGGCGGCGACGCCCGCGGGCGGCAGTCGGCGGCGATCCTCGTCGTGCCGGCGGTCGGCGAGGCGTGGCGGACGACCGTTTCGCTGCGTGTAGAGGACCACCCTGACCCACTGCCCGAGCTGCGCCGGCTCATTACGCTGCACCAGGCCTACGAGCTGGCCGACCAGGCCGACGGCTTCGCCAACGAGGGCCGCCACGGCAAGGCGGCAGAGGCTTTCCAGAGGGCGACCGCACTCGCTCCCGACAACCACGAGCTCCTGTTCTGGGGCGGGCTCGGTGCGGCGTATTCGGGCGACCTCGAGACCGGAGTGGAGCTTGTCAAGGCCGCGATCGGCATGCAGCCCGCGTGGCGTTATCTGCTCGAGCGACTGCCGCCGGATCTCGCGCCCTCCGCTGCAGCGGTCGCCGCGCGGCTGCGGGACGCCTGACGCGCCAGTCGCTACGGTTCCGCCCCCATGGCCGTCGAGATCACGCCCGTCCGCGGCGCCGCAGCGCTCCGCGCCTTCGTCGCACTGCCGTTCCGGCTGCACGTCGGCACGCCGTGGATCCCGCCGCTCAAGCTCGAGCGCTATCTGTTCCTGAACCGGCGGATGAACCCATACTTCAAGCACGGTGAGGCCGAGTACTTCCTCGCCCGCCGAGACGGCCGCGTCGTCGGGCGCGTCACGGCTCAGGTCGATCACGCGTTCAACGACTTTCATCAGAGCCGGTGGGGGATGTTCGGATTCCTCGAGTTCGAGGACGACCCCGAGGTGCTCGATGCGCTGCTCGAGCGCGCGGCCGGCTGGCTGCGCGAGCGCGGTTGCGAGCGCATGGTCGGGCCGATGGACTTCCAGATGAACGACGAGAGCGGCGTCCTGATCGAGGGCTTCGAGCGCGAGCCGATGATCAAGCAGCCGTGGCACCCGCCCTACTATCAGCAGCGCTGCGAGCAGGCCGGGCTGACCAAGGCGATGGATCTGTTCATGTGGGAGCTCTACATCGCCGACCGCAAGAACGTGCTCCCGATCCTGCCGGAGCTCGCCGAGCAGGCCACGACCAAGCACGGGATCCGCCTTCGCAAGATGTCGCGCCGGCACCTGCGGCGCGAGCTCGACGACTTCGCGCGTGTGTACAACGCGGCCTGGTCACGGAACTGGGGGTTCGTCCCGTATTCCAAGGAGGACCTGGACGCATACGCGATGGACCTCCAGCTCGTATTCGACCGCCACTGGTTCATGGTGGCCGAGAACGACACCGAGACGGTGGCGATCGCGATCACGATCCCGGACATCAACCAGGTGCTCAAGCGGATGCGCGGCCGGCTGCTCCCGCTGGGCTGGTGGTACTACCTCAACCGGTCCAGGCTCACGGACCGGGTTCGGGTCGGGTTCCTCGGCGTGCTGCCCGAGTACCAGCACACCGGCGTCGCCGCGCTGCTCTACATGGAGCACTTTGACATGGCCGAGCAGCGGCCGCAGACCGGGGGCGAGATGGGCTGGATCCTCGAATCGAACACGGCGATGAACCGCGGCATGGAGGCGATGGGCGGCCGGATCGTCAAGCGCTTCCGGGTCTACGAGCGACTGCTCGAGACCTAGCCTCAGGGGTCGATCAGCACTCCCGGGTTGAGGACGGCCCCCGGGTCGACGGCGGACTTCGCCGCCCGAAGCGCGGCCGCGAAGCGATCGGGCCGCTGGCGGTCATACCAGGGGCGGTGGTCGCGGCCGACCGCATGATGGTGGGTGATCGTGCCGCCGGCGCCGATCACCGCATCCGAGGCGGCCGCCTTGATCGCGTCCCATTGTGCGAGCTCCTCACCGGCTCGCGCCGGGGCCAGGATCGTGTAATACGGCGCGACGCCGTCGGGATAGACATGGGTGAAGCGGCAGGTGACCGAGCCGGCGCCGCACACCTCGCCGACGGCCGCCGACGCGGCGGCCAGGACGGACTCGTGGAAGGCGTCGAACCGATCCCAGGTGATCGCGGTCTCGAAGGTCTCCGAGAGCACGCCCATCGCGACGAACGTGTCGCGCAGGTAGGGCGCTCGAAGAAAGGCCTCCCGCCAGGCCCCGACCGACCGACTCTCGCCGCGCCGCTCCCAGGATCCGCCGTGGTCAGAGCAGCACTCGAGCGCGAGCTTCATCGCCGGCTCGACGTCGTGGTCGGCCGACTCGAAGCCGAGGACGAGCAGCGCGTGCGATCCGTCGCCGACGCCCGTTACCGCGGACTCGGCGGCGTCGATCAGGCGGCAGTTCGTCGGGTAGAGGCTGGACTGGGACAGCGCGCGAACCGCGGCCGCCCCGCCCGCGAAATCGTCGAAGCGCACCGCCGCCGAGGCGCGCCGGTCGGGCCGCCTGCGGACGCGGACCCACGCCTCGGTGATGATCCCCAGCGTTCCCTCCGATCCGATCAGGATCCGGTCGGGCGAGACGCCCGCGCCCGAGCCCGGCAGCCGGCGCGACTCCCACGCCCCGGTCGGAGTCAGCGCCCGCACCGACTCGACGAGATCGTCGATGTGCGTGTACAGCGTGGCGAAGTGCCCGCCCGCACGGGTTGCGATCCAGCCCCCGAGGGTCGAGAACTCGAACGACTGGGGGAAGTGGCGCAGGGTGAGGCCGTGCTCGCCGAGCTGGCGCTCGAGCCTCGGTCCGGTCGCGCCGGCCTGAATCCGGGCGGCCCGGGACACGTGGTCGAGCTCGAGCATGCGGTCGAGCGCCTTGAGGTCGATCGTCACCACCCCGGCGTATCCGTCGCCGACGCGCGGCTCGACGCCGCCCACGACGCTCGTTCCGCCGCCGAAGGGGATCACCGCGGCGCCGTTGTCCGCCGCCCAGCCGAGCGCACGCTCGACCTCCTCCTCCGAGCGCGGCCGGACGACCACATCGGGCGGATGATCAAAGCGTCCCTCGAACGCACGCCGGATGTCCCGATACGAGCGGCCATAGCTGTGCAGGGCCCGCTCGTAGGTGTCGGTGGAGCAGATCTCGGCCAGCGAATCGGGCGGCTTCAGCCGTGGGGCCGGGAGCTCCAGCGCCGAGAGCGGGACGGGCTGGGCCACGTCCTCGGAGCCGAAACCCAGCCGCTCACGCAGGAAGGCGGCGGCGCTTCGCAGCTCGCCGGCCGAGGGCTGCTCGTCCTCGTAGCCCCAGCCCCAGTGCTTGAGCCGTTTCGGCACGGCCGCGGAGCCTATCCCCGCCGGCCGGTAGGCGTGCCGCGGCCCACCGGTACCGTGTACGACGTGGCTACCAGCACGCCTGCCCTGCTCGCGCGGGGACCGTGGGATCCGAGACAGGTCGAGGTGACCTGGCTGCAGGAGCCGTACGAGCCCGGCGCGGACGCGATCGAGGCCGCAGACGACGCGCTCGATGCGCTGCGGCGTCGTGGCTCCCCGAGTCACGATGGCCTGGCCGGCCGGATGGCCACCTTCCGCGCCGACGACGATCGCCTCGTCCTCCAGCTCCAGCCCGCCCGCTGGGCGCTGCGCCTGATCACCGAGAACGCGGCGCAGAGCCTCTCGGTCCTGTGCGTGGTCCGGGCCGCCGACGGCCGCTGGCTGGCCGGGCGCCGTGCCGGGTGGCTGGCATCGTGGGCCAATCGCTGGGCGCTTGGGGCCGGCGGCTCGGTGGAGGTGGACGAGAACCCGGCCGGAACGATGTCGCGCGAGCTCCGCGAGGAGTGGTCGGTCGACCCCGATCGGCTCCGGATCGAGGCGCTCATCCGGCTGCCCAGCGGGATGGTGCTGCTCGTCGGGCAGGCCTGGCTGGCCGAGGGCGCGGTGGTCAAGCCCGACCACGAGCACGACGACTTCGCCTGGTGGCCGGCTGCGGTCGAGGATTGGCCGGCCGAGGCAGACGAGCCGCTCCGGCGCATGGGCTCGCTCCTGGCCGGATCGTGAAGTCGCTGCTCACCTTCCGGGGCCTGGAGGGCGCCTCCTTCGCCCACTCGGTCGTCTATCTGGGTCTGCTCGTGTGCGCGTTCGGGCTGGGCAACCCCGAGCCCGAGACGTTCATCCTCGGCCTCATGCACGGTCTGATGTGGATCGGCATGTCACTGTTGTGCATCGCCGCGGCGCGGATGCGGATCATCCCGTTCTGGTTGGCCGTCACGGTCGCGGTGCTGGGTGGCCTGGGACCGTTCGCCGGCTCGATCGGATTCGTCGTCGCCGACCGGCGCCGCCGGCATCAGCCCGCTCGGGCCGGGGCCGTGAGCACGCGTTACAGTTGAGTTCCGGATGGCAGTAGATACAGGCACGGTCCAGGTCGTCATGCCCGCGATGGGTGATTCCGTGTCCGAGGGCACGGTCCTCGAGTGGCACAAGCAGGAGGGCGACACCGTGGAGGTAGACGAGACCCTGGTCGAGATCTCCACCGACAAGGTCGACGCCGAGGTCCCGGCGCCGGTCGCCGGCACCGTGGTCAAGATCCTCGCCGGCGAAGGCGAGACCGTCACCGTCGGCGCGGTGTTGGCCGAGATCTCGGCCGGCGGCGCGAGCGACGGGAACCCAGTCGGCGAAGCCGAGCCGGCCACGGCGACGCAGGAGGCCGCGGGCGCGGTCGTGGAGGCCGAGGGCGAGGCGTCCAAGGAGGCGGCCACCGGCGAGCTGGTCGACATCGTCACGCCGACCGGCGGCGAGTCGGTCACCGAGGGAACGATTCTCGAGTGGACGGTCAAGGTCGGCGAGGTGGTCAAGGAGGGGGACACGGTCGTCGAGATCTCCACCGACAAGGTCGACATGGAGCTGCCGGCCCCCGCCTCTGGCACGATCGCCGAGATCCTGTTCGACGAGGGCGATACCGTCACCGTCGGTCAGGTGATCGCACGGATGTCGGCCGGCCCGGGTGCTCAGGGCCAGGGAGCCGCCTCGCCCAGCACGCCTGCCGCCACGCCGGCGCCGGCCACCGGCGCCACGGCGCCCGCCGCCACGCCGGCGCCGGCCACCGGCGCCACGGCGCCCGCCGCGCCGCCCGCCGACGGCGGCAACGCCTCCCCGATCGCGCGTAGGATCGCTGCCAGCGAGGGGATCGACCTGGCCGGGGTGCAGGGGAGCGCCCGTGGCGGGCGGATCACCAAGGCCGATGTGCTGGCCGCGTCCGGCAACGGTGCCTCCGCGCCAGCCGCCGCCGCGCGCGCACAGCCGATTCGCGGCGGCGCCGCGGCGCTCGCGCGCTACATGGACGAGAGCCGTCAGATCCCCACCGCGACGTCGTTCCGCACGCTCACCGTCACGGTCCTCGACGAACGCCGCAAGCAGCTCAAGAACGCCGGCCACCGCGTCTCCTTCACGCACCTGATCGCCCACGCAATCGCTCGCGTCGCCACCGCCGAGATGCCGGTGATGGCAAACCACTTCGCCGAGATCGGCGGCAAGCCCAATCGCATCGACGACGATGCGGTCAACCTCGGGCTCGCGGTCGACGTCGAGAAGAAGGACGGGACGCGCACGCTGATGGTGCCGGTGATCCTCGATGCCGGGCGAAAGAGCTTCAGCGAGTTCCTCGACGCCTACAACGCGGTGGTCGAGAAGGCGCGGACGAACACGCTCACCGCCGACGACCTGACCGGCGCGAATATCTCGCTCACCAACCCGGGCGGCCTGGGCACGGTCGCGTCGGTGCCGCGGCTGATGGTCGGCCAGGGGACGATCGTCGCCACCGGCTCGATCGCCTACCCGGTCGGGCTCGGGAACATCGGCGCGATGATCGGCGCCGAGAAGGTCATGACGATGACCTCCACCTACGACCATCGCATCATCCAGGGCGCCGAGTCCGGGCGCTTCCTGCAGCGGATCGAGGCGATGCTCCAGGGCGAGGACGGCTTCTACGAGGCCGTCTTCCGAGACCTCGGCGTCGAGCTCCCCGAGCTTCCGCCTCCACCGGCGCCTGCCGCGGCCGCGGCGGCCGCCGCGCCAGCCGCCGCCCCGGCGCCCACGGCGGTGCCCGACGAGGAGTTGCTGCAGGCGGTCCAGGCCGCGACCTCCCTGCTCAAGGCTCACCGCACGCACGGACACCTGGCCGCGAAGCTCGATCCGCTCGGCCGCGAGGCCGAGGGCGAGCCGGCGCTCGATCCCGAGCCACTCGGCCTGACGCCCGAGCTGATGGCGAAGATCCCGGCTCGGATCCTGCGCATGTATGTGCCGGGCGCCACGCTGGCCGATGCGCTCCCGCACCTGCGCGAGACGTACTGCGGGCCGATCGCCTACGAGATCGAGCACATCGCCTCGCATCGCCAGCGGCTGTGGCTGCGCGAGGCGATCGAGTCGGGCACCTTCCGCAAGGCGCTCACCAATGACGAGCAGAAGGCGCTGCTCAAGCGGCTGACCGAGGTCGACGCGCTCGAGCGCTTCATGCACAAGGCGTACCTCGGGCAGAAGCAGTTCTCGATCGAGGGCCTCGACATGACCGTGCCGATGCTCGACGAGTTGATCCAGCTGTCGGCCACCCGCGGCGCGCGCGAGGTCGTGATCGGGACCGCACACCGGGGCCGCCTGAACATCCTGGCTCACAACCTCGGCCGCCCCTACGACACGATCTTCGCCGAGTTCGAGGGCGCCTCGACGCTCGAGCCGATCACGACCATCCCTCAAGGCGGGACCGGCGACGTGAAGTACCACCATGGGGCCGAGGGCTCCTACCAGCTGCCGAGCGGCGAGTCGATCATCGTTCGGCTCGAGTCGAATCCGTCCCATCTCGAAGCCGTCGCCCCCGTCGCCTCCGGGGCCACGCGGGCCGCGCAGACGACCCGGCAGGGACCACATGCGCATCAGGACACCAACGCCGCGATGCCCGTGATCATCCACGGCGATGCCGCCCTGGCGGGCCAGGGCGTGGTCGCCGAGACGCTCAACCTTCAGGCGCTCGACGGATACACGGTCGGCGGGACGATCCACATCATTCAGAACAACCAGGTCGGGTTCACGACCGATCCCGACGACGCCCGCTCGACCACCTGGGCGTCGGACCTGGCCAAGGGCTTCGACGTCCCGATCATGCACGTCAACGCCGACGACGTGGCGGCGTGCATCGCGGCCGTGCGGCTCGCCTTCGCCTTCCGCCAGGAGTTCGGCCACGACGTGCTGATCGACCTGATCGGCTACCGCCGCTTCGGGCACAACGAGGCCGACGAGCCGGCCTACACGCAGCCCGAGATGTACCAGGTGATCAAGAAGCACGCCTCGGTGCGCGAGCTGTTCGCCAAGCAGCTGATCGAGCAGGGCGTGGTCAGCGAGCCCGAGTCGACCGAGATGACCGACAGCGTCTGGTCCGAGCTGACCGGCGATCACCAGAAGCTGAAGGAGCGGATCGCCGCGGCCCGTGAACTCGAGCACGCCACCGGCGAGTACCAGCTCGACCGCACGGCCTCGCCGGAGGTCAAGACGGCCGTCTCGGCGGAACGGCTCCAGGTGCTCAACGACGAGCTGCTTGCCGTGCCAGACGGGTTCACCGTGCACCCGAAGCTGGTCAAGCAGTTCGAGCAGCGCCGCGAGGCGCTCGGCCCGGAGCCGGAAGACGGCCGCGGCGGGCGAGCGGGCGAGGCCGGAGGCCGAGCGGCCGGCAAGCGCGAAGGCGAGCGGCCGGGGGTCGTCTGGGCGCACGCCGAGGCGCTCGCGTTCGCATCGCTGCTGACCGAAGGGATCCCGATCCGCCTCACCGGACAGGACACCGAGCGCGGCACGTTCAGCCAGCGGCACCTGGTCCTGCACGACCCCAAGACCGGGCAGGAGCACTGCGCCATGCAGCACCTGCCGGGAGCCCTGGCGCCGATGGAGCTCCACAACAGCCCGCTGTCCGAGATGGCCTGCCTCGGGTTCGAGTACGGCTACTCCCAGGAGGGACCCGAGACGCTCGTGATCTGGGAGGCCCAGTTCGGCGACTTCGTCAACGGCGCCCAGGTCATCATCGACCAGTTCATCGTCTCGGGGCTCGCCAAGTGGGGGCAGACCTCGCGCCTGACGATGCTGCTCCCCCACGGCTATGAGGGGTCGGGGCCCGAGCACTCCTCTGCCCGGCTGGAGCGCTTCCTCCAGCTCGCGGCCGAGGGCAACATCCGGGTCGCCAATCCGACCACCCCGGCGCAGTACTTCCATTTGCTGCGGCGTCAGGCCCGGATCGCGAAGCAGCGGCCGCTCGTGGTAATGACGCCCAAGAGCCTGCTGCGCCTGAACCAGGCGAGCTCGCGCATCGAGGAGCTGTCGGAGGGGCGCTTCCAACCTGTCCTGTCCGATCCCGCCGTCGATCCGCAGCAGGTCACCCGGCTGCTGCTGTGCAGCGGCAAGATCTACTACGACCTGGTCGCGCACGCGTCGCGTTCCGAGCAGGTCGCGGTCGGTCGGGTCGAGCTGCTGTATCCGTTCCCGCAGGCCGAGATCCTCGCCCTCGCGCAGATCTACCCGCAGCTGACCGAGGTCGTGTGGGTCCAGGAGGAGCCACGCAACATGGGCGCGCGGGCACACATGTCCCCCCGCCTACTCCAGATCCTGCCCGAGCACCTGCATTTCGGCTACATCGGCCGCCCCGAGCGCGCCGCCTCGGGCGAGGGCTACCCGGTGGCTCACGCGATGGAGCAGAACCGGATCGTGGCGACCGCGCTCGATCTCGGCCAGCCGGTGTCGCAGTACCCGCGCAAGCTGCCAGGCGAGCGCTAGGCCCCTCCTCGAGGCCGAGTTTTCCCTCCTCGGCCGATGCGGGAAACCCGCAGGCGGTTCGGTGGTCCGTGCCACCAAACAAGCGTGTCACCACGGATATCAGCGCCTGCGCGCTGACCTACCGTCCCCCGAAATCGCAGAAGACCCCCTTTCCGAGGAGACTCAGATGGCAGATAAGACAGACACCGATCGCAGCTATCGCGAATGGATGATGGTGGCAATCGGGCTCAGCGGACTCTTGTCGGTCCTGGCGATCATCGTGTCCGCGGTGGCACTGTCGTCCAAGAACCCGACCCGGGGTCCAACGACCGTCGTGGTGCCGGCAGCCGCGACGAGCTCGACGGCGGCCGCCGAGCCCACGTCATTGAAGCTCTCGGTCAAGGCCGATGACGAGCACGGCCGCAAGGGCCCGGACGGCCAGTGGCACGACGCGTTCCTGCCGGCTGACTTCAGCGTTCAGGCCGGCGCGACCGTCAAGGTGACCGTGGTCAACTACGACGGCGGTCCGCATTCGTTCACCTCGCCACAGCTGGGCGTCAATCAGACGATCCCCGGCGGCGGCTCGCTGACCGCCCCTCGCACGGTGACCTTCACCTTCACCGCCCCGAAGACCCCTGGCAAGTACGCCTGGTGGTGCGCCGTCCCATGCGATCCATGGGCGATGGCACACGATGGCTTCATGCGCGGGTTCGTGACCGTCAAGGCGTAGACCGAGGCGCAAGAAGCAGAGCACCAACGAGCCCGGGCAACGGCCCGGGCTCGTTTGGTTAACGGACGTCTCGTCTCCCGCGGTGCCCGCCCAGCGGCGCTGGGTGGATCGCACCTTGCGTCCTCGCCGGCACGTCTGACACCGCCAAACGGCCCCCGGATCGGCCCGCTGACTGGCCTCCAGTCCACATGGAACAAAACCTTCCGTTCTGGTATTTGGTCTCGGCTTCTCGCCATGGCGCTCGGCGCTGACCACCGCCCCCTGGGCGGTGGGGGCGTTCTTCGGATCGGGCATCGCGGCCGCGACGATGAACCGGCACGGCCGGCGGGTCCTCCATGCGGGGCTGATCGTCGAGGCCATCGGCCTGCTGGCGATCTTCGTCGTCCTGCGCACGTCGGGCGCGGTCGTCGGCAGCCTCGAGCTGCTGGGACCGATGGTCGTCGGCGGGCTCGGCATGGGCATGGTCTTCATGCCGCTGTTCGACATCGTGCTGGCCGGCGTCGAGCCCCACGAGATGGGATCGGCCTCAGGAGTGCTGAAGACCGTCGACGGCGTCGGGATCTCGCTCGGCATCGCCGGGTTCGGCGCGATCTTCTTCTCGATCGTCGGCCGGGGCGGCGCGCACGCCTTTCTGGTGGCGGGCGAATGGACGGCGCTGGCGGGCGTCGCGCTCCTCGCCGCCGGCTTCGCAATCGCATTTCTGACGCCGCATGGATCGCGCGAGAAGCAGCCCGCGGCGGACGGGCCGGACTCCGCCGCGGCGCTTCCGGCGACCACCTGAGTGGTCAGCTCCGAGACCGAGCGGGCGGCGCCGACTCACGGGCCGCCCGCTTCTGACACCCTTTGCGTATCCGCTTTCGTAGAGACGGCAGCTGGCGTGACACCTCGCGTCGCCATCTGACACCGAGCCTCGGTGTCCACGACATGGCGATCGATCTCGGCACCGCGAACACGCTCGTTTACGTGGGCGGTCACGGCATCGTCGTCTCGGAGCCGTCCGTCGTCGCCTCGGACCTCGAGACTGGCGAGGTCCACGCCGTCGGCAGCGACGCCGAGCGGATGATCGGGCGCACGCCGGCCACGATCTCGGCCACGCGTCCCCTCCGCCACGGCGTGATCGCGGACTTCGAGGTCACCGAGGAGATGCTGCGCTACTTCATTCGCAAGGTGCTTCACCGCCGGATGGCGCATCCGCGACTCATCGTATGCGCCCCGTCCGGGGTCACCGAGGTCGAGAAGCGCGCCGTCGAGGAGGCGTCGCTCGCCGCCGGGGCGCGGCGCGTGCACCTGATCGAGGAGCCGATTGCGGCGGCCATCGGCGCCGGCGTGGCAATCGAGGAGCCGGTCGGCCGGATGGTCGTCGACGTGGGCGGTGGCACGAGCGAGATGGCCGTGATCTCGCTCGGCGGGATCGTGATCTCGCGCTCGGTGCGGGTCGGCGGCTACGAGATGGACGAGGCGATCACGCACTACCTGCGATCGGTGTACCAGCTTGCGATCGGCTCACGGACGGCGGAATCGATCAAGATCTCGATCGGCTCCGCGGTCCCCCTGGCGCCTGAGGAGCGGACGGAGGTTCGCGGCCGCCACCTCGTCACCGGGCTGCCCACCGCGATCGAGCTCCGCAGCGAGGAGGTGCGCGAGGCGATCCGGCTGCCGCTCGGGGAGATCATGCAGGCCATCCGGGACACGCTCGAGGAGACGCCGCCCGAGTTGGCCAGCGACATCGCTCGGGGTGGGATCCTGCTCGCCGGCGGGGGCACGATGATTCGCGGCTTCGCCGACCTCGTCGCGGGCGAGACCGGGATGCCTGTCCACATGGCCGAATCCCCGCTGACCTGCGTGGCCTTCGGCTCCGGTCAGGCGCTCGACCACTTCGACAAGCTGAGCGCCAGCGGACGCCAGTTCCGAGCGCCGCTCACGCCCGACTGGCGCACCGCCTGACGTTCGCCCGAGCCCGCCGCCGGCTCAGTGGATCCCGACGATGCCGGCACAGACCCAGTTGGACGCGCCCTTGCCGCCGTTCCAGATCCGCGCGGCGACCGCATCCTGCTCGGACTTGGGAGCCAGGTAGGCGGCCGGTCCGGTGCCTCCGAACAGCTTCCAGGTGCTCGGGATGATCTGGTAGTAGCCCGACGCGCCGGCGCTGTTCGGCGGCAGGTTCTGCCCGCCGGACTCGCACAGCACGATTGCGTATGGGATCACGAACCCGCCTGACGGGCCGAGCGCCGGTCCGGGGGAGGAGCCCGAAGGGGCTGACACGCTGGCGCTGGCCGCGGCCTGCTGAGCGGCGGCCTGCTGGGCCTGGAGCTTTGAGATCTCTGACTGGAGCTGGGCGCCCTTGGAACGGCTGGCCGCGAGCGCCGTCTGCTGGGCAGCGCGGGCCCGCTGGAGGGCCGTCTGCTTTGACTGGAGCAATGCGTTCATGCCCGCCAGCGCCCGGGCGCGCACCGCCGCGGCCTGGGTCACCTCGAGGTCGGTGGCCTCGAGCTTGGCCAGCCGCCGCTCGGCCGTGGCGGCTTGCTCCTTCGCCTGCCGCGTGATCGAGATAATCGACTGCTGCTGCTGCTCGGCGCGCCGGAGGAAGTCGATGTTCTCGAGCAGGTCGGTGAAGCCCTTCGCCTCGAGCACGATCGACATCAGGTCGGGCCGGTCGGTCTCGTAGGCGGAGACAAGCTGGCGCGAGAGGATCAGGCGCGCCCGTACGAGGCGGGCCTTCAGCAACGCCACGAGATGCTGCTCGCGATCGAGTAGCGTGCGGATCCGCAGAAGCGCGGCCCGATCACGGTCGAGATCGGCGCGGACGGCCGTCTCACGCGATTGCACGAGCGCGATCTGCGAGTTCAGCGAGCCGATCACCTGCGACAGGTGCCCGACGCTGGCCGAGAGACTCTGCTGGCGCGCCTGCTCGTGCCCGAGCTGCGAATTGAGCTGGCCCATGCTGGTCGCGCCGGCGGTCGAGCCGTGGCCGAGGTAGATCGCCGCGAACGCGATCGCGCACGCAGCGGCCGCGAGGGCAATCCGAACCATTGTTATGGACCGACCGAAGATCATCTTGTCTCTGCCTACGGGGTTAGCTGACGGGCTCGCGCGGCGGCGCGCTACACGGCCATCAGGCCGCGATTCGCCCCGGGAGACGTGGGTCCCCCGTTTCCCCGCGCTCAGCAGGGAATTCGGCAATCGCGACCATATCAGGGGCCGACGTGACCGCGCGCCAAAGTTGGGCCGCGGCCGGGGCGCTGCGCCTATGCTCCCTCGCGATGAGCGCCGCACGGGTCGCCGAGATCCTGGACCGCGTCCGCCAGACGCCGGTCGGGTTCGTGCGCACCTACGGCGACGTGTCGCCCGGTGCGCCGCGTCTGGCCGGAGCCGTCCTGCACGACTGCGATGACCCCGCGATGCCCTGGCATCGCATCGTCCGGGCCGACGGATCGCTGGCCAAGGGCAGCCGGCAGGCGCGGCTACTCAGGGCTGAGGGCGTGCCGTTCCGCGGAGAGCGCGTCGACATGCGTGTAGCGCGGCTGCCGGAGCTGTGATGTGGGTCCAGCGCGAGATGACGCTCGAGTCGCGGCCGCGGGGCTTCCATCTGATCACCCGCGAGGTCGTCCACGCGCTGCCCGAGCTCGGCGAGCTCCAGGTCGGGCTGGTCCACCTGCTGCTCCGGCACACCTCGGCGTCACTGACGCTGAATGAGAACGCATCTCCCGACGTGCGCCGAGACTTCGAGTCCTGGTTCAACGACGCCGTCCCCGAGCGCGCCCGCTACTGGACGCACACGCTCGAGGGCCCGGATGACATGCCGGCGCACATCAAGGCGTCACTGCTGGGGCCGTCGCTGACGCTTCCGATCTCCCACGGGCGGCTCGCGCTCGGAACCTGGCAGGGCGTCTACCTGTGCGAGCACCGTGACCGCGGCGGCCCGCGATCGATCGTCGCCACGGCCTGGGGCGAATAGCCTCAGCGCCGCCGCCGCCGGGCCCGTCCGGCGATCAGCGCCGTGACTCCGGCGGCCGCCAGGCCGGCCGCGATCACGCCGGGACGGGCCAGCAGGCGCCTGTACTCGGCCGTCACCTCGGGCCAAAGCTCCTCGTCGATTAGCCGGCCCGCTGCCTCCGGGGTGGCGTCGAGCGCGCGGACGGCGATCGGCTCGCCGAACGCGACCTGCACGCGCTTGGGCTTCGGCATCGGGCCCAGGAACAGACGCTCGGTCCCGGTGATCGCGGCCGGAACCAGCGGCGCGCCGGTCTCGAGGGCCAGCCGGCCGGCGCCACGGCGCGGTGACCCGAGCGCTTCGCGATCGCGGACCCGGGTTCCTTCTGGGAACAGGGCGAGCAGTCCTCCCGAGCTGAGGATGCTGCGCGCGGTCTCGAGCGCCTCCGCATCGGCCTCGCCACGCTTGACCGGAAACGCGCCGAGGCGGAGCAGCAGGCGGCCGAACGGGCCCTTGAACAACTCGACCTTGGCCATGTAGCGGACGTGTCGTCTGGTGGCGGCGGCGACGAAGAACGAATCCCAGAAGCTCTTGTGGTTCGGCGCGACGATCGCCGGCCCGCTTGCCGGTATGTGCTCGGCGCCCTCGACATGAAGGCGGAAGTAGATCCGCATGAACGGCACCACCAGCGCGCGCACAAGCGCGTACAGAGATCGTGAGACGCCGCGCTCGCGCGCGAGCTGATGAGCCCGCTCGTGGGTCAGCGACCGCGCCACACCGGCGCGCGCTTCTCCGCGAAGGCCGTCGCTCCCTCGCGCGCGTCCTCCGAAGTCATCACCGGCTCGACTATCTCACCCTGGCGGGCGAAGAACTCGGAATCGGGCCAGTCCACCGCCTCAACCAGGATCCGCTTGGTGGCGGCCAGCGCCAGCGGCCCGTTGGCTGCGATCGTCTCCGCGAGCTCGAGCGCGGTCGTCACCGCGTGACCCGGCTCGGCGAGCCGGTTGACCAGCCCCAGCTCATAGCCTCGCTCGGCGTCGATCGGCTCACCCGTCAATGCCAGCTCCATCGCCACGTTGCGCGGCAGCACACGGGGCAGGCGGAGCAGCGCTCCGGCGGCGGCCACGAGCGAGCGCTTGACCTCGGGGACGCCGAGCCGGGTCCCCTTGGCGGCGACCACCAGGTCGCACGAGAGCGCGATCTCGAGCCCTCCGGCCACTGCGAACCCCTCGACCGCCGCGATCAGCGGCTTCGCGGAGGCGCGCTGCGTGATCCCGGCAAAACCGCGGTCGCCCGCGTACGGGCGCTCGCCGGTGACGAACGCCTTGAGGTCCATTCCGGCGCTGAAACCCTTGCCGGCGCCGGTCAACACGCCCAGCGACAGCTCGCTGTCGCCGTCGAGTTCGTCAAGTGCGGCGGCGATGCCCTGCGCGACCGCCGCGTTGACGGCGTTGCGCTGGTCAGGCCGGTTGATCGTGATCAGGAGTACGCGCTCTCGGCGCTCGGTCAGGACTGCTTGCTCATCGCTCATGCGGCGAACAATTTCAGGTCCGGCTCCCGTTCGCCGCGCAGGACCGAAATATCGACCTCCACGCACTCGATCTCGCGGGCCGTGGCGAGGACGCGCGCCTGCGGTTTGATCGTCTGCGCGGCGAGCACGCCGCGGCACGAGGCGAACGCAGGGTCGAGGCGGATCCGCCCCAGATAGCGTGTCAGCTGCTCGACCGCCTCGATCCCGGCGACGCGCTTGATCTCGACCGCCACCCACCGCTCGTCGGCGTCGCGGCACATCAGGTCCACGGGGCCGATGTCGGTGGCCCACTCGCGGCGCACCAGGCGCAGGCCCTCGCCACACCAGTACGGCTGGTCGGCGAGCAGCTCCTGCAGATGGGCCTCGACGCCGTCCTTCGACAGCGCCACGTCGTCATCGGGCGAGCCCATATCGTGCGCTACGTCTGAAAGGACCTCGGTCAGCGAGATGTCGAGGCGGTCCTCGCTGGCGCCCGCGCGCTTGCGCACGACGATTCGCTCCGGCGACTCCTCGATCACGGTCGGCGGCGTCATCCAGTTCAGCGGCTTGTAGCCGCCGGCGTCGGCGTGGACGAGCACCGAACCGTCCGCCTTGACGATGATGAGCCGCAGCGCCTCGGGCAGAAACGCGTCCAGGCGTCCGGAATATCGGACCTCACAGCGGGCGACTATCAGGCGCATGGCTGGCGCAAGCTACGCCAACGATCGGACGGCCGGCGATCATGTGCCCGAGGCCGGCACGGCGAGCGCACCGTCGACCGACTCGCGGTGCCGGCGCCGATGCTCGAGCAGCTGCCACAGCGCGCGGAAGCAGACCACGTCAAGGCCGAGGAGGACGAGCGCGAGCACCGCCACGGCGATCCAGTGCCAGCTACCGACCGACGGCGATCCGGCGAACTCCGCGTAGCCGAGCTCGTTGGGGTCCACCAGGATCCGCACCTGCTCGCCGTCGAACAGGTTCGACTGGTCCGGGTAGTTGATCACCGTGTGTGTCGCTCCCCGGACGGGGGGCGTCAGGCGCGCCGAGATCTTCGAGTGATAGGAGCAGCTCGAGCGCCCGCAGTCCTCGATGTTGTCGACGTTCGTCACCACCGCGAGCGCCGGGATGCCGTGGTGCTGGACGAAGCTCGACCGCTCGCCGTCGGCACGGAGCACGAAGGTCCAGATGACGCAGCCGACCGTCGCGGCGGTGAACAGCGCGGTGACGAAGATCGTCGAGGCCGGCCCGTAGTGACGGCCGCGGCGACGCGTCCGGCGCGCGGGGGCCGGCGGTGGCTTCAGGGCCGGCGTTGGCGGCGGTGGCTTCGGGGCCGGCGCTGGCGGCCGTGGCTCCGGTGCCGGCGTTGGCGGCCGTGACTCCGGGGCCGGCGCCGCGGTCACGGGAGCCCCGGTGAAGGCGATCGCCGCCGAATCACCGTGCAGGTGGCGGATCCGATGCTCGACCCGGCGCGCCCACCAGCCGCACAGGACGACCAGTCCGAGGCACACGGCGGCGGTCGCGACCTGGCCAGGCCGGCTGAGTCCACTCGAGTTGCGCTTGGAGCCGGTCAGGTCGAGCGCGAACCCGAGCACGGCAAGGGCGAAGAACAGCATCAGGCCGATCGCGAGCGCGAGCTCGAGCCACTGCAGCCAGGGGCGCTTGTCCTCCGGCGGCTCCGCGCCCGGAATGCCCGAGATGTTGTATTGCCCCGACTCCATCCTTGTACCCGTGGCGACTCTACCGCTCGGTCCGGTGCCCACGGCGCCTAACATCACGGCTGAGCAACCATGCGCAACCAGCTTCGCCCCTTCTTCGACCGGGTCGTGATCAAGGAGCTCGACCCGGACCGGGTCCGGCGCTCGGGCCTCGTCGTCCCGCCCGGAAGCGAGGAGCCGCCGCCCCAGCACGGGATCGTGCTGTCGGTGGGCCCCGGCCTTGACTGGTGGGATCACGTCGGCGTGCAGATGCCGGTCAAGCCAGGCGACCATGTGGTGTTCCCGGCCTCGGCTGGCGTATGGGTGGAGGTTGACGAGGAGCGGCTGCTCGTGTGCCGAGTCGGCGAGCTCCTCGGCGTGCTGGAGCAGGTCTCGACTTGCCCGGAATGCCAGGGCCGGCCGCTGGCCCCGCGGGAGACGTGCCCGGTGTGCGGGCGCGAGGGCTCGGTGACGCCGACCTGATCCGGGCCTAGGCGGCCGTCCGTTCGGACAGCCCGCGCGGTACCGACGCCTCCACGTGCGCCAGCAGCTCGGCCACCTCCGAATCGTCGCCTAGCTCGAGCGCGCGGCGGCACGCCTCGATGCACTCGCGGGGGCGATCGGTACGCGCGAGCGCGTGTGCGTAGCCGGACCACGCCGCCGACGACTCCGGATCCAGTCGGGTGGCCGCCTCGGCCGCCGACACCTCGGCCCCGACGTCGCCGGCGAGGTGATAAGCGAGCGCAAGATCGAGCAGGCCCTCGACCGTCGGCCCCATCAGCCGCGCGTGCTCGAAGGCCGAGATCGCGGCCCCGCGGTCCATCAGGCGCAGGCGCAGCCGGCCGACGCGCTCCCACGCCGAGGCGTCGCCGGGTGCGCGCTCAGCCGCGCGCAGCGCGGCCTCGGCTGCGAGGTCGACCGCGCCCATGTCCTCGTAGATGCGGCTGGCGAACCGCTCGGGGGTGGGTCGGTCGGTGTCCACGCGGGCCCAGTCGCGGACCGCTCGCGCGGCCGCCGGAAGGTTGCCCGCCTGCCAGAAGGCCGCTGTGAGCAGGCGCAGCACGACTGGGTTGGACGGGTCGGCGTCCCGGGCATAGACGAGACGCTGCGCGGCGAGCGTCGCGTCGCCCTCGGCGAGCGCATGCTGGGCCGCGGTCATGAACCGCTGCACGCGGTCGGCGGCCGGATCGGGCTTTGAGAAGTCGACAAATTGGAGCGAGCCGGCCGGGATCGTTCGAACGCCGATCGCGAAGTTGACCCGGGCCCACTGCTGGGCGTCGTCGTTCTCGCCCGAGAAGTAGATCCCGGTGACGGTCCCGACACCCCACTCCGGGTAGGACACACATCGGGCGTAGCGGTGCACAACCGAGTGGTCGGGGACGCGCGAGCCGAACGGGTCGTTCTTGGCTCGGTCCTCGGCGCGCTCCCGCGCCCGCTGCTCGGCCTCGTACGCCCGGCGGCCGGCGTCCTCACGCGCCTTGCGCGTGGCGGCGGCGGACACCTTGACGGCGTTGCGGCTGACCCGCCCGCCGCGCGCGGACTCGGCGAGCTGCTCGAGCTGGTCGGCCGCCTCGTTGATCGCCTGCAGGTGGCGCTGGTGCTCGTGCTGGCGGCCGGGCGGGGCGATGTCGGGGTGCCACCGCTTGGCCATCCGCCGCCGGGCCAGCTGAACCGTCCGCTGATCGAAGGGAGGTTCGAGCTCGAGCAACAGCAGCGCCTGTTCAACGTCGAGGATCCTTGCCATTGAGGCTCCTTAAGTTAGCGGCGAAATCGCCGTTGCACGGCGGGCGGGGGTGGCGGGGCCGCGAGGGCGGCGGGCGGCGGGCGGCGGGCGCGGCCGGCGGTGGGCGCGGCCGGCGGAGGGCGGAGGGCGCGGCCGGCGGTGCGCGCGGCCGGCGGTGCGTGCGGCCGGCGGTGCGCGCGCCGGCACCGGGGCGGGTGGCGCGGCCGAACCAGCTCCGCCTCTCTCGTAAACGTCACCCTCGGCGGGGCGGCGCGTGCGAATGTGACGATGGCCCCCACCACCGGCGCCAGGGTCACTCTCGGCGCCGGGCGCGGACCGAGAGTGACGTTATCCAGGCTCCGCGCGCCCGGCGGAGGCAGACAAACGCACCAAGTCCGTTCCCGCTGAGGTGCATGGCGCGCCCGGTGTGTGCGGTCCGGTGTGGTGGTCGGGAGGCGCCTGTAACCTCGAAAACTTGGATCTGGCGGGGCGGGGTTGGCGGTTTGGGTCTGCTGAGCAGACTTAATCGTGCATGCTCGCGCCGGCGGTGGCGAGTTTTCGAGCTAGTGCCTGCTCGCCGTCCGCTCCTCTGCGCTGAGAGCGCTCCAGCGGGCCGGCGAGGATCTCGCCGGCCCCGCCCATCAGCCAGCCCTATGCATTACGCAAAAAACTCGGGTGGGCGCGGGCGACGACGGCGGAAAAGTCCTGATGACCGGGACTATTCAGCCGCGCTCGTGTCTCGGGTGCTCAGTTTGTGGCGTTTTTCTGCCCCCGCGCCCCCGCAACCGCCCGCCGCCCGCGCTCCGCAACAGCCCTCAGCCCCCCGGGCCCGCATCGCCCCCCGCACCCGCCCCCCAGACCCGCCACCCACACCCTCTGCAACAACTTCCTCGCAATCCGCCTCGGCCCGATTCGGATGACCTACGGTGCGTGAATGCGGCGGCGGGGAATGGTGATCGTGGGACTCTCGGCTGGGGTCGTTGGGGCGTTTGGGGTCGGCACGGCGGCGCTGGTGCTGTTCCTCAGCGCGCTTCAGGCCGGCTCTGGGTGCGGCACGGCGAGCGCGACCGGCCCGGGGTCGATCGCGCTCGGCCCGCCCGGCTCCGGTCAGCTCGTGGGCGCCACCGAGTACGGCGGCCCGGGAGACCCGTCGTCGGGAATCGTCGGGGCCCGCGGCGACAACCTCCTCCAGCACCCTGACACATACGCCGAGCTCGGCGGGGTGACCTGGCAGACGGCGACCGCCATGGGTGGGCTGGCCTACATGACGCCGCTGCGCGTGACCTGGGGAAACCACTCCGCGGTCGGCTACAAGCGCGACTTTGGCCTCGGGGGCGGGCCGATCGATGGCCTGCCACGGGTGATCGACCTGTGGTACGAGTTCGCCGGCAGCCTCGGCATCCCGTATGAGGACGGACTGTGGTCGGGGCCCGTGCGGGTCGAGCGTCCCCCGGCCGCCGGGGCCGGCAACGTCCTTGGCCAGAGCCTCCCGGTCACCCTCTCGACGACCGGCGTCCAGGGCGGGACAGCCCCGGTCGTCTGTTCGCCGGGTACGGCGGGCGGCGTGGCGCTCACGCCGGGACCGCGTGCGCAGCTCCTCTCCAACGGCCAGGCGGCGGCCCCGGCGAGCGCCCCGCTGGCGGTCAAGGAGATGATCGCCGCGGGCAACCAGATCGTCGGCAAGCCGTACCTGTACGGCGGTGCCCACGGCGTCCCGCTGTCGGAGATCGCGCCCGCGTACGACTGCTCGAGTAGCGTCGAGCACCTGCTTTATGGCGGCGGCCTGATTCCGGTGACCGACACCGTGGCCTCCGGTTCGCTCGAGTCCTTCGGCGCTCCTGGGCCAGGGCGATGGGTCACGCTGTACGCGAGCGCGGTGCACGTGTTCATGTATGTGGCCGGGCTTCGGTGGGACACGCACAACGCGGCCGGGCCCGGCGACGGCAGCACCGGGATCGGGTGGCATCCGCTGGTGAGAAGCGACGCCGGGTTCGTGGCCAGGCACCCGGTGGGGCTGTAGCGATGCGGCGCACAGCAGCCGCCTCCGCGCTCGCCTGCCTGCTGCTCGCCGGGTGCACGGACATCGCCGCCCCAGCGACCTCGACCAGCGCCCAGGCCTCGACCAGCGCCCAGGCCACGACCAGCGCCGCGGCCACGACCAGCGCCGCGGCACACGCGACCTCAAACCGCTCTCGAACAGCTTCGAAGATCGGGCGCGCTCAGGCCACCCACGAGTACCCGGCTCCGCCCGCGCCCGCGCAGCACGCCACCTCGGGGAGCGGCTCGGCTGCCGAGGCGGTCAAGCGATTTGCGACTGCGTACATCAACTGGAACGCGCAGACGCTGAGCGCCGACATGCGCGTGCTCGCCGCGCAGTGCATCGGACAGGCACGCGCCGCCGTCCAGCTCGCGGCGGCGAACAGCGCCCAGGACTACGAGCTCCGGCAGGGCGGTATCGCCAACAGCGGGACCGTCCAGGCGGTCGCCCCGCTGAGCCCGGGCCGTGACCGCTACGTGGTCGTCACGCTCGAGCGCACGACGGCCTCCAACACGACCGCGTACAAGGGACTGCGGGCGGCCTGGCATGTGGCGGTCGCGACGGTGACGGATCTCGGTCCTGGTCGGTGGGTGTTGTCCGGGTGGCAGCCGGAGAACTGATCAATGCGCGATCACATTGAGCACGACAGCGAGGGCGAAGCACAGGAGCGCCAGCGCGCGGATCGCAAAGCCGGCTCGGTCGCTCGGGCGGCCGGTGACCATGCCGACGATCGCCAGCGTCATACAGCAGACGGCGACCAGCGCGAGCAAAGCGGCGGCGACGCGCATCCCGTGATCGTTGCAGCTGAGGCGGGGCTCGCGAAGCCGCGCGGCCCTCACCGTCCTATCCTGGACTGCAGCCGTGTCCAGCCAGTACATCTTCACCACCTACAAGCTCTCACGCCGGTACCCGCCCGACCGGGAGGTGCTGACCGACATCTCGCTGTCGTTCCTGCCCGGGGCGAAGATCGGCGTGCTCGGCTACAACGGCGCGGGCAAGTCGACCCTGCTGCAGATCATGGCCGGCCGCGACACGGAGTACGACGGCCAGGCGCAGCTTGCTCCCGGCGCGACGGTGGGCCTGCTCGAGCAGGAGCCCCAGCTCGATCCGGCCAAGGACGTGCGGGGCAACGTGGAGGAGGGCGTGGCCGAGATCAAGGGCCTGCTCGACCGGTTCAACGAGCTGTCGATGAACTACTCAGACGAGACGGCGGAGGAGTTCGCCAACGTGCAGGAACGGATCGATGCGGTCGATGGATGGAACCTCGACACGACGCTCGAGATCGCGATGGACGCGCTGCGCTGCCCGCCCGGCGACGCCGACGTCTCCACCCTGTCGGGCGGCGAGCGCCGCCGGGTGGCCCTGTGCCGGCTGCTGCTGCGACAACCCGACCTGCTGCTCCTCGACGAGCCGACCAACCACCTCGATGCCGAATCGGTCGCGTGGCTCGAGCAACACCTGCAGGACTACGGCGGCACGGTGGTCGCCGTGACCCACGACCGCTACTTCCTCGACAACGTGGCGGGCTGGATCCTCGAGCTCGATCGCGGCCGCGGCATTCCGTATCAGGGCAACTACACCGGCTGGCTCGAGCAGAAGCGGGCGCGGCTCGAGGCTGAGGCGAGGCAGGACAGCGCCCGCCGGCGCACGATCGACCGCGAGCTCGAGTGGGTGAGGCTGAACGCGAGCGCCCGGCGCAGCAAGCCGAAGGCGAGGCTGAACGCGTACGAGGCGCTGCTGGCCGAGGACCGCAACGTCAAGCTCGATCAGGTCCAGATCCACATCCCGGCCGGGCCGCGGCTGGGCGCCGTGGTCGTGGACGCGCAGGACGTGACCAAGGGCTACGGCGACCGGATGCTGATCGACGGGCTCTCGTTCAAGCTGCCACCGGGCGGGATCGTGGGCGTGATCGGGCCCAACGGCGCCGGGAAGACGACGCTGGTGAGGATGATCACCGGCGCCGAGACGCCCGACTCGGGCTCGCTGCGGCTCGGCGAGACCGTTGAGCTCGCCTACGTCGATCAGTCGCGCGACGCGCTCGATCCCGACAAGACGGTGTGGCAGGAGATCTCCGGAGGCCAGGATCAGATCAAGGTCGGGGATCGGACGGTCAACAGCCGTGCGTACGTGGCCGGCTTCAACTTCAAGGGGACCGACCAGCAGACGAAGGTCGGCAAGCTCTCGGGCGGTGAGCGCAACCGCCTGCACCTGGCCAAGCTGCTCAGGTCAGGCGGCAACCTGCTGCTGCTCGACGAGCCGACCAACGACCTCGACGTCGACACCCTGCGAGCGCTCGAGGAGGCGCTGCTGAGCTTCGCCGGATGCGCCGTCGTCGTATCGCACGATCGCTGGTTCCTGGATCGCATCGCCACCCACGTGATCGCGTTCGAGGGCGACTCGCAGGTGCGCTGGTTCGAGGGCAACTTCGAGGCCTACGAGAGCTTCAGGCACGAGCAGCTCGGGGCCGAGGCGGATCGGCCGCACCGCATCACCTACAAGAAGCTGGTCCGCGGTTGAGGCTGATCGATCTCTCCGTGCCGATCACGCCGAGCCCGGAGATCGTGCCGGACCTGCTGCGCACCGAGATCGAGTACAGCGACCACGCGGCGGGGGCCGCCCAGATCAAGGCCATGTTCGGGATCGGGCCGGAGCTGCTCCGCGACGGAGAGGGGTGGGCGGTCGAGACGTTCACGCGCTTTGGCACGCACAACTCGACCCACGTCGATGCGCCATGGCATTACAACTCGACGATCGGCGGGCAGCCGGCACAGACGATCGACGAGCTGCCACTCGACTGGTTCTTCAGGCCGGGCGTCGTCCTGGACTTCGACGGCCGCCCCGATGGCGAGACGATCGATGTGGCCGACCTCGTGACCGCCCTCGACGCCGCCGGTCACGAGCTCGTCGAGCGCGACATCGTCCTGATTCGCACCGGCTGTGATCGCCACTATGGCGACGCGGACTACATGGCGCGCGGGCCCGGCGTGAGCGCCGAGGCGACGCATTGGCTCTACCGTCGCGGCGTTCGGGTGATGGGGATCGACGCCTGGGGCTGGGACCGGCCCCTCCATCTCGAGGCGCACGAGGCACTGGCCACCGGACGCTCCGGAGTGTTCTGGGCTGCTCACCAGGCGGACCTCGCCTACTCCCAGATCGAGCGGCTCGCCAATCTCGGCGAGCTGCCGCCGACCGGTTTCACGGTCGCCTGCTTCCCGTTGCGGCTGGCGCGCGCCAGCGGCGCGCCCGCACGCGTCGTCGCGATCCTCGACTGAGGACCGATCGCGGACTGAGAAGCCGCGAGGCCCGAGCGGGTAGGCTCCGCACGTGGCGTCGAAGGCTGCCCTCATCACCGGCTGCTCCTCCGGAATTGGTCATGCCACGGCTGCATGCTTGGTGAAGGGCGGGTGGACCGTCTACGCGACCGCGCGGCGGCCGGAGACGATTGCCGACCTGGCTGAGATGGGCGCTCAGACGCTTGCGCTCGACGTGCGCGACGAGGCCTCGATGAGCGCGGCGGTGGCAGCGGTCGAGCAGGCCGAGGGCGCGGTCGGCGTACTGGTCAACAACGCGGGCTACAGCCAGTCCGGGGCAGTCGAGTCGGTGCCGATCGAGCAGGTGCGCCGTCAGTTCGAGACCAACGTGTTCGGGCTGATCCGGATGTGCCAGCTCGTGCTCCCGGGGATGCGCGAGCAGCGCTGGGGCAAGATCGTCAACATCGGTTCGATGGGGGGACGGCTCACCTTTCCGGGTGGGGGCATCTACCACGCCACGAAGTACGCAGTGGAGGCGATCAGCGACGCGCTCCGCTTCGAGGTGCGTGGCTTCGGGGTAGACGTGATCCTGGTCGAGCCGGGGCTGATCGTGACCAAGTTCGGCGAGGTCGCTTCCGGGACGGTCAGCGCTGCGGGCGGCGCCGGTCCGTACGCGGATTTCAACACGAAGGTCGCGAAGGTGACCGCCGATGCCTACAAGGGCCCGATGGTCAAGCTCGGCGGCGGACCGGAGAAGGTGGCCGACACGATCGCCAAGGCACTCTCGTCCAAGCGGCCGAAGGCGCGCTACCCGGTGACCGCGAGCGCCCACCTGATGATCAACCAGCGCCGGTTCGCGCCCGATCAGGTCTGGGACCTGATGATGCGCACGCAGTTCCCCACGCCCAAGCCGTAGCCACGGACAGGGTGGCTGTGACAAATCCCACGCCGCAGGGCGCCGGGCCAGGTTCACAGTGTTGGCAACGTCCATCACACAGGGGGTAACACTCGATGTCAGACAACGGCATCTACAGTGCGCGCGTGGCTGAGACGCGCGTGGAGGGCAAGCGGCTCGGACGCCACGTCGTCCACGACGAGCGCTCGCGCGAGTTCGCGGCCAGCCGGGCGCCGAAGATCGTCAGCGTCAAGCACGACGCGAGCGGGCTGCCGCTCAACCAGGGCCAAGTCGGGTCATGCACCGCCAACGCGCTGTGCGGCGCACTCGACTCAATGCCCAACTTCTCCGGCGGCTCACCACTCGATGAGGCCGAGGCGGTCCGGGTGTACGAGCTCGAGACGCGGCTAGAGGGGGACCCATACCCGCCCAACGACCCGGGCGGCTCGGGGCTGATGGTGTGCAAGGCGGCAAAGCAGATGGGACTGATCAGCTCCTACCGGCACGCCTTCGGAATCCAGCACGCGCTCGAGGCCCTGGTCCTGCGTCCGGTGATCACCGGGGTCAACTGGTACGACAGCTTCGACTCGCCGGATCCGCACAGCGGGCTCGTGCAGGTCGACAACGGGGCGACCGTGCGCGGCGGCCACGAGATCGTCGCCGATCAGATCGACGCGCCGAACGAGCTGGTCTGGTTCTGGAACAGCTGGGGCGAGGGCTGGGGGCTCGGCGGGCGCTTCTGCATGTCGTTCGATACCTGGGATCGCCTGCTCCGCGAGCGCGGCGACGCGACCGTCCCGGTCAAGTAGCGGCGAGCATCTCGGGTAGCTGTTCGCGCAGGGCGCGAGCGTCGCGGACCACGGCGTCGGCCGCGGACAGCTGCCCGGCCTCGAACGGGCCGGTCGTGACGGCCACACAGCGAAGGTTGTCCGCCTGGGCGCAGGCGATGTCGCGCGGCGTGTCGCCGATCACGATCGTCCGATTGCGTGGGTAGGGGGCGCCGAGCGTGCCGGCTCGCCGTCGCGCGATCGCGGGCAGCGCAGCCCGGTCCTCGCAGTCGGACCCGAACGCGCCTCGCGCTCCGGCGAAGTAGTGGCCGAGCCCGGCGCGCTTGAGCTTCAACCGGGCCACGCACTCGAAGTTGCCGGTCACCAGGGCGAGCCTGACCTCCTGGGATGAGAGCCACTCGAGCAGTTCGAGCACGCCGGGCAGCACGGTCCGCGATAGGTCCTCCTTGCAAATCGCGGAATAGCGTCGGCAGCAGGACTCCTGGACCAGGTCGGCCCGATCGTCGATCTGTGCGGCCGAGACACCGGCGTCGAGGAGCAGCGCCCGCGCGATCTCGCCGTCGGTCCGGCCGGCGGGGGACAGCGTCAGGCGAGCCTCGGTGAGGTGGGCGCCGTGCACCTCGAGCACGGCGGTCAGGAGGGCATCCCTGTGTGCGTCGGTCGCGCCGGAGACGAGCGTTCCGTCGATGTCGAACAGCAGCAGCACGGTGTTCAGCGCTCGAACGACACGTCAGTCGTCAGCCGTTTCGCGAATGCGGCCACCAACCGCGCCGCTGCATCGACATCCTCGAGCGACACCATCTCCACGGGCGTGTGCATGTAGCGACACGGAACCGAGACCATGCCAGTGGGAATGCCGGCGCGGGCGAGATGAACCGCGTCCGCGTCGGTGCCGGTCGACTTGCCCAGCGATTCGATCGTGAACGGGATCTCCTCGGCCTTGGCGGCGTCGTAGAGCATCTCGAACACGACCGGATGCAGGCTGGTGCCCCTGGCGATCACGGGCCCGGATTCGAGCGTGCTCTTGGTGATCGCCCCGAGCTCCACGCCCGGCTGGTCGGTCGCGTGGGTGAGGTCGATCACGATCGCGACATCGGGATTCCGGGCGAACATGCTCGTCCGGGATCCGGCGAAGGTCGTCTCCTCCTGGGTCACGGCCATCGCGAGCACGTCGCCCGGGGCACCGCCTCCGTCGGCGACCAGCCCTGCCGCCTGCGCCGCGACGAAGCACCCGACGCGGTTGTCGAGCGCCCGCGACACCACGCGCCCGTGCGGAAACTCCACCGGCTTGGCGTCGATCACCGCCACGTCGCCGATTCGAACGCGCTCGCGGGTCTCCTCGGCCGTACGCTCGCCGATGTCTATGTGGAGCTCCTTGAGCTCGGGCGCCTTGCGCCGGTCGTCGCCTCGGATCAGATGGATCGGCTTGCGCGCGATCACCCCGGCGACCGGACCCTCGCGCGTCACCACCCGGACGCGCTGCCCGACGAGCACGACCGAATCCCAGCCTCCAACCTGGCCGAAGCGAAGAAAGCCATCCTCGTCGATGTGCGTGACGTGCAGCCCGATCTCGTCGATGTGGCCGAGAACCGCCAGCGTTAGGCCGCCGGCCGTTCCGGGCACGAGGGCATACGAGGAGCCGACCCGGTCGCCGCTAACCTCCTTCGCGAAGTCGGCGCAGCCGTCGCGCCACACCTGGGCTGGGGCCGTCTCGTGACCGGACGGACCGACCGCCTCGAGCAGTTGCTCCAGGAGTTGGGGAATCGCCACGGCGGCAAGGCTACTCGTTCGCCGCCGCGCCGCCGTGGCGCATACCGGTTCTCAGCCGGTGCCGAACACCTTCTGCAACGTTCCCGGCCCGATCACGGGCTTCTTCGGCAGCGCCGGGCCGACCGTCTGATGGAAGACGGACCCGGTCGTGAGCTCGAAAGTGATCGATGGATGGGTCCACACCGCATCCGGCCCGCCTTGGCACGCCAGATAGATCTCGCGCGGGATCAGGTCCGCCGTCAGGCTCTCGACGCGGTTGACGTCGACCAGGCCATTGACCGACGAAGGAACATAATGCGCCGGCGCCGGGCCGTGAATCCCGAAGGCGAGGGTCCACCTGGCGATGATGCTCGCGCTACCGTTCGGTGGGCCGCTATACAGGGAACAGCTGGCGCTGAACCGATGCTTGTTGTGAAGAACGCTGGGTGTCAGCGCCAGGTCCACCGACCCATCGATGAAGTAGTCACCGGGCTGGTCGATCTCGGCCTTGATCGAGAATCCCTTGTGGTAGGCGCTCGGGCCGAACGCGCGGACCAGGGCTGGGCTGGCCCAGGAGGTCCCTGGAGGCCCTGGTGTCCCTCGGGCCCCTGCTGTCCCTGGGGGCCCCTGCTGTCCCTGGAGGCCCTGCTGATTCCACGACAGCTGGGTCTCGTTCGCCGGACACGAGCCGGTCGTGCTCAGGAACAATGCGTTGTCGGCGTTCGCGCACGCCGTGATGACCGTCGTGCTCGAGCGTGTTGTCGCCCAGCCGACACCGCCGGCCGCCGGCGCGACCACCCCGACTACGACCACCACCCCCGCCCGTGGTCGTCGAGCCCCGATCGCCTGCAAAGCGCGTCGCATTCCTCTACCTCCTGGTTGTCGAGACGATTCTCGGCCAGTGGCGGGCCCTCCGCAATATCACATGGGTCTCGACCTGATCTCGATCGGCCAATCGGGCGTCTGCGAACGGCCCTTGAACGCTCAGCTCGCGAGCAGCTGACGCAGCACGAACTGGAGGATCCCGCCGTGGCGGAAATAGCGCTGCTCCTTCGGCGTGTCGATCCGGGCGATCACGGTGAATTCCGCCTCGTCGGCTCTGACCGTCAGCTCGCGCGGGATCGTGTCGGCGTCTGCGAGCCCTCCGATTGAGAAGGACTCGTGGCCGGTCAGCCCGAGCGATTCGACGCTGTCGCCGTCTCCGAACTGGAGGGGGAGCACGCCCATGCCAACGAGATTGGAGCGGTGGATGCGCTCGAAGCTCTGGGCGATCACCGCCCGTACGCCGAGCAGCCGGGTGCCCTTGGCCGCCCAATCGCGGCTCGAGCCCGAGCCGTATTCCTTGCCCGCGAGGACGACCAGCGGCACCCCGTCCTCGATGTAACGCATCGCCGCGTCGTAGATCGACATCTGCTCCTCGTCGGGGAGGTGGAGGGTGACGCCGCCCTCGGTTCCCGGCGCGAGCTGGTTGCGCAGGCGGATGTTGGCGAACGTGCCACGCATCATCACCTCGTGGTTGCCGCGGCGCGAGCCGTAGGAGTTGAAGTCCTTCGGCGCCACGCCATGCTCGGTCAGGTACGTGCCCGCAGGCCCGTCGCGCTTGATCGAGCCGGCGGGAGAGATGTGATCGGTGGTGACGCTGTCGCCGAGCACCGCGAGCACACGCGCGTCGTCGATGTCGGTGATCGGGTCGGGCTCGGGCGGAAGCTGCTCGAAGAACGGCGGCCGTCTGACGTAGGTCGATTCCTTCTCCCAGGCGAAGCGCTCGCCGGTCGGGACCTCGAGCGTGTTCCATCGCTCGTCGCCATCGAACACCTCTCCGTAGCTCTTGCGGAACATGTCGGACTGGACGGCCTCCTGAACGGTCTCCGCGACCTCGGCGGCACTCGGCCAGACGTCCTTGAGGAACACGGGTGCGCCGTGGTCGTCCTCCCCTAGAGGCTCGTCATAGAGATCGATGTCCATCGTGCCGGCGAGCGCATAGGCCACGCACAGCGGTGGCGAGGCGAGGTAGTTCATCTTCACGTCGGGGTTGATGCGCCCCTCGAAGTTGCGGTTGCCAGAAAGCACCGAGACAACGGCTAGGTCGGCGCCGTCGACGGCCGCCGAGATCTCCTCCGGAAGCGGGCCGCTGTTCCCGATGCAGGTCGTGCAGCCGTAGCCGACGAGATGGAACCCGAGCGCCTCCAGGTACTCGGTGAGGCCGGCTCGATCCAGGTACTCGGTCACGACCTTCGACCCCGGGGCGAGCGACGTCTTGACCCACGGCTTGACGCGCAGGCCCCTCTGCACGGCGTTGCGGGCAAGGATGCCCGCTCCGAGCATCACCGACGGGTTCGACGTGTTCGTGCAGCTGGTGATGGCGGCGATCACGACATGGCCGTGGTCGAGCTCGGTCTCGGTCCCGTCCCCGAGTGTCACCGGTGTCCTCGTCCGGTTGCGCTCGGCGACCTGCGCGCCGCCGGTCCCGCCCTGGGGTCCATGTCCCTCGCCGTTGAGCACGTGTGTCGACACGGGGTCGCTGGCCGGGAAGCTGTCGGATACCGCTTCGTCCTCGGAATCCTCGGTGGGGAGGTAGCCCTCGAGCGCCATCCGGAAGCCCCGCTTGGACTCGGTCAGCGAGACGCGATCCTGCGGGCGCTTTGGTCCGGCGATGCTCGGTACGACCGTGCTCAGGTCGAGCTCGAGCTCGTCGGTGAAGGTGGGTTCCTCCGATGCCTCGTCATGCCACAACCCCTGCTCCTTGGCGTATGCCTCGACGAGATCGATCAGCTCGCGCGGGCGCCCCGAGAACTCGAGGTAGCGGAGCGTCTCGGCGTCGATCGGGAAGATCGCGCAGGTCGAGCCGAACTCGGGCGACATGTTGCCGATCGTCGCGCGGTCGGCCAGCGGCAGGTTCGCCAGGCCGGCGCCGTGGAACTCGACGAACTTGCCGACCACTCCGCGCCGGCGGAGCATCTCGGTGACGGTGAGGACGAGGTCGGTCGCAGTGGCCCCCTCCTGGAGCTCGCCGGTGAGCTTGAAGCCCAACACCTGCGGGATCAGCATCGACATCGGTTGGCCGAGCATCGCCGCCTCGGCCTCGATCCCGCCCACACCCCAGCCGAGCACGCCGAGCCCGTTGATCATCGTCGTATGCGAGTCGGTGCCGACGAGCGTGTCCGGGTACGCCTGGTTCGTCTCCGAATTGACGAACACGACGCGGGCCAGGTACTCGAGATTGACCTGGTGGACGATGCCCGTGTCGGGCGGAACGACCTTGAAGTTCTCAAACCCGCCCTGGCCCCAACGCAGGAACGCGTAGCGCTCCTGGTTGCGCTCGAACTCGAGCTCGGCGTTGCGCTGGAACGCGCTCGGGGTGCCGAACACGTCGACCTGGACCGAGTGGTCGATCACGAGCTCGGCCGGAACGAGCGGATTGATCTTGGCCGGGTCGCCTCCCATCTCGCTCATCGCGTCGCGCATCGCTGCGAGGTCCACCACGGCCGGGACTCCGGTGAAATCCTGCATTACGACCCGCGACGGGGTGAACGCGATCTCTTTGCTCGGCTCGTCCTTTGCGTTCCAGGTCGCAAGCGCCTCGACGTCCTCGGCGCGGATCGCCTCGCCGTCCTCGTTGCGCAGAAGGTTCTCGAGCAGGATCTTGAGCGAGAAGGGGAGCCGCGCGATGTCGTATCTCGCCTGTAGCGCGTCGAGTCGGAAGATCTCGTACGAGCGGTCCCCGACGCGGAGCTCCGCCCTGGCGTCGTAGCTGTTGTCTGTCATCTCGGTGTCTCCCTGAGTCAGGTGTGCCTCCTACTCTAAGACTCTCCTTCCTACGCGCGTCTTAGGCACGTCTTCACGTGAGCTTCGAGCCGGCGTCGATGCTCCCGGCATGACCTTCCTGACTCGAGTGCTCGCGGGGCTCGCGGTCGGCCTGGCCGGTGCGATCGCCGTCGTCGGCGCATACGCCGAGGCGCACCGGGCGCCCGATCAGCCATGAGCACCGGCTCGATCTCCTATCCAGCACCTCGGGCCGTGCGCCTGCGGGGCCGTTCGATCGTCGACCGGCTCCGAGCGCGGCCAGAACTGGTGGGTCTCCTCGGCATCGCTGCGATCCTCAACCTCTGGGGCCTGAGCATCAACGGCTGGGCCAACCAGTACTACAGCGCCGCGGTCCGCTCGATGGCAACGAGCTGGCACGACTTCCTCTTCGCCTCACTCGACCGCAGCGGGCTGATGACGGTCGACAAGCCGCCGCTGGCGCTGTGGATCCAGGCTCTGTCGGCCCGGGTCTTCGGCTTTCACGCCCTCAGCCTGCTCATCCCGCAGGCGCTGATGGGGGTCGTCGCCGTCGGACTCGTCTACGACCTGGTCCGGCGGCGCTTCGGCCGGTTCCCCGGCTTCGTCGCCGGGTTCGCGCTGGCGACGACGCCGGTCGCGGTCGCGGTCTCGCGACACAACAATCCGGACGAGCTGCTGGTCCTGTGCGTCGTGGCGGCGCTGTGGTTCGCCGTACGCGCGTTCGAGACCCGCCGCACCCGCTGGCTGGTCCTGAGCGGAGTCGCGGTTGGGCTCGGGTTCGAGACGAAAATGGGCGTGGCGCTGATGGTCGTTCCCGGCATCGTCGCCGCATGGATGTGGATCTCGACGCCCGGGGTTCGCAATCGCCTGCGCACGCTGGGCCAGCTGCTCGCCGGCGGCCTGGCCATGGTGATCGTCGGCGGCGCGTGGCCGCTGCTCGTCACGCTTACCCCGGCTGCCGACCGCCCCTGGATCTCCGGCACGAGCGACAACAGCATCTGGTCTCTGATCTTCGGCTACAACGGCCTCGGCCGGCTCGCCGGACAGACCGGTGGACCGGGAGGCGGCGCGGGGCCGGGAGGCGGTGGCGGCGGACCCGGCGGCAGCCTGTTTGGTGGTCCGACCGGCCCGTTCCGACTGCTCCAGTCCGGGCTCGGTGATCAGGCCGGGTGGTTGATCGGCCTCGCCGTGGTCGCGGGCCTCGGGCTCATGTTCATCACGCGCATGCGCCGGCGCGACCCGCGGACCCCGTGGCTGATAGCCGTCGGGGGCGCGTTCCTCACCACGGCCGTGGCGTTCAGCATGGCGAGCGGGATCTTCCACCCCTACTACGTCTCGCTGCTCGCGCCCTTCGTGGCGGCGCTGATCGGCGCCGGCGTCGGCCAGATGCTCGGCGGCGGGCGCTGGGCCCGGGTGATCGGCCCGCTCGCGTTGGTCGGTGGCGCTATCACCGAGCTGGTCGTGCTCGGGAACATCAACGGGTCGCTCGCGTGGGCGGTGCCGCTCGTGATTGGCGTGGTCGGCGCTGGCGCGGTGATCCTCGCGTTCGAGCTCTCACGCGGGGCGCGGCTGGTCGTCGTCGGCGTCGCCCTTGCCGCGCTCGCGGCGGCCCCGGCGACATGGGCGGCCGAGACCCTCGGCCACGCCACCAACGGGACGTTCCCGACCGGCGGGCCGTCGATCGCGTCGGTGGGCTTCGGCGGATCCGGCGGCGCTCGCCGGTCCGGGGCGACGCGCGGCTCTGGGGGCATGCGCGGGTTGGGCGCGCCCGGAGCGGGCGGCGGTGGGTTCGCGCCCCCGGGCGCCGCCGGCTTCGCGCCCCCCGGCCGCGGGAGGCTGGGTGGCTTCGCCGGTCCCCCCGGCGGCGCGACCCGGCCCCGGCGGCGCGACCGGCCCCGGCGGCGCGACCGGCCCCGGAGGCGCGACCGGCCCCGGCGGCGCGACCGGCCCCGGAGGCCCCGGCGGCTTCGGCGGGACCAGCTCCGAGCTGGCGGCCGCGGTCAGGTACGCCAAGGCTCACGACGGTGGCACCGTCGGGGTCTCGAGCCAGAGCACGGCCGCATCGCTGATCCTGGCCTCGAACGCCGACGTGGCCGGGTTGGGCGGTTTCTCCGGGCGCGAGAGCTCGGTGACCGCGGCCTGGATCGCGGCCGAGGTCCGCTCCGGGAACCTGCGCTGGATCGTGCCGGACTCGGCCCAGGGGCCGCGGCTGCCGGGCGACACGCGCACCGGTAGCCAGTCGGCGATGTCGATCGTCGAGCGGACGTGCGGGCGCGTCAGCTTCACGAGCGGCGGCCAGACGATCACGATGTACGACTGTCTCGGCCATGCGTCCGCGATCATGTCCGCAGCCGGTACTTAGTCGTCTCGGGGGTGTTATTCAAGTTCGTGGTTTCCACACCGAAAACAAACTCGGTGCGCACAAAGCTCATCACCGTGCTGGCCGGCGGCCTTCTGATGGCGCTCGGCGTCGCCGTGCCGGCGGCGGCCGACACCGCAACCAGCGCGAACTGGGCCGGGTACGCCGTCCATCGCTCCGGAGTCCGTTTCACCAAGGTGATCGGCTCCTGGCGCCAGCCGAGCGCGCACTGCACGGCGGGGCAGCGGACCTACTCGGCGATGTGGGTCGGGCTCGGGGGCTACAGCATCTCCTCTCGCGCGCTCGAGCAGATCGGCACCGAGGTCGACTGCAACCGCTCTGGCCACATCGTCTCGACGGCCTGGTACGAGCTCGTGCCGGCCGCGTCGAGGCCGATTCGGATGATCGTCAGGCCCGGTGACTCGATCGCCGCGACTGTGACCGTCACCGGTCACTCGACGCAGCTATCGCTGTTGGACGCGACCCGCCACCGCGCCTTCAGCAAGATTCTGGGCCCGTCGGTCGTCGACGTCAGCTCGGCGGAGTGGATCCTCGAGGCGCCCTCGGCGTGCGACAGCGCCACCTCGTGCCACACGCTTCCTCTGGCCAATTTCGGCACGGCCACCTTCTCGCTCGCCTCGGCGCAGTCGACCACCGGCCACACCGGCACGATCTCCGATTCTTCGTGGGGGGCCACGAACATCCGGCTCGCGCCGTCGGGCCGGCACTACGTGCTCTACGGAGGCCTCCGAGCGGCCGGCGGTGGCGCGTCCCCGAGCGCGCTCAGCCCGGATGGGTCGTCGTTCGAGGTCGGGTACTCGAGCGTCTCGGCGCAAACGGCGGCCGCCGCATCGGCGCAGGACGTGGCCGTCCGGGCCGGACAGCTGTTCCACCCCGGTCGCTGGTGAGCGCGAGTCGCGGCTAGAAAGACTGGCGGTCCGGCGCCGGCGGCGCTACGCTCGCCGCGAATGTCCGCGACGGACCGCACAGGGGCTGCTGTGGAGTCGACGCCGGAACGAGGCGCCCGTCTGCTGTGCCCCGAGGATGTGAGCATCCTCGCGCTCGAGGATGAGCTCGTTGCCGGCCACACCTGCAAGGTGATCGTGCTCGATGACGAGCTCGAGATCGGAGCGCTGCGCGAGCTGATCGCGTCGCGGCTCGATCGTGCGCCCGAGCTCAGCTGGCGACTGGGGGACCTCGACGGTTCCCCGGCCTGGATCCCGGTTGATCGCGTGGACATCAATGATCACGTCGTGGCGTGCGCCGTGGATGGGCCGTGTGACGCGAACGTGTTTCGGACCACGGTCGCGCAGGTGTTCGAGCAACGGCTGGACCGGTCCCGGCCGCTGTGGCGGATCGACGTGATCCCGAATCTGGCCGGCGGCGGCAGCGCGCTGGTCTGGCGGATCCACCACGCGCTGGCGGACGGCATGACGGCGATGCGAATCGGCAACGCGGTCCTCTGGGACGACGCGCCGAGCGCCGGCCGCCCCGGACGGTCGGGAGGCGGGGGATCCGCCGTCGCTGAGCACCGTTGGCGCGCCGACATCCTCACGGCCGCGCGCGAGATGCCGCAGCCGTGGCTGCGCTCGCCACTCGACGGCAACATCGGCGCGCAGCGAGCCGTCGGCTTCGCCACCACGGGCCTCAGCTCACTTCGTCGCGCGGCGGCCCGAGCCGACGGCGCGACCGTCAACGATGCGGTCCTGACCGTCGTGGCGGGCGGGCTCCGGCGCTGGCTCGAGGCCCACCACGGCCACCTCGGCTCGGTCCGGGTCAAGGTTCCGGTGAGCCTGCACGCGGCGCCCCTGGACCCCGGCCACGGCGCGGGCGAGGATCAACCCGACGCCGGCAACCGCGACTCGTTCTTCTGCGTCGACCTGCCGCTCGGGTCGGGCGACCCGCTCGAGCGGCTGGCGGCGATCCGGCGGGCGACGCGCGTGCGCAAGCAGGGGCACGACGCCCAGCACATCGACTCGCTGATGCGCCAGCTGGCCGGGGCCCCGCGGCTGCGCGGCTTCGCCGAGCGCGTGCTCACCCATCCGCGATCGTTCGCCCTGAACGTGTCCAATGTCCCCGGGCCGCGCCGGCCGGTTCACGTGCTCGGGATACGCGTGCGCGCGCTCTACTCGCTGGCGGAGATCCGCGAGCACCACGCGCTGCGTGTCGCGGTCGTCTCGCACGGAGACGTGCTCGGCTTCGGGCTCACTGCCGATCCGACGCTGCTCGGCGACGTCGGTCTCCTGGCCGATGGCATTCGCGACGAGGCAGTCACCCTCATCGGCCGCGTTCAGGCCGTCTGAGGGCGACGGCGCGAGCCGCACCGAGCCGGCGTCGCCGAGCGATCGGTCTCTGATGAAGCTCTTACGAGTCCCCTACGAGGATCTGTCGCGCTGCGTCCAAGCTCTTGTGTGTGATTACGAACCCGAGTCCCCACCTGTTCTGGATCACGAGCCGCGCCGCCGGCTTCGCCGCGCTCGTCCTGGCCAGTCTGGCTGTCTCGCTCGGGCTGTTGATGAGCACGAAACTGCTGCGCCGGCGCGGCCCGGACCTGCTCGTGACCCACGAAATCCTCGCGCTGGCGTCGATCGTCGCGATCGCGATTCACGGCGTCGCCCTGCTCGGCGACCAGTTTCTGCACCCGAGCGTCGCCGACATCGCGATCCCGTTCGTGAGCTCGTACAAGACGATCTGGACCAGTCTGGGGATCGTCGGAGGCTGGGCCCTGGCCCTGCTCGGCCTGTCCTACTACCTGCGGCGCCGGATAGGCGCTGCCCGCTGGCGCAAGCTCCACCGCTTCACCGCGCTCGCCTGGCTGGCCGGTCTGGCGCATGCCCTCGGCGAGGGCACCGATGCCGGCCAACTCTGGTTCCTGGCCATGGTTGCGATCGTCGCGATCCCGGCGTTCCTGCTGCTGGCGACGCGCTGGCTCGGGCCAGGCCCCGGGCAGGTGCCGACGCGTCCTGGAGCCCCGCGCTCCGAACGGGAGGTGCCGGCGTCCGGACGAGAGATGGCCGGGGTGGTTTAGAGCCCTGATTCAAAAACTGGATGGCAGTCGAGCGTCCCCTGGCGGCGCTGGGCTGTGTCCTCGTCGCCTCGCGCAGCGCTGCTGCGCGTCGGCTCCTGCGTCCTTGCCCAGCATCCACCAGTGACCGCTCTTGGTGCCACCGAATTTCTGAATCAGGGCTCTAGAGACCGGGCGGGTGGCGCGCCACGAAGCCCGCGGTGGAGGTCATCGTGCGAGTCCAGCGCGTCCCCGTCTGGGCCAGCGCCACGGTGTCGAAGCGCCAGCCCGCGACGACCATGAACGCGTGGCCGGCGTTCGCGTACACGGTGATCCACCGGCCAGGGCCGGGCAGGCCCCAACTCTCGAAGCCCGTCGAATCGAGCGGTGAACTGAGCAGGCCGGCGGCGGCCAGGGCGTAGCTGACTGACCCGGAGCAGTCGTAGCCGCTGGCGTGGAACGAGCCGTGTCCACCGCCCCAGATGTAGGGCAGGGTGGCGATCGCGTTGCCGGCCGCGATGACCTGAGCGACTGCGGCTGGGGCGCCGGGCGGCGGCTGGACCATTCCACCCGTGTTGACCGCGATGCCCCCCACGGCGGCGTTGTGGGTCGCGGCGGCACGAGCGGCCTCGGCGGCAGCCTTGGCCTCGAGGGACTTGAGCTGACCGTTGAGCGAGTTGAGCTTGGTGGTGTCGCGGCTGCGCGCGCCTATCTCCGAGATCTGGCGGCTGAGCAGGGCGGCTCGGAGCGCCGCAACCTGGTTGCGCTGGGCCAGGACCTGGTCGGTCAGCGCGCGGTCGCGCCGCTCGAGCGCAGCCAGGGAGTTGGCCTGCTTGGCCACGTCGGCACGCGCGGTCCGCGTCGCCCCGACGATCTGGGCGTCCTCATGCTGGACACGCCTCATGAAGCTGATCTGCTCGAGCAGGTCGCTGAAGCCGTGCGAGTCGAGGATCACGGAGACCAGATCGGGCTGGTTGCCCTCGTACGCCGCGACCAGGTTCGCCGCCAGCGCCTTCGATGCCATCTGCAGCCGATTCTCGAGCGTGACCAGGTGATCGCGGGCGGCGAGCAGGTTGGTCTGGACCGAGCGCAGCTGCGACTCGCGCATGGCGAGCTCCCCCTGCACCGCGTTCAGATGCGCCTCGGCGGCCTGAAGGCCACCGGTGGTCTGCTGGATCTGCGCCGCGTCGGCGGCGATGGCGGAGCGGAGAGAGCTGGCAGCGGAGCGACTCGCGTTGATCTGGCTCTGCAGGTCGCCGGCGCTCTCCGAGGTCAGGCTGCTGCACAGCAGCGCCACGCCGACGAAAGCGATCGATGCGCGCGCGCGCAGGGTCCATCGTTGAGGTCGGGTGGCAAGCATGCTGGAGCGGGGACCGAGATCGCCGGAGTGCGGCAGACCGGGGGCGGCAGACGCTCGATCCTGGGGCCCTCGGAGCGGGGGCGGGAGCACCCTAACACGACCCGTCGCGCTCGCGCTCCGTGATCCTGGCGATGCAATAAATCCTGCAAAACGCAGATTTGGAGGATTGCCGCCGGCCCGTTAAACCCTCCAACCACCCACTCCGGAGGCTGCGCCCGAACGCCTTGCCCACGGCCAGGGCACGTCGATCGGGGAGCTCGAGCTTTTCGGCCTCGGCGGTTCTTTGACGTCACCGAGGAGGAGGCGGAGAGCACAGACGCGCCGGCGCGCCGAGCGTCGCGATGAAGGTCACTGAAGGCAAGCAGCCTCATGTCTTGCAATACTCGCGAGGTGCTCAGGATGAGAAACCTGATGACGGTCCTATGCCTGTTCGGCGCGCTGGCCATCCTCGCCCCCGCCGCGGCCCTGGCCACGGGTCCGTCGGCCGGCGATCAGCAGTACGTCGATCCGCTCGGCGGTTCGCACCATGGTTCGACGACGACCACCACGGCGCCGAGCACGACGCCGGCACCGGCCGCGACCACGTCGAGCTCGACGCCGACCGCCTCCACGACCTCGGCGTCGACCACGACCACGGCTGCCAGTTCGACCGGCTCGAAGACACTCGCGTTCACCGGCCTGAACATTTGGCAGGCGGCCGGGATCGGTGTGTTCATGCTGGCGCTCGGCGCCGGTCTGCGCCGGGGCTCACGCCGCCGCGTTTGACCGACCCACCCGTCGTCGCCATCAACGCGCGTGCAGCGATCCGCGCCGAGATCGGCGGGGTCGAGCGACTCGCGCGCGAGATGGCCAAACGCCTGCCCGCGCTGCGTCCCGACCGCTACCGGGTGATCAGCCCGGTGCCTGTCCTTGCTCACAGGGCAGGGCACTTGTGGGAGCAGATCGTCCTGCCACTCCGCGCCGGTCCGGGCGCGCTGATCTACTCGCCGGCGAACATGGCGCCGCTGCTCTGGCCCGGCAACGTGGTTGTGATCCACGATGCCGCGGCGCTGCGCCGCCCCGAGGCCTACTCGGGCGCCTACGTCGCCTACCAGCGCGCGATGCTGCCGCGCCTTGCCTGCCGCGCGCGGCTCCTGATCACCGTGTCCGAGTTCTCTCGCCGCGAGCTCGTCGAGATGCTCGCGGTCTCGCCCGATCGGGTCGAGGTGATCCCCGAAGGCGTCGACGAGCGCTTCTCGGCTGACGTCGACCCGGAGCCCGCCCGGGATCGCTACGCCCTCGCTCGGCCCTACGTGCTCGTCGTCGGCACGGCTTCGGCCCGGAAGAACCTGGCGGCACTCCAGCACGCGGCAGCGGCGCTGCGCGAGGAGGGTGCGGAGCTGGTGCTCGCCGGCTCGCAGCGGGACTACCTCCGCGGCGGCGGCGGCGACGGGCTGAGGCGGCTCGGCTATGTCGATGAGGCCCTGCTCCCGTCGCTCTATGCCGGAGCGCTCGCCCTCGCCATGCCCTCGCACTACGAGGGCTTCGGGCTCCCCTGCCTCGAGGCGATGGCGGCCGGCGTCCCGGTCGTAGCCGCGAGGGCCGCGGCGCTCCCGGAGACCGTGGGCGAGGCCGGGCTCCTGGTCGAGCCGGGGGACGACGAGCAGCTCGCCGCCGCCGTCCGCAGCGCCGCATTCGACGCCGAGGTCCGCAGGCGCCTGATCGACGCCGGCCTGACCCGCGCGGCGCAGCGAAGCTGGCGGCGGACCGCCGAGCTGACCGACGCCGCGATCGCGCGGATCGCCGGCGTGGACGCGACCGTCGGCATCAGCTAGGGGCGCAGACCGGTTCCTGCGCTCCCGCCGCCCTGGCCGCGCGGATGCCGGCTGCGAACGCGCCCGTGTCCGGGCTGCTCCCGCCCCGCGGGGGATGGATGCCGAACCAGTCCTCGTGATTCGAGGGGTCGCTCTCGGGCGTGACCCACGTGTAGAGGACGACCGCGGCGATCCCGCAATCGGTGTGCCCGAGCGCGGCAATCGAGGCCGAGATGTAACGCGGCCGGAGTGACTCGGGGGCGAAGCCGAGCGAGCCCCGCGGGTGGACCGCCCAGCCGAATTCGGTCAGATACAGCGGCACGTTCGGCAGCCCGAGCGAGACCAGGGCGAGCCTCGCGTCGCGCACCCTGGCCAGAACGACGCCTGGATTCGCACCGTAGGGATGCACTCCGACGCCGTCAAGCCGGCTCGCCAACTGGGGTCGGGCGCGGAGCATCGCGGTCAGGAAGCTCGCCGGGTGAACGAGCCCTCCCACGATCACCCGAGCGAAAGGGTCGACTCCGGCGATTGCGTCCCGCGCCGCCAGGTAGAGGTCGGCATAGGCCGGCGCATTTGGGAGCGGTTGCCAGAACGTTGCGTTGTCTGGCTCGTTCCAGACCTCATAGATATCGACCGGAAGGGAAGGCAGATCCGGATGCGCCTGCCAGAACGTCCCGCCGGCTCCGTAACGCCGCGCGAACGCGGATGCGAACGCGGCGAACTCGTCCGGGGAGCGCGGGGGCGAGTGCAGAAGGGCCGGCTGGGCTCGGGCCCAGCCGGCGGAGTAGTCGAGGATTGGGAGCCATCGCAGGCCGTGATGGGCGAGGGCGGCGGCGATTCCATCGTCGAAGCTCCAGTCGTAGCGGTGGGCCCCTCCCGCCGGGGGCGTGGGTTCGGTCACCTCCCAGAGCGCGTCGCTGCGGGCGATCGTGGCGCCGGTCGCCGCGAGCGCCGAGAGCTGGAGGTCGACCTGAGCCGGACCGTAGGTGCGGTCGTCGAACAGGCGGTTGACGTTGACCCCGAACTGCTCGCCGGCCGGCCGTGGCGGAGCGGGCGGCGGCACGGGCGGGTGCGAGCCTCCCGAGGAGCTCAGCAGCACGATCGCCAGCGCGAGCGCGGCGAGCACACCCAGGGCAGCGCCCAGACCCACCCACCGCGACCGGCTCATAACGCTCGGCTCGCGCGACGCAGGGCGCGGAGCTGGCTGCGCTCGCGCGCGGCGTCGCGGCCCAGCATTCTTCTGGCGAGGATCCGGGAAGCGAACGTCACCGCCTGGGCGGCGTCGTCGACCCGGGCCGTGCGGGCGCCCAGCCGCCGCGACACGACCTCGTGGCGAGCCCGCGCATGCAGCTCGAACGGCTCGCCCCCGAACTCCCTCTCAGAGGCGTGCGCCTGGAGGTGCAGAACGCGCCCCGCCGGCCAGAACCAGGTCTCGACGCCACGCTGGGCGGCCCGCAGGCAGAGGTCTAGATCCTCGCCGTACATAAAGATCCCCTCGTCGAACGGGCCGAGTGAGCGCAGCGTCGACGTGCGGGCGACGATCGCGCAGCCGACCGCCCATCCGACGCGACGAGGCGAGCGCGACCGCCACGGCGCCAGGTACGGGATCGAATGCGGAAGGACGGAGCCGAGCAGGTCCGGCGCCGAACCCGGCCGCGGATGGGCGCTGTCCTGCCGCGAGCGGTCGGGCGAGAGAACAAGCGGCGCGAGCAGGCGGTCGTGCCGCACGGCCTCTGAGGCCAGAGCGGACAGCGAGGCGTCGAGGAGTTCCACGTCGGGGTTGAGCAGCGCCGTGACCGGCTCCTGGACCTCGCGCAGCCCGCGGTTGCAGCCTCGCCCGAAGCCCAGGTTCTGCTCGAGCGCGATGACCGCGCTGCCCGCGCGCGAGGCGATCGAGACGCTGTCGTCGCTCGACGCACAGTCGACCACCACGACGCTAGCGCCCGGAAGATGACTTCCCACGGACTGGAGCAGGCCCGGGAGGACGCGCCCCGAGTTGCGCGTCACGGTCACGACGGCAACCGACACATCAGGGCGCGGCCGGTCCCTCGTCATCGCCCCTCAGCACTGGCAGGCACGGGCCGGTGGCCGGTGAGCACGGGCGCGGGCATCGAGCCTCGGAGGCTATCCAGACCATAGACTGGGAGTGTGGGTCCGTTGCTCGAGCCATCCAGTCCGGGCCAGCGCGTGGCGCTGGTGCACGACTTCCTGCTCGACGTCAGAGGCGCGGAGCGGGCGTTCTTGAAGATGTGCCAGATGTGGCCGCAGGCGGACATCTACACCGCCGTGTACGACGAGGAGGGGACGGAGGGTCGCTTCGCCCAGCGCAACATCCACACCACGTTCCTGCAGCGTGTGCGCCCGACCGCGCGCAACTTCCGGGCCCTGTTCCCGCTCTATCCGGCCGCGATCGAATCGTTCGACCTTTCTCAGTACGACCTGGTCGTCTCGAGCTCCTCGGCCTGGGCCCATGCCGTCCTTTGCGATGAGCACACCGTCCACGTGAGCTACTGCTACAACCCGTTTCGCTACGCGTGGAACGAGCGCGACGAGACGCTCGCCCGCCGGCGCAACCCGGTGACCCGTGCCTTTCTGCGCGGCTCGTTCCGCCGCTGGCGCCAATGGGATTGGATCGCCGCCCAGCGCACCGATCGCTACGTCGCCGTGTCCCGCGCCACCCAGGCCCGGATCCGGGCCTACTTCGGGCGCGAATCACGCGTCGTGCACCCGCCGGTCGAGACCGGTCGCTTCACCCCGGGGCCGGTTGGCGATCACTACGTCACGCTGTCCGAGTTGATGCCACACAAGCAGATCGAGGTGGCGATCCAGGCCTTCAACCAGCTGCGGCTGCCGCTGATCGTGATCGGCGACGGGCCGGCCGCGCGGCGCCTGCACCGGGTGGCCGGTCTGACGATCAAGTTCGCCGGCCGCCTCTCCGACGCCGCCGTGGCCGAGGTGCTCCAGTCCTCGCGAGCGCTGATCGTGACGTCGGTGGAGGAGTTCGGAATCGCCGCGGTCGAGAGCCAGGCCGCCGGTCGCCCCGTGATCGCCCGGCGCGCCGGCGGAGCGCTCGAGACCGTGGTCGACGGCGTCACCGGCCGGCTGTGGGCGGGTGGGCCGGATGATCTCGCCCGGGCCGTGCTCGACTTCGACGACGCCGCGATCGACCCCCAGGCCTGCGTCCGCAACGCCTCGCGCTTCGACGGCGACGCGTTCCAGCGGGGCATGCTCGCCGAGGTCGATGCCGCGTATCCGCGCGGCTCGCGCGCGCCGGCGAGCGAGCGCCAGCCGCTTGTGACCACGCGACTGGTCAGACGCGCAGTCCGCGATCAGCATCGCTAAGTGCGTCTCGCGGCCCGCTCGAGCCTGCTCGCCGTCGCGCGTGTCACGCTGCTCGTCGGGCCAACCGTGCTCGCGTTCTCCGCCGGCGGCTACTTTCCCGGTCCCCGCGCGTGGGCGGGACTGGTGGCGTGGGCGCTCGTCGCGGTCGGGCTGATCACCGTACCGGGGGCCCTCCGGCTGCGTCCGGCCGGGGTCCTGGCGATCGTGAGCCTAACCCTCTTTGCTGCCTGGACGCTCGCCTCGATCATCTGGGCGCCGATATCGGGGAGCGCGTATCACGCCGGCCAGCTCGCGATGCTCTACGTCGGCACGCTGTTGGCCGCCGCCATCCTGCTGCGCGACCGAGCGGTTCTACGCGCGTTGGAGCCGGCGCTCGCAGCAGGTGCGCTGGTTGTGATCGGCTATGGGATCTCGGAACGGGTCCTGCCCGGGTTTCTTCACTTCGCTAGATCGCTGAGCGCGCAGGGTCGGCTGGAGCAACCGCTCACGTATTGGAACGCGACGGGCGAGCTGGCGGCGCTCGGCGTGGTTCTGTGCGCCCGGCTGGCCGGAGACGCGACGCGCGGGGTCGCCATGCGCGTCGGGGCGGCGGCTGCGGCCGGTCCACTCGGGCTGGGCCTATATCTCAGCTTCTCGCGCGGTGCACTCTTCGCATGTGCGGCGGGGCTGATCACGCTCGTCGTCGTAGCCCCCCGCCGTGAGCAGCTTCGGGGGGCCGTACTTACGCTGACGGCCGGCGTGCTCGCCAGTCTCGCGGCCGCGCCGTTTCGCGGCCTGACCGGTCTTTCGGGAGGTCAGGGCACCCGCGAATGGCAGGGTGCGCTGGTGCTTGTGCTGATCGTCTCGATTGCGCTTATCGTGGCCGTCGCCGAGTGGCGGCTGGTCATCCACGGCGCTGGCGGGAAGCTGAACCTTCCGCGCGGCGCGCCGCTCATCGCCCTGCTTGCGATCGGTGCCGGGCTCGCGATCGCGATCGCGGCCGGGGCGAAGGAGAAGTCGACGCAGCGGCTTGCTACCGGTGCCGCCCGCTATGAGACGCTTCAGAGCAACCGCTACGCCTACTGGGGGGTTGCTCTGCGCGCGTTCGCCGACCAGCCTTTGCGTGGCATCGGTGCTGGGGGATGGGCGGTCTATTGGCTGAAATACCGCAAGATCTCGGAGTTCGCGCAGGATGCCCACTCGCTCGAGCTGCAAACCGCGGCCGAGCTTGGGATCGTCGGCTTGGCGCTGCTGGCAGCTTTTCTGGCCGGGATCGGCGCCAGCGCGCGGGCCGCACTCGGGCTGAGCCCGGTGCTTGCGGCGGGACCGACGACCGGGTTCGTCGCGTACCTGGCGCACTCGCCGCTCGACTGGGACTGGGAGATGCCCGCCGTGACGCTCGTGGCAGTGGTGCTTGCCGGAGCCCTGATCGCACTGGCCGACTCAGCCGGCGAGACTCAAAGCGCCTCCGCGATCCGCGGCGCTTCGCGCGTGAAGGTCCACACGCCAAGCACACAGGTCGCGAGGTAGAGGGTCACCGACACCGCGAACCTGGCGGGTCCGCCCATCGCGGTGTCCCAGGGCCAGGGCGTTCCGGGATTGGTGATCCAGCGCTGGGCGAGGTCGAAGATCGGGGTGAGCGGATTGAGTGCGATCAGGTCCCGCAACGTCGGCGAGACCGCGGTGAGGGGGTAAAGCACCGGCGTGCCATAGAACAGGGCCGTGGCGAGCACCCCCCAGATCAGCCCCACGTCACGGAAGCGCGGATAGATCGCCGAGACGGTCATCGAGACCGCGACGGTGATCACGAACAGCGCCAATAGGAGCGCCGGTAGGAGAAGCCACGTCCAGCGCGGCGTGATGCCGAAAGCGAGAATGAACACGAATGTCACGACGAGGTTGAGCAGCAGGTTGAAGAGCGTCGTGAACACGACGGCAAGCGGGATCACGAGGCGCGGGAACTGGGTTTTTCGCACGACGGCTTCGTGCCCCACGATTGAGCCGACGGCGAGCAGGGTCGCCTCCTGGAAGAACCCAAACAGGACGATGTCAAACAGCAGGAAGACCGGATAGTGGTGGACCGAGCCCGCCAGATGGAAGACGTTCGTGAACACCGCCAGCAGCACCGCGAACAGCATCAACGGACGTGCGAGCGACCACAGGTAACCGAGAACGGTTCCGAAGTACGTCTTCTTGAAGTCAGTGACCGCGATCAGGTAGAGCAGCTCCAGCGAGCGGCGCCAGCCACCGCCGAGCGCCGAGGGGCCGGGAACGTCGCGGAGCTCGAGGACCTCTTTGGTCATGGGCGTTCGACCACGGCTGAGATCTCGGCCTCAAGGTTGACGATGCCGTGGCGCGGGGCGGTGCCGTAGACGACGAACTGCAGCATCCGCAGCGCCTGCAGCGCCGCTTCGCTGTCCTGCTGGCCCTCACGAATCCAGCAGTCAAGGAAGTACCGTCCCGCGACCAGCCGGTTCTCCAGCTGGCCCTTCAGACGCACGCGACGGCCCTTGGACACGTGCCGGTCGAGGACTCGCGTGAACGTGGACACCACGACTCCCTCGTCGTTGACCACATGGAAGACAAAGGTCGGCCGCCGCAGTTCGCGGACGGCTTCGAGGACCGCGTCGACTGCGATCGGCACCCGTTGCTCCACGTTCTGCACCTCTCGCCCATCCGGATCGCGCAACGTGGCGTCGATGACACGTGCGTTCAGGTCGGTGAGCAGCGCGTGCGGGTCGGCCGGCAGCTGCGAGTGGTCGAGGACCTCGAAGTTCAACCGGTAGTAGCGGAGAGCCGCCTCCTCCGGAGCCCCGATGAACTCGAGCTCGCCCTCGTGCAACAGCATCGCACGGTGGCAAAGCGACTGGACGGTGCCCATGTCGTGGGTGACGAGCACGATTGTCTTCCCCGCTTGGCGGCGATCGTGGAACACGTTCAAGCACTTCTCCGAAAAGGCGGCATCGCCGACGGCGAGCACCTCGTCGACGAGTAGGATGTCCGGGTCAGCCTGGACCATGATCGCGAACGCCAGCCTGACCATCATCCCTGACGAATAGTTCTTGAGCTTCAGGTCGATGAACTCTTCGAGCTCAGCGAATTCGATCACGGCTCCGAGGCGCCGTTGCGCTTCACGCCGAGAAAGGCCCATCAGGACGCCGTTCAGCTGCACGTTCTCCCTGGCGGTCAGCTCCGGGTTGAATCCGACGCCGAGTTCGATGAAGGGTGCCACTCTGCCCGCCATCTGCACCCTGCCACGCTCCGGCCGGTAGATGCTCGCCAGGATCTTGAGCAGCGTGCTCTTGCCAGAGCCGTTGCGACCGACAATTCCGAAGAACTCCCCACGATGAACGTCGAACGAGATCTCGCGCAGGGCCTGCAGCTGCTGGTACCTGACCCGGGTGAAGGGCCGTCTTGCCACCGAGCCGGGGATCCGGAACGTCTTGTGCACGCCCCGGACCTCGATCGCCAGCGGCGCATCGCCGACGCGCGCGCCGGCCTCGGGGGCGGTTTCATTGAGCGTGATCTGGGTGTCCACGGGCATTTACACTCGTCGCCAATGCAATTGAGACGCTCACGATGATCGCATTTGGCTCGTCGATCACGAAGCCCGACACTTACCGCCAGTGCGCGGAGGCCGGGATTCGCCGCGCGGCTGAGGACGACTCGGTTATCGAGCCAATTGACGCCGTCGGGTCGATCTTCGAGTCCTACAACGCACTTCTCGACCGGTTCGCCGGGCGGGAGGGCCTCGAGGCGCTCGTGCTCGTGCACCAGGATGCGGAGATCGTCACAACGAACTTCTGCCGGATCATCAGAGAGACGCTGCGAGACTCGCAGGTCGGGCTGGTGGGTTGTGTCGGCGCCGTCGGCGTCCGCAGCATCGCGTGGTGGGAGGCGTCGGTCGCACTGGCGTCGTTCATCAACCGCTACGAGGAGCTCGGTGGGGGTGATCTGCCCTCGTTCTCGTGGGTCTGGGCGGACGCCCCCGCGTACGCTCGGCTGGGCGAGGTCGAGACGCTCGACGGCTTTGTGATGGTGCTCTCGCCCTGGGTGGTCGAGAACATCCGGTTCGATGAGTCGCTGGGAGCGTTTCACGGGTACGACCTCGACTTCTGCCTGGAGGTCCGAGCCGCCGGCCGGCGGGTCGTCACCGCAGACTTCCGCGCTATCCACCACCGCCCGCTGGAAATGGTTCCCGACCCTGAGGAGTGGGCGGACGCCCACGTCAAGGTCGCCGAGAAGTGGGACGGACGGATGGGCATCGGCGGCGGGGTGGGGACTTGGAAGGAGCGTGCCCGCCGGGCCGAGGCCGAGGCCGCAGCTGCGCGGCTGCTCGCACACATGAACACGCTTGAGCGCAACGCCCGTGTGCGCGAGCTCGAACGGGCGCTGGCCGCGACCACCGACAGCATCTCGTGGCGGATCACCGCACCGTTTCGCTGGGTGAACCGAATTGGCAGGCCTCCTCGTCAGGCTGAGTTGACCTCCGGCAGCCTGAGTACGGCCCGTTGATCGCGTTCGGAGCTTCGATTAGCGGGGCCGAGGCCTACCGCCGGTACGCCGAACCCGGCGTTCGCTTGGCAGCCGAGCCAGACTCTGAGGTGTTCGCCTTCGCGGCGATCGAGCCGGTAGCGCGGACGTACAACCTGATCCTCGACGCAGCGGCCAAGCGCGACGACCTCGAGGCGCTTGTGCTTGTGCACCCACACACCGAGATCGTCGATCCGGGCCTCTCCGAGAAGATCCGCCGCGAACTCGCCGATCCGGTCGCGGGCGTCGTAGGCTGTGCCGGCGCCACCGACGTGAAGAGCATCGCATGGTGGGAAGGGCGCGTCGTCAGCGCGCCTGTGGTTCAGCGGTACGTGGAGTTTGGCGGCGGCGAGATGCCGGCGTACTCGTGGACTGAGCGCGCCCGCCCTCCGGCTGACGTCGAGACCGTCGACGGCCAGCTCCTGGTCTTGGCCCCGTGGGTCGTCCGCAACCTTCGCTTCGACGAGTCGCTGATCTATAGCCACGGTTTCGACCTCGACTTCTGCATGCAGGTGCGGGCCGCGGGTCGCAAGGTGACCGTCGCTGACATTCGAGTGATCCACCACCGATCGGTCGAGCCGGTGGCGGACCTCGACGTTTGGGCCGAGGCGCATATTCGCGTCGCGGAGAAGTGGGGCGACGCGCACCCCGCAGACGACAAGCATTGGAAAGCGCGCGCGCGCCGAGCCGAGGCCGAGCGAGAGGTCGCGCGCGCGGTCGCGTTCTCGGAGTCGCTCAAGCTCAGGGCGCACGTGCAGGAGCTCGAGCGGGCGCTCAGCGAGAAGACCAGCAGCGTCTCCTGGCGCGTGACCGAGCCGCTGCGCCTGATCAACCACCTCCGTCGTCGGGGCGCCGAGCGACGCCGACTCGGCGGTCAGCCGTCGTGACCACTCTGGCTGTTCTCGGACAGCACCTTCTTGATCTCGTCCTTCGAGACCGCTGATTGGGCAGTCACTATCCCGGCCCGAACGCGCGCCCTCGAGAGCCGCTCGGCGATCGCGAAGGCGCTCGAGTCGAGCAGGCGGCGCAGGACGGCATCGCGCCGGGCTTGACGCTCCTGGAGTCGCCACACCTGCTGCTGCAACGACTGCCTCTGGGCCAGCTGTCGGACGCGGTTCGCCTCGAGCCGCTCCAGAATCGGGTTGCGGTCCCAAGGGTCGAGGATTCCGGCGAGCGTCTCCGACCACGGGGCGTCGAGATGCCACACCGCTCCAAATCCGAAGAACGCCGAAACCACCACCAATCGCAGGCCCTGCCGGCCGGCGACGAAGTCCTCGACGGCGGTCAGTACCCCGTTACGAGGCCCTCCCTCGAGTGCCGCGGAGCGCGGATACAGGAGGCCCGCACCAGGGTGCAGCCCTCGGTCCTCGGGCACGATCCCGCCGGCGTCACCCGCGATCGGATGCCGCTCGGATTGCGGAATCAACTCCGGGGCGAAGTAGTCATCCCGCCGTCCGTGGGGCCAGGAGACGTCGTGAAACAGGAGCAACGGGAGCGCCGCACCCGACGCTCGCTCGCCGATCAGGGCGAGTTCGCGGCTCACCGTGGAGTAGTTGTGATCACCGTCGATGATGACGACGTCAGGGAGCTCGATCCGTGGCAGCGCGTCGAGGCTCGTCTCGCGGATCAGATCGAGCTGCGGCGACTTGGCCGCGAGCGCCACGAGTTCGCCGCGTGGCGATGGATCGATCGCCTGTACGCGTGCGCCCGCCCGGGCGGCCCAGGAGACGAGCACCCGCGTAAGATCGCCGGCGAAGGCTCCGACCTCGGCCACACACCGCGTCCCCACGGCGTCCAGGCACGGAATGATCAGCTCGGACATCTGCGCGAGCGAGACCCCCCAACGCTGAGGGTCGTTTTGATACGGGTCGTGGTTGAGCCCAGGAGCGTTCACCGCCGCGAGTCTAGACGTCGCCCCACGGAGCTCGAAGGCCCGCCGGTAGGCTGGGCGACGTGGTCATCGGAGATCGCTTCGCGTGGGCGCATCTGCCCAAGACGGCCGGTGACGCTACCGCGCGCATGTTCGCCGTGGTCCCGGGACTGGTCTGTTTTGCTGATCCGGCCGATTCGAATGACAAGCACCTACCGTTCTTTGCTCGCGAGCCGGAGGTGACCGGCAAGCTCCTCGTGATGAACATCCGCCGTCTGCCCGCATGGATGCTCAGCGGCGCTCAGCACAAGTCGGCCCATGGGGTCCATCCGGAATACCGACCAATGCCGCTGCAGACACCGGACGAGATCGCCGAGCAGACCGACGCGGATGACCTACTGCGCTGGATGACGGATCACGGCCGGTTCGCGGTCGACCGCTGGCTGCGCGCGGAGTTGCTCCCGGTCGACCTCCTGTCGCTCCTCTCCGAGCTGGGCGTCCTCACCAACGCCGTCGAAGAGCGGGTGCGAGCGGTCGGGTGGGTCAACGCCGGCGACTATGACCACAGGCTCGATCGCCGGTTCACCGTGGCGCAGATTCGCCGCATGTATGAGCGCAATCCGGACTGGGCCGCGATCGAGCGCGAGGTCTACGGAGACGTGGTTTGCGAGTCTCGCCCGAGCCCGACGGGGTGACCATGAGCGTGCGCTCCGAGCCGGCGCTGGCGAGCGCCCATGCCGAGGCGCCGCCGATCGGTGTTCTCTCGGACACGGCGCCGAACCTGACCCCTCCACCCGGGAACCCACGATTCCCGCGCTTCGACTCTCTGCGGGCCATCGCTGCGCTCAGCGTGCTGCTCGGGCACACCGTCACGCAGCACTACACCCTCTCGGAGCATCGCAAGCTGTTCTTGGGAGCGGTCCAGGTCGCCGACCAGGGGGTCGCGATCTTCTTCCTGATCTCGGGCTTCCTTCTCTATCGCCCATTCCTGGTCGCGCGGCTGGGCGGGCGCCCGATTCGCCTGCGCGACTACGCGCGACGCCGGTTCCTGCGGATCGTTCCCGCCTACTGGGTGGCACTGAGTCTATTCCTGCTGGCGGGCTTCGTCACCGGGGTGACCGGCCGCAACTGGTGGGAGTTCTACGGTTTCGCGCAGGTCTACAGCCCCCAGTCGATCGCCTCGGGGATCGGGGTCGCGTGGACGCTGTGCATCGAGGTCAGCTTCTACGTGATCCTGCCGCTGTTCGCGGCGGCCGCTGCGGGTCTGGGCCGCGAACGTGGTTCGGTTCGCGGCGACTGCGCGCTCCTCGTCTTGCTGTCGATCGGATCGCTGGTATTCCGCGGCCATTTCCATGCGTTTTCCGACTTTGCGACGGTCCGGACCCTGCCGGGCACGTTCCTGTGGTTCGCGCTCGGGATGGGTCTAGCGATCGCGAGCGTCGTCGACCCGGGCCCAGCTCTCACGCGGTCGACGCGCGCCGTGGCCCAGCGGCCTACGCTGTGGTGGGTATCGGCGATCCTGACGTCCGCCGTCCTGTTCGTGCTGATCGACTCGCGCCAAACTGTGGCGGTGCAGCTGGCGGTCTATGTCCTGTACGGGGTCGTCGCGCTGTTCGTCCTCCTCCCCGGGACCTTCGGCGACGACGCGGGTGGCCTGCCGCAACGCGTCTTGGGCTGGCGGTTCCTCGCCTGGGTCGGGCTGATCTCCTACTCGCTCTATCTCTACCACACGATCGTGATCGCGCAGATCCAGAAGGCCCTGACTCAGATCGGCGTGGCTAACGGGTACGCCATTCTGCTCGTCTCAGCCTTGGTCTTGTCGATTGCGTGCGCCGCAGTCAGCTACTACCTGGTCGAGCGGCCAGCGATGCGGCTCAGGAAGCACGCCCGAATGTCCGACTCACGCCCGTAGGCGACCGAGTTGACTCATTCAGGCTCGAGCGTTGGCTCGATCTCGCCGCGTAGTGTGACGACGCCGTGTCTCGGCGCCGCCCCGGCCACCCCGAACTGGAGCAGCCGCGCGCCCTGGACGCCAAAGAACCCGCCGCCGCGCTCGCGGCGAATCCAGCAGTCGACCGCATAGCGGCCCGGAACGAGTCTGTTCTCGATCGTCCCAGAAAGGCGGACTCGCTGGCCCTGCTTGACCCGGCCGCGCATGCCCCGCGTAACCCCGAACACGACGACGTGGTCGGCATTGACGACGTGCAGGATGAAGCTCGGATGCTCCAGTTCGCGCGCGGCCTCGATCACGACGTCGAGGTGGATCGGGGCGCCTGGCTCGATGTTTGCGACGGACTGCCCGCGGTCGTTCAAGAGCCGCGCCTGTACCGCGCGGCCGTTGATCTCGACCTTTGGGGCCGGAGTTCCCTCGTCGCCGCTGTGGTGACCGAAATTCAGACGGTAGTAGCGGAGCGCCGCGTCCTCGGGATCTCCGATGTACTCGAGCCGCCCGTCGTGCAGCAGCATCGCCCGGTGGCACAGCGTCTGCACGGCGGCCATGTCGTGGGTCACGAGCACGATCGTCCGGCCGGCATTGCGTCGCTCATGGAACACGTCCATGCATTTCTGCGCAAACGCGGCATCACCGACGGCCAGCACCTCGTCGATCAGCATGATGTCGACGTCGGCCTCGACCATGATCGAGAAGGCGAGCCGGACGATCATGCCCGACGAGTAGTTCTTCAGCTTGAGGTCGACGAATCTGCGCAGCTCGGCGAAATCGAGCACGGCATCGAGCCTGCGGCGCGCTTCACGGCGGCTGAGGCCCAGCAGTACGCCGTTCAGCACGATGTTGTCGAGCGCCGTCATCTCCATGTTGAAGCCGACTCCGAGCTCGATGAACGGCGCCATCCGGCCGGCGACCCGCAGCGTCCCCGCGTCAGGGCGGTAGATGCTGGCCAGCATCTTGAGCAAGGTGCTCTTGCCCGAGCCGTTTCGGCCCACGATCCCGAAGAACTCGCCCTTGTGGATCTCAAACGAGAGGTCATCGACGGCGTGCAGCTGCCGGTACTGCCGTCTGGCCAGCGGATGCGTGGCCCGCTCCTTGAGCGTGTCCACGCGGTGCTCCGGGACCTGGAAGGTCTTGCTCACCCCCCTGGCTTCGACCACGACCGGGCCCGAGCCGGCTCCGACCCGCGTGGGCCGTCGGTCATGGGACACGTCCCGCGTCCCATCGTCCCTCGTTGTGGAGATCGCCATTTCAACCTTGCCTGCACTCGCGCCGACTCCCGGCGAGCGCTCGCTCAGGCTACAGTCTCGCCCCGATGATCGGCACGAAGCCAGCCGGGTCAACTGCCTCGCCGTCCCCGGAGGCCGTTGCACCGCCGCCGGCTCGGTTCCAAGCTTTGTGGAGGCTGACCGTCGTGGTGGTCGTCTTGGCGACATCCGCCGGCATCGTGCTCCGTCTGGTGGTGGCGCATCAGTCGCTGTTCGCAGACGAGCTGTCGACATATTGGATCGTCGGGCAACACAGCCTCGGCGGTGTGATGTCGCTCATGTACGGAACCGCGGAGATCAAGCACGCGGAGATCACGCCGCCGCTCTTCTTCGTCCTGTCGTGGTTGACCACGCAGATCGGACACGCCCCAGAGCTGGTCCGCGCGCCGTCGCTGGTGGCCGGAATCTTGACCATCCCGGCCGTCTACCTCGTCGGCGTGAGGACCGTGGGCCGCCCGGCGGCGGCCCTGGCGGCGGCTCTCACCGCCCTTTCCCCCTTCATGATCTATTACTCGAGCGAGGCGCGCAGCTATGCGGTGATGATGCTGCTGACAACGCTCTCGACGTTCGCGATGCTGCGCGCGATCGAGACCCGACGCGCCCGTTGGTGGGTCGCCTACGCGGTCTGCTCGTGCGGCGCGTTCTATACGCACTACACGTCGGCCTTCCTCCTGCTTGGCCAGTTGCTGTGGCTGCTGTGGGCCCATCGCGAGGCGCGCCGCCCGGCGCTGCTGGCCAACCTCGGCGCAGCCGCAGGCGTGCTTCCGTGGGCGAGCGGACTGATCAATGACCTCAACTCCCCCACCGAGAGGATCCTGTCGGCGCTCTCGCCGTTCACGCCAGATGCGGTCCGGGTCTCCCTCGAGCACTGGGCGGTGGGGTTCCCCTATGTCGAGTCCGGCGGTCTGCGCGGTCTCCCCGGAACGGCTGCGCTGCTGCTCCTCGGGCTGGCGGCTGCGCTCGCCGTGACCGGCATTGGATGGCGTCTTGTGACCGGTGACGCCGACGTTCGCGCCGACGCCTGGCGTGGCGCAAGAGACCGTCGGCTGATTCTCGTTCTTGTGCTCGCGCTTGCGGTGCCGGTCGGGGAGGCGATCGTCAGCGCCGTGAGCACGCATCTCTTCGGCGTCCGCAATCTGGCTGCGTCGTGGCCCGGGCTTGCCCTCGCTTGGGCGGCCCTGCTCGCGGCCAGTGGACCGCGCTTGCGGATCGTGACCGGTGCGCTTGCAGTCGCCGCTTTCGGGCTGGGAGCCGTGAAGATGCTCGCCGTCCATTACCAGCGCCCAGCCTTCGCATCCGCCGCGGCGTTCGTCGAGCAGCGGGCAAGGCCTGGTGACGTCGTGATCGACGGGACAGGGGTCCTGAGCCCAGGTCCGCTGACCGGCCTCGACGTGAGCCTCAAGACCTCCGCGCGCGTGATCCGGGCCGAAGCGCCGGCCGAGCGCGATCATCCGTTTGGGGTGTTCGATCGGGTGGCGCCGCCCCAGACGGTCGCGGCGCAAGCCGTGGCAGCGGCTCACGGCCGGAAGATCATCGTCGTGTCGTATGCCCTGCGTTCGGCGGTGGGCCGCCTCCCGTCTGGGTATCGGGTCGTTGCCACTCGCGTCTATAGGCAGTTCGTGGGGATCTCGATCAAAGTCTGGGCTCAACGCGCGCTGCCCGGAAGATGAGGACCGCGGTCGTGTCCCCAGCGGATACGCCGGAGCAGTCGGACGGAGCGCTACGGGCGGGCTACGCCGCAAGCGCGGCCCTGACAGTGATGCTCGCGCTCGATGCATGCGTCCTGCTGGCCTCAGCTGTACTGCTGATCGTCCATCCGGATCTCACGGGCCTCCGGGCCTTCGCTGCGGTCGTCAACCAGCAGAACCAGAGCGGCAAGACCGTCGTCTACCTGCTGTCGTTCTTCGTGATCCTTCCGCTTGCGCTCGTGGGATCTCCGCGCGTCGCCGACAAGATTGCCTCCGGTCCCAACCGCGGGTCGCTCAACGGACTGGTGGTTGGCCTGGGCGTGTCGCTGGGGGGCGTGATAGTGCTGACACGGCTGTCAGCCTCGCTGCCCTGGGGCGACGGCCTCGGTGTCCTGCTCGCCGGTTTTGCCGCGTGGGGCGCGGTGGCGGTCGCGGTGCTCAGGCGCGCGCTGGCGCCCAGGCCATGGCCTGCGCTCGCCCGGCTCGATGGGCTCCGCGCGCGGGCCGCGGTTGTTTGCACCACGACGCTGCTCGCGGTGGTGCTGTGCTTCACAAACCTGCGGGCGCTGAACGCGGCGGTCCTCGCCGTGGGCATGCTCGGGGTGCTGGCGGTCGTCCTGCTCACCGACAAGCTCACGTTCGCGGGTCCGCGACGAGGGCTCGGAACGGCGGTCGACGTCGTCGTCGTCGTGCTGCTCCTGCTGGCCATCCCCGACACCGTGATCTTCCGGACCTCCTCCGCAATCCCGAACTCGTTCTTCGAGCCCGGCATCGTCCAGTTCCAGCAGGACTGGATCCTCGGGCCGGCCAACCAGCTGCTCGGCGGCGGAGCGCTCCTGGTCAACGTGCCGGTCTCGCAGTATGGCGTCGGCATGCTCTACTTCCTCTCGGCGTGGTTTCACATCGCGCCGATCGGCTACGGCACGTTTGGTTTCCTCGACGGGGTCCTCACGGCGATGTTCTATGCGGCCGGCTACGGAGTGCTGAGGCTGGCGAGCGTCCCGCGGGTGGCAGCGATCGCTGCGATGGCGGTGGCCGTCGTCGCGCTGATCTACGACATGCGCTATCCGGTGGGCGCCCTCCCCGAGCAGGGCCCTCTGCGGTTCGGGCTGCCGATCGCCTTGATCGTGCCGCTGGTGGCCACAACCCGCTGGCCCCGTCACGCCCGCGCCTGGCGCGGCGTCGCACTGGCTGTGCTCGGCCTGTCCTCGATCTGGGCGCTGGAAGCGTTCGCGTACACGGTGATCACGTTCATCGCGATGACCGCGGCGTTGGTCTGGCTCGAGCACGCCGGCAACCGGCGCCGAGTGGCGATCAGGCAGGCCCTGCTGGGCCTGGGGGCCTGCGTCGTCGCACATGTCGTGCTGGCGATCGGCACTCTGATTGCCACCGGCCGACTGCCGGTTTGGAGTCGGTATCTCGCGTATCTGCACGCCCTGCTCCTGGGCGGCAAGGAGGGGTCGATCACCTATGGATTTGCCCGCTGGTCTCCGGGGCTGGCGCTCGGCGCCGCCTGTCTGGCGTCCGCGGCTGCGATCGTGCTCCTGGCCGCGCGGGTGCCCGAGCTGGTCAAACGCGAGCGAGGCGCGTTTGTGGCCCTCGCCGGTACCACCGCGTACTCGATTGCGATGTTCAGCTACGCCGACAACCGCTCGTCTACGTACCTGCTGCTCTACATCGCCATGCCGATGATCCTCGCGGCAACGCTCTGGGTCCGCCTCCTGATGGGTCTCGGGGCCGCATCGGCCGGCGCGCGTCTCGGCGGCCTGGCGCTCGCGCTGTCGCTGGTCGTGCTGATGATCTCGGCGGCATGGCCATCCGTCGGCGATCGGTTTCTGCGGTCCGCGCTCGCTCATGCGTACCCGGGCGGCGGCCTGCGGGCGGCCGTTCACCGCCTGTGGCATCCGCCGCCGATCGACCCACGCGCGCCCGAGGGCCAGCGCCTGCTCGCCCGCTACCTGCCGCGCGAGCGCCCTCTGGTGGTGCTTCCTGCCGCCCAGGACCTCGCGATCGAGATCCTGATGCGCAGCCACCGCAGCAACGGGTTCTTCATCGGGGACGGCTACATGGACAGCTTCGTGCCGCCCGCGTGGAAGGGAGTGTTGGACCGACAAATCTCGCGGCTGGCAGCGGGCGACCGCGTGCTGATCGATCGAACCGCCCTGAGGGTGCTGACGGCGCTGAGAGAGCGGCCGTTCGACCCGCTGACACATCCGATCGGCGGCGGGGCCTCTCAGGAGGAATGGATCCTCCAGGAGATCGAGCGGCGGTTCGAGCTGAGGGTGGTCGCGGCGGACAGGCAGGGGTTCGTGGTGGCCGAGCTGGCGCCCCGCCACGGGTGACGCATCACTTCGTCGCCAGCACCACGTTGTGAGCGGTGATTCGCCGCAGGATCGGCACTCGCTCGACGCCCCGTTCAAGGGCCGCGGCTGCCCGGATCGCCGACGGCGGCGTGAAGTCGGGCACCATGCCGAGCTGGGTGCACAGCACGATTCTTGCCCCGGCACCAGAGAATCCGCTGAGGATCTCGTCCTCTCCGATGAGCCGCTCCTCTCCGGTGTCCTGCGGAACGCGCGCCATGAGGAACCGCCAGTACGGATTGCGGGGGTTGTGGTCCCAGACGAGGACCCGGCCACCGGAGCGCACGACACGGACCATCTCGCTCAGAGTCCGCTTGACGTCGTTGGGATCCGCGATGTGATGCATGACCGCTACGGTGAGGACGACGTCAAAGCTGTCATCGGCGAATGGAAGCGCCGTACCCGACCCGTGCACAGCACGGATTTCAGGTGCTTGCCGGCGCAACACGTCAAGCATCCCGTCGGAGGGATCGATCCCCGTCATCTCGTAGCCCGCGGCAGCCAGACGGCGCGCCAGCGCTCCGGTGCCGCAGCCCACATCCAGCCCGCTGCCGCGCGGACAATGCTCCAGCACAAACTCGGTCCGCTTTCGCAGGTAGTGCTCTACGACGTGCGGGGGGAGCGTCTCGTCGTAGACGGACGCGATCGAGTCAAAGTGGGAGCTGCTCACGGCGCTCGCCGTTCCCGGAGGCATGCGGCGCAACGAATGCGGGTGGTCGCCTGACGCGATGAGGCGCCGCGTACCGGAAGCGAAGCACCGATTCGATCATCCTCAGACCGACGAGGATCGCCTTGAGCCGGCTGCCCGTGACCGATGAGGTACCCACCCGCGGCAGGTAGTTGACGGGCACCTCTACGAACCTGGCGCCCGAGAGGATCGTCAGCAGCATGATCTCGATGCCGGCGTGATGACCGCCCACGGTCATCCTCGGTACCACGTGCTGGGCGGTCCCCTTGCGCAGGAGGCGGTAGGTGCACCCGACGTCGCTCAGGTGGCTGGTATTGAACAGCGCCTCGATCAGCTTCGCGACCGCCCAGTTGCCCCAGCGCAGAAAGGCGGCCATGTTCGCCCCGTGCCAGATCAGCTCGCGTGTCGTCCGCGTACCGAACACGACATCGCATTCGGTGCTGTACACGAGCAGCTTGAGGATGTCGGCCGGAAGAAACGTCCCGTCCGGCTCGGCCAGCACGATCAGTTCGCCTGTGGCCTCCAGCAGTCCGCGGCGGCAGGCGTGACCATAGCCCTGACGCGCTTCGTGCACGAGGCGCGCTCCGGTCTTCTTGACCTCGTCGACCGTGCCCGGCTCGGCATTGTTGTCGATGACGATGACCTCGTCGACCAGTCCGGTGGCGAAGAAGCTCTCGATCACCTCTCTGATCGAGTCCTTCTCAGCGTAGGTCGGCAGCACCACCGACACCTCGTCCCCGTTCCACATCAGCTATTCCCTCCGACTCCCGTGGGGCGGGCGATTCTATCGACGGGGGCGCTCTCCGGATTGTGCGCGAACGCCCAGACCTGCAGCGGCAGGTCCGGTTCGTTGTGCAACGAGTGCCAGCGGCGATACGCCGGCCACCGGTCGAAGTTCCCTACGACGCAGCTGCGGTTGCCCCAGGAGCCGACAGCGTCCACCTCGAGGCCGGCCCGTTCGAGCAGGACCCGCAGCCCTCGGGGGGTGAATCGCCAGTAGTCCCGGAGGCCGTACAGCGGAAGCTCGTGGATCCTCACCAGGAACGGGGTCGAGACGATCACATGGCCTCCGGGCGCGCACAGCGCTCGGAGATTCTCGGCGGCCCCGCAGGGGTCGACCACGTGCTCGATCACCTGCTCGCAGATGACGACGTCGAACGGGCCCTGCCCGCTGAGCGGGGCGCAGAGGTCGAACTCCGGGTAGTTGAGACTCTCGAACCGCCGCCACGGGCGGTCCGCATGCGCAGAGCCGCTGATCTCCGCGGCGGTCCGCAGCCGTGGCTCGAGTGAGTCGAGGTGCTGGCCGATCGACTGGTTCAGGGGCACGCGCTGCCACTGATCAGCGCCCGACGTGGCTTCGGGAAGGAGCACCGTGTCGCGCAGCCCGCGCGTCCACCGCGCGGCCACTCTGGCGGCGGCCAGCGCACGCGTTCTCAAATGACCCCGCGCCACGCGGCCGGTATCTCCTCGATTTCGACCTCGACGCCATCCAAGCAGCTGTCCTCGTAGAACCAGCGTTCGAACTCCGACGGTTCGGTGATCCGATTGTGCAGCGCCCACCGCTGCTCCTCATCGACCTCGGCCCATCGGCGATCCTGCCGGCCTCGGTGGCGTTCCATACACACGTCGTAGTCCATCCGGTGCAGGTGGATCAGCCGCAGGTCCGGGTCCGGGTTGTAGCGGAAGTCGGAGCGCCCATGGAATCCCGCGCGCCACTCAAGCGGCACCGTCGTGATCGCGGCCTTGTCGTACAGGCTGTTGGCGAACCAGTAATGGCGCTGACTCATGATCGGCCTGCTGAAGTCGAGCGGCGATTCGCGGTCTCGCAGGTGCAGCAGCTCATAGCCGAGGCAGTTCACCCATTCCTCATCGAACCGGTCAAGGTAGTCGCCGAGTGTTCCGAGCTGCGGCACCGGTGCAACGATCTCATCGACATCGGTCACCAGCACCACGTCATAGCGCTCGATCAACTCGTGCTGCAGAGCCTGGGTCGTGTTCAACGTCCAGAGCGCGTCGACCCGGTCATGCTCGGCGCGGATCCTGACGAACCCGGAGCGGTCGGTCGACCCGTCGGTCGATTCGTTGTCCAGCACGTAGATGTCCGCCGGGGCGAAGAAGCGACCGTAGTAGCCGAGCCAGATCGGGAAGAACACTGGCTCATTGCGAACCATCGCGATGATCGCGCGGCTCCTGGCTCCCTTCGGCTTAGGGCGGTTGGCGTAATGCGCTCGCCGGGCCTCGCGCCAATGCGAGAACCACGGCGCCATCAGGTGCCTTGGACTGTCCTGTGGCTCGAGCACCGGCTCGCCCGGCGGCTGAGCGCCCCAGTTCACGGCTTCTCTAGATGGCGATCGGCGCGTAGTCCGCGGGGAACGCGGATCCGCCGAAGAACCAGCTCTCGATCGCGAAACGCGGCTTCGGCATCGCGGGGTCGGAGCCGGTCTGATGCAGGCACAGCTCGTCGAAAAGCACCGCATCTCCAGGCTCGAAGATCGGTCGCACGATGCCCGCGTCGCCGGCCGCTTCCCGCGCCTTCGCCTGCGACACCTGCATCTCGAAGACCGCCTCGTCCGTGAACGTGGTCACGAAGTCGTCGAAGCGCCGGGGCACGATGTCCAGTCCGGGCGACTCGTCCCCGCACCGGGACAGCGACAGCCACAGGTTCAGCGACCGAACGGGCCCCATGAACTTTCCATCCTGGTGCCAGGCGCCGCCGACCGACGGCTCGGCCTTGCGCAGCGTGGTCTTATGGAGCGAGCTCAGCGCGGGCTCGCCGAGGTACGCGGACGCCAGCTCCGGCACACGGGCGGCACGGAACATCTCCGTCATCTCGAATGAGAGCCTCGGTGAATCCGATGCCAGGAGCCCGCCGCCCTCCTTGACCCAGCCCCGCCCCATCTGCGGGTTGAACCGGGAGTGAGGATTGAACTCCTCGTAGTAGCCGTCGGCGATCGGACTGCCGGTGTCGTGGCGCTCGCGCTCCGCGAACGCCCGGTCGATCTGCTGCGCGAACCGGAGCGCGCTGTCGCGGTCGACCAGGCCCCGCACGAGCAGGCAGCCGTGGGTCAGGATCCCGGCGCGCAGCAACTCGGGCGTGAGCTCGGCCGACGTGACGCCCGGAAGCCCGTCGGCGGCGGGCATGCGCGCGAAGTCGGCCTCGGGAAAGACCGGGTCGGGGTCCGCGGCGTCCAGGATGCGGATCCCGGCGGCGTGCCGCAACTCGATCAGCCTCCGCTCGGTCTCGAGGCTGCGCTCGGCACGGTTCGCTTCGCCCAGCCGCTCGATCTCGACCGACAGCTCCTCGTCGGTGCCCTCGAAGGGCTCGGAGGCCGGAGCCGCCGCAGGGTTGTCGATCGTTACGGCCGGGGGGTCCGAGAGAGCCGCGCCGGAGCCGCCATTCCTGCTGCCTTTACGCCTGAAGCTCAACATGTCGCCCAACATATCAGCGAACTCCGGTCGACCCGACGCTGGCTCGTGCGGGCACCCCGACAACCGTCGCGCCGGCCGGCACATCGTCGATCACGACCGCGTTGGCGCCGATCTTCGCGTCCGCGCCGATCCGCACAGGCCCGATCACCTTCGCTCCGGTGCCGATGCTCACCCCCCGCTCGATCGTGGGCCCCTGGACATTCCCGCCGCGCAGGCCGATCGTCACAAATGGCGAGATCACCACTCCCTGCTGAATCTCGACAAGTCCGTCGGCGACGACGTTGCCGTGCACGATGTAGACGCCGGGCTCGATCACCACAGGATCGCCAATCGACACCTGCGCGACGGCCATCGCCACCCGGTGGGCCAGCCGCGGCAGGATCGGCACGCCAAGCGTCTGGAGCCGCGCCTTCACCCGGTACAGGACCTGAGCGAAGAAGGCGTCGCTGACCCAGGCAAGCCGCAGGATCTGCGCCGCCGTATCAAATCCCGAACGGAACTCGTGCCGCTCGCCACGATGCTGTGCCGTCACGCGCGCATCGGCCGGGAGCGCGTCTCGCAACCGGGGATGCCGGGCGCGGAGCGCGCGCCAGAACTCCTTGACCTCGACGTTGCGCTGGTGCTCGTTGCCAGTCAAGACCGGCAACGGTAGCCGAGGGATCTCCAATAGGCTTGGTGGGCATGGCGCCGGACAGCCTCAGGGTTCAGCTTGACTGTGAGCTTCCGAGTGAGCTGTCGGTGGGCCTCGGAACTGCGCTGTTCGTATGCGGCTGGTGCTTCTCGCCGGCGAGTCGGATCCGAGCGTTGAGCTTGGAGGTGGGCGGTGAGCGCCAGCCGACGATGGCGCATGGGATGCCTCGGCTCGATCCGCTGCTCGCGCTCGACGACCCGCGTAGCTATCGCAGCGGGTTCTGGGGAATCGCACGCATCCCCCCGGAGCCGCACGCGGTCCGCGAAATCGAGCTGCGCCTGCGGGCTGAGCTCGAGGGAGGGCGGGAGCTGAGCGCCGGGCTCGCTCGCATCAGGCTGGCGCCGGCGCCGCAGCCGCTGCCGCTGCCGCTGCCGGAACGATGGCCCAAGCGCGGGGCGCGCGTCGCGATCTGCATGGCGACGTTCAACCCTCCGCCCGACCTGCTGAGGCGTCAGATCGAATCGATCCGCGCGCAGACCCATGACAACTGGGTCTGCGTGATCAGCGACGACTGCTCGAATCCGAGCGGCGTGGCGACGATCGAGGAGGCGATCGACGGCGATCGGCGCTTCGTGCTCACGCGCGCCCCGAAGCGGCTCGGCTTCTACGCAAATTTCGAGCGGGCCTTGGCGTTGGCGCCGCCCGACGCCGAGTTCGTGGCGCTCAGCGACCAGGACGATTTCTGGTATGCCGACAAGCTCACGACGCTGCTGGCAGAGCGCGGTCGCGCCCAGCTCGTGTACAGCGACGCGCGAGTCGTCCGGCGTGATGGTGAGGTCATCTCCGAGACATGGTGGGGCACCCGCGCCAACAACCATTCTGATCTCACCTCGCTGCTCGTCGCGAATGCGGTGACGGGCGCAGCGTCCCTCTTCCGGCGCGATCTGCTCGATTACGCGCTGCCGTTCCCGCCCGGCCAGTTCGCCCATTTCCACGATCACTGGCTGGGCCTGGTCGCGCTCGCGCTCGGTGATATCGCATACGTGGACCGGCCACTGTACGACTACGTCCAGCACGGGGGAGCCTCGCTCGGCCACGCTGCGGCGAACCGCATGGCCTCGTTGCGCGATCGCTTGCGCCACCGGCGAGAGCTGCGCGAGCGGGTCCGGCTGTGGCGGCTCCATTACTTCGTGGACGTCTGCCGGATTCTCCAGTTCGCAACGATTCTGCGAATGCGGTGCGGATCCGGGATGAGCCTCCGCAAGCGACGCGCACTCGACCGGTTCCTGGCCAGCGACCGCTCGCCCGCGATGCTCGTGCGCCTCGGTGTCAGGGGGGCGAGGGAGCTCACGGGCACTCCGGAGACGTTGGGCGCGGAATGGATGCTGATGTGGGCGCTCGTGTGGCGGCGCCTGCTGGCGATGACGGCGCGGGAGCGGCCGCAGAGCCATCTACGGCTCGATGCGCTGCCGCCGCCGACGCTTGTGCAGCCACCCGGTCGCCCGGGCATGCACGTCCGGGCCAGGGCCGTGGCCGAGAAGATCGAGCCGTTGCGCTGGCAGATGTCGCGCGACGCGCCTGAGCGGGTAAACGTGTTGATCCCGACGTTCGATCTGCGGCATTTGTTCGGCGGGTACATCGCCAAGCTCAACCTGGCCTCGCGGCTGGCGGAGCGGGGCCTGCGAGTACGGGTCATCACCGTGGACCCGGTCGGACCCCTTCCGGTCGATTGGCGGCAGACGGTCGAGTCGTTCAGCGGACTCGAGGGGCTGATGTCGAAGGTGGAGGTCGCGTTCGGCCGTGAGGCGGCAAGCATCGAGGTGTCGAGCTCGGACAGTTTCGTGGCGTCAACCTGGTGGACGGCGCACGTTGCGGCCCACGCGCTCGAGGTCACGGGCGGCGACCGGTTTCTGTACCTGATCCAGGAATACGAGCCGTTCACCTTTCCGATGGGCACCTATGCCGCGCTCGCCTCGCAGTCCTACCGGTTTCCCCACTTTGCGCTGTTCTCGAGCGAGCTGCTGCGCGGGTACTTTCGTGCGCACAGGATCGGGGTCTTCGAAGCGGGGCTCGCGGAGGGCGAAGCCGCGTCGCTGGCGTTCGAGAATGCGATCACGCCGGTCGATCCACCGACGGTGGAGGAACTCGCTCGGCGCGAGCGCTTCCGCCTGCTCTTCTATGCGCGGCCTGAGCCCCACGCTGCCCGCAACATGTTCGAGCTCGGTCTGCTGGCACTCGCAGGAGCGGTTGCCGACGGGACACTCTCGAGTGACTGGGAGCTGCGAGGGATCGGTACCGTCGAGCGAGCACGCAGCATCGCGCTCGGTGGGGGGGCGACGCTCGAGCTGCTGCCCCGGGCGGATCAGCGTGCGTACGCCGGGATGGTGCGCGATCACGACGTCGGCCTGGCGTTGATGTACACGCCTCATCCGAGCCTGGTGCCGATCGAGATGGCATCGGCCGGGCTGCTGACCGTCACCAACAGCTTTGAGAACAAGACGCCGGGGGCCATGTCGGCGATCTCCGCGAACCTCATAACCGCCGAGCCCACGGTCGAGGCGGTGGCCGCCGCGTTGGGGCAGGCGTGCGCCGGCGCGTCGGATCTGGGCCGACGTGTCGCGGGGAGCGATGTGCGCTGGAGCCGGGACTGGAATCAGTCGTTCGGGACCGAGTTGCTGGAGCGCGTCGTCTCCGTGCTGCAGCCCACCCGGTCTGGCCGGGTCAGCGTCTCCGCGTGACCGGTGAGTCCAGCCGGCCGATCGCGACGATCGCGCCGTTTCGCGTCCCGGGGTCGGTCGTCGCCTCGGCCAGGGACACCCAGGCCTGGATGTTCATCGGCTCGTCGCGGACCAATCTGCCGAAGATCTGCGCGGCGCGAGCGCGCTTCCCCGCCAGCAGAGCGACCTGGCCGCGTAGGAGGTTGACTTGGGAGTCCGGATTGAGCTCGGCCGCCGATGACAGAACCGAATCGACCCCGCGGAGCTGCGCCGCTGACACGGACCGGCCCGCCGAGACGATCGCGCTTGCTCTGTCGATGTCGTGGGCCTGGCGAATGCCGAGGGCGAACCACGCACACACGACGATCGCGAGCACCGCTCCGAGTACGCGAGCCACGACCATTTGCACATGATGCTCGATCCTGGCGCTACGAGCGTGGTCATCCCGAATTGGAACGGCCGCCGTTGGCTGCCTGCCTGCCTGGACGCGATAGCGCGCCAAACAGTGCCGGCGACCGAGGTCATCGTGGTCGACAACGGCTCCGTGGACGAGTCCGTCGACTACCTTCGAGCCCGCGACGTGCGTGTGCTTGAGCTGGGACGTAACACCGGCTTTGCCCACGCGGCCAACATCGGGATCGCGTCGGCCAGTTGCGATCTGGTGGTGCTCGTGAACACCGACGTGGTGCTCTGCGAGGAGTGGCTCGAGCGGATGGTCGCGGCGATCCAATCAGATTTCACGCTCGGATCGGTGGCATGCAAGATGCTGTGGCTGGAGGACCACGGTCGCGTCTACGATGCAGGCGATGTGCTGCGCCGGGACGGCGTGTGCGAACAGCGTGGGCGTTTCGGGGCGGACGACGGACGATGGGACATGCCGGGAGAGGTGTTCTCCGCATGCGCGGGTGCCGCGCTGTACCGCCGGGCGGCGATCCGAGCCGTCGGCGGTTTCGACGAGCGCTACTTCGCCTATCTGGAGGATGTCGATCTGGGCCTGCGCCTGCGGATGGGCGGCTGGGCCTGTCGCTACGAGCCGGTCGAGGCGTTGCACGCCGGTGAGGGCTCGGCGGGCCAGCTGGCGGGCGGTCACCACCACTACGCCACTCGCAACACGCTGGTGCTCGTGGCCAAGACATTTCCGCTGAGGTGGATCCCTCACGTCCTATACAGGCAGCTCGCGTGGGGTTCGCATGCGATGCGCGAGCGCCGGCTCGGCGCCCATCTGCGCGCGCTCGCGGCCGCGTTGCCGTTGCTTCCCGGGGCGCTGCGCGACCGCCGCCACCTTGCGAGCGCTGCTCGGGTTCCGATCGAGAGCGTCGTGCCCGCGCGGCCATTCAGAGGCCGGCAGGCGGGTGGGCATCGTTCGCAGATCGCGTGATCGAGCCGGGAGCTATCCTGCCGCACGTGCCTGCCACAGCCGGGCAGCCTGTTCCGACTGCACGCGCTGGCGAGTGCGTTTGCTGCGCGTGGTGCGGGGCCGAGGCGCTGCCGTCCGCTCCTCGTCTGGCGATCTGCTCGAGATGCGGGAGCGCCACCACGTATCCAGTGCCGGACGACGCGGAGCTCAAACGGGCGTACACCGGGTGGTACCGGCCGGCGACCGGGCGATTCTCCGGTGGCGGAGATCGCGTCCTCGCGCTCTCGCGCGCCAGCCTCGCGCGCCGGCTTGACCGGATCGCCCCGCCTGGGCCGGTGCTTGATGTCGGCTGCGGCGAGGGTTGGCTGCTGAGCGCACTGCGTGCCCGGGGACGCGAGGCGGTCGGGCTCGAACGCGGCCCGGTCGATATCGACGGTGTCTTGGCAACCGAGATCTCGGAGTTCGACGAGCACCCCGGCCAGTGGGCCGCCGTCGTGTTCTGGCATTCGCTCGAGCATCTCCCCTCGGCTGCGGTCGCGCTCGACCGTGCGACCGCGCTGCTGGCTCCCAGCGGCGTTCTGGTCGTCGCCGTCCCGAACCTTTCGAGCCTCCAGGCTCGGGTGTTCGGCGAGCGGTGGTTCCACCTGGATCTGCCACGGCATCTCGTCCACCTGAGCGACGCAGCGCTGATCTGGGGGATCGAGGCACGCGGATTGAGCGTGCAGCGACACAGCTACTGGCGCGCCGGCCAGGAAGTCTTCGGATGGCTTCAGGGCATGCTCGGCGCGCTTCCTGGTCATCCCGATCTCTACAGCGCGATCCGACGCGCCGAGGCGCAGGAGGGGGCGATCAGCCCGCGACGCCGCGCGGCGTTGCTGTTCGGCGCAGCCGCGCTCACTCCGGCCGCCGTGGCGGCGACCGGAGTTGAGGTGGCGGCGCGCGCCGGGGGCACCGTTTACGTGGAGGCCCGGCGACGATGATCACCGGGGAACGGGTGAGTGCGGCGACGGCGGGTTTCAATCCGACCTTCCAGCGTCACGTTGCCGCCTACCGGCTCTGTGCCCCTCTGCTCCCGGACGGTCGTGTTCTCGACCTGGGCTGCGGGGTCGGCCACTCCTACCGCGAACTCGCCCCCCGTCAGACGATCGGCGTCGACGTCGAACCGAGCGTGCTCGTCGGCCAGGATCGGGAGACGGTTGCCGCTGACATGCGCCATCTGCCGCTCCCGTCGAGCTCGTTCGCATCGGTGCTGTCGGTGCACTCGATCGAGCACGTGCCAGACCCGGAATCGGTCTTCGGCGAGGTGGTGCGGGTGTTGGAGCCCAACGGCCGCGCGGTGTTCGTCACTCCCAACCGCCTGACGTTCGGCACCCCCGACGAGATCATCGACCCCTACCACTACGTCGAATACGATCCGGTTGAGTTGCGGACGCTGTGCAAACGGTTCTTTCCCGCGGTGGAGGTGCTCGGTTTGCACGGATCGGATCGGTATCTGGCGCTCGTCAACGCCGAGCGGGGCGAGCTCGATCGCCTGCTGGCGCTCGATCCGCTACGTGTGCGCCGGCTCGTACCACGTCGCGCGCGCCAGCGGCTGTACGACTGGCGGCTGCGGCGGGCCAGGGAGCGCCCTCGCCCGGGAGCCCTGGACATCGCGCCGGAGGACTTCCGGCTGAGCGACGAGCGACTGACGAAGGCGCTCGATCTGGTCGCGGTCTGCGTTCGGGCCTGAGCTGCGCAATGCAGAACCACTGGGCTCTGAGCAGCCGATTGCTGGCCGAGCCCACTCAGGACTTCGAAGGACGATCACGCAGCGAACTTCCTCGAACGAAGGATATGGCGGCGATGAAGTACGTACCGCGCCGTCGCGACGAGTGTCTTCAGGCCGTACACAATCGATTGGCCCGCCGACGCCGAGGACGCTTCGGGGAAGTAGCGCGTGCGTGCCGGGACCTCCACGATCCGGAAGCCGAAGTGCACGGCCTGGAGGACCATTTCGGAGTCGAATACGAAGTCGGTCGAGTTGCGCAGGAAGGGTACGGTGAGCAGCAGCTCGCGAGAGAACGCGCGATAGCCGGTGTGCAGCTCGCTGAAGCCGGTGCCCAGCACCGCGTTCTCGATCACCGTCAGACCGCGATTGGCCAGGAACTTGTAACGGGGCATGCCGCTCTGCTTCCAGGCCCCGTGGACGGCCAGCCGCGAGCCGAGCACCATGTCGGCCTGACCGGCCAGGATCGGCTCGACCATCCTCGGAATCAGCGACGGCTCGTACTGACCGTCGGGGTGGAGCATCACGACCACGTCCGCCCCCTGCTGGAGGGCCCAGAGGTAGCAGGTCTTCTGGTTGCCGCCGTAGCCGACGTTGTGGGGGTGCCAGATCACGTGCAGCGGCAGCCGGCGCGCCACCTCCACCGTCTCGTCGGTGGAGCCGTCGTCCACCAGGATGATCTCGTCGACGACGTTGGCGGGGATCGCCGAAACCGTGCGCTCGAGGGTCCTGGCGGCGTTCCGTGCCGGCATCACGACGACGACCTTGGCGGAGACCGCGGCCGGCGATTCCGTCGGACCGCCCGACTGGTGCTGAGAGCTCTCGGCTTGGTGTGGGCTCACTAAGGGCGGCAGCTTAGAGCCTCGTGCCTGGGCGAGGCCCGATCGGCAACTGCGACAATATGTGCCCGCGTGAGAAGACTCAGGCGCATTGCGGCGGACCTGCGACGCCGCTACCCGGGGCTCAGCTCACACCTCGCGCGTGTCTCCCCGGACACCTGGGCGATGGCCGCGATCGTGGTCGCGGTGATCGTCGCCAACCTGGCCTACCTCCTAGACCTCTCCGACGCCAATCCTCTCGGTCCGCGCAGCGGTCTGGCCACCAACGTCATCCTGGGCCCCGCCGGCGGCGCTAACACGATCGACCCCAACAACGCTTTCGTCTCGCAGGCTCTCGGCCACCGCGCGATGCTGGATTGGCTCCACCTGCAGATTCCCTGGTGGAACCCGTTCGAGGGCACCGGTGCGCCGCTGGCGGGCGAGATGCAGTCGGCCGCCTTCTTCCCGCCGACGATCCTGACGCTGCTCTCCAACGGCCAGATCTACGAGCACATCCTGTTCGAGATCATCGCCGGGCTGGCGACCTTCGCGCTCCTGCGCCGGCTCGGGCTCGGCCGCCTCGCGTGCGCCGCGGCCGGGGTCGCCTTCGCGCTCAACGGGACGTTCGCGTGGTTCTCGCACGCCACCGTCAACCCGGTCGCGTTCCTGCCCCTGCTGCTGCTCGGGATCGAGCACGCCTACTCGGCCGCCGCCGAGGGTCGCCGGGGCGGGTGGTGGTTGATCGCGGTGGCGGGCGCGCTGTCGTTCTACGCCGGCTTCCCCGAGGTCGCCTACATCGATGCCGTTCTCGCCGTCTGCTGGCTCGCGTGGCGCTGCGGCTGCCTCGGCCGGGCGCGACTGCGCCCGCTGCTCGTCAAGGGGGGCGCCGGCGCGGTCGTCGGCACACTGCTCTGCGCCCCGCTCCTGGTGGCGATGGTCGACTACCTGAACCACGCCGACCTGGCGCACCACGACTCGGGCTTCTTCGGCAACGGGCACATCCCCGCGCAGGGCCTCCCGCAGCTGCTGATGCCGTACATCTTCGGGCCGATCTTCCACTACGACGATCCCCACCTGCGCCTGCTCTCGATCTGGGGGACGGTCGGCGGCTATCTCTCGACCTCGCTGCTGCTGTTCGCCGTGCTCGGCCTGTTCTCCCGGGGCCGGCGTGCGCTGCGCATGATCCTCGGCGTCTGGATCGTCCTCGCGCTGGCGCGGATGTACCACGAGCCCTACGTGATCGGCCGGATCTTCGGCGTGCTCCCGGGGATGTCGCGCGTGGTCTTCTTCCGCTACGCGACGACCTCGGTCGAGTTCTCGATGGTCGTGCTCGCGGCGCTCGGCCTCTCCGACCTGGCGCGGCGCCCGGAGCCGCGGCGCCGCGTCGTCTGGGTCGGCCTCGGGCTGCTCGCCGTGGTCGCGATCGCCGGCGTCGCCGCCCATTCGCTCGCGGGCCAGCTCGGGACGCAGTTCAGCCACCGGCCCTACTACGCCGGGGCGATCGCGTGGGGCTGCGTGATCCTGGTCGCGGGGGTGGTGATCTCGACGCTGCGCAACGACCGGCGGCGGACATGGCTGGCGGCGCTGCTCGTCGCCGCCGACGCGTTGGCGCTCTTCGTCGTGCCCGAGGCGTCGGCTCCCCGCGCCGTGCAGACCGATCTGACGCCGGTCACCTTCCTGCAGCGCAACCTCGGCCTCTCGCGCGCGTTCTCGCTCGGCCCGCTCGCGCCCAACTACGGCGCGTACTTCGGAGTCGCGCAGCTGAACATCAACGACCTCCCGGTGCCGTCCCTGTTCACGCACTACGTCCACACGCGCCTGGATCCCTACACCAAGCCGACTAAGTTCATCGGCACCACGTCCGGGGGCCGGTCGCTGTTCGCGCCGTCGCCGGTGCAGGAGCTCGAGCGCAACCTTCCGGCCTACCGCGCCGCCTCGGTCAAGTACGTGATCACGCCCCGCTCGCAGCCCCTGCCCGAGACCCCGGCCACGTTCACGCTCAGGTTCGAGAGCCCGGTGGCCCGCATCTATGAGCTCGCGGGCTCGGCGCCGTACTTCACCGCGCCGGGATGCGCGGTCAGGCCCGACGGCCGCGGGGCCGTGAGCCTGACCTGCGCTCGGGCGACCGTGCTCGTCCGTCGCGAGACCTACATGGCCGGATGGAGCGCGACCGTGGACGGCCGCTCGGAGCGCATCGGCCGGGCCGATGACCTGTTCCAGGCCGTCGCGGTCGGTGCCGGATCGCACCGGGTCAGCTTCGGCTTCTCGCCGCCGAACGTCATCTGGGGATGGATTGGCTTTCTCGCCGGCGTCGTCCTGCTGCTCGCCGAGCCGGTACGCGGCCTGATCAGCCGGCGCGCTTCTTCGCCCTCGCCAGCTTCTGGCGCGCCGTAGCGCCGAGCTCGACCTTACGCAGGCGCACGGCGACGGGCGTAACCTCGACCGCCTCGTCCTCGCGCAGGAACTCGAGCGCCTGGTCGAGCGAGAGCTCGCGCTTGGGGATCAGCCGCACGAGCTCGTCCGCCGTGGAGGACCGCATGTTGGTGAGGTGCTTCTCCTTGGTCGGATTGACGTCGAGATCCTCGGCCCGTGCGCTCTCGCCGACGATCATCCCCTCGTAGACGTCCTCGCCGGGCGCGATGAACAGCGTCCCGCGCTCCTGGAGGTTGAACAGCGCGAACGCCGCGACGCTGCCCTGCCGGTCGGCCACGAGCGAACCGCTGGGGCGGGTTCGCAGGTCGCCGTGCCATGGTTCCCAGCGGTCGAACACGTGGTGCACGATGCCCGTTCCGCGGGTCTCGGTGAGGAATTCGGTCCGGAAGCCGATCAACCCGCGGGCGGGGATCAGGTACTCCATCCGCACCCAGCCTGTGCCGTGATTGACCATCTGCTCCATCCGGCCCTTGCGCAGCGCCAGCAGCTGCGTGATCACCCCGACGTACTCCTCCGGCGCGTCGATGCTCATTCGCTCGACCGGCTCGTTCGTGCGGCCGTCGATCTCTCGCGTCACCACCTGCGGCTTGCCCACGGTCAGCTCAAACCCCTCGCGCCGCATCAGCTCGACGAGCACCGCCAGCGCCAGCTCACCGCGCCCCTGGACCTCCCACACCTCGGGCCGGTCGGTCGGGTTGACCCGCAGTGACACGTTGCCGATCAGCTCGCGCTCGAGCCGGGCCTTGACCTGGCTGGCGGTGAGCCTGTCGCCGTCGTTGCCCGCCAGCGGCGAGTCGTTGATCCCGATCGTCACGCTCAGGGAGGGCTCATCGACGGTGATCGTCGGCAGCGGCCGCGGGTCGGCGGCGTCCGCGAGCGTGTCGCCGATCGTGATCTCCGGGATGCCGGCGACCGAGATGATCTCGCCGGCGGCGGCCTCCTCGGCCTCGACCCGGTCCAGTGCCTCGGTTACGTACAGCTCGCCCACCCGCACATCCGTGATCTCGCCGTCGACCCGGCACCACGCGATCGTCTCGCCGCGGCGGATCCTGCCGTGGCGGATCCGGCAGATGGCCACGCGGCCGACGTAGGGGGAGGCATCGAGGTTCGTCACATGGGCCTGGAACGGGTGATCGGGGTCGTACTCGGGGGCGGGGACGTGGTCGATCAGGAGGTCGAGCAGCGGCTTCAGGTCCCGGCCTGGCTGGCTCGGATCAAGCGACGCCTGGCCGGCCTTGGCATTGCAGTAGACGATCGGAAACTCGATCTGAGACTCGTCGGCGTCGAGGTCGAGGAACAGTTCATAGACCTCGTCCACGACCTCGTCGATCCGCGCGTCCGGCCGGTCGATCTTGTTGATCACGAGGATCACCGGCAGCCTCGCCTCGAGCGCCTTGCGCAGCACGAAGCGGGTCTGAGGCAGCGGGCCCTCGCTCGCGTCGACCAGCAGCAGGACACCGTCGACCATCGTCAGCCCGCGCTCCACCTCGCCCCCGAAGTCGGCGTGGCCGGGCGTGTCGACGATGTTCAGCTTGACGCCGCCGTAGCGCACGGCCGTGTTCTTCGCCAGGATCGTGATCCCCTTCTCGCGCTCGAGGTCCGTGCTGTCGAGGACCCGGTCGGCCACGGCCTGGTTCTCCCGGAACGCCCCCGACTGCCACAGCAGCGCGTCCACCAGGGTCGTCTTGCCATGGTCGACATGGGCGACGATTGCGATGTTGCGGATGTCCGCGCGAGCTGCCATCGCACCTCAGGGTATTGCGGACGGGCGGCGAACCCCGCGCGGCGCTACTGAGCGCGCTTCTTCTCGGCCGGCCGGGGTTGCGGCAGCACGCCGGGCTGTCCGCGCTCGAGGCTGCGAGGCGGGGTGGCGTCGCTGTTCTCCGCCTGCGCGCTGCTGTCGCCATGCGTGCGCGAGACCGCTTCGAGCATCGGCTTGACCAGGTCGATCGGCATCGGGAACACGACGGTCGAGTTCTGGTTGGCCCCGATCTCGCGGAGGGTCTGGAGATAGCGGAGCTGGAGCGTGACCGGGTTCACGGCGATCACATCGGCCGCCTGGGCGAGCTTGGCCGCGGCCTGGAACTCGCCCTCGGCGTTGATGATCTTCGCCCGGCGCTCGCGCTCTGCCTCGGCCTGGCGGGCGATCGCGTGCTGCATCCGCTCCGGGATCTCGACGTCCTTGATCTCCACGGTCGTCACCTTGATCCCCCACGGCTCGGTCTGGGCGTCGATCACGTGCTGGAGGCTCTCGTTGAGCTGCTCGCGCTCGCCCAGCAGCGAGTCGAGGTCGACGCCGCCGAGCACAGAGCGCAGTGTTGTCTGCGAGATCTGGAGCGTGGCGTTGTGGAAGTTCTCCACCTGGGTGACGGCAAGGTTGGGGTCGACGACGCGGTAGTAGGCGACGGCGGTGACCCGGGCCGGGATGTTGTCGCGGGTGATGATCTCCTGGGCCGGCACGGTAAGCGTCACTGTCCGCAGGCTGATGCGGACCATCCGGTCGATCGTCGGCATCAGCAGGATCAGGCCCGGGCCTCGCTGATCCATCAGCCGGCCGAGGCGGAAGACGACCCCGCGCTCGTACTCGCGCAGGACCCGGACCGAGGCGCCGGCTGCGGCGACCGCGATCAGCGCGAGCACGCCGAGCACGATGATGATCGCCGCGATCACGGCGCCAACTCCCACTCCTCGGCGGCGCGCACCCGCAGCGTCAGCCCGTTGAGGTGCTCCACGACGACCTTCTCGCCCACGTGGAGCGCGCCGGCGTCGTCATCCCCCCAGCCATGGCGGGCGTGCCACAGGGCGCCGTCGACCAGCACCTTGCCCGCTGGCTCGTTCCAGCTCTGCACGACGCCGATGTGTCCGACCATGCTCTCGGGACCGGCGCTAACTCTCCGCCGTCGCACCGACAGGCCCTTCCGGACCGAGAGCCCGACGATCCCGAAGCCGACCGCCACGACGAGCAGCGCGGCCAGGATCCCGAGCACCACGCCGCCGCCCAGTCCAGCGACCACCAGCACAGCGCCGATCCCCATCGCCACCACTCCGGGGCCGCCCAGCATTCCGAGCGTCGGGACGTGAGCCTCGACCACGATCACGACTGCTCCGATCACCAGCAGCGACACGCCGAGCGCGGTCATAGACAAATGGTACGCCTGTGTAGCCGGCGTCTACGATCGTTCGCGGTGGAGAGCTACACATTCGACGATGACGGGGCGATTCCGAACTCGGTTCTCCCAGTCCTCGTCTACCGCGGTGTCGCCGAAGCCGTGGGCGCCGCGGGGTGCGAGCGGCTGTTTGCCCGTCACGGGTGGCTCGGTGCCTGGCGCGACGGCATCTACCCGTTTCACCACTTCCACTCGACCGCGCACGAGGTGCTCGGCATCGCCGGCGGCTCGGCGCGGGTCGTGCTCGGCGGGCCGTCGGGGCAGACGTTCGACGTCGCGCGCGGCGACGTGCTGGTGCTCCCAGCCGGAACCGGCCACTGCAATGCCGGCTCGAGCCCGGACCTGCTCGTGGTCGGCGCCTACCCGAACGGGATGCGCTGGGACCTGCGCCGTGGCGATCCGGCCGAGTACGACGAGGCCCTGGCGAACGTACGCGCCGTACCGCTGCCGGACGCCGATCCGGTGACCGGGCCGGCGGGCCCGCTCACCGAGCTCTGGTCCTAGCCTGCTAAACCGGCGGCCGGCTACACCGGTGCCGGCTCGCCCCGGCGGGCGGACAGGCGGCGCTCCGCGTAGCGACGGCCCTTCTCGGCGTCGCCGAGCGCAAAGCCGGCGATGTCGGAGAGCCGGTTGATGCGACCGATCGCGCCCCATGTGCCGTCGGGAATCTCGCTCGCGAACACCCAGACCCGCATCGGATCGCGATCGTGGGCGCCCCGCTCGGCGTCGAGCACGGACTCGGTGACCTCGCGCACCATCGCCTCGCGGCGCTCGTCGTCGAACTGGCCCTCCGGTACGGACGCGATGATTCGGTAGCGCGGCTCGCTCGCGCGCTCCCCGGCCACGTAGACGGCGGCAGGGCGGTGAAGGAAGACCCAGGCGATTGAGCGGACGGCCGGATTGGTCGGATCCGCCCCCTCGTTGCGGATCAGGATGTCGGTCAGGTTGGAAAGCAACTCCGCCTCGGCATCCGGGGCCAGCGCCCCCTCTGGGATGTAGGCGTCGAGCATCGGCATTGCGGGATCCTCCTGGTGAGTTTTTTGACGCAACGTACCCTATCACGCGTTACTGTAAATAGCCGTTGCGCCCGTATCAGGACATCACCGACCCTGCCCTCGCCAAGGCCCTTGCGCATCCGCTGCGCACGCGGATCCTCGGCGCCCTTGATGGACGGAGGGCCAGCCCCAGCGAGCTGGCCGAGGAACTGGACGCGCCGCTCGGCGTCGTCAGCTACCACGTCCGTCGCCTGGCCGCACTCGGCTTTCTCAAGCTCGTCAAGCGCGTCCCCCGGCGTGGTGCCGTCGAGCACTACTACACGGCCACCACGCGCCCCCGGATCGCCGACGAGATCTGGGGGATGACGCCCGGGGTCGTCAAGGAGGCGACCGTCGCCGCCGCCCTGCACCAGATCAGCGATCAGGTCAATCGTGCCGCCGCGAACGGCGGCTTCGACGAGCGCGAGGCGCACCTGACCCGGAGCCCCGTGACCGTGGACCGCAAGGGGTGGCTCGCGCTCGCGCGCGAGCTTGAGGCGATGACGAGGCGGATCCGCAAGATCGAGCTCGAGTCGGCCAAGCGGCTCGAGCGCGCTGCCCGTGATGGGAAGCTCGACGCCTCGGTCGTGATGATGCTGTTCACATCGCCCACGGCCATTCCGGCGGACACGCAGTCCGACGTCACGCGGGCGCGCAGCCGGCGCGGCGCGGCTGGGCGCGACGGCGCGCAGCCGAGCGCGAACTAGTGTCGTGATTCAGAAATTGGATGGCAGTCGAGCGTCCCCCGGCGGCGCTGGCGCGGGCTTGCGGCCCGCTCGGCATCCGGCCTCGCCGAACTGGGCCGCGCCCGCGTCATCCGGCTGTCCTCGTCGCCTCGCGCAGCGCTGCTGCCTCGGGGTCGGCCAGCTCGGCTTCCGGCCTCGCCAACGACCGGGCCGCCCCCGAGCCGTCCGGCTGGCTCCTGCGTCCTCGCCCAGCATCCTCCAGTGACCGCTCTTGGTGCCACCGAATTTCCGAATCACGACACTAGACCAGCGCCGCGTGGTCGAGTTGGCCGAACCCCTCGACCAGCTGGGGATCGAACTGGCGGCCAGCCTCGCTGATGACCTCGTCCACGGCTGCCGGCACCGGGAAGGCACGTTTGTACGGTCGCAGGTGGGTCAGGGCGTCGAACACGTCGGCGGCAACCCGCGCGGCGTGCGGGAGTACTTCAAGGTCGACTGGCTGGGCTCCCTGCCCGATGAGGCGATCGACGCCGTCGTCGCCCAGGCGGAGCGGCTGCCCGCGCCGTTCGGCCAGCTGATCCTCGCCCCGATGGGCGGCGCGGTGAGCGACTCGCCGAGCCGGGACATGGCGCTCAACGTGGTCGATGCGCCGTGGCTGTACTTCTGCCTGGCGATGTGGATGGACCCGACCGAGGACGATCAGAACCGGGCCTGGGCGCGCGGCTTCGGCGAGGCGATGCGCGGGTTCGGGGTCGGCACCGCGTTTTCGAACTTCATCGAGCCGGACGAGGGCGATCGCCTGCGCGCCTCGTTCGGCGAGGAGAAGTTCGCGCGCCTGGTGGAGTGCAAGCGCCGCTGGGACCCGCAGAACCTGTTCCGGCTCAACCAGAACATCCCCGTCTGAGAGACGAGCGGCAACCCGGCCGGCCGTTCGCCGGCCGGCCGGGGCCGTCGCAATCAGCGCTGCAGGTTCGAAACCCGAACCAGACGGCCCGTTATTCGACGATGATGTTCGGCGCCGCAAGGCCGACGGCCTCATGGACGTGGCGGTGCCGTGACGGGGTCTCGCGAGACTGGATGGCTCGCGGAGCGCAATCTAGGTCAGCGGCCCGTGGGAGGTGTTGACAAATCGTGAACGTCACCCATATCGGATGATGCGACGCTCACGGTCTCGTCGACCATACGCGGGTTGCAGCCGGGTCACGCGGAAAGGGAACCTTGAATGTCCACTGCAGTCGAAGCTCGCCCGAAGACGAATGCCGATCATCCGGCCTCGGACCGCCAGCCCGAGGCCGACGTCTTCGTCGTGTTTGGGATCACCGGTGACCTGGCGAAGGTCATGACGTTCAATTCGCTCTATCGGCTCGAGGCTCGAGGCCTGCTGAAGTGCCCGATCGTCGGCGTTGCGGTCAACGACTGGTCGGTTGATCAGCTCCGTGCGCACGCACGCCAGTGCATCGAGGATTGCGGCGAGAAGATCGACGACGAGGTGTTCAAACGACTGGCCGCCCGGCTCTCGTACGTGAGTGGAGACTTCGATGACGCGGGCACATATGACAGCGTCAAGACGGCCCTGGGCGATGTTCGGAGCGCCGTGTTCTATCTCGAGATCCCGCCGTTTCTGTTTGGCCGGGTGATCAAGGGGCTGTCCGACGCCGGGCTGACGAAGGACGCCCGGGTCGTGGTTGAGAAGCCGTTCGGCCACGATCTGGCATCGGCGCGGGAACTGGCCGAGGAGATCCACCAGTACATCGACGAATCGCAGCTCTACCGGATCGACCACTTCCTCGGCAAGATGGGCCTCAACGAGATCCTCTATCTGCGGTTCGCCAACTCGATGTTCGAGCCGATCTGGAACCGCCACTACGTCGCCTCGGTCCAGATCACGATGGCCGAGAGCTTCGGCGTCGAGGACCGGGGGCACTTCTATGACCCCGTCGGAGCGCTTCGCGACGTGGTCGTCAACCACCTGATGCAGGTGGTTGCCGCAGCGACCATGGAGCCGCCGGCGTCGGGCGAGGCCAACACGCTCAAGAACGCGCTCTATTCCGTGTTCCGGTCCATGCCCGCGGCCGATCCTCATCACTACGTGCGCGGCCAGTACGAGGGATACCGATCGATCGACGGCGTCGCCTCGGACTCGAAGACCGAGACCTACGCCGCGCTGCGACTCGAGATCGACAACTGGCGCTGGTCGGGCGTCCCGTTCTACATCCGCACCGGCAAGTGCCTCCCGGTCACGCAGACCGAGCTGCGCGTGGTCTTCCACGAGCCCCCGCGGCTCGGGTTCGTCGGCTGGTCACGCCTACCGGAGCCAAGCCAGATGGTCGTCAAGCTCGACCCCACGACCGGGATCCGGATGCTCGTCGACGCTCAGCGCCACGAGGCGGTCGAACCGGAGCAGATCAGCATGGACATGGAGTTCGCAGCCGAGGGAGGCGAGGGCCCGACGCCGTATGAGGTCCTGCTGCTCGCCGCGATGGTCGGAGACAGCCGGCGGTTCACTCGACAGGACTGCGTCGAGCAGTGCTGGCGGGTGATGACGCCGCTGCTCGAGAAGCCCCCACCGGTCCACCCCTACGCGAAGGGCTCATGGGGGCCGGAGGCGGCGGAGAAGATACTCGGTCCTCACGAACACTGGCACCGACCGTGGATCGTGAAATGAGCCCCGCCGCCCGATCAAAGCGCAGGTCCGACGCGCCCGCCGACGGTGGAGCGGCCTCGAAGCAGGCCGCGGCGTCGTCTGCCCCCCAGAGCGCCGCCGCCCCGTCTCCGTTCACGCCGATCGCCGACTACGCGTTCCTGTCTGACTGCCACACGGGCGCGCTCATCGCCCCTGACGGCTCGATCGACTGGTTGTGCGTGCCTCGGTTCGACTCGCCGAGCGTGTTCGGGACGCTGCTCGATCGCGGCGCGGGCACGTTCAGGCTCGGTCCGTTCGGCATCAACGTGCCCAGCGGCCGCGTCTACGAGCCCGGAACGAACACGATGGTCACGGCGTGGAAGACGACGAGCGGCTGGGCGATCGTCCGCGAGGCGCTGACCCTCGGGCCGCGGCGCGGCGAGGACACGGTGACCCCGCACACGCGGCCGCCCGCCGACGAGGACGCCGATCACATGCTCGTGCGGACCGTGGCCTGCATCGAGGGCAGCGTCGAGATCGATCTCGTGTGCGAGCCGGTGTTCGACTACGGTCGCACCGCCGCCGAGTGGTCGCTGTCCGACGATCGCCATCGTGCCGATGCCACCGGAGGCGATCTGACGATCCGGCTCCAAACCGACATGCTGATCGGGATTGAGGCAGGCCGGGCCCGGGCCCGGCATGAGCTCCAGGCCGGCGAGCAGCTCTACTGCGCCCTCTCCTGGGCCGAGGGGCTGCGTGCGCCGGAGTCGACCGACGAGGCCAACGCGCAGCTCGAGGCAACGACACGGTTCTGGCGCAACTGGCTGGGCCGTGCGCGGATCCCCGATCACGATCTGCGTGCCTTGATCCAGCGCTCGGCGCTCGCGATCAAGGGGCTCACGTACATGCCCACCGGGGCCACGGTTGCGGCGCTGACGACCTCGCTGCCAGAGACGCCGGGCGGGGAGCGCAACTGGGACTATCGCTACACCTGGATCCGCGATTCGACGTTCACGCTCCAGGCGCTCCACTTCCTCAACCTCGACTGGGAGGCCGACGAGTTCATGCAGTTCATCGCCGACCTCGAATGCACCGAGGACGGCTCGCTGCAGATCATGTACGGGATCGACGGCCGGCGGGATCTGACCGAGACCCTGCTTGAGGATCTCTCGGGCTACGCGGGCGCGCACCCGGTGCGGATCGGCAACGGGGCCTTCGACCAGCGCCAGAACGACGTGTTCGGGGCCGCGCTCGACTCGATCCTGCTCCACTCGCGGCGAAGCCAGCGCCTGCCTCGGCGGCTGTGGCCGCTCGTGCAATCGCAGGCCGAGTGTGCCAAGGCGGTGTGGCGCGAGCCCGACCAGGGGATCTGGGAGGCTCGCGGAAAGCCGCAGCAGTACGTCTCCTCGAAGCTGATGTGTTGGGTGGCGCTCGATCGTGCCTCCAAGCTCGCGGCGATCCGCGGCGAGGACGAGCTCTCGGCGGGCTGGGGGGCGACCGCGGAGGAGATCAAGGCCGATATCCTCGAGCACGGAGTCGACAAGCGCGGGGTGCTGACGCAGTACTACGGCACCGAGTCGCTCGATGCCTCCACGTTGCTGGCCGCGATCTTTGGCTTCCTGCCCGGGTCCGATCCGATCCTCCGGGCCAGCGTGCTCGCGATCGCCGACGAGCTGACCGAGCACGACTTCGTGCTGCGCTACCGGACCGACGAGACCGACGACGGCATGTCCGGCAAGGAGGGCACGTTCGTGATCTGCTCGTTCTGGCTCGTCTCCGCGCTATCGATCATCGGCGAGATGCAGCGGGCGCGGGATCTGATGGAGCGCCTGGTGAAGGTGGCCTCGCCTCTCGGGCTGTACGCGGAGGAGTTCGACGTCGACACGGGCCGGCACCTCGGCAACTTCCCGCAGGCGTTCTCACACCTGGCAGCGGTCGAGGCCGCCGCGCGGATCGTGCTCGCAGAGCGGATCGCGGAGCTCACGTGATGAGCGACTCATATGACGTGATCGTGATCGGGAGCGGCGCGGGCGGCGGCACCCTCGTGCACCACCTCGCCCCCTCGGGCAAGCGCATCCTGCTGCTCGAGCGCGGCGGCTGGCTCCCGCGCGAGCCTCAGAACTGGCTGGCGCAAAACGTGTTCGTGGAGAACCGCTACGTCTCCCCCGATACGTGGTACTACCCGGACGGATCGTCGTTCCACCCGGAGGTGCACTACTGGGTCGGCGGCGCGACCAAGCGGTACGGGGCCGCGCTGTACCGGCTGCGCAAGGAGGACTTCGGCGAGCTGCGTCATCATGGTGGGATCTCGCCCGCGTGGCCGATCTCCTACGACGACATGGAGCCTTTCTACACGCAGGCTGAGCAGCTCTACCAGGTGCATGGCGCGCGCGGCGAGGATCCCACCGAGCCCCCGGCGAGCGCTCCGTACCCGTTCCCAGCGGTCTCCCACGAGCCGCGGATCCAGCAGCTCTCAGACGACCTTGCCAAAGCCGGTCTGCACCCGTTCCACGCGCCCTGCGGGATCTTGCTCGACGAGTCCAACATGCCGTTCAGCAAGTGCGTCCGGTGCGACAACTGCGACGGCTTCCCGTGCCTGGTGCACGCAAAGTCTGACGCCGAGGTGATTGCGGTGCGGCCGGCGATCGAGCACCCGAACCTGACGCTCCTCACCGGCGCCCACGTCGTCCGCCTGCAGACCAACGAGGCCGGCAACGAGGTGACCGGCGTCGTCGCCGACCTCGACGGTAAGCCCGAGACGTTCGAGGCGCCGCTGGTCGTCGTATCCTGCGGCGCCGCCAACAGTGCCAAGCTGCTGCTCGCGTCCGCGACCGACAAGCACCCGAACGGGCTCGCGAACGGCTCCGACCAGGTTGGCCGCAACTTCATGTTCCACAACAGCCAGGCCGTGCTGGCGCTCTCAAAGGAAGAGAACCCGACGGTGTTCCAGAAGACGCTCGGGGTCAATGATTTCTACTTCGCGAGCGAGAAGTACGAGTACCCGCTGGGGAACATCCAGATGGTCGGCAAGTCGCAGGCGGCGATGTTCCGGGGCGAGAAGCCGGGCGAGACGCGATTCGCGCCCGAGTGGACGCTGCGTGACGTCGCTCGTCACGCGGTCGACTTCTGGCTCTCGACCGAGGATCTGCCGTTGTCTGAGAACCGCGTGACGCTCACGGAGGACGGCAGCATCCAGATCAGCTACACGGCCAGCAACCAGGAGCCCAAGGAGCGCCTGTACCACGAGCTCAAGGAGATGCTCAAGGACCTCGGGATGCACCACGGCCACCTGCTGCCGCATCACGCCTACCTCAAGAACGAGATTCCGGTCGCCGGCTGTGCGCACCAGGCTGGCACCGTCAGGTTCGGGAGCGATCCGAGCAGCTCCGCGCTCGACGCCAACTGCAAGGCCCACGAGCTCGACAACCTGTATGTCGTCGACACGAGCTTCTTCCCCAGCATCGGCGCCGTCAACCCGGCGCTGACCGCGATGGCGAACGCGCTGCGCGTCGGCGACCACCTGCTCGAGCGGATGGGCGCGCAGCGCCCCGGCCCGGAGCCCGCGCATGCCGGATGATGGCAGTGACGCCCGGCGCCGCCGGGTCCTCATCGTGGGGGGCGGCTTCGGCGGGATGGCGGCGGCGCGCGGCCTGAAGCGCGCCGACGTTGACGTGACGGTGCTCGACCGCTCGAACCACCACCTGTTCCAGCCGCTGATCTACCAGGTCTCGTCGGGCGCCCTCTCCTCGGGAGAGGTTGCGGCCCCGATCCGCGAGATGCTCAAGCGCCAAGCCAACGCGGACGTGCTGATGGCCGCCGTGACCGAGATCGACGCCGAGCGCCGCCAGGTCGTGCTCGACCGCGGCGAGCGGCTCGACTACGACAGCCTGATCCTCGCCTGCGGCGGTCAGACCTCGTACTTCGGCCACGACGAATGGCAGAAGGTCTCGTGCCCGCTGAAGACGCTCGAGGACGCGGTCGACCTGCGCAACCGAATCTTCGGCGCCTTCGAGGAGGCCGAGCGCACCGACGACGCTGCGGCGCGCGACGAGTGGCTCACGTTCGTCGTCGTCGGCGGCGGCCCGACCGGGGTCGAGATCTCGGGGCAGCTGGCGATTCTCACCCGTCAAGCGATGACCCGGGACTTCCGGCGCATCGACGTGAGCTCCACCCGGGTGATCCTGCTCGATGCCGGCACGCGCGTCGTCGCGGCCTTCACCGAGGAGACCTCCGCAATCGCGGCCAAGGAGCTGGCAGGCCTCGGCGTCGAGATACGCGAGGGCGCGCTGGCGACCGAGATCGACCCGCACGGCGTGACGATCAAGGTGGGCGATGAGACGGAGCGGATCCGTACCCGGACGGTGATTTGGGCAGCCGGTGTCCGCACGGCCGACGTGGCCGCGGCCCTGGCCCGGGCCGCCGGCGCGACCACGGATCGGGGCGGGCGGATCGAGGTCAATCCCGACCTGAGCGTCCCCGGGCATCCTGAGATATCAGTCATCGGCGACGCGGCCAAACTGGCCGGGCCTGACGGCAAGCCGCTCCCGGGGCTGGCCACGGTGGCGATCCAGCAGGCCGGCCATGTCGCCGACGGGATCCGGCACGGGCACCCCGGCGCGTCGGAGCCGTTCAAGTACTTCGACAAGGGGGCGCTCGCGGTGGTCGGCCGGGGGAGGGCTGTGTGCGAGGTGCGCGGGCACAAGCTCCACGGCGTGATCGCCTTCCTCATGTACCTCGGGGTGCACCTCTACTACCTCGGCGGCGTGGGCGGCCGGCGACTGACCGTGCTGACCACCTGGATCTCGGCCGGCTTCGGCGCACGCCAGAACCGCGTCATGGACGGTGAGCTCTCGAGCATCGAGCGACCCGAGCCGCAGGCGCCCCAGGTACCCGAGTCCTCCACGACTGGACCTCGCGCCTGATGACTAACGACCTCGCGCGCTGGCAGTTCGCCACCACGAGCGTCTATCACTTCCTGTTCGTCCCGGTGACGATCGGGCTGGCCTTCCTGGTGGCGATCCTCCAGACCGCCTGGTACCGGACGGACGACCCCGACTACAAGCGGATGACCCGCTTCTTCGGGACGCTGCTGTTGATCAACGTGGCGATCGGCGTCGTCACCGGGCTCGTCCAGGAGTTCGAGTTCGGAATGAACTGGTCGACCTACTCCCGCTTCGTCGGAGGCATCTTCGGCGCCCCGCTGGCGATGGAGGGGCTGATCGCATTCTTTCTCGAGTCGACCTTCCTCGGACTGTGGCTGTTCGGCTGGGACCGCCTGCCCAAGCGGGTGCACCTGGCGACGATCTGGGCCGTCGCGATCGGCTCGATGCTCTCGGCCATGTTCATCCTGATCGCGAACTCGTGGATGCAGCATCCGGTCGGCTACAAGCTCAACAAGGCGGGCCAGCCGGTGCTCAACAACATCTGGGCTCTGTTCGTCAACCCGACGTTCGTATGGGGCTACGCGCACGTGATCCTCGCCTCACTGATCACCGGCTCGCTCGTGATGCTCGCCGTGTCGGCCTGGTACCTGCGCAAGCGTACCCATGCCGACTCGTTCCACCGCACCGCCAAGGTGGCGCTGATCGTGCTGATCCCAACGATCGTGATTCAGCTGTCGGTCGGCAATCAGCTCGGCATTATCGAGAACCACTACCAGCCGATGAAGATCGCCGCGGCCGAGGCGCAGTGGAACAGCTGCAAGCCATGCTCGTTCTCCGCCTTCCAGATCGGAGGCGGCGCGAACGACAAGACCCCCACCCAGATCATCGCGATACCGCATCTGCTCTCTGTGCTCGCGACCGGCACGTGGAATGGTCCCGTCACCGGACTGAATCAGCTCCAGGCCCAATACCAGGCCAAGTACGGACCCGGCAACTACGTCCCCGATGTGTTCATCCAGTACTGGTCGATGCGCGTGATGGCCTACCTGGGCACGCTGATCCTGCTCCTCGCGTTGTGGGGCGGATGGCTCCTGCACCGGCGCAAGCTCCGCTCCTCGAAGCTGTTCCTGACGGTGTGCATATGGGCGGTGATCACACCGTTCCTGATGAACACGGCCGGCTGGCTGCTGACCGAGAGCGGCCGGCAGCCCTGGATCGTGCAGGGCCTCCAGAAGACGGTCAACGCGAGCTCGCCGTCGGTGAGCGCGACCGAGATCTGGATCAGCCTGATCGTGCTGATCCTCGCCTACATCGTGCTCGGCGCCGCCGACCTGATGCTGATGATGCGCTACTCCCGCCGCGGTCTCGCGGACATCGATCGCGAGCTCGCCGAGCCCGGCGAAGCCGCCGGTACCCCTGCCCCCGTCCTCACCTACTGAGCCGATGCAGCTTCACACGATCTGGTTCATCATCATCGCGGTCTTCTGGATCGGGTTCTTCGTGCTGGAGGGCTTCGACTTCGGGGTCGGGGCGCTCCACCCGTGGATCGGCAGGACCGAGGAGGGGCGGCGGGTCGCGATCAACACGATCGGTCCGTGGTGGGACGGGAACGAGGTGTGGCTGATCGTCGCCGGCGCGGCCCTGTTCGCTGCCTTCCCCGAGTGGTACGCAACGATGTTCTCTGCCCTGTACCTCGCGCTCCTGGTGATCCTGGTCGCTCTGTTCGCTCGCGGGGTGTCGTTCGAGTACCGCGGCAAGCGCGAGAGCCAGCGGTGGCGGAGTGGATGGACCTGGGCGCTGGCGGTCGGCAGCATGCTGATCCCGCTGCTGATCGGCGTCGGCCTCGGCGACCTGCTGCACGGCCTCCCGATCAACCAGCACCACGAGTTCACCGGCAACTTCTTCGACCTGCTGACGGGCTACGGCCTGATGACGGGCGTCAACATGCTGGTCCTGTGCCTGCTCCACGGCTCGACGTTCCTCGCGCTGCGCACGACCGACGAGATCCGCGATCGCGCTCGCGCGTTCGCCCGCGTGCTCGGCGTGATCGCGGTCTTCGTCAACGTCGTCTGGGTGATCTGGACGCTGGTCGTGATCGGCGGGGGAACGGTTCCCGAGCCGACGCAGATCTTCGGCGTGATCGCGGTGGTCTTCGCCCAGGTGCTCGCCAGCACCGACAACGACGGGTGGGCGTTCGCGGCCTCCGGCTTTGCGATCGCCGCCAGCATCGGCCAGCTGTTCATCTCGCTGTATCCCAACGTGATGGTCTCGAGCACCAACGCCGCCTACAACCTGACCGTCAACAATGCGGCCTCGGCCCACTACGCGCTCGTCGTGATGACGATCGTCGCGGTGCTGTTCTTCCCGATCGTGCTGCTCTACCAGGGCTGGTCCTTCCACGTGTTCCGCAAGCGCGTGAGCGCGCCGCCTGCGCCCGACAAAGAGCAAGCCAGCGCGTAGGTGCTGCAACTGCGCGTGTTCGGAGCCCCAGGCGCGATGGCCGACGTCGCGCGCCGGCTCCGGGAGATCCCCGGCGCGCGTCACGTCATCCGCACCGGCGACGGCGACGCGCAAGCCACGCTGGTGACGGCCGAACTGTTCGACGACGCGGTCGACGGCGCGCTCCGGCAGCTCACCCGACTGGGAGTGCCGAGGGACGACATCGTGCTCGTGCGCCTGGACGCGATCGGGCAGTCGGCCGCGCAGCGCCCCCTGGCCAGCATCGTGTGGGCCGATCTGTTGAGCCAGGCCGGTGTCAACGCCCGGCCGTTCGCTCGGTATCTGGTCTTCATGATGACCGCCGGCGTGATCGCCGCCTTCGGCGTCATCTACGCCAACGTGACGCTGATTGTCGGCGCGATGGCGATCAGCCCGGACACGCTGCCCGTGACCGCGGCTGCCACGGCGATCATCCTCGGCCGTTGGAGGCTTGCCGCCCGCGCGCTGTTCGCGCTCATCTGTGGGCTCGCGACGGTATGCATCGTCGCCCTCCTCCTCACCGTCGTGCTCAAGCACCTCGGGCTGCTCTCGGCCAACGTCGACGTCGAGCAACGCAGCTTCCTGGCCGGTCTCTCCACCGTCAACATCTCGACTCCGATCGTCGCCTTTGCAGCCGGGGTCGCGGCGATGCTCGCGCTCGAGACGCGGGCGAGCTCGGCCGTCGGGGTCGCCATCTCGGTGACCACGATTCCCGCCTCCGCCTACTTCGGCGTGGCCGCCGGAGTGGGGGAGGTGAGCAAGGCCGAGGGCGCGCTGCTCGTGCTGTTGGTCAACGTGACGATGCTGTTGGTCGGCGGGTGCGTCACCCTGCTCGGTCAGCGGTGGCTCGCGACGCGCGCGTCGCGGCGGCAACCGGGCGAGGTCGGGCCGTCACCGCGTCTTGGCGAGGGGAACGCGACTCGGTGACCGGCAGGCCGAAGGTGCTGGTGACCTTCCCGCTGCCCCCGGTCGGGCTCGATCGGCTGCGAGCGCGCTTCGAGGTCGAGATGCCCGACGGCTCGAGCCTGCTCGAACGCGCTTCCGGGGCGGTGGCGATCGTCGCCAGCCCGAGCGTCCCTGTCTCAGACGGGCTGCTCGACGCCGCGGGTCCGTCTCTGAGGGTCGTCTCCAACTTCGGCGTCGGCTACGACAACCTCGATCTCGAGGCGATTCGCCGCCGCGGCCTTCGGGCGACGAACACGCCCGACGTGCTCAGCACGGCCACCGCGGAGCTGGCCGTGGCGCTGATGCTGGCCACCGCTCGGCGCGTCGCGGAGGCCGACGCGCAGGTGCGCCGCGCGCGCTCGATCCACGTCGCCGATCAAGAGCTGCTCGGCCGCGGGCTGGTCGGCGCGACCGTCGGCATCGTCGGCTTCGGACGCATCGGGTTGCGGGTGGCGGACCTGCTCGCCGGCTTCGACGTCCGCCTCCTCTACGCCTCGCCCAGCCCGCGGCCCGGATGGGAGCACGAGCGGCGCGAGCTCCCGGAGCTGCTCGGCGAGTCAGACTTCGTCAGCGTCCACGTGCCGCTGAGCGCCGAGACCCGGCACCTGATCGACTGGACGGCGCTGATGGCGATGAAGCGGGGGGCGATCCTCGTCAACACGAGTCGCGGCAGCGTGGTCGACACCGCCGCCCTGATCGACGCCCTGCGCTCCGGGCACCTGGGCGCGGCTGGGCTCGACGTCTACGAGGGCGAGCCGGACGTGCCGGCCGAGCTGTGCGAGCTACCGAACACGGTGCTGCTCCCGCACATCGGATCGGCCACGGCGGAGACGAGGGACGCGATGGCGGTGCTCTGCGCCGATAACGTGATCGCCGTGATCGAGGGTCGAGAGCCACCCGCCGCGGTGGTCTGAACAGAGGGGACGGTAATGACCGAGAACGGAAAGCTCAGCACCGAGGAGTTTGGCGCGCTGTTCGAGCGGCTCGGCTGCTGGGGGCGTTGGGGTGACGACGATGAGCGCGGAGCCGTCCACCTGATCACCCCGGAGCGGATCGCCGCGGCGGCCGGGCTCGTCCAGGAGGGAGTCTCGGTCTCGCTCAGCCTGCCGCTGAACACCAAAGCCGCCGACGACAATCCGAACCCCGCCGATCATCACATGACGAACCTTGGCGAGGGCCCTGGTCAGATCCATTTTCAGATGGACTACGTCGGCCTCGACTTCCACCACGAGGGTCACTCGCACATCGACGCGCTCTGCCACGTCGCCTACAAGGGGTCGCTGTACAACGGACGGCCGGAGGGCACCGTGACCGACAAGGGGGCCGGAGCCGATTCGATCGAGGTCCTCCGCGACGGCCTCGTCGGGCGCGCGGTGCTGCTCGACATCCCCCGGGTGCGTGGGGTCGACTGGCTGGAGCCTGGGGAGCACGTGCTCCGTGGCGATCTCGAGGCGGCGGAGCGCGATCAGGGCGTCAGCGTGAGCGAGGGCGACATCCTGCTCGTGCGCACCGGGCTCGTGCGGCGTCTGAACGAGCTTGGCCCGTGGGACACGTCGGCCACCAAGGCGGGGCTGCACGCGTCGGCGATGCCGTTCATGGCCGAGCGCGGGGTGGCGGCGCTCGGCTCCGACGGCAACAGCGACACCGCTCCGAGCAGCGTCGAGGGAGTCGAGTTCCCGATCCACGTGCTCGCGATCACGGCGATGGGCATCCATCTGATGGACTATTTGCAGTTCGAGGACGTCCGCGCCGTCTGCGAGCGGACCGGTCGCTGGGAGTTCATGCTCGTGGCGGCCCCGCTGGTGATCAGCGGCGGGACCGGGTCGCCGCTGAACCCGATCGCCATCCTCTGAGGCTCCAAGAGCTCTTTAACTCGGCAACCCTCCTCAAAGCTTTAGACAAATTCGTCAATCTGGACGAATGTCGGATGTGGGCCGCCGCCCGGTTGACGATACGCGTCTAAGGTCTCATCGATCACGGCCCCTGGGGTTTCGAGGGCGCCTCACAGCAAGGTGGTCACTCATATGCGTGGCATCAGCTTCGACTCGGCGAAGCCCCGGGTCATCCGGGCGCTGGCTCTTGCCGGCGTCGCCCTGACGCTGGCCGTCGCCGCCGTCCCGGCGCGAGCCGACAAGACGCCGTGTGCGGGAACGCCGCACGGTCATCAGACCCACGGTGTCGGCAGTGCGGGCCACAAGGTCGGCGGCTGAGTCGGGAGCAGTCCGGGACCGGGATTCGGCGGGCGTGTTTCGCCGCACACGCACGCGAGCCTCGAGCCCGAGGTCGTTCGTCGTCTACACGTGGGTGACCACCGCGGCCGCCGTCGCCACGGTGGCCGCAGTGGTGTCGGTGACCCGTTGGACGGTCGATGACACCGGGCTGTTCTGGCTGCTGTCGCTGTTCGTCCTGATCGGTGAGCTCCTCCCGATCCCCGTCCCGAGGCGCCACGGGCTGGCCAAGGTCACGATCTCGACGGCGTTCGCGTTCGCGATCCTGATCCGGTTCGGGCTCGCTCCCGCCATCACCGTGTACGTGGCCAGCCTGGTCATCGCCGACGGGATCGAGCGTGTGCCCATGATCCGGATCCTGTTCAACGCCGCGCAGTACGCGCTGGCGATACTCACGGCCGCGGGTGTGCTCGCGCTGCTCGGAGCCCAGCCGCCGACGCCCGTCCTCACCGGGTATGAGGTGCTCGCGATTCTCGTCGCCGGCGCCGCCTTCTTCGCCGTCAACCATGCGCTCGCGTGTATTGGAGCGGCGCTTCTCGCCGGCCTGCCCGTCCCGCGGTACATGCGGGACGACCTGGTGTTCCAGGCTTGGACGGCGGGATGCCTGCTCGCGTTCGCGCCCGCGGTCGTCGCCTCAGCCCATGCGACCGTCGCTCTTGTGCCGCTGTGCTTCGTGCCCGTGCTGGCCATCTACATGGGCGGTCGCCAGGCGGCGCTCAACAGCCATCGCGCCTATCACGACGCGCTGACCGAGCTACCGAACCGGACCCTGCTGGCGGGGACGCTCGAGTCCTCGATCGCCGTGGCCGAGCGCGAGCACGGCGTGGTCGCCGTGATGCTGCTCGACGTCGATGACTTCAAGGCGATCAACGACACCCTGGGGCATGAGTTCGGCGATCTCGTCCTCGGGCGGATCGCGCACCGGCTGAGCGATGCCGCCGGCGAGCAGACGCTGCTAGCCCGGCTCGGCGGCGACGAGTTTGCGGTCGTGCTCGACGGCGACCGCACCGGGGCCGAGGCCGTCGCCGAGCGGCTCCTGGCCGCGCTCGACGCGCCGATCGACATCGACACGCTGGCGGTGCAGCTCGACGCGAGCATCGGCATCGCCTGCTTTCCCCAGCACGGCCGGACGGTCCCAGAGCTGCTGCGGCACGCCGACGTTGCCCTCTACTGCGCCAAGGCCTCGGACATCTCGGTTCAGACGTATGCCGAGGAGTCAGACGAGTACAGCATCGATCGCCTCGCGCTCGCCGCCCAGTTGCGCCGCGGCATCGAGCGCGGCGAGCTCGTGGTCCACTACCAGCCCAAGATGCCGCTGCAGGGCGGCCCGATCTCCGCGGTCGAGGCGCTTGTGCGCTGGAACCATCCGCAGCTCGGCCGGATCGGACCAGACGGGTTCATCCCGCTCGCCGAGCAGACCGGCGTGATCAAGCCGCTCACCGAATGCGTGCTCGGAACGGCGCTCGCGCAGTGCGAGCGGTGGCGCCGCGAAGGCCTCGACGTCGCCGTCTCGGTCAACGTCTCGACACGCAACGTCCTTGACCACGATCTCCCGTCCGTCGTCCGAGCGCTGCTGGACCGCTTCGGGCTCCCGGCGTCGGTGCTCGAGCTCGAGATCACCGAGAGCCGGATCGTCGCCGATATGCGCAGAGCACGAGCCGCGCTCGAGGAACTGCGCGGGATGGGCGTGCGGATTGCGATCGACGACTTCGGCACCGGGTTCTCTTCCTTGTCGCAGCTCCAGCAGCTCCCGGTCGACGAGATCAAGATCGACAAGTCGTTTGTGACGAGAATGGAGACGGACCGGAACGACGCCGTGCTCGTGCGCTCGATCATCGAGCTCGGGCGCAACCTCGGCCTGAGCGTCACCGCCGAGGGCGTCGAGAGCGAGAGCATTCGCCGCAGCCTTCGCAGGCTCGGCTGCGATTTCGCCCAGGGCTTCCACATCGGCCGCCCGGTGCCGGCCGAGGAGTGCCGGCGTCATCTCCAGGCACCGCCCCCGGTGCGCCCGCTCGCCCTTGCGGCCACCGGGCCGCGCCCATGAGACGCGCCCTCGCCCCCGTTCGAGTATGGCGACGCGCTGAAGGGATTCGTCGCGCGGCTGACCCCGGCCAGCTGCGCCGGCTCGCGACCGATCCGGACGTCGCGTACGTCGAGCCCGACGTCACTTTCACGGCGACCGGGATGGTCTCGCTCGCGCCGGGCGAGACCGAGCCGGTCGGCATCCGCCGAATCGGAGCCGGCACAGGAACCCTGGTCCACGCGGCCAGCGGCGTGGCCGTGGCCGAGCTCGACACGGGGATCGACCTGGCGAACCGCGACCTCAACGCGGTCAGCGGCGTCAACTGCGTCAAGAGCGGCGCCGCCGCCCAGGACGACAACGGCCACGGGACCAACGTCGCCGGCACGATCGCCGCTGAGGACCAGGGCTCGGGCGTCGTCGGCGTCGCTCCGGGCACGCGGATCTACGCCGTCAAGGTGCTGTCCAAGTCGGGCAGTGGTTCGCTGTCGGAGATCCTGTGCGGGATCAACTGGGTGACCGCCAACGCCGCCGCGCTCAACATCGGGGTCGCCAACATGAGCCTCGCCGGGAGCGGGACGAGCGACGGCAACTGCGGAACGACCAACAGGGACGCCGAGCACCAGGCGATCTGCGCCTCGACGGCGGCCGGAGTCCTCTCCGTGGCCGCCGCGGGGAACGCCTCAACCGATTTCGGCGGCTCCATCCCTGCCGCCTACCGGAGGTCCTGACTGTCACCGCGATGGCCGACACGGACGGGCTTCCGGGAGGCGTCGGACCGCCAACGTGCGTCAAGCACGAGCACGACGATTTCTACGCCTCTTACTCGAACTACGCCGGCTCCGCGGCCGAGCAGGCGCACACGATCGCCGCGCCAGGCGTATGCGTTCTCTCGGACGGCCTCGGCGGGCGGACGAGCACCTACGACGGAACCAGCCAGGCGGCGCCGCACGTGGCCGGCTCGGTGGCTCTCTGCCTGAACGACGGCGGCGTTCCCGGACCCTGCGCGGGCCTCGGTCCCGCTGCGACGCTAGCGAGGATCCGGGCCGACGCGGCCGCGGCCTCGACGGCCGCCAGTGGCTTCACCGGCGATCCCTGGCACTCGCTCGCCGGCCGGTACTTCGGTTATCTGGTCAGCGCGAGCGGCTACTGAGCCCGGCTCAGTCGCTGCTCACGGACTCGCTCTTGGTCGCGGCGCCGGCGGCCGTCTCCGGTGCGAGCTCGTCCGTCGGCGTCCCGGCGATGGCGTCCTCGATCAGCCGGCGCCGCCCCTCGATCCGCTCCCAGCGCGCCCTCGAGCGGGCGAGCCTGCGGCTGCCCGGCTTGTAGAAGCGCCGCGCCCACGGCGAGGTCGGCGAGGCGAGCCGGATCGCGCCGACCAGCGAGAACAACGGCGCGAACAGTCCGAGCAGCCCCAACATCGGCTTGCCCTTGAAGATCGCGATCGCGGCGAGCCCGACGTCGATGACCACGGCCGTGATCACGGTGCTGATCGACGATGCATGGTGGAGGTCGAACGGCGTCAGCCCGAACACGATCAGGCCGCCGAGTACCGAAGCCACGACGACGGCATCGAATGACGCACGACCCTCCTCGGACCAGTACACGTCCTTGAGGTGGATCCACAGCGCGAACTCGTCCAGGGTGAGCCCCATGCCGATCCCGAACGCCGCGGCCAGGATCTCGGTCCTCGGGCTCCCCGGGCCCACGACGAACGTGAGGAAGCCGGCCGTCATCATCAGCACGATTCCCCACACCAGGTGATGCAGGTGTAGCCCGCCGCCCGTAGTCACGCTCCCAGGCCACCACGGAACCTTGGGGCTGCGCATCAGCCGGGCGCTCGTGCGGATGAAGAGGTACGAGCCGAGGAACGCGATCAGCAGCACGAACCCGGCCCGCTGTCCTCGCTCATCGAGGAAGCGCGCCGGCAACTCGATGCGGAGCGTGATCAGGGCGACGTTGGTCATCGAATTGTCGGGGGGCTTTTACTCCCGGGCGCGCCTCTCGTCAACGCGCGCGGTGCGGCGTTCAGTCCGACCTACGGTCGGCCGGGGCGACGAAGCCGTCTGGGAGCAGGACGATCGCGCCCTCGTCCGCCCCCCTCTTGAGTGCCGCTTTGAATGTGCCCTGGGACCAGCGCCCGGCCCCGGCCTGTCGGGCGAGAGCCTCCTCGGTCAGCACACCGTACTGCTCGAGCTTGTCGACCAGCAGGCGCACCTCGGCGTCCAGCACAGCACCGCGGTGATCGGGTTTGTGTTCCGGTTCGCTCATCCCCGTGAGGAATCCTACGCACTTGGGTCAAGGCGAGGACCGGCGCCCGGGCGCTCGGCTGATTGGTGCGGTGGTAGGGTCGCGCCGTGGAGCTGGTGGCGCTCGTCAAGCACGACTGTCCCGTGTGCGACCAGCTGCTGCCCGTGCTCGACCGTGCGCGGGCGGCGGGCGCGCCGATCCGGATCCTCTCTCAGTCGGGCGCGGAGGACACAGCCGCACAGGCCGAGCGCCTGGAGCTAGGGTCGGTTCCCGAGCTCGACGACGAGCTCGAGCTCTCGACCAGGTTCGACCCCGACGCCGTGCCGGCGGTCGTGCTGGTCGACGACGGCGATGAGCGCGGACGCGTCGAGGGACTCGATCGGTCGCGCCTTGCCGAGCTGGCGGGCATGGCGGGAGTGGCGCTCACGCTCGACGGCCTGCCTGAGCGGCGGCCCGGCTGCGCCAGCATCACGCGGGATCCCGACGTGGCGGCGCGGCTGGCGGCTCGTGCCGCGCGCTCCTCGGGCCGCCTGCGGGCACGCGAGCTCGAGGTCGGCGAACTCGAGGATCCGCTCGAGGCGATGTTCGACCGCGGCTTCTCGGATGGGTTGCCCCTGATCCCGCCCACGCCCGAGCGGGTGGTAGCGATGCTCGACGCGACCAGTCGCGACGCCCAGGAGCTCGTCGCGCTCGTGCCGCCATACGATGGCGCCGCGACCGTCGAGAAGGTCGCGATCAACGCGGTGATGGCCGGCTGCCCGCCGGCGGTCCTCCCGATCGTCCTCGCCGCGGTCGAGGCTGCGTGCGACCCCGCCTTTGCGCTTCTCGGCCTCGTGTCCACCACGCATCCGTCGGGCCCGGTCGTCGTGGTGTCCGGGCCGCTGGCCGACCGCGCGGGGATGAACGGCGCCGGCAACGCACTCGGCCAGGGCAGCCGCGCGAATCTTACGATCGGCCGCGCGCTGCAGCTGGTGGTCCGCAACCTCGGCGGCGGACGGCCGCAGGAGGAGGATCGCGCGGCACATGGCCAGCCCGGCAAGCTCAGCTCGTGCTTTTCCGAGCGCCTGCACGATTCGCCCTGGCCGGGGCTGGCACAGGCCCGCGGGCTAGGGGAGGGTGAGACCGGCGTGACACTGTTCGCCGGCGAGGGGCCGAGACTGATCGTCGACCAGCTCGCCCGTAGCCCGGAGGAGCTGTGCGCGAGTTTCGCCCGAGGCCTCGAGTGGGTCGGCCACCGGCACGTGCGCTTCGCGTTCGATGCGCTGCTCGTGGTCGGTCCCGAGCACGCGCGCGTGTTTCGTGACGCGGGCTGGGATCGAACCCGCGTCGGCGAGGAGCTCGTCGCCCGATCTCAGTCCCCGGCCGGCGAGCTGGTGAGGGGAGCCGGGGGGATCGCCGAGGGCATCGAGGCTCGGTGGGTGACCGACGCGGCTGCCACCGTTCCCAAGTTCACCTCCCCCAGCCAGATCCTGCTCGCCCACGCCGGCGGGGACGCCGGACTGTTCAGCATGGTCTACGGAGGCTGGGTTTCGGGAGAGATAGGATCGGAGCCGGTGAGCAGGAGCGTCGAGCCATGGCGGTGACAATCCTCGACCCCACGCGCGAGGCAACGCCCGCGGGGCGGCCGCTCGCCCGTGAGCGCCTGGCCGCCGAGACCCGGGCGACGATCGCGCTTCTGGACATCCGCAAGCCGCGCGGCGACGTCTTCCTCGACGAGCTCGAGCGCCTGATCGCCGCCCGTGGCCACACCGTGATCCGCACCGCGAAGCCGACGTTCACCAAGCCGGCACCAGCCGACGTGCGCGCCGAGATCGCCGCTCGGTGCGACGCAGTTATCGAAGCCCTCGCCGACTGAGGATCGTGCGTGTCGTGCGGTCTGCGCGACGTGCTCAGCTTCGAGAGTGCCGACCGCCCGGCGGTGCTCGTCGCCTCCTCGGCCTTCGAGGGCGCGGCGGCTCATCAGGCGGCGGCGCTTGGCCAGCCCGAGATCCGTCGGGTGCTGGTTCCGCACCCAATCCAGGACCGAACCGACGACGAGCTGCGCGAGCTCGCGCGCGCCTCGGTCGACGAGATCCTCAGCGGTCTTCGGGACTGAGGCGAGGCTGGGCTAACGTCAGCCCGGACCGATGAAGCTGAGTCCGTTTCGAATCGAGCGGTACTACGGGCGCTTCGAGTTCACGACGCGCTTCATGCTCTCCAGCAGCGATTGCGAGTCCCGCACCGTCGCCGAGGTGCTTGCGCTCGAGCCGGACGCCCATGCGCGACTGCTCGACCTGTGGTGCGGCTACACCGAGTCACCCGGCGCTCCCGAGCTTCGCGAGGCGATTGCCGGCCTGTACGCCTCCGTGGACGCCGGGGACGTGCTCGTGGCCTCGTGTGCGGAGGAGGGGATCTTCCTGATCAACCACGCCCTGCTTGGACCCGGTGAGCACGCGATCGTTGAGACGCCGTGCTACGAGTCCGCCCTCCAGCTTGCGCGAAGCACCGGGGCGGAGGTGAGCGAGTGGCGACGCTCGTACGGCGATGGCTGGGCCCACGACCTCGACGCGCTCGTGCGCCTCGTCCGTCCCGAGACCCGGGTGCTCTACATCAACCAGCCGCACAACCCGACGGGTACGTTGATGAGCTCGGACACGTTCGCGCGCGTCGTCGAGCTGGCCCGCGAGCACCGGCTCGTGCTGTTCTGCGACGAGGTCTATCGCGAGCTCGAGCACAACCAGGCCGACCGGCTGCCGGCCGCGTGCGACGTGTACGAGCGCGGGGTGTCGCTCGGCAGCATCTCGAAGACGTACGGGTTGCCGGGGCTGCGGCTCGGCTGGCTGGCCACCCGGGACGCGGTCGTGTTGGAGCGCATCGGCGAGCTCAAGGACTACACGACGATCTGCTCGAGCGCACCGTCGGAGCTCCTGACCGCGGTCGCCCTGCGTCACCGCGAGGTCCTGATCGAACGCAACCTCGGGATCGTGCGCGAGAACCTGTCAGCGCTGGCGCGGTTTTTCGAGCGCCGCCGCGACATGTTCGAGTGGGTCCCCCCGACCGCCAGCGCGATCGGGTTCCCGCGGCTCAGCGGCGTCGAGGACGTGGACCGATTCTGCGAGCGCGTTGCCGCCGCCGGCGTGTTGCTCCTGCCCGGCTCGGTGTACGACGAGCCGAGCCACGTCCGCGTCGGCTACGGACGCGCGAACATGGAGGAGGCGCTCGCCGTGCTGGACGGAGTTCTAGGATTCTCCGCCGATGGCTGAGATCTCATCGTCTTTGTACCGCGCCGGGGATGGCGAGCCAGTGGTGCTTCTCCATGGGTTCACCGGCCACTGGCGCCATTGGAAGCCGGTGCTGGCGGATCTCGTCGCGCGTTATGAGGTGATCGCGCCGACGCTTTCGGGGCACAACGGTGGACCGGCTTACCCGACCGGCATGCGCCTGGAGAAGGTCGCGGACGCCGGCGACTCGCTCGAGCGCCATCTAGATCAGCTTGGCGTCGGCACTGCCCATTTCGTTGGTAACTCGATGGGCGGCGCGCTCGCGCTCGAGCTCGCCAAGCGCGGCCGCGCGCGCAGCGTGGTCGCGCTCTCGCCCGGCGGCGGTTGGGAGCCCAGCGGTCGCGAGCCGGAGCGGATCGCGCGTTTCTTCGCGCGCCAGATGAGGATGGTCCGCGCCTCGCGCAGGCAGATCCCGCGCCTCATGCGCTGGTCCGGTGCGCGCAAGCTCGCGTTGTGGGACATCATGCGCCATGGCGAGCTCCTCTCCCCGGCCGACGCCGTCGATCTGAGTTTTGATCCACTGGGCTGCACGGTTGTCGACGACGTTCTCTCGAGTCTCCGCGCGGGTCGTGCGCACCTCGAGGACCTCGACGAGATCGCCGCGCCGACGCTCCTCGCTTGGGCGGAGCGCGACCGGATCCTCCCGCTCGCGACCTGCTCTGCGCGCTTTAGGCGAGAGGTCCCTGATGCGGAGTTCCGGGTTCTGCCGCGTGTCGGGCACGTGCCGATGTGGGACGACACCCGCCTGGTCGTCGAGACGATCACCGATTGGGTTGACGCGCACGTCGCGCCGCCGGCGGCGGGTCACCTCTCGCTGACCGGCGAATCCGCGAGCTGACAAAGGGTTCAGGCGAACGCGCCCACTCCGGTGATGTCGCGCCCGACGATCAGCGTCTGCATTGTCTCGGTGCCCTCGTAGGTGTGGATCACCTCGATATCGCCCATGTGGCGGATGACGTGGTTCTCGAGCAGGACGCCGTTGCCGCCGAGCAGGTCGCGGGCCTCCGCGATCACCTGCCTGGCCTTGCGGGTGTTGTTGAGCTTGGCCAGGCCGGCGATGGTGTCGGTGAGGCGGCCGGTCTCCTCCAGTCGTGCGAGCTGCATGCAGTAGAGCGGTGAAGCCTCCACTATGGATGATGACTGTCCGCCCGGGCGCGACGGGCTCACCTTAGAGGCAAGCGGAGGCTCAGCTCATCCGTCGGTATCGCCATACGCACAGCGGGATGAACACGGCCAGCAGCCCGACGATCCAAGCCGCCGTTGCTGGGAGCGAGCGCGGCGTGCCGGGCAGAAGTGCGTAGGAGCGGGCGGTGTTCGCTGTCAGCGTCACTGGGCTGGCTCTCGCGAAGGTCTGCAGCCAGGCCGGCATGCTCGCGACGGGCACGAACACCGAGCTCGCGAAGACGAGCGGGAAGATCACGACGAAGCCGGCGGACTGCGCGGCCTCGGCGCCGCGAACGGTCAGCGCGACGAACGCAAAGATCCAGCTCAGCGCCAAGCCGAAGGCGCTGACGATGGCTACGGAGGCGAGCGCCTGCAGAAGTCCGGCGTGGAAGCGAAAGCCGATCAGGTAGCCCACGACGATCATCAGCCCGATGATCAGCACGTTGCGGACCAGGTCGGCGACCGTGCGCCCGATCAGCACTGCTGATCGTGCCATCGGCATCGAGCGAAAGCGATCGATCACGCCGCGTTCCAGGTCCTCGGAGAGACCGACTGCCGTCTGCGTCGCGCGGAATGCCACCGACTGCACGAAGATGCCGGGCAGCAGGAAGTCGATGTACTTGACTCCGTGCAGCGATCCGCGAACCGCGCCACCGAACACGTAGGCGAACAGCAGCACGAACATGATCGGCTGGACGGTCGAGAAGACCAGTAGCTGCGGCTGGCGAATGAAGTGGCGCAAGTTGCGGCCGGTGACCACGCTCGCGTCCGTGATGGCCGCACGCAGCTCCGCCAGCGAGGGACGGCGCAACGGCGGGAACCATGCCGCGCGACGGGCGGGCGCGGTTGCGGCGCTCGCTGTCGCAGGCTCGCGGCCTGCGGCTGCGGACGCCTGTGGGCCGGCTCCGTCCTCATCCGGCGGCGCGCCCGTGAGCTGCAGGAACACGTCGTCGAGCGTCGGGCGGCGCAGCCCGAGGTCGCTCACCTCGATCCCCGTAGCACGCAGCGCCGAAGCGGCGTCCTCGATCAACTCGAGGCCATCTCGCGGCGCCGGAAGCGTGAGCTGATCCAGGCGCTCCCCCGGCTCTGGATCGCCGCAGCCGATCCGGGCGAGCACAGCCTGCGCCTCGTCTCGTTGTGCGGCGCTGGTCAGCTCGACCTCGAGGATCTGCCCGCCGACGCGATCCTTGAGCTCATTGCCTGTGCCCTGCGCGATCACCCGCCCGTGGTCGATCACCGCGATCCGGTCGGCGAGCTGGTCGGCCTCCTCCAGGTACTGGGTCGTGAGCAGGAGGGTCGTCCCGTCGCGGACGAGCTCGCGCACGATCGCCCAGATCTCGTTACGGCTTCGCGGATCGAGCCCAGTGGTGGGCTCGTCGAGAAACAGGATCCGCGGACGGGTCAGCAGGCTCGACGCCAGGTCGAGCCGGCGGCGCATCCCTCCGGAGTATGTGCGGGCCGGGCGGTCGGCAGCGTCGGCGAGTTCGAAGCGCTCCAGCAGCTCGTCGGTCCGCCGCCGCGCCTCAGCCCGCGAGAGGTCGAATAGGCGGCCGAACATCTGCAGGTTCTCCCGCCCCGTGAGGATCTCGTCGACCGCAGCGAACTGTCCGGTCAGACCGAGCAGCTCACGCACGGCCGCGGGCTCGTGCACCACGTCACGCCCGAACACCCGGGCGCTCCCCGCGTCCGGCGTCAGCAAGGTCGCGAGCACTCGAACGAGCGTGGTCTTCCCAGCTCCGTTCGGCCCGAGCAACCCGAACACCGTCCCCTCGGCCACCTCCAGATCGACGCCGGCGAGCGCAACCGTCGCCCCAAACCGCTTGGTCACGCCCTCCACGTGGACAGCCGAAGCAGAGGAGGGGGCGCCAGCCATGCTGGCGACCATACTGCGGCTGAGCTCTTGATCAGCCGCCATTGAGAACCGCGTTGACATGGTCGCTAGGACGAGATCGGGCGGGTGTCGGTCCAGTCGACGTACAGTCGACGTTCGGAGAACAGCCAAGTGCCGCTCGCCTTTGTCAACGTGTCTTCATATCGGATCGAGGCGATCATGATCGTAGGCTGGTCACCCTCGACGGACACGTGGTGCGCGAGGCAGTAGCTCTCACCGATGGCGGCGGCGCCTGAGATCGTGACGGTGCTCTGTCCGTTGAAATGCGTCGTCGCGACGTAACGGTTCAGATCGTCGAAGACCGGCGCGAGCTCCGCCCGATTGTGCAGTTCCATGCTTGGCTCGCTCGAGCGAGCATCCATATAAACGACGAAGTGTGTGTCGGCCGTGAACAGCGCCATCTGGCCTTCGGCGTCACGCCGGTCGGCACAGTGCGCGTAAGCGTCGATCAGCTCGCGGATCGCAACGCGATCGGCAGCCTCTTCAAGAGTCATTGCCATAACTGGCATCAGAGCACACTCTCTGCCGCATTCCCGTCCTCGTTCGAGGCCTCCCAATAGGGCACCGTGTTGCGCCGGATCGTTTCGAGCATCGCAATGGTGCGGCGCTCAGTCGGCGGTTTGCCGGAATCGCGATGGATGTGTCGAACTGTGGTGCGTGATCACGAATCGGCACGAGGGTGATATCGCGGGTCGTCTCGATCAGCGATCGGGGTAGCGTCCCGATGGCGAGTCCATGGCGGATGAATCGCCGTTGATGTGCCGGCGATGACCACCTACATCCTCGACGTCGCAGACCTGGTGGGGCTTTCACGACGGTCAGTCGGGAGGGTAAATCGCGGCGATGTTGCCGCGCGGGCTCAGGCTCGGGGGAGGTGACGAGCGAGCGATAGTGATCTACCAGTAGCCACCCGCGAGGGTTCAGCACCCCAAGAACCAGGAAGAAGGCTCCCGATACGTCGGCGGCGTACGAGAGGCAGACGACGCCCGCCGTGGCCGCGACAAAGGCACCGGCAATACGTGTGACCCCAAAGGCGCGGAGGTGTCGGTGATCCCAGGGATCGATCAGGCGCTGCATGCCGGATCGCGGGGGAGATGCCCACCATCCGCGAAGACCTCTCCGAGCGGCGTTGTTGTTGGCTGCGTTGCATCGGGGGCGCCCAGGCGCTCCGCGGAGCTGGCGTCGGTTCGCGGTGAAGGCATAACGCCGCGGACGTCCCACGATCGCCGTCCGGTCCACAAGGAGATTCCAGAACTTCACGCCGACTCCAGCGTGTCGGTTCAGTTGGTGGCCAGAGCAAGGAACGTGCTCGCGGCTGGGGAGAGAGGGGCTGTTCGGTGGACGAGCCCGACGGTGCGGGTGATCTTGGGTCGGGCGGGGCGGATGGTCGCGCCGCGCCTCTGCGCCTCGCGGGCGAGCGGTGCTGGGAGTAGGGCGGCTCCGGCGCCGGCGAGTACGAGTGGGACGATCGCCTCGCGCGCGGCGGTTTGCACGGCGATTGTCGGTGTCACGCCGACCCGGGCAAGTGCCTGTTCGAGCAGGATGCGTGTCGAAGTGCCCGGAGGGCTGACGACGAGCGGCGTTTCCGCCAGTTCCCCAGCTCCGAGCGGCCGTTCGTCTTGAGACGCATCGTCCGGTGGGAGGACGAACAGCAGTTCCTGCTCGCTGAGCGGGTGCGTGCTCAGCTGATGATCGCGGATCGGCAGGTGCGCGGCGCCAAGCTCACAGGCCCCTTCGCGGACAAGGGCGCGCACACCATCGGCGCTCTCGGGTTCGAGCACGCGCACTTGAACGCCGGGGTGGCGCTCGCGGAAGCGACCGATGAGGGCGGCCATCGGGTCAACCGCGAGCGTCGCCAGGGCCGCGATCTCGAGCGTGCCGGTGCGCAGTTGGGTCACGCCGGTGATCGCGTTGCGGGCGTCCTCGATTGCCCGCAGCACCTGTCGTGCGGGACCGATCAGGGCGTGACCGGCTGTTGAGAGGCGCAGGCCGCGCCCGACGCGATGGAAGAGTTCGATCCCGAGTTCCGTCTCGAAGCCTCGGACGGCTTGGGAGAGCGAGGGTTGCGCAACCCGCAAGCGATCGGCCGCGGCGGTGAGAGTGCCTTCGTCGACCACCGCGAGAAAGTAGCGAAGCTGTCGCTCATTCATAGGTAGGTACAGTCAATCGTATCGAATATTAGTCTTTGACCTATATTGGTCCGAGCGCTGAAATGGACGTGTGGCCGATGTCTCCATAAGCCATTTGGCCAGCGCCCTGCGCGATCGGCTGCTGACCGAATCCCGCCGTCCCACAGCAGTTCGATCCAGCCCTCGGGCGCCCTGGTACGTAGTCGCCACGGTCTGCATCGGTGCGTTGATGGGCCAGCTCGATGTGAGCATCGCGACGCTGGCGCTGCCCCGCCTGGGCCGCGACCTCCACGCCTCGGTCGGCGCCGTTGAGTGGGTGGCGCTCGCCTACCTGCTGGTACTCGTCGCGACGGTGGCGGCGGTCGGCCGGCTCGCCGACGCGCTAGGGCGCAAGCTGTTGTACGTCTACGGGTTCGGGGTGTTCACGGCCGGCTCGCTGCTCTGCGGCCTGGCACCGACGCTGTCGGTGCTCATCGCCGCGCGTGTGCTCCAGGCGATCGGGGCCGCGATGCTCCAGGCCAACAGCGTCGCGCTCATCACGGAGGCGGTGCCGCGCCCCCTGCTTGGCAGAGCGATCGGCGTCCAGGGCACCGCGCAGGCGCTCGGCCTTGCGCTCGGACCGGCGATCGGAGGACTCCTGCTCTCGCTCGGGGGATGGCGCATGATCTTCCTGGTGAACCTTCCGGCTGGCGTGATCGGGCTCGCGCTCGGCTGGCTGCTCCTGCCTCGCAGCCGTTCCCACCATCCGATCGACGGCTCCGACAAGTTTGGGGCCCTGCTACTCGCGCTAGCTGCCGCGGCGCCCCTCATGTACCTCTCTCTGGCCACGCGGGAGGGATATGCCAACGCCTCGCTTCTGATCCTGCTCGTGGGCGGGGTCCTGGCGGCGGTCGGATTCGTGTGGCGCGAGCGCACGGCTACGTCGCCGCTGATCGACCTCTCGATTCTCCGCGATCCCGCTCTGTCGATCGGGCTGACGACTGGGTTGGTCTCGTACCTCGTGCTGTTCGGGACGTTGTACGTCGTGCCGTACTACCTCTCCGCCACCCATGTCGGCGCTGTCTTCATCGGGATCGAGCTGGCGGTGCTGCCGATCGCGCTCGGAGTGGCTGCGCCGATCGCCGGCAGGCTCGTGAACCACTTGGGCGATCGTCCGCTCACCGTGGGGGGCCTGCTCGTCGCGGCGGCTGGACTGATCGAAATCGCATTTCAGCACGGGACCGGTGGGCTACTCGCGGGCCTCGTCCTCGTCGGATTCGGGCTCGGCGCGTTCACCCCCGCCAATAACGCCACGATCATGTCCGCCTCGCCTCAAGGCCGAGCTGGCGTCGTAAGCGGCATGCTCAACATGTCGCGTGGGCTCGGAACAGCTCTCGGCGTCGCGGTGGCCGGTGCTCTCTACACCGCCGCCGCGGGAATCAACCACGCTGCCGCTGGCCGCGCCAGCCTCACCGCTTCAGCGCATGGGCTGACCGTCGCACTCGCAGTGCTTGGCGCCATCGCGCTCGCCACCGGCCTGGCGCTGATGCTCGCCTCTCCCGGCCGGACCCACGTGCGAAGCCGCGCGGAAGGCCGCGACCGGCCAATACAGCTCCACTGCGACCTCGGCCGACGGCCAGCACGCTCGAGCAGCGAAGCACGGCCTCCCCAACCGCAGTCCTCGTGAACTCGGTTCGGGCGGCCCGAGCGGAACCCTGTTATCGGCCGAGGCGATGCAGTGAGAGAACTGCCGGCCCGGCAGTCGGAGAGAACTTCCGCAATGGCCTTCGCGTTCGCGGCGCTGGTTGGTGTGCGCGCCGGATCGGCCACGCCTCGGTGGGATGCTGGCGATCTACTCGTCGGCCTCTAATTCCTCTTACCCGGGTTCGCGATAAGCCCTGGAGGCATTTGGCCGAGGTTCGGCCCGGGTGGCGCTCAGCGTGTAGGTGCTGCGCTCAACTCTAGACATGCTGCCTCCAGCTCTTTCTGTCTCAGCTTGCCCGCCTTGTCGCGCTGCTCGTCGGCGCCGGGCGGTTCGACGAAGTGTTCGCTCAGGTAGGCAAGGATCGCCTGCTTGCCAGCGACGGTCTTGCCATCCACGACCAGTACCGGGATCTCGGCGGCGCCGGTGGTCGACCGCAGCTCGGTGCGTGCTAGACGGTCCGCGGGTACCTGGCGAGCGATGTATGTGAGGCCGAGCTCGGTCAGGCGCTGCCGCACCCGGTGGGAGGCCGGGCACCATTCCGTCTGCCATAGCTCGAGCGTGGTCGGTGACATTTTCGGATCCCTTCTTTCTTCTCATGCGTGTCCAAAGGTGACGTTGGGCAGTACGCGGCGGGCCCAGCGCGGCAGGTACCAGGCCCAGCGGCCCATCAGCCGCAGCAGCACGGGCAGCAGCAGGAGCCGGATCAGGGCTGCGTCCAGGAGGACGGCGACGCCGAGGATCACGCCCATCTCCTTCGGCGGCAGCGGTCCCGACAGCGCGAAGGTGAAGAAGACAGCCACCATCACCGCGCCCGCGGCGAAGATCACCCGCCCGGAATGGGCGAGGCTCCCGACCATCGCCGCGCGGGGGTCGTGGGTGTGGTCCCAGTGCTCCTTGGCTGCCGAGAGCAGGAACACGGTGTAGTCCATCGAGATCGCAAAGATCATCGCGAAGAAGAACACCGGTCCCCACGCATCGAGGAATCCCTGGGACTGGAAGCCCAGGAGCGAGTGCAGCGCGCCGTCCTGGAAGATCCACTTGGCCACACCGAACGCGGCCCCGGTGGCGAGCAGGTTGGTCAGCACGCCGACGGCCGCGAGCAGCGGGGCCTGGAGCGCGATCAGCAATAGCAGGAACCCGAGCGCGAGCACGACGCCGATAACGAGCGGCGTCCTGGCAGACAGGGCAACCTGGAGGTCGTGGTTCTCGGCGACGGCGCCGCCGATCAGCGACCCGGTGGGCAGCGTGTTCCTGAGCCGGTCGATCGTCGCGCCGACGGCGGGGTTGGAGGGATCCTGCTTCGGGATCGCCGTGATTAGCGCGTAGCCCCCGCCGGTCTGGGTCGGCATCAGTGCCGCGACGCCCGGATCGCGGCTTGCGGCGCTGGCGGCCGCGGTGGCTTGCGCGGCTGGGGTGACGATCTGCAGTGGACCGGTCGCGCCGGGGCCGAAGGCGGCCTGGACCTGGTTGTAGCCGATGCGAGAGGCATCGGAGGTCGGCACGACCTTGATCGACGGCATCGCCGTCCTCAGCTGCGTGACCGGCAGCGCCAGCCCGATCAGGATCGCGAGCGCGACGAGGCCAAAGCGGAGCGGCTGGCGCCACAGCCGCTCACCCCAGCGCTCGAACCGGGTCGAGCGGTGCTCGCCTGAGTGCGCCCACGGGAGCGCCAACTTGTCAACCCTCGGCCCGAGCCGTGCGAGCACGGCAGGCAGCAGCGTGAGCGTGGCCGCGAGCACGAAGATCACCGCGAACATGATCCCCAGGCTCATCGAGCGGAACGCCGGCGACGGGACGAGCATCACAGCGGTGAGCGAGATCAGCACGGTTATGCCGCTGAACAGCACCGCCTTGCCGGCCGTGTCCATCGTCACCGCGGTCGCGTCGACGGCCGACATCCTCTGCCCGAAGAACGCGCCGCGGAAGCGGTGCACGACGAATAGGGCGTAGTCGATCCCGAGCGCCAGCGCGAACATCAGCGCGAAGTTCATCGCCCAGATCGAGATCGGCATCACCAACGTGCCCAGGTACAGCAGCCCGGCGGCCGAGGCGAGCCCGATCATCGTCAGCATCAGCGGCAGCCCGGCGGCGACCAGCGAGCCGAACGCGAGCAAGAGAATGCCGAGCGTCACCGGCCACGAGATCACCTCAGACTTCAACATCGCGGAACGGTTGGCGGCATTGAAGTCAGACCACATGCCCGACGCGCCAGTCAGATGCACCTGCACACCACCGGCGGAGAGGGCGGTCAGCTTTCCCTTCAGCGAGTCCGCCGCCCTAACCATCCCGTTCGAGCTCTTGGCCGCGCCTGCCTGCACGATCGCCGTGTGGCGATCGCGGGAGATCGAAACCCCAGAGGCCGGGGCCACGATGCTGCGGACCGCAGCATCGGCACGCAATGTGGCTTCGACCCTGGCGACCGCAGCCTTGAAGGCTGTGGAGTTGATCGTCTGGGTCGGCGAATAGATAACCGTCATCAGCCCGTAGCTCGACAGGCCGCGGAAGTTCTTGTCGATCAACTGACGGGCCTGCACCGATTGCGAACCGGTCGTCTCCCAGCCCGCGCCCGACAGCGCCGTCTCAACTCTCGGCGCGAAAAAGCCGAGTCCGATTGCAACCACGAGCCAACCGACGAGCACGACGCGGAAATGGGTCGCCGTGTAGCGGCCGAGCCGTCCGATCGGCCCGACGCTCACCGCGTGCGGGTAGGGCTCCTCGGCTTCTCGCTCACTGATTCTCGGTTCCTGGACGACGCTCATCAGATCCTCACCGTCCTCATGGAGGCAGCCGAACGCTGCCCGTTGTCATAGATCGCCGACCGCAGATGGCAGGTTCGGCGAAGGACGATCGAGGCGGGACAGGCGCCCACGATCACGTATAGCCACTGGTTGACGCCGACGAACGCGGTCAGCAGCAGGAACCACGGCGAGACCGTGGCGGCCAGCAACGCTGAGAGGAGGGTGACCGTGCCGGCTAGGGCGAACAGGACCCGTTCGAGCGGCCATCGGTTGCGGATATTCATCACGCGGCCTCCCTTTCGATCCTGGCGTCATCGCTCATGCGAGCGATGCGGTCGAGCGACTCGACGAGCTGCTGTGCGCCGATCACGCCGGACTGGGCGACGATCGGCTCGCCGTCGCGCAGCACCATCAGGGTCGGGATCGACCTGATCCCGAACCGCGCGGCAGGCGCAGGCTCCGCGTCGACGTCCACCTTGGCGAAGCGATACCTCGGTTGGAGCTCGGCCGCTCGCTCGAACTGCGGTGCCGTCGCCCGGCACGGGCCGCACCAGCCGGCCCAGAAGTCGATCACGGTGATGCCGTCCGAGCCCCCGTCGGCAAAGGTCGCGTGTGTGAGATGTTCCATCGGAGATGTTCCTTGCGTAGAGGTCGGCGGTTCAGAGCACGATCGCGCCGCGCTTGCGGCTGGCTAGGAAGATGCGCTCGAACGCGAGCTTCGCCCAGTGCGCCTGGGGTCCGGTCATCACATGCGCGCTCGCTGCCTGGCCATTGCGGGCGAGCACGTGGTCGGCCTTGAAAATCACGCCGCTATTACCGGCGTCGAGTACGCAGATGGCACCCAGGTCCTCGATCGGGAGCAGATCATTGTGCGTGCCGTCGAGATCGGCGGCGATGTTGTGCGCCGCGACCTTGGCCATCGTCTCGGTCATCTGACCGGTCTTCGGCACGCCCGCCGGCACCGGGGTCGGATCGGGTGGGGTGATCGCAATCGCGACGCCGGCGGCGAATACGTCGCGCTGCTCGGGATGGCGGAATTGCTCGTCTACCGGCACGAACCCCATCGGATTCGTCAAGCCCTCGGTCTGCGCGACCGCGTCGACGCCGGCGAACGGCGGGACGATCATCGAGTAGGCGAACGGAAGTACGCGACCGGACTCGAGCTCGATCTCACCCTCGCGGGCCACCTTTACGACTGTGTTCGTCAGGCCCTCGATGCCGAGCCGGTCAAAGAACCGCTCGACCATCTTCTGCGAGGTACCGACGCCGCCGAGCCCGAAATGCCCCAGGAACGGCTCGGCCGTGATGAATGTCACCGGCGCCACGTCCTCAAGCCCGGCCTTCTTGATCCGGTGCCGGATGTTGAACAGGAACTCGTAGGAGGCGCCGAAGCACGAACCGCCCTGTGCCGTCCCCACGACGACGGGGCCGGGGTTCTCGAGAAACCGCTCCCATGCGTCACGGGCAAGGAGCGCATGGTCGAGGGTGCACACGGACTGTGTGTGGCCCCCGTGTGGCCCGAGGCCGGGCACCTTCTCGAACGCCAGTCGCGGACCGGTGCCGATGAACAGCTTGTCGTAGCTCAGCTCCTGACCAGAACCCGTCGTCACCACATGCGCCTCGAGGTTGATCTTCATAGCGGCCTCGTTGAAGAAGCGGATCCCCTTGGCCCGGTAAACGGGCTCGAGCGGGAACGTCACGTCAGCCGCGTCGCGCACCCCGAACGGCAGCCAGATAAGCGACGGGATGAACGTGAAATCGGCCCGCGGGTCAAGCACGACGATCTCGTGGCGATGACCGACCCGCTTGCGGAGCTCGAGGGCCGCGGTCAACCCCGCAAAACTCGACCCGAGAATGACAACCCGCCTGCGATCAGACATGCGACCCGCTCCTAACGTCTATACAACTGTAAAGTAGTGAATGTGGAGAGCGTAGCGCGCATCCGGCCTCATGTCAACTACACAACTGTTTGCTTGTGGTACGATCTCGCGAGTGAACGAGCTACCCCCCATGCCCCACCCGCTTCCCGAGCCGTTGATCGAGCTCGTTGCCCAGCGCTTCCGCGTGCTCGGCGAGCCGATGCGGATCAAGCTGCTCGACCACCTGCGAGAGTCAGACGCCACGGTCGGGGAATTGCAACAGGCCCTCGGCGCCTCGCAGCAGAACGTGTCCAAGCACCTCGGGATCCTGCTCAGCGCCGGCATGGTGAGCCGCACGAAAGACGGCAACCACTCCCGGTACTCGATCGCCGACCCAGCCGTGTTCGAGCTCTGCGATCAGGTCTGCGGCGGCGTGCGCCGGCAGCTGCGCGAGCTCGAGGCGATCGTCCAGCCAGCCTGAGCGAACCCTGATCGTGGCGCGGCCTCGAGCAATGGGTCGGTAGTAGCTGCGGCTGCTTTCTGCGGTCTAGGCCGGATGCGCCTCGCCCCACTCACGCGGATCATCCAAAGGAGATGATGACCGCAACCGCACACTCCGTCGATGGAGCGCTTCGACACGAGATCGACGTCAACGGCCGCCACATCATCATTACCGACGAGCCCCAGCGGCTCGGCGGGACCGATGAGGGACCGACCCCTCACGAGCTGCTCGCAGCGATGCTCGCAGCGTGCGCCTCGACGATGATCGCGTTGTACGCGCAGAGGCGCGACTGGGACCTCGGCGATCTCCGTGTCGACGTCGAATACGACCCGGACGCAACACCGAGGCGCGCGAGCATCAAAGTTCACCTCCCCAAAGGATTGACGGCGGACCAGCTCCGACGGCTCCGCCGGGTTGTCGACACCTGCCCGGCGAAGCGCGCCCTCGAAACCGGGTTCAGGTTCGACGAGCAGTTCGTGATCGAGCGCGCCGCAGCGCACGCCTAACACGGGCTGCTCCGGAGCGCCTCCAGAAACAGAAAAGCCGCTGATTTACAGCGGCCTTTCCGATGGAGCTAGGGGGACTCGAACCCCCGACCTCCTGGGTGCGATCCAGATCCTACTGTCTCGTCGTGTCCAGCGGTGTCCACAAAATGCCTGCATAGCTGGACTTTCGCGTGGTCACTAGAGAACACCGGAGGACGGGAGGAGACAAACTGATGCACCCCAAATGCACCCTCGCGTCGCCCCGGCAACGGCGCGGACATTGCTAGCGGAGCGCGGATCCGAGCTCGTCGGCGAGTTTGGACCGCGCGTTGGCTATGGCAGTCTGCGCCTCCAGCCGAGGGGTGTCTCGAACTCGTCCATCACGTGGCCGTACCTGCTTAGCGTGAGCCGCGCATCGTGTCCAAGCTGCCGGGCCACGTAGATCACCGACCGGCCTTCGTGGATCAGGAGCGACGCGAACGAGTGCCGGAGGTCGTACGGTCACGCGTGCTCCAAGCCGGCGCCGTCTAGCGCGCGCTTGAACGCCCGGCGCCGCCATGACTGATAAGCGGGTTGGCTCCAGAGGGGTCCCGTTCGACGAGGGGAAGACGAACGCCTTCCCGGAAGGCCGCCCGCTGAGGAGGCGCCACTCGCGGAGATCGGCCGCGAGTGGTTGCAGAAGCCGAACGGTGCGATGCGCTGCGGTACTTCGTGTCTTTCTCCTCGCCGAGCGAGACGGCTCGCTCAACCAAGATCGTCTGCTCGCGGATGTCGCGCCATTGGAGCGCCAGCGCTTCGCCCGGTCGCAGGCCGGCGTAGGCCAGGACGCTGATCAGCGTCGCGTCCCGCGGCGTGCTGGCCGCGCGCATCCGCTCGATGGCCGTCGGCGAAAGCGGTCGGACCTCGGCATGCCGAGGTCGCGACGCCTTGCGAACGGCTCGGGCCGGGTTCGCCTGGATCTGCCCACCCTCCAAGGCACGCTGCAGGATTGACCCGAGCAGGTCGAATGCGTGACGGATTGCGACTCGGCCGTAGCCGGCGGCGAGCCGGTCTGCCTGCCACCGAGCGATCATCTCCGGGGTGATCGCTCGAAGCTCGAGCGGACCGAGCTCTGGCAGCACGTGCTTGACGAGCAGATGCTTGTAGTGCAGCTGCGTCTTCCTCGCGAGGTTTGACCCATAGGCCGGAGCCCAGGTCTCGGTGACGTAGTCGAGCAGCGTCCCCCGGCCGCTGTCGATGGAGACGAGCGTCCCAAGCTGCTGCCGTCGTCTGATTTCTGCGGCGAATGTGACCGCGTCGCCCTTGCGGTCGAAGGTCTGTGATCGGTACCGCTCACCCTGCCGCCACCGGACCCTCCAGCGCACCGTCCCGCTCGCCAGGACACGCTTCTGGATCTCCATGTCGTACAGGATGTCACCGGCGGAGGCGCTACCGCGCTGCATCGACCTATCAGAGGCGGTCGACGTTGCGACGAGCGGTGGCACGTGCCGCTTCTCTGGCACTAAAGCGTGACCGGCAGGATCATCGACTCGTCGTCCAATCGACCGGCTTGTGCGACAGGATCGGTGCGATGCCGACCATCAGTCGCTTCTTCGGGATCGTGATCGCGATGTACTTCGATGATCACGGGCCTCCCCACTTCCATGCCCGGCACGCCGACGGCGGCGCGAAGGTGCAGATCGACACGCTCGAGGTGATCGAGAGCACGCTCGGGCGCCGACAACTGCGCATGGTGCTTGCGTGGGCTGAGCTGCACCAAGACGAGCTGCTGGCGAACTGGCGGCTTGCCCGAGCCGGTGAGACACTTCAGGAGATCGATCCCCTCCGATGACCGGCCTGACCCCTGATATCACTGCCGTGACCGTCGTCGAGCACGGCGTTCTTCGTCTCACCTTCAGCGACGGCCTGTCGGCCGACATCAATGTGCTTGACCGCCTGCGAGGACCCGTCTTTGCTGACGCAGTCACGCCTTCTGGCTTCGCGAAGGTCTCAGTCGATCCCGAAACGGGGACGGTCGTCTGGCCTGGTGGCGCGGATCTCGCGCCCGACACGCTCTATGTGCGCGCGCGGACTGGGGCCTGGCCAGACCAGAACATGGCCGCCTAGCTATAGCTCGTCCCTGAGCCTCAAGGCCCCCTGATTGCGGCGGACTCGTGCATTACCCCTAGTGTCTGCCGAGTCAACTCCGCTCCTGCGACTCGCCGACGTTACTGAGCGACCCCTCAAGATCACGCTCTTTGGCGACGTTGCCATGGACCGACCTTGACGTTTGCTGTCCTCGAAGACCCTCTGGGGCTTAGAAGCCCTCTCCCAAGGTCCCGGTATCCGTTCGATATCGCCCCGGCCCGCCCCGCCCGCGAACAGCTGTACTCCCCGACCACGATGTTCGGGTTGCTCACGAGCGGCTTGAGGAAGACGACGCGCCGGTGGCCGGCGACTGGGTGCAGCGTCATCGGGTCAGGGGCGGAGTGCATCGCGATAAGGGTGGTTGGGGTCGAGGGGTTGCCGTGCGGTGTCCGAGTGGGGTGGCGGGGAAGCGAACGGTTGCTGTTGCACGTCGACAGCTCGGTCAGTGGCTAACGGGATCGCCCAGTTCGACGCCGGCGAGATCGGCTCGTGAGACGATCTCGAGCTTGGCGAACACCTTTCGCAGGTGGTAGTCGATCGTGCGGGGGCTGAGGAAGAGCTGGGCTCCGATCTCGGCGTTCGTGAGTCCGTCGGCGGCGAGGCCGGCGATGTTGAGTTCCTGAGGTGTGAGCTGGTCTCGCGTGGAGGGGTCGCGTTTGCGGGCGCTCTCGCCGCTGGCGCGCAGCTCGCCGCGCGCGCGGTCTGCCCATGGCGCCGCAGAGTGTTGCTCGAACGTTGCCAGCGCAGCGCGTAGGTGGCGGCGAGCGTCGATCCGCCGCCGGTGCCGGCGCAGCCATTCGCCGTAGAGAAGCTGGGTGCGCGCTCGCTCGAACGCCGACAGGGCGTCGGCTAGCTCGATGGCCTCGGCGTAATGGCCGCCTGCGTCGGACTCTTCGACAAGCGCGCGACAGCGTGCGAGGAGCGCCATCCGAGCGCGGTTGGGATAGTGCTCGATCCACTGTTTGTAGTGATCGAGGTGGCTGCTGACGTCGTCCTGCCGCTGAGCGCGGACGGCGGCCTCGGCCGCGTCAGGGACGCCGAACACGACCCATGGGTTCGATTCGGGGCGGACGGTGTCGATCGAGAACAGGAGTTGGTCGAGCGCTTCTGATGGTCTGCCGTGGCCGAGGTCGAGCAGCCCCAGCGCTCTCGCGATGCGTGCTCTCACGAGCGGCGCGCTGTTGGCGGGTTCGGCTTCTAGTTTGCCGACCCACGCGCGCACCTGTCGTTCATCGCCGCGGACCGCGTCGACCGAGGCGAGATCGGTCAGGTTCCAGGTCGCGATCCATTGCTGCCCGAGGTCGAGCGCGAGGCGTCTGCCCTCCTCGGCCGAGGCGTAAGCGAGGTCGAACTGCCCTCGCCCGATCAGTTGCGACGCTTGAGCCTCGAGGGCGTACGGCAGCGTCGACACGAGCGCGCGTTCGCGCGCGAGGCGAACCGCTCGGCGGGCGAAGGGCAGACCGTCACCCCAGTTGCCCGCGCGGCCGGCCCCGGCCGACACCCAGATCAGGCAGTGGGCGTCGTCGAGACGGGTGGCGATCTCGATCGAGCGTGCCAGCAGCTCGTTCGCGCGTCCGTACTCGCCGTCCAGCTCGGCGGCTGCACCCGTGAGGACGGCCACGATGAAGCGATCGGTGTCGGTGACCGGCGGGAACTCCGCCGCCCGCGCGCACAGTTCATGCATCTTCTCGTAGTCGGCCAGGTAAACCGTCATGCCAAACCCGCCCAGGAGCATCTGGAGGCTCAGCGACGGATCGTGGCTGGAGGCGATCCCATCCAGCGCCGTGGTGATGGCGTCCGGGAGGGAGCCGGCGAAGCTCTCGATGATCGCGCTGAGGCCCAGCAGACGGGGGCGTTCCGCACGACCGGCAAGTGGGAGCGCGCGGCGCACGAGATCGCCGGCGCGACCCACTTGTCCCGCCGCAAGGGCGGTCCTGGCCGCGGCACCGAGCCGCCTGCCACGCGCCTGATCGGTCTCACTGAGCCTGGCGGCACGCTCGAATGCGGTCGCCGCCGACGCGTGTCCCCCGCGCAGCTCCGAGCGCTCGGCGGATGCCTCGAGCTCGGCGGCGATCTCCCCATCGGCGCCGATGCTCGCCACCGACCGGTGCCAGACGCGACGGTCGGCGTGCTCGGGTTCCGAACAGGCTTCGGCCAGGGCGGCATGAGCCCGTCGACGCTCGGCAAGTGTCGCGGACTCGTACACCGCTGAGCGGACGAGCGGATGCCGGAAGCTGAGCCTCTCCGCACTGGCATCGATCAGGCCCGCCCGCTCCGCCGCATCAAGCGATTCGGACGCCAGGCCGAGTTCGGCGGCGGCACGCAGAACGATTGCAGGCTCACCGTCCGCCTCGGCAGCAGCGAGCAGCAATGCCGCCTGCGTGGAGTCCGGCAGCCGCTCGACCCGTTGACTGAACGCAGCCTGCAGGCGCGAGTTCAGCGGTATCGCGTCAGGCAAGAGCGCCCGGCCGGCCAGCTGCACATGTGAGAGGCCGGCGGGAAGCTCCAGCAGCGCGAGTGGGTTCCCGGCCGCATCCTCGAGCAACCGCTCCCGCACGGCGGGCGCCAGCTCGGGCGTTCCATGGTCGAGCAGGACGCGCGCCGAGGAGTGATCGAGCCCCGCGAGGACCAGCTCGTCGAGGCCCGGCGCTTCGAAGTGACGCTCGCCATCGCGGACGGCGAACAGGACGGCAATTCCCTCGGCACCAACGCGCCGAGCCGTGAACACCAACGCATCCGCGGACGGGGTGTCCAGCCATTGCGCGTCATCGATCACGCACAGCAGCGGACGCTCCTCGGCCGCCTCGGCGAGCAGCGACAGCACGCCCGCTGACACCAAGAAGCGATCCGAGCCTCCGGCAGGTATCAAGCCGAGACTGGCCGCCAGTGCGGCGCGCTGGGGCGCAGGCAACCGCGGGAGCAGCCCGACGATCGGTCGCACCAGGCTGTGAAGCCCAGCGAAATCG